>DASXML010000056.1:0-200613 GCA_036495715.1 Scandinavium sp.
CATAGCGATAATGAATTACATAACGGGATATTACAGCCAGCTCAGACCTCATCAATATAACGGTGGTTTGACGCCGAATGAATCAGAGCGATTGTTCTGGAAAAACTCTAAAGTCGTGGCCAATTTTTGTTGACCACTACAATTGACGGCTATATCAATGAGGTTGGTGAGTTACATAACATCATTGAGATGCGGAAAGATAAAGTTATAATGAAATGCAGTTCTATCATGAATATAGCAATGCTAGTGGCGGCCAGTGATTCCGTTGCCATTGCACCAAAGAACTTGATAAAAGAAATCAGCGAACTTATTGATATAAAATATGTCGTGGCTGATTTTATCCCTGAGGGTAATTCGTGGATCTATGCTTATATTCATAAAACACAAGCTAAGAACCCGATATTGTTAAATTTTTTGCAGCAGGTAAAAGCTACCTTAGCGTAGGTGTATTAGTTACGTCTTGATTTGACATTAGACGTTGTAAGGCTGAGGGACGCTGGTAATGGCAAGGTTAGATAAGTGGCATTATTTTTTGCACAGGCGGCCGAACTCCGCCTGTGCAAAATAAGCAGATGCCTGCCGCCATATGCCTGAATCGCCACGAGTTTAACAGACACCTCAGCGTCATTTATGGACTGCCCCACCGCGTTAGAGCTTCTCGAGTGTCTATTTTTTGATTCGCGTTTGGTGACAACCCATCGTTATATTCGTGCAGCCTGAGCGCACTGTAATACCCAACGATGTAGTCAGTTATTGCGTGGGCTGAGTAGCTGAAGTTTATGTAGCCGTTACCGACAGCACCGTTTTTCAGGTTTCGACGGACCTCACAATGGCAATGATCTGGTGCTCAGTGAATCGGGATTTTCGCAAGGTGATCTCCTCACAATACAGATTCAGTATGTCGGAAGATCACTGAAAGTGAATGGGCCGTTTTGCAGGGATACTTACAGTACCGCCGCATGTGGAATACAGCCTGAGGCACGCTCGGCGTGCAGATGAGTGAGAAAGTGGATGCGCTGGCCGACTGGATTGAGCTGAATTTGCCACAGGTGATGGCTAACTGGGATGAACGCGCGGCGTGATTTACCTGGCAGAATTGCCCGGCGGCACTACGCTTGCCGGGCCTACAAGATCCTTCATGAATGGCATGGGTAGGCCGGCGGCACTACGCTCGCCGGGCCTACAAAATTCTTCACGAATGGCATGGGTAGACCGGGTAAGCGAAGCGCCACCCAGCACAATTTTATTCACTCAAATCAACATGATATACCGCAAAACCAATCTCATCGGTGCCGACTTGTTTCATCGGGTATTGCGCGTTGTCTTTGATAAACGCCGCCGCTTTTTCTGACGGTGAGGTTTCAAAGCGAATATCCAGCGGCGTGGTCGAATGGATCGGTGCTAAGCGCCAGTTGTTGTCTGCCGCCGGGTGAATTTCGCCATTTTTCTTCGACTCGGCACTTATCCACGCCGCCACCACTGAACGGTTTTCATCTGGCGACGCAAAGGCGATATGGTTGTCGCCAGTGCCTGCAAACTTGCCGCCGTAAGCGCGGTAGTTATTGGTGGCAACCAGGAACGTCGCGTTCGGGTCAATCGGTTTTCCGCTAAAGGTCAGATTTTTGATACGTTCCGCTTTCGGGTTCACGCTCTGGCATTCGCCGTCATAGCGCGCCGGTTGGCTGACGTCGATTTGGTACTTCACGCCGTCAATCACATCGAAGTTGTAGGTGCGGAAATCATTCCAGTTAATCAGCGACTGTGGTTGGCTGCTGTTAACGTCAATCTGATTAAACTGCCCGGCAGAGCACTCTAGCCACTCTTTCACCTCTTTGCCACTGACTTTCATCACCACTAGCGTGTTCGGGTAGAGATACAAATCGGCGGCGTTGCGGAAGGTCAGCTGACCTTTTTCCACTTCCACAAAACTCGCCGGATCGTTTTTACGTCCACCGGCTTTAAACGGTGCGGCGGCGGAAAGCACCGGCAGTTTGGCTAAATCCGGGTCGCCCTGAATAAAGTGCTCTACGTAGGCTTTCTGCGCCATATTCACCACCTGAACGGTAGGATCGTCCTGCACCAGCGATAAATAGCTGTACATATTGTCGGACGATTTACCGATTGGTTTGCTGACGAATGCGCGAGTGGCATCGTGATCGGCCTTTAACACCTTCACAAGGTTCGGGTCTTCGGCGGCGAGGGACTTTTTCGTGGCGGTGTCATAAATGGGCCGCGCTTCGGCTTTCGCCTGCGAAACCTGCCATTTGCCGCTGTCATTGTTCAGCACTAAATCCACCACGCCAAGATGATCGCCCCACATGCCGGGCATCACTGCGGGCACGCCGTTCAGCAGGCCTTTATCAATATCGGCCCCTTTAATGCTGGCGAAATCTTTCGACGGGAACACCGCGTGGGCGTGACCAAACATGACTGCATCCACGCCCGGCACCTGGCTGAGGTAATACACCGAGTTTTCCGCCATCGCCTGATACGGATCGGCAGACAGACCCGAGTGGGCGATAACGACTACGACATCGGCGCCGTTCTCACGCATTTCAGGCACATATTTGCGTGCGGTTTCGGTGATGTCGTTCACCGTCACTTTGCCGCTGAGATTCGCTTTATCCCAGGTCATTATCTGCGGCGGCACAAAACCGATATAACCGATTTTCAGCGTCTGCGGTTTACCGTCTTTATCAACGACCTGTGTTTCTTTAATCAGATAAGGCGTAAACAGCGGCTTATTGGTCTTAACGTCGATGATATTGGCGTTAACGTACGGAAATTTCGCGCCGTTAAGGGCTTTATGCAAATACTCCAGTCCGTAGTTAAATTCGTGGTTACCGAGGTTGCCCACCGCGTAATCCAGCGTGTTCATCGCCTTGTAAACCGGATGCACATCGCCCGCTTTCAGGCCTTTTGCCGCCATATAATCGCCGAGCGGACTCCCCTGAATCACATCGCCGTTGTCGACCAGCACGCTGTTTTTGACTTCATCGCGGGCGGCATTAATCAAACTGGCGGTACGCACCAGACCGAATTTTTCCGTAGCGGCATCTTTGTAGTAGTCAAAATCCATCATATTGCTGTGCAGGTCGGTGGTTTCCATGATCCGCAAATCCACCGTCGCGGCCTGAACGCTGGCGGCAATCAGCGTGGCAAGGAGCGTTGCGCTAAACTTAATCATCAGAGGGGTCCTTTCATTGATCGGGGGCACAAAAGAAAAAAGGGTATACATCCTGTTGCTTACAGAAGTGTGAAGCTTGCCAGATAAACGTGCGAGGAAACGGGCAACGCTTCACAGATAGCGCAATCGACCGCGATGGGATATAAATAAAACAAAGAGTTAACACCACTCTATTCAACACGAGGTGGAAAATGCTGGAACAAGTATGTCAGCTTGCACGGAAAGCAGGTGATGCGATTATGCAGGTCTATGACGGGGCGCTGCCGATGGACGTGGTCAGCAAAGCGGACGATTCCCCGGTGACGGCAGCGGATATTGCGGCCCATCGCGTGATTGTCAGCGGCCTGAATGCCCTGACGCCGGAGATCCCGGTGCTGTCGGAAGAAGATCCGCCAGGCTGGGACGTGCGTCAGCACTGGCAGCGTTACTGGCTGGTAGACCCGCTCGACGGTACGAAAGAATTCATCAAGCGCAACGGCGAGTTTACGGTCAATATCGCGTTGATTGAAAACGGGAAACCCGTGCTCGGCGTGGTGTACGCGCCAGTGATGAAAGTGATGTACAGCGCGCACGAAGGCAAAGCGTGGAAAGAAGAGTGCGGCGTGCGTAACCAGATTCAGGTGCGCGATGCGCGTCCACCGCTGGTGGTGATCAGCCGCTCACATGCCGACAGCGAATTGCAGGAGTATCTCCAGCAATTAGGGGAACACCAGACCACGTCGATTGGTTCGTCGCTTAAGTTCTGCCTGGTGGCGGAAGGGCAGGCGCAGCTGTATCCGCGCTTTGGGCCAACCAACGTCTGGGATACCGCCGCAGGCCACGCGGTGGCGATGGCGGCCGGGGCGCACGTTCACGACTGGCAGGGTAAAACCCTGGATTACACGCCGCGTGAATCGTTCCTCAACCCCGGTTTCCGTGTCTCGCTCTACTGACCGAGCAATTTATGCAGCAGGGCAATAACCTGCTGCACGTCTTCCTGCGTCAGCGCGCCGTCTTTCGCCCATTCCACGCGTCCTTCTTTATCCAGCACCACAATCGCGGAGCTTTCTTCTTCCAGTTGCCAGGCACTGCGTGCACGACCGTCGCTGTCGACAATAAACTGTGACCAAGGGTAGAGTTTTTTATTGCTCTCAATACTGCTGCGCACGAACATCCCGGAGCCAGGAATCGCGTCGTCGGTGTTCACGATGGTGGTGGTCTGGTATTTATCATGCGGGAATTTGGCGGCTTTGATGGCCTCAATCAGCGTCGCGTTTTTCTCTTTAGCAGATGTACGACCGGCAATATGTTGTACAACTCTCACTTTGCCAGGCAGCTGCGAGCTATTCCAGTTTTTATAGCTAAACTCATCATTACTGAGAATGAGTTCGCCACGGTCGGCGATGCCCACGGCGGGCACCCGATGACCGTTTTCGAAATTGTGTGCAGAGGCCATCAGCGGCATTAACAGGCATGAAATCGCCATCAGCTTACGTAGGGTCATGGTGTTTCCTTATTTTATGCAGGTGATCCGACCACTTGGTTCTCAGCATTAATCATAAGTGCGAATGATGCTGTTTTCCCGCAATCATGATGCCAGTTTGCGGGTGAACGCACATAACCGTGGGAAAATGAAGGTTTATACTGCCTTTATCGTATACCTGAATAGAATATTCTTAATTACTGTCATCAAACGGTAAATAAACTTCTACAGACTGGGTGTCCCGGTCGATATGGACTATAGTTTTAGAGCATTAATTTTGCGCCCTGGAACGCGGACCCGATTGTGGCGTCGCAAAGGCGTAAGACTCAGCAGGAGATAACAATGAAAATTTTCCAACGGTACAACCCACTTCAAGTGGCGAAGTACGTGAAGATCCTGTTCCGTGGACGGTTATACATCAAGGACGTGGGCGCTTTCGAGTTTGATAAGGGCAAAATCCTTATCCCGAAAGTGAAGGACAAACAGCATCTTTCGGTGATGTCCGAAATCAACCGTCAGGTTACGCGTCTGCAAACCGAGATGGCGTAACCAACCACGTGCTATGCAGTAAAAAGTAAAAAAAACGGCTCCCACTGGGAGTAATGCCGATCAGTTAAGGATCGGTTGATCGATCCAGTGGCTGTGTAAGAATCCGGAAATGCTCCCTCGTTTCCGGATTTTTTTATGCACATTGGACAGGCTCCCGATACGACTCTCTGCGTAACCCTCTGACATCTTTAGGGGATTATCTCGACCCCGAACTCATCTCCGTTGTCTTGCCGAATCCGGCACCGTCACCCTGCGCAAACGTCGCCTGCCGCTGGAAATGATGGTCTGGTGCATTGTCGGCATGGCACTAGAACGTAAAGAGCCTCTTCACCAAATAGTCAACCGGCTGGATATCATGCTGCCGGGCAATCGCCCCTTCGTCGCCCCGAGTACCGTTATCCAGGCCCGACAGCGTCTGGGCAGTGACGCTGTTCGTCGCGTTTTTACGCAGACGGCACAACGCTGGCATGGCTCCGTCACACATCCTGGCTGGTGTGGTCTGACATTACTGGCGGTGGACGGTGTGGTCTGGCGTACACCGGATACCGCGAAAAATGATGCCGCCTTCCCGCGTCAGACGTATGCCGGGCAGCCAGGGCTTTATCCACAGGTAAAAATGGTCTGCCAGATGGAGCTGACCAGCCATCTGCTGACGGCAGCCGCCTTCGGGACGATGAAGGAGAGTGAATACACGCTGGCAGAACAACTGATAGAGCAGACGGGTGATAACACACTGACGCTACTGGATAAAGGCTACTACTCGCTGGGGCTGCTGAATGCCTGGCATCAGGTGGGGGTGCAGCGCCACTGGATGATCCCGCTGAAAAAGGGCGCGCAGTACGAAGAGGTCAGAAAGCTGGGTAAAGGCGACTATCTGGTGAAGCTGAAAACCAGTCCGCAGGCGCGAAAAAAGTGGCCGGAGCTGGGAGATGAAATGACGGCCCGGTTGCTGACGTTTACCCGAAAAGGGAAAGTCAGTCATCTGCTGACATCGATGACGGATGCGATGCGCTATCCGGGCGGCGAAATGGTTGATATTTACAGTCACCGGAGGGAAATCGAGCTGGGTTACAGGGAAATAAAACAGACGATGCAACTGAGCAGACTCACGGTCAGAAGTAAAAAGCCGGAGCTTGTGGAGCAGGAGCTATGGGGCGTGTTGCTGGCTTATAATCTGGTGCGGTATCAGATGATAAAGATGGCAGTAAGTCTGAAAGGTTACTGACCGAATCAACTGAGCTTCTAAGAGTCGTGCAGTCTGGTAATGCGGATGCTGATGACGTTACAGGGTGCTTCGCCGGGCGTATCCCGGAACTGATGCGGGATATGGAAAGCATGGCGCAGATGGTAAAACTGCCAACAAGAAGAGAAAGAGCCTTCCCGAGAATGGTAAAAGAACGACCGTATAAATACAGAAAAGCGGAACGAAAATGCCAGCCAGTTGCTTAACTGACTGGCATTACTCCCACTGGGAGCCGTTAGTGTTTCTGGGGCGAGGCTTACGCCGCGCCTTGCTCCTGTGTATCCGGCAGTTTTGGTGCCAGCACCGTTGGCTTGCTGTCGATGCGCGTGACCAGCAACTGATCGATGCGGTAGTTATCAATATCCACCACTTCAAACTTATAGCCAGAGAACTTCACGAAGTCGGTGCGTTTCGGGATTTTACGCAGCATAAACATCATAAAGCCGCCGATGGTTTCGTAATTGCCCGACTGCGGGAATTCGTCGATATCCAGCACACGCATGACGTCATCGATTGGCGTACCGCCATCGACCAGCCATGAGTTCTCATCACGCGCGACAATCTGCTCTTCCTGACCTTGGCCGACCAGGTCGCCCATCAGCGTGGTCATCACGTCGTTGAGGGTGATGATACCCACCACCAGCGCGTATTCGTTCATGATAACTGCGAAGTCTTCACCCGCCGCTTTGAAGCTTTCAAGTGCTTCGGAAAGCGTCAGGGTATCCGGCACAATCAGCGCATTACGCAGTTGCACGCCACTGGCCAGCGCCAGGCTTTGGTTTGCCAGCACGCGGTTCAGCAAATCTTTTGAGTCAACGTAGCCGATGATGTGGTCGATATCGTCTTTACACACCAGGAACTTAGAGTGCGGATGTTGCGCGACTTTGTTCTTCAGGCTCTGTTCGTCTTCGGTGAGATCGAACCAGATAACGTTTTCGCGTGAAGTCATGGAAGACGGCACGGTACGCGATTCGAGTTCGAACACGTTTTCAATCAGCTCGTGCTCCTGTTTACGCAGCACGCCTGCCAGCGCACCGGCTTCAAACACCGCATAAATATCGTCGGAGGTGATGTCGTCGTTACGCACCATTGGCAGCTTGAACAGGCGGAAAATCATATTTGCCATGCCGTTGAATAACCACACCAGCGGGCGGAACACGGACAAACAGAAGCGCATCGGGTTGATGATCCGCAAAGCCACGGCTTCGGGCGAAATCATACCGATGCGTTTCGGGGTAAGATCAGCTATCAGGATGAACAGACTGGTCACCAGCACGAAGGACAGAATGAAGCTAATCTGGTCAGCGAGCTCGGCAGAAACGTAGTGGATAAGGATGTTATTGAAGGCAGGAGAGAAGGCTGCATCACCAACAATACCGCCTAAAATAGCAACGGCATTAAGACCGATTTGCACCACGGTAAAGAACATACCGGGGTTTTCCTGCATTTTAAGAACACGTTGTGCATTAATGTTGCCCTCATCGGCGAGCAGCTTCAGTTTGATTTTGCGGGAAGCTGCAAGCGAAATCTCGGAAATCGAGAAAAACGCACTGACGCCGATGAGGCAAAGTATGATTAATATACTGTTTAACATAGTTTTTCTAACCGTTCAGGTCAGAACCTCGGAAGGATGGTTGAGTGGTTTATAGAATGTGGAATGACACTTAAAAAAACCGGTCCGAAGGCTGTGGACCGGCAACATCGAGGCATAGTATAGCGTAAGGGACTGTAAAATCGCCAGAGGCTTAACTTCCAGGCGCCAGTGCTGCGCTATTTTTGGTTTTGGCAGGGTCGGCATCCCACACCCGATCGTAAGGTAGTCCGGTCAGATCTTTAATCACCTGGCGGGTGTTTTCATCACAATCGCTGGCGGCGCCACCCAATTTACGGCGAGCGATTTCCTTAATCAGCGTCCTGTGTGTCGTCTGGTTGAGTTTGAATTTATAGGTCATCCAGAAACTGATCGCCAACAGCGCCGCGGTGGCAAAAATCATCAGGCCGATGATGGCGTGCAATGCGCTGACAGGCTGACTACCGCCGCCTTTCACGAAGCCACTTTCTTGCAGAACAATACCAATCAGCATAATCGCCAGTGCGACCGTACTTTTGCGGGTGAGTACCATCACGCCGGCAAAAATGCCCTCGCGCCGCTGCCGGGTGACCATCTCATCAATATCGGGAATGAAGCTATAGATGTTCCAGGGAATGTAATACAACCCCGCACGCGCTGCGCCGAGCACAACAAAGACGGCAGAGAACAGCAGCGTTGGCACCGCAATATCGTTGATATACACCACAAACAGAAACGCCAGTACCGCGAAGATACAGCCGTATGACAGCCGCAGCGCGGCGGAAGGGGTAATGTTGAGTTTATTCATCAACATCATAAAACCAAACGTACCCGGCACGGAAACAAAGGCAGCAATGGTCAGCAACCCCGAAACCGCACCTGCATCGCGGCCCAGCGCATACACCACGTAATAAGTGAATACGGACCCAAATACGTCCATCGCGGTAAATGAGCAGATATAAATAATAATGTGCTGACGAAATGCCCTTATTTTAAATGAGGATAAGAGATCGACAACCAGATATTTTAGATGATTAACTAATCCCGATTTGCGGTTATTTACAGGCTTGAATTCATATTCCTCACGCACGTCTTTGGCTTCCCAGGTACAAGCCCAGGTGGTAAACACCGCGATACAAAAGATCAGCGCAAAAATACTGCCGGTGAGCGTGTAGGTTAGCGAATTGTCTTTGCCGGTGAACTGCATAATGATGCCTGGCACTGACACCGCCAGAAAACCGCCAAACTGAGAGCACATCATGCGCACGCCGGAAAGACGGGTGCGCTCGCTAAAGCGGTTGGTCATTTCGGCGGCCAGCGTTTCCCACGGCACTAACACCATCGCAGAAAGTAACTCGATGGAAAGGTACGTCCCGAGGTAATACCAGTAGCTCATGTCGGTCACCCAGACCAGCGCATACAGGAACATCAGCGGCGCACTGAGCAACAGGAAGAAACGACGACGGCCAAATTTACGGCCAAGCCAGGTATTGCCAAAATTATCCGTCACATAACCCATCACCGGGCTCAGGACCGCGTCAATGACGCGCGCAATCGCGAAAATAGACCCTGCCTCCAACACCGACAGGCCACAGTAGGTGGTATAAAAAAAGAGTAACCAGGTGCCGATGACGGCAAAAGCACCCCCGCCAAAAAGATCGGTAACGCCGTAGCCAATCGCCACGCCGTACCCCACTCTGCGTTCAGTAGGTTTAGCCATATTATTATTCTCATGCTGATAGGGTATTTTTATGGCACACCGAAATGTGCCGCATCTTATTACAGCCGGAACCGCATTGTTATTGGGTCAACGTGACCCATTGTCGTAATTGTGACGAACGATAAATCGCTTCCACCAGATGCAGCGATTTTGCGGCTTCGTGAAGGTGGGTAACACCCTCGCTTTTCCCGCTGCGAATCGCGTCATAAAACTGGCGAATGGCCTGAAGGTGGCCGACTCCCCAATAGCTTTTACTGTGGCTGTAGGGAATTTCATCACTGGCGATCATCACCCGTTTGCCCTCGCTCACGCGCCACAGCGTATTGTCACGCAGCTGTAACTCGCCCTGTTCGCAGTGGATTTCCAGCTGCAACGGCGCGTCACGGGTGTGATTGTTGCTGGCGAAGAACAGCCCGCGCGCGCCGCCGGTAAATTCAAGCGTTGCCATGGCGGTGTCTTCGGTGTCGATGGTATTGCTAAGCCTCGCGCAATCCACCACGCCTTTTAGCCGTGAAACGCCGCCGCCAAACCATTGCAGCAAATCGAGCGTGTGGATCGCCTGATTGATAAGTAAACTGCCGCCCTCAGTGGCGTAATGCCCGCGCCACGGGCTGTCGGCGTAGTAGGGCGGCGTGCGTGACCAGGTGAGAAAGGCATTAATACTGAGCAGTTTGCCGAGCGTGTTTTCATCAAGAAGCTGACACAGTGCGAGACTGGTCGGATTGAGGCGGTTTTGATAGCACACGCCTAAGTGTCCATCGGCCTGCTTTTCGGCTTCACGAATTTCCGCGACTTCTGCGAGACTCATCCCCACCGGTTTTTCGCTGAACACCTGTTTTCCTGCCGCCAGCGCGGCCAGGATCATCGGTTTATGCAGATAGTGCGGCGTGCAGATATGCACCACGTCGATGGCCTCATCACAGAGCATCTCGTGGTAATCCTGATAAAAATGGCAGCCATATTCTGCCGACAGCGCCAGGCCTTTGTCTTTGTCGGTATCGACTACTGCGCGCAGCACCACGCCGGGTATCTGGCGCAGCGCGTCGACGTGGCAGCGGTGAATAGCGCCACAGCCGATAATGGCGGCATTGAACGTGTTCATCGCAGCCTCCTTAGCGGCCCGCGTTCGCCAGCATTTGCGCCTTTACACACAGTTCGGCGGCTTTAAAGGCATGTGCCTGACTCATGGCGTTTTCAGTACGGTTGAGGCAATCCTTAATCAGCTCGCCGAAATAGGGGAAGCCCACTTTGCCTGCCACCGGGTAACGGTGTTCACCGTCTTTGTTCACCAGATACACCACGTCCTGCTCGCCGCGCGTCAGGTCGATGTATTTGCGAATTTCGATATAGCCTTCGGTGCCGAGCAGCGTTAAACGCCCGTCGCCCCAGGTCGGCAAACCTTCCGGTGTAAACCAGTCGCAGCGGAAATAGCCTGTCGCGCCGTTGGCCCCGGCAAGCATCGCGTCACCGAAATCTTCAAACTGCGGATATTGCGGGTGATTCACATTGCGCACCTGGCTGGCGACGATGTGTGCCTCTTCGTTGCCGGTGTAAAACAGGAACTGCTCAATCTGATGGCTGCCGATATCGCAGAGAATGCCGCCGAAATAACGCCGCTCGTAAAACCACGCCGGACGGCCTTCGCCTTCGCGGTGCGGCCCGGTGCCAAGCGTCTGGATAACCTTGCCAATCGCGCCCTGCTTCACCAGTTGTCCGGCGAAAACGGCACTTTCGACATGCAGACGTTCGCTGTAATAGACCGCGTATTTACGCCCGGTTTTGGCCACCATCGCTTTAGCGTCTTCCAACTGTTCAAGCGTGGTCAACGGCGCTTTATCGACGAAATAATCTTTGCCTGCCGCCATCACTTTCAGCCCCAGCGGGCAGCGTTCCGACGGCACACCTGCCCCGGCGATAAGTTTCACCTGCGGATCGTTGAGTAAGGTGTCCAGTGACGTAGCCACTTGCACCTGCGGATAGGTTTGCACGAATTTATCGACTTTCGCCGGGTCTGGATCCCACACCCATTTCAGTTCTGCGCCCGCTTCCAACAGCCCGTTGCACATGCCGTAAATGTGCCCGTGATCGAGCGCGGCGGCGGCAAACACAAATTCTCCAGGGTTCACTACCGGCTGCGGTTTGCCGGTCGGGGCGTAATTCATTCCATCGTTTTTGTTCATTGCGTGGCTCCTATATCGAAATTTTTGCCGAGCGGAATGGCACCCACTTCGCTGAAGTTGGCGACAGAGGCGGATTTTTCATGAAAGTGCGGGGCGCGAGCGGCGAGGCCGCCGGTGTGATAAAAATCGTCTTCCGGCGCGATGGGCAGAGAAACCACCGTGCGGGTGATCGCCGATTTATAAATAGCGGTGATAATCTCCAGCGACCGTTTGCCCTGTACACCGTCAACCAGCGGCGGCTTTTGCTGTTCTATCGCGCTGAGAACGTTATCAATTTGCCCGGTGTGCAGCGTCCAGCGCAGTTTTGGCGTGTTGGTAAACAACGTTTGCAACTGGTCTTCCAGCGCAGTGTCGTTGGTCGCCTGCGGGAAGCCGTTATCGGCTGACTGGCTGGCGAACACCTCCCACGGTGCTGAAATTCGGGCTTTTTCGCCCTGAATCACCATCTTCTGATCTTCGCCGTGATGCACCACGGACGCGGTCAACTGCGTTAACGCACCAGAAGGGTATTTGAAAATGGCGGCGCTGAGATCTTCCACTTCGGCGTTGTCATGGGCAACGTTGCTCATCATCGCGACCACTTCGCTCGGGAAACCAAGCATCCACTGAATGGCGTCGATGTGGTGTACGGCGTGATTCAGCGTGCAGCCGCCGCCTTCTTTTTCCCACGTGCCGCGCCACCACAAATCGTAATAGCAGTGCCCGCGCCACCAGAAGGAATCCACCTGCGCGTGACAGATTTTCCCGGCAAGCCCGGAATCGACCGCCGCTTTCAGTCGCCAGAAGGCGTCGGTAAAGCGGTTTTGGGCAATGACGGACAGCGTTTTACCGCTGGCCTGCTGTGCGGCGATCATCGCGTCGCACTCTTCCAATGACGCCGCCATCGGTTTTTCACACAGCACGTGTTTCCCGGCGTGCAGCGCGTCGATGCTGATTTGTGCGTGAACGTACGGCGGCGTGCAGACGTCAACGATATCGACATCTGGCTCACTCTCCAGCATCTGCTGGTGGCTGCTGTAGATACGTGCGTCATGCAGTCCGTAACGCGCTTTTTTCTCCTGCGCTTTTTCCGGGTAGATATCGACCAGCGCCACAATCTGACAGCGCTGACCCATCTCCAGATATCCCTGAATGTGGGTATGCGAAATATTCCCTGTTCCTACCAGTGCAATGCGTAACATGATCTCTCCTGTTTACCAGGTGCCAGAAGCGTCAAGAGTGCGGCTCTCGACCTGTTTATCCACCGAGGTGGCGATGCGTTCGTCGAGCAACTGTTTGAAGCGCTGTTCATCAAACGGCACATCAACCCAGCCGTCGGTCCAGGTGGAAAGGTGCATGGCGTTGGAAAGGGTCAGGCCGTGAATGCCTTCAAGACCCGGGGCAATGAGTGGTTCACCGCGCAAAACGGCGGCGCAGAAATTGGCGGTAATGACGTGATGTTCACTGCATTCGGCGGCGACCGGGATAGTGACTTCCCAGCATTCCGGCTCGCCGAAGCCGTTTTGCCAGCGTGCGTTGAACGCGTCTTCGGATTCACGCAAGCGCCAGAAGCGCAGGCGGCCCTCTTCGACAACAATTTTGCCGCGCGAACCGGCGATTTCCAGTCGATTAGTGCCCGGCGTTTCCGCCACGGTAGTAATGAACACGCCGGTCGCACCGTTGGCGTATTCGGCATACGCGGTGACGTCGTCTTCCACCTCAATCTGGCGGTGTTTGCCGAACTGGCAGAACGCCCGCAGCCGCACAGGCATCCCAACCAGCCACTGCCAGAGATCGAGCTGATGTGGGTCCTGATTGAGCAGTACGCCGCCGCCTTCACCTTTCCAGGTGGCGCGCCAGCCGCCGGAGTTGTAGTAACTCTGCGAGCGATACCAGTTGGTGATTATCCAGTTGGAGCGGCGGATTTCGCCGAGTTCGCCGCTGTCGATCAGATCTTTGACCTTCTGATACAGCGGGTTAGGGCGCTGGTTGTACATGATGCCGAACACCACGTCGCACTCACGCGCGCAGGCGTTCATCTCCTGAACCTGCGCGGTATAGACGCCCGCCGGTTTTTCACAAAGCGTATGAATGCCGCTGCGCATCGCCAGCATCGACAGCTCGGGGTGAGCGTAATGCGGCGTGGCAACAATCACCGCGTCGATAAGCCCACTTTGCAGCAGGTCGCGGGCGCTACTGAAGATTTCGACTTTATCACCCACAATCTGGCGGATGGCGTCGTGCTTTTGCTCGTCAATATCGCAAACGGCGGTGAGCCGTGCGTCTTTCACCGTGCCCGCCAGTAAATAGCGTGCGTGAACCGTGCCGATATTACCCACACCAATAATGCCGAATCTTACGCTTTTCATGTCACACCTTATTCAGAGCTAATGACGAATAAAGTGAAAATAGGAAAGGCGATGGGCAGAGACAAAAGGATTTTGTGAGAATGCTCGCAGGCTAATGAGCAATTTGCCGTGCAACGAAAAATTCTGTTTTAAAATCAGTTCACTGTATCTGCAAAAATTTGCAGATATTCATTGCGAGCGAGGTCACACAATGTCCGGCAAGCTTAAAATGGACCTGATTGCGACGACGACGGGCTATTCCGTCAGCACCGTTTCGCGGGTGTTGAGCGGGAAGTCGTACACCAGTGAAAAAGCGCGAGAGGCGATTTTGCGCTGCGCCCGAAAATTGGGCGTGCTGGACGAACTTGCCAGTGGGCGTTTGCTGATCAATGGCATTGCCGTTTTCGCACCCGCCAGAACCTTTACCGCGCGTGGGGATATTTTCTATCAGGAAGTGACGCGGGGTATCGCTGATGCGATTGAGCCTCACGATGTGTATCTGACTTTTTGCGGACTGGAAGAACAGGACGCGGATATTAAAGTCTTTCTGGATAAAGCTAACAATAAGAATATCAATGCGATCATTATTATCGGTACCGACGATTCCACCGTGTTTAAACTGGCGCAAACGCTCGATAAACCCTGCGTGTTAATTAATACTAACGATAAAGAACGCGTGCTGGATGCGGTATCACCCGATCACCGCGCGATCGGTTTTAACGCGATGCGCTATCTCTTTGAACAAGGGCATCGCCGGGTATTGTCGATGACCACCCTGCGCCGCGAAACGCTGTACACCAGGCTGGACGGCATCAAAGAGGCCTATCGCCGCTACCATGTGCCGTTCAATGCGCAGAAAGATGTGATTATCACCGAGGGGTTTACGGCGGAAGAATCGGAACAGGCGCTGACGCGATGGCTGGAGGGAACGCCACGTGAACAATGGCCACAGGTGATTTTCCCTGGAAGCACAACGATGACGCTTGGCGTCCAGCGGGTGCTGGAACGTCACGGACTGCGCGTGCCGGAAGATATCTCACTCATCACCACCGATTTCCACTGGCGGCTTAATAATGAAATGGCGAACGCCATTACCAGCGTAATCGTACCCTGTCGGGAGTTAGGCGTCGAAGCCGTGCATTTATTGCAAAACCGCCTGAATCGGCAGGGCGCTTCGGTGTTGAATGTGTTGTTGCAGGGGAAATTGCAGGATGCGGGAACGGTGAGTAACGCAACGCGGCATGCGGCCCGCGTTGCGATGGAGAGCTAGCTGTCAGGCAAGCTGCGGCGGTAAACAGACGCCAATGCCGCCGATACCGCAATAGCCGTATGGATTTTTGTGCAGGTACTGCTGGTGGTCGTCTTCCGCGTAGTAGAACGGTTTCGCGGTGGCGATTTCGGTGGTGATGGTGCGCTGGTCGTTGGCTTCACGCATTGCCGCCTGAAAAAGTGCCAGACTTTCGTGCGCCGCGTTGTCCTGCTCTGGGGTGAGCGGGTAAAGAGCAGAGCGGTACTGAGTGCCCTGATCGTTGCCCTGGCGCATGCCCTGAGCCGGATCGTGGTTTTCCCAGAACACCTGTAACAGCTGCGCGTAGCTGATAACCGCAGGGTCATAGACGACGCGAACGGCTTCTGCATGACCGGTTTCACCGGAGCACACTTCGCGATAAGTCGGATTAGGCGTATAGCCTCCGGTGTAGCCAGCTGCGGTACTATAGACGCCGGGCAGTTGCCAGAACAGGCGTTCAACGCCCCAGAAGCAACCCATTGCAAACAGAGCAACTTCCATGCCTTGAGGAATATGGGTCATCGAATGGTCATTTACGGCGTGCAGGGTAGCGACAGGCATCGGCGTATTGCGACCGGGCAGCGCATCCGACTGAGCTACAACGTGTTTTTTATCGAATAAACTCACGGTTTGGCCTCCGGATAAAGGAAATTGGGGTTAAGGTTGCCACAGCGCCTCTCTTTGAACACAATGAGTGCGGTGAATACATTTAGATCTAAACATAAGAAATATTGAGGTAGTTGCCTTTTTTTCAACCTCTAGTGTTGAAATTTTGTTAAGCCGAGGATCGGCCATTGTGTTTCCTGACGGGGTGGAAACAAGGATATTTGGGAGATAACGTGCCACAATTTCGCCAGTTATGTTTGGTCAGCCTGCTTTTGGCCAGTGGTGTTGCCAGTGCGGCAAACATACGTTTACAAGTAGATGGACTGTCGGGAGAGCTGCTGAAAAACGTGCGTGCGCAGCTGTCGACCATCGAGAGCGACGAGGTGACACCGGATCGCCGCTTCCGTGCGCGCGTGGATGACGCGATACGTGCGGGACTTAAAGCGCTCGGTTACTACGAGCCACAAATTGATTTCGAACTGAAACCTGCGCCAGCCAAGGGCCGTCAGGTATTAATGGCACACGTAAAACCCGGTGTGCCGGTAAAAATTGGCGGTACCGACGTGATTTTACGCGGCGGTGCGCGCAATGACCGCGACTATCTGGATTTGCTGAAAAAGCGCCCGGCGATCGGCACAGTGCTCGATCACGCTGATTATGACGGCTTCAAAAAAGACCTCACCGGCGTATCGCTCCGTAAGGGTTATTTCGACAGCGAGTTCAAAAAGAGCCAGCTGGGTGTATCGCTGGACAGGCATCAGGCCTTCTGGGATATCGACTATGACAGCGGCGAACGCTATCGCTTCGGCGCGGTGACGTTCCAGGGCTCACAAATCCAGGATCGCTATCTGCAAAACCTGATCCCGTTCAAAGAAGGGGATTACTACACTTCTGATGATTTAGCCGAACTTAACCGCCGGCTTTCCGCGACGGGTTGGTTTAACTCGGTCATCGTGGCACCCGAATTTGATAAAGCGCGAAAAACCAAAGTGCTGCCGCTGAACGGCGTCGTTTCTCCGCGTACCCAAAATACCATCGAAACCGGTGCCGGCTATTCCACCGATGTAGGCCCACGCGTGAAAGCCTCGTGGAACAAGCCGTGGATGAACTCCTACGGCCACAGCCTGACCACCGATCTCAGTCTGTCAGCGCCGGAACAGCAGCTTGATTTCTCTTACAAAGTTCCGTTGCTGAAGAACCCGCTGGAGCAATATTACCTGTTGCAGGGCGGCTTTAAACGTACCAACCTGAACGATACCGAATCCGATTCGACCACCCTTGGCGTCTCACGTTATTGGGATCTCTCCAGCGGTTGGCAGCGCGCCATAAACCTGCGCTGGAGCCTTGACCACTTTACCCAGGCAGACGTCACCAACACCACCATGCTGCTGTATCCGGGCGTGATGATCAGCCGTACCCGTTCGCGCGGCGGTCTGATGCCGACCTGGGGCGATTCACAGCGGTATTCCGTAGATGTCTCCAATACCTCATGGGGATCGGACGTCGATTTCGTTGTCGCTCAGGCGCAAAACACCTGGATCCGCACCCTTTACGATCGCCATCGTTTTGTCGCGCGCGGCAATATCGGCTGGATTGAAACCGGTGACTTCGACAAAGTGCCGCCGGATCTGCGTTTCTTCGCCGGGGGCGATCGCAGTATTCGCGGGTACAAATACCAGTCCATCTCGCCAAAAGATGACAAAGGCAAACTCACCGGGGCCTCGCGCCTGGTCACTGGCTCACTGGAATATCAGTACAACGTGACGGGAAAATGGTGGGGCGCGATGTTTATCGACAGTGGCGAAGCGGTGAATGATTTCCGTGACAGTGATTTCAAAACCGGTGCGGGCGTAGGCGTGCGCTGGCAGTCACCTGTCGGCCCAGTCAAACTCGATATCGCCGCACCTGTGGGTGATAAAGAGGAGCACGGTTTACAGTTCTACATCGGTCTGGGGCCTGAATTATGAGTTTATGGAAGAAGATTAGCCTCGGCGTACTGGCGTTTATCATTATTCTGCTGGGCACGGTGGCGTTCCTGGTGGGGACGACCACCGGATTACATCTGGTGTTTAAAGCGGCCGACCGCTGGGTGCCGGGTCTGTCCATCGGCCAGGTTGTGGGCGGCTGGAAAGATTTAACGGTCAAAAATCTGCGTTATGCACAGCCGGGCGTGGCCGTTGATGCCGGGCAATTCCATCTGGCGGTGGACACGGCCTGCCTGTGGAACAGCAGTTTGTGCGTGAACGACCTGTCGCTGGCGAACGTGAATGTCATCATCGACAGCAAGAAAATGCCGCCGTCAGCGCCGGTGCAAGAAGAGGACAGCGGGCCGCTGAACCTCTCCACGCCGTATCCCCTTACGCTGAGCCGGGTGGCACTGAATAACGTCAATATTAAAATCGACGACACCACGGTGTCGGTGATGGATTTCACTTCTGGCCTGCACTGGCAGGAGAAAAACCTGACGCTCACACCGACGTCGCTGAAAGGGTTGCTGATTGCCCTGCCTAAAGTTGCGAAAGTGGCGCAGGAACAGGTGATTGAGCCAAAAATCAACAAACCGAAACCGGAAGAAAAACCGCTTGGCGAGACGATGAAAGACCTCTTCTCGCAGCCAATCCTGCCTGCCATGACCGACGTGCATCTGCCGCTGAATCTCAATATTGAAGAATTCAGCGGTGAACAATTGCGCCTGACCGGTGACACCGATCTGACGGTGTATAAACTGCTGCTGAAAGTCAGCAGTATCGACGGCAACATGAAACTTGATGCGCTGGATGTGGATTCCAGCCAGGGCACGGTCAACGCGACCGGTACGGCGAAATTGCAGGACAACTGGCCGGTTGATTTGACCCTCAACAGCACCCTGAATATCGATCCGGTGAAGGGTGAGAAGATCAAAATGAAGATAGGCGGAGAGGTGCGCAAGCAGCTTGACGTCGGGATCAATCTTTCAGGCCCAGTGGATGTCGGCATTCGTGCGCAGGCGCAACTCGCCGAGGCCGGGCTGCCGTTGAATCTGGAAGTGCTCAGCAAACAGCTTTCCTGGCCATTCACCGGTGAAAAACAGTTCCAGGCCGATGACGTTAAGCTCAAACTCAGCGGCAAAATGACCGACTACACGTTATCGTTCCGTACCGCGGTGAAAGGGCAAGGCGTACCGCCTGCGACCATCACACTGGATGCCAAAGGCAACGAACAGCAGGTGAATCTCGACAAACTGACTATCGCCGCGCTGGAAGGGAAAACCGAACTGAAAGCACTGCTCGACTGGCAGCAAGCGATCAGCTGGCGCGGAGAATTGACGCTTAACGGTATCAACACCGCCAAAGAAATGCCTGACTGGCCTGCGAAGCTCAACGGTCTTATCAAAACCAGCGGCAGCCTGTACGGCGGCAGTTGGCAGATGGACGTGCCGGAGCTCAAACTGACCGGCAACGTGAAGCAGAATAAGGTCAATGTAGAAGGCAAACTTTCCGGCAACAGTTATCTGCAATGGAAAATACCCGGGCTGCATCTGGAACTGGGGCGCAACAGCGCCGACGTGAAGGGCGAGCTTGGCGCGAAAGAGTTGAACCTCGACGCCACTATCGACGCACCGGGGCTGGATAACGCGCTGCCGGGTCTGGGCGGTACAGCGAAAGGGTTGCTGAAAGTGCGCGGCTCGGTTGATGCACCACAGTTGCTGGCAGATATTACCGCCCGCAATCTGCGCTGGCAGGAAATCTCCGTGGCGCAGGCGAGCATCAAAGGTGACGTCAAATCGACCGATCAGATTGGCGGCAATCTCGATGTGCGCGTGAACGGCATTGCGCAACCGGGTGTGAATATCAGTCAGGTTCTGCTTTCCGCCAAAGGCGATGAGAAACAGCACAAGCTGGAACTGCGTATTCAGGGCGAACCGGTTTCCGGGCAGCTCGATTTAGCGGGCAGTTTTGACCGCAAAGAAGAGCGCTGGAAAGGCTCGCTGAGCAACACGCGTTTCCAGACGCCGGTCGGCCCGTGGTCGCTCTCCCGTGCGATTGCGCTTGATTACCGTAATAAAGAGCAGAAGATTAGCGTCGGCCCTCATTGCTGGACCAACCCGAACGCGGAACTGTGTGTGCCGCAAACCATTGATGCAGGCGCAACCGGGCGCGCGGTGGTGAATCTCAATCGCTTTGATTTGGCGATGCTCAAACCGTTCATGCCGGAAGCGACACAGGCCAGTGGCGTGTTCACTGGCAATGCTGACGTCAGTTGGGATACCACCAAAGAAGGGCTGCCGCAGGGCAAAGTGAGCCTGTCCGGGCGCAACGTGAAAGTCACACAGACGGTGAACGACGGGGCGCTGCCGATTGGGTTTGATACGCTCAATCTGACGGCTGACCTGCATAACAACCGTGCGCAATTGGGCTGGACTATCCGTCTGACCAACAACGGCCAGTTTGATGGGCAGGTTGATATCACTGACCCGCAAGGGCGGCGTAATCTCGGCGGCAACGTCAATATTCGCAATTTCTCGCTGGCGATGATTAACCCGATTTTCTCTCGCGGTGAAAAAGCAACGGGCAACCTGAACGCAAACCTTCGCCTCGGCGGCAATCTCCAGAGCCCGCAGTTGTTCGGCCAGTTGCAGCTTAGCGGGTTGGATATCGACGGTAACTTTATGCCGTTTGATATGCAGCCAAGCCGGGTGGCGATGAACTTCAACGGCACGCGATCCACGCTCGATGGTGTGATTGCCACACAGCAAGGGCAGATTAGCCTGAGCGGCAATGCCGACTGGACGCAAATCGACAACTGGCGTGCGCAGGTGGCAGCAAAAGGCAGCCGGGTACGCATCACCGTGCCGCCGATGGTGCGGCTTGATGTGTCGCCTGACGTGGTCTTCACCGCCACGCCGAGCCTGTTTACGCTGGATGGCAACGTCGATGTACCGTGGGCGCGTATCGTGGTTCACGATGTGCCGGAAAGCGCCGTGGGCGTGTCCAGTGATGAAGTGATGCTCGATAAAGATCTTAAACCTGTGGACCCACAAACTGCAGGAATTCCGATCAACAGTAATCTGACCATTCACGTGGGTAACAACGTTCGTCTGGATGCGTTCGGCTTGAAAGCGCGTTTGACCGGCGACCTGAAAGTGGCGCAGGACAAACACGGTCTTGGCCTCAACGGACAGATCAATATTCCTGATGGCCGCTTCCACGCCTACGGACAGGATCTGATCGTACGCAAAGGGATCCTGCTGTTCTCCGGCCCGCCGGACCAGCCGATGCTCAATATCGAAGCCATTCGTAACCCGGATGCGACGGAAGATAACGTGGTTGCCGGGGTTCGCGTGACCGGGCTTGCCGATCAACCGAAAGCGGAAATCTTCTCTGACCCGGCGATGTCGCAGCAGGAAGCGCTTTCTTATCTGTTGCGTGGTCAGGGTCTCGACAGCGAACAGGGTGACGGTGCCGCCATGACCTCCGCATTAGTGGGTCTGGGGGTTGCACAAAGTGGTCAGATTGTGGGTAAAATCGGCGAGACGTTTGGCGTAAGCAATCTGGCCCTGGATACCGCAGGGGTGGGCGATTCCTCGCAGGTGGTCGTGAGCGGTTATATCGCTCCGGGCCTGCAGGTAAAATATGGCGTGGGAATTTTTGACTCTTTAGCAACACTCACGTTACGCTACCGCCTGATGCCCAAGCTATATCTGGAAGCGGTGTCTGGCATTGACCAGGCACTTGATCTGCTCTATCAGTTTGAGTTCTAGCAATGCGAATATTTGTATACGGCAGTTTGCGGCGTAAACAAGGCAACAGTCACTGGATGACCAACGCTCAGTGGCTGGGCGATCATAACGTCGATAACTATCAACTCTACAGCCTGGGGCACTATCCAGGCGCGGTGCCGGGCGTTGGTACTGTAGTGGGTGAAGTGTATCGCATCGACGCATCGACGCTGGCCGAGCTTGACGCGCTGCGCACCAAAGGCGGTGAGTACGCACGTCATTTAATTCAGACACCGTACGGTAGCGCGTGGATGTACGTCTACCAGCGTCCGGTGGATGGATTTACCCGAATAGAAACCGGCAATTGGCTGGATAAAGATAAGTTCTGAATAAATAACGCTACCTTCGGGTAGCGTTATTTTTTGCGAGCGCTGCTAACAGGCAGTGTCGCGCACAAACAAAAACACCGCCCGTAGGCGGTGCTTTCACGGCGGTAAGAATTACTTCTTAGCGCGTTCGAAGGAGGCGATGATTTCTGCTTTCGCAGCTTCAGCGTTGTCCCAGCCTTCCACTTTAACCCATTTGCCTTTTTCCAGATCTTTGTAATGCTCGAAGAAGTGGGAGATCTGCGCTTTCAGCAGTTCTGGCAGGTCGTTCACATCTTTGATGTGATCGTACTCTTTGCTCAGTTTGGTGTGCGGCACGGCAACCAGTTTCGCGTCTTCACCGGCTTCGTCGGTCATTTTCAGCACGCCAACGGGACGGCAGCGGATAACCGAACCCGGTTGCAGCGGGTATGGCGTTGGGACCAGTACGTCAACCGGGTCACCGTCCAGAGACAGGGTGTGGTTGATGTAACCGTAGTTGCACGGGTAGAACATCGCGGTAGACATGAAACGGTCTACAAACAGCGCACCGGTGTCTTTGTCGATTTCGTATTTGATTGGGTCTGCGTTGGCTGGAATTTCGATAACAACGTAGATGTCTTCAGGCAGCTCTTTGCCCGCCGGGACGTTGAGTAAGCTCATGTCTGATTCCTTTAAAATGTATGGCAACCAAGTGCCCGGTATTATAGCCAACTCAACTTAAATGTCTTTGCTTCTTTTCTGCGACGGACGGCCCACAGGGCGTTTTTCAGAGCCTTTAACCAGGTGAAAAATCCATAAAGCCAGTCACTTCATGAATAAGGTTGTGGAACCGCTTACAAATCCCCCTTTCTCTTTTTGGAAGTGTGATGTAACGCATCACGTTTCATTTCCCATTGTCTATAGTTTTTTCGGCAGATAAGGCTTTTATACCCTGGATAGTTCGAGTTGCAGCCCACGCTTCTGCGGCGCGAAGTATGACGGGTAAACCAACAATAACCCGAAGAGGATACCCTTATGTGGAAGCGCTTACTTCTTGTCTCTACTGTTTCCGCAGCCATGTCGTCTATGGCGATGGCTGCTCCTTTAACCGTAGGATTTTCACAGGTCGGATCGGAATCCGGCTGGCGTGCTGCTGAAACCAGCGTGGCCAAAAGTGAGGCTGAAAAACGCGGCATCACCCTGAAAATCGCTGATGGTCAGCAGAAACAGGAAAACCAAATTAAGGCTGTACGTTCATTTATCGCCCAGGGCGTGGATGCGATTTTCATCGCGCCGGTGGTTGCCACGGGCTGGGAGCCGGTGCTGAAAGAAGCGAAACAGGCAAAAATCCCGGTATTCCTGCTCGACCGTTCCATTGATGTGAAAGACAAATCGCTGTACATGACCACCGTGACCGCTAACAACGTGCTGGAAGGCCAGCTGATTGGCGACTGGCTGGTGAAAACCGAAGCGGGCAAACCCTGTAACGTGGTTGAACTGCAAGGCACCGTGGGTGCGAGCGTGGCAATCGATCGTAAGAAAGGTTTTGCTGATGCGATAGCCAAAGCGCCAAACATCAAAATCATCCGTTCCCAGTCCGGCGACTTTACCCGCAGCAAAGGTAAAGAGGTCATGGAAAGCTTCATCAAAGCGGAGAACAACGGCAAAAACATCTGTATGGTTTACGCCCATAACGACGACATGGCGATCGGTGCCATCCAGGCCATCAAAGAAGCCGGTCTGAAACCGGGCAAAGATATCCTGACCGGCTCTATCGACGGCGTGCCGGATATTTATAAAGCGATGCTGGCTGACGAAGCCAACGCTAACGTAGAGCTGACGCCAAACATGGCAGGCCCGGCGTTTGACGCGCTCGAGAAGTTCAAGAAAGATGGCACCCTGCCGCCGAAGTTAACGCTGACCCATTCGCAGCTTTACCTGAAAGACAGCGCCCAAACGCAGCTGGATAAGAAAAAAGACATGGGTTATTGATCCGTCACGCCAGCGCCTTCACCCTGGCTTTTTCCTCAACGGAGAGGGCCAGAACGGTGAAGCGTTGGTTGAGTTTCCTCTTCTTGAGAGAGGATTAGGGAGAGGGCAATCATGAGCGCTCAACAGCACCAGGATATTCTGCGCACGGAAGGCCTGAGCAAATTTTTCCCCGGCGTAAAAGCGCTGGATAACGTGGATTTCAGCCTGCGTCGCGGCGAAATCATGGCCCTTCTCGGTGAAAACGGTGCCGGAAAATCGACCCTCATTAAAGCGCTGACCGGTGTTTATCACGCCGATCGCGGCACCATCTGGCTCGAAGGAGAAACCATTTCGCCGAAAAATACCGCCCACGCGCAGCAGCTAGGCATAGGCACGGTCTATCAGGAAGTGAACCTGCTTCCGAATATGTCGGTGGCGGATAACCTGTTTATCGGCCGCGAACCACGGCGTTTTGGCTTACTGCAACGCAAAGAGATGGAAAAGCGCGCCACTGCGCTGATGGCCTCCTACGGTTTTTCTCTTGATGTTCGCGAACCCCTCAACCGCTTTTCCGTGGCGATGCAGCAGATTGTGGCGATTTGTCGTGCTATCGATCTCTCCGCCAAAGTGCTGATCCTCGATGAGCCGACCGCGAGTCTCGATACCCAGGAAGTCGAGATGTTGTTTACTCTGATGCGCCAATTGCGCGATCAGGGTGTCAGCCTGATTTTTGTCACCCATTTTCTCGATCAGGTTTATCAGGTCAGCGACCGTATCACGGTGCTGCGCAACGGGGGTTTCGTCGGCTGTAAAGAAACCAACGCGTTGCCGCAGATTGAACTGGTCAAAATGATGTTAGGCCGCGAGCTGGATAACAACGCGCTACAGCGCGCGGGCCGTACGTTGTTGAGCGACAAACCGGTGGCGGCATTTAAAGGCTACGGTAAAAAAGGCGTCATCGAACCGTTCGATTTGCAGGTACGGCCAGGCGAAATTGTCGGCCTGGCGGGGCTGTTAGGTTCCGGGCGCACCGAAACCGCAGAAGTCATTTTCGGCATCAAACCGTCCGACAGCGGCACGGCGGAAATCAAAGGCAAACCGCAGACGTTGCGCTCCCCGTATCAGGCGTCGTCTTTGGGCATCGGTTTTTGCCCGGAAGACCGTAAAACCGACGGCATCATCGCGGCGGCAACGGTGCGGGAAAACATCATTCTGGCGCTACAGGCGCAGCGCGGCTGGCTGCGGCCGATCCCTCGCCGTGAACAAAATGAAATTGCCGAGCGTTTTATTCGCCAATTGGGCATCCGCACGCCAAGTGCCGAGCAACCGATTGAGTTTCTGTCCGGCGGCAACCAGCAAAAAGTGTTGCTCTCACGTTGGCTGCTGACGCGCCCGCAATTCCTGATCCTCGATGAGCCCACGCGTGGGATCGACGTGGGTGCGCATGCGGAGATCATTCGTTTGATCGAAACGCTGTGCGCCGATGGCCTCGCGCTGCTGGTCATTTCGTCCGAGCTGGAAGAACTGGTGGGCTACGCGGATCGGGTGATTATTTTGCGCGATCGCAAACAGGTGGCGGAGATCCCGTTGGATGCGCTGTCAGTGCCGGCAATCATGAATGCTATTGCGGCATAAGGGGTATGACGTGATGCCACAATCTCTCCCACACACCGAGCGGCCAAAGCGCCGCTTCCGTTGGCCGACGGGTATGCCGCAAATCGCGGCGCTCGTCCTTGTGCTATTGGTTGACAGCGTCGTTTCACCGCACTTTTTCCAGGTGGTATTGCAGGACGGACGCCTGTTCGGCAGCCCGATAGACATTCTTAACCGCGCCGCGCCGGTCGCGCTGCTGGCGATTGGCATGACCCTGGTTATCGCCACTGGCGGTATCGATCTTTCTGTTGGCGCGGTGATGGCGATTGCCGGTGCCACGGCGGCGTCGATGGAAGTGGCCGGACACAGTTTACCGATGGTGCTGCTGGCAGCGCTGGCAACGGGCGTGCTGGCTGGATTGTGGAATGGCATTCTGGTGGCGATCCTCAAGATCCAGCCGTTTGTCGCCACGCTGATCCTGATGGTGGCGGGGCGCGGCGTGGCGCAGTTGATCACCTCCGGGCAAATTGTCACCTTTGATTCTGCATCGCTGGCCTGGTTTGGTAGCGGCAAGCTGTTGCTGTTCCCGACGCCAGTCATCATCGCGCTGCTGACGCTCGTTGTTTTCTGGCTGTTCACCCGTAAAACGGCGCTGGGCATGTTTATCGAAGCGGTGGGGATCAACATTCGCGCGGCGAAAAACGCCGGGGTAAATACGCGCATCGTGGTCATGCTGACCTACGTGCTGAGTGGCGTCTGTGCCGCTATTGCGGGGGTGATTGTCGCGGCAGATATTCAGGGTGCGGATGCCAATAACGCCGGGCTGTGGCTGGAACTGGACGCCATTCTGGCGGTGGTGATCGGCGGCGGTTCGCTGATGGGCGGGCGCTTTAATCTGCTGTTGTCGGTGATTGGCGCGCTGATCATTCAGGGCATGAACACCGGTATTTTGCTGTCGGGCTTCCAGCCGGAGCTGAATCAGGTGGTGAAAGCGGTGGTTGTGATGTGCGTGCTGATTGTCCAGTCACCGCGCTTTATCGGTTTACTGAAAGGAGTGCACGGCCATGATAAAGCGTAACCTGCCGCTGATGATCACCCTCGGGGTGTTTATCCTCGGCTATCTCTACTGCCTGACGCAGTTCCCCGGTTTTGCGTCGACCCGCGTGATTTGCAACATCCTCACTGATAACGCGTTTCTCGGCATTATCGCGGTCGGCATGACTTTCGTTATCCTCTCTGGCGGTATCGATCTGTCGGTCGGGTCGGTGATCGCCTTTACCGGCGTGTTTCTTGCTAAAGCGATTGGTTTCTGGGGCCTGTCGCCACTGGTGGCATTTCCGCTGGTGCTGCTGATGGGCTGCGCGTTTGGGGCGTTCATGGGGTTACTTATCGACGCCCTGAAGATCCCGGCTTTCATCATTACCCTGGCGGGGATGTTTTTCCTGCGCGGCGTCAGCTATTTGGTGTCAGAGGAGTCGATCCCGATTAACCATCCGATTTACGACAAACTGTCTGATATGGCGTGGATGATCCCCGGTGGCGGGCGGCTCAGTGCGATGGGCGTGCTGATGTTGCTGGTGGTAGTCGCAGGGATGTTTGTTGCGCACCGCACGCGTTTCGGTAATCAGGTGTATGCCATTGGCGGCAGCGCCATTTCGGCAAACCTGATGGGCATCTCCACTCGCAGCACGACCATTCGTATTTATATGCTGTCGACGGGCCTCGCAACGCTCGCCGGAATTGTCTTTTCGGTTTATACCCAAGCAGGTTATGCGCTGGCGGGAATGGGCGTGGAGTTGGATGCGATCGCGTCGGTGGTGATTGGTGGCACGCTGCTGAGCGGGGGGGTCGGCACGGTGCTCGGCACGCTGTTTGGCGTCGGTATTCAGGGGCTGATTCAAACCTATATCAACTTCGACGGCACGCTAAGTTCATGGTGGACCAAAATCGCCATCGGCATTTTGCTGTTCATCTTTATTGCCCTGCAACGTGGCCTGACGGTGCTGTGGGAAAACCGTCAGAGTTCGCCAGTCACCCGCGTCGCTCCAGCGGTAACAAAGCAATAACACACTGAATTTATTCATAACCCTAAAGTCTTCCCGTTAGCCGCCGATACTTTTTGTTTACGCCCAAAAGTCGCTTTGCTACCGGGAATGACATCATGCTGAAAAAGCTTTCAATCCGTACCGGCCTGCTTTCTTTACTGGCCGTGATGACCCTTTTGCTGCTACTGGTTAGTGGAATGGGGATTTACGCACTCACCAAAAGTTCCTCCTCGCTGACACACATCAATCATCTTCAAGGTGAGCAATTAGTTCAGCTCAATAAAGGCTATACGCTTATTCTGCGTGCGCGCAACGAAGCGGGGCAGGCCGTGCGGCTGATGGAAATCGGTATGCTCGACGATGCGGCGAAATCGGTGCAGAACATCAATCGTGAAGTGGCAACCGCGCAGAAAACGCTGTCTGACGTGATTGCATCGAAAATCGACGATGAGAAAGGCGCGCAGCTGCTGGCTCAGGTCGCCAACAGTTTTGATGCGTATAACAAACAGGGCATCACCCCGATGCTGACGGCGCTGAATCAGCAAAGCGCGGACGGCTATTATGACCTGCTGGAAAACCATTTGATCCCCGTTTCTCGCCAGTTTGATAACGACATGCAGGCGTTCCAGTCGTGGGTCGATGCGCGCGGGCAGAAGGAAGTGAAGGTCGTACACGCCAGTAAAAACAGGGTGATGACGCTGATGATTATCGCCATTTTGCTGACCGCCGGGGTGATTGTGCTGGCGTGGCTAGTGCTGCGTCATATGCTGTTGAAACCGCTGAATATCGCTATTGTTCAGCTTGAGCAAGTGGCTGCGGGTAATCTGACCCACAGCGAAAATGCGGCGGTTAGCCAGGAAATCAACCGCCTGAATGCGGCGATAAGCGAGATGCGTGAGTCGCTGATGGGCTCGGTGCTGCGCGTGCGCGATGCCAGTTCGCAAATTGACATCGGCAGCCGCGAACTGACGGCGGGCAACAATAATCTGGCGCAGCGCACCGAATCGACCGCCACCTCGCTGGAGCAAACTGCAGCCAGCATGGAGCAGTTAACCGCCACGGTGAAACAGAATGCCGACAACGCCGAACAGGCGCACCAACTGGCGAAAACCGTTTCCGACACAGCCGATCGCGGTAGCGAAATGGTGTGCTACGTGATTGAAAAAATGCGTGATATTTCCGGCAGTTCCAGCCGTATCGGCGACATCCTGAGCGTCATCGACGGCATCGCTTTCCAGACCAATATTCTGGCGCTGAACGCCTCTGTTGAAGCGGCGCGTGCCGGTGAGCAAGGGCGCGGTTTTGCGGTGGTCGCGGGTGAAGTGCGTAATCTGGCGAGCCGTAGCGCCGATGCTGCCAAAGAGATCCGCCAGCTCATCAGCGCGTCACAAACGCACGTCAGCGAAGGCAGTGACCTGGCGCAACAGGCCGGGGAAACGATGGACGAAATCGCCTCGGAAGTGATGCGTATGACCCGGCTGATGCGTGAGATTGCCAGCGCGTCACAGGAACAGAGCCGTGGCATAGAGCAGGTGAATATTGCCGTGATCCAGATGGATGAAACCGCGCAGCAGAATGCCGCGCTGGTGCAGCAGTCTTCTGCTGCAACCCGTTCGCTGGAAGAGCAGTCGCGTGAATTGATGGAAGCGATGGCGTCGTTCAGGTTACAACATCAGGCGGCGTAGTTTTTGCCGAAAACCCCTATCCCGCAAAGGAGAGGGGAAATCTCAACGTCGATTACGCGTCCGGGAATTCGCGGATAAAGCGTTCTACATCTTCCACCATATGATCGGTGCCGACGAACAGCGGGCGACGCTGATGAAGGGTGCTAGGGATGATATCCAGAATGCGCTCTTTCCCGTCGCTGGCTTTACCGCCCGCCTGTTCGGCGAGGAATGCCATCGGGTTGCATTCGTACAGCAGACGCAGTTTCCCTTCCGGGTGGCTGGCGGTGCTTGGGTAGAGATAAATCCCCCCTTTCAGCAGGTTACGGTGGAAATCCGCCACCAGAGAGCCGATGTAGCGCGAGGTATACGGGCGCTGGGTGTTTTTATCTTCTTCCTGGCAGAACTTGAGGTACTTCTTCACACCCATCGGGAATTTGATGTAGTTGCCTTCGTTGATGGAATAGGTATTGCCCTTTTCCGGGAAGCGCATACGTTCCTGGCACAGGCAGAACACACCAAGCGAAGAATCGTAAGTGAAGGCATGTACCCCGCAGCCGGTGGTGTACACCATCATGGTGGATGAACCGTACACCACGTAGCCCGCAGCGACCTGTTTGTTGCCCGGTTGCAGGAAATCTTCTTCCGTGACCGGTGTGCCGACCGGTGTGACACGACGGTAAATCGAGAAGATAGTGCCGACGGAGACGTTCACGTCAATGTTAGAGGAACCGTCCAGCGGGTCCATCAACACCACGTATTTAGCGTGCTCGCAGCCGTCGAAGACGACAATCTCGTCTTCTTCTTCGGAGGCGATCCCGGCCACGATGTCACGGGCCCTCAGCGCGGCTTTCAGTTTTTCATTGGCGAACAGGTCAAGCTTCTGCTGCGTTTCGCCCTGAATGTTTTCAGCCCCGCTGGCACCCAGGATATCGACCAGACCGGCCTTGTTGATATCGCGATGGATGATCTTAGCGCCGAGCTTTATTGCCGACAGCAAAGCAGTGAGCTCACCGGTTGCATGAGAAAACTCGTGCTGCTTCTCGACAATAAATTCACCTAACGTTTTCATAACACTTTCCCTGCATTTGATGTTGAGTAAAGCGGTTAATGTCCAACAATCTTAACAAACATTCAAAAACCCGCGTAATGGTGAATCGCGCCAGCTAATTACAGAATTAGCCGAAATGCGGTTCTCAGCCCGCGCACATGAGGGTAAAATACGCCGCTGATGAAAGGGGGATAGTTGACGTATGCGCATTCATATTTTGGGGATTTGTGGCACTTTTATGGGCGGTCTGGCGATGCTGGCCCGTTCCCTTGGCCATGAAGTGACCGGTTCGGATGCCAATGTGTATCCGCCGATGAGCACGCTGCTGGAAGAGCAAGGTATTGACCTGATTCAGGGCTATGACCCGAGCCAGCTCGAACCCCAGCCTGATTTAGTGATCATTGGTAACGCCATGACCCGCGGTAACCCGTGCGTTGAGGCGGTGCTGGAGAAAAACATTCCCTTCATGTCAGGCCCGCAGTGGCTGCATGATTTTGTGTTGCGCGACCGTTGGGTCGTGGCCGTCGCGGGGACGCACGGTAAAACCACCACCGCTGGCATGGCGGCATGGATCCTCGAAGCCTGTGGTTACAAGCCGGGCTTTGTGATCGGCGGTGTGCCAGGCAACTTTGACGTGTCTGCGCGTCTGGGCGACAGCCCGTTCTTCGTGATTGAAGCTGACGAGTATGACTGTGCCTTCTTCGATAAGCGCTCCAAATTTGTGCATTACTGCCCGCGCACGCTGATCCTCAACAATCTTGAGTTCGATCACGCGGACATTTTTGACGATCTGAAAGCGATCCAGAAACAGTTCCATCATCTGGTGCGCATCGTGCCGGGCCAGGGACGCATCATCGCGCCTGAAAACGACATCAACCTCAAGCAAACGCTGGCGATGGGCTGCTGGAGTGAGCAGGAGCTGGTGGGCGAACAGGGTCACTGGCAGGCGAAGAAAATCACCATCGATGCGGCTGAATGGGAAGTATGGCTGGATGGCGAAAACGTCGGTCAGGTGAAATGGGGCCTGGTGGGCGAACACAACATGCATAACGGTTTGATGGCGATTGCCGCTGCGCGGCATGTGGGTGTGAAACCTGCTGATGCCGCAGAAGCGCTGGGTGCATTCGTCAACGCCCGTCGTCGTCTTGAACTGCGCGGCGAAGCCAACGGTGTCACTGTTTATGATGATTTCGCCCATCACCCGACCGCTATTCTCGCGACCTTGCAGGCACTGCGTGGCAAAGTAGGCGGTACGGCGCGTATTCTTGCTGTGCTCGAACCGCGTTCCAACACCATGAAAATGGGGATCTGCAAAGACGATCTGGCGCCGTCGCTGGGCCGCGCTGACGAAGTGTATCTGTTACAGCCGCAACACATTCCATGGCAGGTGGCAGAAGTGGCGGAAGCCTGCATTCAGCCTGCGCACTGGAGCGCAGATGTGGATACGCTGGTGGAGATGATCGGTAAATCTGTCCAGCCAGGCGATCACATTCTGGTGATGAGCAACGGCGGTTTCGGTGGCATTCATCAAAAGCTGTTGGATATGCTGGAGAAGAAAGCGCAGCAGTAAATGATAAATCAGCGCCGTCAGTGGTCACGCTGGCGGCTTATTTCCCCGTTTTTCCCGCCCGTACTTTCAATTATGCACAACGATTCGCACCGTTCGGCGAAGTTGATAGCGATTTCATCAACGGGTTCGAGCGAAATAACCGGAAGCCCCGGAGAGTCCAGGGCTGCCGTTGGCGATTACCCGGCGTTTTCCGCCAGCTCTCGCAAATACTGGAAAATCAGGCGGGAAGATTTCGGCGGCTTATTGCCTTCCTTCTCTTTCTTCGCATTACGGATGAGCGAACGCAGTTGCTGGCGATCGGCATCTGGCCACAGGCTCACCACTTCCGCGACCACATCATCTCCTTCATCAACCAGACGATCGCGCAGCAGTTCCAGTTTGTGGAACAGGGATACCTGCTGGTTGTGGCGGTTCTTCAGCTTGTCGAGCGCCTGGCGAATCGGGTCAACGTCACGGCTACGCAGCATTTTACCGATTAGCTGCATCTGGCGGCGGCGGCCTTCTTTCTTGATTCGCTGCGCCAGCTCAACGGCGGCACGCAGGTCGTCATCAAGCGGGATTTTTTCCAGCGCGTTTTTACCCAGCTCAACGATCTCGGCACCGAGTTCTTTTAACTCTTCGGCATCGCGTTTAATTTCACTTTTACTGACCCAGATGATTTCATCATCTTCATCGTCGATTTCGTCATCACCGGGCACGTCGTCGAGCCAGTCTTCGGGCTGCTTGGTCATCTCAGGCTCCTAAAAAAAGAGGCGCATAATATCACAGTTAACACGCGCACTGAAAAACGGTTCTACTCGTCATACTTCGAGCTGCAGGTGCGTTGGCTGCATCTACTACTCGACCCATCCTGGGCCTCGCCTTGGCAGGTCGCTGCGAGCAGCGCTCAAATCTGTTCCAGACAGATTTGTCACCCCAGTCACTTACTAAAGTAAGCTCCTGGGGATTCTTAGCCTTGCCGCGTGATTCGGCCTATGGCCTCACCCCTACGGGGCCAGAGCTTTGCACTGTTCAAAGCAGTAAACTGCTTTGTCCTGCAACTCGAATTATTTAGAGTTTATCTGTTAGACTTCAATAAACTCCTATCTACATTATGGCATTAGCGATGAAAGTCATCACACAGGTTGCAGAACAGCGTAAAGCACTGGAAAAAGCCGTCTCCACCGCACTGGAGCTGGCGGCAAGTCAGTCTGATAGTGCAGAGGTCGGGGTCAGTAAATCGACCGGGATCAGCGTCAGTACGCGCTATGGTGAAGTGGAAAATGTCGAATTCAACAGCGACGGTGCCCTGGGGATTACGGTTTACCATCAGAATCGCAAAGGCAGTGCATCCTCGACCGATCTCAGCCCGGACGCCATTGCGCGGACCGTGCAGGCGGCGCTGGACATCGCTCGCTACACCTCGCCGGACCCGTACGCAGGCGTGGCGGACAAAGAGCTGCTGGCCTACGAAGCGCCGGATCTGGATTTATTCCACCCGGCAGAAGTGTCCCCGGATGAAGCGATTGAGCTTGCCGCGCGTGCCGAACAGGCCGCACTGAAAGCCGATAAACGTATCACCAATACCGAAGGCGGTAGCTTCAATAGCCATTACGGTATCAAAGTCTTTGGCAACAGCCATGGCATGTTGCAGAGCTATTGCTCTACGCGCCATTCGCTGTCGAGCTGCGTCATTGCTGAAGAAAATGGTGAGATGGAGCGCGATTATGCGTACACCATTGGCCGCGCGATGGGCGATTTGCTCGACCCGGAATCCGTGGGAGCAGACTGCGCGCAGCGCACGCTGTCGCGCCTGTCGCCACGCAAACTCTCGACCATGAAAGCGCCGGTGATTTTCGCGAATGAAGTGGCGACCGGACTGTTTGGTCATTTGGTTGGCGCAATTGCGGGCGGCGCGGTGTATCGCAAATCCACCTTCCTGCTTGACGCGCTCGGCACCCAAATTCTGCCGGAATGGCTGACGATTGAAGAACATCCGCATCTGCTGAAAGGCCTGGCGTCGACGCCGTTTGACAGCGAAGGCGTCGTGACCTCCCGCCGCGACATCATTAAAGACGGCATTTTAACGCAATGGCTGTTGACCAACTATTCTGCCCGTAAGCTGGGCCTGAAAAGCACGGGTCATGCGGGCGGCATTCATAACTGGCGTATTCAGGGCCAGGGACTCAGTTTTGAAAAGTTGCTTAAAGAGATGGGCACCGGCCTTGTCGTCACCGAATTGATGGGGCAGGGTGTGAGTGGCGTAACGGGAGATTATTCTCGCGGTGCGTCCGGTTTCTGGGTCGAAAATGGCGAAATCCAGTATCCGGTGAGCGAAATTACGATCGCAGGAAATTTGAAAGATATGTGGCGTAATATCGTGACCGTGGCCGACGATATTGAAACGCGCAGCAACATTCAGTGCGGTTCCGTACTGTTGCCGGAAATGAAAATCGCCGGTCAATAATTTTGTTCTCAATGGTGGCGCAACCTGCTGCGCCAAGCCAATTCAATAACAGCTCTAAATAGTTCGAGTTGCAGGTGCAGCCAACGCACCTGCAGCTTGAAATATGACGAGCAAAGAAGGAAGTGAGCAATGCGTAAAACAATTCTGGCTATGCTGGCAGCTTCTACCCTGATGTTGGGTGTCGCCCCTGCCTTTGCCGACCTTGGCGATGATATGGACACGCTGTCCGAAAACCTGAAAGTGGTGCAGAAATCCGATGATGCGGCTGAAATGAAAGCGGCACTCGGCAAAATGCGCACCGCAGCCCTTGATGCCCAGAAACAAACGCCACCGAAACTGGAAGGTAAAGCGGCAGACAGTGCTGAAATGAAAGACTATCGCCACGGCTTTGATATCCTGATTGGTCAGATTGATAGCGCAGAGAAGTTTGCGAACGAAGGCAAAATTAAAGACGCGCAGGGCGTGGCGCTTGATCTTGCTGGCACGCGTAACACCTACCATAAAAAATACCGTTAAGAAGGGTGCTCGAGCCTTTACGCTCTTGACGGAAGGCTGACGGGGGAATTCGGAAGTCCCCCGCCAGTTTTTACCTGTTACTGCACCTTCGCAGATTTGCAATCCAGAAGTGCGACCACCTCCTGCGATCCGTTGCGATAGTGTATTTCGCAGACGGAACGCCGTAGAATCAGAGTTAATGTGATAATTGTCACAGCAGCTATCAGCATTCCCCGGATAATGGGTTGTGGACGTTTCATGGTTGCCTCCTTGCTACGTTACAAATCAGGCAGTACCCTTCGCGTGTCGGAACGTGAAGTCTACGGCCCCATCTTGATTTAGAGTCAATGTGGGGCTTTCATCTTTTCGTCCCATGCCTGAGACGAAAAGCCTCAAGCACCCGCCGTTATTCTTCCTTATAGTCATCGCAAAAGCTTATCGACATCACAGTTTTACGTGAAGCCTCGCAAAGTCTTTCCACTTTTCCCTGCCGTTTACTCAGTCGTTTCTCGTGACATTCATCACGCTTATCCAGCATTTAATCCGTATTCAGCCAAATTATGTGGCACAGATCACTCTCGCCTGTTCCCTTTCCACTTTGAAGTGGAAAACAACGCTCTACAAACATGATCCCGCACACGTTAGTTTGAATTCAGACGCAACAAACGGGGTGAGAAGAGTGAACAACGGAGCAGTCATTACCGACGTAGGGAACCAGACCGAAGAGCTTGCTACTCGCATGCTGAACCAGGTGTATAGCCTGTTGAAAGGTCAGGGCATTATCCCGAACGCCGTCCAGGAGCAAATGCTGACGTCCCATGTCCGTGCGATGGCACACCGGTCGATTACCGGTGAGCCGCTGCCAGAAGTGGAAGCCAGCCTGTTTGAAGAAATTTCACCCGAATCAATGACGCTTGCACGCGAAGTGGTCGCACAGTTTGGCAATCTTCCGGATGAAGAAGCCTGGCTGTTATCAGTGCACTTCGAAGTGGCGAAAGAAAACCTTTAAGGAGCAAAACATGGAACAAATTACCGTAGTAATCGGCGATCGTTTAGGCAAAGGTCAGAAAGTAGCAGCAGGTGTGGAAAAGGCCGGTGGCCGCGCGGTAGTGGTACCGGGCGTAGCGGCTGACATGAAACTCGGCGACGTGATGAAAGCGGAAAATGCGACGTTCGGCATCTCTTTCTGCGGTAGCGGCGGCGCGGGTGCGATTACCGCTCAAACCAAACACGGCTATAAAGCGAAATACGGCATGCGCTCTGTGGAAGAAGGCGTAACGGCCATCAACGAAGGCGCGAACGTACTGGGCTTCGGCTTTATGGATAAAGAAGAGTTGGGCGAGCGTTTGGTGCAAGCCTGGCAGAAGAAATACGGCGCATAAGCATGAAAGAACAATTCACCACTACGGTGAGGGTCAAGGGCAAAGGCGAGGCGAAAGCACGCGCCTTTGCTGATGCGCTCAACCAGGTTCAGGGTACGGTGATGAAAGCATCACCGCATATTTTACTGCGCATCGAACCACAGGACGTGGCGGTTGTTCATGCGCAGGAAACGGTCCGGAAAGAAGCGTTTCTGTTTATCTTTCTGCGCCGGGAGCGACGCTCGTTCAGCGTGGAGCTGGATGTCACCGTCAACGTGACCGCGTTAAATCTCGACAAAGTGGATTTCGTCACGACAACATAACCATTAGAAAAGGACAGACTCATGTTCCTGATTATTCTCTTTAAATCACTCATTATTGGCGGCCTGGTTGGCGTCGGTGTGGGGGCAGGCGCTGCACGCATGTTTCATGCACCCACCACACAAGGGATGGGTGCTTTTCGTACTCTGGGCGAGCTGAACTCCTGCGAAGGTGACCCGGCTTCTCACTTCTCCTTCGGTCTGGGCTTCTTCTTTAACGCCTGGGCGTCTTCCGTTGCAGCGGGTGCGTTCACCCAGGACGTTGACCACCGCATCATTCCTCATTGGGGCGCATCAGCGCTGATGATGAAAAACCGCAACGTGGCAGAAACCCTGCACGACCCGAAAAAGATGGCGCTGGCTTGTGGCCTGATCGGGATGATTGTCGTGGCGTTCCTGAACTCCACAGCCTCAGCGGTTCCGGAAGCCTTACAGGTCACAGCCGTTAAAGTGCTGGTGCCTGCGGCAAACCTGCTGGTGAACATCATCATGCCTGTCATCTTCTGGCTGGCGGCGATTGATGCCGGTAAGAAATCGGGCTTCTGGGCGACCATTTTCGGTGGCGCAGCGCAGCTGATCATGGGTAACGCTGTACCGGGTCTGGTGTTGGGCATCCTGATTGGTAAAGGCGTTGAAGATGCTGGCTGGAACCGTGTCACCAAAATTATGATGGGTGCGGTGATCGCGCTGTTCGTATTGAGTGGCTTCTTCCGCGGCTTCGATATGAAGATGATCGAATCCTTCCACATGACCGTGCCGAACTGGCTGGATCTGCTGCACAGCTCAATGAGCGGCAAATAAGGGGATAACGCATGGAACAGAATAAAGGTTTTTGGTACGCGGACTGGTCATTCCCGATCTTTGTCGGCCTGCTCTCTTCCGGCGTGTTCGCCGGGACACACATGTACTACCTGTACGGCATTGGTGCTTTCAACGAAGTGGCCTTCGTTGCGATGCTGAAATCCGGTATTGATACCGGCGTATACGGCGCAGTGGCTGCGTTTGGCGCGAGCTTCCTGTTTGCCCGCATCATCGAAGGCTCTCTGGTGGGGATCCTGGATATCGGTGGCGCCATCCAGACCGGCATTGGTCTTGGCGTTCCGGCGCTGCTGTTGGGCGCAGGCATCGTCTTCCCGGTGGCCAACTTCGCGGCGTCATTGGCGACAGGCCTGATTTTGGGTCTGGCGGTGGGTTACATCATCATTCTGGCGCGTAAGTTTACCGTCAATCAGAGTAACTCCACTTACGGTGCAGACGTGATGATGGGCGCGGGTAACGCCTCCGGCCGCTTCCTCGGTCCTTTGATTATCCTCAGCGCGATGACCGCTTCCATTCCTATCGGGATTGGTTCCTTGATCGGCGCGTTACTGTTCTATATCTGGCAGAAGCCGATCACCGGCGGGGCTATCCTCGGTGCGATGATCCTCGGTTCCATCTTCCCGGTGGCTATCGGTTAAGTCTGCAAGGAGAAAGCGATGTTTGATTTACTGCTTAAGCGTGCACGCCTGGTTGACGATACGGTAACGGATATCGCCATCCAGGACGGTAAAATTGCCGCGCTGGGCGACATTAACGCCGAGGCGACGAAAGTCGTCTCTCTCAACGGCGAGCATTATGTCAGCGCGGGTTGGATTGATTTACACGTTCACTGCTACCCGAAATCGCCGATTTATAACGACCAGCCGGACAGCGTCGGTGTCGCCACTGGCGTCACCACTGTCATTGATGCAGGCAGTACCGGTGCCGATGACGTGGACACGTTCTATGAACTGACCCGTCAATGTGCGACCGATGTGTATGCGTTGCTGAACATCTCGCGCGTCGGCCTGATTGCGCAGAACGAACTGGCCAACATGGCGAATATTGACGCGGAAGCCGCAACGGCGGCTATTAAGCGTCGCCCTGATTTCATCGTCGGCCTCAAAGCGCGTATGAGCAGCAGCGTGGTTGGTGAAAATGGCATCACGCCGCTGGAAAAAGCCAAAGAAATTCAGAAGGCTAACGGCGATTTGCCGCTGATGGTGCATATCGGCAACAACCCGCCGAATCTTGATGAAATCACCGAACTGCTGACGTCTGGCGACATCATTACCCACTGCTATAACGGCAAACCGAACCGCATTCTGACGCCATCAGGCGAGCTGCGCGCATCCGTTTCCGGCGCGCTGAAACGCGGTATTAAGCTCGATGTGGGCCACGGTACTGCCAGCTTTAGCTTCGACGTCGCGAAACAGGCGATTGCGATGGGCATTCTGCCGCACACCATCAGCTCTGATATTTATTGCCGCAACCGTATCAACGGCCCGGTGCATTCGCTGGCGTGTGTGATGGCGAAATTCCTCGCCATTGGCATGTCGCTGCCGCAGGTTATTAACTGTGTCACTGCCAACGCCGCCGAGGCGATCCGCCTCAAGCAGAAAGGTCAACTGGCGGTTGGTTTTGATGCCGACCTCACCGTATTTACCCTGAAACGCCAGCCGGTCACGCTGGTGGATGCCGAAAACAATGTCTTGCAGGCTGATGTGGATCTGGTGCCGCTGGCCGCCATTCGCGCAGGCAAAGGCTATATGACCGAACAAGGGAGTGCAGAGCATGACTTCGATTTATGAGAAATATAATCTGAAACAAGTGATTAACGCCTCTGGCCGCATGACGGCGCTGGGCGTGTCGACCCCGCGCCCGGAAGTGGTTGAAGCGGTGTTGACCGGCATGAATCACTATTTCGAGATGAAAGACCTGGTCAACAAAACCGGGGAATACATCGCAAAACTGCTGGATGTAGAAGGCGCAACGGTGGTCTCCTGCGCGTCTGCCGGGATTGCCCAGTCGATTGCGGGCGTGCTGGTGAAAGACAGCGATTGGCTGCTGGAAAACCTGCACAGCACCGCGATTGAGAACAATGAAATCGTTCTGCCACGCGGTCACAACGTCAACTTTGGTGCGCCGGTTGGCACCATGATCGCCCTCGGCGGCGGCAAAATGGTTGAAGCGGGCTATGCCAACGAATGTTCAGCCGATCAGCTGGCAGCGGCGATTTCCCCGCGTACCGCGGCCATTCTGTACATCAAATCTCACCACTGCGTACAGAAAAGCATGCTCAGCGTTGAGCAGGCCGTCGTGGTTGCGCGTAAGCACAATCTGCCCCTGATTGTGGATGCGGCGGCAGAAGAAGATTTGCAGAGTTACTACCGTGCAGGCGCCGATCTGGTGATTTACAGCGGCGCGAAGGCGATTGAAGGCCCAACCAGCGGCCTGGTTATCGGTAAAACCCAGTACGTTGAATGGGTAAAACGCCAGACCGCAGGCATTGGCCGCGCGATGAAAGTCGGCAAAGAAGGCATTCTCGGCCTGACCTGCGCCATTGAACATTATCTGACGGCCGAGAAAGAGAGCGGCGCGCAGATGGTGGAAAAAATGACACCCTTTATCAACGCGCTGAATGCGTTGAATGGCGTGACCTCCCGCGTGGTTTGGGATACCGCAGGCCGTGATATCGCCCGTACCGAAATTAAGTTCGATGAAGCCGTAACCCGCATCGCCACCGGCGAGCTGGTGGCTGAGCTGAAAAAAGGCGAGTACGCCATCTACTTCCGCGGCTACAAAGCTAACGAAGGCATTATTGAAGCCGATGTGCGTAGCGTAAACGCACAGCAGCTGGAGATCGTCGCCAGCCGTATCGCACAAGTGTTGAACAAGGAGAAGCAAGCATGAAACTGACCCCGAATTTTTACCGTGACCGTGTCTGTCTGAATGTCCTGGCCGGGTCGAAAGCGAACGCCAAAGACGTGTACGAAGCCGCAGAAGGCCACGTGCTGGTCGGCGTGCTCTCCAAAAATTATCCGGACGTGGCGACTGCCGTTGCCGATATGCGTGAATACGCGGCGCTGATTGATAACGCGCTCTCTGTTGGTCTTGGCGCAGGCGACCCGAACCAGTCTGAAATGGTGAGCCTGATTTCCCGCGAAGTGCAGCCGCAGCACGTCAACCAGGTGTTTACCGGTGTGGCGACCAGCCGTGCGTTGCTCGGTCAAAACGAAACCGTGGTCAACGGTCTGGTATCCCCGACCGGCACGCCGGGCATGGTCAAAATCTCCACTGGCCCGCTGAGCAGCAAAGAGCAGGACGGCATCGTGCCGGTAGATACCGCCATCGCGCTGCTGAAAGATTTGGGCTGTAGCTCAATCAAATATTTCCCGATGGGCGGCCTGAAATGCCGTGACGAATATCAGGCCGTGGCTGAAGCCTGCGCCCGTCATGATTTCTGGCTGGAGCCGACCGGCGGTATCGATTTGGAAAACTACAGCGAAATTCTGAAGATCGCCCTCGATGCGGGCGTGAAAAAAGTGATCCCTCATATCTACAGTTCGATCATCGACAAAGACAGCGGCAACACTCGCCCTGCGGATGTTCGCACGCTGCTGGAGATGACCAAAAAACTGGTCGGGTAATTTAACCCCCGATCAAAACCCTCTCCCTTCCGGGGCGAGGGTTTTGATCGTTGTGCTGTTCTCCTACTCGTTTCATCCACTGACCGTCAAGGAGTTCCCATGCTGTCCGCACGTCATCTGCTTGTCGCTTCATTCTCACTGCTTGCTACCGCCGCCAACGCTCAGACGCAGTTTGCCTGGGTCGGCACCTATAACCCGAACGGCGAAGGCCTGTACCGTTTTACGGTCGACCCGACGACCGGCGATTTGCGCGATAAAACGTTAGTGAGCTCGCTGCCCAACGCCGCGCAGTTAACCGTTTCCCATGATGGCAAAACGCTGTATGTCGCCAGCGAAGCTGACAAAGGGCTGGTTCAGGCGTTGAAAATTGGCGCCGATGGCAGCCTGACCGAGCTGAATCAGATTTCGTCTGGTGGCGCAGGGCCGGTGTATTTATCGCTAACGCCGAACGGTCGCCATCTGCTGGTGGCGAACTACGTGAGCGGCACGATTGCGGTATTGCCGGTGAAGGATGACGGCAGTCTGGGAGACGCCACGGATACGCATCAGGATGAAGGCCCGGCGGGCGCGGGCAAACCGGAAGCCGCAGTGGAAGGCAGTTTTGCGGCAAGCGATCACAATGGGCCGCATGCGCACATGATTGCGGCCGACCTCCAGGGAAAATTCGTCTTTTCGACCGATCTGGGTCTGGATCGGATCTATCAATATCAACTGGATGACGCGACGGGCAAGCTGACGCCAAACACGCCGCCGTTTATTGACGCTTCGTCAAAAGGGGCGGGGCCGCGTCACTTTGTCTTCACGCCGAAAGGCGATGGACTATGGTTGATCAACGAAGAAGCTTCGACGCTGACCCATTATCGTCTCGATAAAACCAACGGCACGCTGACCGAAGGGAAAACCGTGTCGTCGTTGCCGAAAGCGTACAAAGGCACCAATTTTGCCGCCGGGTTGGCGCTGAGCCACGATGGAAAACAGTTATATGTCGCCAATCGTTTGCATAACAGCGTCGCACACTTTACGGTATCCGCTGACGGCGAATTGATTCACCAGGATGATATATGGACCCGTGGAGACTACCCGCGCACCGTAACGCTCGATCCAAAAGGCCAATGGCTGTACGTCATGAATCAGCGCAGCGACAACATCACGCGCTTTAAGGTCGCCCCGCAGAACGGAAAATTGACCTTTGAGCCGGGCTATACCGCCGTGGGCAGCCCATCGCAAATGGTGATATCACCCAAATGATAAGCAGGAACACGGGCGCACTGCGCCCGCTTTAAAAGAGGACACCGGAGTGCGATTCCCGAATCAACGCCTAGCGCAACTGTTTGACATGTTGCAAAACGAAACGCTGCCGCAGGACGAACTCGCCCAGCGGTTGTCCGTTTCCACGCGTACCGTTCGGGCTGATATCACTGCACTCAATGCATTATTGGTTCAGCACGGAGCACAATTTATTCTCAGCCGCGGCAACGGTTATCAGCTGCGCGTTGACGATCAGGAATTATTCCAGTCACTGCAGGATTCCCGCCCACGCAAGTTGCGTATTCCACGTACCGGCAGCGAGCGCGTGCATTATCTGATGGTTCGCTTTCTGACTTCCGCCTTTTCCCTGAAACTGGAAGATTTGGCTGATGAATGGTTTGTCAGCCGCGGAACGTTACAGGGCGACATGGCGGAAGTGCGCGAATGGTTGGCGCGTTATCAACTTACGCTGGAGACCCGTCCGCGGCACGGTGTGAAATTATTTGGCAGTGAAATGTCGATTCGCGCGTGCCTTACCGATTTGCTCTGGCAACTGGCGCAGCAGGACAGCACGAATCCGTTGCTCACTGAGGAAGCCTTAAACGCCGGTGTTCCCGAGCAACTGACGGTGGTGATGCAGGACGTCCTCAACCGCTGGCATATTCGGTTGACCGATGAGGGCGAGCTGTTTGTGCGTTTGTATTGTGCCGTGGCGGTGCGTCGTGTCAGCGAGGGTTATCCACTTCCCGAATTTACCGCGGATGATGTTGCCGATAACGTCCGCCACGCCGCGCGCAATATTGCTGCTGCAATCCAACAACTGGCGGGTAAAACGCTGGCCGCTTCAGAGGAAAACTGGCTGTGCGTGCATATTGCCGGCCGGCAGGTGCAGGACATCGCCCCGAGTCAGATTAACGCCGACGACGGTGAAGCGTTGGCGAATTACATTTTGCAGTACATCAACAGCCACTATAACTACAACTTGCTCAACGATGAGCAACTGCACGCAGACCTGCTGACGCATATCAAGACCATGATCACCCGCGTGCGCTACCAGATTATGCTGCCTAATCCCTTACTCGATAACATCAAACAGCACTATCCGATGGCCTGGGATATGACCCTTGCAGCGGTGTCCGGCTGGAGTAAATACACGCCGTGGACCATCAGCGAAAACGAGATTGGTTTTCTGGTACTGCACATTGGCGTCGGGCTGGAGCGTCATTACAACATCGGTTATCAACGCCAGCCGCGCGTATTGCTGGTGTGCGATGCCGGAAATGCAATGGTGCGCATGATCGAAGCGGTGTTGCAGCGTAAATACCCGCAGCTTGAAATGACCGAAACCATCACCCTGCGTGATTACGAACAGCGAGAAAATATCGCGGAAGACTTTGTCGTTTCAACCGCGCGCATTGCCGAGAAAGACAAACCGGTGGTGGTGATGTCGCCGTTCCCAACGGATTACCAACTGGAACAAATTGGCAAACTGGTGCTGGTGGACAGAACCCGGCCGTGGATGCTGGAAAAATTCTTCGATGCCCGCCATTTCCGTATTATCAACGAGCCTGTCGATCAGAAAACGCTGTTTGCCGAGCTGTGCGATCAGCTACGTGAAGAAGGCTTTGTCGATAGCGAGTTTGTTGGATCGGTGGTGGAGCGTGAAGCCATCGTCAGTACGATGCTTGGCGATGGGATTGCGTTGCCTCACTCGTTGGGTCTGCTGGCGAAGAAAACGGTGGTTTACACGGTTCTCGCGCCACAGGGAATTACCTGGGGCGATGAAACCGCGCACGTGATTTTCCTGCTGGCGATCAGCAAAAGCGAGTACGAAGAGGCGATGGCGATTTACGATATTTTCGTGACGTTTCTGCGCGAACGGGCGATGACGCGGCTGTGTGCCTGTAAGAATTTCAGTGAATTTAAAAGCGTGGCGATGGAGTGCGTCAGCCGGTTTTAAGGTGTGCGCCTCCCCGTGAGGGCAGGCGCGAAAGTCATCAGGGACGCTCACCTTTTGCCAGCCGGGCGTTGATGTCGGCAATGACCTCCGGGAGGTCTGCCAGTGTGTCCACGACATAATGTGCGCCGGCAGCATACAGTTTTGCCGCCGCCAATTCGCGGCGGCTGCTTATCTCCGCGACGGGCATTGCCTGATATTCTTCCCAGGTTGCACCAAATTCATTGCCGGATAGCGCCAGGCCAACACTCCACATGCCGGCATTGAGCCCTTCCTCGATACCCGGTACTGCGTCATCGACTTTTACACAGCAAGAAACAGCGTTAATGCCAAGTGCGATGACGTTTTGTAATGCCATCCACGGGCCTGGGCGTCCTCCGACGCTAAGATCGTCTGTTGCGACCCAGTGATCAGGGTTATAGCCCTGTGCGGCAGCGGCAGGCACCAGTTTCTCCATCACCGGACGTGGATAACCGGAGCAGGAACCGATTTTAATTCCGTCGGCCCGCAACGTGTCGATCGTCTCGATCACGCCGGCAATGGGGGTGGCAAAATCAACCACTTTGGCAATTTGCAGCGGCATAAACGTCGCATAAAGTGTATCGACATCCGCAGCGCTCATTGCACGGCCAAACTTTGCCTGCCAGCGTGCATCCACCGTCGGCAACTTGCCTAACGCTTCGATGTGCTGCCATTTCCCTAGCCCCATTGGCACACGTGCCTCTGCGAGTGTTATCTCGATATCAAAAGCCCGGCGGAAAGCTTCAACGAAAATTTGTGTTGGCGCGAAGGAGCCGAAATCAACGGTGGTTCCAGCCCAGTCGAGGATCACTGCGGTAATGCGGTTCATAGTCATTCCTTAATTTTTCCAGTACATGGCGTTGTCGATGGCGGCGAGCAGTGCGCGGATATCGGTGGTATAGACTTCACCGATATTGCCAATGCGGAAGCAATCGCTTTGCGACACTTTCCCTGGGTAAATCACAAATCCCTGCTCTTTCAGGCGTAGATAGAAATCTTTAAAGCGGTACTGCGGTGATTCCGGCGAGTAGAACGCGGTGATGATCGGTGAGTGCAGCGTGTCCTCTAGCAGCGGTGCGAACCCGAGCGCACGCATTCCTGCAACCAGTTGACGCTGGTTGCCAAGATAGCGCTGGTAACGGGCTTCAATGCCGCCTTCTTCTGCGAGTTCTTTGAGTGCCTGAGCAAAAGCCAGCACCGTATGCGTCGGTGAGGTGAAACGCCATTTTCCGTGATGTTCTTCCATGCAGTGCCATTGGGCATACAGGTCGAGGGAAAGCGAACGCGATCGCCCTTTACAGCGCTCCAGAGAAGTACGGCGAGCGATAACAAAGGCGAAGCCGGGTACGCCCTGAATGCATTTGTTGGCTGAGCTGATCAGAAAATCAATATTCAGCGTGGCGATATCCAGCGGGATACCGCCAAAGCTGCTCATTGCATCCACGATGTATTGCTTGCGATAACGACGGGCCAGTTCTGCCACTTCAGTAATCGGATTCAGCATGCCGGTGGTGGTTTCGCAATGCACCATCGCAATATGTGTAATCGCAGGATCCTGTTGCAGGATCTGCTCGATCTTTTCCACATCCGGTTTCACCACCTCGCCACAATCCAGAGCGCGATGTGCCACGTTTAGCAGCGAGGCCATTTCAATCATGCGGGCGCCGTAAGCCCCGTTACTGATAATCAGAACCTTATCCTGCTCACCGATGGCGGAGCCCAGTACGGCTTCGACGGCATAACTGCCGCTCCCTTGCAGCAATACCGACGTATAGTCTTCGCTGACGGTAGCCAGCCGGACTAACTGTTGGCGGATAGACTGCACCACGCCAAGATTGTAATCATCATCCCAGGTACAACTGTCGAATAGCATCGCCTCTTTCACGCTGCGGGAGGTGGTCAGCGGGCCTGGGGTTAATAGCAGATAGTTACGCGAAGTCATGGTGATTCACCTTTGGTCTATACCAGATTTGCGACTATCATGGAGAAAAGCAGTATCGAAGGTCAAAGAGAAACTGCGGCTGCAACAAAAAATTCATCTGCCGCTGTATAATATTGGGCATTAAAAACCATAGCGAAACACCATGAAATCATCCTCTGCGGAGTTACCACAATATCTGTCCATCAAGGCGCAGCTACAGATGCGTATTCAGAATGGCGCGCTGAAAAGCGGCGATCGGCTGCCCTCGGAGCGTGAGTTGTGCGCAATTTTTAACACCACGCGAGTCACCATTCGTGAGAGCCTGGCACAGCTGGAGGCCAGCGGGGCTATCTGGCGCGTCGATCGGCGAGGTTGGTTCGTTACGCCGGAGCGCTTGTGGCTCGACCCCACACAAAACACCAATTTTCATAAGCTGTGCATTGAGCAGGGAAGAGAGCCGAAAACGGTGATGTTGGATGGGCGTGTGACCACGGTACCGCTGGATGTGATGGCAAAACTGGCCTTGCAGCCCTTCGACCAGATCTATCTGCTTAATCGCCTGCGCTTCGCCGATGGGCGGGCGATTTGCTACTGCGAAAACCACTGCCTGCCCGCCCGTGTTCCCGAACTGCTGAAACACGATCTCAACGGCAGTCTCACCGAGCTGTACCAGCAGCAATATGGTTTGGTCTACACCAGTATGCATTTATCGTTCTATCCTACCGCAATGCCTCCACAGGCTGCTGAGGCGTTGGGCGTGATGGAAGGGCGGCCAGCGTTACAGCTTAGCCGCCTTAATTACGATCAATATGGGCGTGTACTTGACCTTGATGTTGAATACTGGCGGCACGATAGCCTGCGAATTGAAGTCGATACTCACTGATCTTTCCCACGTTCATCCCGGTTTTTCATCGGGATGACATCTTTTTTTCATCTAACTGTCACAAAGCCGGTTTAGCGTGATAACAAATCTGGTGTAGACCAGAAATGAAATCAATCTGACGAGGCTTATACGATGAAACTCACCCGACTCGCCCTGCTGTCTGCTCTTGCACTCGCGACTACCCCAGTATGGGCAGCGTCTGTCGTGACCGTTTATTCTGCTGACGGCCTGCACGATGGCGATAACAGCTGGTATCAAACCGAATTCAACGCTTTTACCCAAGCCACGGGTATCAAAGTGCAGTATGTGGAAAGCGGTGGTGGCGCGATTGTTGAGCGCCTGGCGAAAGAGCACACCAACCCGCAGGCTGATGTGCTGGTGACTATGCCGCCGTTTATTCAGCGTGCAGCCAAAGAGAATCTGCTGGCAGATTTCACGCCAGAAGGTGCTGCGCAAATCCCCGGTACGGCCCCTAACTTCGCCCCGCTGGTGAAAAATTACCTGAGCTTCATCTACAACGACAAAATGCTGAAATCAGCCCCAGCCGACTGGAACGCGCTGTTGGATGCGCAGTTTAAAAACAAACTGCAATATTCCACTCCAGGACAGGCCGGCGATGGTACGGCAGTGATGCTACAAGCGTTCCATAGCTTCGGCAGTAAAGACAACGGGTTCGATTATTTAGGCAAGTTACAGGCGAATAACGTTGGCCCTTCCGCGTCAACCGGCAAGCTGACGGCACTGGTCAATAAAGGTGAGCTGTATGTCGCGAACGGCGATTTGCAGATGAACCTCTCGCAGATGGCGCGTAATCCAAACGTGAAAATTTTCTGGCCTGCGGATGCGAAAGGGGAGCGAAGTGCGTTAGCACTGCCGTATGCCATTGGTCTGGTCCAGAATGGGCCACAAAGCGAAAACGGCAAAAAATTGATTAACTTCCTGCTGAGCCAGCAGGCGCAAATCCGCGTCAGTGAGCTGTCATGGGGAATGCCAGTGCGCAGTGATGTCACGCCAACTGACGCCAATTATAAAGCGGCGACGCAAGCAATGGTGGGAGTGAAAAGCTGGGAGCCTGACTGGAATGACGTTACCGTTTCGCTGCAAAAAGATATCGCCCGTTGGCATAAAGTGACAGACAGCGAGTAACTGGCATGTTGATGAAAAAGACGACCAGCCAGCCTGCCTTGATGGGAACATCGGGGATCACTCTGGATTCATTGCGCGTTTCGTACCACGGCAACGTGGTACTGAAACCACTGTCGCTGACCATTGAACCGGGTGAGGTATTGGCGCTTATCGGTCCGTCGGGATCGGGTAAAACCACGGTTTTACGTGCGATTGCCGGTTTTGTTCAACCTGCGCAAGGACGTATTTTAATCGGTGATAAGGATGTCACGCATCTGCCGCCCTACCGCCGTGGTCTTGGCATGGTGGTTCAGAATTACGCCCTGTTTCCGCATATGAAGGTGGAAGATAACGTGGCCTTCGGGCTACGGGCGCAAAAACAACCGAAGCCACTCATTGCCGACCGTGTTAAAGAGGCGCTGAACATCGTCGGCATGGCCGATTATGCCAGCCGATATCCGCATCAGCTTTCCGGTGGGCAGCAACAAAGGGTGGCGATTGCTCGCGCGCTGGCGGTCCGTCCGCAAGTGTTGTTACTGGATGAGCCACTTTCTGCATTGGATGCCCAGATCCGTCACTCGATGGTGGAGGAGATTGCCCGTCTGCACCGGGAGCTACCGGAACTGACCATTCTCTATGTGACTCATGATCAAACCGAAGCCCTGACTCTGGCTGACAAAATCGGCATCATGAAAGACGGCTCGCTAATAGCACATGGCGAAACCCATAAGCTCTATCACCATCCGCCGAATCGTTTTTCCGCCGAATTTTTAGGTCGGGCCAATATTCTTGCCGCAACGGCGCTAAACCTTTCTCCTGTGCCGGGCGTCGTTAGCGTCAGCTGTGGTGGGACGGTGGTTAGCGCCTGGAGCCAGGGCGTTCATCATGGTCATAACAAGCTGTTGTGTATTCGTCCACAGCACATGAGCCTGGCGCCGCGTTCTGCCATGAGCAACTGCCTGAATGGCGTGCTGACTTCAGTGCATTGGCAGGGTGATTTAACGCATCTTCTTTGCGATGTCGCCGGGGAAAGCGTGCGTATTGTCCTGACGCAAGTGAATCCGCTGCCGCGCGTCGGCGAACGTCTGGCGTTGTACTTTGAGCCAGATGATGCCGTTCTGATTGAGGTGTGAGATGTCGATTACCCTGACTCAGGCCCGACCGGTTCGGTTATTTCCGCGCTGGCTATGGATAACTCTGCCACTGTTGGTACTGGCAACGTTATTTTTCTATCCCCTGTCGTTGATTGCAGAGCAGGCGCTGCGCGACACCAGCGGACACTGGAGTCTTGATACATTCTGGCAGGTGCTGGAATCGCGCCGTTTTAACCGGGCGTTGCTCAACACATTGCAAATAGCACTCTCCGCGACACTTGGCTGTCTGTTATTGGGGAGCATCATGTCGCTGATTCTGGTGTTTATCCCGTTTCCAGGCAGCCAGCAGATGGGACGGGTTGTCGACACTTTCATTGCACTGCCGACGTTTCTTATCACGTTGGCCTTCACCTTTATCTACGGTTCGGCGGGGCTGCTCAACGGCACGCTGATGTCGGTCTTTGGTCTGGCACTCCCGCCGGTGGATTTTCTCTACTCAATGACCGGGGTGATCCTCGCTGAAATCACCGTCTTTACGCCGCTGGTGATGAGACCGTTGATGGCGGCACTAAGGCAAATCGACAAAAGCCAACTGGAGGCGGCGAGTATTCTTGGCGCACATCCCTGGCGGGTCATCACTCAGGTTATCTTCCCGGCGATACTGCCTGCGTTGTTGGCGGGCGGGAGTCTGTGTTTACTGCTGACCACCAACGAGTTTGGCATCGTGTTGTTTATCGGAGCTAAAGGCGTTAATACCCTGCCGATGATGGTCTACAGCAAAGCGATCCTCGAATCAGACTACAGCGTGGCTTGCATGATTGCGCTGATCAATATTCTGCTGTCGTTGGGGTTGTTCCTGCTCTACCGTCTGGCCGGTTCGCGTACCGGAATGAGGCGTTAATCATGCTGATATGGTCTAAAAAAGGGCGCATAGCCGCAGGTGTGTTGGCGACGACGTTGTTTGGCATTTTCTTTTTCCTGCCGTTGGCGGTGATCCTGATGTCGAGCCTCAGCCAGCAGTGGAGCAGTATTCTGCCTTCGGGTTTTACCCTATTGCACTTCGTTAATGCGTTTCGCGGTGCAACCTTGCAGGCACTGTTCGCCAGCCTGGTCGTCGGTTTTTGCGCGAGCTTATTTGCACTCTTGTGTGGCGCATGGGCGGCGTTAGCTCTGCGGCAATACAGTGAAAAAACGCAAAAATATCTGGGGCTTTTGTTTTATCTGCCAAGCGCCATTCCTTCTGTGTCAGTGGGGCTGGGGATCCTGGTGGCGTTCAGCCAGGGGCCGTTACAGATGAACGGCACGTTATGGATTGTGCTGGTGGCGCACTTCGTACTGATTTCCGCTTTTACGTTCAGCAACGTCAGTACGGGGCTACAGCGGATTTCTGCGGATATTGAAAACGTGGCTTCGAGCCTTGGCGCTTCACCGGCTTATCGTCTGTGGCGGATAACCTTGCCGTTGCTGATGCCCTGGATGCTCTCCTCGCTGGCGCTGAGCTTGTCGCTGTCGATGGGAGAGTTGGGCGCAACAGTGATGATTTATCCGCCAGGCTGGACCACGCTGCCGGTCACTATTTTCAGCCTGACCGATCGTGGCAATATTGCCGACGGTTCGGCACTGACTATCGTCATGGTGGCGCTTACCTTACTGCTGATGCTCAAACTAGAACGCATCGCTCAGCGGTTGCAGAAATAATTATCGGGAAAAGAGACTAACAATGACGACTCAAACAGCATCAGCTCATCTGAGAACCGAAGGGGATATCAACACCACGGCGGCGCGTCAGGCCTGGAATCAATCGATCAGCGATGAATACACGCAATCGCTGTTACAGCGTGATGCGGCTGTTTTTCTCCATCAGGCGATGTCTACGCCGTGTCTGGATGCGCTCGAAGGGGCTGATAATATTTTTATCCAGGATACCACCGGCAAACGGTACATGGATTTTCACGGTAATAACGTCCATCAACTGGGGTATGGGCATCCCCATGTGGTGAAACGCATTAGCGAGCAGCTGGCCCGCCTGCCGTTTTCCCCCCGACGTTTTACCCATCCCGTGGCGATTGAATGTGCAGAAAAACTGACGCAAATTTGCGGCGGTGAATTGACCCGTGTGCTCTTTGCGCCAGGGGGAACCTCGGTAGTGGGCATGGCGTTGAAACTTGCCCGCTATGTCACAGGTAACAGCAAAGTTGTCGCGCTCTGGGATTCGTTCCATGGCGCATCGCTGGATGCGATTTCTGTTGGTGGCGAAGCCTGTTTCCGTCAGGGGATGGGGCCACTGATGGCCGGTGTTGAACGCATCCCACCCGCAGTTTCTTACCGAGGGGCGCTGCATTCGCCGGATGGCAGCGATGTGCATTATGCGGATTATCTGGAATACGTCATCGAAAAAGAGGGCGGCATCGGTGCGTTTATTGCTGAAGCGGTGCGTAATACTGATGTTCAGGTGCCGAGTAAAGCCTATTGGAAACGAGTCCGTGAAATTTGCGACAAGCATAATGTGTTGCTGATAATTGATGATATCCCTAATGGCATGGGGCGTAGTGGCGAGTGGTTTACCCATCAGGCCTATGATATTGAACCGGATATTCTTTGTATCGGTAAAGGGCTAGGGGGCGGCGTAATCCCTATCGCGGCAATGATCACCCGTGAGAAATACAACGTTGCCACACAAATTTCCCTCGGTCATTACACGCATGAAAAAAGCCCTCTGGGATGTGCCGCAGCGCTGGCAACCATGGAAGTGATTGAACAGGAAAAGTTACTGGAAAAAGTGCGGCATGACGGCGAGTTTATGCGTGAAAAACTGCTGGCGATGAAGGAAAAGTATCCGATCATCGGTGATGTTCGTGGTATCGGCCTGCTGTGGGGTGTGGAACTGGTCACCGATCGTGACGCGAAAACGCGGGCCTACGATGAGGCAGAAGCGGTGCTGTACCAGTGTCTGAATGACGGTCTGAGTTTTAAGATTTCTCAAGGAAATGTCTTGCAGCTAAGCCCACCGCTGATCATTACCCGCGAGCAGCTTACTGACGCGCTGACCATACTGGAACAGGCTATCGCGGCTATCTAAGATGATGCACGACCTGATTGCTGCTGCCCCGCCAAATAAGGGCAGGATCTTTCAGGTCTTGTACGAACTTACCGTCAACCAGCACGTTGATGAGAGCGACCACTTCTCTTTGCGCCTCGTTTAATTCCTCGAGGCGATAACCGGTCCATACCCAGATATCTTTCCCCTGGCATTCGGCATGAATACGCTGAATCAGTTTCAGAATTTCCGGCACATTTTGCGGATGCAGCGGATCGCCGCCTGACAGCGAAATGCCCTGGCGCTTCACGCGGGTGTCGTTGAGATCCGCGATGATGCGATCCGCCATTTCCTGCGTAAATGGCAGGCCCGAATTCAGCCGCCAGGTGCTTTTGTTATAGCAGCCAGGGCATTCGTGAATGCACCCTGAAACGAACAGGGTGCAGCGTGTTCCGGGGCCATTCACTATATCGACGGGATAATACTGGTGATAATTCACTAGAACTTCACTTCATACTCAATGTGATCTACACAGGTCTGAGCTTTTCCATGGTTATCTGCGGTATGCCATTCACCGTCGCGAATTTGTACGTCGTGAAGGTCTGCTAAACGCAGGCAACGCCAGTTAAACGGAGAGGTTGAGTCTACTTTCCCCTTACTGCTTTCACCACCAAATTGATAAAACAGTGCTTGTTGCTTACCGTTTTTAGTTCCAAGCGCATGTGGACACATTTCACGATAATAACCATCATAAACAGCCGTAATTTGTCTTTTGTTCAGAATTGCATCTTTGATTAACTCGTAAGTATTCATACTGCATTCTCCTGATTATTGCTGTGGTAAATGAATTAACCGATCTGCCCATTGCCCAAATGTTTCACGCGGCGCTTCACTTCTTCCTGCTTACCGGCGTTGAACGGACGGGCGTCCGGGCTGCCGAGATAGCCACACACGCGGCGGGTCACTGACACGCGAGCGGCGTCGTGGTTGCCGCATTTCGGGCAGGTAAAGCCTTTGCTGGTGCATTCGAATTCACCGGTAAAGCCGCACTCGTAACATTCGTCAATCGGCGTGTTGGTGCCGTAATACGGCACGTGCTGATAGCTGTAATCCCACACGTCTTCCAGCGCTTTCAGGTTGTGCTGAATGTTTGGATATTCGCCGTAGCAGATGAAACCACCGTTGGCGATCGGTGGATAGGCCGCTTCGAAATCGATTTTGTCATAGGGGTTCACCTTTTTCTCCACGTCGAGGTGGAAGCTGTTGGTGTAATACCCTTTGTCGGTCACGCCATCGATCAGGCCGAATTCGGCGGTGTCGAGGCGGCAGAAGCGGTCACAGAGGTTTTCGCTTGGCGTGCTGTACAGGCTGAAACCGTAGCCGGTTTCGTCTTTCCACTGGTCAACCGCATCACGCATGCGCTGGACAATTGCCACGCCTTTTTCACGCAGCGCTTCGCTGTCGTACAGGTGCGAATCGCCGAACAGCGCGTTAATGGTTTCGTGAATACCGATATAGCCCAGCGAAATGGACGCGCGCCCGTTTTTGAAAATCTCCGAGACATCGTCATCGGCCTTCAAACGCACACCGCACGCGCCTTCCATATACAGAATCGGGGCCACGCGCGCTTTCACGCCTTCCAGGCGGGCGATGCGGGTCATCAGCGCTTTACGGGAAAGCGCCAGACGTTCGTCCAGCAGCGTCCAGAATGCGGCTTCATTACCTTTCGCTTCCAGCGCGATACGCGGCAGGTTGAGGCTAATAACGCCGATATTGTTACGGCCTTCATGAACCTGTTCGCCTTTTTCGTTTTCCCACACGCCGAGGAAACTGCGACAGCCCATTGGCGTTTTGAACGAACCGGTGACTTTCACGACCTGATCGTAGTTCAGGATGTCCGGATACATCCGCTTGCTCGCACACTCCAGCGCCAGCTGTTTGATGTCGTAGTTGGCGTCGCCAAACTTATGGTTCAGGCCGTCGCGGATCGCAAACACCAGTTTCGGGAATACCGCCGTTTTGCGGTTTTTGCCAAGACCGGCAATACGATTACGCAGAATAGACTGCTGAATCAGTCGCGATTCCCAACAGGTGCCAAGACCAAAACCAAAGGTGACGAACGGGGTCTGGCCGTTGGCGGTGTGCAGGGTGTTGACTTCATATTCCAGCGACTGGAACGCGTCGTAACACTCTTTTTCGGTACGGGAATGCGCGTAACCATCGGCATCCGGGATCTGCCACTCTTCCGCTGTTTTACGGTGTTTTTTAAAGCTTTCACTGACAAACGGGGCCAGCACTTCATCAATGCGGTTGATGGTTGTGCCGCCGTAAATATGGCTGGCGACCTGGGCGATGATTTGTGCAGTGACGGCGGTCGCCGTCGAGATGGATTTCGGCGGCTCAATTTCCGCGTTACCCATCTTAAAGCCGTGCGTCAGCATGCCTTTCAGATCGATAAGCATGCAGTTAAACATCGGGAAGAACGGGGAGTAATCGAGATCGTGGTAATGAATTTCGCCGCGTTCGTGCGCCTGTACCACGTCGTACGGCAGCAGATGCTGGCGAGCGTAGTGTTTGGCCACGATACCCGCCAGCAGGTCGCGCTGGGTCGGGATCACTTTGCTGTCTTTGTTGGCATTCTCGTTGAGCAGTGCGGAGTTCGTCTGCTCAACCAGACCGCGAATTTCTTGATTCAGGCGACCACGCTTTTCGCGCTGCACGTCACGGTCGTGACGGTATTCAATATAGGCACGGGCCAGCTGCTTGTGCGGGCCGGACATCAGCTGGTTTTCAACCGCGGTCTGGATGTCGTTGATATCAACGGTATCGCGGCCCTGCATTTGCGCGCTAACGACGTCTGCGACGGTGGCGCAATAGTCTGCGTCATCGACTCCCGCTGCTATGGCCGCACGCAGGATGGCTTCCTGGATGCGTGCTGAGTTGAAAGGCGCTTTACAGCCGTCTCGTTTCATCACATGCGGTGTCATGATCACTCCATCATTATAAGAACAGGTTATCCACAGAGGGGGAATGCAACGTCCGGCGTAATGGGGCTTACTCGCCCACCACTTCCGTTCGTCTGACCCTTTTTATCCACAAATCTCATCCTCTACATCATTGATGTATTGGTGTGATAATAGGCGATTAATACAATATGTAGGGTTGGGGTGCATTTTAAGTTCTATATGTAGTGATTTGCATTAAACATGTTTGCGATTTTTTTGATTCAGAACAAAGTAAAAATGGGATAGCGCAGCAGGCGGGCAGTGTGGCTTATACCGAAATTTCCGATAGTTTGAGGTGCGCAAAAAAGCCACAAAATCAGGTGGTCACAGCGCAAGCAGCGCTGTGAAAGAGATCACGCGATGAGCGTATCGTTGAGCAAATCGACCAGCAGCAGCAGGGCATAACGCGCCGCCTGTGCGGAAGGGGCGAGTGGCAGTACTTCGGCCGCCATATTGCTGAGTGCATGTGAATCGGGGGTTAGAGCAAAAATGGTTGCACCCTGCATTCTGGCTTGCAGCGTAGCGCTTTGTAGCAGGTTATCCGCAGGCCCCGTCGCCAGCACCAATAACACATGATCGTCGCTCAACGTGCTGGCGATCATGCGCATCAGGTTGCCGTCCTGGCACAAATTGATGGCAATACCGAGCGGCAGCAGCTGATGTTGCAGAAGGGTTGCCAGGGGGACATCTTGTTCGCCGAGCGCAAAACAATGCACAGCGCGGGCGGTTTGCAGGCGTGATTTTAGCTTTTCTACCGCACTTTCGCTGGTATGTTGAAGCTGATGGGTCAGCGTCACATTAATGGTATCAAACCGGTCGCGCCAGCCGGAAGGCAGCGCCGCGCTGTTGCCCGATACCCACGTCGAGCGACGCTCGCTGGCCTGCGCCAGTTGTTTACGCAGGTCACGAATATCATCGCAGCCCACCGAACGGGCAAAACGGGTAATGGTCGCCGGGCTGACGCCCGCTTTTGCCGCCAGTTCATCAATCGAGGCGCTGGCGGTAAAACTCATGTTTTCCAGAATAAACGCCGCCACCCGGGATTCCTGGGTGCTGAAACGGCTCATCCCATCCTTCAGTTGACCAACGATATCCATCCGGTTCTGTCCTTTGCGTGAAATCACGATTTGAAAATATTTTTCACTTATTGATAACGGCCTTTATACCATTAATTCGCGATGAAACCTACGTTCTCACTTTGTCTCTTCGTCGTTTGGCGGCAACTCATGGTGGAAAAGTATGCATTGATCACATCTGTGAAAATAAATTTCATATAGCCTTCCCCATTACATAATCTTAACAATATAGTCATGCGTGTCCTGAATGGCCGTATGAATCACTGAAGGGGAGAGTCATGCAACGAATCGTTTTATGCTGTGCCGCCGGAATGTCGACCAGCATGCTGGTGAACAAAATGAAAGCCGAAGCCCAACTGCGCTCGCTGGAGTTGGATATTTACGCCGTCCCCGTCGCCGAATTTGAACGCGAACTGCCGGGCGCGGATGTGGTGCTGCTTGGCCCACAGGTCAAATATGAAATCGCCCGCCTTTCCGCCATTGCTGAGCCACAAGGCAAAGCCGTCGCGGTTATCGACATGGCCGACTACGGCATGATGCGCGGCGCTGCGGTGCTCGACAAAGCACTGGCTCTTATCGCTCACTGATTTTCCTTTTTATCCTGACTGGCACTTCCGCGTGACGTTCGCGTTCACGCGCGGGCTTCTGTGTGCCGAAAACGAGGTCATCATGCAACCATTGAAAATCGCCGTCATCGGCGGTGGCAGCAGCTACACCCCGGAACTGATTGAAGGGATTATCGTGCGCTACGAGCAGCTTCCGGTCACGGAACTGGCGTTAGTGGATGTGGAATCGGGCCGTGAGAAAGTGGGCATTATTGCCGCGCTGACCGAGCGCATGCTCAAACACAAAGGGCTTGAGCACGTCAAAGTCAGCGTCCATTTCACGCTGGATGACGCCATTCGCGGCGCAAATTTCGTGCTGACGCAGCTGCGCGTCGGGCAACTGGCGGCGCGGGCGCAGGATGAGCGGCTAGGGCTGAAGTACAACCTTTTGGGCCAGGAAACCACCGGCGTCGGCGGCTTTGCCAAAGCGTTGCGTACCATCCCCGTCATTCTGGACGTGGCGCGCAAAGTAGAAGAACTGGCACCGGATGCCTTCATTCTGAACTTCACCAACCCGGCAGGGATTGTCACCGAGGCGGTCAGTCGCTACAGCAAAGCCAAAATCATCGGCCTGTGCAATGTGCCGATCAACATGCAGCACATGATCGGCAAAATGCTCGATGCCGATGAATCCACGCTTAATCTGCGCTTTGCCGGACTCAACCACATGGTATGGATCCACAAAGTGATGCAGGACCATAAAGACGTGACGGCAGAGGTGATTGAAATGCTGTGCGACGGTAATGCGCTGTCGATGAACAACATTAAAGAGCTGCCGTGGCCTGCTGATTTCCTGCGGGCGCTAAAAGCGATCCCGTGCCCGTATCACCGTTATTTCTGGCTGACGCCCGCGATGCTGGCAGACGAAATTGACGCGGCGAAAAGCAAAGGCACGCGCGCCGAGCAGGTGATGAAAGTCGAACAAGAACTGTTTGAGCTGTACGCCAACCCGACTCTCGACGAGAAACCGGAGCAGCTGAGTTTCCGTGGCGGCGCGTACTATTCCGAAGTGGCGGTGGAGTTAATCAACGCCATTCACAACAACCTCGGTAAAGAGATGGTGGTCAACACCCGCAACAACGGCGCTATTCACGGGCTGGATGATGATGCGGTGGTAGAGACCAACAGCATTATCGACGCACAGGGCGCACGCCCGCTGGCATTTGGCCCGCTGCCTCCGGCGATGAATGGCCTGACGCAGCAGGTGAAAGCGTTCGAGCACTTAACGATTGAAGCGGCGGTTCATGGTTGTCGTGAAAGCGCGTTGCTGGCGCTGGTGACGAACCCGCTGGTGGGTAACGTGACCGACGCGCAGGCCTTGCTGGAAGAAGTGTTAACCCTGAATCGTCAGTGGTTACCGCAATTTAATTAATAACGATTTTTTTAACGCAAGAGACGGGGTTACAAATGTCAAAAACAACGCTCATTGAACGCTATGTCATGCCCGTCGCGCTGAAAATCGCCGGGCAAAAGCACGTCCTGTCAGTCCGTGACGGCATCATTCTCAACATGCCGTTTATGCTGATTGGCTCGTTTTTCCTGATTTTTGCCTACCTGCCCGTGCCAGGCTACGCCGATATGATGACGCATCTGTTCGGCGACGTCTGGCGCGATAAGATGCTCTATCCGGTGAAGGCAACCTACGACATCATGGCGCTGATTTCGAGTTTCGGCATTGCTTACCGCCTGGCGGAAAAGTATCGCACGCTCGATCCGCTCACCGCCGGGGCGATGTCGCTGGTGGCGTTCGTGATGACCATCCCGCAGAACACGCTGTTTACACCCGTTCACGGTGCGGCAGAAGTGGTGAAAGGGGTGATTCCAATCAATTTTGTTGGCAGTCAGGGACTGTTTGTGGCGATTGTGATTTCGCTGCTTTCCACCGAGATTTATCGCTTTGTCGCCAACCGTAATCTGGTTATCCGCATGCCGGACGGCGTGCCGCCAGCGGTGGCGAAATCGTTCCTCGCGCTGGTACCGGGTTTCTGCGTACTGGCGGTCGTACTGGCGCTGCGTCTGGCGGTAGAAGCCTCACCGTTTGGCGATATTAACAGCATGATCGCCACACTTATTGGCATTCCGATGCATCACGTCGGCGGTACGCTGCCGGGGATGATTATTTCGGTCATTCTGATCGGTATTTTGTGGACGCTCGGTCTGCACGGTGACGCCATCGTACTGGTGTTCATTCAACCGGTGTGGCTGTCGAACATGGCGGAAAACCTGACCGCGTTCCAGAATGGACTGCCGATTCCGCACATCATTACCCAGCAGTTCTATGACCTGTGGATTGCGCCGGGGGGAACGGGCGCGCTGTTAGGGCTGGTTATTTTTATGGTGTTCCGCAGCCGCAGTGCGCAGATGAAACAGCTCGGTAAAATTGCCGCACCGGCTGCGCTGTTTAACATCAGCGAACCGATGGTGTTTGGTATTCCGCTGGTGATGAACCCGTACTTCTTCCTGCCGTTTATTCTGACTCCGGTGCTGCTGGTGATTGTCAGCTACACCGCGATGGCAACCGGCCTTGTGGCACCGCCTGCGGGCATCGCGCTGCCGTTCACCACGCCGATTTTCCTGAGCGGCTATCTGGCGACCGGCGGGCATATCTCCGGGACGATTCTGCAAGGGGTGAATCTGGCGATTTCGCTGGTGATTTACTATCCGTTCTTCCGCGCGTGGGATCGCCTGAAAGCGAAAGAGGAACATGCGTCACAGCAAAAAGAGAGCGCCGAAGCGGTTGCGGGCGTGCCGAACGCCTGATAGAAACGCCCGGTGGCGCTACGCTTACCGGGCCTACGATACCAACGAGATCTGTAGGCCTGTGCTCCGTAGGCCCGCGCAAGCGTTAGCGCCGCCGGGCGATTTCCCCCGTTATTTCGCAAGCCACCACACAGCTTCAAACGGGCGTAATGTCATCGCGGCAGGTTGATGGACAGGTTGCGGATAATTGCTCATTACCACTTCCCACTCACCGTCTACCGGGTCCGGTTGCCACAATTGGCTTTCACGGCTGAGGTTCGCCACCACCAACAACTGCTGACCCTGCCACTCACGGCGGTAACACCACAGCGAAGGATGTTCCGGCAGTAAATCCAGATAGTTACCCCACGTCAGCAGCGGCTCTGCTTTGCGCAGGGCGATAAGCTGCTGATAGGTGTAGAAGACAGAGTCCTTATCTTTCAGCGCCGCGTCGGCGTTAATGTCCTGCACGCTATCGCCCAAGCCAATCCACGGCGTGCCGGTCGTGAAACCGCCGTTTTTTTCTGCACTCCACTGCATCGGCGTGCGGCTGTTGTCGCGGGATTTACTGGCCAGTATCGCCAGCAGTTCATCGGCATCGCGCCCCTGAGCGCGCAGTTCGGCGTACATATTGTGGCTTTCCACATCGCGATAATCGGTAATCGTCGCGAAATGCGGATTGGTCATGCCGATTTCTTCGCCCTGATAAATGTACGGCGTGCCCTGCATCCCGTGCAGCACCATCGCCAGCATTTTCGCCGCCGGAACGCGGTATTCCCCTTCGTCACCAAAGCGCGAAACGATGCGCGGCTGGTCGTGGTTACACCAGAACAGCGCGTTCCACGCCACGTTGTGCATCCCTTGCTGCCAGTGACTAAACAGCGCTTTCAGTGCCACATAATCCGGCCTGGCGAGCGTCCATTTTTCACCGCCCGGATAATCGACTTTCAGGTGATGGAAGTTGAAGGTCATCGACAGCTCATTGCCGTCGAGCGAGGCGTATTGCTGGCAGTTATCGAGCGTGGTGGAGGACATTTCGCCCACGGTCATCAGGTCACGTGGAATAAACACATCGCGGCTCATCTCTTGCAGGAATTCATGCACGCGTGGGCCGTCGGTATAGAAACAACGCCCGTCGCTAACCGGGTCGTTCGGGAAGGTCTGGTCTTTGGAAATCAGGTTCACCACGTCAAGGCGCAGGCCGTCGACGCCGCGATCGGCCCAGAACTCGCACACCTTTTTCAGCTCAGAACGGACGGCCTCATTTTCCCAGTTCAAATCCGCCTGCTCGGGGGCGAACAGGTGCAGATAGTATTGTTCGCTTTCCGCGTGCCACTGCCACGCGTTGCCGCCAAATTTAGAACGCCAGTTGTTCGGCAGTTCGCCCGATTTGCCGTCGCGCCAGATATAAAACTGACGATACGGACTGTCTGGATTGAGCGATTCACGGAACCACGGATGCTGCGTCGAGGTGTGGTTAAACACCATATCCAGCACGATACGGATACCGCGTGATTTGGCTTCGGCCACCAGTTCGTCAAAATCGTCCAGCGTGCCGTATGCCGGGTCGATAGCGGTGTAATGCGCCACGTCGTAGCCGTTATCCACCTGCGGAGAGACATAAAACGGCGTGAGCCAGATAGCGTCGACTCCGAGAGTTTTCAAATAGTCCAGACGCAGCGTCACGCCGCGCAAATCGCCGGTGCCGCTGCCGGTAGTGTCCTGAAAACTTTTGGGATAGATCTGGTAGATGACGCCGTTTTGCCACCAGTGGGGAAGGTTATTCATAAGACTTTCCTGGTTAAAACTGAGAGGGGCGCAAATGCGCCCCAAAAGGAGTTAAACAATCTGGAGCGTGCCCTGACGGTACTTACGCTGGTACACCGCCGTGGTGAGGACAATCGGGATAATCACTGCAATCGCCATCGCGACGGCATAAATCTGCCAGTAGGTCGGCTGGATGGAGAGGATGCCCGGCAAACCGCCGACGCCAATTCCGTTCGCCATTACGCCGTTCAGGCCGCACAGCAGTCCCGCCAGACCCGACCCGATCATCGCGCACAGCATCGGGAAACGGTATTTCAGGTTGATGCCGTACATCGCCGGTTCGGTCACGCCGAGGAATGCAGAGATAGCGGCTGGAACAGAAATTTCGCGTTCGTTGTGTTTACGGCTACAGATAATGATGCCGACGACCGCAGACGCCTGGGCGATGTTGGACAGCGCAATCAGCGGCCACACCGGCGTGCCGCCCATGCTCTGAATCATCTGCATATCGATAGCGAGCGTGGTCTGATGTACGCCGGTGATCACCAGCGGCGCATACAGGAAACCAAACAGCGCGGCCCCAATCGGTGCGAAACTGCCGGTCATCAAGTGACGTACCGCGAAGGCCACGCCGTCGCCAATCATGCGGCCAAACGGGCCGATAAAGGCGTGGGCGAGGAACACCGCGAGAATCAATGAACACACCGGCACAACCACCAGATAGAGGTAATCTGGCACGATGCGTTTAAGGCGAATTTCAATCCAGCCGAGCGCCAGACCCGCCAGCAACGCCGGGATCACCTGCGCCTGATAGCCCACTTTCTCAATTGAGAACAGGCCGAAGTTCCACACGTCCGGAATTTTGCTGCCGAGTTCGTAGGCATTCATCAGCTGTGGTGATACCAGCGTCACGCCGAGCACGATACCGAGGATCGGTGTGCCGCCCATTTTCTTCACCGCAGACCAGCAAATGCCAACCGGCAGATAGAAGAAGATGGCTTCGCCAATCAGCCACAGGAAGTCATACAGGGTTTTCAGCCCCGGATACATCTGCGCCAGCGTGTGACCGTTGCTCATCGGCACATCGCCGATGACGTTACGGAAACCGAGGATCAAGCCGCCGCTGATAAGCGCGGGCAGCAACGGGAAGAAGATCTCTGCGAAATGCGAGATAATCCGCTCATGCCATTTCATGTTTTGGCGCGCGGCCAGTTTGGCCTGTTCTTTATCGGCGGAGGCCTGCCCGGTGCTGGCGATCAGCACTTTGTAGTAATCGCCCACTTCGGTGCCGATGACTACCTGGAACTGTCCGGCGTTGGTGAAGCAGCCTTTAACCATCGGCAATTCTTCGATGGCTTTCGGGCTGGCCTTCGTCGGATCGTTCAGCACGAAACGCAGGCGGGTAATACAGTGACTGACGGTGGCGATATTGTTGCGACCGCCGACCCGTTCAATCAGCCGATCGATATCCTGTTGTTTGACTTTGCTCATCATGAAGCCTCATGACTGTAGGGTTGCGCACGTCATCCTTCAACCTGTCTCTGCGTTGGCTGCACTCTCATACCCCAGTCACATCGTTTTGTATGCTCCCGGGGATATTCGTGCTTGCCGCCTTGATACAGATTGAATGATTTAGTGCATACGCGTTGTTTAATGATGTCAGCAAGCCTATCCGTTTCGCTTAATGGGTAAAATGGGAACGTTCCCGAAATAGGGCGAGGATCACAATAATTCGTGTTTAAGGGCGGTTGAATTCAGGCGAGGGCGGCGGGGATCACCAATTGCTGCGGCTCGGTGCGACCGTTGATTTGCTCGATCAGCTGATGCGCGGCCCGACGACCCGCTTCGCCGTAGCCAGGGTCAACGGTGACGATTTCCGGGTGCAGGAATTTCATCAGCGGCGTGTTGCCGACACTCGCGAGCTGGAGCGTGTCGTTACGCTGCTCTTGCAGATATTTGCTTGCGCCGAGCGCCAACGTATCGGTGGCGCACACCAGTGCAGTGGTTTCGCTGTGGGTAACGCTGGCGACGGCGTCATAACCCTGTTTCATGGCCAGGCCCGGCAGAGCGGCGACCGGATGCAGTTTATGTTTTTTGCAGAAAGTCAGATAGGCATCGTGACGGCGTTTGCCGGTGGTGACGTCGCTGTGCGGTACGCCGAGATAGCTGATGTGGCGGTGTCCTTTGTCGTACAGGCGCTGCATCAACAGCGTGATGGCGCCTTCATCGTCGTAGCACACCGAGGCGATGCCTTTGGCGTCTCGCGCCAGCATCACCAGCGTTTCGCGCCACGGCGTGAGCATCGCGTCGGTAATACCGGTAAAGCCAAACAGCACCACGCCGTCGATATTACGCCGCCGCAACATGCCGAGATGCTCCGTCACTTTTTCCGCCGAAAACTGGCTTTCCATCATGATCGGGTCGTAACCCTGCTCGTAAAACGCCGGGAGCATCGTCTGCACCGCGAGGTTTTCTGACAGCGAATCCAGACGGCTCATAATGATCGCCACCACTTTATCGCTCTGACCGCGCATTGCCCGTGCCGAGCGGGAAGGGGAAAAGTCGTGCTGATTCATCACCGCTTCCACCCGTTCGCGGGTGCGCTGGCTGACGCCGCTTTCGTTGTTCAGCACGCGGGAAACTGTCGATTTCCCGACGCCGCTTAAGCGCGCAATATCTTTAATGGTCAGCCGGTTTTGCATCCTTTTTTCCCGTGTCAGCGATGGCGGTGTGATTATAAGGGATCCTGATTGAGCGTAAACAGGTTCAGGCAGAGTTCAATGAGTAAAGTCTGGTATACGTGCCGTTTAGTTATCGGCGCGTATGCTAATGGCATTATCGCTGCGCAGTGTCAGTTTTACAGCACAAAACGCGCGGTGTTTCTTTCACTTACCGGAGGCCGTATGGATCCCGATCCCACTTCCCATCATCGATGGAGCATGATTTTCTTCCGGTAAGCCAGTCTTTCGCTGCCTTGCCGGACAACGCGTAAGGCAGTGACGTCACCTCTTTGATGTCCCTGTTTTAACTCAAAAGTACCCATCAGGTACGGTTTTATCGTGCCTGAAAGTTACCTGCGATCGCCGAACGGCGAGCGCCGAGGGACTCATTATGTTGAAAAATATTACCCGGCAGCTGATCGCCCAGCTCAGCCGCCATTTGCCACATCGTCTGGTCAGCCGCGCTCCGCTGCTGGATGGCAAAAACCTGTCTACTGCGCCGATCCCGGATTCATTAAGCACACAGTGTCTGAACGTCGCGGCGATGGATGAAAACGAAATCTGGCGTGCTTTCAACAGCCACCCGGAAGGGTTAAACGCCCAGGAAGTTGAAGACGCCTGCGAACAGCACGGCAGCAACGTCATTCCAGCGCAGAAACCGTCGCCGTGGTGGGTGCATCTGTGGCTGTGCTACCGCAACCCGTTCAATCTGCTGCTGACCATTCTTGGCGTCATTTCCTATTCCACCGAAGACGTGTTCGCTGCGGGCGTGATCGCGCTGATGGTGGTGATTTCCACGCTGCTGAATTTCATTCAGGAAGCGCGTTCCACCAAAGCGGCGGATGCGCTGAAAGCGATGGTCAGCAATACCGCCACGGTGCTGCGGGTGGTAAACGATCGGGGCGAAAGCCGCTGGCAGGAGATCCCTATCGACAGGCTGGTGCGGGGCGACATCGTTAAACTGTCGGCGGGCGATATGATCCCAGCAGATCTGCGCGTGTTCCAGGCGCGCGATCTGTTCGTGGCGCAGGCTTCGTTGACCGGTGAATCGCTGCCGGTGGAAAAAGTGGCGCGCACTCGTGAGCCACAGCAAAATAATCCGCTTGAAAGCGATACTCTGTGCTTTATGGGCACCAACGTGGTGAGCGGTTCCGCACAGGCGATTGTCTTCGCAACAGGCGGTAACACCTGGTTTGGCCAACTGGCCGGGCGCGTGAGCGAACAGGAAAACGAGCCGAATGCGTTCCAGAAAGGCATTAGCCGGGTCAGCATGTTGCTTATCCGCTTCATGTTGGTGATGGCGCCGGTGGTGCTGCTGATTAACGGCTACACCAAAGGCGACTGGTGGGAAGCGGCGCTGTTCGCGCTCTCTGTGGCGGTCGGTCTGACCCCGGAAATGCTGCCGATGATCGTCACCTCGACGCTGGCGCGCGGGGCGGTGAAGCTGTCGAAACAAAAAGTGATTGTGAAACACCTCGACGCTATTCAGAACTTTGGCGCGATGGATATTCTCTGCACCGACAAAACCGGCACCCTGACCCAGGACAAAATTGTGCTGGAGAACCACACCGATGTATCGGGGAAAACCAGCGAACGCGTGCTGCATAACGCCTGGCTTAACAGCCATTATCAAACCGGGCTGAAAAACTTGCTCGATACCGCCGTACTGGAAGGTGTTGGCGAAGAGTCGGCGCGCAACCTGTCTGAACGCTGGCAGAAAATCGACGAGATCCCGTTCGACTTCGAACGCCGTCGGATGTCGGTGGTGGTCGCTGAACAGGAGAATGTGCATCAGCTGATTTGCAAAGGCGCGTTGCAGGAGATCCTCAACGTCTGTACCCAAGTGCGCTACAACGGTGAGATTGTGCCGCTGGACGACACCATGCTGCGCCGCATTAAACGTGTGACCGACACGTTGAATCGGCAAGGGCTGCGCGTAGTCGCGGTGGCGACCAAATATCTGCCTGCGCGCGAAGGGGATTATCAGCGCATTGATGAATCGGACCTGATCCTCGAAGGTTACATTGCGTTCCTCGATCCGCCGAAAGAAACCACCGCTCCGGCATTGAAAGCGCTGAAAGCGAGCGGTATCACCGTCAAAATTTTGACCGGCGACAGCGAACTGGTGGCGGCGAAAGTGTGCCATGAAGTCGGGCTGGAAGTGGGTGATGTGGTGGTGGGCAGTAATCTCGACGCGATGAGCGACGACAAATTGGCCGCACTGGCGAAACGCACCACGCTGTTTGCGCGCCTGACGCCAATGCATAAAGAGCGCATCGTGACGTTGCTGAAACGCGAAGGGCATGTGGTTGGCTTTATGGGCGACGGCATTAACGATGCACCCGCTTTGCGCGCGGCGGATATCGGGATTTCCGTTGACGGCGCGGTGGATATTGCCCGTGAAGCGGCAGACATTATTCTGCTGGAAAAAAGTCTGATGGTGCTGGAAGAAGGGGTCATCGAAGGCCGTCGGACATTCGCCAATATGCTGAAATACATCAAAATGACTGCCAGTTCTAACTTCGGTAACGTGTTTAGCGTGCTGGTGGCGAGCGCCTTCTTGCCGTTCCTGCCAATGTTGCCATTGCACTTACTGATCCAGAACCTGCTGTACGATGTATCCCAGGTGGCAATCCCGTTTGATAATGTTGATGATGAGCAAATCCAGAAGCCACAGCGTTGGAACCCGTCGGAGTTGGGGCGCTTTATGATTTTCTTCGGCCCGATCAGCTCCATTTTCGACATTCTGACGTTCTGCCTGATGTGGTTTGTGTTCCACGCCAACACGCCAGAGCACCAGACGCTGTTCCAGTCCGGTTGGTTCGTGGTGGGCTTGTTATCGCAGACGCTGATCGTGCACATGATCCGCACGCGCCGTATTCCGTTTATCCAGAGCCGCGCCGCATGGCCGCTGATTGTGATGACGCTGGTGGTGATGGTGGTCGGGATTGCGCTGCCGTTCTCACCGCTGGCGACTTATCTGTCGTTGCAGCCGTTGCCACTGTCATACTTCCCGTGGCTGGTGGCGATTCTGGTCGGCTACATGACGCTGACCCAACTGGTGAAAGGGTTCTATACCCGCCGCTACGGCTGGCAATAAGAAATTAATGCCCGGTGGCGCTGCGTTTGCCGGGTCTACAGCGTATGTTGTAGGCTTGATAAGCGAAGCGCCATCGGGCATTTCTCTATGCCTGGAATTTCACTGAATTCCAGCAAGTTGTGAGCCATGTCGTGCCTCGCGCTTGACCCCCTGAACCCCGCGTGTTACCTCAATGGATTGCTATTTTTTGGCCCGTCTTAAAGGAACCCTCATGCTTAAAACTGTGCGTTACAGCTTGTTGACGACCGGACTGCTCCTGAGCGGCATGGCGATAGCAACGCCTGCCGGAGATTTACCGCTGATGCCGTGGCCGGCTCAGCTCGAACGCCCATCGGCTCAAGGGGCACTGGTGCTGAATAATCAGCTCACCATTAATCTCAGCGGCGATGATTTGGGTGAGGCGGTCAACCGTCTGCGTGACAGGATTTCCCGCCAGACCGGCTGGGAAATGATGCCGCAGAATTCACCCGCTAAAACGCCAACCATTGATATTGTTATTGCCCATAAAGTGCCCGCCATCCCGCGCCCGGACAGCGATGAAAGCTACAAGCTGGTGGTGGATGAAACGGGCGTGAAGCTCACTGCCAACACCCGTTTTGGCGCGCTGCACGGAATAGAAACGCTGCTGCAACTGGTTCAGAACGGGCCGGATAATACGGCGATCCCGTATGTCACCATTAATGACTCTCCGCGCTTCCCATGGCGTGGTGTGTTACTGGATTCCGCGCGCCATTTCCTGCCAATCGAAGATATTAAACGCCAGCTCGACGGCATGGCGGCGGCGAAGCTGAACGTTTTCCACTGGCATTTGACCGACGATCAGGGTTGGCGCTTCGCGTCGACGCGCTATCCGAAATTGCAGCAGCTTGCCAGCGACGGCAAGTTTTACACCGTGGCGCAGATGAAAGAGATCGTGCGTTACGCGGCGGATCGCGGCATTCGCGTGGTGCCGGAAATCGACATGCCGGGGCACGCGTCGGCGATTGCGGTCGCTTACCCGGAACTGATGAGCGCGCCGGGACCGTATGAAATGGAACGTCATTGGGGCGTGCTGAAACCCGTTCTCGATCCAACCAAAGACGCGACGTACACCTTCGCTGACGCGATGATCGGCGAACTGACGGCGATCTTCCCCGATCCGTATTTGCATATCGGCGGCGATGAAGTTGACGATACGCAGTGGAAAAACAACCCGGCTATTCAGAAATTCATGCAGGAAAACAAGCTGGCGGACAGTCATGCGTTACAGGCCTATTTCAACCGTCGTCTGGAAACGATCCTCGAAAAACACCATCGTCAAATGGTGGGCTGGGATGAGATTTACCATCCAGACCTGCCGAAAAGTATTCTGATCCAGTCGTGGCAAGGGCAGGACGCGCTCGGTGAGGTGGCGAAAAATGGCTACAAAGGCATTCTTTCCACCGGTTTCTATCTCGATCAGCCGCAAAGTGCCGCTTATCACTACCGTAATGAAATCGTGCCAACGGGGCTGAACGGCATCGACAAAATCAACGACGCGGATAGCGCGCAGAGCTGGACGTTCGTCATGCCGCGCCTGAAAGGTAGCGCGGTAGAAGGCACGTTTACGCTGGTGAAAGGCGATCAGGAGTGGCGTGGGTTTATTGATTTCAAAGGCAAATCACGACGCGCGGTGGATGACATTGAATGGATAAGCCCTGATCAGGTGACCTTTACCGTCGATACCTGGATGGGGGAAACCCGTCCGGTGCTAAATATTCATGACGACCGGCTCGGCGGCTATTTCCTCGTCGGCAACGTGCGATATCCGGTGAGCGGTGAGCGTCTGGATGACGTGCCAGCGGGCATTCAGCCGGTAGTGCCGGACGAGGCGCAGCAAAAAAATCTGCTCGGTGGTGAAGCGGCGCTGTGGGCGGAAAATATCGTTGCGCCAGTGCTCGATATTCGTCTGTGGCCGCGCGGATTCGTGGTGGCAGAGCGTCTGTGGTCGGCGAAAGACGTGAACGATACCGACAACATGTACCAGCGCTTACAGGCCATCGACAGCTGGTCGACGGTGTCTGTTGGGTTGCAACAGCACACGCAACAACTGGTGCAGTTTACCCGTCTGGCGAACGGCGGCAGCACGCTGCCGTTACAGGTGCTCGCGCAGGCCATTGAACCCGCACAGTATTACACCCGTCAGCATCTCAAATTCCAGGCCGGAAATTACCATCAGTTTGAACCGTTAAACCGTTTTGCCGACGCGTTACCGGCGGAAAGCGACACCGTGCGCCATCTCAACGAATGGGCGGAAAACCTGATCAGCGACGCGGAAGATAATGAAAGCGCCGATGCGCTGCGTCACGTCTTTACCCGCTGGCAGAATAATACCGCCGATGTGCTGCTGCTGACCGATGGCAATCATCAGCTAACCAGCATGAAACCGGTGGCATTGCAGGTCGATAAACTGGCGGCGCTGGGGTTGCGGTTGACGGATTTAGTGGCGCGTCAGGGGACGCTTGATGACAAAGAGTATGCGTCGATTCAGTCGCAGCTCGATGAGGCGGCGAAAACTCAGGATGAAGTAGTGATTGCGGCGGTGTACCCGCTGGAAACGCTGCTGCGGGCGACGCGGATAGAGTAAGCGTTATTGTCGAAGCCGGATGGCGCTTACGCTTATCCGGCTTCCATCAGCGTAGGCCCGGCAAACGAAAGTGCCGCCGGGCAATCGCTATTAGCGACGAACCGCGATGGCTTCGATTTCAATCTTCACATCTTTCGGCAGACGTGCGACTTCGACACAAGAGCGTGCCGGGAACGTGGCTTTGTGCTCGGTGAAGAATGCTTCGTAGGTGGCGTTAACGGTGGCGAAATCGTTCAGATCTTTCACGAAAACAGTGGTTTTCACGATATCGCCGACTTTCAGGCCTGCGGCTTCAACGATAGCCTGTACGTTTTCCAGTGACTGACGCGCCTGCGCCGCCACATCTTCCGCTACGGTGCCGGTCTTTGGGCACACCGGGATCTGGCCGGAAGTGATAATCATACTGCCTAAATCAACGCCCTGAACGTATGGGCCAATGGCTGCTGGTGCATTTTCCGTCGCGATAATTTTGCTCATGATTTCTCCTTTATAAACTCGTCATACTTCAAGTTGTAGGGGTGTTGGCTGCACTCATTACTCGGCCCGTTCTGGGCCTCGCCCTGAAGGGTCGCTGTGTACAGCGCTCAAATCTGTTCCAGACAGATTTGTCACCCCAGTCACTTACTCAAGTCAGCTCCTGGGGATTCCTGGCCTTGCCGCGTGATTCGGCCTTTGGCCTCACCCCTTCGGGGCCAGCGCTAGCGCTGTTCAATTCGGTTACGCCTCTTGTCCTACAACTCGAATTATTTAGAGTATAAGTTGCGGTGGTTTATACAAAACCCGGCCATTATAGAGAGCCAGGCACCTGATACCAACCTCAATTAGTTGGACAACACCACGGTGTGGGAGAACTCTTTTTCACAGTATTTGCATTTCAGGGCGATATCGTTGGCGCGTTTTCTCACGCTAAAGCTTGAAGGCACCGGCTCCGCGTGGCTGATGCAGTTGCTGTTTGGGCACACTAATACGCTTTCGATACGCTCCGGCAGATTCGGGCGTGATTTCCCGACCACGTCATAATTGTCGATGCGGTTAACCGTCGCGTGCGGGGCGTACAGCGACAATTGGTTCACCTGCTCGTCGGTCAGAAACGTATTTTCGATTTTAATCAGATCTTTACGGCCCATTTCACCGGACGGCAGATTCAGGCCGATAGTAATGCGCTGGTCGGTTTCGGTCAGTTTGAAGAGCGTCAGCAATTTAAAGCCAATTTGCGCCGGGATATGGTCAATTACCGTGCCACGGTTGATGGCTTCTACCTGAAGTTTATTATCGTGTGTCATCGTTTTTCCCCTTACAGAGCCAAATCGCTGTTCAGAACCAGTGCCAGTAATGCCTGGCGCGCGAAGATGCCGTTACCGGCCTGCTGGAAGTACCAGGCGTGCGGCGTTTTATCGACATCGGTGGTGATTTCATCAATGCGTGGCAGCGGGTGTAACACTTTCATGTTGTTGCGAGCACCTTCCAGATCCGCCGCGCGCAGAACAAACTGCGCTTTCACGTTGGCGTATTCGGATGGGTCCAGACGCTCTTTCTGCACGCGGGTCATATACAGAATATCCACGTCTGCCATCACTTCTTCGATGGTGCCATGCAGGCTCCAGGCGATGCCTTTTTCGTCGAGCATATCGAGAATGTACTGCGGCATCGCCAGCGCGTCCGGGGCGATAAAGTAGAAACGGTTGCCGTTAAACTTCGCCAGTGCCTGGGTCAGGGAATGCACAGTGCGGCCATATTTCAGGTCGCCCACCATCGCAATGCTGAGATTTTCCAGACGGCCCTGGGTTTCCTGAATTGTGAACAGATCCAGCAGGGTTTGCGTCGGGTGCTGGTTTGCGCCGTCTCCGGCGTTGAGAACCGGAATACCGCCCGAAAATTCGGTGGCCAGACGCGCCGCGCCTTCTTGTGGGTGACGCATCACAATCGCGTCCACGTAGGTGCTGATAACAGAAATAGTGTCAGCCAGCGTTTCACCTTTTTTGCCAAGCGACGTATTAGCGCCGTCGGAGAAGCCGACCACGCTCGCACCCAGACGATGCATCGACGTTTCAAACGATAAACGGGTGCGGGTAGAGGCTTCGAAGAAGCAGCTGGCGATAACCTTATGTTTTAGCAACTCCGGCTGCGGGTGTGCTTTTAATTTGGCGGCAGTCGCCAGTACCCGTTCAAGGTCTTCGCGGCTGAGATCGTTTATGGAAATGATATGTTTTTGATATAGCGGGTTAGCCATTGTTATCTCCTGACGCCTGGGCAAAAAAAAAGCCCCTTAAAAAGGGGCTCTTGAAATGGGGGATGCAACGGAAGAAAAACGGCAGGCCAGCGCCTGTTTTCAGACGCGATAAGACAAAATGTCGAACGCAGTTAATCATGCTTCCTCCGGGCAAACGGCTGGCATTATACGCAGCTCTGCTTACGGATCAAGCGATTCGTTCACAGACAGGAAAACGATTGCTTACGGATTTCTGCGCGGACGCAAATATCCACAAAAAACAGATGGCAGGACGGTGCATTTGGCGGTATAAAAAATAAAATTGAAACATTGTTTTATATTAAGGGGTTTTTATGATCGCCGGAAATATTCACCATTTACATGACTGGCTGCCGCTGGAACTGCGTCAGGCTATCGAACACGTTAAAGCGCATGTCACCGAAGCGACACCGCTCGGGAAGCATGACATCGACGGCAATCGCCTGTTTTATCTGATTTCAGAAGACAGCACCGCGCCGTTTGCTGAGCGCCGCGCCGAGTACCATGCGCGTTATCTGGACATCCAAATCATTCTGAAAGGCGTGGAAGGTATGACGTTCAGCACTCAGCCCGCAGGCAAACCGGACACCGACTGGCTGGCGGATAAAGACATCGCGTTTCTGCCGGAAGGCGTACAGGAAAAAACCGTGGTGCTGAGCGAAGGGGATTTCGTGGTGTTCTATCCAGGCGAAGTGCATAAACCGCTCTGTGCCGTCGGCGCGCCAGCCAAAGTGCGCAAAGCCGTGGTGAAGATGTTGGTAGAGTAAATTAATGCCTGATGGCGCTGCGCTTATCAGACCTACAGTCGCGTAGGCCCGCTCAAGCGTAGTGCCACCGGGCAAAAATTACTGACTCAACGTCGCGACCATCACTGCTTTAATGGTGTGCATCCGGTTTTCGGCCTGATCGAAAACGATACTGGCTTTTGACTCAAAGACCTCATCCGTCACCTCCATTCCACCGTGTAAACCGTACTCTTCGGCCATTTGCTTACCGAGCGTGGTCTGGTCATCATGGAAGGCGGGCAGGCAGTGCAGGAACTTCACCTGGGGGTTGCCGGTCAGTGCCAGCATGTTTTTATTCACCTGATAGTCACGCAACAGCCCGATGCGTTCGGCCCATTTTGACTTCGCTTCGCCCATCGAGACCCACACATCGGTATAGATAAAATCAGCGCCTTTCACGCCTGTGGAAATGTCTTCGGTCAGGACAATATCACCGCCGTTTTTCTGCGCCAGCGCTTTGCATTCCGCGACCAGGCTCGCGTCCGGCCAGCAGCTTTGCGGCGCAACCAGACGCAAATTCAGCCCGGTGAGTGCTGCGGCTTCAAGCATCGAATTACCCATGTTGTTACGCGCATCACCGGTATACACCAGCGTCATGTCGTTGAACGCTTTGCCCGGCAAATGTTCCTGCATGGTCAGCAAATCGGCCAGAAGTTGGGTCGGATGAAACTCATTCGTCAGCCCGTTCCACACCGGAACGCCTGCGTACTGCGCTAATGTTTCCACCACTTCCTGCCCGTGGCCGCGATACTGAATACCGTCGTACATCCGGCCCAGCACGCGAGCGGTGTCTTTAATCGATTCTTTATGGCCAATCTGGCTGCCGCTTGGGCCGAGCCAGGTGACGTGGGCGCCCTGATCGAATGCGGCAACTTCGAAAGAGCATCGGGTACGGGTCGAGTCTTTTTCGAAGATGAGCGCGATGTTTTTTCCGGTCAGTTGCGGCACTTCGTTGCCGCTCTTTTTATCGGCTTTCAGTTGAGCCGAAAGCGCGAGAAGATGCGCGAGTTGGGCAGGGGTAAAATCGAGTAATTTCAAAAAGTGCTTCTGGTATAACGCAGACATTTTTCCCTCTCATGGCACACGCCACTTATTGAATTAAAATTCAATTTATATGTATGAATATTCATTTGCAACCCTGTTTCACAAATCTTTGTGGTAAAGGTGGAGGCAATGACTGCGGTATGTGAAAATAGACGTATCTGCCGCACATCATGAGGAACGAGTTATGGCAAACCCTGAACACCTGGAAGAGCAGCGTGAAGAAACGCGTCTGATTATTGAAGAGTTACTGGATGATGGCAGCGATCCAGACGCGCTGTACACCATCGAGCACCATTTCTCCGCGGACGATTTTGAAACGCTGGAAAAAGTGGCGGTAGAAGTCTTCAAAATGGGTTACGAAGTGACCGAGCCAGAAGAGCTGGAAGTGGAAGAGGGCGGCGAAGTGGTTATCTGCTGCGACGCACTCAGCGAATGTGCGCTGAACCCGGAACTTATCGACGCTCAGGTTGAACAGCTGATGAATCTGGCTGAGAAATTTGGCGTGGAATATGACGGCTGGGGAACCTACTTCGAAGATCCAAACGGTGAAGGCGAAGAAGGCGATGACGACGAAGATCTCGTCGACGAAGATCTCGTCGACGAAGATGATGACGGCGTTCGCCACTAAGTTATGACTGATGCGGCGACGCCCGTTGCCGCATCCTGTTCACGAGACCGCGCAAGACAAATGGACTACCCGCAAATACTCGCTCCCGTTTTAACATTCCTCCAGTGCCCTACGCCGCAGGCGTGGACTGACAAAGCCCGTTGCCCGAAACATCTTCCGCTGCTGTTAACCGACCATCTTGTTTGTGAGCTTAAAGCCGCCCAGACCGCGATGCTGTTGGTGCGCAAGTACGTGGCAGATAAAGACGGTGCCGATGCGTTATTGGCGTGGCTACAACAGTATGAGGCCTTTGCGTTTCGCGGTGGACCGGAACCGGATTTTGTGGCGCTGCAAAAGCAGATTAGCAAAAGCGTTATGCCGCAGACCGATGATCCGTGGGGTCGTCAGCTTATCGACAGCATGGTGCTGCTTATCAAAGAAGAGCTGCATCATTTCTGGCAGGTGCGGGAAATCATGATTGCGCGTGAGATCCCGTATGTGAAAATCACCGCCAGTCGTTATGCCAAAGGTATGTTGAAAGAGGTGCGCACTCACGAGCCGCTGACGCTCATCGACAAACTGATTTGTGGCGCGTATATCGAAGCGCGTTCCTGCGAGCGTTTTGCCGCGCTGGCACCGCATTTGGATGACGATTTACGCACGTTTTATCTGTCGCTGCTGCGCTCAGAGGCGAGGCATTATCAGGATTATTTGACGCTGGCTCAGCAGGTGTCCGACGTCGATATCACGCTGCGGGTACGCTTTTTTGGCGAAGTCGAAGCGGCGCTGATTTCAACGCCAGATGAAGAATTTCGTTTTCACAGCGGTGTGCCGCTGGAATAAGAGACAATGGCGGGCAAAGCGCAATGCTGCCCGCTTTTTATCACAGCGTTTTCAGCATCCGCACTTCGCAATCGACATGCCCGGTACAGCCGAGTGGCTCATCAATATGCTCAAAGCCGAGATGCTCATACAGCGCAATGGCCTCTTTCAGAAAAGCAGTCGTTTCCAGATAGCAGCGGGTAAACCCCTGTTCGCGGGCGTGATCCATCGCGATTAACGCCAGTTTCTTCGCCATGCCTTTGCCACGCGCGGTGGGGAGAAAATACATTTTTTGCAGTTCGCAAATCCCGCGCTCGCTGCATTTCAGTGGCGCGACACCGCCGCCGCCAACCACCTTGCCGTCTTGCTCAATCACCCAATAGGCGTGGCCTGGCTGGCTGTACAGTTGATATAACTCATCCAGATTCGGGTCGGCAACGGTGTAGCCTTTGTCGGCGGTAAGACCATATTCGGCGGAGACTTCGCGGATGACACCTGCGATGGCTGGATTATCTTCTGGCACCAGAGTGCGCAGGAGAAGGTTTGGATCAGGAGAAAAATTCATTTTATTGCTCAATATAAAATACGGGGCTCATCTTTTTCTTTAATACCATTCTCGCAAACTGCGTGCAAGGGACGATTCCAGGAATTCTCGGACTTGTTGTCAAGTTAAAGGGCCGACATACTCTGCGATTAAATGGAAAGACAAATATCTATCAAATTTATATGTTTTAATAAAATGGAGTGTTTTTAATATGATTAATAGTGAGAGTGATTCTCCTGTTTTATTGCATAATTTTAAATTTCACGGAAAGGGCAGTGCTTTCTTTGTTATCTGCTTGGTTAATTTATTATTGACGATTGTTACGCTAGGGATATATCTTCCATGGGCATTTGTTAAAAGTCGTCGCTATATTTATGAAAATATGGAACTGAATGGCAAAAAATTCCATTATCATGCCACTGGTGGCACTTTTTTTGTCAGTTGGTTGCTGATCGGCATCCTCTTTTTGGTTACTACATTGGTTTGCTCAATGATCAGCCCAAAATTGAGCCTGCTTCCCTTCATTGTCCTGATTATATTGATGCCGTTGATGGCGGTGAAAGGACTGCGCTATCAGGCCATGATGACGCAGCTTAACGAGGTGCGCTTTGGCTTCACATGCAGTGCCAAAACAGCGCTATGGACGATGCTTGGGTTACCGGTGCTGCTTGGTCTCGCGGTTGTGCTCATCATTTCTGGCTTCAACAGAATGATGGGGTTACCCGAAAGTTTGCATGGTGCACTCATTCAATTGGTAGCAATAGTTGTGTTGGCTCTGGTCGCTATTGGCGTGGTGAACGGCATTATTTATGGGAAATGGATGCAGTTATTGGGTAAAAATGCCCGTTTTGGAATTCATCAATTTAGCATCAACGTCTCTATCAAGCGCTGTATCGCTATTTTCACCGTGACAATGCTGATACTGATCCCGTTTATGATTGTTATTGGTAAATTAATGGGACCATTCTTTATGGCGTTTATGATGGGAATGTCAATGGAGGGAATGGATGACGCATCAAAAGTCGCGATGGTGATGGAATATCAAGGGCAAATCATTGCGAGTTATCTTCTTTATTTCGCTGGCGTTATGTTGATGTCAATCTTCGCAATGACGGCATTGCGTAATCTGTTTATTAACGGGTTGTGCCTGGGCAATACGCTGACTTTTCGTTCAACTGTGACGTTCGTCGGTCTGCTGATGCAGATACTGGTATTGAGCCTTGCGACGATGTTGACCTGCGGTCTTGCCTACCCATGGGCGAAAATGCGCTTTATTCGTTACCTGGCAAACAATACCTGTGTTGTGGGTGACCTTGATGCAATCGAGTTACGCGATACGGATGAACCGAACGACGAAGGTTTCTTTACCGCGGTGTCACGCGGAACGATGCCTGCGATTCCGTTTATCTAACGGCGATCCCAATAAAAAGGCCGGGCATTTGCCCGGCCTTGTCATTTCTACTGCGATTACAGCGCAGCGATAACCGCTTGCTGTTCAATCAGCTTAGCTTTTGCTTCCGCGTAGCCGTCCAGCTTCTCGCGCTCTTTGGCGATAACCGCTTCCGGTGCGCGCGCCACGAAACCTTCGTTAGACAGTTTGCTTTCGATGCGGCCAATTTCACCTTCGATTTTCGCCACTTCTTTCGCCAGACGCGCCAGCTCATCTTCTTTGTTGATGAGACCCGCCATCGGGATCAGCAGCTCAGCGCCGTCGATAATTTTGGTCACGGAGACCGGACCTTTATCATCGGCAGGCAGCACGGTGATGCTTTCCAGACGCGCCAGGGTTTGCAGGAAGCTGCGGTTGTCGTTCACACGACGCTCTGCTTCTTTGCTGCAACCGCGTAGCAGCAGTTCCAGTGGTTTACCCGGAGAGATGTTCATTTCGGCGCGAATATTACGCACCGCGATGATTGCCTGCTTCAGCCATTCAGTATCAGCCAGCGCAGCGTCATCCACCTGAGCGGCATCGAATGCCGGGAACGGCTGCAGCATGATGGTATCGGCGGAAATACCGGCAATCACCTTTACGCGCTGCCAGATGGTTTCGGTGATGAACGGAATGATCGGATGCGCGATACGCAGCAGGCCTTCCAGCACGGTCACCAGCGTGTGGCGAGTGCCGCGCAGTTCTGCTTCTGAACCCCCGGTCATGACCGGTTTGGTCAGTTCCAGATACCAGTCACAGAACTGGTTCCAGGTGAACTCGTACAGGATGCCCGCAGCGATATCGAAACGGAAGTTGTCCAGCGCATCACGGTAAGCTTTGATGGTCTGGTTGAACTCAGCGAGGATCCACCTGTCCGCCAGCGACAGCGTCATGTCACCGCCGTTGAAGCCACAATCATTTCCTTCAGTGTTCATCAGCACGAAGCGGCTGGCGTTCCACAGCTTGTTACAGAAGTTACGGTAGCCTTCCAGGCGTTTCATGTCCCAGTTGATGTCGCGGCCCGTAGAGGCCAGCGCCGCCAGGGTGAAGCGCAGGGCGTCAGTGCCGTGCGGCTCGATGCCGTCCGGGAATTGCTTCTCGGTACGTTTGGCGATTTTCTCCGCCAGCTGCGGCTGCATCATGTTGCCGGTACGTTTTTCCAGCAGGTCTGCCAATGAAATACCGTCAACCATATCCAGTGGATCAATCACGTTGCCCTTGGATTTGGACATCTTCTGGCCTTCATCATCACGAATCAGACCGGTCATGTAGATGGTCTTGAACGGGATCTGCGGCTTGCCGTCTTCATCTTTGATGAAGTGCATGGTCATCATGATCATGCGGGCGATCCAGAAGAAGATGATGTCGAAGCCAGAAACCATCACGCTGGTCGGGTGGAACTGACGTAGGGCGTCGGTGTTTTCCGGCCAGCCGAGGGTAGAGAACGTCCACAGCGCGGAAGAGAACCAGGTGTCGAGCACGTCTTCGTCCTGGCGCAGGGAAACGTCAGTGCTCAGGTTATAATCCTTACGCACTTCATCTTCGGTGCGACCGACGTAGACGTTGCCTTCGTTGTCGTACCACGCCGGAATACGGTGACCCCACCACAGCTGGCGAGAGATACACCAATCCTGAATGTCACGCATCCAGGAGAAATACATGTTTTCGTACTGCTTCGGCACGAACTGGATATCGCCGTTTTCAACCGCTTCAACAGCCGGCTTCGCCAGCACATCGGCACGGACATACCACTGGTCAGTCAGCATCGGTTCGATAACCACGCCGCCACGATCGCCGTACGGCACGGTCAGGTCGTGCGGTTTGATCTCTTCGAGCAGGCCGAGTGCGTCGATAGCCGCAACCACGGCTTTACGCGCGGCAAAGCGCTCCAGCTTCTGGAATTCAGCCGGGATATCTGCGGAATAAGCGTCAGACTCTTCGCCTTTGGTATCGAACACCTGCGCGTTTTCGCGGATATCGCCGTCAAAGGTCAGGATGTTGATCATCGGCAGGGCGTGACGTTTACCGACTTCATAGTCGTTGAAATCGTGCGCCGGGGTGATTTTCACGCAGCCGGTGCCTTTTTCCATGTCGGCGTGTTCATCGCCCACAATCGGAATGCGGCGGTTAACCAGCGGCAGCACCAGGAACTTGCCGATCAAGTCTTTATAACGCGGATCTTCCGGGTTAACGGCCACGCCGGTATCGCCCAGCAGGGTTTCCGGACGGGTGGTCGCGACCACTAAGTAATCTTTGCCATCGGCGGTTTTCGCGCCGTCAGCCAGCGGATAGCGGATGTGCCACATTGAGCCTTTAGACTCGCGGTTTTCCACTTCCAGATCGGAAATTGCGGTGCGCAGTTTCGGGTCCCAGTTGACCAGACGCTTACCACGGTAGATCAGATCTTCTTTGTACAGGCGGACGAAGACTTCTTTCACGGCATTGGAAAGGCCTTCATCCATCGTGAAACGCTCGCGCTCCCAGTCTACGGAGTTCCCGAGACGGCGCATCTGGCGGGTAATGGTGCCGCCAGATTCGGCTTTCCACTGCCAAATTTTGTCGATAAAGGCATCGCGACCGTAGTCGTGACGGGTTTTACCTTCTTCAGCGGCAATTTTACGCTCAACCACCATTTGGGTTGCGATACCCGCATGGTCAGTACCGGCCTGCCACAGGGTGTTTTTGCCCTGCATGCGCTGGTAGCGGATCATGGTGTCCATGATGGTTTGCTGGAAGGCATGACCCATATGCAAACTGCCGGTGACGTTCGGCGGCGGGATCATGATGCAGAAGCTTTCCTGGCTTTCATCACCATTCGGTTTGAAATAGCCCTGCTTTTCCCAGTGCTCGTAAAGCGGCTGTTCGATATCTTGTGGGTTGTATGTCTTTTCCATTATTTCCAGGTTGCCGTATTCAGGTTAAAACCAGCCATGCGGTACGCTTTGTAGCGGTCGCGCGCCAGTTGTTTTAAAGAATCCTCGTGAGGAACGAAGTCTATCACTTCTGTGAAAGCAGTGGCAAAATCTGCAAAGCCAACGCGCAGGCTTATCAAGATATCCCGCGGGCTGCTGTTGCGCTTCTGCGGCCAGGCGATTTCCACCGGTGCGCCACCACGCGGGCCTTCGCCCGACAGATTGTGCGGCACAAAGCTTTCCGGCGGCCGCGACCACAGCGCCTCATCAAGGCGAATGGCCTGCTTCTCGTCTTCACAGGCGATCAGAATGCGTTTTCCCGCGCGCCAACGATCCGCCGCCAGTTCACACACCAGCTGCTCCACGGCACTTAAGCCGTCGGCGGTGGTTTCGTTGTCGAGCAAATAGAACGTCGCATTCTTCATAATCTATACCCATTGTCTTTCAGGCCGCCTCTTTGTTGGCTGCCTGCGTTCACCCCAGTCACATAGTTATCTATGCTCCTGGGGATTCTCTTCGTTGCCGCCGTGATGCAACCCGAAATCCAAAGGGGATAGAATGAATATGGGGATTGCAAACCCGGCAGGCAAGCCCGCCGGGGAACGCGGTTGAAACTTACTCTTCGCCGTTACTCTTCACCGGAAAAACCAGCGCGGTTCAGCAGGAACTGAGACAGCAGGGCGACCGGACGACCGGTTGCACCTTTGGCTTTGCCTGAACGCCATGCGGTGCCAGCGATATCCAGGTGTGCCCAGTTATACTTGCGAGCAAAGCGTGACAGGAAGCACCCTGCGGTAATTGCGCCGCCAGGGCGGCCGCCGATGTTGGCCATATCCGCAAAGTTGGTTTCCAGCTGTTCCTGATACTCGTCGCCCAGCGGCAGACGCCACGCGCGGTCACCAGCCTGTTCGGACGCACCGATAAGCTCATGCGCCAGCGGGTTGTGGTTCGACATCAGACCGGTAATGTGATGGCCCAGCGCAATCACGCAGGCGCCCGTCAGCGTCGCCACGTCGATAACCGCTTCCGGCTCGAAGCGTTCAACGTAAGTCAGCACGTCACACAGTACCAGACGGCCTTCCGCATCGGTGTTCAGCACTTCAACGGTCTGGCCGGACATTGTGGTCAGAACGTCGCCCGGACGATAAGCGCGTCCGCCTGGCATATTTTCACAGCCCGCCAAAATGCCGACCACGTTCAACGGCAACTGAAGCTCAGCGACCATCCGCATCACGCCGTAAACGGCTGCTGCGCCGCACATATCATACTTCATCTCGTCCATTCCTTCGGCAGGCTTGATGGAAATACCGCCGGAGTCGAAGGTCAGGCCTTTTCCGACCAGCACAATCGGACGAGCATCTTCGGACGGATTGCCTTTGTATTCAATGACCGACATCAGGGACTCGTTCTGCGAGCCGTTACCGACCGCCAGATAAGAATGCATGCCCAGTTCGCGCATTTGCTGCTCGCCGATAACGCGGGTGATGACGTTCTTGCTGTAAGCATCTGCCAGCTGGCGTGCCTGAGAGGCGAGGTAGGCCGCGTTACAGATGTTCGGCGGCATATTGCCGAGATCTTTCGCCGCTTTGATGCCAGCAGCAATCGCCAGACCGTGCTGAATCGCACGCTCGCCGCTGGTCAGTTCGCGACGGGTCGGGACGTTGAACACCATTTTACGCAGCGGGCGACGCGGCTCGCTTTTGTTGGTTTTCAACTGGTCGAAGCTGTACAGCGTCTCTTTTGCTGTCTCTACCGCCTGGCGTACTTTCCAGTAGTTGTTACGGCCTTTGACGTGCAGCTCGGTCAGGAAGCAAACCGCTTCCATTGAGCCGGTGTCATTCAGCGTATTGATGGTTTTCTGGATAACTTGTTTATACTGACGCTCATCAAGCTCGCGTTCTTTGCCACAGCCAATCAGCAGAATGCGCTCGGAGAGCACGTTCGGCACGTGGTGCAACAGCAGAGTCTGGCCTGGTTTGCCTTCCAGCTCGCCACGGCGCAGCAGCGCGCTGATATAGCCGTCGCTTATTTTATCGAGTTGCTCGGCTATCGGGGAGAGACGGCGTGGTTCAAAGACGCCAACAACGATACAAGCACTCCGTTGTTTCTCCGGGCTACCGCTTTTTACACTGAACTCCATGCACTACGCTCCTGAATCTTAAAGACAACGGCGGTGGCTACGGATAGAATTGCAAGCTTTCGTAACTCATGTCCGCTGTTGCGGTGACTTCGTGTTAATCTTAACGATATCGCGATGTTGGCTCGTCAGAACCGGGTCTGAAACGTAAAACCGCTGAGTCATCTAATCTTAGCGATGTTTTCGACGACTCAAGAGAATAAATGACGTTTAAGCCATGAAACAAGCAATTTTCCAGTAACTGTGCTCTAAATTATTCGCGTTGCGGGTAGGCGGCAAGGCCGTGAATCCTCAGGAACATAGCTAACTATGTGACTGGGGTGAGCGGGGGCAGCCAACGCACTTGGAACGAGAAGAATAACGAGCAAAGACAGGTTTTAACGGGCGTATTTATAGTGATAATCATAAGATATCTGGTGCGGGAGACGCTGAAAAGCCAGCTGGCTATCCTCTTCATCCTGCTTCTGATTTTTTTCTGTCAGAAACTGGTCAGGATCCTCGGCGCTGCGGTGGACGGTGACATTCCGACGAACCTCGTGTTGTCCCTGTTGGGACTCGGGGTGCCAGAAATGGCGCAACTTATTCTGCCCCTCAGTCTGTTCCTCGGCCTGTTGATGACGTTGGGCAAACTCTACACCGAAAGTGAAATCACGGTGATGCACGCGTGCGGCCTGAGTAAAGCCGTGCTGGTGAAAGCCGCGATGATCCTCGCGCTGTTTACCGCTACCGTGGCGGCCGTGAACGTGATGTGGGCCGGTCCCTGGTCTTCACGCCATCAGGACGAAGTGCTCGCAGAGGCCAAAGCTAACCCCGGCATGGCTGCACTGGCACAAGGTCAGTTCCAGCAGGCGAGCGACGGCAACTCCGTTCTGTTTATCGAAAATGTGAAAGGCAGCAAATTCCACGACGTCTTTATCGCGCAGGTTCGCACCAAAGGTAATGCGCGTCCGTCCGTCGTGGTGGCCGATTCAGGCTATCTCTCGCAGCAGAAAGACGGCTCGCAGGTGGTGAACCTGAACAAAGGGACCCGCTTTGAGGGCACCGCGATGCTGCGCGATTTTCGTATCACCGATTTTAAAGATTATCAGGCCATTATCGGTCATCAGGTCGTCGCTCTGGACCCTAACGATACCGAACAGATGGGAATGAGCGCCCTGTGGCATTCGGAGGATCCGAAGGCGCGCGCAGAGCTACATTGGCGCCTCACGCTGGTCGCGACAGTGTTCATCATGGCGTTGATGGTGGTTCCGCTGAGCGTGGTGAACCCACGTCAGGGACGCGTTCTGTCCATGTTACCGGCAATGCTGCTGTATCTGGTGTTCTTCCTCGTACAGACCTCGCTGAAATCTAACGGCGGCAAAGGCAAAATCGACCCGACAATGTGGATGTGGGCCATCAACGTGCTCTACTTTGCGTTGGCTGTGGTGCTGAACCTCTGGGATACGGTACCGATGCGCCGCGTTCGTGCACGGCTTAGCGGGAAAGGAGCGGTATAATGCAGTTATTTGGCGTACTCGACCGCTATATCGGTAAAACCATTTTCACCACCATCATGATGACGCTGTTCATGCTGGTTTCGCTGTCGGGCATTATCAAGTTTGTCGATCAGCTGAAAAAAGCCGGACAGGGCACATACGACGCACTTGGTGCGGGCACGTATACCTTGCTCAGCATCCCAAAAGACGTGCAGATTTTCTTCCCGATGGCCGCACTGCTTGGTGCGCTGTTGGGGCTTGGCATGCTGGCACAACGCAGCGAATTAGTCGTTATGCAGGCATCCGGTTTCACGCGCATGCAGGTGGCAATGGCGGTGATGAAAACTGCGATTCCGCTGGTCCTGCTGACCATGGCCGTTGGCGAATGGGTCGCGCCGCAGGGCGAACAAATGGCGCGTAACCTGCGTGCGCAAGCGATGTACGGCGGTTCGCTGTTATCGACCCAGCAGGGCATGTGGGCCAAAGATGGCAACAACTACATCTACATCGAACGCATCAAAGGCGATGACGAACTCGGTGCGATCAGTATTTACAGCTTCAACGACAATCGCCGTCTTCAGTCTGTGCGTTATGCTGCTTCCGCGAAGTTCGATAAAGACAGCAAAACCTGGCGCTTGTCGCAGGTGGACGAGTCTAACCTGACTAACCCGCAGCAGGTCACCGGTTCACAGACCGTGAGCGGAACGTGGAAAACCAACCTCACGCCGGACAAACTCGGTGTGGTGGCGTTAGACCCTGATGCACTCTCGATTAGCGGTTTGCATAACTACGTGAAGTACCTGAAATCAAGCGGTCAGGACGCCGGACGCTACCAGTTGAATATGTGGAGCAAAATCTTCCAGCCGATGTCAGTGGCGGTAATGATGTTGATGGCGCTGTCGTTCATCTTCGGCCCGCTGCGCAGCGTGGCGATGGGGGTACGCGTAGTGACAGGGATAAGTTTCGGCTTCGTGTTCTACGTTCTCGACCAGATTTTCGGCCCGCTGACGCTGGTGTACGGCATTCCACCGATTGTTGGTGCGCTGCTGCCGAGTGGCAGCTTCTTCCTGATAAGCTTGTGGTTGATGACGCGTAAAGCGTAATCGTTTGTGGTTGCCCGGCGGCGCGATGCTGCCGGGCTGACGAAAATCAACTGCTATATGAAACCGTAGGCCTGTGCAAGCGCAGCGATTCCGGGCGATTCAGCGACACTTCACCAGCATCAACTACCGTCTTCTGCCGCCAAGCAAGCTGCCCAGCATTCCGCGCACAATCTGATTCGTTATCTGCCGCGTCGCGCTTTTTGCCATCGTCTGCACGACGCCATCTCGCTTGCCACCGCGTGGCCCGGTCGTACCGAACAGAATATCTTTCAGCCCGCCAAGAATACCGTCATCAACGTCAGCCGATGCGCCTTTCGTTGGCGGTGCGTTCTGTTGTTCTGTGGTGGCCTGCATGCCTTTTTGCAGCTTCTCAAAGGCGGACTCGCGGTCGACCGCATCTTCATACTTCCCGTAAAACGGGGAATTATTAATAAGGCCATTGCGCTCGTCATCGGTCACGGGCCCCATGCGCGAGCAAGGCGCAATCACCATGGCACGTTCAACCACCGATGGGCTGCCTTTCTCGTCGAGGAATGACACCAGCGCCTCGCCGGTACCCAGTTCCTGAATTGCTTTTTCTGTGTCGAAGGCCGGATTCGCACGCATGGTTTGCGCCGCTGTTTTCACCGCCTTCTGGTCTTTCGGCGTAAAGGCGCGCAGCGCGTGCTGAACGCGGTTACCCAACTGGCCGAGAACGTTGTCCGGAATATCTGACGGGTTCTGCGAGACAAAGTACACGCCAACGGCTTTAGAGCGGATAAGGCGGATAACCTGCTCGATTTTATCCAGCAGCACCTGAGGCGCATCGCTGAACAGCAGATGCGCTTCGTCGAAGAAGAACACCAGTTTCGGTTTCTCCAGATCGCCCGCTTCCGGCAGCTGTTCATACAGCTCTGACAGCATCCACAGCAGGCTGGCGGCGTACAGTTTCGGCATTTGGTAGAGCTTTTCGGCGCTCAGGATGTTAATAATGCCTTTACCGTTGCTGTCGGTGCGCATCCAGTCTTTGATGTCGAGCATCGGCTCGCCGAAGAAGTGTTCCGCACCTTGTTGTTCGAGAGTTAATAACCCGCGCTGTATAGCACCCACTGACGCAGGGCTAATATTGCCGTACTGATTCTGGAATGATTTGGCGTTATCGCCGATGTATTGGGTAATGGCGCGCAGATCTTTGAAATCGAGTAGCAGAAGACCCTGATCGTCGGCGATGCGGAAAATGATATTCAGTACGCCCGATTGCACCTCGTTCAGGTTCAGCAGGCGCGCGAGCAACAAGGGGCCGAGGTCAGAGACAGTCGCGCGAACGGGATGCCCTTTCTCACCGAAAATATCCCAGACCACCACCGGATTGCTGTGCGGTTGCCAGTCGGTCACGCCGATTTTTTTCAACCGCTTCATGAGCTTTTCAGAAGCCTGGCCCTCCTGCGCTACACCGGTTAAGTCACCTTTTACGTCAGCCATAAAGACTGGCACGCCAATCTCCGAAAACGACTCCGCCATTTTTTGCAGGGTCACGGTTTTCCCCGTCCCCGTCGCGCCGGTGATCAGTCCGTGGCGATTGGCCATTCCGGGCAGTAAAGAGAGTTGTTGATCCGTTGTTCGGGCAATTAGCAAAGATGAGCTCATGATATTTCCTCCGTTTCTCATGCGTCGAGTATAGGTCAAAGCCGCAGAAATTATGCTCAGGCAATTCTGGTCTTTGCGGCGTAATACGCAGCGCCGACTATGCTTTGCATACCTGTTTCAAAAGAGTGGAAGGTAATGTCCAGATTCTTCTTTAATGACCGCAAACAGCTGGTCAACGATGCCATTGAAGGCATAGTGTTATCCGCGCCGCACGGCAATTTGGTTCGTTTAGATATCGATCCGGCTATTCGCGTTATCGCACGCGGCGATTGGGATAAAAGTCGCGTGGCGGTGATTTCCGGTGGTGGCTCCGGCCATGAACCGGCGCATGCCGGGTTCGTCGGTAAAGGGATGCTCACCGCTGCGGTGTGTGGCGATCTGTTTGCCTCGCCGAGCGTGGATGCCGTTCTTAACGCGATTGTGGCCGTAACGGGTGATCGTGGCTGTCTGTTGATCGTTAAAAACTACACCGGTGACCGTCTGAACTTTGGCCTGGCGGCGGAAAGAGCCAAACGTTATGGCCTGAAAGTCGAAATGGTGATTGTCGCTGATGACATCGCGCTGCCGGACAACAAACAGCCGCGCGGCATTGCGGGCACGGCGCTGGTACATAAAATAGCGGGCCACGCCGCTGAGCAGGGCAAAACCCTCAGCGAAGTGCGAAGCATCGCGCAACACGCCTGCGACAGCGTGTTCAGTCTCGGCGTGGCGATGGCGAGCTGCAATCTGCCTGGCAGCGAGGACGAAGAAGGGCGTATCAAACCGGGTCACGTGGAACTAGGGCTGGGTATTCACGGCGAACCGGGCGCGTCGGTTGTCGAGAGCCATAACAGCAAAGCCATCATCAACACGCTGATCAAACCGTTGCAGCAGAAAGTGGGCGACGCGAAGGTGGCGGTGCTGATCAACAACCTTGGCGGCGTGTCTGCGCTGGAAATGGCGCTGTTGACCAAAGAACTGGCGCACTCAGCGCTAAAAGATCAGATTAGCTGGTTGATTGGCCCCGCTGCACTGGTCAGCTCGCTCGACATGAAAGGCTTTTCGCTGTCAGTTCTCAAGCTAACCCCGGCGTTTGAACAGGCGTTACAGGCCGACGTGGAAACGATTGGCTGGCAAAAACCGGTTGCCTTCGCGCCATTGAAAACCGTAGCGCACGGTAAAATTCAGGATAGCCTGGAGGTAACGCCGTCTGACAATCCACAGGCTAAGGCCGTTCTGGCGGCGGCAACGCAAACGCTTATCGATCTCGAAAATCGACTGAATGCGCTGGATGCGAAAGTCGGTGACGGCGACACAGGCTCGACTTTTGCCGAAGGGGCGCGAGACATCGCTCGCTTACTGAAAGAGGCTAAACTGCCACTGAACAATACCGCACAGCTGCTACAGTTAATCGGCGAACGACTGGCGACGGTGATGGGCGGTTCGAGCGGTGTGTTGATGTCTATCTTCTTTACCGCAGCCGGGCAGGCGCTCCACGATGGGAAGCCACTCCCTGATGCGTTGCTCAATGGCTTGCAGCAGATGAAACATTACGGCGGGGCCGATCTTGGCGATCGCACGTTGATTGATTCCCTGCAACCGGCGCTGGAAGCATTGCGCGATCAGGGGCCAGAGGCCGCAGTCAATGCCGCCAAAATAGGGGCTGAGAGCACTGCAAGAATGCAAAAAGCGGGCGCAGGGCGTTCATCGTATGTGAATAAAGAGAACCTGGAAGGCGTGACCGACCCGGGTGCAGTGGCTATCGCCGAGGTGTTTGCGGCGGTGATGAAGAAGTAAAGGATTGCCGGACGGCGCGTGTTCTGCGTAGGCCCGGCAAGCATTAGCGCCGCCGGGCAAAACGTGAGTCGCGATGTTTAGAAATCCGCTTTCAACACTACGCGATAGCGGGCTTTACCCTCGCGCACATGTTTCAGCGCTTCATTGATTTGCGACATCGGGAACAGTTCGGTGGTCGGCGCCACTTTGCTACGTCCGGCAAATTTCATCAGCTTGCGTAGCTCGGACGGGTTACCGGTGGCAGAACCAGAGATGCTACGGTCGCCGCCAATTAACGTAAAGGCCTGCACCTGCAACGGCTTCATCACCGCGCCGACGGTATGGAAATTACCGCCATAGGCCAGCGCTTCGAAGTACGGCTGCCAGTCCAGATCGACGCTCACGGTGTTGATGATCAGGTCAAATTGCCCTGCCAGCGCGTTCAGCGCTTGCGGGTCACGACTGTTGACTACACGGTCTGCCCCCATCGCCAGCACTTCTTTCTCTTTCGCCGGGTTAGAGCTGAACGCCGTCACTTCTGCGCCCATTGCATGTAGCAATTTAATGGCGATATGCCCCAGACCACCAATACCAATCACGCCCACGCGGCTGGTGGCCGTAACGTTATTGAGCAGCAAAGGTTTGAAGACGGTAATCCCGCCGCACAGCATCGGGCCAGCGGTTTCGATATCAATACTTTCTGGTAGCGGAATGACCCATTGCCAGTCGGCGCGTAGCTTATCGGCAAAGCCGCCACGGTTCATAATGGTCGGCACTGAGCCTTCGAGGCAGTTGATTTGGTTGCCGCTGATACAGGCGTCGCAATGCCCACAGCTTCGCGCCGTCCAACCCACGCCCACGCGCTGACCCACTTTCAGGCCTTTGCTTTGCGCGGCCGTTCCTAGCGCCGTTACGCGACCAATGATTTCGTGACCTGCAACCAGCGGATAGCTCGACATGCCCCACTCGTTGTCGATCATCGACAGATCGGAATGGCAGATCCCACAGTAGTCCACTTGCACTTCAACGTCTTCTGGCAGCAGCTCGCCCGCGTCGTATTCCCACACTTCCAGGTCTGCACCCGCCTGTTTCGCGGCGTAGCTTTTGATGATGGACATCGCACTTCCTTCATTATGGTGTTGAACTGGAAGTGTAGAGCATGGCGCAGCACGACGCTTAGCAGAAGGGGGCAAGATGAGCGGGGAAGCGGAAGGATTGTCTGAGATATCTGTGGGTTGTGTTTCTGTTTGCTGAGAGAGGTGAGGGTGCTGGAGCCATCCCAATGTGAAGGATATCGGCTCAAAATTCGATGCTGCTGCAATTTTCAGCACTTAACCGATACAGGCACGAACGCCGCTTGCATGACGGCAGATGACAGGTATAATCCCAACCGCTATCAGCAGATCCCTTCCGTGCCGGAGTGGCGAAATCGGTAGACGCAGTTGATTCAAAATCAACCGTAGAAATACGTGCCGGTTCGAGTCCGGCCTTCGGCACCAATCACTTTATTTTCTTATAGATCAATGAGTTAGTGTGAAAAACCCGTCTCATTTGATAGTAAGAAATGTCAGTTTTTCATCAAGTACAAAAGCCACTGTGAATGTTAATGGCTTTGGTATGTTATCACGCAGTGGCAAGTAGTTACCAGGCTCAACCTTGTATCGCTATTCCCTTTGAAGCTGGAAGACGTGCCGCCGTCTCTAAACCTATACCAAACACTTACAGTGAAGCGCATTTTTTGCCGATGCTCCCACATGCCACACGTCGTGATGACGTTGCAGGGAATAAACAGGTTTATGGTGGTGTTCGTACCTGCACACGAAATGCAGGCTCTGCCAGCGTCTCAGCCACGCTCCCGAAAGGGTACACGGCGATCCTGATAAACTTCACTGTCTGACATATCCCCGATGAAGTCGCTACGCTCCGCACGTTGTCTTACCACCAACGGGCTTATTGGCTGCTATTGTCTGGAATCAGAAGAAAAGAGCCAGCGTGAAAGCTGGCTATGCTCTTAGAATGGTGATGCGGTGAGGTAGACAGGCACGGAGTAGATCGAATCACGCACTTTGTAAGCCGCCTGGTTGTGAAAGGTGTAGATGGTTCCCTTCACTGACAGATAGATCGCGTCATTCTCGACCTTCTTCAATGCGCCTTTGTCCGTGGTGATCATGAAAGGCTCGTGATTGTCCTCCAGACTCGCCATAAACGCTTTATCATCTTTGGTTGCATCATACAGGTACAAGCGATACGAAAAACCCGTAGTGGCTCCTGCGCTTGCTTCTGTGATGTAGAGATTAGCCAAGTTGTTTACTTTCACCTTCTTGATAATCTCTTGCTCAATTGGCGAGAAGTGCAGCACCTTGTAAACCCCAAAGGCGACAACAGCCAACAGGATCAGAAGTAGATACCGCTTCTTAAAAACCTGTGCGTTTTGCATAGTCGATACCCGCCCTTATCCAATACTGGTCGTTAGGATCATCACCGTAAGGCGTTGAGCCATACCAATCACCAAAAGCCGGATCAGTTGTTCCTGCGCGACTTTGCGCCCATCCTGCGCCCCTAAGTAATACTTCGTCGGGAATCCCCGCAGCGTGACCAACAGCACCGTAATGGAAGTTTCCAAAACTCTCGAACTGCCTCCCGCGCTGTTTGTAATCCCACGGGCCATGCCCTCTTACCTGCTGATAAAACCAGGCATAGGTGAGGGCTGATGGGCCACGGTGAAAGCGAGCCATCATCATGTTATTGACGATGCTCACACCTGGCGGGGCGAAAGAGGACACATCAAACGGCGGGTGAGGTGATGCCGCTAATGTTGGGTATCTCACGCTTGCGCTCTCTCATTCCATGCGTCGGTAAACTGAACATTACCGTCGCAGTATTTCCAGGTGATGCGCTCGTAGCGTAGTTCTACACATTCAAGGTGATTATGCTTTTCTTTGGTTGGATCTTTGGTGTCGTGCATCACTGGAGAAACACCGACAATCTTCACACCTTCGAGCTTCATATTGAAGTATTCCGCTTCCTGACCAGCATCATTAATACGATACCATTTGAATTCGGCAGACTGGAGGGTTTGACCAGTGGCAACGGCTTTGTAAAGGTACGGGCTGGAGCTATCAAACTCTTTTTGAATTAGTACGGCTGAGTGCTTGCGGGTTCCTGTGATTTTTCCTGTCATTCCGTCGGTTGGAATGCTCAGATTATGGGAAAATCCGTTGATCTCAATGCTGCCGTCACGGTCTTGAACATCTACAGATCCTTTAATGTCTGCGCCGCCGTCATCCTTGAGCCATAAATAAGCTGGAATAGCCATTTTCTCTTTTTCCTCATGTTGTTATAAAAATCCACAAGGAAAGTGTACGTAATCAAGATTGGTGAGTAAACGATCAGATGTAACAAAAGCATTAATGTAAGTGTGGTTAAAGTTTAAGTTAAGTGGCGCTAAAGAAAGAAGGGGGTAATGCCCCTCATAGTATTTTTTAAAGTAGTTTTTCGCTTTAAAAGGAAAGGTTACTATATCATTTTCTGAAAGGGGTTATTTCATGGCTGATCCGGTTTCTCTTGCTGCTTTCTCTGGTACTCTTGAACTTGTTAACAAATCTGTGGATTTAGTGCGCAACCTTCGTAAGAAAGGAGATGATGAACTTACTACCGCCGAAATGCGTAACACGCTGATTGATTTACTTGATGATTTGGTGGAGGTAAAAAGCGAATTTGTCAGCCTCAAAGCTGTTTTGCTGAACAAGGAAGAAGAGATCCAGTCTCTCAAAGCACAGCTTGAAGGAAAGAATAAACTTCTTTTTGATGGCAAGCTTTATTGGCTGGAAGGGGATAAAACGCCATATTGCACTAAGTGCTATGAAAAAGATTCATTGGTACTGCATTTAAACTTTATTAGGGCTAACTCAGCTTATGCGATCAGTGACCACTGGTATTGCAGAAATTGTAAAGTAAGCTATTACCTAAAATAGCGATTCAAAATGGTTTTTTTTACCTATTTTGCCTTTTGATTCCAGTGCTGTACTTTGTACGGATAGCATCAACTTTAGCTTGTGTAATGCCAAGATAAGCACGGGTGTGCTCAGTTGAGCGATGGCCTAACATCTTACTAATTACTTCTAGGTCTTCGCCGTGAGCGTGAGCAATAGCCGCCACTGTCTTTCGTGCGCTGTGCATAGCGATCACTGCTTCCTGTGGAAGTAAGCCCCGCATCTTGAGCTTGTCCACTGCGTACTGAATCTCTGCGTGAATCTTCGAACGGCTTACAGGCTTGCCTTTACTGCGGTTGCTGTCATTCTGGAATACATACACGTTATCACCGCGCTCGCTATAACGAGCCTTGAGCACCTCTCTTGCTGTCTCCGTCAATTCCACTTCTACGGCTTCTTTGGTCTTGTCTTGGGTTATGCGGAGCACTTTGCTACCAATGTCCATCTCATCCCAGCGCCAGGAGCGCATATCTACACCACGAAGCTGTGTCTCTACTCCAATTAAAAAGAGGTCTGCCACCGTCTGGCTCTTCTTCGTGATTTCTTCTACTACCATCTTCACCTGATCGGCGCTCTCAAGTCCGTCTGTGCGCTTCGCGCCTTTGCTGATTGCCATTCTTACATCTCCAATCTGTTTTCCTGAAAGTAATATTGATCAAAAACAGATAGATAGCAAGATCAAAAGTGCGTATTTACATAAATGTCTTATTGATGGGTTGTTAGATATTAACTGAACATTAAAAGGGTATTAAACGGCATTTAATAACATAAGGTTACTGTAACGGTTGCTATCACTGCTGAACGGCTTTCAAGGCCACCCCCAAATTGCATAAACGATGCCGTTGAAATATCTCGTTGATTTATAACGAATTTTATTGCAGCCCTCATGTTTCATGAGAAAAGAACATTGTCAATAGATTTATTTTACATGAGCGATTTGGCACTAGAAATGCGCGGAAAAAGGCTAAAAAAGAGAGGTGTTTTATAACTACCTGTTTTACATAGTGTATTAATGGGACAGATAACCGTAATGTCCTATTCAGTGAGGGGTATTGCACATTAGATGAGAATTCCTATCACTTTCCATTGTTGATGATAATGATTGTCATTTACAAAAAATGAAATGCTGTTTTATTTTTGTGGGAGCGAATAATAAAAAGTCGTTAAGCAACTTTGGCACAGATGCAAAGTGGTTTGTCATGACAAACAGCCTGTAAGCCTTACACCATGCGGCTTCTACAAAGTGTAGTGATTCAACAATGAAAGTGAAATGTTCACTTTGGCTACACTTTCCCTTAGTGATTGAACACCTATTAAGGATTGATTTACGGTGTGTTTAATGGTCTATTTGTGTCACTTTTGGCACCGATAGTGACGTGGGTGAAATGGCTGAACAAGGCGTAGATATAAATCGGTATTTAAGGCACGGAAGTAAAATCACTGAGAACGGATCAGATGATTGGCAAACGCCAAAAAATATTTTCAATGTATTAAATTCGCGTTTTTCCTTTACAAGGGATGCAGCCGCATCAAAAGAAAATAGCCACTGTGATAAATATTGGACAAAAGATGATAATGCTTTATTAATGGATTGGAGTCAGGAGAAATCTATATTCGTAAACCCACCGTATAGCCTTGTTTCGGATTTCCTTGCTAAGGCACACGAGCCAGAGACAGCAGTATTTTTAATTCCGTTCAGACCACAGACGGGTTTTTTCTTAAGGTATGTTTGGGCGTCCCCACATCTACATGAAATGATGATAATCCATCGTGGTATGAAGTTTATTCATCCAGACCGCCATGATTCGGTGCGCTCTCCGATGCCTGTAGTGGTGTTGGTTTATCATAACAAGCCAAGAGAACGAGATTTATTAATCACTATTAATTGTGCTGATACGCTGCAAACCTTACATGTTGTGGCAGGGCAGAAGCCGGGGCATCCACTGGAACATGGTCACAGCATCAGAGATAAGGTGATACAGGATTACATTAGGAATAATCTCAAGGTGAGTGACCTTGCTGAGAAGTACCGCGCCGATGTTTCAAAACGGACGGTCTACCGCTGGATCAAAGGATAGGTGTCAGAGTGGCACCTATTAGCAGGATGGCATTTATGAATAGGTGTCAAAATGACACTAGTTAATAGGGGAAAGGTGTCAAAATGGCACCTGTTGGGCTGTTATAGGTGTCAGTTTGGCACTCTATACAAAGAGATTCTAAAAGCGATCTCTAAAAGAGAGCTTTTAGAAGATCTTATTATTTTTAATTTAAACAGCTTTGCTGTGTTCCTGATCGGTACTCATGGCAAGTGACCTGTTTCGCCTTTGGGTGGCTCCTCGGTCAGCCCGTACCGTAAGTCACGACGCAAGCGAAGCGTTACTATGTGCTATGGCTTTGCCAACCTGGACAGGTAGCACAATGCTATTTCGCCGTGGGCGACATCTATTGCGCTGTGCGCATGATAGTAACCATCTATCAACCATCTAACGATTGATTGATACATGTTAACTCTCCCTACCTCGCATGATCACTCCTACATTCTGTACTCGTGTAAATTCTCGAAGGGAGAGCGGCTAAGGCTCACCGTTCACATGGTACGGTTCACTAAGCCAACATAGCCAATAACCGATTAACCCTCTAATAACTAAAGTTATTCTCGTGTAATGATTTTCTTGGTGTTGGTGTAAAGCAAATGCCAGAGGGCGCAGCATGAACGCACAGAAAGCGCTGTGAGCATTTTAAATGATACAGGTAATGCAGATGGGTGCTTACATGTTAAATGCGCTTAGAATGCGTTACAGGAGACTTCCTCTATGTTTCCAATTGGCTTGACTGTAATCAGGGTGTTGTTGTATATTTTAAAGTGAGAAGATGTATTAAATATTTCTTGACTTTATTTCTATTCCATGTTATATTGGTATTAGAAGGTGAAGAAAAGATTCTTTGCCTTTCTCTCTGAGGCATTCAACCTCACACAACAATCAAAATACACCGCACTTTGAGCCGTCAGGCTGCAAGGTGTTTTTATTTTTTTATCTCTATATAAGGAGACTCAATATTAAATACTTCGACATTGACGATACCGTTTTGAAACTAATTAAGCGTGAAGTTACCAGACACCAGATCACGGCGCTACGCAATACCAATCGAAAACACGGATATAAAGAACGAGACGAATTCTTTACTGAGGTGTTACGCCGTTTTGACGCATTCCGCAAAACAGGCACTACGGAATAACCAACAGGAGAAAACAAGATGAGCGAAACCCAAAAGAAGAAACCAGCCGGAACATTCGTAAAACTGCCTAATGAAGTATTTGCTACTTTATTTCAAGAAGCACGAGCGCGAGGCGTAACAGTGCAGGAGATGTTAATTGACGCTGCAACAACACTTTCCAAAAACATCAAGAGCGGAGAACGCTCTACAAAATAAGGAAACACCTTAATATGACACCCGACATTATAAACGGCGATATTTATAAATACTTTGGAGTAGAAGAGGCACTATCAGAAGCAAGCCACATTACCAATATTAAAACAGGTGAACGTGTTGAATTCGATAATGATGCCAAACTATTATATTCACGTATGCGTAAGCGCTATCACTTCTTCACCATGTCCAGCACTGGCGGGAATAAAGGGATCTATCATGACAACGTAGAAGAGTTAAAAGATAGTGTTAATATATCGAAAAGCACGGCTTTACGGTATTTGAAGGATTTAAAGCAAGTTGGTTTAGTGGCTTCCACATTATCCGGGCGATCAAATCAATGGCTTGTAGTAGACATTACACCAGATTGTTTTTTATTGGAACGTAACGCAGGAACGAAAGCTAAACCTGAATGGGTGGACTGCCTAAAAAATCCCGTGTTCGGAAAAGCCAAAGAAGAGAATTCGAAGCCAGAACCGGAAGAGGTGAAAGCCGATCCGATGTGCGACCTTGACGAATCGCCAGAAGAGGAAGCGCCAGCAGCGCCACCACCGAAGCTAAAGCGCCAGAAGAAGCATGTAGCGACATCAACAACGCCAGCACCGCGCTATTTCCCTACAGAGAAACCGATTAAGCCTGAAAGTATGCGATTAAACATAGCACAACTGAATGCAGCAACCGTAAATGGGGATGAATGGGATAGGTACTATTATGCTGTAGTGGAACAAACAATAATCGACGGTAAAACACATCACATTACACCTGAGTCAATGGCAATCTATGATAGCAAGATTAAAACATTACATTAAAAGGAGAACTATTTGAATAAACTATATTTATATAACGAACAAACCCATCATCAAATCGAAGTAAATCACATTTGCCAACGCCTTTATAATCACCTTGCCTCTCTTTATCGTGAGAATGGCGCAATTCGAGCAACAGTGAAACATATAGCTGATGGTGTCGGCATTTCTGAAAGTGGCGCAAGATTCTGGATGCTGATAATGAAAGATGCAGCCGTGATCACAATGGATCGCCACGGCAAGTATTTTGACATCACCGTAAACGAAGCCGTGAGCTTTATAACAACTCCATCATAAGGAAAGGTAATGCACGAACCTACAATGGATCACGGCGCGTTTAATAAGCGCCTCTCCTGGTGTACAAAACAAATGCACCGCCTTGCAGCCCTTGAGAAAGGGGCAGGGTGGAATAAACAATCATCATTAAATGAACTAAATGAAATGTTAGATATAGCCGCAACAAACCTTGCGCCGTTTATTCTTCTACGTGACAAGATAAAATCATCCATTAAAAAAATCGAGGAACTAAAATACTAATGACAGACACATACAACACCATTCTAACGGTGCTTGACCAATATTCGGTAAACTTCCATATTCCTATGCTTGAAAGTGTCCTGCTTCTACAGGATGAACCAACCAGAGCCAATTTAAACGCTGCGCTTCACCAATGCGATTTAACAGAGGTGAGGGGAGAAGTGATTATCGACATTCTCGAACGCCTTTGTAATCGTGAGTATGCCAGCATAACGCCTGATGAAGTGGATAAGGTGCGCTACGAGATGGCAGAGCTAAGTGTTAGCTTGAATAGCTGTGTAGTTGATTGCGCGACGATGGCAGAAGTCATCAAGGCCGAAGAACGAGAAGCAAGAAAAATATCTAAATGCGAATAGAAATCACTTGCATTTAAAGTGATTTTGGTGTATAATAGGATTTATAGGGTAAAGAAAAAGTAACATCTTCAAATGTCGATTTCATTATTCCTCCCCCATAGTAGTTTTAGAAAACTTATAGCTGAGTTTTCTTTTTGAAATGAGCGTGTTTTATTTCTTCCTTGTTATGTATCGGTGTCAGGGCGGCTTATGAGCCTCTTCTCTCATTTGTCGCCCATCCTACGATATAAGGACATTTCAGAAAGAAGACTTTCTTAAATGAAACTCTTCTGCATTACATTTTATTGGTGATGGATTATGTCCATACAATTGCGCATCCTTGACGGGCCTGTAAGTCGTAAATAATGTAATGCTTATACAATAAAACTTGCAGTTTTTAAGCTTTACAGTTTGGTTGTATTTCTCTTATTAATAAATCGTAATGGTAGATTGGTAATGAGATTCCATAGCCTATTATTGCCAGCGTGAGGGCTTCACGTTTAATAGGCTTCAAAGTGGCCCCTGTTCTCCTAGATAGGGGCGCTTTATTTCTCAGAGAGCATCCTTATACTTTCTCTCACAGACAGTATAAGGATACTTTCTAGCATAGTGTCACCTCGAAGACAGCGTTTCTGTTTCTCCGCACAAGAGCCAAAACGCGAAAAGAGAAGCCCCCAATTGGTTAACGCCTTTCGGGGGCTTTTTTATATTTACACCGTTACCACAAAGTAACAAACCGAAATAAGGAAACGAAATAATGTTTCTGATGAACAAAGGAGAGTCATTAAATCTCTCTGACGAAACTATTACGGCGGTTTCTAAGTTTTTGAATATCTCAAAAGAAGATCTAATCAAAGAAACGGAACGCCTATTCATAACAAAAGCAGCTAATAAAGATACCTCTTACGGATTGAAAGACAAGTTATCAGCATTAGCAGCCAAAAATAAGGACTGATAACACAATGTCATTTAACGATCTAATTAGAGCAAAGGTGATTTGCTACACCGCTGACGGCATCTTACAAGATTCATTAATCAAGCTTGATACGGGAATCTCTACCGCTTTGCCTGTGGGCGCTGTGGTGGACGAAGACGGCGAATCAGCCGCAAGCACTGATAGCATTGCCTACGTACTCGTAGAGCCAGCGAAAGCAGGGGATAAATACCTGATTGTTGCCAACCCTGAAATGGTGGTGCTCAATGCGGAAGCATTGGAAACATCCCTCGATCACGAAGCTGTATTAACAACACTTTTAGCTAAAGGCTATGTCTTTGCCGATTACGGCACAGTTGGTTTTCGTACTACATAATAATAAGGAATAATAATGAGCTATACCGATCTATTTTCAGGGAAAATGTACGATTTCGCCTCTCCCTTTGAAATCTCCGTTGCCCCGAATAACATCATTACCAATCTTGGCCTATTCGAGATTGAACATCACCAGCTAAACCGTATTGCGATAGATACCAGCATTATCTCTGATAATCTGACAGCAGCCGAACAGCCAGCTTATGCACAGAGCGCGTGGAATACGGCACGCCGTCCAGAGTTCAGCACTCAGCTTTATAATCTGCGATACACCAACAGCCTTAACGCCGTGACATCTCGTGATCTGGAACAGTACCGCAGCCGTGGCAATCCAGATGTAAGCGATCAAATTACGCTGGCGCTTGCTGATTTCTCAGCAGCCCAATACAGCCAGATCCAAAACACGATTGAACTTGCGCTATGTGAAGCACTGTTAGACCTGAAACAAACCAGTGAATACACCGATCAGGGCGATTTAGATTTCCTTGCTGGCGGTGCTAAAACTCTGTACACGCTTGATGCAAGCAGCACAGCGAACATCTTCGAGCAGCTAACACAGATTAACCGTATTCAGTCCGTAACGTTAGGTGAAGGACTGGCGAAACAACGTCGCGGTATGGTGGTGTTGGCAGCAGGAAACGCCGCAAGCGCCCTCCGCTATCATCAAAGCATTAAAGACTTTATGGTTTATACATTAGGCGTAAACCAGAGTGATAACTTCTTTACCAAAGTGCAAACCGATAACCCAGCGCTAGAAAGCTGGAGCCTGAACGGTGTAACAGTGGTAGACGTTACCGGATTACCTTCCATCACTTCCCGTATTGGCGCTGATGGCTTCGTTGCAATCCCTCTGATGAATAACAACGCTTTCACCCTACATAGTGGTGTTGGTACACGCCACGCGACACAGGGCAAGGGCGCTGATCTGGTTCATCAATACGTAGTGGTTGATCAACAGTTCGGATTCCCTTCTATCTGTTCTGAATCCTCATTCCTGCCATACATCCCTCAAGTGGTTGCACAGTCGATTGTGTTCGGTAGTTTGAGCAAATAATAAAATGGTGGTCACTTCCATAAAGTGATTTTTAAATCGGGCGATGGAGCGAGAGAATAACCGAAAGCAAATCGGCTCCGCTTCACGCCCTTTTTTATTTAAGGAGCAATACAAGATGCAACTAATATTAAAATCAAAAACAAATGACCTGCACATTAATGTAAATGGCGAACACGCCTCAGAGCTACTTTCTATTAAGGCATTATGCGAAATGCTGGGGTGCAGTTACCCCGCAGTTAAACAACGTATCTATAGAGGCCAAAGCGTAGATGATGCTATTTCCAGTGTGTTAAAGAAGACTGATTAAAATAATAAGGAATAACACTGAATGTTAGAAATAAATGCAAGCAAGATTGTTAATACCGTTACTTTTACCGTTGATAAAAGCAGTATTGCCCAGGCAAAGAAAGCAGCAGATGACCTGCATAAACACTTTGAGAAAATAGCCAACCCTAAGATCAGGTTTAAAACTCAAAAACAGAATAAGCAGAAAGCCCGTCAAATTGCCGATGATTCGAAGTTTAATACCAACGCCAAAAACACAGCAGAGATGAAAGCCCAGCGCCTGGCAGAGAAGCAACAAAAGCAGCAGGAACGCGAAGCGCAAAGGCTTGCTAAGAGACACGAGACAGCCGATCTAAAACTCAGGTCTGCACACCTCCAGATGAAAGGCATAGCAGGGAAATACGGCGTAGATCCCGCCGCTCAACACCAGTTTGCAAAGTTTGCTCACGAGCAGACAGAGCTTTTCCGCAACGGGCAGATCAGTAGCCAGAAGCTCAATTATGAGCTACGTGAAAGAATTGCTTTGTTGAGGCGCGAAAGTGCAGTCCAGGCAAAAATCACCGCAAGCGCACAGGCACAGCAGAAAGCCACCGCGAAGGATTACAAAGGCGCTGAGAAGCGTTTAAAAGGCGGAGCAGGGAGTAACTTGTTATTAGGTGGCGGCGGGGCGATATTGTCCGGTGCTGTCTTAGCTTCTGGCGGTGCAGCCGCATTGGGGCGCATTCGTGATAAAGGGAATGACAATCTTGATCTGGTGAGAAAATCGGCGGCTGTCAAAGTCAACCCGAACGCTGTAAAGGCGCTGGTAGCTTATAACAGACAGCATGGTATTGATTCAAACTACGATACGATCACGGATAACTTCAAAGATGTACGGGAACGCCTGGGCGAATCTGTAAGTAACAGCCAGTTTGATTCTAAATCAGGAAAATGGAAAGGCGGGAACGGGGCTGTCGATAATATTCTAAATCAGTTCGGATGGACTAAAGACGATATTGCTAAATACCAGGATAACCCGCTTGATTTCCCTGGTGCCGTAGTGAATGAAGGGCAGCGTAGAGGGATGAGTGATGCTTCCATAGGCCACCTTCTGGAAGACCTAGGTAATGATATGTCCTATCTGGTGCCAGCGTTGAAAAACGGCGGTGAAGAGCTTAACAAAACTCTAAAGCAGCTTACCGACTCAGGACAAACCCTTAATGACGAACAAATCAAACAAGTGTACGAGTACGGTGATCTGACTGTGGCAATGGGGAGTCTAATGAACGGATTCGATAACAATCTTTTCAACGGCTTTATGCATAGCTTCTCTGATGGGGCTGATGATCTGATTAAAAACCAGAAAACCATAAACTCTACCGCAGAGCTATTAGGTGAATCGCTCGGAAATCTGAGTAAAAACGTAACCTCACTAATTGGAGATATTTCCGGTGTTGTCTCCGATCTGAACGAAGGTCTTCGATCTCGCTTTCCAGAATGGTTTAGCGATGCTAACAAGCCAGCGGCACAGAGTTTGTATGATGGCGCTGTAGGTGGTTCTGCGAATGCTACAGCGGATTGGATTCAGGATAAGACGGGATTTAATACCCGCTCAGTGGGGCCAGCTATTGCTGAATGGCTGGGTATCAATCAGGGAAGCACAGGAGAGGCTTACAGCCGTTATAACATTAACGGGGATAGTATCGCCGCTAATGCTGGCGCAATGCCGCTGGGAACGTCTCAGGCGATGCAATACCAAGTGAATCCGGTGTTCAATCTCACTGTTGCACCATCCTTACCACTGACGATCCAATCTGACACCTCGGGCCTATCTGATTATATTTCCTTCCAGGCTAAAGCCTCACAGGAGAGTTTCACACAGGCGCTGACGCTTTCGGTGAGTAGTGGACAAAGTGCAGGTGGCTAAACAAAGGGAGCTTATGCTCCCTTTTTTATTGGTTCTCTATCTCTGGGTAACGTAATAGCTCGATGTATTGCCGTAGCTCAACGGGAGAGGCTGCATTCTTGCTGTACGTCTTGAAACTCTCAGTAGAGCCGCGCTCATGACCTAGGAGAAGGGCGATTCGGTCTTCTGGTACTGGCTTTAGCTTATTACCAATCCCGCCTCTGTCCATCAGTTGGGCCACCTGGTGGCGTAACGAGTGAAAAACTTTCAACTCTGATCCCACTTCCCCCAGCGCCTTACGCTTAGCCCTTGTAAAACGTTGTGAATGCCATGTAGAGCGCTTCCCGTCTGCACGGTCAATCATTGACGCACGATAGAATAAAAAGCCGTTGTGAGGCTTCTCACGCAGCGACAGCACCAACGGAGTGATCAGGCTATGCACCGGAATAATACGGGCTGCTGATTTGCTCTTCCCCTCGGTCACTTCGAAACATAACACTCCTTCAATCTCTCGGATATTGGCTGCATGTAGCGAACAGATTTCATTCAGGCGCATACCGCTATACATTCCGATTAGCGTTACATTCTGCATCTCTTCATCATCAGCCATCACCGCGAACACTTTCGCCAATTCGCCCTGTTCAAACGTTTCATAGCTCACCTTACTACCTTTGGCCTCCAGCGCATGACCGCGCCAGATGTTTTCTTGCGGGGCATCGTGGTAACGGTTACGAGCCAGATCCCAAATCTGAGCCAACGCACTGACGTAGTTTTGTATGGTTTGGGGCGCTTTCTCAGTCTTGAGCTTATCAAGCCAGCCTGTAACGGTAGTTCGGTTAATGTCACGAAGCTGAACATCACGTTTTTTCAGATCTTCTAAAAGCATCTCTACGGCTTTGTTAGTTTTCGATAGCGTGGTGAGTTTTCTCTTCTCACTAAACTGGAGAATGTACTGATCCCGCATCCTCAAAAGGGAAGGGCAACTCATTACAGGGGCGCTTAATGGTTCCGGCGCTTCGTGTGCATACGTCCCGATCCGGCGTAGCTCATTCAGTATTTGCTCAACCTTCGAGCCTCGATCACGCTCTGGCTTTAGCTGGCTACGTATCTTGATCCATTCCAGGGCCACCGCATCACGAAAGAGGCGGGCTTCGCGCACATCGCGTGTGCCTGTGCTCTTCACGTAGTTGTGCCGCCCTCCGAACAAATGACGCATGTACTTTGGTATGGCGATCCTCACCAGATAGTTTCCGCAAGGATCTAAAACTAAGTAACGATCTCTCTTGTAAATCATGTAAACCCCGGCTATTTTGTCAGGGCTTTTGCACTTGATTTTAAACAGTGTGAAATGTCGAAGTCTTTTCCTGTTTTTGCAGTTGATTCAAAAGATTACAGGAGCTTGCCATACAAGCGAACGACCGTAGAAATACGTGCCGGTTCGAGTCCGGCCTTCGGCACCATGCAGATGCAATCAAGTCGCTCACGAGCGGCTTTTTTTGTGTCTGGAATTCAGTGTTTACAAGGTTTTTCGCGCTTTTTCTCTCATTAAAATTCGGCGCTCCAGTTTCCGAAATATCGCTTCAGCATCTCGATGGTATGACGCCACCGTGGTGCCGTAGACCTACACATCGTGTTCTGATTACCGAAGAAACCAACCTCGCTCACTGCCTCTTGTTCGCCGCAAGATTCAAGCCATTTAACCGAGACAAGATATTATGATTTATCGGGATCATCGACGTTGTCTCGATAACGGTGACTCATTGCCATTTGCTTAAATCTTCCCCATACTAGATACATGTGTTTACTACACGTGTAATTTAAGGAGGCTTTATGCCGGGCATGAGTGTACGACATAAAAAGACAGTCAGCGTCACGCTGGAACCTGTACTGCTTCAGCAGGCCCGTGATGCAGGTATCAATCTGTCTGCGGTGCTTAGCGCTGCGCTGAAAGAGGAAATCAGTGCCACAGGTGTTGAACGCTGGAAAGCTGAAAACAGAGCGGGTTTGCAGGAGCTCAATCGTATTACTGATGAGCATGGCCTTTTGTCGGACGATTACAGGACGTTTTAACCATGCAATATGTGGTTTATCGCAATAAAGGAAACAGCAAGGCTTACCCGTATTTACTTGATGTGCAGAGCGATATTATTGATGAGCTGCATACTCGCATGGTTATCCCATTGTTTCCTGTGAGCAAACTGGTAACTAACCCCGTTAAGCGCCTGACACCCACTCTGAATGTGGAAGGGAATGATTATCTGGTGATGACGCACGAAATGGCGAGTATCAGACTTTCGCAGATTGGGGATGCGGTGATAGATGTTCGTTCCCACAGGCAAACCATCAAAAATGCTCTCGATTTTATCTTCGACGGCTTCTGAATGACCTGTAGGGCTAATCGAAAGTTTTTCACCATTCAGCCGTGGTAGCAGGGGAGTACTTGACGCGCTGGGGCAGGTGTAAGAGCGAAAGTTAATGTTGCAGTGGTGGGCGAATTATCTGGATGCGAATCTCGAAGCAGTCAGTAAGACATGTCGGTTGGTTTTTCGTCATCAGTCTGACATTTATTGCGAAAGCGTCTGTTAAACTCTCAACGCCACAACACATCAGAAGCTTAATAAAGAAAAACACATCGCTAAGACTACTAATGCCTCTGAATATACTGGCGAACGAAATGCACGCTTTGAAGCAGGTTCCAACGCCCGATTTATCCTGAACCCGATTGCGGTATAACCCCAAAAAACTCCCCCCCACATCCCAATCATGAGAAGATGCGCGAATCCGCCAGACGGCGTGTCCAGCACAGAAACGCGAAGAGAGTAACCAATGAACAACGATATTCCACTGAAGTTTTATGACATCGTCGATGAATACACGACGGAAGCGGCGAAGCCGGTGGCTGACGACGAGCGTGATGGTTTAGCGCATTATTTTCAGGGGCTGATCACCCGTCTGATGAGTGGCGAAGAAATCAGTGAGAACACGCAGCTTGAGCTTGCGACCGACGCCGGTATCAACGCAGAGCGTATTGATGACATCGCCGAATTTCTGAATCGTTGGGGTAATGAATAATTACCCCAGAGGAAATGAGGGATAGTGATGATAAATCAGTCGCTATCCCTATCAACCCTGCATCGCCGACTGTTCAGCCCGCTACGATTTCAATCATATTGCCATCTGGATCGAGAATAATTGCTTCGTAGTAGCCGTCGCCGGTCATGCGCGGGCCGCTTTTCAGAATGCCTTCTTCACGCGCTTTTGCTGATAGTGCATCGACCGCCTGTTTGTCGCCGACGTTCAGCGCGATATGCGCCCAGCCGCAGAATTCGCGGTTGTCTGGTGCATCCGGCAGTTCGGGCAGCGTCATCAGTTCCACCGTTGGGCCATCCGCCAGTGTAATGAAATAAGACGCAAATCCCGGACGGTTTTTGCTGAGGTATTTTTCATTTGGCTTGCCGTCGAAATAGCGCTGCCAGAATGCCGCTTGGGTATCCAGGTTGCGGGTCCATAATGCCACGTGCGCAATCTTCATTTTTACTTTCCTTATCAACGTTATTTCTCAGTATGCCGTGATAACCCACAGGCTGACACCTTGCACTATCCAGGTTGTGATCAAGCCTGCTACTCTGCCGCTTTACTCGCATTGCTGGACAACGATTTATGCTCACTGGCCTCAACCATCTGACGTTTGCTGTAACCCATCTCGATCGCAGTATCGACTTTTACCAGCGGCTGTTAGGGCTGCGTTTGCATGCGCGCTGGGACAATGGTGCATATTTCAGCTGTGGTGATGTGTGGTTATGTCTGTCGGTGGATAGCGAAGTGACAGAAAAAAAGGATTACACCCACTATGCATTCACAATTGCTGCTTCTGAATTTGACGATTTTGTCGCACAGCTACAGGCTCAGGAAATGGTGATGTGGAAAGCGAATAAGAGCGAAGGGGAGTCGTACTATTTTCTTGATCCCGATGGACACAAGCTGGAAGCTCATGTCGGTAGCCTCGAGGAGCGCCTGGCAGCGTGTCGGAAAAAACCGTATGCAGGCATGGTGTTTTTTGAGTGAATGCACAGGGCGGCCTTAACCGCCTGAGTTTACTCCATCGCCACGCGAATCGCTTCGCCGAGTTTTTCCATCACGTCGCGATGCTTCTCCGTTGGTGGTAACGCGCAGTTGATACGCAGGCAGTTACGGTATTTACCGGACGCCGAAAAAAGCGAACCCGGCGCGACCTGGATTTTCAGCTCGCAGAGTTGCTTGGCGACGCAGACCATATCGACGATTTCCGGCAGTTCCACCCACAGCATGTACCCGCCCTGAGGCCGGGTAACGCAGATCCCACACGGGAAATACTGGCGGATCCAGCAGGTGTAGGTTTCCATGTTGCTTTGGTAGATTTGCCGCATTCGCCGCACGTGTCGGTGGTAATGTCCTTCACGCACGAAGGCGGCGACCGCCATTTGGGTGGCGGGCACGTTGGTGGCGCTGGCGGCGTATTTCATGTGTAGCACGCGGTCATAATAGCGGCCCGGCACCATCCAGCCCACGCGCAAACCGGGGGCGACGGTTTTAGTAAACGAACTGCACAACAAGACGCGCCCATCAATATCCCAGGATTTGATGGTTCTCGGGCGTGGATAGTCGTTTGCCAGTTCGCCGTAAATATCGTCCTCAAAAATCGCAATGTCATAGCGTTGCGCCAGCGACAGCACCTGGCGTTTGCGGGCATCCGGCATAATAAAACCGAGTGGATTATTGCAATTTGGTACGAGGATCACGCCTTTGATTGGCCACTGCTCCAGCGCCATTTCCAGTGCTTCAATGCTGATCCCAGTTTGCGGGTCGGTGGGGATCTCAATGGCTTTAATGCCAAACCCGCGCAGCAGTTGCATGGTGCCGTAGTAGGAAGGCGATTCGACCGCCACGATATCGCCGGGTGTACAAACCGCCAGCAGAGCAATGGACAGTGCTGCATGACAGCCGTTGGTGATAATGATGTCATCGGCAGTGGCTGCCGTTTCACTGTCGAGCATCAGGCGCGCTATTTGTTCGCGCAGTTCTCGGCGACCAGAGAGTTCGTCATAGCTCAGGACTTCGGCTGTATTGTGCTGCACTACACGGCTCATTTCGCGCCATAGGGGTTTCAGGCTTGGCTGGCTGACGTCTGGTGCGCCGCCGCCAAAGGCGGTGATCGATTTATCGCTACGTGCGTCCAGAAGTGTGAGGACCTGATCCCAATGGGTAATATCCACCGGACGCTGTGCCGGGCGCGACATCGCAGGCACAGGTGGCTGGGCTTTGCGCGGTGCAATAAAGTAGCCCGAGCGTGGTTGCGGGGTAATGAGCTGAAGATTTTCCAGCGTCTGGTAAGCCTGCTGCACGGTGCTGATGCTGACGCCGTGTTCCTGGCTGAGACTGCGCACCGACGGGAGTTTTTCCCCCTGGCGATACAGCCCCTGTTCGATACGTTCGGCGAGCAGATTCGCCAGATGCTGATAGCGTGTCATGACTGTATCCCTTTTCCTCACCATACAGATGCGTAAACCAGTACAGATCGGCATAAAAAACGCCGTGCAGAACCCGTTTTAACCAATCTGTATGTTAAAGAAAAGTACTATTTGAGTCTGTATTGTAAAGCCTGCTTCCGGCGATGATAGGTTCATCGACAGTGTGAGGGGGTGGCAGATGGAATTTCATGAAAATCGTGCGAAAGCACCGTTCCAAATCTTTGTATTAATAGGCTGTTGGGCGCGACAAACCTGGCGTGCGCGGCAAACGCGTCGGGCGCTGGACCGCCTCAGCGACGAACAGCTTAAAGATGTCGGTCTTCGACGCGATGACTACTGCTAATCGCTTATCCGGCGTTGTTGCCGGATTTTTTTCGTCAAACGACAGGCACAAAAAAGCCGCTTCAACGAGCGGCTTTTTCATCATGCAAACAGGTTAGCGGCCTGTTAATCCGGGGTTATTAAGCCGGGATGTTGCACGTACTCTGGCAATCAAACTCCACAGCTTGATTGCACCCATCGCGAATGCCTGGATTAGCCGTGGTTGAGCATGGCTCCGCAAGGAGGCAGGTAATGAAGCTATCACAAAGCGATCGGATCATTATCGTCGTGGTGCTCGTCTTTCTTCTGTTCGGCGGCGTCAGCTTCAAGGCAGAAAATCTGAAGCTCGATAAGTTCGAAGCCGGACACATCGAGCAGCAGATGAAAGGCGTGTGACTTTGGGCTCAGCAGTAAAGTAACCGACGAGGCGTTAGCGCCCCGCTACCTCAGAAATATCTCGTATTAATGAAGCAATGGCATCACCACCGCAGGAAGCTGCGACAGCAGCCACAGGATCAGGCCGATGGTGCCGCCAACCAGCGTGCCGTTGATGCGAATAAACTGCAGATCCTTGCCGATGTTCAGTTCAATCTGGCGCGACATATCCCGCGCATCCCAGCTTTTCACCGTATCGCTGATGTGACGCGTGAGGAAAGTGGCGAAGTCTGGTGCGACCCGGCGAGCGGCTTGTTCCAGATGCCCATTGAGTGAGGCTCGCAGCGCGCTGTCGGCAACCAGCGTTTCCCCGAGCCATTGCCCGGCTTCCGCGATACGTTTTTGGGTGCGTGAGTCTTCGGTTTGCAGATCGTCTTTCAGCCACTGGCGTAAATCGGCCCACATCTCGCCGAGATAGCGGTTAAACGCCTCGTCGTTTTTTAGATAACGCTTGATGTTCTCGGCCTTTACGGCCATTTCTGGGTCGGCTTTCAGATTGTCGATAAGCTTCATTACGGCTTTATCAAATGCGTGGCGCACCTGGTGCGCGCTGTCCTGGCTGACATCATCCAGCAGCGTGTTCACGGCCTCCGTGACCATTTCTGCGCTGTGTTCGCCCAGCCATTCGGTCGGCAGCACTTTGGCTTTTAGCGGGTGCTCTTTCTCCAGCCAGTGAATGATTTGCCGGGCGATAAACTCGCGGCTGCTGTCGCGCTGGAGCAGGGCGATGAGCTGTGTAATCAGGGCATCGAGCAGTTTCTGATGACGGTTGTTTTTGGTCATACTTTCCAGCATCAGCGCACTGGTACCGGTTAAATCGACCTTATCAATCGCTTTATGCACCGCGCGTTTGAGCAACCCCTGAATGCGCGTGTCGTCGGTAAGTTCCAGAAAACCGCTCATCACCTTGATCAGATGCTGGCCTACCCGGCGTGCGTTATCGGGCTGGCTAAACCATTCGCCAATCATCAACGCCGGTTCGTGTTTCTGGATAAGATTGACCAGCGATTGGGTATCGAGAAATTTCTCCTGCACGAAATGGCCGAGATTGTCGCCAATTCGGTCTTTATTGCGCGGGATAATCGCCGTATGACGGGAAATGAACGGCAGCGGCACACGACGAAACAGCGCCACCACCGCAAACCAGTCAGCCAGTGCGCCGACCATCGCCGCCTCAGAAATGGCCTTCAGCGCCCCGACCCACGGCGTTGGCGGCAGGAACAGCGTGGTGATGAAAATAACCGCCGCAACCAGCAGCAGTGAGAGCGCCAGCAGTTTGGCGTGTTTGAGTTCAGCTAATTTATCCATATGCACTAAGCATAGAGCGGGACGGCGGTGGAGTGCAAAGGTCGCGCATTAAATCGCCACCCGGCGGCTGAGTTCGACCACCTGATCGCCCGGCAGATGATAATAGTGCGTGGCATGGGTGCAGTTGCGGGCCATAAAGGCAAAACAGCGGCGCTGCCATTTGGCGATGCCTTGCCCGTCCTCACGCCCGACAATGGTTTCGTGACCTAAATAGTAGGTGGCGTCAGCCAGTTCAAACGGACAGTTTCGTTTGCTGATTTCATGTTGTAACGCCGGGATGTTCGGGCGTTCCATAAAGCCGTAATAGGCTACCGCCCGCCAATAACCTGGTGCCGACTGGCGGAGTACCAGGCGGTTGACGTTGGTAATGTGCGGCACGTTGAGGATTGTGACGGTCAGTGCCAGTACGTTCTGTTGCAGTGCGCGATTGCGTATTACGTGCCAGCGCATCACCGGTGGCACACCGTTTTGCGAGCGGGTTAAAAACACCGCTGAACCTGGGCCACGTGGAATATGATTGTCGCGTAGCTTGTCGAAGAAGGTGTCCACATCCATCCCGATATCGTTCAGTGAACGGAGCGTGGCGGCGTGTCCACGATGCCAGATAACCATCACCGTGCAAATCACGGCGGCCAGCAGCAGCGGGATATAACCACCGTCCAGCACTTTAATCAGATTGGCTATCAGGAAACAGGTGTCGATGGTCAGGAACAACAGGGCGACAAGCGCACTGGCGGTGCGATTCCAGTGCCAGATCCGCCGCATCGCCACATACAACAGGCCGGAGGTCATCAACATCGTTAATGACACGGCGATGCCGTACGCGGCGGCAAGGTTATCGGACGAGCGAAAGAACACGGCCAGAAACACCGTTGCAATCATCAGCAACCAGTTAACGATGCCGATATAGATCTGACCGTAATTGTCCTCCGCGGTTTGCTTCACCAACAGACGCGGCAGCCAGCCGAGTTGAATCGTCTGGCGAGTCATCGAAAACGCGCCGGTGATGATGGCCTGACTGGCGATGATGGTGGCAAGCGTCGCCAAAATAACCAGGGGAATTTGCAGCGCGGGCGGGCACAGACGGAAGAAAATGTTATGGCTGATATCAGCCCCCGAAAGCAGCAGCGCCGATTGCCCGGCGTAGTTGAGCACCAGGCTCGGAAACACCAGACCAAACCACGCCATCCAGATAGGCTTTTTGCCGAAATGGCCCATGTCGGCGTAAAGTGCTTCGGCCCCGGTGACACACAGGAAAACCCCGCCGAGCACCAGAAAACTGACGAAGCCGTTCGACAGCAAAAAATGCACGCCGTAATACGGGTTAATCGCCATCAGCACTGCCGGATGTTGGGCGATGCCCCACATGCCGAGCGCGGCGATAGTCACGAACCACAACGTCATGACTGGGCCAAACACAATGCCGATTTTGGCCGTGCCAAACGGCTGAATGGCGAACAGTGCCACCAGAATTGCCACCGTTCCCGGCAGGATCAGATGTTGCCCTTCGGGGAAAACGATCTTCAGTCCTTCCAGCGCCGACAGCACTGAAATCGCGGGCGTGATCGCGCCATCGCCATAGATCAGCGCCGCGCCCAGCAGCCCGGCGAAGATAATCAGCCCGCGCCCTTTGCCGTTGTGCTGCAAGAGTGACATCAGCGCCATGATCCCGCCTTCTCCCCGGTTATCAATACGCATCGCGAACGCGGCGTATTTGATGGAGGTGACGAGGATCAGCGTCCAGATAATCAGCGACAGTAAACCGAGAATAATGTCCGGCGTAGGGTGGTTGCCGGAAAGCAGAATGACAGTTTTCAGGGTATACAGCGGGCTGGTGCCGATATCACCAAACACCACGCCGAGTGCGCTGCCTGCCAGCAGAAATGTCTTTGGTGATTTTTGCCCAGACGTCGTTTCCGTCGCCGATGCTGCCTGGTCCATGCCAACGTCCTGTGAATCAAAGGGGTCTTTTTACAACTATAGTCCCGATCGTTTCATCGCACGGTGGCAGGGGATTATTCGTCGCGCAACGCCTGTAAAAATTGGACGAACAGATCCGGCAAGGGTTCGTCATACCACAATGCATAAAGATCGGCGGGGATCGTCTCGGTGAGTTTCAGGAACGTCACGCCGGGCCAATGGATCAGTGCGCAGGATTCCGGTAACAGCGACACACCATTACCGGTGCTGACCAGCGCCAGTGCGGTTTGCGGTTCGAATACCTGATGAGTCACCAGCGGAGCAACGCCCAGTTCGAGACAATTGTCGTACACCTGGCGAGCAAAATCGCTGCGGGTAAAAGAGAGAGAGATAAACGCGCGATCGGCCAGATCGTTCAGGGAAACCGTACCGCGTTGACACAGTGGATCACTTTCATGCACCGCCACTCGCACGGCTTCGCGGGCGATCAGCTGGCAGCGGATCTTCGCTTCCATGTGCGGGATTACGTTGCGGTTGATGGCAATGTCGATCGTGCGGGCACGTAGCGCCTCGGTTTGTTCCTGCTGGCCGAGTTCATGCAGCGTCCAGTTGACGTCGGGATTCGCCTCGCGAAAGGTTTTCATACGCGTCAGCAACGGTCCCCACATGGCGCTGCCGATCACGCCAATGTTGATGTGTTGTTTTTCGCTGCGACCAATCTGGCGCACGTAGTTCAACGATTGTTCAGTGGCGCTAAGGATCCGGTCGACTTCCGCCTTCAACACTTTTCCCGCATGCGTCAGCGCCACTTTACGGCTGGATCGCTCGAATAACGCAACGCCGAGGATCGCTTCCAGCTCTTTGATTTGCACGCTGAGCGGCGGCTGGGAAATATTGAGCTTTGCGGCGGCGCGACCAAAATGCAGCTCGTCGGCGAGGGTCTGGAAATAGCGCAGCATCCGAAAACGGACGCGGCTGTTAGCCTGTGGATCGAGCATGCGCGGCACCGAGAAAAAGGAGGGTGGCGGTATCATGCAACCCTCCCTGGAGGCTGTCAAACCGCGACCGCCTCGCCCTGATGGAGGCGCTCAGCCTTGCTACAGGCGATGGCCGCGAGCAGAGTGACCAGCAACAGCGCATAAGCGCAGGTGGACGCATTGACCGCGCCGTGCAGGCCGTAATGACCGTTGACCAACGAGGAAACCGTAGCGAACAGCAGCGTGCCGACGGTGCCGCAAGTGAGCAGGGCAGAAATCAGCGTCGGCGAACTGTGGCTGACCTGCAACGAGCCGTAGCTCATCAGGCCGGAGAACAGCCCGGAGTTAAAGAAGCCAAACGCGCCACAGGCAATCAGGATCAGCGTGGTATTGGCGCTGTTGCTGATCAGTGCGATGGAAATCAGTCCGACGGCGGTACAAATCAGCAAGAAAGTGCGCAGCTTCATCCATTTCACGGTGAACTGATTGAGGAACAGTCCGGTCGCTTTTGCCACCCAATACACGGTGGTAAACAGTGCCGCCTGTTCTGGCCGTAGCTGGAAACGCCATTGCAGATAACCCGGTGTCCACATCGTAAAAATCGGTTCGGCCAGCAGGAACAGAAACAGCGCGCCGCACAGCAGCCACACCGAACGGCCCCAGGGCTCTTTGCTGGAGGCTTCATGATGCGCAGACTCAGGCGCAACGGTCACCGGATAACGGCTGCGCAGCGTCAGAATTAACATCAACACGCCAAGGCCGCCCATGATGCCGTACATTGCTATCCAGCTCGCGCCCATTTTGAACAACCACGCCAACAGGAAAGAGAGCGTTGCGCCCGCCAGGCTAAAGAAAAAGTCGGTGAAAATCAGGCTCGACGAACGGCTTTTTTCGTCCGGATTGATGCGCACCACCAGATAACTGCCGATGGTCATAAAGATGCCGCCGCAGGCACCGATAATGGCGACCGCCACGCTGAACATGGTTAGCGTTGGGGTGACGAACAGTAAGGCGCTGATAACAATGGTTAACGCGGCGGCAATCACCAGCGGCTTTTGCAAACCCCATTTTTTCATCAAAATGCCGCCGAGCATGATCGGCACAAACATACCGATATTCATCAGCGTAAATACCTGGCCGATAAAGCTCGGATCTTTATTGAATGCGGCGCACAGCGGACCAAGCACGATCCCCAGCGTCGAAACCAGCGCGCCGACAAAGTAATAGCTCAGATAGGAAATCGCATTCAGGTTACTGCGGGAGTAATTTTCTGACATCTGCATTTCTCCTGGCGGGCTATGTGCCCGCCGCTGGACGGGAACTTAGCGGCCGTTCTTCACGAACTGGCTAATCAGGCGAACGAAATCATCGGTAACCATCGCCGCGCATTTCAGGGTTTGTTCGTGGGAAAGCTCCACGTCGCTCAGGCCTTCTGCCATGTTGGTAATGGCCGACACCGCCAGCACTTTCAGGCCGCAATGGCGCGCCACGATCACTTCTGGCACCACCGACATACCGACCACGTCGCCGCCCATGTTTTGCATCATGCGGATTTCTGCGGCGGTTTCGAAGTTCGGCCCAGGGTAAGAGACAAACACGCCCTCATGCAGCGTCAGGCCCAAATCGCCTGCGGTGTGATGCAGTTTTTCGCGTAAGTCTTTGTCGTAAGCGTTGGCAAGGCTAAAGAAGCGCGGGCCGAAGCGGTCATCGTTCGGGCCAACCAACGGCGTCGACGGCATGGTGTTGATGTGGTCGTTTAGCGCCACCAGGCTTCCGGCAGGAATAGCAGGATTAAGCGAGCCTGCGGCATTGGTACAGAACATAAATTCGCAACCGAGCAGCTTAAAGGTGCGCACCGCATGGGTCATGATGCCCATCCCGACGCCCTCGTAAAAATGCCCACGGCCCTTCATGCAGATAATATCCACGCCGTGCAGCGAACCCATCACCACTTCGCCCGCATGACCAATCACCGTACTGACCGGAAATCCGGGTAGTTTTTCATAGGAAATAACGGTTTTGTTTTCCAGCTTATCAGCCAGCACGCCAAGGCCGGAGCCAAGAATAAAGGCGATGCGCGGTGTAAAACCCGGCTTCGCCGCGCGAAGGACTTCAACGGATTCGTACGGGGTATCGTTAATCACGGAATGAGACATAACAGCTCCTGAATGCGTAGGTTTACGATCATTCTGCGTAGCCGATGATTTAGAATCTAATTGGATAAAAGTGGTTATTGATAGTTTTTTATGAATGATTGACGAGTGAGTAAATGGAAATTCAATGAGTTAGGTGTCTGATGAGATGATTGAACGCTGAATTGGCGTGGGGGAAATGTGATGGGGTTCAATGGGTGTTGGTGGGTTCGAAAAATCCCTTAAAAATTGCAACATTCATCTCGGTGTCATCTTTCTGTAATCCCACATTTCTATGGTGTTACACACTCATAAAAAGGTGCTAACAACATGAAAATTAAAATTATTCCTCTGGTCATCAGTAGTGCGCTCTCTTTCTCCGTTTTAGCCGCCGAACCTACCGCCGCGCGTTACGTGGTGAGCTTTCCGGAAGGCTCGCATATCAATTACAACGGCGCATTTGCCAGCGCGTTTCCGAATGGATTACCGGTCGGAATTGGTTCTGGCCTGCTGTTTACCGGCAAACAGGGCAATGCGCTGACGTTTGCAACAGTGACCGATCGCGGTCCGAATGCCGATTCGCCGAGTGTCGGTAAGCAGGAAGCGAAGATTTTTGTGACCCCGGAATTCGCGCCGCTGCTGGTTTCTCTGCGAGTGGAAAACGGTAAAGCCGAAGCGACCAACGTGCGCCCTTTGCATGATGACAAGGGCAATATCAATGGCCTGCCGCTGCAACATGGTGTGCTTGGTTCGACCAATGAAGTGGCGTTTAGCGATACCTTGCAGACATTAACTGGCGATAATCGTGGATTGGACGTGGAAGGCATCACGCCGGACGGCAAGGGTGGTTACTGGCTGTGTGACGAATACGGCCCGTTCATTATCAATATCGATAACCGCGGTAAAATCCTTGCGATGCATGGCCCACAGGCGGCTGATGGCGAAAAATCGATTGCCGATGGTCTGCCGAATATCATCAAATGGCGTCAGCCAAACCGTGGCTTTGAGGGCATCACCCGCCTGCCTGACGGGCGTATAATTGCGGCGGTGCAAAGCACGCTGGATATCGACGGCAAAAGTAAGAAGAAAGCGTTGTTCACACGTTTGGTGAGTTTCGATCCGGTTAGCGGCAAAACGGCGATGTATGGCTACCCGATTGACGACGTTTACAGCAAAAACAGCGACGCCAAAATCGGCGATATTGTGGCGCTGGATAACGACCACATTCTGCTGATTGAGCAGGGTAGCGACAAAAATGACGTTATGCACAATAACATCTACAAAGTGGATTTGAGCAAGGCTACCGATCTTTCCACCTTCGATAAACCGGGCGAATATCCGGAGTTCGACGATGCGCAGAAACTGGCTCAGCGCGGGATTACGCTTGCCAGTAAAACGCTGGCGGTTGATCTGCGTAAACTCGGCTGGCAGCAGGAAAAAGCGGAAGGCCTGGCGCTGATCGACGGTAAAACGTTAGCGGTAGCGAACGATAACGATTTCGGTGTGAAAACGACGCTGCACAGCCCGGTCGCAGGGAAAAAACTGAAGGATTATCGGGTCAACGAGCAGGGCAAGCTCACCGTAGATGACAAGGTGGTTGCCACGTCGATTGGTGTGAAACCGCTGGAAAAACCAGAGTCAGACAGTGAGTTGTGGGTAGTGACGCTGCCCGAGTCTTTACTCTAGTTATTTAAACTAAGATGCCCGATGGCGCGACGCTTATCGGGCCTACACATTCGTTCCTCTGACCCTGGGCATTTATCCCTGTTTCCTGTTCATTTTCATTGTGCGTTTTCTCATCAATTCTCTAGGCGATGCGTATTTTTGTGGCTACAATGTAGCTACAAAAGTAAAGGGGGAAATGATGGATTCCATTATCCGATCGCGTATTGATAGCGAACTAAAAGCGCGTGCAGGTTCGGTGCTGGACAGCATTGGCCTTAACTGGAGCACGGCGATTAGACTGTTCGCTGAGCAGATTGTGCAGAACGAGGGCATCCCTTTCGAGGTCAAACGCCAACCGACGGCCAGGTTGCGCAGAGCCATGAAAGAGACTGATGAGATGATCACGCACCAGAATGGACGTTTTGACGGTGTGGATGAGCTAATGGACAGCTTAAATGACGGAAAAAGCTAAGCGGGCACCGCTTCCTTATCGTTCTGATTATACAAAATCCTTTGTAAAAGCCTGGAAAAGGTATAACCGGGCTGGTCGCCGTGATATGCATCAAACCGCCTCTGTCATGGCGCGTATTCTTTCAACTCAATCCTTGCCTGCGGAATACAGCGATCACCCTTTAAGCGGTGATATGCAAGGTTATCGCGAACTTCATATCGGCGGCGATTATCTGCTGGTTTATAAAATTGATGTGAGTAAACATCTGGTTATCTTTACCGATCTCGGGACTCACGCCGAACTCTTCGAGTAATCGCCTTTCTTATGAATCCTCTCCTCATCAAGGAGAGGGCGTTTAACCTTCTTTACCGCTTCAACCCCGCAAACGCCGAACGAATCTCTTCTTCTGGCAACTGAACGCCGATAAACACCAGCACGCTGTGCGGGTTTTCTTCGCCCCACGGACGGTCCCAGTCGGCGCTGTAGAGGCGTTGTACGCCCTGGAATAACAGGCGATTCGGTTCGCCGTCGATCCATAGCATCCCTTTGTATCGCAAAAGCTTTTCGGCGAAATCAAGCAGCAGATTTTCCATCACGCGAGAGACATCGCTGATATCCACTGGGTAATTTAGCTCGACCACAATCGACGAAATATCGTTTTGCTTATCCGCCATAAAGTGAAAACGCGGTGTCGGCTGGACGACGTTTTCTTCGAGCATAAAACCGTTGGTGTTGAACAATAAATCAAGACTGATTTCGCCGTGGGTGACGGTGTGGATGGGGGCGCGGGCGTTGATGCGGCTCAGGCGTTCACGCAGTTTTTCAGTGTCGCCTGCGACGTCGGTTTTGGTCAACAGGATCCTGTCCGCATAGCCAATTTGCGATTGTGCCAGCGTGAACTGGTTCATCTGATCGTCGGCGTGAACGGCGTCGACGAGGGCGATCACGCCGTCGAGCATGTAGCGTTCGCAGAGGATCTCGTGGGAGAAAAAGGTCTGCACGATCGGGCCGGGATCGGCCATGCCGGTGCATTCGATGATCAGCCTGTCGAACTCGATATCGCCGCGATCGCGGGCGTCAAGGAGATCCAACAACGCGTCTTCCAGCTCGTTGGATTTGCTGCAACAGATGCAGCCGTTGGTCAGGGTTTTGATCTGCGTGGCGCGATCGCCAATCAGCTGATCGTCCATCGAGACTTCACCGAACTCATTTTCGATAACGGCGATTTTGAGGCCGTGATGTGCATTAAGAATGTGGCGCAGCAGGGTGGTTTTGCCCGCGCCGAGGAATCCGGTCAATAAAGTGACTGCAATCGGGGTCATCGTTTCTCCTTTAGCAGCAGCGTATGCCGCCTTCTCCACCGCCGCCGTAGCGCGCCTGCTGGCGCTCGCGGAAGAATTCTTCGTAAGTCATGTACGGCTTATCCGGATGGTTGGTCTGCATGTGCTCGACATAGTTGTCGTAATCCGGGATGCCAATCAGCATTTTCGCCGCCTGACCGAGATATTTTTTGGCCTGGCCTAAGTTACCAAACATTACGCTTTCCTGATTTACCCGTCGTCTTTCAAGCTGCCTCTGCGTTGACTTTCCTCGCTCACCCCAGTCACTTACTTGTGTAAGCTCCTGGGGATTCACTGCGTCGTCGCCTTGATGCAGCTCGAAATCCATTGGGTAAAGAATAGAACCCCGCCTAAGCGGGGTCGGGGAAAATTAATGGTGTGAAGAGGTCTTCACGCCGCCTTCAGGTACTGGCACGTACGGCGTCTCTTTGTCGGTACGCGCGTCGATGGCGCGGGCCTTCATCCAGGTTTTAATGCCGTAGAAGATGATGCTGTACACCACCACCAGGAACAGAATGCTTAATCCCGCGTTAGTGTAGTTGTTCACCACGATATGGTTCATGTTGGCAATTTGCTGGGCGGTGAGATCCCCGCCGCCCGCGGCGATTTTCTCTTTGTACTGCTTCGCCATGAACAGGAAGCCTTCGAGCTGCGGATTGGCGCTGAACAGTTTCAGGCCAAGCGCCCAGGTGGTGCACAGCAGCAGCCACAAAGCCGGAACGACGGTCACCCAGATGTATTTGGTGCGCTTCATTTTCACCAGTACCACGGTGCCGAGCACTAATGCCACGGCGGCGAGCATCTGGTTCGAGATACCGAACAGCGGCCACAGGCTTTTCACGCCGCCGAGCGGGTCAACCACGCCCTGATACAACAGATAACCCCACAGACCTACGCAGCCCGCGGTTCCGGCCACGCCTGCAATGAACGAGTCGGTTTTCTTGAGGAATGGCACAAAGTTACCGAGTAAATCCTGCAACATGAAGCGACCTGCACGCGTACCGGCGTCCAGCGCGGTGAGGATGAACAGCGCTTCGAACAGAATGCCGAAGTGATACCAGAAGCCCATGTCGGCCCACGGCAGCACTTTGTGGAACACGTGGGCGATGCCGACTGCAAGCGTCGGCGCGCCACCGGCACGGTTCAGAATCGACGGTTCACCGATGTCTTTCGCGGTCTGCATGATCTGTTCAGGCGAAATCACGAAGCCCCAGGAGCTGACGGTCGCCGCCGCGTGAATACTGGCGTCTTTCAGCTGCGCCATGATCATCGCTGCGTTTTCACCGCCCATCTCATGCAGGTTCGGCATGGTGATGCCAAGCCCGGCTGGCGGGGTGTTCATTGCGAAATAGAGACCCGGTTCGATGATAGACGCCGCAACCAGCGCCATGATCGCCACGAAGGACTCCATTAGCATCGCGCCATAGCCAATCAGACGCGCATCTTTTTCATTTGCCAGCAGCTTCGGCGTGGTGCCGGACGCAATCAGCGCATGGAAGCCAGACACCGCGCCGCAGGCGATGGTGATAAACAGGAACGGGAACATCGCGCCTTTCCACAGCGGGCCAGTCCCGTCGATGTACTGGGTCACGGCGGGCATTTTCAGTTCTGGGTTGAGGATAACAATCCCCAGCGCCAGGCCGACGATGACGCCGATTTTCAGGAAGGTGGCGAGGTAATCGCGCGGCGCCAGAATCAACCACACCGGCAGCAGTGCGGAAACAAATGCATAGCCAATCAGCGCGAAGGTGATGGTGGTGTCTTTAAAGGTCAGCGCCGGACCCCAGTACGGGTCGTGAGCAATCACGCCGCCGAACCAAATGGAGGCGACGAGCAAGACGATGCCGATAACCGACACTTCACCCACGCGTCCTGGGCGCAGGAAGCGCATGTAAATGCCCATAAACAACGCAATCGGCACGGTCGAGCAGACGGTGAACACGCCCCACGGACTTTCGGCCAGCGCTTTCACCACGATCAGTGCCAGCACCGCGAGGATGATGATCATGATCAGGAAACAGCCGAACAGGGCGATAGAACCCGGTACGCGGCCCATTTCTTCTTTCACCATTTCGCCGAGCGACGAACCGTTACGGCGCGAGGAGATAAACAGCACCATAAAGTCCTGTACCGCCCCGGCGAGCACCACGCCCGCGAGCAACCACAGCGTACCGGGCAGATAGCCCATTTGTGCTGCCAATACCGGGCCGACCAATGGGCCTGCGCCTGCAATGGCCGCAAAGTGGTGACCAAACAGCACGTAGCGGTTGGTCGGCACGTAGTTCAGCCCGTCGTTGTTGATAACCGCAGGCGTGGCGCGGGTTCCATCGAGCTTCATCACCTTTTGGGCGATGTAGAGGCTGTAGTAGCGATAGGCCACCAGATACACCGAGACCGAGGCCACCACGATCCACAGTGCGCTGACGTGCTCGCCGCGACGCAGGGCAACCACAGACAGGCAGAATGCCCCGATGATCCCGATAATGACCCACGGCACATGTTTGAGAAGTTTCTTCATATCCATAGTTAAAAACCTGGCGTTTATAAGAATGAGTTAAGTGTGACAACGACTTCTGGAGGTATTGATGCTGGGGCTATGGTGTCAGAGATTCGCGCGCGCAAAAGCGCGAAAATCAGTGAGCGGTTGTATAAGCGGTTAAGCGGTATTTTGCGGCGCTGAGCGGTTCAGGCGCGGCGTTAGGGAAAGTGAATATGTGATTGAGATCACAAGGGAAAGCGATCGCCCGGTGGACCGGACCTATGTGATAAAACAGATTTTGTAATCCTGGCACACGAAGTCACGCCGGGCATTTTCGCAGGATTAGAACCGGTTTTGTAATCCTGGCACACGAAGTCACGCCGGGCATTTTCGCAGGATTAGAACCGGTTTTGTAGGCCCGGCAAACGAGGTGCCGCCGGGCAATTTTGCTGGATCAGAACAACGTGTCCAGTTCCTCAAGCACGTTGTAGGCGTCGTCGACCAGCAGCAGCGTTTTCCATTTATCAAACGTCAGGCACGGGTGTGAGGTGCCAAACACCAGAATATCGCCTACTTGCACGTCGCTGCCTGCGGCAAGTTTCAGCATACAGTGCTGGTCCATAATGCCGGTGCTGGTAATCGCGCCGGGTTTGAGGGCAATCGCTTCGCCGCCACGATAATGGGCGATGGGCTGCGGCAATCCGGCGTCAAACGCGCTGTCGCGCTTACCGAAATTCACCACCGCACGGTCGACTTCCGGCACGGACTGCACCATGGCAACCAACTCCAGCGCGGAGGCCAGATCGCCGCCCAAATCGCAAGCTACGTTATCGCGGGCTTTTAGCTGCTGCTGGGCTTCGTCATAAATCCCGGTGTCGTGAGTGATGTAACAGCCGGGGCGAATCACGATGCGACACTGTTGTGGTTTTTCTGCTGCCAGCCAGATGTTGCATACCACGTCATACCAGACGGTTCCCGCCCCGGTGAGAATAAATTCACCGTCGACATAGCGTTCCATTTCACAGGCCAGTTTTGCCGCATCACGCAGCAGAGTTTCCACCTGCGGCTGCGGGTTATCGCCGTGCAACACGCCTTCGTACAGTTCCAGCCCACGCAGGCGCAGGCCCGGTAATTCAGCGATTTTTTGCGCCAGCGCTAATCCTTGCGCGGTGGTGCGACAGCCGCAGCGCCCGCCGGGAACGCCCAATTCTACCATCACGTCCAGCACCAAATTTTGGGCCACGAAGAAGGCGGAAAGCGTGCTGGCGTTGGCTTCGCTGTCCACGCAGCAGACAAAATCGGTGTCGCGGTAGTGCTGTTTCAATTGCGCGACGACCTGCATATTCGCTTTGCCGACCAGCTGATTGACCATCAGCACGCGCGTCACGCCGCTCGCCATTGCCGCGCTGGCCTGCCAGGCGCTGCCTACGCCAATTGCCCATGCGCCAGCCTGCTGCTGCGCCTGAAAAATCCACGGCGTCATGGTGGTTTTACCGTGCGGAGCCAGCGACACGCCGCGTGCGTCGGCATAGCGCTGCATCCAGCGGATATTGTTTTCTAACGCCGTTTTTTTAATCAATGCGGCGGGTAAACAGACATCCTCAGACAGCACGTTGGCAGGGGAAAAGAGGATTGCAGATTTGTGCGGGACAACCGTATCGGAGTGGTATTTCATTTCACGTTCCTTATCGGGTAGGCAAGTTGTTGTGTTTTTGTATCATTAATAATCATATGAAATATAATGATATTTTATATTTTTTAGGTTTATTGTGAATAAAAGTATCATATTTTGTTGTCTTCTTTGCGTAGTTTTTCACTGTTTTTGCGGCTTGTAAATGGTTAACTTAGTCGCAGTTCAGAATCAAAGTGAGGCGTTATGAAGGTGGACTGGCTGTTTAAGAATGTCACCGTGGTAGACGGCAGCGGTGGTGAACAATACCGCGCCGATGTGGCGGTGGAAGGCGAACGGATTGTCGCCATTGCCCCGACGCTGATTGTCGAGGCGAAACACACCGTTGACGGCGAAGGGCGCGTGTTGTCACCAGGGTTTATTGATGTGCATACCCACGACGACATCAACGTGATTCGCATTCCGGAATACCTGCCGAAAATCAGCCAGGGCATCACCACGGTGATTGTCGGCAACTGCGGCATCAGCGCGGCAACGGCGGTAATGAAAGGCGATGTGCCGGACCCGATGAACCTGTTGGGCGAGAAACCGCACTTCATTTATCCCACGGTGGAAGCCTACGCTCACGCGGTGGAAGAAGCGCGCCCGGCGGTGAATGTCGGCACGCTGATTGGTCACACCGCGCTGCGCAATAATCACATGGATGATTTGTTTCGCACTGCGACGGATAGCGAAATAGCCGGAATGCGCGCACAACTTCGCGCGGCGTTACAGCAGGGCGCACTCGGGTTGAGCACCGGTCTGGCTTATGCCAGCGCCAATCAGGCTTCTACCGAAGAGGTGATGGCGCTGGCGGAAGAGCTTGCAGCGGAGAAAGGCATTTACACTACCCATCTGCGCTCTGAATTCGAGCCGATCCTTGAAGCGCTCGACGAGGCCTTTCGCATTGGTCGCCACGGCAAGGTGCCGGTGGTGGTGTCGCATCACAAATGCGCCGGGGCGAAAAACTGGGGACGGACGAAGGAGACACTGGCGTTCTTTGACAAGATGCGCCAGCACCAGGATATCTCCTGTGACTGCTACCCGTATTCAGCCAGTTCGTCGACGCTCGACATGAAACAAATCACCGACGAATTCGACATTGTGATCACGTGGTCTGAGCCGCATCCGGACGTCGCCGGGCAGACTCTGCAACAGATTGCCGAAAGCTGGCAGATGACACTGCATGACGCCGGAAAGTTGCTGATGCCTGCGGGCGCTATCTACTACAACATGGACGAGCAGGATGTGCGCCGGGTGATGCGCTACCCGGTCACGATGATGGGTTCAGACGGTCTGCCGAATGACCCGATGCCCCATCCGCGTTTATGGGGCGCGTTCCCGCGCGTACTGGGGCATTACTGTCGCGATGAGCAACTTTTTCCACTGACTCAGGCGGTACATAAGATGACCGGCCTGTCGGCAGCGCGTTTTCAGCTCCCCCAGCGTGGGCTGGTGAAAGTGGGCTACTACGCTGATTTGGTCCTGTTCGACCCGCAGACGGTGCGTGATGTGGCGAGTTTCTCCGATCCGAAACAGCCTGCGGAGGGCATTGAGGCGGTGATGGTCAACGGCGTAATGAGTTATGGTCGTGATAAACGTATTATCGGACGTGCAGGGCGATTCCTGCGACGTCAGGACACTGTTAAGGAGTGAGTATGAGCATCAAACGTTACGGCGTGGAAGGCGGGAAAGGCACTGGTGGACAGCACCTGCCGTTCGCGCGAGCAGTGGAAGCAGGCGGTTGGCTGTATGTTTCCGGGCAGACGCCGATGAAAGACGGCGAAGTCGTGGAAGGCGGGATTGTCGATCAGTCGCGGCTGGCGATTCAAAACTGCGTCGACATCATGACCGAAGCGGGTTACACCCTGGCCGACGTGGTGCATGTCAAAGTGATCCTGACCGATTCACGTTATTTTCAGTCGTTCAATAAAGTGTTCCGCGAATTCTTTGGCGAATATCCACCGGCGCGTATTTGCTGCGTGGCGGATTTAGTGGTCGACTGTAAAGTCGAAGTCGATGTGACCTGTTATAACGCTTCCAGAATTTAATCTGTCATTCAGATGGGCGTAATAAATACGCCCATCGTCTTAAAAACGAAATAATAACTATTAAATGCGTGCTGAAACAATACAGCACGACGGGAACCTTTTACCTTAAAACCCCTCACTGGCAGGATGTGAATAATGAACAGTCATATCTTTTTAGTCGGCTTTATCCTCTATGCCTTAGCCATGATCTGGCTGGGCTGGTACGTCTCGCGCAATCAAAAAAGCGGCGAAGATTTTCTTCTTGGCGGTCGCTCGCTGCCCATGTTTCTGACCCTCGGATCAACCGTCGCAACCATGGTCGGCACCGGCTCCAGCATGGGCGCAGTCGGTTTTGGCTACAGCAACGGCTGGGCCGGAATGTTGTATGGCGTAGGTGGCGCGGTCGGTATTTTGCTGGTGGCCTGGTTATTTGCGCCAGTGCGTAAATTCCGCTTTATGACCATGAGCGAAGAACTTTCTTATTATACCGGCGGCAGTCACTTAATTAAGAATATCGTCGGATTAATGATTTTTATTGCGTCAATTGGTTGGCTGGGTGCGCATATTCTCGGTGGGAGTATGTATTTGGCATGGGCGACAGGAATTGATATGACGCTTGCCAAAGTGATTATTGCGCTGGCTTTTGCTATCTACGTCATTATCGGTGGTTATTCAGCGGTGGTGTGGACCGATACGATTCAGGCGTTAATTTTATTCTTCGGCTTTATTTTAATGGCGATCCTGGCGGTTGTGCACGTAGGCGGTTGGGATGCGATTCAACAAGCGATGGATCCGAAAGCGCTGAGTCTGTTCGCGGTCGATAAAATGGGCGTTCTGCCTGCACTCTCGCTGGCTGTGGTGATCGGCGTTGGCGTGCTGGCAACACCGTCTTACCGTCAGCGTATTTACTCCGGGAAAGATGTGTCATCTGTTCGCCGCTCGTTTGTTTATACCGGCGTGCTGTACCTGTTTTTCTCTATCCTGCCTGCGATTATCGGCATGGCGGCGTTCACCATGAACCCGGATCTGACAAACAGTAACTACGCCTTCCTGTTTGCCACCAGTTTCTTGCCGCCGATCCTCGGGTTGGTTGTGCTGATTGCTGGATTGTCGGCCACCATGTCATCTGCCAGTTCAGATGCCATCGCCGCCGTGGCGATCATGATGCGCGACCTGTACACCCTTATCACGGGCAGAATGCCGCCGGAGCATAAGGCGATTACCCTTTCACGTTGGATGCTGGCCGCCGTCATTGGTCTGGCGCTGATTTTTGCCCTGACATCCAACGACATTATCAGCTATATCACCAAAATGATTTCGATGCTGATGTCTGGCCTGTTTGTCTGCTCAATGCTGGGCCGCTTCTGGCCACGCTTTAACTGGCAGGGCGCACTGACCGCGCTGGTCAGCGGGATGGTGGTGTCAGCCGTTATCCTGATGAACGCAGACTGGCTGGCCTTCTGGGGTAATCCGTGTATCCCGTCTGTCGTCGGTAGCCTCCTGTTTGGCGTGTTGGTTACGGTTATTACGCCTGCCAGTAAGGTAAGTCGTGAAGAAGCACTGGCGATGATCACCCGTGAACGCGAAAGCCAGCCGGATGCACCATCGCTGCCAATAGGCAAACCCAAGGCCTCGGAGAGTTAATGATGGAGAACTATATTGCCGTTGACTGGGGCTCAACGCATTTACGCGCCTGGCATATCGAAAATGGGAAATGCATCAATACCCTGAATCTGCCGTGCGGCGTGACGCAAATCGCGGCGGGAGAAGCGCCTGAGATCTTCGCCCGTTATATCGCGCCGTGGCGCAACGGTTCTGCGCTTGCGGTGGTGATGGCGGGCATGATCGGCAGCGAAGCGGGCTGGCAAGCGGTGAGCTATCTGCCGTGTCCGGTGTCGCTGCATGACATCGGCGAGTGTTTGCATGAAGTGGCGGAAAATGTGTGGATTGTGCCGGGTCTGAAGCTGGAGCGTGAGGGTGAATACAACGTCATGCGTGGGGAAGAAACGCAGCTGCTCGGCGCGATGTCTCTGGCGACGGCCCGTTGTTACGTGATGCCCGGTACTCACAGCAAGTGGGTAAACGTCAAAGAGGGGCAGGTGGTGCGTTTCGACACCGTCATGACCGGCGAATTACATCATTTATTGTTGAATCATTCGCTGATCGGCAAAGGGCTGCCCACACAGCAACAGGATGACAGCGCGTTTATCCACGGTCTGGAAAGGGGCCTGAATTCACCGTCGCTGGTGAATCAGCTCTTCGCGACCCGCGCCGCCTGGGTGTTGGGCGCATTGCCGAAAACCTCAGTGAGTGATGCATTGTCGGGGCTGTTGATTGGCGCGGAAGTGGCGACGCTTAGCCGCCAGTATCAGCCGCAGCAGGTGACGCTGGTGGCGAGTGAAACGCTCAGCCCGCGGTATCGCCAGGCGTTTGCTTGTCTGGATATCGACGTCAAGGAATGTGCCGCTGAAGAGGCATTTTTGGCAGGGATCGGGAGGATTATTGATGCAAGACGTTAAGTTGGTGGCCATTCTACGCGGGATCACGCCACCGGAAGTCACGGACCATATCAGCGTGTTGATCGAAGAGGGTTTTCGCTATATCGAAATTCCGCTTAATTCCCCGGACTGGCAGCAGAGTGTTCCATTGGCAGTGGAGCAGTTTGGCGAGCGGGCAATGATTGGCGCAGGTACGGTGTTGAGTGCCTCGCAGGTAACCACGCTTACGCAGGCGAAAGCCAGGCTGGTGGTGACGCCGAACACCCGGCCTGCCGTTATCCGCCAGGCAGTGGAGAACGGTATGCTGGTGTGCGCCGGTTGTGCCACCGCAACCGAGGCATTTAACGCGCTGGATGCTGGCGCACAATGGCTGAAAATCTTCCCGTCATCGGCGTTTGGCCCTGCGTATATATCGGCGTTGAAAGCGGTCTTACCGCCGGAAGTGCCGGTGTTAGCCGTCGGGGGGATCACGCCGGACAATCTGGCTGACTACTTAGCGGCAGGTTGTGCAGGCGCGGGTTTAGGCGGTGATCTGTACCGAGCCGGGCAAAGCGTGGAGCAAACGCGTGATCAGGCGCGGCGGTTTATGCGTGCCTGGCACGCTGCGCATTAATCACCGAGCGGCTGACGGTCTGCGCCGCCGCGATGGCTGTCGAGCACCAGTTTAATACGGCGCATCCGGTCTTTGGCCTGCGCCTTGTTCGCCATCGCCAGTTCGGTGGCGAGCACATCCACCATCGCCAGCATCGCGTAACGCGACGTGCTCGGTTTAAAGATGTAGTCGTTTTCCTGCACCAGCAGCGGCAGCACCAGATCGGCATGTTCCGCCAGCGGCGTGTTTTCAGGGGTAATAGCAATCACCTTCGCCCCGTATTGCCGGGCAATGGCGGCACTTTCGGTAATTTCTGGCGTGAATCCGCCCAATGACAGCGCCACGACCACATCCTGTGGCGTTACCGACGAACACATCATTCGCACCAGCAGGCCGTCGTTCTGGCTCACAACGGGGAGGCCAAGACGGAACAGACGGTACTGTATTTCCTGCGCGCAAATCGTTGAACCGCCGCCCATACCAATGGCGAGAATTTGCCGGGCGTTGCTCAGCCAGTCCACCGCCTGATTAAGGGAAGTGGCATTTAGGGCGCGGCGGTTGGTTTCCAGTACGTTGATAATCGATTCATAAATTCCCTGAACGCCTTCCAGATCCGGCACATCGAGAATAAAACGCTGCCCAACGGCCATCGACTGCGCCAGTTTCAGCTTTAAATCACGTACATCTTTGCAGCCGAGCGCGCGGGCAAAACGGGTGACGGAAGCCTGGCTGGTGTTGGTCAATCGCGCGAGTTCGGCAATCGGCAACTCTGCGGCGCTGGCGACATCGTCGAGAATAAACTGGGCGATCCGCTTTTCGGTGGCGGTCAGCGCCATAAAGCGATCGGTGATGCAGGAAATGATGTCGATGGTCCAGGCCATGGGCAGTATCACAAAATTGTTTGAGAATGGTACTTTGTACCATAAATCGAGCCAGACCGCAGCCAGGCGTGGGCGTAGACGTTCGTTTTCAATCGTGCAACTGAATATGCGGTATTTCTTCGTGATGGCCCTTCAATTTCTTTAAAGTTTTCCCTTTTCAGGCCGAATTAACTATCAACTTCCCAATGGAAAGAGAAAAAATGTTAAACCGTATCAAAATTATCACCAGCCTCGTGCTGGTTTTGGTCTTATTTGGCCTGCTACAACTGACATCCGGCGGCCTGTTCTTTAACGCGCTGAAACACGACAAAGAAAACTTCACCGTTCTGCAAACCATCCGCCAGCAGCAATCCACGCTGAACGGCAGCTGGGTGGCGCTTCTGCAAACCCGTAACACGCTGAACCGCGCTGGGATCCGCTACATGATGGATCAGAACCATATTGGCAGCGGCGCGACGGTTGCCGATCTGATGCAGATCGCCAGCACATCGCTGGATGAAGCGGAAAAACGTTGGGCGGAATATGAGTCTCTGCCACGCGATCCGCGTCAGAATGAAGCGGCAGTGCTTGAGATCAAACGTAACTACGATATTTACCACGGTGCGCTGGCGGAACTGATCCAGCTGCTGGGGGCGGGTAAGATCAACGATTTCTTCGATCAGCCGACCCAGGGTTATCAGGACGGTTTTGAGAAAGCCTATGTCAATTATCTGTCGCTTAACGATCATCTGTATCAGTTGGCGGTAGAAGACAACAGCAGTTCTTATAACCAGGCGATTTGGGTGCTGATAAGCGTGCTGATCGCGGTACTGGCGGTGATCGTGGTGGTGTGGATGGGGATCCATAAAACGCTGATCCAGCCGCTGTCGCGCGTTATCGAAAGCATTCGTCATATTGCCGGTGGCGATTTAGTGAAGCCTATCGATGTGCACGGTAGCAATGAAATGGGCCAACTTGCTGATTCTCTGCGCCATATGCAGGGCGAGCTGGTGCGTACCGTTGGCGAAGTGCGTAACGGTGCAGACGCGATTTACAGCGGCGCGAGTGAGATAGCGATGGGGAATAACGATCTTTCTTCGCGTACCGAGCAGCAGGCCGCCTCGCTGGAAGAAACCGCCGCCAGCATGGAAGAACTGACCGCGACGGTGAAACAGAACGCCGAAAACGCCCGTCAGGCGAGCCATCTGGCTCTGAGCGCGTCGGAAACCGCGCAGAAAGGCGGAAAAGTAGTGGACAACGTGGTGCAGACCATGCGCGACATCACCAGTAGTTCGCAGAAGATTGCCGACATTATTAGTGTTATCGACGGCATTGCCTTCCAGACCAACATTCTGGCGTTGAACGCAGCGGTTGAAGCGGCGCGTGCGGGTGAGCAGGGCCGTGGTTTTGCGGTTGTTGCGGGTGAAGTGCGTAATCTGGCCCAGCGCAGCGCCCAGGCAGCACGCGAGATTAAGAGCCTGATTGAAGATTCTGTCAGCCGCGTGGATATCGGTTCTACGCTGGTTGAAAGCGCGGGTGAAACCATGGATGAAATCGTCAATGCGGTTACGCGCGTGACGGACATTATGGGGGAAATCGCATCGGCTTCTGATGAGCAAAGTCGTGGTATCGATCAGGTGGGTCTGGCGGTGGCAGAGATGGACCGTGTGACGCAGCAAAACGCCTCGCTGGTGGAAGAATCTGCTTCTGCGGCGGCAGCGCTGGAAGAGCAGGCGAGTCGTCTGACGCAGGCGGTGGCTGTGTTTCACATTCAGCACTCACAGCGTTCAGCAAAACGTGAGAGCGCGTCGCTGAAAACAAATTCTCCAGCCCCGACGCTGCGTAAAGCCGCGACGGACAGCGGTGAGAACTGGGAAACGTTCTGATGCAACAATGCCCGGCGGTGATTGTGCTGCCGGGCAGTTGTGAAGATGAATCCTCTGGCGTAGGGGAATGTGTTTGCTGAGCTGGATGATAGGGGTTGAGGGTGGGGCAAATATTGCGTCATGTCCTACCTGATATTTTTAAAAGCGCAGTGTCCGCCTGGTGCGCGAAGCATACGTTCAACTGTTCACTTTATGGCATTCAATTGCATCCTCTTGGACTTGCCAGGAATAATGCAGAAAAAATGAATAAATGATCGAGTGCTTATTTATTTAACGAGAGGGGGAATCACGCGGCGGAAAAACAGAAGGACGCTGCTGCTGCGCCCTTTCACCTTAAGCCGTCATACGCTGATTCCAGCTGTCCTTGTAAAGCACGTTTCCGTCAGTGTACTTCCAGGTGATGCTCTCATAGCGCAGCTCAATATTTTCCGTATGGATGCTGGATACCCCATTAGGCAGCAGGGCCGGTGTAATACTGCATATCTTCACGTTATCAAGCGTGATGTTAAAATATTCTGATTCAATGCCCGCGTCTAAAATCCGGTACATTTTGATTGTGGCGCTTTTGAGGGTTCTCCCTTCGCACAAGGCCCGGAATAATAACGGGGTAGTTTGGTCGAATTCCTTTTGCATAATAATGGGGCTATGAACACGTGTTCCTGTCAGTTTCCCGGAATACGAATCAACCGGAATGCTGACGTTGTGTGTTACGGTTTTCAGCTCAATAGAACCCAGGCGCGAGGGCATCAGGCAGCCGCCAACGATGGGTGAACCGTTTTCGTCTGTTAACCATAAATGTGCTGGCGTTGACATGATGATTTCCTTATACGTTTATCGGGGTTTGCGTGGGAAAAACCACATTAGAAAAAAAATGATGATGATAAATATCCCTGTTGACTGAATGGCAAATGATGAAAAATAGGTCACAGCTACCATCCCAAATATTACTATCAAAATAACGGGGGCGCATGACCAGAAAAAGAAGGATGCTTCATATTTAATCCATTTTTTCAGGAGTTTAAACATAGTTACCTGACCATTCTGTGTATTAAATTAACAACGTCATGGTCTGACATATAGCGATGACCGAATGCCTGAGCTTTCATAAACCCTTGCTCTACCAGAAAATACATCATTTCAAGATTTTGCATATATAAAGCGTGGTAATACATAGGGCTAAGAAGTCTTAGTCTTTCGGCGCTTTCTGCTGCCAGTTGAACATACCCATAAGTACCCGCCAGAAACACACCCGCACCTGATAATTTACGAACTTTTGCGACAATCAACGGACTAAATCCAGCACTCAGACATATCGTCGCTGTAATGCCCGCAACTAATGACTTTGCCGAAAATGTGCTGGCAGAAATATTGACACCAAGCTTTTCAATTCCCCGACCGATGGCATCCAGCTGCTGCTGCGTTTTGTGCTTCAGTACTTCTTCGAAGTAAATATGGATCAGGTCGTAAACGATTCGCCGGTTGCGAACTAGCTGAACAAGACCGGTGAGGAAGCGACTGTCCTCGCTTTTGAGCTTGGCACAGACATCCTGATAGTTATCCGTAAAGCAGGAGGTGTAATAGAGTGCGCGTGTTGCACCGTCCTGGATACGGGCTGCGGCATCGAGTGCTTCATCTTTTACACCAGCCAAAGACTTATCCAGCTGCAAGGCCAGAATTCTTTCTGCCTGCATTTCTTTGATTATCAAATCGCTGTAATACATACCCCCCCCTCCCTGTGGTTGATTAATTATCGTCCGTAAAAATTTATCATATATATATAAATAATAATAATTAAATTTCGCTTAAGTTGCACTTGAATATTCACTATGTGAATGTGTTGGTTGGCTTTTATAATTCCGATGTAATATTAAAAATAATCACAACAATTTCACTCAATAAGGCCGCGATTAGCTGTCTTATTTCTTTCGTTCAGCTGATCGTTGTTGGTCGAAAATTATGCCGGGTTCTGACAATACTTGTCAGATACATCTCTGGGCTCCCCGATAATTCTGTCCACTGGGACTGATAATGTATCAGTTCGAAAATATTCTACATAAAACAACCGTCGCCAGAAATATAAACGCTGCTAGTGATGTTTTTTCCAAGTCTGGACCCGTATTTAAAACAATAAAAACCAGAAGAAGAAAAGCCAGAGCAGACAGTCTCTATACCACAAAAAATACCGTTAATTCAAATGCCCAACCAAAATATAGGGTGTAACCAAAAAGATGACTCATAAATTCCCTTTTTATCATTTTCACGTAACGTTAATTTTGTCACGATTGATTATATATCATTGATCCTTCATCCTTCATCTGCTTCCTCTGGATACTCAGACCAAATCGTCCAGTTCTGCCGACTGTCTGGGAACTGGCCTGAGATAATTCAATAAGTTAAATCAACAGCGGTGGTGTCTTATGAGCATCAAAAGCATGTTTTATGGAGCCATTCTGATAAGTGTCATATGGGCTGTCATTTTGCTCTTATGGTTTGAATCCAGCCTTACTTGAGCGAATATAACCGTTACGAATTGGTGTTCTGATCCCATGCTTCATGTGGGTCGCTGCTTGTGGATTAGGTAAACGTTTCACCGCCGATACCCTTCCCGATCCGCAACAATTTTTCGAACCGGATACCGAAGCGCTGTGCGACTACTGCCAGGCTCTGACGCAGGTGCTTTGCCAGCAGTCGTTGCTGCCTGAAACTGAAAAATCGTTGAAGGGATTGCTGTGCGAGCTGATGCGGATGTTTGCTGCGGATTTGAAAGCCCCGCGTTGGGTGAAAGCGACGCATTAAAAACGCTAAATACGGCGGCGCTCCTGGACTGCACAATAAGTTTACTGAGCAGGAAAAGAGGGCGCCGTTCAACGCAGCGGGACACTCAAAACGCCAACTGGTGTCTACAGTTAATCTATCGTCCCCTGGCTAAGACAGTCACATTATGACTTTTTCTTTCAGAACCTATTTTCACGGCCGTCTGCGTTTGCTGATTTCTATACTGGCCGGAGTCATCTGCTTTTTCGCCCTTCCCGCCGGGCTGGGCTATCTGCAACGATTGCTGATAGGCTGGAATATGCTGGCGTGGCTGTATCTGTTCTTTATGTGGTTTCGTATGCTGCGTACGGATGTGCAGGATATTCCGCGCATTGCCAGAATGCAGGATGAGAGCGCGGGGCTGGTGCTGGGCATGGTTATCCTCGGCTGCCTGGTCAGTATCCTGGCGATCCTGATTGAGCTGACTTCGCTTAAACACCTCACCGGCGCACCACGCGCGTTGCATCTGCTGCTGACCGGCAGCACGCTGGTGGTTTCCTGGGCCTTACTGCCCACTTCCTTTGCCATGCACTACGCTCATCACCATTATTTGCACCGCAGTAAAGACGTTACGCCGATGATTTTCCCGGAAAAACCGAAGGAGCCGGGTTACTGGGATTTCCTGTATTTTTCTTTCACCATCGCCGTCGCGTCGCAAACCGCTGATGTGGAGACTGGAACCACCGACATCCGGCAAATTACGCTGCTTCAGTCGGTTATTTCTTTTGTTTTCAATCTGGCGATCCTGGGGCTGTCAGTGAACGTCGGAGCCGGGCTACTGAACTGACTCAGTTCTTTTTGCAGAATGGCATTATTGATGTCGTTTTACCTCGTATTGCAGACACACTACGCCCGACGGGAAAACGTGACTCTTTACCAGCATGAGTGAAGTTTTGTCTTTGATGTTTTTGAACAAGGGAATGCCTTGCCCCAGCAGTACCGGATTGACGAATAGCCAATACTCATCGATAAGGTTTTCCGCCATTAGTGCGTGAGTTGCTGAGGGGCTGCCAAACAGTAAGATTTCGCTGCCCGCGCTATGTTTGAGCTTGCTGATTTCGTCGTTCACATTGCCACTGATAATGTGCGTATCAGGGTGATTTTTTTTCAACAGGGTTTTCGACAACACCACTTTGCGGGCAGATTTATACCAACGCGAATGCGCATGGTCATGCGGGCTGGCGTCGGACTTGTCGGCAGCCGTGGGCCAGTACGATTCCATCATCTGCCAGGTGGTGCGCCCATATAAGGCGGTGTCGGTCTGCTGGATCCGCTGCTCTACATATTCAAACAAGTCGGGGCTGAGGCTTATCCAGGCCAGACTCGCCGGCCCCTCAGCGGTAGAAGCGACAAAACCATCCAGCGACACATGGACAAACGAGACTATTTTTCTCATGATTTTCTCTATGATTCAGTTTTGATTACCTGGCCTGCGAGGCGCGCCTGGGTCAGGTTCCCGCCTTCAATCGCACTCATTTCCTCCAATGACATCCCTGGTACGTTTGGCATTAAGTATAAAAGCAATACAGTTCTTGAACCGCGCCCGTTGCCGGAATTTGACGCAGGTGCTTTGCCAGTCGTCGTTGCTGCCTGAAACTGAAAAATCGTTGAAGGGATGGCTGAGCGAGAGGGGACAGGAAGTTGAGGAATAACTTGCGGAGCAGTAGGTCGGGCGACAATGTCGGTTATGGTGAGGGCTTTATTTTCCAGTGAAAAAGGGGAGTCGTAGCTCCCCATAACGTTACCCTTCCGATTTCACCACTTTGATCTCCACCATCCCAATCCCCAACTGGCGCGGGGAGTGACCGAGAATATTGCCCTCGTTAGTGGTCTGCGGATCCGGCGGTGCAATCGTCAGCAGATTGCTGTTCGTCGGGTTATCGAAATGCAGCGTCGTGGTGGTGACGTCTTTGCTGAGTGTTAACATTTGTTCGCTGTTACCCACGCGTACCGGAATCGGTTTGTCGGCATTCGGGCCAAAGGCTTTGGCGGTGATCACCAGATCGAATTTCGGCGGTAGCGGCGTTTTGTACTCAATCTTCACTTCGTGACCAAGCTGTGCGTTTGACCAGCGGCCCCAGCTTTCCGGACGGGAAATACCACTGAACTGTTTCACCTCTTCCGGCGCACCGGCGACGTTGAAGATAAAGCTGTCCGCTTTATAACGAATGTCGTTATCCACGATTTTCAGGGTGTCGACGTTGCCTTTGTAGCGCACCATGTCGATAACCGTGTCCTTGAACGCGGCTTTGCCTTTCCACTGCGCTTTATCGACGTGCTGCACAGTTTGCTCGCCGCCAAGCTGGCCCTGAGAGACGCACCAGTCGGTAGAAAGCGACAGTTCTGGCGCCCACAGTTGCGCCATTTTGTAGCAGCGGTCAATCCACATGAAGTTATCGCGCGGGGCAAAATCAGCCAGTTGATAACGCAGCGGCGCGGAGTATTCACTTTCCGGCAGTGGCTCGACGCGGTTGTCAGACACTCTCAGCAGCAGCGGCAGGCGGAAATGCGAACCGGAGAACGACATCATGCCTTTCTGCTCGTCGACAGAGAAATCTTTGATCGATTTCGGGAAGTTCCATAAGCGGATAATGTCAGGCTTCCACGCCAGCACTTTCTCTTTCATGTTGAGGAACACTTCGGAAAGCGACTGGCTGGACAGGCTACTGCGGCCAAGACCGATAAAGTTGTCGCCGCCAAGAATATCAAGCACCGTGGCCCCGTTATCCATCGTGCTGCGCTTCACGCCGCTGACGTCTTGCTGCGGCTTGTCGCCACGAATGACGAAGAACAAATTGCTGCGATCCTGTTTGTTGAGGTATTCCCAGGCGGTGTTTTTCATCGCCAGATGATCGGAAGAAACCACGATCACCGTGTTTTTAAAGTACGGCGAGGCTTTGATCTTTTCGATCAACGCCGCAACATGCTCCTGGCTGCAGGTGACCGCGCTGAAGGACTGGTTGATTTTACCGTCAATTTCGTACTTTTTACGGTTACAGCTGCGGGAAATAAAGCCGTCCGGGTGATGCGTGTCGACGGTCAGCGTAAACAGCGAGAAACGCTGGCCTGATTCCGACAGTTCCTGGTACTTTTTCCACACTTCGTCGAGCACGGTGTCGTCGTAGAAGCCCCAGTCGTTGCGATAGTTGGGGTCCGCGACAGTGGCTTTCAGTTCTTCTGCACCGTAAAGGTGTTCGAAACCGTGCGATTGCAGGAATACGTCTTTACCGGCAAAGCGCAGGTTTGCGCCCTGCATAAAGTAGTTCTGGTAGCCGGAGTTTTTCAAAATATCGCCGAGGCAGATATTCTGCGGGAAGAAGCTGGATACGGAAGCCGAGGCGTTGCCTTCAAATGGCGCGAACAGCGGGATGCCGCATTGCGACGCGACCATCCCGGCAATCGTGTAATCCGTGCCGGGGAGCTGCATTGTGTGACTGAAATCGATACTGTCATCTTTCAGCTTACCGAGTTCCGGCGTCAGGTTCGGAAACGCGTTGTTGTCGAAATAGGTGCGCTCGAGACTTTCGCCGTAGATGTAAACCAGGTTCAGCTTCGGATGCGGAATGGTTTTTGACGGCTCTTTATACCAGGCCGCAAAATCCGGGTCGCCATCGCGGGACTGGGATTTCACCAGTTCGGTTATCTGGTGAAATGCGGGGCTTGCGTCCACGGAGGCTAGCGCAAGCCCTAACGCCAGTACGCTATAACCAAAATGATGAGGAAGGTGACGACGACGGCGAAGCAGCCAGCCGAGTCCACCAAAGACCAAAATCAGCGCCAGCACCAGGCCCACGCCGGGAAGAATATATTTGCCGATCCCTGCACCGGTCAGACTGTTGGTGAGGGTATACAGCACAGCATCGTTGATGCCATCGCCGGTGAAATAATCACTGGCGTAGAGAGTCAGGTTCAGGACCACAAAAAGGCCGAGCACCGTCAGGATGGAAGCAAACCACCAGGTATTACGCCCCGCTTTCCATGCATAAATCACGACGGAAGCGAGAAACAGAGCAATAGAGACAAGCTCGGACACAGCACATCCTCAGTCACATAGGTCATCCACTGACCAAACACTATTTTTGGCCCTACACTTTAATTGCAGTGCAATATTGCTGCAATTATAGCGTCATCAAAATGTGCTTTTATTCAGAATTGGTTGAGAAGTGCGCGATTTTTAACCCGCTCACAGGCTCTATGAGCGGGTTGTTGAAGGGGATCAGGACAGGAAATTCGTGCCTTGTTTAAGCACCAGGTCGCAAGCCTTGGTTTTGACTTGCTTTCCAAGCTCAGAATCGCCAAGAGAACTCAGATTCAGCTGTTGGCCATTCTGGGCGTTAAGCAGACCCTGAATACCCTCCATATAGTTGGTATCCGCTTTTTGCTCAGGCGCGGTGTCCAGGCCGAGTTTACCCAGCACCTGATTCTTCACATTGTCGGCGTTGGTCACAGAGGTCAGCTTCTGCTGTGCGCAGTAGCTAAGAATGCCCGCTGCGTTATTCATGTTGTCAGCGCTCAGCGCTTTACCGCTGCCCGTGAGCAGACTGCTCAGGGAAGAAATGGACGTGCCGCCCTGGGAGGACGTTGAACTTTGGCCGCTCAGTTCACTGGCTGCGCTGGAAAGCGTGTCGCTGAGTGAGAGGGCGAAAGCACTGCTGGAAAGCAGGGCGCTGGTGAGTGCGATAGTGCAAACAAGGCGTTTAGTATTATTCATTTTATGTTACTCAGTTGACTGAAACCGGGTCAGTATAACGCTGCTCAGGATCAGAAATGTCTCAATACTCTTTGCCCGTCACACGACTGCGGTAGCTCTCCCAGTTAAAGATAACCCACAGGCTATTGCCGAGGCGCATCCGATCCATGACGCGTTCGCCGAGCAATTTGTTCATTTCATCCATGTTGCTGTTAGTGAGCATGCCGGTTGGGCGTTTTGACGATGAACGCCTGTCAACAATCTGATTGATGATTACTTTCTCGTAGCGAGATTCCGTCTGAACGCCGATCTCATCGATCACCAACAGATCAACATTGCTCAGATCGTTCAGCAGTTTCTCTTCGGTGACTTCGCGGTTGCTGAACGTGTCTTTCATCGCGGACATGATGTCGGCGACGGTGATTATCAGCACGGATTTCCCGCGCAGCAGTAGCTCATTGCAGATAGCCGCCGCCAAATGGTTTTTCCCGGTGCCGGGCTTACCCGAAAAGATGAAACTCGCAATGTTGCCGTCGAACTCTTCTACATATTGACGCGCTTTGGACAGGGCGTTCATCTGCCCGTCAGACTCTACGCGGTAGTTATCAAATGAACAGTTCTGGTGCAGCGGGCGAATGCCGGATCGGTTGAACGTGCGCTGCATCTTCATGGCTCGGTTTTCACGTTCCAGCGCTTCGGAACGCTGCTGACCTTGTTCTTTTTGCCATGCCAGCAGTTCTTCACCCGTTTTGAAGGCCGGTTCGATGTGTTTCGGCATCATTTTTTGCAGGCGTTGCATCAGGTCACCAACATTTTTCATTATTAACCTCGAAAACCTGGGGGAATGTGATTGTCTGGCTCAGAGAGTGAGTTGAGATCGCGTTTCGGTTGCCCGCCGTTGCTGGCGCGGCCAATTTGCAGGCTGCGTGCCAGTTTTTGCTGCCACTGAACATGGTGGAACACTTTGCCTTCCGCCTGCCAGTAGGCCGTAAATGAAGCCAGCTCTTCCGGCGTGGCGGGCTGCGTCAGGGCGATGCCCCACAGTGCCGCCATCCGCTGGAAATCTGCATCGGGTTGCCAGTCGGCATACATCGCAAATTTGCCCATCGGCACGGCGACGGGGCTGGAGGTCGGTTCATCGAAGAACTGGCCGTCGAGCGTCACGTCGCTGCCCGGACGGGCAAGTTTGGCTTCCAGTTCCAGCAACTGTTCCAGGCGTGCGGGTGCGACGGCATAAAATGCCGGAACATTATTGGCAAATACCGCAATGGCACCGTTATCGGCAGTGTTTAACACGCCGTCAGGGTCGCGCAAAAATGCCTCGATCCCGATAACGCTGGACGTCAAAATTCTGGAAGACATAGCAATTACTCAAACAAAAAACGACAGGTAGAACATGGGCAGATAGTAGCACAGACCCGCGCGCGGGAGGAGATTCTCCCGGAAGTACGCAGGTCGGCGTTTCAGACGCGAGGGCGCTTGCGGTACAGCCAGAGTCCCGGAATTGACAGCCCAATCGACAGCGCGCCGACAATGGATGTGGCTTTGAGGAAATTTTCCAGTAGTAACACCATCAGCGTGTCGCTGTAACCTAAGTGGCTAATTTTCACCGCCGATATCATCGCGGTATACGCTGATATGCCCGGAAACATGGGGATCACCGCAGCAACGGTGAAAATTTTAGGGTGCGCCAAATACCAGCGCGACCACTGAATGCCAATGATGCCGACCAATATTGAAGCGATGAATGTCGCCCATTCGATATTTATGCCTGTTTGCATCATGACCATGCGCGAACCGTGGCCCACGGCACCGAGCAATGCGCACCAGCGGAATGCTCGTTGCGGAACGTTGAACACCATCGCAAACCCCACCGCAGGGATTGCCGACAACAACATGTCTTCTATCAATGCCTGTAAAAAATCGATTATGCCCATCCGCGCAGCCCCCATAACGTCATCGCCATCACCACCCCGACACAGGTTGCCAGCGTCAACAGACTGGCTATCGCCCAGCGCGCAAGGCCGGTGTTGATATGCCCTTTGAACATATCCGCAACCGCATTAATCAGCGGAAAACCCGGCACCAGCAGCAGGACGCTGGCGGCCATCGCCACCGAGGAGGTTTGCTGGAATGCGGGCAGGCGCAGCATCAGGCCAGAGAGGGTGGTGGCGACAAAAGCGGTGAGGCAAAAATTAATTTGCGGATGCATTGAATGGTGGGTCAACAGCTGGCGGATATACATGGCGAACGTGCTGGCGCACAGCGTGACAAATGCGCCATCCCAGCCGCCGTTATTGAGTTTGCAAAAGCACGCGCAGGAGAGGCCAACCATAGTGACCACTAACCAACGCGGATAGCGTAGTGGTTTTATCTGCGAAAAACGCTTCTCGACGTCTTGTGCGTCGAGCAATTTATGCTCGGCCATGATGACGATGTGCTGCACCTCCGTCACCACGTGCATGTTAATGCCACGGTCGCTGTTTTTGCGGGTCGAGGTCAGGCATTCCCCATCGACAAATGTGGTCAACACAATGGCATTCGAGGAAATGGCACTCTCTACGCTGTCCATACCCAGTGCGATCCCGAGGCGGGTAGAGAGTTCTTCCACCAATGCACTTTCTGCGCCGTGTTGGAGCAACAGCAGGGCGCACTGAATGCATAGTCGCGTGACTTTTCTCTGTTCTGCTCGATCTGTTTTCATACCTACCCGGTTTTGCTCGCCAGTCTCAGTGCCTATAAACCTGGTTTTACCTGAAACCCCCACGGGCGATGGCCCTGCGAGATCAAGCAATACGAACATGTCTGGCAGGTGACGTGTGTTTTTTGAACTGAACCACACTTTTGCAAGATCGTTGGAAAGTGCACGTTTTATACGATTTAAGCCCTTCTTTTTCTGTCTCTGCTTATCAAAAATGCAATAAGACACTTTATGGATACAAAAAACAAACAAATAATTAACCATGATGAGGCGGAACTCATGAAAACGCAGGTCGCTATTATCGGAGCGGGCCCGTCAGGGCTGTTGCTTGGACAGCTGTTGCACAATGCCGGAATTGCCACGGTTATCCTTGAACGCCAGACGCCCGACTACGTATTGGGGCGTATTCGGGCCGGGATTCTGGAGAGCGGCACTGTCGATTTGCTGCGCCAGGCTGGCGTGTCACGGCGGATGGATGCGGAAGGGCTGGTGCATCATGGCGTGGAATTTCTGTTCGACGGTGTACGGATCCCTGTTCCCTTGAGTGAGCTGACCGAAGGAAAAAGCGTGATGGTGTATGGGCAGACCGAAATGACGCGTGACCTGATGGCGGCCCGGACGAGCAGCGGAGCACCGACTCTCTATGGTGTCAGTCACGTGGAGTTGCATGAGATGAAAACGGACAGGCCGTTTGTGACCTTTGAGAAAGAAGGCGAAAGCTGCCGAATCGAATGTGACTTTATTGCGGGCTGCGACGGTTTCCACGGCATTTCGCGCCAGAGTATCCCGAAATCCATTCTGCGCGAGTATGAAAGTGTCTGGCCTTTTGGCTGGCTGGGGTTGTTATCCGACACGCCGCCGATTAATCCGGAACTGATTTATGCGCACCATGAACGCGGGTTTGTATTGTGTAGTCAGCGCTCACTAACAAGGAGCCGCTACTATTTGCAGGTGCCGCTCAGCGATAGCGTAGAGGCGTGGAGTGATGAACGTTTCTGGCAGGAGCTGAAATGCCGCTTGCCGTCAGAGCTAGCGAATAAGTTAGTGACTGGTCACTCACTTGAGAAAAGTATCGCGCCGCTGCGCAGTTATGTCGTCGAACCGATGCAGTATGGCCGCCTTTTTTTGGTCGGCGATGCTGCCCACATTGTGCCACCGACTGGCGCGAAGGGGCTTAATCTTGCCGCCTCAGATGTGAACTATTTATGGCGCATTCTCTGCCAGTTTTACCATCATGGTCGTGAGGATTTGCTGGCGAGCTATTCCTCATTTGCCCTGAATCGGGTGTGGAAAGGCGAACGTTTCAGCTGGTTTATGACCCATTTGCTGCATGATTTTCAGGATAAGAGCCCGTTTGATCTGAAAATGCAGGACGCCGATCGCCGCTACTATTTGGGGTCCAGGGCGGGGCTCACGACGATAGCGGAAAACTACGTTGGACTGCCCTACGAAACGGTCCGCTAATCGATGGTGATTGCAGGAGAATTTATGGCGCATCACAGCCCGATCCCAGTGTTTAAACTTTACGGCGAACAGATTGGCTGGCCTACGCCTGAGCTGCTGCACTGCGAGTCCATTCATCAACGTAGCAGTCTTTATGAATGGCACATTCGTGTGCATCAGCACGCGGAGCTGGTGCAGTTATTGTATTTGCACAAGGGAGAAGCTGAGATTGAAATTGAAGGCGAAAGAAGGGTGATGAAGGAGGCCTGTATTCAGGTGGTGCCTTCTCTGTGCGTACATGGATTTCGCTTTTCTCCGGGCACTCAAGGCTATGTCCTTTCATTGGCATTACCGCTTCTGAGCCGTTTTGAACATCAGTTTGGCCGCCAGATAGCGGTGCTAAACCAACCGCATTGCGTCAGTGTCACACATTCCCGTGCGCATATCCGCACGTTGTTCTCCACATTGCTTGATGAATATCAGCGGGACAACGATGCGCGTGAGTTAATGCTCCATGCCATGCTCAGCGCACTGCTGGTGTGGATTAATCGTCAGTGCCAGGACGTGATGCCAGCAGAAGACAGGACGGAGCGTCGGCGCATCGTCATGCAAAAATTTATGCGGCAAATTGAAAGTCATTATCGCGAACATCTTCAAATGTCCGAATACGCACATTCCGTCGGGGTCTCTGTTACACATCTGAATTATTTGTGCCGCGAATTTCACAATTGCAGTGCGTTGAATATGTTACACCAACGACTCATGCTGGAGGCAAAGCGCAGCCTGCAATATACGCGCATGTCGATTATCCAACTCTCTGATTACTTAGGGTTTAGTGACGCAACTTATTTTTCGCGATTTTTTCGTCGTTATACCGGCATGCCGCCAAAAGTATTCAGAGAAAAAATGAAAGAAGATAAACAGATAGAATAAATTCATTTTGTTATATTTGCTAACAGTTTAAAACTAGGTGCGATTCATCATAGTGTTTATTTTTAATAAGCTTACGTGAAAATATTATTCAGTCTATTATTGTCCATCTCTATTCAATAGATAAAGGACATGGTTGTTATTAATGAAAGGGATAACATTCAGAATCATTTTTGTGATGAATGTCTAAATTGAATTCATTATTTAATTGAATGGTTTTGCAACATAAAATGGAGAAGTTATGCTCGCGGCATGTTTAAATTATGGCGTGATAATCAGCGATGTGCCCATCGTCCTGTCAGGCCTGTCGACCCTCATGAAGGAGAACTTTCCTGAATATGAGATAAGTTGTCATCAGAATATTGATGAACTCACAATAATGCAGTTAGGTCGAACCAATCTGATTATTGTCGAGCTTTCTGGTGATGGGCTTCATGCAAAATCTTTGTGTGAAAAATATTATTCATTGATGGCTAATTATAAAGACTCGCGTTGGGTATTTATGTTAAGTCAGAATAATTATCCGCTGGCCGTTGAATATTTACTGCGTCCGGAAAGCACATTGCTTTCATATGCAGAACCCGTTCCACGTATTATCGCCGCCATTCGCGACCAGGGCGGTCAGGCGAACCGAATCAGTGAGTCCCTCACGACCATTGATCCCAATCTGGCACTCACATCAACGCCAATAAAAACGTGCTTGTCCCTTTCTGAACGTCAGGTTTTACGCCTATTTGCGAAAGGTTGGGGAGTGAACCAGATAGCGATGCTGCTTAGGAAAAGTAATAAGACGATAAGTGCACAGAAAAATAGTGCTATGCGCCGCCTGACATTACGTAGCAACGCCGAGTTGTATGCCTGGCTCAATAGCGATCTTGGCATGAAGGAGTTAAATCTCCTTCCCGTAGGGGGAGAGCCGAAACAATGGAAAAATGCACCGCAAGTGGACATGTCGCTGTCGTTGAAAACTGTGTAATGACAACGGTCGGGCTACGCGAGATTTTTTCTTGCTGTGCAGGTGCGTCGTATCAGGTACAAACATTTAAAGACAGCAGTGAATGGTTTTCTCAGGGCGAATCGCGTCATTATGACATTGTGATTTATTCCGTTTCCGGCGCCCGCCACTCGCGCCAGCAAAGTATTCATTTTCTTTCCCAGCTGAATAGTCTGTATCCAGAAACCGCCCGCGTTTTGCTTGCTGAAAATGAAGGGCAGGCGAAATTAATTCATTACTTGTTACCTGTGCCAGTACATGCGGTTTTGTGCAAATCGTCTTCCGTTGAGAAGCTCGCGCTGCAACTTAGAACGTTAATGAAGCCGAGAGAATTGCTGGATAAGCCGTATCAGACGCTTAACTGCAGTTCTGGATACGTGAGTTTGAGTCTGACAGAACGCACGATTCTTCATTATATGGGGAATGGTTTTTCGATACCGGAGATAGCAGTACAGATGGCGAGGAACCCCAAAACCATTCGCACACACAAATTTAATGCGATGAACAAGTTGGGCGTGAAGAGTGACAGTGGACTGCTTTGTGCGGCAGATATCCTGTGTTATCTGCCGCTGCAATCGGTGAATGTGCGCTGGTGATGCGGTTTACGCGTTGGTTCAAAGACAGACATCAATCCAGGTGGCGTCGGTGAGTTCAGCCAAACGTTCAGGAGAAATACGTACCGCGCTGTGGGTCGCACCAGCGGCGGGTAACACTTCCTGAAAGGCTTTCAGTGAAACGTCGCAGTAGACGGTTAGCGGGTTTTCAAGGCCAAAGGGGCACACTCCACCCACCGGATGCCCGGTCCATGTGACAACTTCATCACAGCTGAGCATACGGGCTTTCGCGCCAAACGCTGATTTCAGCTTTTTATTATCAAGCCGGGCGTCGCCTTTCGCCACAACCAGAATCACCTCATCTTTTACCTTCAATGACAGCGTCTTGGCTATTTGGCCGGGATCGACATTGTGCGCAGCAGCGGCAAGAGCCACTGTCGCAGTATTCTGATTTAGTTCTATAATTTCGATATCTGGGGCGCGGTCAGCGAAAAATTGCCGCACGGTTTGCAGACTCATAATTCTCTCCTGATATAAACGAAATTAATCTGTCACAAGCGAATCAGGCTGTAAATAAGAGGATGAGTAATCCCTTCATTTCATAGATTTCTCGATCCCCTTCACATTCACTGCAACCGGTTACAGTAACCGGTTGCAGAAGTACGCGCGGGCGATTAATACTGAATGCGTAACTTCCTCTGTATCGCTAAAAAAATAAGAGCCGTGTATGAAATGTAACTTTACCTGCTGTACATCGGGCCAACCCCCCGGCGTGGTAGTGAACTCACAGTTCGAGATTGCACATCGCGGCACACTAACCGTTGCTGTGCTTACGTCTATAGCCCGTCAGGAGAGCTGCTATGTCTGCTAACCATGCTGCGTTCAACTTAATATTCCGATTTGTAGAAAACTATATCAGCCCTGTCGCCGGGCGTATCTCGTCTCAGCGCCACGTGATGGCGATCCGTGATGGCTTCATCTCTGCGATGCCATTCATGATTGTCGGCTCGTTCCTGTTAGTGTTTGCTTATCCGCCATTCTCGCCAGATACCACTTGGGGTTTTGCCCGCGCGTGGCTGGATATGGCTAAGCATTTTGAAGGTCGAATCCTGACGCCGTTCGATATGACCATGGGCGTCATGTCCATTTATATCTGTGCGGCGATTGCCTACAACCTCGGTAGGCACTATGAGAAAAGCGCGCAGCTTGACCCATTTATGGGCTCAATGCTGTCTATCATGGCGTTCCTGCTGGTTGCAGCCCCTAAAACTGACGGTACTCTGCCGGTGCACAGTTTGGGGGGGACGGGGATCTTTACTGCCATTCTGGTCGCGGTCTACTGCGTAGAAATGATGCGTTTCCTGAAGGTACGCAACATCGGCATCCGCCTGCCCGATCAGGTCCCACCGATGATCAAAAACTCTTTCGATCTGCTGATCCCGGTTCTGGTTGTGGTATTAACGCTCTATCCGCTGAGCCTGTTCATTCAGAGTCAGTTCGACATGCTGATCCCACAGGCGATCATGGCCATCTTTAAACCGCTGGTGTCGGCTGCCGATTCACTGCCAGCCATCCTGCTGGCGGTTCTGATTGGTCACCTGCTGTGGTTTGCAGGCATTCATGGCGCGGCGATTGTGTCCGGTATGCTGCAAATGTTCTGGTTGACCAACCTCGGCCTGAACCAGACGGCGCTGGCGCAGAGTGCACCGCTGCCGCACATCTTCATGGAAGCCTTCTGGACCTTCTTTATCGTTATCGGTGGGTCCGGTGCAACGATGGGGCTGGTGTTGTGTTACCTTCGCAGCCGCTCGGCACATTTGCGTGCGATTGGTCGTCTGGGCGTGGTGCCGAGCATCTTTAACATCAACGAACCGGTTATCTTCGGTACACCAATCGTGATGAACCCAGTGTTCTTCATTCCGTTCCTGCTGGCACCGATGGTCAACGCCACGATTGCCTGGGGCGCAATGAAACTTGATTTAATTGGTCGTGTTATCTCTGTTGTGCCGTGGACGGCGCCTGCACCTATCGGCGCGGCGTGGGCGTTAGGCTGGGATTTCCGTGCCGTTATTCTGGTGGTGCTGCTGGCCTGTGTTTCCGCCATCATTTACTACCCGTTCTTCAAAGTGTACGAGAAGCAACTGTTGGAGCAGGAAGCTGAAGAAGCGCAGCGTGCAGCGGAAGAAGCTGAACAAGCGGCATAATTCTGTGTTCAACGAAAAAGACCCGGTAGCATTACGTTACCGGGTCTTTTTGTATTCAGAGGAGGGGATTACTTTAACGTACAGTCGCCACATTGCTGCACATCAGGCAGACGGTAACGTTGGCAGCAGGTACGACGTACTAATAAGCCGTCGCGCATCACAACGGTACGCCACAGTGGATTATCCCGCCCGTCAGAGAATTGTTTGGCAAAGAACAGATGTTGCCGTAATTCGTTAACCTGCTCATCGCCCAGTAACGTTCTCATTTCACCCAAATACCAGTTGATGAGATACCCGGTGTTGCTCCAGATGAGCTTGCCATTGATTTCACCCGCGGTTTCAAGTGCGCTCACAACGGGCATCAGCGTTTGGGCAACCAGGCTTTCCATTCTGAGCCGAGAGGATTGTTGTGTCAGCTCGGGGTCTTCTTGCACATCGACCCAGAAAGTGGCAGCACGACCTGTCTCATGAAATTCAACGTGGAAATGATGGGGAGAAAGACTGAGCGCTCGCGCTTCTGTCAGCAATGCCAGCATCAACGAGGGGACTTGCAGGCCGATATACCATTGCGCCCAAAGGGACAGCAGCGGTTTATTTTCTCGTGCCTGAGCTGGATTGTTACGATAGATATGATCGGAATAGCGTGCCAGCAGGGAGGTAAAGTCACTGCTGCGGCTCCATTCTGCGAGCGTCATGGCGTGGTGAGGATGCGATTCGTCAAGACGAATAAAATCCAGCAGATGCGGACGGTGCTCTGTAATTTTATCCCGCAACGCATCCGCAAGCCCCGATTTACGCTCAAAGAGCGGGGTTCGCCAGATAAGATCTTCGTTAATCGGTGCAGAGCGATAAGCCATGAAGTTGCTTGGATACAAATCTAAATGATAATGATTGCTAATCCTAGCTATAGAGAAAAGCAATCGCAACTCTTTTTACGTTTTTAACTTTTTCATGGTGGATTTCAGACGCTGCCCAGCGCTTCACTGGTGAGAATATTGTTACGACCTAAATGCTTGGCTTCATACAGCGCTTTGTCGGCCTGAGCGAGTGCGCCCTCAACATCTTCACCCCTCAGCGGCGCAAGCCCGATGCTTACCGTAACGTTAGTGGCCACACTCTGATTAAACATGTGCGGAATGTTCAGGTCGTACACTTTCTGCCGAATGCGCTCGGCCGACTGTAAAGCGGCCTCCGCAGTGGTTGAGGTCAGCAAGACCATAAACTCTTCGCCACCGTAACGGGCCACAATGTCTCTCGATCGCACGGCGTTGCGGATGGCCGCTGAGACCTGAATCAACGCCTGGTCGCCCATCATATGGCCGTAGTGATCGTTATAGGCCTTGAAATAATCGATATCGAGAAGCAGCACATAGTGCCCGCTGGCATCCAGCGACAGCAGCGTTTCAAGGCGATTTTGCAGACCACGGCGATTGTAGAGTCCGGTGAGTGGGTCAAGCATACTCAGATCGGTCAGCGTCTGGCGCTCTTCTAATAGTTTGTACATCAAACCCTGGGCAAAGTTGTCGTTGCGCCTCTGGATCACACTCTGGATGGAAATCCCCACCACGGGTAGAGCAAAGCAATACACCATGCGCACCCACTGATCGCCATCGCTCAGCACCAGACAAGTAATCAGCACCGGCAAAGAATGAAAGGTAAAGGCGATGATATTATTAGAAAAAGCAATTGCACCGACAAACAATACGCTTAATAAGGCGATAACCAGATAGTTAAAATTAGCCTGATGCATTAAGGGCAGTTTTATGGCGATATGCCATGCCCACAGGCAGCCAAACAAAATGGAGATGCCTGGAATATTGATTTTTTTCTCCGCCCAGGTCCAGTGACCCACTAACAATACCGCACTGGTGAAGATGATAAGCAGCAGCGGAAGGGTGATCGCTGAAACGTGATACATCGGGCTCAGCATCGAAAATAGCGATGAGGCTAAATTAAGGAACAAAAAAAGGCGTAACGAAAATTGATATTTTTTTATGCGTAACGAACGCCAGGATTGTGATGTCATGTCAGGAAATCATTATTTATTGTGTGATTGCAGAAATGCTAACCATCAGGAATGACAAGTTTCACGCGGGAACGCGTCGCGAGAATATATCAGGAACACTAATCTATTGATTTAACCCGCACAACTTATCACCTTGCAGCAACACTGTCACTCGCATGAAAGTAAAGAGCGCAACGGTCTTTGGCATTCACTTGCAAATGATAAGAATTATCATATGATATTGGTTATCATTATCGATTTGAGAGCGAAAACCATGTTGCAAAGGGCGTTAGGCAGTGGGTGGGGTGTACTGATTCCTGGAGTGCTGTTGAGCGTATTGGGCTTTGCGGGTTTATCAGCAGATATCTGGCGAGGTCTGATTGTTCTGGGGTTGTTGCTTTCTGGCATCATGATTTGGCACCGTCAGCTACGTCACTTCGTGCTGTTGCCATCGGCATTTGCATTGATCGGTGGGATGATGCTGGTAATGATGAATTTAAAGCTGATGGGGTAACGCGAAAAACAAGGAGAGAAGAACAGAGAGAGATAAGAATGCTGGTGCGAGGGGGGGGACTCGAACCCCCACATCCTAAGGACACTAACACCTGAAGCTAGCGCGTCTACCAATTCCGCCACCTTCGCACAGAAATCTTATCTTGATATTGCCCTCGTTGGTGCGAGGGGGGGGACTTGAACCCCCACGTCCGTTAAGACACTAACACCTGAAGCTAGCGCGTCTACCAATTCCGCCACCGTCGCCCAGTGTGAGCAATATCTACGTAGTATATGGTGCGAGGGGGGGGACTTGAACCCCCACGTCCGTAAGGACACTAACACCTGAAGCTAGCGCGTCTACCAATTCCGCCACCGTCGCATACCATCGACTCTTAAAAAGAATCGCTACTACGGAGGCGCATTCTAGTGGTTTTCGGGTTTTCGTCAACAGTTAATTGCACCAGACTTTTCCGAACGCTGTAAAAGTGCGCGCTTTATCGACAGGTTAGAGAAGGGGATGGGGAGAACGCCCACAGGTCAGAGTCTGCGGGCGACGCAAAACGATTATTTTTTCGCCTGACGGGTCATGACCGTACGGTAAACTTTAAAGCGGCCCGTCTGGGCGAGCACTTCGTGGAAGCCGAAGATTTCATCCAGTACTTTTGGATACGGCAGGAAGGCGTTAGCCACAATGCGCAGTTCACCGCCGGTGCCCAGATGGCGAACAGCGCCACGGATCAGCTGCTGTGCCGCTTCGAGGCTGGTTTGCAGCCCGTCATGGAATGGCGGGTTGGAAATGATCATATCAAAGCGTCCGGTCACGTCTGAGAAGACGTTACTGGCGAAGACTTCGCCTTCCAGCCCGTTAGCGGCAAGCGTTGCGCGGCTGGCTTCTATCGCTGGCGCGCTGACGTCGCAAAGCGTCAGGCGGACTTTCGGCGAATGGCTCGCCAGCACGGTCGCCAGCACACCAGCGCCGCAGCCGACATCCAGCACTTTGCCTTTGGTGTGCGGCGTCAGGGTGTTAACCAGCAACTGACTGCCGACATCCAGACCATCGCGGCTGAACACACCCGGCAGCGTTTTGATGGTCAGGTCATTAAGCTGGTACTCACCCCAGGCGCTTTCGGCGTCGAACGACGGCTGCTTTTCAAGACGACCGTGATACAGACCACAGCGACGCGCGCTGTCCACTTTGTTCAGCGGGGCGAATTCAGCCAGCATTTGCTCGGCGCTACGCACGCCGCTGCGGTTTTCGCCGACGACAAAAATATCGATACCCACCGGCATCAGCGATAAAATGTTGGTCAGCTGATACAGCGCTTCGGGCTTGTTTTTCGGCCAGTAGTAAATCAACGTATCGCATTCAGCAACGTCAGCCGCTTCCGCTGTCAGGCTAAAGCGGACGTTTTCGCCCATCTGGCGGCTCAGCACCTGCCAGTGGTGATATTGTTGCGTATGAGCGCGGCTAAACGCGGTCTCCAGACGTGCGGGCAGGTCATCCTGCAGATCACCGGCAAACAGAATGCGGCTTTGTTCGAAATCATCACTGTGGCGCAGCAAGACTTCACTTGCCGGAGATAAAGCAGACATAAAGAGTATTCCTCAATTAACGACGGCAGGATTATACACATTTATAGCCGTCATACTTCAAGTTGCAGGTGCGTTAGCTGCATTTGTTTGCCCTGGTCACAGAGTTATCTATGCTCCCAGGGACGCACAAATTTGCTGCCTTCCTGCACCTCGAATTATCTTGGGTATGCTGAGTGTCTGCCTCCTCGCTTTATTGGCGCAAGTTCGTCGAATTTGCTATATTTCCGCGCCTGACAGACAGGAGAAACCCGCGATGACATCCCGACGAGACTGGCAACTACAGCAACTGGGCATAACCCAGTGGTCTTTGCGTCGCCCCTCGGTTTTACAGGGCGAAATCGCTATCTCGCTGCCTGAACATATTCGTCTGGTGATGGTGGCCGAAACGCTGCCGCTGCTGACCGACCCGCTGATGAACGATATTCTGCGTGCGTTAGCCGTCACGCCGGATCAGGTGTTACAGCTCACGCCGGACCGTGTTGCGATGCTGCCGGAAGGGGGGCGCTGTAACAGCTGGCGTCTTGGTGACGGCGAATCGGTGGCGCTGGAAGGTGCTCAGGTCGCTAGCCCGACATTCGAACAATTACAGTCCAGCGCGGTGGCCCGTGCTGAACTCTGGCGACAAATTTGCGCTCATGAACACGATTTCTTCCCTAAGCCAGACTGATTTACCGCGCGCTTTACAGATTGAGCAGCGCGCGCACGCTTTTCCGTGGAGCGAGCAGACGCTTGCCAGTAATCAGGGCGAGCGCTATCTCAACCTGCAACTGGCGGTTGACGGCGAAATGGCGGCATTTGCCATCACTCAAATTGTGCTCGATGAGGCCACGCTGTTTAATATTGCCGTCGATCCGGCGCATCAGCGCAAAGGACTCGGGCGTGAACTGCTCGAACAGGTTATCGACGAAGTCGAAAAACGCGGCGTGGTCACGTTATGGCTGGAAGTGCGCGCCTCGAACGCCGCCGCCATTGCCTTGTATGAAAGCATAGGCTTCAACGAGGCAACGATTCGCCGCAATTATTATCCGACTGCCGATGGGCGTGAAGACGCTCTCATTATGGCACTGCCAATTAGTATGTAAGACAAGGGTTTACGATGAAGATGTGGGACTGGATTTTCTTTGATGCCGACGAAACGCTGTTTACTTTCGATTCGTTCAGCGGCTTACAGCGGATGTTTCTTGATTATAGCGTGACCTTCACCGCTGAAGATTTCCAGGACTATCAGGCCGTTAACAAGCCGTTGTGGGTCGATTATCAGAACGGGGCCATCAGTTCGCTCCAGCTACAGCATCAGCGCTTTGAGGGCTGGGCTTCACGTCTTAACGTGAATGCGGGCGACCTCAATGAGGCGTTTATGAATGCGATGGCGGAGATTTGCGCGCCGCTGCCGGGGGCGATGTCACTGCTCAATTCCCTGAAAGGGAAAGTAAAAATGGGCATCATCACCAACGGTTTCACGGCGTTGCAGCAAATCCGCCTTGAGCGTACTGGTCTGCGTGAACACTTTGATTTATTGATTATTTCCGAAGAAGTCGGTGTGGCTAAACCGGATGCGAGAATTTTTGATTATGCACTGGACCTGGCGGGCAATCCCGACCGTTCACGGGTGCTGATGGTGGGCGATACCGCCGAGTCAGATATTCGCGGTGGTGTGAACGCTGGACTCGCAACCTGCTGGCTGAACGCACATCAGCAAACGCTGCCTGCGGATCTCAAACCGACCTGGACCGTGACATCACTTGCCGAGCTGGAGCAACTCCTGTGTAAACATTGATTGTCAGTCCCCGCCTTACGGGTAAAATAGCCGCATTTTTCGTATTCAACATGCGTGGCGAGTGGCCGCGTTTACTTAAGAAGAATTGACTATGACGTTGTCTCCTTATCTGCAAGAGGTGGCGAAACGCCGCACTTTTGCCATCATCTCTCACCCGGATGCCGGTAAGACCACCATCACTGAAAAAGTGCTGTTGTTCGGACAGGCAATCCAAACCGCCGGGACCGTAAAAGGCCGTGGCTCCAGCCAGCATGCGAAATCTGACTGGATGGAGATGGAAAAACAGCGTGGAATTTCGATAACCACTTCTGTCATGCAATTTCCGTATCACGACTGCCTGGTGAACCTGCTGGACACCCCGGGCCACGAAGACTTCTCTGAAGATACCTATCGTACCCTGACCGCGGTTGACTGCTGTCTGATGGTTATCGATGCCGCGAAAGGCGTCGAAGACCGTACGCGCAAACTGATGGAAGTTACCCGTCTGCGTGATACGCCGATCCTGACGTTCATGAACAAACTCGACCGTGACATCCGCGATCCAATGGAAGTGCTGGATGAAGTTGAGCGTGAGCTGAAAATTGCCTGTGCGCCCATCACCTGGCCCATCGGTTGCGGCAAGCTGTTCAAGGGTGTTTACCATCTTTATAAAGATGAAACCTATCTGTACCAGACCGGTAAAGGCCACACCATTCAGGACGTGCGTATCGTAAAAGGGTTGAACAATCCTGAACTCGATACGGCGGTCGGCGACGATCTCGCGGCCCAGCTACGTGGTGAGCTGGAACTGGTGCAGGGCGCTTCGAATGAGTTCGATCATGAGCTGTTCCTCGCCGGTGAAATCACGCCTGTGTTCTTCGGGACTGCGTTGGGTAACTTCGGCGTAGATCATATGCTTGATGGTCTTATCGACTGGGCGCCAGCGCCGATGCCGCGCAAATCCGATACCCGTGAAGTGGAAGCGAAAGAAGAGAAGTTCTCCGGTTTCGTCTTTAAAATTCAGGCCAACATGGACCCGAAACACCGTGACCGCGTGGCGTTCATGCGTGTGGTGTCCGGTAAATATGAAAAAGGCATGAAGCTGCGCCAGGTGCGAACCGGTAAAGACGTGGTGATTTCTGATGCGCTGACCTTCATGGCGGGCGACCGTTCCCACGTTGAAGAAGCTTATCCGGGCGACATCATCGGTCTGCATAACCACGGCACCATTCAGATTGGCGACACCTTCACCCAGGGTGAAATGATGAAGTTCACCGGCATTCCGAACTTTGCCCCTGAGCTGTTCCGTCGTATTCGTCTGCGCGATCCGTTGAAGCAGAAACAGCTGCTCAAAGGGCTGGTTCAGCTTTCCGAAGAGGGCGCGGTGCAGGTGTTCCGTCCGATTGCCAACAACGATCTGATCGTCGGCGCGGTCGGTGTGCTGCAGTTCGACGTGGTCGTTGCGCGTCTGAAAAGCGAGTACAACGTCGAAGCCATTTACGAATCAGTGAACGTCGCCACGGCCCGTTGGGTTGAGAGCAACGACGTGAAGAAATTCGAAGAATTTAAGCGTAAGAACGAAATACAGCTGGCGCTGGATGGCGGTGACAACCTCACCTACATCGCCCCGACGATGGTTAACCTTAACCTGACTCAGGAACGTTACCCTGAGGTTCAGTTCCGCAAAACACGCGAGCATTAATCCCCTCCAGAGCACGGCCCACGCCGTGCTCTGTCATTTTCCCTCCCTGTTGATTCCCTTGCAGAAAGTTCTTAAATGAGCCCGCTCGCGCTTTGAAAGGCTACTTTTTAGCCGTTTGGCCGCGCGAGTTGAAAATTGTTGGCTATATTTAACAAAGCGATGACAAATGCACTGGATTAATCAGCTGTGAAATACATTTTCCCAAGCTTGTTAGCCTACTGCGATTGTCTATCTCGATATTAATAACTGTTAAATTGCGGTGATATTCACCCCTACAGCAATGCGATCATGAAGATCGCCTGAGCTCAAATTCTGAGCAAACTACAGGAATCGAAATGATGACAAGCCAAAAGATGTCCAAAACGCTGCTGGCGGTAATGCTGGGTACGGCAATCGTGAGTGGTTCTGCGTTGGCAGAAACGACCATGGATAAAACTGAATCCGCGGCTGACAGTGCCGGACAGAAAGTTGACAGCTCAATGAGCAAAGTCGGCAACTTTATGGATGACAGCAGCATCACGGCGAAAGTGAAAGCCGCGCTGGTCGATCATGATTCAATTAAGAGCACCGATATTTCGGTCAAAACCGATGACAAAGTGGTCACCCTGAGCGGTTTCGTTGAAAGCCAGGCCCAGGCTGAGCAAGCGGTCAGCGTCGCTAAAGGCGTTGAGGGCGTGTCCTCGGTGAGCGATAAGCTCCATGTCCGTGACGGCAAATCCGACGGCGTGCAGGGCTACGCGGGCGACACCGCGACCACCAGTGAAATCAAAGCCAAACTGCTTGCAGATGACATCGTTCCGTCACGCAAAGTGAAAGTGGAAACCACCGACGGCGTGGTGCAGCTTTCCGGCATGGTTGATTCGTCAGCGCAAAGTGCACGCGCTGAGAGCATCGCCAAAGCAGTTGATGGCGTAAAAAGTGTGAAGAACGACCTCAAAGTTAAATAAATCAGTTCTGAGACATTCTTCCCCGGCGATGGCCGGGGAGACGAGTCTGTCGTTTTGAGTGCCTGAGCGTTCATCAAAGCGGACGACATTTCACTATGGTAAGGAGAATCGTATGTTTCGTTGGGGCATAATCTTTCTGGTAATCGCGTTAATTGCCGCCGCGCTTGGTTTTGGTGGTCTGGCCGGTACGGCAGCGGGCGCAGCAAAAATTGTCTTTATCGTCGGTATTATTCTGTTCCTGGTCAGTCTGTTCATGGGACGCCGGCGTCCATAGCGGCACAAGTGACGTTAAATTTTCGTAACAAAAGCCAGTCTTCGGACTGGCTTTATCAGTTTAAGAGAATCCTTATCTGCGTTATGGTGACGTCATAAAGCAATCAAAAAACGGGAAAGCAGTGTGGGACAGCGAATTCCGGTAACGCTTGGCAATATTGCGCCGCTTTCGGTAAAACCCTTTCGCCCAGGGCAGCTCGCGCTGGTGTGTGAAGGCGGTGGACAGCGCGGCATCTTCACGGCCGGAGTTCTGGACGAATTTATGCGCGCGCGCTTCAATCCCTTCGACCTCTTTTTAGGCACCTCCGCCGGGGCGCAAAACCTCTCCGCGTATGTGTGTAACCAGCCGGGCTACGCGCGAAAAGTCATTACGCGCTACACCACTTCTCGTGAATTCTTCGATCCGATGCGCTTCGTGCGTGGCGGAAATCTTATCGATCTCGACTGGCTGGTCGAAGCGACGGCGAGCAAAATGCCGCTGGCGATGGACGTGGCCGCGCGCCAGTTCGACGGGGGTAAAGCGTTTTACATGTGCGCCTCCAGAGCAGATGATTACTCTCCCGGCTATTTCTCTCCGACGCGTGAAACCTGGATGGACCAAATCCGTGCCTCCAGCGCTATCCCCGGTTTTTATCGTCCCGGCGTCACGCTGGACGGCATCAATTGGCTGGACGGTGGCGTTAGCGATGCAATCCCGGTTCAGGAAGCGGTGAAGCGCGGCGGGAAAACGATTGTGGTGATCCGCACCGTACCGTCGCAGATGTACTACACCCCGCAGTGGTTCAAGCGCATGGAACGCTGGCTCGGTGAAAGTAGCCTGCAACCGTTTGTGAATCTGGTTCAGCATCATGAGAAGACCTATCACGCCATTCAACAGTTCATTGATAAACCGCCGGGCAACGTGCGGATCCTGGAAATATTCCCGCCTAAGCCGCTGAAAAGTATGGCGCTCGGCAGTCGTCTTCCGGCATTGATGGAAGACTACAATATGGGCCGTCAATGCGGGCGTTACTTCCTTGCGACCATGGGTAAAATGCTGGCCGACCAGCCGCCGCTGCACCGCTTTCGCCCACGTGTGGCGACGCCTGCGCCGCTGGTGGTGCCGCCAGCTGCTGTTGCTAATGATGCCAATAACGCAACGCTCGTCGATGTGCCGCAGGCCAACGATGCGAATTTCGATAACGAGGGCCTGGCGTGAGTTATCGCTTTACCGACACCCATTGTCATTTCGATTTTCCCCCGTTCGTTGATGACGTTGAGCACAGCCTGGCGCTGGCAGCGCAGGCGGGTGTGACGCGGATAATTATTCCGGCCACCGAAGCGTCACGTTTCGATAGCGTGCTGGCGCTGGCCGCAAAGCACACCCCGCTGTATGCCGCGCTCGGCCTGCATCCGATTGTCATTGAGAAGCACACCGATGAAAGTTTGGCTGCGCTCGCTGCCTTGCTGGCGCAAAAGCCGGAGAAGCTGGTGGCGGTGGGGGAGATTGGTCTCGATCTTTACCGCGACGATCCGCAATTCGACCGACAGCAGGCGCTATTGGATGAACAATTAACGCTCGCCAAACGCTACGATCTGCCGGTGATCCTCCATTCGCGTCGCACCCATGACAAACTGGCGATGCATCTCAAACGGCATAATTTACCGCGTACCGGCGTGGTTCACGGTTTTGCCGGAAGTTTGCAACAGGCAGAGAGATTCATTCAGTTGGGTTATAAAATTGGCGTGGGCGGGACCCTCACTTATCCGCGGGCGAGCAAAACCCGCGACGTCATGGCGCGCTTACCTCTTAATTCACTACTTTTGGAAACTGATGCGCCTGATATGCCGCTGAATGGTTATCAGGGGCAACCCAATCGCCCTGAACAGGCCGCGCGTGTTTTTGAATCCCTCTGCGAACTACGCTCCGAATCTCCTGCTGAAATTGCCAATACCCTGGCTGATAACACGCAAAAATTATTCGCAATCTGATAATTAGCCTTCTTTTAAGTGACGTAGATCTCATTATTAATTTTTCTTCTCATATTCTTGCGAGAAATGTGTGACTGCGGGCAAGCAGGATAATCACGGAACGTTATAATCGGCCCCTCGATTGAGATTTTCTTTTTTTAACCTTTTACGTTCAATACACAGGGACTCTGTATGCAAATCCTCATGGGATTGATTGGTATGGTGGTGCTGCTTGCCATCGCCGTGCTGCTCTCCAGTAACCGTCGTGCCATTAATCTGCGTACCGTGCTTGGCGCGTGGATGATTCAGGTCGGCATCGGTGCGTTGATCCTTTATGTCCCTGTCGGGCGTAAAGTGCTGTTGGCGATGTCCGAAGGTGTGGCTAACGTTATCGCTTACGGTAACGAAGGTATCGGCTTCCTGTTCGGCGGCCTGGTCTCCGACAAAATGTTTGAAGTCTTTGGCGGCGGCGGCTTTGTCTTTGCGCTGCGCGTTTTGCCGGTTATCGTCTTCTTCTCCTCGCTGATTGCCGTGCTTTATTATCTTGGCATCATGCAGTTCGTGATCCGCATTCTCGGCGGCGGCATGCGTGCGCTGCTGAAAACCTCCCGTACTGAATCGCTGTCGGCAACCGCCAATATTTTTGTTGGGCAGACAGAAGCGCCGTTAGTGGTTCGCCCGTATATCGCGACCATGACCCGCTCTGAGCTGTTCGCGGTGATGTGTGGCGGTCTGGCGTCGGTCGCGGGTTCCGTACTGGCGGGTTACGCGCAAATGGGCGTGCCGCTGGAATACCTGATTGCCGCATCGTTCATGGCTGCACCTGGCGGCTTGCTGTTCGCGAAAATCATGCTGCCGGAAACCGAAATACCAAACGATTCGCCTGATCTGGAAGCGCAAATGCCGGATGTTGATCGTCCGTCAAACGTGCTGGACGCAGCGGCATCGGGTGCGGCTTCTGGTATGCAACTGGCGTTGAACGTCGGCGCAATGCTGCTGGCTTTTGTGGCATTAATCGCATTGCTGAACGGTATTCTCTCCGGGATTGGTGGCTGGTTTGATTATCCGCAGCTGTCGATGCAGCTGATCCTCGGCTGGGTATTTGCGCCACTGGCGTGGGTAATCGGTGTGCCGTGGGGCGAAGCGACGGTGGCGGGTTCGTTCATCGGGCAAAAGATTATCGTCAATGAATTCGTGGCTTACATTAACTTCGGCGAATACCTGAAGGACGATGCGATTGTCGCGGCAGCCGGTCTGCAGGTGATTTCAGACCACACCAAAGCGATTATTTCCTTTGCGCTGTGTGGCTTTGCTAACCTGTCGTCGATCGCCATTCTGATTGGTGGTTTAGGCAGCATGGCACCAAGCCGTCGCCACGATATCGCCCAGCTCGGCCTGAAAGCAGTTGCTGCTGGCACGCTCTCGAACCTGATGAGTGCGACCATCGCCGGGGTATTCCTCTCGTTATAAGTAGAGTGCCGGGAGAATAATATTTGTTATTCCCCGGCGATTCAGCGCCTGTGCCAGCGGTTCAACATCCTCTGCGCAGGCGCTGCGCCATTGCTGCGCTTCGCCATACACGCCGTGAGCATGGAAGGCGTTCAGCCTCAGCGGGACTTCTCCCAACGAATGAATAAATTCGCTCAACGACTCAATGTGGTCTGAATAATCCGTTCGTTCCGGGATAACCAACAGACGCAGTTCTGCCAGCATCTGATTTTCTGCCAACCACAGAATACTCTTTTTGATCCGTTCGTTGCCGCGTCCGGTTAACGCCAGATGCACATCGGTATTCCACGCTTTTAAATCCACCATCACGCCATCGCAGTCCGGCCGTAATTTTGCCCAACCGCTCAGACCTAATTCGCCGTTGCTGTCGACCAGACAGCTGAGATGCGCGAGCGCGGGTGTGGCTTTGAGTCGTGCAAACAGTTCGCAAATAAACGGCAGTTGAGTCGTTGCTTCGCCGCCGCTGATTGTTATTCCTTCGATAAACGGCGCGGCGCGAGAGACCTGTTTTAACACGTCATCTACCGACAGCGTGCGCGCCATCGGCGTGGTCTGTTGCGGGCAGGCTTTTAAGCAAGTGTCGCATTGCTGACAGTTCGTTTCCCGCCAGACGACCTGTCCGTCCTGAATAGACAGTGCGTCGTGTGGGCAGGGTACTACGCATTCGCCGCACTGGTTGCAGTGGCCCATCGTCCACGGGTTATGGCAGTTTTTACAGCGCAAATTGCAGCCCTGTAAAAACAGCGTCAGACGGCTGCCAGGGCCGTCGACGCAGGAGAACGGAATGATGTTACTGACTAAAGCGCATCTGCTGCTCATGGCTGACAACTCTCGGCTGACGTTCCAGAATGCGGGTGTTGCGGGCGGCTTCTTCGCCAAGCCACGTAGTGTTGATGCGTGAACCTTCTTCACGGAACGTTTTCAAATCGGATAACCGCACCATGTACCCGGTCACGCGCACCAGATCGTTGCCGCTGACGTTGGCCGAAAACTCGCGCATACCGGCGTTAAACGCGCCGAGGCACAGCTGCATCACCGCCTGTGGGTTGCGCTTGATGGTTTCATCCAGCGTCAGAATGTCGCTGATCCCGGCGTGATAGTAAGCATGATGCGGGGCGACGGTCAGCAGATGACTCACCGGATCGGGTTCGCTGCCGTAAGGAATGCGCGCACCAGGCGTCGTGCCGCTGTCGGAGCTGATTCCTGACTGCGCGTGCAGCAACGCACGCTGATTCCAGCCGTATTTCACCGGTGTATTTTCGACGAATGTTGCCAACTGTTCGCTGATGCGCCAGCCAAGTTTGTTTGCCTCTTCATCCTGACCATAACGCGCCGCGCTACCTGCTTTTTCACACAGTACGTTCACCGCTTCCGCAAGCGCGTAAATGCCGAACATCGGCGCAAAGCGCTGTGGGTCAATCAACTGTTCTGCCACCAGGAAGCTATTCTCAAAGAAGTGGGATTGCTGATAGAGGAAAGCGCTGCGGGCATCGATGATGTCGATTTGCTGCTGGCAATACTGCGGCAGCACGCGGCTGAGAAAATCGTCCGTTGATTCACTGCGCAGCGCGATTTCTTTCAGATTCAGGCGCACCAGCGTGCTGCCCCCGCCCGCCAGCGGCAGCGAGTTGTAACAGCTGACCACGCCATACAGGCCTTTTGTGAAAATTTTATCATTTGCCGGGCCGTTGGCAATGTGGGGTTTGCTGCATGCACAAATGTTTTTGCTGACTTCCAGCAGTAAAGCGTCTGGGGTGATTTCCGGGTCATAGATAAAGGTCAGATTCGGTGCGACCTGCTTTAATTCAGCATCTGCGCGTAAAATTGCGCGGGTGATTGGCGTGTCTTCCGGGCCAATGTTCACATGCGTAAAGGCGTCAGGCAGGGTTCTGTCGAGATAGCGCCAGAAACGTTTTAGTCGAATATCGATTTCGTCTTGTGTTAGAATTTTAACATAAGGCGACAGGATTTTATCCAGATGTCCCAGGTAAACCGGCATTGAGGTCACAGAAGGCACATGGTGATAGAGAATGGTAAGCAGCGAAAGTGCGTCATCCAGATCTGTCGCGCCTTCCAGCTCCAGCCATTGTGAACCGTTCGCCAAAAAGCGCGCGTAATCGGGCAAAACGTAACGTGGTTTGAAGGGCGCATGGCCTTCAAACATGTCGCAAATTACGCCGTCATCCAGTGCCGCTTGGGCATCCGTTGACAGTGCCGGATAGGGCAACGCGTTTTCCGCTTCGAGCGCCAGGAAGTGGCGTTTTTGCTCAGGGCTTAACGTTTTGCTTGTCACAATATTCTGGCAACGTTGCTCGAAAGAGTCAGACATAGAAGTTCCTCAGACGCGTGGGCGATGAGGGCATTGTAGAGAAATGCAACAGCGGGGCTTTTGATCCACATTCCCCCGTTAGCGCTTAAAAGAGTGATTAACCTCTCATTGCAGTGATGCAAATTTGCATACGTGTTTCATTAACTGTGATGAGGATCGAAGTGAAACGCTGGGTCGGTGTTAAAATAGTCACAGACCCGCAAGGTAAAAATTAAACTCCGGAGATAACATGACCGATTTAACAGCAAGCAGCCTGCGCGCGTTAAAACTGATGGACCTGACCACCCTGAACGATGATGACACCGATGCGAAAGTGGTCGCCCTGTGCCATCAGGCGAAAACCCCGGTGGGCAATACCGCCGCTATCTGCATTTATCCGCGCTTCATCCCTATCGCGCGTAAGACCCTGAATGCTCAAGGGACACCGGATGTACGTATCGCCACGGTGACTAACTTCCCGCACGGTAACGACGACATTGACATCGCGCTGGCAGAAACCCGCGCGGCTATCGCTTACGGCGCAGACGAGGTTGACGTGGTCTTCCCGTACCGCGCGCTGATCGCCGGTAACGAGCAGATTGGTTTCGATTTGGTGAAAGCGTGTAAAGATGCCTGTGCAGCAGCGAACGTACTGCTGAAAGTGATCATCGAAACCGGCGAGCTGAAAGAAGAAGCGCTTATCCGTAAAGCCTCTGAAATCGCTATCAAAGCGGGCGCTGACTTTATCAAAACCTCGACCGGCAAAGTGCCAGTGAACGCCACGCCAGAAAGCGCGCGTATCATGATGGAAGTTATCCGTGATATGGGCGTAGAAAAAACCGTTGGCTTCAAACCGGCTGGCGGCGTACGTAGCGCAGAAGATGCGCAGGCCTTCCTGGCGATTGCCGATAACCTGTTCGGTGCGGATTGGGCCGATGCCCGTCACTACCGCTTTGGTGCTTCCAGCCTGCTCGCGAGCCTGCTGAAAGCGCTGGGTCATGGTGATGGCAAGAGCGGCAGCAGCTACTAATTACTCGTCATACTTCAAGCTGTAGGTGCGTTGGCTGCACTCACTCACCCCAGTCACTTACTTTATGTAAGCTCCTGGGGATGAGTTCACTTGCCGCCTGCCTGCAACTCGAATTATTTAGAGTCATCTTTTTTGAGGCGGTTTTTTCGCCAGTTTTGACCGGATTCCTCGGGGGTTACCGTGTTTCTCGCACAAGAAATTATTCGTAAAAAACGCGATGGTCACGCATTGAGTGATGAAGAGATCCGTTTCTTCGTCAACGGCATTCGTGATAACACCGTGTCAGAAGGGCAGATTGCCGCGCTGGCGATGACCATTTTCTTCCACGATATGTCGATGCCGGAGCGTGTTTCGCTGACCATGGCGATGCGGGATTCCGGAACCGTGCTTGACTGGAAGAGCCTGAATTTAAACGGCCCAATCGTCGATAAACACTCCACCGGCGGCGTGGGTGACGTGACGTCGCTGATGCTCGGCCCAATGGTGGCGGCGTGTGGCGGCTACATTCCAATGATCTCCGGACGCGGTCTGGGTCACACGGGCGGTACGCTCGACAAACTGGAAGCAATCCCTGGTTTTGATATCTTCCCGGACGACAACCGCTTCCGCGAAATCATTAAAGACGTTGGTGTGGCGATCATCGGGCAGACCAGCTCGCTAGCGCCTGCGGACAAACGTTTTTACGCGACCCGCGACATTACCGCGACGGTCGATTCTATACCGTTGATCACCGCGTCTATTCTGGCGAAAAAACTGGCCGAAGGGCTGGATGCGCTGGTGATGGACGTGAAAGTCGGCAGCGGCGCGTTTATGCCGACCTATGAACTTTCTGAAGCGTTGGCCGAAGCGATCGTTGGCGTTTCCAACGGCGCTGGCGTGCGTACCACTGCGCTGTTAACTGACATGAACCAGGTACTGGCATCCAGCGCAGGTAATGCGGTTGAAGTGCGCGAAGCCGTGCAGTTCCTGACCGGTGAATACCGTAATCCACGTCTGTTCGATGTGACCATGGCGCTGTGCGTGGAAATGCTGATTTCTGGCCGTCTGGCAAAAGACGACGCCGAAGCGCGTGCGAAATTGCAGGCGGTGCTGGACAACGGCAAAGCGGCGGAAATCTTTGGTCGTATGGTAGCGGCGCAGAAAGGCCCGACCGATTTCGTTGAAAATTACGCGAAATACCTGCCGACCGCGATGCTGAGTAAAGCGGTCTACGCCGATACCGAAGGTTTTGTCTCGGCGATGGACACCCGCGCGCTGGGCATGGCGGTGGTCGCAATGGGCGGCGGTCGTCGTCAGGCGTCTGACGCACTGGATTACAGCGTCGGCTTTACCGACATGACCCGTCTGGGCGACAGCGTTGACGGTCAGCGTCCGCTGGCGGTCATCCACGCCAAAGACGAAGCCAGCTGGCAAGAAGCGGCGAAAGCGGTGAAAGCGGCAATTAAACTGGACGCTGTTGCCCCGAAAGAAACCCCAACGGTCTATCGTCGAATCACGCAATAGCGGTATACTGATCTGATCGCATTTTTGCAGCGCAAAACGTACGGAGAAAATATGAAACGTGCATTTATTATGGTGCTGGACTCCTTTGGTATCGGTGCTACTGAAGACGCAGAGCGTTTCGGCGATGTCGGTGCCGATACAATGGGCCATATCGCAGAGGCCTGCGCAAAAGGTGAAGCAGACAAAGGCCGTAAAGGCCCGCTGACGTTGCCAAACCTGACCCGTCTGGGCCTGGTGAAAGCTCACGAAGGTTCGACCGGCAAAGTCGCCGCAGGTATGGACGCTAATGCTGAAGTGACGGGCGCTTACGCCTGGGCTCATGAACTCTCTTCCGGCAAAGATACCCCGTCGGGCCACTGGGAAATCGCCGGTGTGCCTGTGCTGTTCGACTGGGGCTACTTCCCGGAACACCACAACAGCTTCCCACAAGAGTTGCTCGACAAACTGGTGAGGCGCGCCAATCTGCCGGGCTATCTCGGTAACTGCCACTCATCGGGCACCGTGATTCTGGACGAGTTGGGCGAAGAGCACATGAAAACCGGCAAGCCGATTTTCTACACCTCCGCGGATTCCGTGTTCCAGATTGCTTGCCACGAAGAAACGTACGGTCTCGACAAGCTGTATGAGCTGTGTGAAATCGCACGCGAAGAGCTGACCGAAGGCGGCTACAACATTGGCCGCGTGATTGCGCGCCCATTCGTTGGCGACAAAGCGGGTCACTTCGAGCGTACCGGTAACCGTCACGATCTGGCCGTTGAACCGCCAGCGCCAACCGTGTTGCAGAAACTGGTTGAAGAGAAAAACGGCCATGTGGTTTCTGTCGGTAAAATTGCAGACATTTACGCCAACTGCGGCATCACCAAAAAAGTGAAAGCAACAGGTCTGGATGCGCTGTTCGACGCGACCATCAAAGAGATGAAAGAAGCGGGTGATAACACCATCGTGTTTACCAACTTCGTTGATTTCGATTCCTCCTGGGGCCACCGTCGCGACGTCGCCGGTTATGCTGCCGGTCTGGAGCTGTTTGACCGCCGTCTGCCGGAACTGCTGGCGCTGCTGGACGAAGATGACATTATTATCCTGACTGCTGACCACGGTTGTGACCCAACCTGGACCGGAACTGACCACACCCGTGAACACATTCCGGTGCTGGTGTACGGCCCGAAAGTGAAAGCAGGTTCTCTGGGCCACCGCGAAACCTTCGCGGATATCGGCCAGACGCTGGCATCGTACTTTGGTACGTCGGCGATGGACTACGGCAAAAACATGCTGTGATGGGATTGCCCGGCGGCGCTGCGCTTGCCGGGCCTACGGTTACGTAGACCGGGTTGATAACCCGGCGACACAAACATAAAAAGGAAATCTTGATGGCCACTCCACACATTAACGCAGAAATGGGTGATTTCGCTGACGTCGTACTGATGCCAGGCGATCCGCTGCGTGCGAAGCATATTGCTGAAACTTTCCTCGAAGACGTTCGTGAAGTGAACAACGTGCGCGGCATGTTGGGTTTCACCGGCACGTATAAAGGCCGTAAAATCTCCGTGATGGGCCACGGCATGGGTATCCCATCCTGCTCCATCTACACCAAAGAGCTGATCACCGATTTCGGCGTGAAGAAAATCATCCGCGTGGGCTCCTGCGGCGCAGTACGCATGGACGTTAAACTGCGTGACGTGGTTATCGGCATGGGTGCCTGCACCGATTCCAAAGTGAACCGTATGCGTTTCAAAGATCACGATTTCGCCGCCATTGCTGATTTCGGCATGGTGCGTAACGCGGTCGATGCAGCAAAAGCGCTGGGCGTTGATGCTCGCGTCGGTAACCTCTTCTCTGCTGACCTGTTCTACTCCCCGGACGGCGGCGAAATGTTCGATGTGATGGAGAAATACGGCATCCTGGGCGTGGAAATGGAAGCGGCCGGTATCTACGGTGTTGCGGCTGAGTTTGGTGCGAAAGCGCTGACCATCTGCACCGTGTCTGACCATATTCGTACTCACGAGCAGACCACCGCCGCGGAGCGTCAGACCACCTTCAACGACATGATCAAAATCGCGCTGGAATCCGTTCTGCTGGGCGATAAAGAGTAACGGTTGTTATTGTCGGGCGACGCTGTTCGCCCGACTACGCTAAAGTATCTATTCATCTCTCCCTCGAATTTTTCATTCTTCTCTTTAGTATCCAGATAAATAGCGCTATAAAAGTATTCATGTATATATTCATGAATCTATTCATCCATGAGCGCATTAACCGATCTTTTGCTGCAAGGGCCACGTCCGGCACCTGAACTTCGACAGCACCTGAACGTCAGTCAGGCGACGTTTTCACGTCTGGCGGCGGCTGAGGCACAGATTGTTCAGTTCGGCAAAGCGCGCGCGACGCGCTATGCGCTGCTCCGGCCGGTGCGCGGAATCAGTGAGTTCCCTTTATGGCAGATTGATAGCGATGGAAAGGCGTGGAAATTTGGCGTGTTGTACCCCTGCTGGCCACGCGGAAGCTGCCTGGTGGCACTCAATAATGGCGAATGGCAATGGTTTGACGGACTGCCCTGGTATCTGAACGATCTGCGGCCTCAGGGTTTTTTGGGCCGGGCATGGGGAAGACGATTGGCGGCCCAGTTGGTGCTCCCCGAAGATATCCGTTTATGGCAGGAAGACGATATTCTTTACGCGCTGTCTCTGTTCAGCGGTGAGAATCAGGGCGGATGGCTAATCGGGGAATCGGGTTATCAGCAATGGCTGCAAAACGCCGAACCCACACCGATTACGGAAACCGATAAGCTCAGAGCCTACGCTGGGCTAGCGCGAAATGCGCTGGCGGGTGAGATTGTCGGTTCGTCTGCCGGTGGCGAGCAACCCAAATTTACCTGTCTGTCTATGGTCGGTGAGAAGCCGGTTCAAATGCTGGTGAAGTTCACGGCACCGCAGCCTGGAATTGTCACCCAGCGGTGGGCCGATTTGCTGATAGCGGAATCCATTGCGCTGGAGGTTTTAAGCCATGCCGGGATCGCCGCTAGCCAGGCACAGGTGCTGCAAACGGAAAGTGGACAAGTATTTTTGGAGTCACGTCGTTTCGACTGTCAGGGTCTTGTTGGGCGTAAGGCGATAGTTTCTCTCGACGTGGTGCAGAGCGAATTTGCGGCCGCCGTGGGTCCGTGGCCACAAGCGGTTGCCGAGTTGGCAAAGCAAAAGCAGGTGACTCACGAAACGGCGCGCACGGTGGAAAACGTGTGGGCGTTTGGTCGCCTGATTGCCAACAGTGATATGCATGCCGGCAATTTGTCGTTTTATCTGTCAGACGCGCCGCTGGTGTTAACGCCGGTCTATGACATGCTGCCGATGGCCTTCGCGCCGACGAGTGCAGGTGCGATGCGCGACGAAAGCGTCGCGCTGAAGGTTGAGCCGCTGGTGAATCGTGAAGCATGGATATTTGCATACGAGCAAGCCCATGTATTCTGGCATCGGGTCGCCGAAGAACCGCGTATTAGCGCTGCATTTCGCGCGCTCGCCAACGAAATGCAGATGCAGTTGCTAAGCGTGGAGCCGGTGATTGCCCGGCTCGCCTGATTAACGCACCGCCTGCGCAATCCACGCCGAAAGTTCTCGCAGTTCTGTTTCCTGCTGCGGGAAGTCTACCAATAGCGCTTCACATTCTTGTTGCAGCACATCAGCACGGTACAAACAGCCCTGTAAGCGCGTGGCAAGCGCTTCGAGCGGAGCAGGGTTCAGGCTGTCGGTAAACACTTGCGTGCGGTTGATGTGGCCTTTCTCGACGTCGAAATGCAGCTCGACGCCGCCCCAGGTAAAGCGTTCATCCAGCAAATGCGAGAAGGCAGGAGCCTGACCAAAATTCCACTCCCAGCTGCTCTGGCGCGCAAAGGTTTCTGCGAAATTAGGCAGGTCTGGCGTTTTGTCCGGGGAAATCAGCTCCGCATCAACGCGTTCGCCATAATGGGCGAAGAAGGCTTCGGTCACCGCTTCACTGATTTGTTCGTGCGTAATGCCTGGCAGCAGTTCAGTCAGATTCGCGACGCGGCCGCGCACGGAAGTAATGCCTTTCGCCTGGAGCTTTTTCTTATCCGGGTTCAGATAGTTTGCCAGACGGCTGAGGTCGGCATTCAACAGCAGCGTACCGTGATGAAAACCGCGATCCATCGTTTCTCGGTAAGCGGAGCCGGACACTTTGCGATCGCCTTCGGGCGTTTTCACCACCAGATCGTTGCGCCCGGAGGCTTCTGCCGTCACGCCGAGTGCATTCAGTGCGGCAAGCACAATGTCAGTAGAGATGGTTTTGTCGTATTCGGGCTTGCCTGCCATAAAGGTGAAGCAGGTGTTGCCGAGATCGTGGAACACTGCGCCTCCGCCGCTGCTACGCCGAGCAAGGCGCACGTTGTCTTCTTCCATTCGCCGTGTATTACACTCTTTCCACGGGTTTTGTGCGCGGCCTATTACCACCGTATCGGCGTTGCGCCACAAAAAGAGGACCCGTTGAGTGGCAGGCATCTGGCGGAAAATACACTCTTCAACCGCCAGATTGAACCAGGGATCGTATGAATCAGAGATAAGCAGACGCAGCGTCGACATAGCCGATTTCCTTTCTTTAATGATTCACCTAATTTATCACTTGTCCTTCGTTTCGCCTTCATCCTCTTCGGGAACGGATTTGCTGGCGGTGAGCAAGAACGGTGATTGCTGCCAGCGCGTGCGTTTTCCTTGCAATAGCGTACGGGTTAATACCATCCCGATAGCTAATGAAAGCAGTAACATAAGGCGCAGGATGTTGGTGGTGTTATCCACCTGTTTGGCTTCTGTCGCCAGCGTGTGGGTGTCGAGTGTCAGGCGCAGATACCCAAGCGGTTCATTTCTGCCCTGAATGGGTTCGACGATTTGCTTATTAAAATATCCCCCGGCTTTTTTGCCATCCAACGCCAGCCTGTCCCGTACATCGACGCTTTCACCGGCAGCGGTAATCAGGTCCCCTTGCTCATCGTAAACGCTGGCATCCAGCAGCCGACTGTTAGTGGTCAACTGTGTCAGCAACTGTTTGATTTTCTTTTCATCAGGCGTTTCTGATCGCATGAGTGGGGCAAGGTTCAGCGTGACCTGATGCGCGAGTGTGCGGGCCAGTTCTTCCATCTGCGGATTACGCTGCCGTTGGTGGCTTTGGCTGAACCACGAAGCCCCTTGCATCAGGGCAACCAGCAGGGCGAGACAGATAAGAACGATCACGGCTCGATGCAGCCGAAATTTCAGTTTTGCGCGAACCATATTCTACCTTTCAACGTTTACCGCCTGACGCGGGAGGATAAAGCAGTTAAGTCGCTTTTAAAATGATTGAGTGGTCACTGTCGCGCGCCAGCGTATCTGCGAATGGCTGTTCTTACCAATGCGGTGAGAGGCGCGGCAAAGTACAGCCCCGAAAAATTCCTCTCTTGGCAATCTCTCTGCTGATAGGTAGTGTTGTGTTTAACAACATAGCAACACTTAGGCAATGCAGGGCACTATGATGAACAGGCTCAGCAGCTCAACGCCGAAGATGTGAACCGATATCCCCCGGAGTAAATACCATGACACAGAAATATCAGAAGGATCCGCAGGCTCTCAACAATCTGTCTGAACTGCAGTTTAACGTGACGCAGAAAAGCGCCACCGAGCGCCCTTTCACAGGTGAATATGACACGCATTTTGAGGAGGGGTTGTATGTCGATATCGTCTCCGGAGAGCCTCTGTTTTCCTCCCGAGATAAATTTGATTCCGGGTGCGGATGGCCAGCGTTCAGTCAGCCGGTAGAGGACAACGTCCGCAACATCAGTGACCGCAGCCACGGAATGATCCGCACCGAAGTGCGTTCTGTACACGGCGACAGCCATCTGGGGCATGTCTTTCCGGATGGGCCACAGGATAAAGGTGGGCTTCGCTACTGCATCAATTCCGCCGCGCTACGATTTATCCCGAAATCTGCCCTGGAGGCCGAAGGGTATGGCGACTGGCTTTCGCAATTTGAATAGACACTCAGCATGACCGTTAAAGAGGAGCTTAGCTCCTCTTTTTCATTGAAATTCCGCTCCAGGAAATCAAGGCTGAAACATTCCACAAAGAAGCAAGATAAAGGCATTCCAGCACAGGCCTAACAATTTGCAGCTTACTGTTGCCAGAAGCGCTGGATACAGGGTAGCCTCATGCGTTATTTTCCTGCCCAAATCTCGATTACTGGAGCTGTAATGCCGAACAGTCTGACCTGGTGCGATCTGCCCGACGATGTCTCTTTATGGCCGGGGCTGCCGCTTTCCCTCAGCGGTGATGAAGTCATGCCGCTGGATTACCATGCCGGACGCAGCGGCTGGCTGCTGTATGGTCGTCGCCTCGATAAGCAACGCCTGACCGATTACCAGCACAAGCTGGGGGCGGCGATGGTGATTGTCGCCGCGTGGTGCGTTGAGGATTACCAGGTTATCCGCCTGGCGGGGTCACTGACGCCGCGTGCAACGCGTCTGGCGCACGACGATGAACTGGATGTCGCGCCGCTGGGCAAAATCCCACACCTGCGCACGCCAGGGCTGCTGGTGATGGACATGGACTCGACGGCGATTCAAATCGAATGCATCGATGAAATTGCCAAACTCGCGGGTACGGGCGAGATGGTTTCTGAGGTTACCGAACGCGCGATGCGCGGTGAGCTTGATTTCACCGCCAGCCTGCGTCAGCGCGTCGCCACGCTAAAGGGCGCAGATGCCCATATTCTGCGTCAGGTGCGCGACACATTGGCACTGATGCCGGGTTTGACTCAACTGGTGCTGAAACTGGAAACGCTGGGCTGGAAAGTGGCGATTGCCTCCGGTGGCTTCACGTTCTTTGCCGATTATCTGCGTGACAAACTGCATCTGACGGCGGCTGTGGCTAACGAACTGGAAATCCGCGACGGTGTGCTGACGGGCAACGTTATCGGCGATATCGTCGATGCAAAATACAAAGCTGACACCCTGAAACGTCTGGCGGAAACCTATGAAATTCCTGCGGCGCAAACCGTCGCGATTGGCGATGGCGCTAACGATCTGCCGATGATCAAAGCGGCGGGGCTGGGCATTGCGTATCATGCCAAACCGAAAGTTAACGAGCAGACGGAAATCACCATCCGTCACGCTGACCTGATGGGGGTGTTCTGCATTCTCTCCGGCAGCATGAATCAAAAGTAAGAGGTTAAAGTGGCGAAAGCACCCAAACGCGCGTTTGTCTGTAACGAGTGTGGCGCAGATTACCCGCGCTGGCAGGGACAGTGCAGCGCCTGTCATGCCTGGAACACCATTACCGAGATGCGCATTGCCGCTTCACCAACCGTCGCGCGTAATGAACGCCTGACCGGTTATGCGGGTGGCGCTGGCGGTTCAAGGGTTCAGAAACTTTCTGAGATTAGCCTGGAAGAACTGCCGCGCTTTTCCTCCGGCTTCAAGGAATTTGACCGCGTTCTTGGCGGTGGTGTGGTGCCAGGCAGCGCCATTCTGATTGGCGGTAACCCGGGCGCAGGGAAATCCACGCTGTTACTGCAAGTGTTGTGCAAACTCAGCGAGCAGATGAAAACCCTGTACGTCACCGGCGAAGAGTCTTTGCAGCAGGTGGCAATGCGCGCGCATCGTCTCGGCTTGCCCGCGACGAATCTGAATATGCTTTCTGAAACCAGCATTGAGCAGATTTGCCAGATTGCTGAGGAAGAGCAGCCGAAGCTGATGGTTATTGACTCCATCCAGGTGATGCACATGGCCGACGTGCAGTCGTCGCCCGGCAGCGTGGCGCAAGTGCGCGAAAGTGCGGCCTATTTGACCCGCTTTGCTAAAACGCGTGGAGTGGCAATCGTCATGGTAGGCCACGTCACCAAAGATGGCTCGCTGGCTGGCCCAAAAGTGCTGGAACACTGTATCGACTGTTCCGTGCTGTTGGATGGCGATGCGGATTCCCGATTCCGTACGCTGCGCAGTCACAAAAACCGTTTCGGTGCGGTGAATGAACTCGGTGTGTTTGCGATGACTGAGCAGGGATTGCGTGAAGTCAGCAATCCGTCGGCCATTTTCCTGAGCCGTGGCGATGAAGTGACGTCCGGCAGCTCGGTGATGGTCGTTTGGGAAGGCACGCGCCCGCTGCTGGTAGAGATCCAGGCGCTGGTCGATCAGTCGATGATGGGTAACCCTCGGCGCGTCGCAGTGGGGCTTGAACAAAACCGGCTGTCGATTTTGCTGGCGGTTTTGCATCGTCACGGTGGCTTGCAAATGTTCGATCAGGACGTGTTTGTTAACGTCGTCGGCGGCGTGAAAGTCACCGAAACCAGTGCCGATTTGGCGCTGTTGTTAGCGATGGTCTCCAGTTTGCGCGACAGACCCTTACCGCAGGATATGGTGGTGTTTGGTGAGGTCGGGCTTTCCGGCGAAATTCGTCCAGTGCCGAGCGGTCAGGAGCGTATTTCCGAAGCGGCCAAGCACGGCTTTAAACGGGCTATCGTACCTGCCGCCAACGTACCGAAAAAACTCCCGGAAGGGATGAAAGTGTTTGGCGTGAAGAAGCTTTCGGATGCGCTTAATGTCTTTGACGAATTATAATTAAAATCTCCGTCGCCTTTCAGGCGGCAGGTGTGTTGGCTGCGTTCTCTCACCCGAATCACTTAGTTTACTAAGCTCATCGGGATTCGTTCTCTTGCCGCCTTCCTGCCACCCGAAATCCATAGGAGATTTCGTCTATTGGCCCGGTCATTTCTGGGCGTGTTTACTTGCAGGAGGCTCCTTTGTCATCATTCGATTACATCAAAACCGCAATTCGCCAGAAAGGCTGCACCTTGCAGCAGGTGGCGGACGCCAGCGGGATGACCAAGGGCTATCTTAGCCAGTTATTGAACGCCAAAATCAAAAGTCCGAGTGCGCAGAAACTGGAAGCGTTGCACCGTTTTCTGGGGCTGGAATTTCCACGTCGCCAGAAGAACGTTGGCGTCGTGTTCGGTAAATTCTACCCGCTGCATACCGGGCATATTTATCTGATCCAGCGTGCTGGCAGCCAAGTGGATGAGCTGCACATCATCATGGGCTATGACGAAAAACGCGATCGTGCGCTGTTCGAAGATAGCGCCATGTCACAGCAGCCGACCGTTTCTGACCGCCTGCGCTGGCTGCTGCAAACCTTCAAATATCAGAAAAATATTCGTATTCATGCCTTTAACGAAGAGGGCATGGAGCCATACCCGCACGGCTGGGACGTCTGGAGCAACGGCATCAGGGCGTTTATGGAAGAGAAGGGCATTGAGCCGAACACCCTCTACACCTCCGAAGAGGCCGATGCGCCGCAGTTCCGCGAGCATCTCGGCACCGATACCGTGCTCATCGATCCGCAGCGTACGTTTATGAATATCAGCGGCGGGCAAATTCGTGAGAACCCGTCGCGCTATTGGGAATACATCCCGACGGAGGTGAAGCCGTTCTTCGTGCGCACGGTCGCGATTCTCGGCGGCGAATCCAGCGGTAAATCGACGCTGGTGAACAAACTCGCCAACATCTTCAACACCACCAGTGCCTGGGAGTATGGGCGGGATTACGTCTTTTCCCATCTGGGTGGTGACGAAATGGCGCTGCAATATTCTGATTACGACAAGATCGCGCTGGGTCACGCGCAGTACATTGATTTCGCGGTGAAATATGCCAATAAAGTGGCGTTCATCGACACCGACTTTGTCACCACTCAGGCATTCTGCAAGAAATACGAAGGCCGTGAGCATCCCTTCGTGCAGGCGCTGATTGACGAATACCGTTTCGATTTGGTCATCGTGCTGGAAAATAACACCCCGTGGGTGGCGGATGGCTTGCGCAGTCTTGGCAGTTCGGTAGACAGAAAAGAGTTCCAGACCATGCTGGTGGAGATGCTCAAAGAGAACAACATTGAGTATGTTCACGTCGAAGAGTCGGATTACGACGCCCGTTTCCTGCGCTGCGTAGAGTTGGTGAAGCAGATGATGGGTGAGCAGGGGTAAATAAAAAGCCGGGCGAACCCGGCTTTAACGCTTTCAGGCCCGGCACATTGCCGGGCTTTTTGTTACTTGGTAATGCGCTTGTACTTGATACGCTTCGGCTCCAGCGCGTCGGCACCGAGGGTGCGTTTCTTGTACTCTTCGTATTCGGTAAAGTTACCTTCGAAGAATTCCACTTTGCCTTCATCCTGGTAATCCAGAATGTGCGTGGCGATGCGGTCAAGGAACCAACGGTCATGCGAGATAACCATCGCGCAGCCTGGGAACTCCAATAGGGCGTTTTCCAGTGCGCGGAGGGTTTCGATGTCCAGGTCGTTCGTTGGTTCATCGAGCAGCAACATGTTGCCGCCAACCTGCAGCAGTTTCGCCAGATGCAGACGACCACGCTCACCACCGGACAGCTCGCCCACGCGTTTGCCCTGGTCGGTGCCTTTGAAGTTGAAGCGGCCCACATAAGCACGGCTTGGCATTTCGGTGTTGCCGACTTTCATGATATCCAGCCCGCCGGAAACTTCTTCCCATACGGTTTTGCTGTTATCCATCGCATCACGGAACTGATCAACCGACGCCAGTTTCACGGTTTCACCGAGTTCAATAGCGCCGCCGTTCGGCTGCTCCTGACCGGACATCATGCGGAACAGCGTGGATTTACCCGCGCCGTTCGGACCGATAATACCGACAATCGCACCCTTCGGAACGGAGAAGGAAAGGTTGTCGATAAGCTGACGGTCACCGTAAGCCTTGCTGAGGTTGCTGACTTCAACGACTTTATCGCCCAGACGTGGTCCAGGTGGAATAAACAGTTCGTTGGTTTCGTTACGTTTCTGATAGTCAGTGCTGTTAAGCTCTTCAAAGCGTGCCAGACGGGCTTTGCCCTTAGACTGACGGCCTTTCGCGCCCTGACGTACCCATTCCAGCTCTTTCTCAATCGATTTACGGCGCGCGGCTTCCTGAGAGGCTTCCTGCGCCAGACGCTGATCTTTCTGCTCAAGCCAGGAGGAGTAGTTGCCTTCCCACGGAATACCTTCGCCGCGGTCCAGTTCAAGGATCCAGCCCGCGACGTTATCGAGGAAGTAACGGTCGTGGGTAATCGCCACAACGGTGCCTTCGAAATCGTGCAGGAAGCGTTCCAGCCAGGCGACGGACTCGGCATCCAGGTGGTTAGTGGGTTCGTCGAGCAGCAGCATATCTGGCTTTTCTAACAGCAGACGGCAGAGCGCTACACGGCGGCGCTCACCCCCGGACAGGGTAGCGATCTTCGCATCCCACTCCGGCAGACGCAGTGCATCGGCAGCGCGTTCCAGCTGCACGTTCAGGTTGTGACCGTCGTGTGCCTGGATAATCTCTTCGTATTTACCCTGCTGGGCCGCCAGTTTGTCGAAATCGGCATCGGGTTCGGCGTACAGCGCATACACTTCGTCGAGGCCTTTCAACGCGTTAACCACGTCGGCAACGGCTTCTTCAACGGATTCACGGACGGTATGTTCCGGATTCAGCTGCGGCTCCTGCGGCAGGTAACCAATTTTGGTGCCTGGCTGCGGGCGTGCTTCGCCTTCGATGTCGGTATCAATACCGGCCATGATGCGCAAAAGGGTGGATTTACCTGAGCCGTTCAGGCCGAGAACACCGATTTTTGCACCTGGGAAGAAGCTCAGAGAGATGTTTTTCAGAATATGGCGCTTCGGCGGAACCACTTTCCCGACGCGATGCATGGTATAAACGAATTGAGCCACGTTGGACTTCGCCTCTTTTATTTTGATGAAAAGGAGTCAAAGGCGAAGTGTAGCCTTTTTCACACGCTAATCCCAGCCAGGCTGTCGTGATAGCAATAAAGGTAAAAAAGTGTCCGCAACGTGGCGTAATTCCGGTTGTCTGATTAGCATGAAGAGAGGCTGTGGCCGCTCACTATCGGGATGGGAAGATATTTGCCGGACACGGCTTTTTTTACGCGGCATGATGCTGCATTGGCACAATTTTTTAAGGAGCGCATGTGGAAAATGCTAAACCCATGACGTGGCGCCTTTTGGCTGCTGGCGTCTGCCTGCTGACGGTCAGCAGTGCGGTACACGCCGATTCACTGGATGAACAACGCAGCCGTTATGCCCAGATTAAACAAGCGTGGGATAACCGTCAGATGGATGTCGTTGACCAGCTGATGCCGACGCTGAAAGATTATCCACTGTATCCGTATCTCGAATACCGTCAGCTCACCGATGACCTGATGAATGAGCCCGCGGTAAGCGTTACGCAATTTGTGCAGGCCAATCCGACGCTGCCGCCCGCGCGCACGCTGAAAAACCGCTTTGTGAACGAACTGGCTCGCCGCGAAGACTGGCGCGGCCTGTTGGCATTCAGTCCGGATAAACCGGCTACCGTCGAAGCGCAGTGCAATTACTACTATGCCAAATACAGCGTCGGTCAAACTCAGGACGCATGGGACGGTGCGAAGGATCTCTGGCTGACCGGTAAGAATCGCCCAAATGCCTGCGATAAACTGTTTAGCGCGTGGCGTGCGTCCGGAACTCAGGATCCACTGGCGTATCTGGAACGTATTCGCCTGGCGATGCAGGCCGGGAATACCCGTCTGGTGACGACGCTCGCAAACCAGATGCCGTCAGATTATCAAACCATTTCGGCGGCAGTGATAAGCCTTGCGAACAATCCGAACAGCGTATTGAGCTTCGCGCAAACGACCGGTGCGACAGACTTCACTCGCCAGATGGCGGCAGTGGCGTTCAGCAGCGTGGCGCGTCAGGACGTGGAAAATGCCCGTTTGTTGATCCCGCAGCTGGTACAGGCACAGAAACTCAATGAGGATCAAACGCAGGATCTGCGCGACACCGTTGCCTGGCGTTTGATGGGTTCTGATGTGACGGATGAACAGGCGAGCTGGCGTGATGATGCCATTATGCGTTCGCAGTCGACCTCTTTGGTTGAGCGTCGGGTGCGCATGGCGATTGGTAACGGCGATCGTCGTGGGCTGAACACCTGGCTTTCGCGCTTGCCGATGGACGCCAAAGACAAAGATGAGTGGCGCTACTGGCAGGCCGATCTCCTGATGGAACGCGGGCGTGACCAGGAAGCGAAAGATATTCTGCACTCATTGATGCAAGAACGCGGTTTTTATCCGATGGTTGCCGCGCAGCGCCTGGGGGAAGATTATTCCATTCGTGTTGAGAAACCGGAAGGAACGGTCGCGCCGCTGTTGATTAACGGCCCGGAAATGTCCCGCGTTCGTGAACTGATGTACTGGAATTTTGATAACTCCGCGCGTAACGAGTGGGCCAATCTGGTGAGTAGCCGCACCCGTAATGAGCAAGGTCAGCTGGCGAAATATGCGTTCGATCAGGACTGGTGGGATCTTAGCGTGCAGGCGACTATCGCCGGTAAGCTATGGAATAACCTCGAAGAGCGTTTCCCGCTGGCATACAAAGACCTGTTCGTGCGCTACACCGGCGACAAAGGCATCAGCAAAAGTTACGCGATGGCGATCGCTCGTCAGGAAAGCGCCTGGAACCCGAAAGTGCGCTCACCCGTTGGTGCGACAGGGCTGATGCAAATTATGCCGGGCACCGCGACGCACACGGTGAAGATGTTTTCTATTCCCGGCTACAACAGTGCCAGCCAACTGCTTGATCCGGAAACCAACATCAACATTGGCACCCGCTATCTGCAATATGTCTACCAGCAGTTTGGTAACAACCGCATCTATGCCTCAGCGGCGTATAACGCGGGGCCGGGCCGGGTGAGAACGTGGCAGGGTAATAGCGCGGGCAAAATCGATGCCGCAGCGTTTGTCGAAAGCATACCGTTTTCTGAAACGCGTGGTTATGTGAAGAACGTGTTGGCCTACGATGCCTATTATCGCTATTTCATGGGCGATAAGACGCAGATCCTCACCGATGATGAATGGAAGCAACGTTACTGATCGGCTGAGAGTATGTTATGCTTGTACTCGCTAAAGAGTACATTCGGCGGATGGCCTTGTGCTGTCCGCCCACAACATGGTGGCGTAACATGACTCAACAATCCTCTTACTCAGCCGCAAATGCGGAACAGCGTCACCAGGAGTGGCTACGCTTTGTCGAACTCATGCGTCAGGCTTTTGCTTCTGACTTGCATCTGCCGCTGCTGAATTTGATGATGACGCCGGACGAGCGCGAAGCGCTGGGCACACGTGTGCGGATTATCGAAGAGCTGTTGCGCGGTGAAATGAGCCAACGTGAACTGAAAAGCGAGCTGGGCGCGGGCATTGCGACGATCACCCGCGGATCAAACAGTCTAAAATCAGCACCCGCTGAGCTGCGCCAGTGGCTTGAGCAGACGTTGCCCGAAACTCACCGATAAATAGCGTTGTGGAACGGACTTAGCGCCAGGATCACCGCCTGATGATAAACGCTGCTGCGGGTGAGTTTTCCCGCAGTAAACACGCCAATCGCCCCTTCTTTACGCCCAATTTCATCAATGCCTGTGTAGTGCGACATCACCGGACCGAGCGCATCGCCTGCGTGCACACGTTCGAGGATCACCGCAGGAAGCGGCAGCGTTGCTGAACGGGCTTCGCCGCGCTGTTCACGCGTTTCGATCACCACCCAACTGAAGGTGCTGCCTTCATCAATTCCGGCTTCAATCGCCACCCAGAAGTCGGCATCTGGTCTGACAAGACGGGCATTTTGGATTCGATTTCGTGCGCCAGCGCGCGTTTCCTCATTTCCAAAGGGCTGTTCCGGCACGCCGCTCTCGACGGAAACGGCGTCAATATGGCAGGATCCTTCGCCGAAGATCTCATCAAAAGCCTGCAGAATAGCCTTAATTTTGGCGGGATTGGTGGTAGCTGAGACAACCTTGTGCATAATCAGTACACTTACGAAAAAAAATATCATCGCAGTATAACGGAAAATGAACATGTTACAGGTATACCTTGTTCGCCACGGTGAAACGCAGTGGAACGCCGAGCGACGCATTCAGGGTCAGTCCGACAGTCCACTTACCGAAAAAGGTGAGCAGCAGGCCTGGCAAGTGGGAGAGCGTGTCAAAGCGCTCGGTATCACGCATATTATCGCCAGCGACCTGGGTCGTACGCGCCGCACCGCTGAGATCATCGCGCAGTCCTGCGGTTGCAGCGTGACGTATGATCCGCGATTGCGTGAACTCGATATGGGCGTGCTTGAACGCCGTCTGATCGATTCTCTGACCGATGAAGAAGAAGGCTGGCGTCGTACGCTGGTGAACGGGACAGAAGACGGACGCATTCCAGAAGGCGAATCGATGCAAGAATTGGGTGACCGTATGAATGCGGCGCTGAAGGATTGCCTGGAACTGCCGGAAGGGAGTCGCCCGCTGCTGGTGAGTCACGGTATGGCGCTGGGATGTCTGGTGAGTACGATCCTCGGATTGCCCGCTTACGCTGAACGCCGTCTGCGTTTGCGTAACTGCTCAATTTCGCGAGTGGATTACCAACAAAGTCCGTGGCTGGCGCCTGGCTGGATTGTCGAAACCGCAGGCGACGTCACGCATCTGGACGCCCCTGCGTTAGATGAACTGCAGCGCTAGCGGCGAATAGGAATCAGGTACTCGCAGCGCAGCTGGATTGGCGGTTCCTGATTTATCGCATCTTTCTGCGGGAAGAAGCGCTCGATGTCCTGGCCCTTACGGCGGGTCAGGCTCAGCATCGGCATGCAGGTGCCGTATACGGTGAGCACAAATTCTTGCAGCCCACTTCCCAGCCCTTCATAGCTGAACATCACGTATTCACCGCCTTCCAGTTTCACCGGATGCGCATCCTGTAAATGACCGTTGGCCATTTCAGGGGTCAGCGCTGTGGTGTACAGCACTTCTTGCTCGTCGTCGCGTTCGAGGCTTGGGCGTGGTTCATGCAGGCCATAAAGCATCGGTGGAATCGACGGCGAATTGCCGAGGAAGTCACGCCAGAATTGGCCGCGCATCTGCTGGCGGAACTCAGAAATTTCTTCCAGTTTGCAGGTATAGCTCTGCGTGACACCCACCAGTTGTGTATCTGGCATGGTGATGAATTCGTATTTTGGCATTGTGAATTCACCCAGACGCAGCGGTGGGCGCATACCGAATGAGCTCCAGTCCGGCGAGCGACGGTAAAGTGCGGGCGTCAGGTTAAACTGCTTTTTGAATGCACGCGTAAAGGTCTGCTGAGAATCAAAACGGTATTGCAATGCAATATCCAGAATCGGGCGCGCAGTCAGGCGCAGTGCTACAGCAGACTTAGACAGGCGACGAGCACGAATATAGGCACCAATAGCGTGACCGGTGACGTCCTTAAACATCCTTTGCAGATGCCACTTGGAATAGCCAGCCTTAGCCGCCACATTATCCAGTGATAAAGGTTGATCAAGATGTCCTTCAAGCCAGCTCAGAAGATCGCGAATTATCCCAGCCTGATCCATATAATGTCCTCATCCTTTCGCAGGTGCCTGTAACTAGGGTAGCGGATAGTAGCACTTTTTGATGTTTTAGCATTCAGTGTTTTTTTTGATCTAAAGTGCGATAACACACTCAAAACAGGTATGATTTTTGTAACGCTGTGATCTATAAACATTTTCTCCTACGTTATTGAATAATCGCGTAACGTCATCTTCAAGAATGGTAACAATATGAAATACAAGAAGTTAATTGCAGGTTTTTTGCTGACCCTGGCAGGCAGCGCAGCGCATGCGGAGCAAATCGGTTCCGTCGACACCGTGTTCAAGATGATTGGTCCTGACCATAAGATCGTCGTCGAAGCATTCGATGATCCCGATGTACAGAACGTGACGTGTTACATCAGTCGCGCGAAAACCGGCGGGATCAAAGGCGGTCTGGGGTTAGCGGAAGATACCTCTGATGCGGCGATTTCTTGCCAGCAGGTCGGGCCGATTGAGATTAGCGATAAGATTAAAAAGGGAAAAACGGAAGGGGAAGTGGTGTTCCAGAAACGGACTTCGCTGGTGTTCAAGAAATTGCAGGTTGTGCGTTTCTACGATGCGAAACGTAATGCGCTGGTGTACCTGACCTATTCCGACAAAGTGGTCGATGGTTCGCCGAAGAATGCGATAAGCGCTGTACCAATCATGCCGTGGAAGAACTAACAGGCGAAAAAAAACGGCGCATTGCGCCGTTTTTCATGACTGCTACGGAACGATTATTCCTGCAATTCGCCGCAGAAACGGTAACCTTCGCCGTGGATGGTGGCGATGATTTCCGGGGTATCCGGCGTAGATTCAAAGTGTTTACGGATACGACGGATAGTCACGTCAACCGTACGGTCGTGTGGCTTGAGCTCACGGCCAGTCATTTTCTTCAGCAGTTCTGCACGGGATTGGATCTTGCCCGGGTTTTCGCAGAAGTGCAGCATCGCGCGGAATTCACTGCGCGGCAGCTTGTATTGTTCGCCGTTAGGGCTGACCAATGAACGGCTATTGATGTCCAGCTCCCAACCGTTGAACTTGTAGCTTTCCACGCTACGACGCTCTTCGCTTACGGTACCCAGATTCATGGTACGGGAAAGCAAGTTACGCGCACGGATAGTCAGTTCACGTGGGTTGAATGGCTTGGTGATATAATCGTCGGCACCGATTTCCAGTCCGAGAATTTTATCCACTTCGTTATCACGGCCAGTCAGGAACATCAGGGCGACGTTGGCTTGCTCACGCAGCTCACGTGCCAGCAGCAGGCCATTTTTGCCCGGCAGGTTGATATCCATGATGACCAGATTGACATCATTTTCAGACAGGATCTGATGCATTTCCGCGCCATCGGTGGCTTCGAACACATCGTAACCTTCAGCTTCGAAAATACTTTTTAACGTGTTGCGTGTTACCAACTCGTCTTCAACGATAAGAATGTGCGGGGTCTGCATGTTTGCTACCTAAATTGCCAACTAAAATCGAAACAGGAAGTACAAAAGTCCCTAACCCGCCTGCTGCATGTCGAAAATTAACATGACAGGCATAACATGACTAAAGTACGTAATTGCGTTCTTGATGCACTTTCCATCAACGTCAACAACATCATTAGCTTGGTCGTGGGTACTTTCCCTCTGGACCCGACAGTGTCAAAAACGGCTGTCATCGTAACCATTTTAACAGCAACATAACAGGCTCAGAGATGGCTGACACCCAATAAAACTACGCTTCGTTGACATATATCAAGTTCAATTGTAGCACGTTAACAGTCTTGTGAAATCCTTGCATCTAAATGCTAGCGTTTGTCACAATTCCTCAACATCTCAAATGATTGCCTGAATGAACTGATTAGCAAGCTGAATCCAAAGGATGATGGCTAATCTTGTTTGGAATATCTTAGTAGAACATGGGGATATGTCGATTCTGTTAACATATACACCAGGATGATTCTTGAGTGATAGTTTAGTCTTATTGATGTGTTGTGAAACGCCATTTCAGCGGTTTTTGTTGCAATTAAGTAAATTCGCGACGCGCAATATGATGATGAGCATCACATTGCGGTTGTTGCAGAGCAAAAAAGAGAAGATGACATGCGCTTATCAATAGTGCTGGTTTCACCAGCAAGAGCTGAAAATATCGGTGCTGCAGCCCGGGCAATGAAGACCATGGGATTCACAGAAATGCGAATTGTCGACAGCCAGGCGCATCTGGAACCGGCTGCGCAGTGGGTCGCGCATGGCTCAGGCGATATTCTTGAAAATATCAAAACGTTCCCGACACTTGCTGACGCGTTGCACGATGTCGATTTTACCGTTGCGACCACGGCCCGTAGTCGTGCGCGTTTCCATTACTATGCAACGCCCCAGGAGTTGGTGCCGATCCTCCAGGAAAAATCGCAGTGGATGGGGCATGCTGCGCTGGTGTTCGGGCGTGAGGATTCTGGGCTGACCAACGATGAGCTGGCACTGGCTGACATTCTCACGGGTGTACCGATGGTGGCCGATTATCCGTCGCTGAATCTTGGGCAAGCCGTGATGGTGTTTTGTTATCAACTCTCGGTCCTGATGCAAACGCCTGCGGTTTCTGTCCCCGAAAATAACGAAAATCAGCTTCAGGCATTACGCGCCAGGGTAATGGTTTTGCTCACGACGTTACAGGTCGCTGATGACGTCAAATTGGCTGACTGGTTGCAACAACGAATCGGTGTTCTTGGTCAGCGTGACACCGCAATGTTGCACCGATTACTGCATGATATTGAAAAAAATATTGCCAACTAACGTGCTGCTATATGTTTTGGTTATGGGTAAATACTCTGCGATAAGCATTATCACCAGGTGATGCGCAGTGGTGATGCCCACGAAAGCGGCGCAGCCTAATGGTGTGACAAATAGAGGCGAATGTAAAAATTCGTTGACTTAACAAGGCGAATACTTTAACCAATATAGGCAGACGACAGACAATTAAAATGACAGAGCACACAACATCCATGATTCGCATCAGCCGCATGACAACAATTATTACCACCACCATTACCACAGGTATCGGTGCGGGCTGACGCGTACAGGAAAAAAGAAAAAAGCCCGCACCTGAACAGTGCGGGCTTTTTTTTCGACCAAAGGTAACGAGGTAACAACCATGCGAGTCTTGAAGTTCGGCGGTACATCAGTGGCAAATGCAGAACGTTTTCTGCGGGTTGCCGATATTCTGGAAAGCAATGCCAGGCAGGGGCAGGTAGCAACCGTGCTCTCTGCCCCTGCTAAAATCACCAACCATCTGGTTGCGATGATTGAGAAAACCATCGGCGGCCAGGATGCACTGCCGAATATCGCCGATGCCGAACGTATTTTCACCGAACTGCTTCAGGGGCTGGCTGAACTTCAGCCTGGTTTTCCTCACGCTCAACTCAAAACCTTTGTTGAACAAGAATTTGCGCAGATTAAGCATGTTTTGCATGGTGCAAGCCTGTTAGGCCAATGCCCGGACGGTGTTAACGCTTCCCTGATTTGTCGTGGCGAGAAGCTGTCGGTTGCCATCATGGCGGGCCTGCTTGAAGCTCGGGGCCATAACGTCAGCGTCATTGATCCCGTTGAGAAACTACTGGCCGTCGGCCATTACCTCGAATCTACCGTTGATATTGCAGAGTCCACTCGTCGCATTGCCGCGAGCCACATTCCATCAGACCACATGGTGTTGATGGCCGGTTTTACTGCCGGTAATGACAGAGGCGAGCTTGTGGTGCTGGGGCGTAACGGTTCCGACTATTCTGCCGCCGTGCTGGCCGCTTGTCTGCGTGCTGATTGCTGTGAAATCTGGACCGATGTCGATGGGGTTTATACCTGTGACCCGCGCCAGGTGCCGGATGCGCGCTTGTTAAAATCGATGTCGTATCAGGAAGCGATGGAGCTTTCCTATTTCGGCGCCAAAGTGCTGCACCCGCGCACCATCGCTCCTATCGCGCAATTCCAGATCCCCTGTCTGATAAAAAACACCGGCAATCCGCAGGCGCCGGGCACGTTAATCGGTGCCAGCCACAACGAAGACGGTCTGGCGGTAAAAGGCATTTCCAATCTTAATAATATGGCGATGTTCAACGTCTCCGGGCCGGGAATGAAAGGCATGGTCGGCATGGCGGCGCGCGTATTCGCCACCATGTCTCGTGCCGGAATTTCGGTGGTGCTGATAACCCAATCGTCTTCCGAATACAGCATCAGTTTCTGCGTGCCGCAAAGCGACTGTGTCCGGGCGAAACGGGCAATGGAAGATGAATTCTATCTGGAGCTGAAAGAAGGGCTGCTGGAACCGCTGTCAATCATGGAGCGCCTGGCGATCATCTCCGTCGTCGGCGACGGAATGCGCACGCTGCGTGGCATTTCGGCGAAATTTTTTGCAGCACTTGCCCGCGCCAATATCAACATCGTGGCGATTGCCCAGGGCTCGTCAGAACGTTCGATTTCCGTCGTGGTGAACAACGACGACGCCACCACCGGCGTGCGCGTTACCCATCAGATGCTGTTCAATACCGATCAGGTGATTGAAGTGTTTGTGATTGGCGTCGGCGGCGTCGGCGGGGCGCTGCTGGAACAGCTTAAGCGTCAGCAAACCTGGCTCAAAAATAAACATATCGATCTGCGCGTGTGCGGCGTGGCGAATTCACGCGCATTGCTGACCAACGTGCATGGTCTCAGCCTTGAGGACTGGAAAAGCGAGCTGGCAGAAGCCAAAGAGCCGTTCAACCTGGGCCGCTTAATCCGTCTGGCGAAAGAATACCACCTGCTGAACCCGGTGATCGTCGACTGTACGTCCAATCAGGCGGTGGCGGATCAGTACGCCGATTTCCTGCGCGAAGGTTTTCACGTGGTGACGCCGAATAAAAAGGCGAACACCTCATCGATGAACTACTATCACGAGCTGCGCCAGGCGGCGGCGGGTTCGCGTCGTAAATTCCTGTACGACACCAACGTTGGTGCGGGTTTGCCGGTCATTGAAAACCTGCAAAACCTGCTGAACGCAGGCGATGAATTGCAGAAATTCTCCGGTATTCTTTCAGGCTCCTTATCGTTTATTTTCGGTAAGCTGGACGAGGGTATGAGCCTGTCGCAGGCGACCGGCATTGCGCGTGAAATGGGCTACACCGAGCCGGATCCGCGTGACGATCTTTCAGGTATGGACGTGGCGCGTAAGCTACTGATCCTCGCCCGTGAAACCGGGCGTCATCTGGAATTGAGCGATATCGTGGTGGAATCCGTTCTGCCAAATCACTTTGACGACAGCGGTGATACCGAAAGCTTTATGGCGCGTCTGCCGCAGCTTGATGATGAATTTGCCGCGCGTATTGCCAAAGCCCGCGACGAAGGCAAAGTGCTGCGTTACGTCGGTAACATCGAAGACGACGGCGTGTGTCGCGTAAAAATTGCCGAAGTGGATGGTAACGATCCGTTGTTCAAAGTGAAAAACGGCGAGAACGCGCTGGCTTTCTATAGCCACTATTATCAGCCGCTGCCGCTGGTCCTGCGCGGTTACGGCGCAGGCAATGATGTAACAGCCGCAGGCGTGTTTGCCGACTTGCTGCGCACCCTGTCCTGGAAGTTAGGAGTTTAAGATGGTTAAGGTCTATGCCCCGGCCTCTAGCGCCAATATGAGCGTTGGGTTTGATGTGCTCGGCGCGGCAGTTGCGCCGGTAGACGGCACGCTGCTGGGCGATAACGTGGAAGTGGTGGCGGCTGATACGTTCAGCCTGAAAAACGTCGGCCATTTTGCCAGCAAGCTGCCGACTGAGCCGCGCGAAAACATTGTTTACCAGTGCTGGGAACGCTTCTGCCAGGAAATTGGCAAAACGGTTCCGGTGGCGATGACGCTCGAAAAGAACATGCCGATTGGTTCTGGGCTGGGTTCCAGCGCCTGTTCGGTGGTTGCGGCTTTGGTGGCGATGAACGAATACTGTGGTAAACCGTTGAATGACAGCAAAATGCTGTCATTGATGGGCGAGCTGGAAGGGCGCATCTCCGGTAGCGTGCATTACGATAACGTCGCGCCGTGTTTCCTCGGCGGCATCCAGTTGATGCTGGAAGAAAACGGTATTATCAGTCAGCAAATTCCGGCCTTTGATGAGTGGCTGTGGGTGCTGGCGTATCCGGGTATAAAGGTTTCTACCGCCGAAGCGCGCGCTATCTTACCGGCGCAGTATCGTCGTCAGGACTGTATCGCGCACGGTCGCCATCTGGCTGGATTTATTCATGCCTGCTATAGCCGCCAGCCAGAGCTTGCGGCCAAGCTGATGAAAGATGTGATTGCGGAACCGTATCGCACCAAGCTGCTGCCGGGCTTTGGCGAAGCGCGTCAGGCCGTCGCCGAAATTGGCGCGCTGGCGAGTGGTATTTCGGGTTCTGGCCCGACCATGTTCGCTCTGTGCGATAACCCGGAAACCGCACAACGAGTCGCAGACTGGCTCAGTAAACACTATCTGCAAAATCAGGAAGGCTTCGTTCATATTTGCCGGCTGGACACGGCGGGCGCTCGCGTAGTGGGATAACCGATGAAACTGTATAACTTAAAAGATCATAATGAACAGGTCAGCTTCGCGCAGGCCATCACGCAAGGTTTGGGCAAAAATCAGGGGCTGTTTTTTCCGCATGACCTGCCGGAATTTAGCCTGACGGAAATCGACGAACTGCTGAAACTGGATTTCGTCACCCGCAGCGCTAAAATTTTGTCGGCGTTTATCGGCGATGAAATTGCACCGCAGGAGCTGGAATCACGCGTTCGCGCGGCGTTTGCTTTCCCGGCACCGGTCAAACCCGTGCAGGACGACGTGGGCTGCCTGGAACTGTTCCATGGCCCAACGCTGGCGTTTAAAGATTTCGGTGGCCGTTTCATGGCGCAAATGCTGACGCTGATCAGCGGCGATAAGCCCGTCACCATTCTGACCGCAACTTCCGGTGATACCGGTGCGGCGGTCGCGCATGCGTTTTACGGTTTGAAGAACGTTCGCGTGGTTATCCTCTATCCGAACGGCAAAATCAGCCCGTTGCAGGAAAAACTGTTCTGTACCCTCGGGGGCAATATTGAAACCGTGGCTATCGATGGTGACTTTGACGCTTGTCAGGCGCTGGTCAAGCAGGCGTTTGATGATGAAGAACTGAAAGTGGCGCTGGGCCTGAACTCCGCCAACTCTATCAACATCAGCCGTCTGCTGGCGCAGATTTGTTATTACTTCGAAGCGGTGGCGCAGCTGCCACAAGAAGCGCGTAATCAACTGGTGATTTCCGTGCCAAGCGGCAACTTTGGTGATTTAACGGCGGGTCTGCTGGCGAAATCTCTCGGCCTGCCGGTGAAGCGTTTTATCGCTGCGACCAATGCCAACGACACCGTGCCGCGTTTCTTGCAGGAAGGCAGCTGGAAACCGAAATCGACGCAGGCGACGCTCTCTAACGCGATGGATGTCAGCCAGCCAAACAACTGGCCGCGCGTGGAAGAACTGTTCCGCCGCAAAGTGTGGCGTCTTAACGAGCTGGGCTACGCGGCGGTGGATGATGACACCACCAAAGCGACCATGCGCGAGTTGCAGGAAATCGGCTATACCTCTGAACCTCACGCGGCGGTGGCTTACCGTGCGTTGCGCGATCAGCTCAATCCAGGCGAGTACGGCCTGTTCCTTGGCACCGCGCACCCGGCAAAATTCAAGGAAAGCGTAGAAGTGATTCTGGACACCGAACTGTCTCTGCCAAAAGAGCTGGCCGACCGCGCAGATCTGCCGCTGCTGTCGGAACATCTGCCAGCCGATTTTGCTGCCTTACGTAAGCTGATGATGGAAAAGGCATAACGTCGTCTTTCCGTTGACAAAGAGCCGGGCGGCATTGCTGAAGCCCGGCTTTTTTTATGTCTGAAATGTGGAGATAAAAAGGAGAGAATCAGCAGGAATTAAGGACGAATTCCCAATAAATGCGGGCACTTAGAGATTAGGATTGCGGAGAATAATAAGTCGGCTTCCAGAGGCGTACTCTCATTCCATCGACCCATCACGGGCAATGATGAAATTGGAGTAACCTATGTCTAAATTGAAATCTGTATTCCTGGCGCTTTCTATAATGCTGGTGGCTCCTGCGGCAGTACACGCTTCTGAAATCACGCTGGTTCCTGCAGTTAAACTGCAAATTGGCGATCAGGATAACCATGGCAACTATTGGGATGGTGACAACTGGCGTGACCATGACTGGTGGGGCCATCACTACGAGCGCTACAACAATCATTGGCACGCACGCTACGAGCCACACTATGATCATTATGATGATCATCACGACCACCATGACGATCATGGTCATCATCACTGATTCGTTTCCCCTCACTCAGATTGGGCGAGGGGAACGTTTTACTTCTGTTCGTGACGTTTAAACACCAGTTCGCCGTTGACAGACCCGGCTTCATCAAAGAAATACCCTTCGCTATCAAACCCTTTCAGTTGTTCAGCCGTCGTCAGGCGATTCGAAATGATGTAACGGCTCATTAAGCCACGCGCTTTTTTAGCGTAAAAACTGATGACTTTAAACGTGCCGTTTTTCTCATCCAGGAACACCGGTTTGATGATCTGCCCGTTCAATGCTTTCGCCTTCACGGAGCGGAAATATTCGTCTGAGGCCAGGTTGATAACGATGTCATCACCCTGCGCCTTCAGCGCGTCGTTGAGCTTATTTGTGATGATGTCGCCCCAGAAATGATAGAGATCTTTGCCTTTGGCGTTTTCGAGGCGAATGCCCATTTCCAGACGATAGGGCTGCATCAAATCCAGCGGGCGCAGTACGCCGTACAGGCCGGAGAGCATGCGCAGATGCTGCTGGGCAAAATCAAAATCAGCCTCGCTGAATTCTTCTGCCTGCAAACCCGTGTAGACGTCGCCTTTAAACGCGAGGATCGCCGGGCGCGCGTTTTGCGGCGTGAAATCCGGATGCCAGTCGTGAAAACGGGTGGCGTTGAGGGAGGCGAGTTTGTCGCTGATGCTCATCAGCTTGCCAATCTGTGGGGCAGACAGCTTGCGCGCGATCGTAATCAGCTGCTGGGAGTAGTCCAGCAGCTCAGGATGGGTATAGCGCGTGGTTGGCAGCTCACTTTGGTAATCGAGCGTTTTAGCCGGTGAAATCAGAATCAGCATAATCAGTCCTTGCGGGCATTTTTCGTGACTTTAGCAAAAAACGACCGTGAAGGGATCGATAGCTGCTATTGGCGCGGCACATCATCCCAGCTTCCATGGGACAACTGCTGTTCAATTTCCGGGTAACGTGCCGGATCGAACACCGGTTTCAGGCCGAGCTTCCTTTGACGTAAATAATCGCTGGCGATGATCCGCACCACCGGGGACAGCAACAGAATCGCCGTCAGGTTAGTGATGGCCATCAGCGCCATAATGATATCGGCCAACTGCCAGACCACTGGCAGACTCAGCAGCGTGCCGCACATCACCATCAGCAGCGTGACTACGCGCAGCAGCCAGACGTTTCGCGGCGTATTCTTCCTCAGGTAAATCAGATTATTTTCCGCATAGATGTAGTTGGCGACGATCGAACTAAAGGAAAACAGCAGGACGACACCGGCAACAAACCCGGCGCCCCAACTCCCGGAGAGTGATGACATCGCTTTTTGTACCAGTTGAACTCCGTTGAACGACGCTAGCGTGGTGTCATGCCCAGCGAGCAGGAGCACCATTGCGGTGGCGGTACAAATGACCAGGGTATCTACCAGCACGCCGATCATCTGGACAATTCCCTGTGCGGCGGGATGTGGCGGCCAGGAGGATGCGGCTGCGGCGGCATTGGGTGTGGAACCCATCCCGGCTTCGTTGGAAAACATGCCGCGCTGAATGCCACTGCTTAATGCCTGACTGATGGTGTAGCCCACCGTACCCGCCGCGGCTTCTTGCCAGCCAAATGCGCTGCGGATAATGGTTTCAAAAATGTACGGGATTTGATTGAGATGCCACAGGCTGATGAGAATACTGGTCACCACCCACAGCAGCGCCATGAAAGGCACCAGCCACTGCATGATTTTCGCTACGCCGCGCAGGCCGCGCATGATGGCTATCAGCGTGAAGAGCATCAGTACCAAACCGGTCACGAATTCAGGCAGATGAAACGCGTAGTGCATGGCGTTAGCCACGGAATTGGACTGTACGGTGTTGAAAATCAGGCCATACGCCAAAAGCAGGAACACCGAAAACATCACGCCCATCCAGCGCATGCCAAGGCCCCGGGACATATACCACGCCGGGCCGCCGCGGAACTGTCCGTCGGTATCACGTTCTTTGTAGAGCTGCGCCAGAGAGCATTCGGCGAAGCTGCTCGCCATACCAATAATCGCGGAAACCCACATCCAGAACACTGCGCCTGGGCCACCTGCGGTAATCGCAATCGCCACGCCGGCGAGGTTACCACTGCCCACCCGTGCGGCCAGGCTGGTGCAGAGCGCCTGAAATGACGTTAAGCCGTCAGGCTGCGGGCTGAGGCTGCTTTTGAGGCTTTTACCGAAATGGCGAAGATAGCGAAACTGGATATATCCCGTTCGCCAGGTGAACCACGCTCCGGTGCCGAGCAGCAGGTAAATCATTACCGAGCCCCAGAGTATGTCATTTATAAAAGATAAAAATTCAGGCATGTAACGTCCTTTGATCGATGCCGGAGACTACGTTAAGCACTGCCATTTTGCAGACAATCCATTATCAGGCAGGTGAGGAATATTCTGAGTTTATCATACTCTGCGCTCTTGAGCCGTCTGCGGTTGCGCTGACAACCGGGCGTGATATTATCGAAAGCAGAACGGTTACATCCCCCTAACAGCTGTTTAAAGAGAAACATATCATGACGGATAAATTGACCTCCCTGCGTCAGTACACAACCGTAGTGGCTGACACCGGAGACATCGCGGCAATGAAGCTGTACCAGCCTCAGGATGCGACAACCAACCCTTCTCTGATCCTTGGCGCTGCTCAGATCCCGGAATACCGCAAGCTGATTGACGAAGCGATTGCCTGGGCGAAAAGCCAGAGCAGCAACCGCGAGCAGCAGATTGTTGATGCGACCGATAAACTGGCGGTGAACATTGGTCTGGAGATCTTGAAACTGATCCCAGGGCGTATCTCCACCGAAGTTGACGCGCGTCTTTCCTACGACACCGAAGCCTCTATCGCCAAAGCGAAACACCTGATCAAGCTGTACAACGATGCGGGCATCAGCAACGACCGTATCCTTATCAAACTGGCTTCGACCTGGCAGGGCATTCGTGCCGCTGAGCAGCTGGAAAAAGAAGGTATCAACTGTAACCTGACGCTGCTGTTCTCCTTCGCACAGGCGCGTGCTTGTGCAGAAGCGGGTGTGTTCCTGATTTCGCCGTTTGTTGGCCGTATCCTCGACTGGTACAAATCCAACACTGACAAGAAAGAGTACGCACCGGCAGAAGATCCAGGCGTTGTGTCTGTGTCTGAAATCTACAGCTACTACAAACAGCACGGCTACGAAACGGTCGTGATGGGTGCAAGCTTCCGTAACGTAGGCGAGATTCTGGAACTGGCTGGCTGTGACCGCCTGACCATTGCTCCGCCACTGCTGAAAGAGCTGGCAGAAGCTGACGGCGCTATCGAACGCAAACTGGTTTACACCGGTGACGTGAAAGCGCGTCCAGAGCGTATCTCTGAATCCCAGTTCCTGTGGCAGCACAACCAGGATCCAATGGCAGTAGATAAACTGGCGGACGGTATCCGTAAGTTTGCTATCGACCAGGAAAAACTGGAAAAAATGATCGGCGACCTGCTGTAATCATTCAGGCTGTGACCGGGCTGCCGGTCACAGCTTCCTCGCGTTATTTGTCTCTGTTTCCCTCCTGCGTGTATCATTCCGCTTAACCGCATTATTTAACGGAATCGATATGAACACTCTTCGCATTGGCCTTGTTTCCATTTCCGATCGTGCCTCCAGTGGCGTGTACCAGGACAAAGGCATCCCCGCGCTTGAAGCGTGGTTGACTCAGGCTTTGACCACTCCCTTTGAATTGCAAACTCGCCTGATCCCCGATGAGCAAGCCGTTATCGAGCAGACGCTGTGCGAGCTGGTGGATGAAATGAGCTGTCATCTGGTGCTGACCACCGGCGGTACAGGACCTGCGCGCCGCGATGTGACGCCGGATGCAACGCTGGCGATTGCCGATCGTGAAATGCCGGGTTTCGGTGAGCAAATGCGCCAAATCAGTCTGCACTTTGTGCCGACGGCGATCCTGTCGCGCCAGGTGGGCGTTATCCGCAAACAGGCATTAATTCTCAATCTTCCGGGTCAGCCAAAATCCATCCAGGAAACTCTGGAAGGGGTGAAAGATGTCGACGGGAAAGTGTTAGTTCATGGGATTTTTGCAAGTGTACCTTATTGTGTACAGTTGCTTGAAGGGCCGTACGTGGAAACCGATCCGCTGGTGGTAGCAGCTTTTCGCCCGAAAAGTGCGCGTCGTGAAACAATCTCCTGAAGATAACGCTTTTATAAGATAAGCTTTGCGGGCCATCGATTGACCGTCGGTTTACGGTATAGTAATTTTTTCTTTACGTAATATATAAGTCAATCAAATGGCCCACTATGTCATCACACGCAAGACCTCTGAACCGACAGGATTTTAAAACGCTGACGCTCGCTGCCCTCGGTGGTGCGCTGGAGTTTTATGATTTCATCATCTTTGTCTTCTTTGCCGCGGTTGTCGGCGAACTCTTTTTCCCCGCCGATATTCCTGAATGGCTACGCCAGGTACAGACCTTCGGCATCTTTGCCGCAGGCTATTTGGCACGCCCATTGGGCGGGATCGTCATGGCGCATTTTGGCGATCTTGTTGGGCGTAAGAAAATGTTCACGCTGAGCATTTTGCTGATGGCGGTGCCGACACTGTTTATCGGGCTACTGCCGACGTATACCTCGGTGGGGATCGCCGCGCCGCTGTTGCTGCTGCTGATGCGTGTGCTCCAGGGGGCAGCGATTGGTGGCGAAGTGCCGGGCGCGTGGGTATTCGTGGCTGAGCACGTTCCTGCGCAGCGCATCGGGATCGCCTGTGGCACGTTGACGGCGGGCCTGACGGTGGGGATTTTGCTCGGCTCAGTCGTTGCCACGCTCATCAATACCAGTATGACGCCACTGGCCATTCACGACGGCGGCTGGCGCATTCCGTTCCTGCTGGGCGGTGCGTTTGGCCTGGTGGCGATGTATTTGCGCCGTTGGTTGCAGGAGACACCGATATTCCTTGAAATGCAGCAGCGTAAGCAGTTGGCACAGGAACTTCCGGTTAAATCTGTGGTGATGAAGCACCAGAAAGCGGTGGTGATGTCGATGCTGCTGACCTGGCTCTTATCGGCGGGAATTGTGGTCGTGATTTTGATGTCGCCAGTGTGGCTGCAAAAGCATTACGGTTTCGCCCCGGCGCTTACGCTACAGGCCAACAGTATTGCCACCATCATGCTGTGTGTTGGGTGTTTGCTGGCGGGACTGGCGGCAGATAAGTTTGGTGCCAGCCGTACCTTTATTATTGGCAGTCTGCTGTTGGCCGCTTCAAGCTGGGCGTTCTACCATCTCTCGGGCGTTTCTGCACTGCATCTGTTCCTGCTTTATGGGCTGGTAGGCCTGTGTGTCGGCGTGGTGGGCGCTGTGCCGTATGTGATGGTCAGATCATTTCCGGCCGAAGTACGTTTCACCGGGATCTCGTTTTCCTACAATGTTTCTTACGCCATCTTCGGCGGATTGACGCCGATTGCGGTGACGTTACTGATGAGCGTTTCACCGATGGCTCCGGCGTGGTACGTGCTGGCGCTTTCGTTGGTAGGATTGGGATTAGGTCTTTGGTTAAGACAACGCTATAGGGTGCCAGAAAAAGCGTCGTTGTCGGCACGTTAATCGCCGTCACAGAGAGGCCTTTCAGAAGGCCTCTGTCTGTGTTTTCCTGCGGAAAATGCTAGCGAGGAACGCGTATACCGCCTTCAACCCCACGCGTGAACACGACTTGCCAAAGCTGAATGTTACGGGCGCGAAAAGCCCCCGCGCAGGCATTCAGATAGTAAGTAAACATTCTTTTGAAACGTTCCGAATAATGATCGTCGAGGGTCGGCCAGGCGTGCTGGAAACGTTCGTCCCACGCCATTAATGTTTTATCGTAGTCGGTTCCAAAATTATGCCAGTCCTCCACCACAAAATAAGGTTCGCTGGCGGCAGCGATTTGCATGACGGAAGGCAAGCACCCGTTCGGGAATATGTACTTGTTAATCCAGGGATCTACGTTGTCATCCGTTTTGTTCGAACCGATGCTGTGCAGCAGAAACAGCCCCTTTTGTTTCAGGTTTTTGTTCACGACGCTAAAATAGGTGGCGTAGTTTCTCGGCCCTACGTGCTCAAACATTCCTACCGAAACAATTCGGTCAAATTGTTGATTCAGGTCCCGATAATCCTGAAGCAGGATCTCAACATCCAGGCCAGCGCACCGCGCCTGAGCCAATTTCTGCTGCTCAGCTGAAATGGTCACGCCGGTCACCTTCACACCATAATGTTCCGCTGCATAGGCGGCTAAACCACCCCAGCCGCAGCCAATATCCAGTAGGGTCATGCCTCGTTTCAACTGGAGTTTCTCACATATCAGCTGCAGTTTATTTTGCTGAGCGGTCTGGAGATCGGTCGCGTCTTTCCAGTAGCCGCAGGAATATTGCATCCAGGGATCGAGCATGGCCGCAAACAGGTCATTGCCCAGATCGTAATGTTCTTTACCGACGATCCATGCCCGCTTTCTCGACTGCGGATTTATCATTCTGGCACTGGCGACGCGCAATAAATCTTTTACGCTCCCTTTTAGACAAGACTCTACATCTGCGCTGACGATCATGGCGATAAACTCATCGAGACGCTTACAGGTCCACCAACCGTCCATATAGCTTTCGCCCAAGCCAAGAGAGCCTTGTTGCAGAACCCGCTTATAGAATTGATCGTTTTTGACCTGAATATCGTACGGGGCAGGACCGTTAATTCTTATTCCGGCTTCTCTCAGGAGTTCTTCACAAATTCGATGCCAGTGGGTCTTTTTTTCTGAGATAACTGCTGTTTTTTCCATTGTGATTACAGCCTTTTATTTGCTTTAGACCAATAAAAAATCTGTGCTTACAGCGGCAGACAAATGCGCTGGCGCGCTGTGTCAGTTATTGAATAGATAGCGTTATGCCGAACGGTTAATGTGCGGATAACCCACACATTAACCGCCCGCGGCGTTAGATTTTCGGCCCGTAGGTATGAATATCCATCGTGCGGTTGTAGTTGATCGCTTCAGATTTGGTGAGCTCTCCGGAAAGGACGCGCATCAATGCGCTCATGGTTTCTTCCGCTACCTGCTCAATCGATTTATTGCCGAGGATAATTTGTCCGGCGTCGATATCCATATCGTGGGAAAGGTTCTGGTAGGTGCGCGGGTTACCGCAAATTTTTAACACCGGCACAATCGGGAATCCCTGCGGTGCGCCACGCCCGGTCGAAAAGACAATTCCCTGTGCGCCTGCGGCAGCAATACCGGTCAGAATTTCAGGCTCAAAGCCGGGAGAGTCTTTGATCCACAGCCCTTTGCCCGGCACGTTATCGGTATAGTCCAGCACGCCCTCAATGGTGCGCGATCCGGATTTGTTAATCGCCCCGAGAGACTTCTCCTCGATGGTGGATAAGCCACCTGCGATGTTACCCGGCGTTGGCTGCCCGTTACGCATGTCCACACCAACCGCCATCGCGCGTTTCTCCATGGCATCGACAATCTCATAAATGCGCTGACCGACTGCTGGAGTCCGACCGCGACGGGCGAGCAGGTGTTCGCCCCCCATGAATTCTGTGGTTTCGCCAAACAGCACGGTACCGCAGGCATCGACGATAGCGTCTGACATCTGGCCGATGACCATATTGGAAGAGAGCCCAGAAGTCGTATCAGAGGAGCCACATTTGATGCCCATGATCAGGTCTTCGAGCCCCGCTTCACTTCGTTGCTGCGCAGAAATCGCAATGGCCATTTTCTGCACTAAATCGATGCCGTGCTGAATCGCACGGCTGGTACCGCCCAGTTCCTGCATCACAATTTTTTCCACCGGGCGACCGGTTGCGGCGATTTGCGCCACGATTTCATCGGCGTTAGATCCTTCGCAGCCAAGGCTAATCACCAACGCCGCGCCGACATTGGGATGCGATCCCAGGCGGCCCAACGTTTCCGTCACCAGGCTTAAATCCGGCATCAGCTGGCAGCAGCCGCAATGATGCAATAACGCTTTCGACATCTGGGTGTTGTAGACAATCGCCTGCGCAATTTCGGTGACACAAACGGTCGCAGGGATAATCGCGACAATATTACGTGAGCCGACCTGACCGTTTTCGCGGCGATAGCCAAACCATTGATAGTCATTGTTCATTTTGCTGTCTCCTGATAACGGGAAGTGCGGGCGTGAGTCACTTTGGTATCGTGATTGAGATCGCCACGACCGTACTGACTGGCGAGATTATGCGTATGGACGTAGTCGCCAATCGCGATAGTTTGGGTGGCAATGCCCAGGCTTTCGCCGTACTTCAGCACCTCTGCGTCGACCGCTAATGTCGCGACGGCAATCTTGTGACCAAAGGGAATATCGGCAAGTGCGGTGACGGTTTCCGTATTGCCTGATTTATCTTTCACGGTAATGACGTCGCCGTGATGGACGTCTTCCAGTACCGTTGCGACGCTATCGCAGGGCATAATTTTTAATGCCAGAACCTGTGTCTGTGACATTTTGAACCTCGATTAAAGCAATGATTAATAGAAAGAATTATCGTTAAGCGGTTCGCTTCGCCAGTATGGAAACCAGCAGTGGGCAAAGAATGGCAGTGACGATAACCGCAGAGGAAATTTGAGCCGCCGCAACGGCTGCCTGAGGGGCGAAATTCGGGGCAATTTCCGCGATGACGGCAGGGAATGCGACGGACAGACCCGCGGTCGTGCCGACCGCAATACCGACTGCCGGTTTGGTCTCTTTAAAGAAGATTTTGTAGCCGAGATAACCCAAACCGCCGGTGACAATCAGCGTAAACAGACCGAGTCCAATGCCCTGCAGTCCAGCGAACACGAGCTCGTGCAGGTTGAGGTGCATCCCCAAAGACCACGCGAAGAAGGGAACCAGAAAATGTTGGCCCTTGGTCAGCATTTCCTTCCAGTCGTCATCCAGATTACCGAGCACAAATCCAACGATCATGGGGAAGATCACGGCTAACAGGGCCATGTAAGGGACGCTAATGATTCCGGATGCCCCGAGCGCAATCAGCGTGAAGAACGGGCTACAGCCCAATAGCACGGGAGCCAATGCACCGATATCCGTTACATCGCCAAACTCCCCAGCAAGCCCGCCATATAAGCCGCCGTTGATCGCCGTCATCGCCGGGATGATCGCCAGTGGCGATATGCCCAGCAGACCTTTAATGCCATAGAAATGCGCCACTAAAAATCCGATAACAATGCCGGAGAGCACTTTTGCGACGAACAGGACGAGCCCTTTTTCCAGAGGGCGGCCGACTTTGCGGACATTGATACCCGCGGCGGCGCACAGCAGATAGAGTGCGATCAGCGGTGACGATCCCGATACAAATAACTGTTCTGTGAAGCCGCCGATGTGCAGTGCATGTGGAAAGACCGTGTTGAGCACTGCGGCCAACAATAAAGGGATCACCATCATGCCGCCGGGGAACCGCTGCATGGTTTTCATTATTTTCATACTGACCTCGTTTGCTCTGACCATGGATGTCGACGTTGCACAGGATCGGAAAACGTCGTGCATCAACCATTGGTATATTATGGTATACCACGTTATAACAAAAAAATGATCCACATCATAGATCCTTTCAACAAGGTGACGTGTAATTAACTGGCGGTGTCAGTGATGTATTACGCAAGCGTGGATTGATGCGGCAGAACGCGAACACATTTTGTTTTTAACGTAACGAAAAATAATAGAAATAAGGACTTTTCTATAGTGATTGCAACCGGTAATGGCCAGCAAAATGCTTTCTATAATCTCGACGGAATAAATCAGGTAAAGACGCTTATGTCACTACAAGAAATGAATGCATCGATGTCACTTTTTACGGATAAAAATGGTCGGCAGGGTTATGCAAATAAAGAGGAGATAGATCTTCTGCTGTTAGTGGATACGTTATTGAAAGCAAAAAAATGTCTGTTTTATTTTGCCATCATTTTTGCGATTTTGGGGGCGATTGCTTCATTCCTGTTTCCGAAAAAATGGACCAGTCATGCGATTATCAGTTTGGCCGAGCCGACTCAGCTTTACCCTCTTCAACAAGCGCTTTTGCCACTGGAAGTGCTGGGGGTAGATACCCCGATTAACAGCGCGTATTTGTTCAATTTGTACATTGAAAAGTTCCTGTCCGGTGACGTGCAGAACGCGTTTATTCACGTTTCACCCGTTGCCCTGGCGGCATTGCCGCAAAACACGCCAGAGGCATCTCGCCGTGCAATAAAGTCTCTGACGGAAGGGATTAAGGCGGTTAATCTCCAGACGGATAAAAAGTCTAGCGCGGTGCCTTTTACCGATTGGGAGCTGAGCTTTACCGGGCACACCGCCGAGCAGGCACAGCGATTTCTGGCAAGCTACACCCAGTTCATTGTGCAAAACGTTGCCCGACAGGCGGTGGGAAATCTTCGTAATGCGCTGGCGCTTGAAATTCAGCGTCAGACTGCGGTTATTGCACTCAAACGACAGAGTCTTACCACCCTCCGTCAGACGAAAATACGCAGGCTGGAATATGCCCTTCAGATAGCAACCGCCGCCGGGATCTCTCATCCGGTGTACAGCAATGGGCAACTCATTAAGGATGATCCTGACTTTCCTGTGATGTTAGGGGCGAAAGGATTGAGCCAAAAACTTCAGATAGAGAAAGCGCTCGGGGACATTGAAGAGTTGAATGCTGACTTGCGTAATCAGGAATACAGGTTGTCGATGTTGAAACAGATTGCGCTACAGCAACGCACTTTTCCGGTCGTTAATTTTCAACAGGTAGCAACGCTGCCGCTGAAAAAAGACGGTCCTGGGCCGTTAGTCATTATTCTACTGTTTTCTCTGGGCGGCATTTTTTTCGGCGCACTGTGGGTGTTATTCCAGCAGGCGAGACTCACCCGTCTTTCATCATGAAGAATCGGTATTTTTCATGAAAAATCTAACACTTATTCTTCTTTTAACGCTGACTGTTTTCAATATTGGCATTCTTTATTTATTACTGACCACGTACACCTTCTTTTATTAATATGTCACTCGCCAGAGCACCTAAAATGTTTAACCGTAAGATGCTGCAACAAAAAACGATCAATTTCGTTCAGCGCCCACGCTTTACCCAAAACCATGTGATGATGATATCAATCATGCTGTTTGGTATGGTTGGTGCGATAATTCTGTACCCACTGTTCCAGTTTCTTGCCAGTTGTCCCTGAGGCGGCAGTATTTCTGTCATCTGATTTTTGCTTCCTGCGTCCCTGGACAGAGGTGTTATCATCACCCGATCGACGAAACCGGTAACATCCCGAGCAGGGCAGCAGCAAGGCCCGTTCAGGTCGTTAATGAAGCCAACACAGGAACAGATCTATGTCAGGCCCGATATTTCTTCCCATCCAGCGTAATAACCGGCAGCGGAGTACCACTCTTGCGATGTTGGTGTATGACGCTATCAAGGATGCCATCGTCAATGGCCGAATAAAGCCGGGGGATTGGTTGCCTGTGCAACGCGATCTGGAGGATCTGTTGCAGGTTTCTCGTCCACCGATCCGTGAAGCGCTGTCTAAACTGCAGGCGGAAGGGTTGCTGACCGCGGATTCGGGCGGCAGTTTGCGGGTTGCTGATGTTTTTGACGAACCTATTTTATCGCCATTGATCAATTTGATGGCATCTAACCCGCAGGTGCGTTTCGACATCCTGGAATTCCGCCGTCTCATTGAAGGGGCAGCAGCATTCTACGCCGCTAAGCGCAGCACGCCTCAAGAGCACGAGCGACTGCGTGCGCTCTATCAGACGCTAAACTATGCCTACACAGAGGGGACGCTACAGGAAGCCGCTGAGGCCGATGCAGCGTTTCATTTGGGTATTATTGAAGCGGCGCATAACATGGCGATCCTGAGTGTCATGAACGGCTTTTATACTGTGCTGCAAGATTCGGTGCTGGATGCTGCGGACACCATTCGACGGAATAAACAGAATTGGGATGAGACTGACAGGCATCATCAGGAATTGCTGGAAGCGATTATCTCCGGGGATGCCGAGAAGGCTCAAGCCGTCGCGTGCGAGCACCTGAGTTTCTTGCACTCGAGATTGTCGGTAGTGCAGCCGGTTTTACTCTGACGTCGGGTAGCGAGTGAGCAAATAAGAAAGCCGGGCAATGCCCTAATGCCGATCAGTTAAGGATCGGTTGACCGATCCAGTGGCTGGTGTAAAAAGGGTTCATGTTCATCATGGACCCTTTTTAAATGGAACTTTCACAAGCCCTCGGCATTATCAATGTCACCTCCCCAGAGCACGCCCG
>DASXML010000057.1:0-11615 GCA_036495715.1 Scandinavium sp.
AACATTGAGTTCCACTATTTCTATATGAAGCTGCTGACTTAATATCCTGATTTGCCTGTAAACTTCTTTCCCTACATTGTTTTTCAGTATCCGAAATCGGCACTTGGGCGTCCAGACTATATGGTATTGACAATGCCATAATACATGCGATGCTTTTTCGAACCTACTCATGGTTAAATCCTTATCAGTTATGTGGATAACAGATTCGAATTTTCCCATGAGTAGCATTACTGGCAGAGCCAAAAAGCCGATAACCACGTCCATAGGGCGTGGTATTCATTTAGAAATAAAAAAGGGCAGATTATCTGCCCTTGTGCTTGAATCAGTCGGCATCATAGCCAAGATTAGGCGCTAACCAGCGCTCAGCTTCCGCGACGCTCATTCCTTTACGGAAGGCGTAATCTTCCACCTGATCGCGCTGGATTTGCGCCACGGCGTAGTACTTGCTGTCCGGGTGACTGAAATACCAGCCGGAAACGGACGCGCCCGGCCACATGGCGTAAGACTCGGTGAGCTTCATGCCGGTGTGCGTTTCGGCATCCAGCAGCTCCCAGATGGTGGCTTTTTCGGTGTGTTCCGGACACGCCGGATAACCCGGTGCCGGGCGAATGCCCTGGTAATTTTCGCGGATCAGTTCCTCGTTGCTGAGGTTCTCATTGGCGGCATAACCCCAATGCACCTTACGCACCCGTTCGTGCAGATATTCCGCAAAAGCTTCCGCCAGACGGTCGGCCAGCGCCTTGATCATAATCTTGTTGTAGTCGTCGTGCTGTGCGTCGAAAGCATCGGCCAGCGCGTCTTCTTCCAGGCCGCCCGTCACCGCAAAGGCACCGAGATAATCCGCTTTGCCGGACGTTTTAGGGGCCACAAAATCAGCCAGACAGTAGTTAGCAAAGCCGACTTTTTCCGTCTGCTGGCGTAGGTGGCGACTGACTGTCAGCACGTGAGTTCGTGTTTCATCGCGATAAATTTCGACATCGTCGCCGACACGGTTTGCCGGGAACAGCCCGACCACGCCACGCGGGTTCAGTGTTTTTTCGGCGCTGAGTTTGTCGAGCATTTCATTGGCATCGGCGAACAGGCGTTTCGCCTCTTCGCCCACCACCTCGTCTTCCAGAATGCGTGGATATTTACCCGCCAGCGACCAGGTCATGAAGAACGGCGTCCAGTCGATGTAATTACGCAGCGTTTCAATGCTGGCCGTTACGGCCTGCACGCCCAGGCGATGCGCCACCGGCGGCGTGTAACTTGCCCAGTCGAAAGCCAGATCGTTATCGCGTGCGACCTGCAAAGAAACGGGTGGCGTGCGCGGCTTTTTACGTGCGTGCTGAATACGCACCGTGTCATATTCCTGGCGCGTTCGGGCGACAAAATCGTCGCGCTGCGTGGCAGAAAGCAGCGCAGAAACCACGCCCACGGTGCGTGAGGCGTTCTGCACATACACCGTTGGGCCGCTGTAGTTCTGCTCGATTTTCACCGCCGTGTGCGCTTTCGACGTTGTCGCACCGCCAATCAGCAGCGGAATGGTGAAGCCCTGGCGCTCCATCTCTTTCGCCACGTTGACCATTTCGTCCAAAGACGGGGTAATTAGCCCGGAAAGACCAATCAGGTCGGCGTTCACTTCGCGCGCGGTTTTGAGGATTTTGTCCGTCGGCACCATGACACCAAGATCGATAATTTCGTAGTTGTTACATTGCAGCACCACGCCGACGATGTTTTTGCCGATGTCGTGCACGTCGCCCTTCACGGTGGCAATCACCATTTTGCCGTTGGTCTGGCCTTTCTCTTTGCTGGCCTCGATGTACGGTTCAAGATATGCCACCGCCTGTTTCATTACGCGGGCCGATTTCACCACCTGCGGCAGGAACATTTTGCCTTCGCCGAACAAGTCACCGACCACGTTCATGCCGTCCATCAGCGGGCCTTCAATGACTTGAATAGGGCGTTCAGACTGCTGGCGAGCTTCTTCGGTATCCAGTTCGATAAACTCGGTGATGCCTTTGACCAGAGAATATTCGAGGCGTTTTTTCACATCCCAGGCGCGCCATTCCGCTTGCTGAACGTTGACGGCTTCGTCAGATTTACTGCCGCGATATTTTTCGGCCAGATCCAGCATCCGTTCGGTCGCGTCGTCACGGCGGTTGAGGATCACATCTTCCACCCCATCACGCAGCTCGGCGGGCAAATCGTCGTAAATCGCCAACTGGCCGGCGTTAACGATGCCCATGTCCATGCCGTTACGAATGGCGTAGTAGAGGAACACGGCGTGGATCGCCTCACGCACCGGGTCGTTACCACGGAATGAGAACGACACGTTGGAGACACCGCCGGAAATCAGCGCATGTGGCAGCTCGCGTTTGATGTCTTCACACGCGCCGATGAAGTCCTGCGCGTAGTTGTTGTGCTCTTCGATGCCGGTTGCCACCGCAAAAATGTTGGGGTCGAAAATAATGTCTTCCGGTGGGAAACCCACGTCTTTGGTCAGAATGTTGTAGGCGCGGCGGCAAATTTCGATTTTGCGTGCGCGGGTGTCGGCCTGGCCCACTTCATCAAACGCCATCACCACCACGGCGGCACCGTAACGGCGCACTTTTTTGGCGTGATAGATGAAGGCTTCGACGCCCTCTTTCATCGAAATGGAGTTAACAATGCCTTTGCCCTGAATGCATTTCAGGCCTTTTTCGATGACGTCCCATTTAGACGAGTCAATCATGATTGGCACGCGGGCGATATCTGGCTCACCGGCAATCAGATTCAGGAAACGCACCATCGCCGCTTCGGCATCGAGCATCCCTTCATCCATGTTGATGTCGATAACCTGCGCGCCGCTTTCGACCTGTTGGCGTGCCACAGCCAGCGCTTCTGCGTATTTTTCTTCTTTGATCAGACGCTTGAATTTAGCGGAACCGGTCACGTTGGTTCGTTCACCGACGTTCACAAACAGGCTGTCAGCACCGATATTCAACGGCTCCAGACCCGCCAGACGACAGGCCACCGGCAGTTCAGGCAGTTGGCGTGGCGCAAGGCCATCCACCGCACGGCTCATCGCCGCTATATGCTCAGGCGTGGTGCCGCAACAGCCGCCCACGATATTCAGGAAGCCAGACTCAGCCCATTCGCGGATTTGCGCCGCCATGGTGTCGGCATCGAGATCGTATTCACCAAACGCATTCGGCAGCCCGGCGTTCGGGTGCGCCGTCACGTAGCATTCCGCGATGCGCGAAAGTTCCTGCACGTACTGGCGCAGTTCATCCGGCCCCAGCGCACAGTTCAGGCCGAACGACAGCGCATCGGCATGGCGCAGCGAGTTATAGAACGCTTCGGTGGTCTGCCCGGAAAGTGTGCGCCCAGAAGCATCAGTAATGGTGCCGGAAATCATGATCGGTAAATCGACGCCCAGTGCTTCCAGCTCTTCTTTCACCGCATAAATTGCGGCTTTGGCATTGAGAGTATCGAAAACGGTTTCGATAAGGATCAGGTCAGAGCCGCCTTCCACCAGCGCTTTGGTGGATTCGCGATAGGCTTCCACCAGCTGATCAAAGGTGACGTTACGAAACGCCGGGTCGTTAACATCGGGAGAAATAGACGCGGTGCGGTTGGTTGGGCCAAGCACCCCGGCAACATAGCGCGGTTTGTTTGGCGTGCGCGCCGTCCATTCGTCGGCACAGGCTCGTGCCAGTTTCGCCGCCGTGAAGTTAATTTCCGCCGACAACGATTCCATCTGGTAATCGGCCATGGCGATGGTCGTCGAGTTAAAGGTGTTGGTCTCAACGATATCGGCCCCGGCTTCGAAATAGGCGTTGTGGATGGCGACGATCACCTCCGGCTTGCTCAGCACCAGCAAGTCGTTGTTGCCTTTCACATCGCAGGCCCAATCAGCGAAGCGTTCGCCACGATAGTCTTCTTCGTTCAGGCGATAGCTCTGGATCATGGTGCCCATGCCCCCGTCCAGAACCAGGATGCGGTCTTTTAATTGCTGCTTCAGCTGCTTTTCGATGGTGCTCACGCGGACTCCCGACAACGCTCTTATCAACAAGCCATAGTGGCATAATCAACCTGTGTGGAAAAGAGAGCCACGCTGAACATGAGAGATGTTCACTACCACTGCTCCGATCAGTTCTGATAACGGTTGCATTATAATCAAATAAAACGAAAATGATTTCCACGATACAGAAAATGGAGGCTGTTATGGTTGCCACTGTTCCCGCGAAACGCGGCAAGAAACCCCGTGCGGCGGCGACTGCTGCCACGCCCCAGCCAACAGGCCAGGTCCAGTCGCTCACGCGCGGTCTGAAACTGCTGGAATCCATTGCGGAATCCCACGGCAGCGTAGCCTTGACAGAACTGGCGCAGCAGGCTGGCTTGCCGAACTCCACGACACACCGTTTACTGACCACCATGCAACAGCTGGGTTTTGTCCGTCAGACGGGGGATTTAGGCCACTGGACCGTTGGCGCACATGCGTTCATCGTCGGCAGCAGCTTCCTGCAAAGCCGCAATTTACTGGCTATCGTCCACCCTATTTTGCGCAAGCTGATGGAAGACTCCGGTGAAACCGTCAATCTGGCGGTGCTCGATCAGAGCGATCATCAGGCGATTATTATCGACCAGGTGCAATGTACGCAGTTGATGCGCATGTCTGCGCCGATTGGCGGCAAACTGCCAATGCACGCCTCGGGTGCCGGGAAAGCCTTTTTGTCGCAATTGAATGACGAGCAGGTCAGCGGCCTGCTGCACCGCAAAGGGCTGCACGCCTATACCCACGCAACGCTGGTGTCACCGGTACATCTGAAAGAAGATTTGGCGCAGATCCGCAAGCGCGGTTATTCGTTTGACGATGAAGAGCACGCTCTCGGCCTGCGCTGCGTGGCGGCCTGCATTTACGATGAGCACCACGAACCGTTTGCAGCGATCTCCATTTCTGGACCCATTTCCCGCGTGACTGACGACAGGGTGACAGAGTTAGGCGCGCTGGTGATTAAAGCGGCGAAAGAAGTGACGTTGGCGTACGGCGGCACGCGATAAACTTGTATTGCCCGGCGGCGCTATGCTTGCAGGGCCTACATTACCTGAAAAATAATCACCCAAAGATGTAGGCAGGATAAGGCGCAAGCCGCCCTCCGGCATATCCTGCCCGGCGGGTCTAAAATGCAGGTCGGGTCAGACGTCGCCGTCGCCCGACGTTAGGCCCTGAATTTCACGCTAAAACGCTGACTTTTACGGTAAGCAAAAACATCCTCCACATGCCCATCACGGATACGTGTTTGCAGCCCACGCCAGTAATCCGCGCGTAGCAAATCAGCATGCATCTCTTCGAACAGCGGCCTGATTCGCGCATCCGCGCACAGCCAGTGGCGAAACTCTTCCGGGAACACATCGCCCGGCGAAACGCTGTACCACGGTTCGCTGGCAAGCTCATCTTCCGGATATCGCGGCGATGGGATGTCACGGAAATTCACTTCTGTCATGTAGCAAATTTCATCGTAGTCATAGAACACCACGCGTCCGTGGCGCGTCACGCCAAAGTTCTTGAACAGCATATCGCCAGGGAAAATATTGGCTGCCGCCAGTTGGCGAATCGCGTTGCCATATTCTTCTACGGCATCGCGCAACTGCTGGCCACTGACCTGCTCAAGCCACAGGTTTAGCGGCACCATCCGGCGTTCGATGTAGAGATGACTGAGGACGATGCGGTCGCCGAGATCGGTGATTTTTTGCGGCACTTCCTGCCACAGTAAATCGAGCAGCGCGGGAGAAATTTGCCGCTTTTCTAACACGAAATGTTCAAACTCCTGGGTGTCGGCCATCCGCCCGACGCGGTCGTGTTCTTTCACCAACTGATAGCAAGCCCGCACATGCGCAGCGCTCATCTCTTTCTGCGGCGCGAAGCGATCTTTGATCACTTTAAACACCCGATCAAAACCGGGTAGCGTGAACACCAACATCACCATGCCACGAATACCGGGCGCTTCGATAAACCGTTCATCCGTGTGGCGAATGTACGTCAGATATTCACGATAACTTTCCGTTTTGCCGTGCTTCTGGCAGCCAATCGCCATGTACAACTCGGCGGTGGTTTTGCCGGGTAAAATTTCACGCAGCCACTCCACCAGTGCCGCAGGTAGCGGCGCATAAACCATAAAATAAGAGCGAGCAAAGCCGAAGACAATGCTGGCTTCGGCGCTGGTCGTCAGGCAGGTATCAATGAACAATTCACCTTCATCACTGCGGTGAACCGGCAGCAATAGCGGCACCATGCCCTGCGGCGTATGCAGTTTGGCAACCAGCCAGGCCGCTTTATTACGGTAAAACAGTTCGTTGGCAATCTGCAAATGCGCTTCGCACAGAATATCTGCCCCAAAAATCGCCGTTAGATGCGCCACGATATAGCCCACATCGCGGGATTTATCTTGCCATGGAAGGCGCAGCGGCAGATCCGTCAGCATTTGGCTTAGCAGTGTTTCCCAGCCTTTGTCGGGATAAAAGTCTTTCGCCAGCGGACGAGGAATAGTGCGAAAGCGCCGCTGTGGCTGAGAACTGAAAATAAAAAGCCGCTCGGGAGTCAGCGAACGGTGGTCAAATAACCGACAATACACAGAGTTAAAAAAACTTTCGGCAATTTCAAAACGAGGGTAATCAGGTAACAATTCGACGTAATGCTCTTTCACGCGCAGCAAAAATGCGGCATCCAGGCTTTTGCCTTCGGTGATACAACGCAGTTGCTCAACGACCAAACCGACATGGTGATCGTAGAGATGAATGCGCTGCTTCATGGCCTGCTGCACCGCATGCCAATCTGCCTGTTCGAAACGCTGCTGCGCGCCGGAAGTCACTTCCAGAAAGCGGCCATACTGCGCGTCGAAACCTTGCAGGATAGTCTGGGCAATCAGTAGTTCCAGGCCACGCGGCATGCTTTTTCCTCACCTTGATGCAGGTATTGCCGGATGGCGCATTCGCTTATCCGGCCTACAGAACTGTTGTACGCCCGGTAAGCATGCGCCACCGGGCATCATGACCATCAGAACTGTGACTCTTCCGTCGACCCGGTCAACGCCGTGACCGATGACGCACCGCCCTGAATGATGGTGGTCACCTTGTCGAAATAACCCGTGCCCACTTCCTGCTGATGTGACACGAAGGTGTAGCCCTCTTTGCCGCATTCGAATTCAGGCTGCTGCACTTTTTCCACGTAGTGGCGCATTCCTTCGCCTTGCGCGTAGGCGTGGGCTAAATCAAACATGTTGAACCACATGCTGTGAATGCCCGCCAGCGTGATGAACTGGTATTTGTAGCCCATCTCCGACAACTGTTGCTGGAAGCTGGCGATGGTTTTGTCATCGAGATTTTTCTTCCAGTTAAACGAAGGCGAGCAGTTGTACGCCAACAGTTTTCCCGGGTATTTCGCGTGAACGGCATCAGCAAATCGACGCGCCAGTTCGAGGTCCGGGGTAGAGGTTTCACACCATACCAAATCCGCATACGGTGCATACGCCAGTCCGCGGCTGATCGCTTGTTCAATGCCTGCGTGAGTACGATAGAACCCTTCGCTGGTGCGCTCACCGGTGATAAATTCGCTGTCGTACGGGTCGCAGTCGGAGGTAATCAAATCAGCAGCATCTGCGTCAGTGCGGGCAATTAACAGCGTCGGCACGCCCAGCACATCGGCAGCCAGACGCGCAGCCACCAATTTCTGAATCGCTTCCTGAGTCGGCACCAGCACCTTGCCGCCCATGTGCCCACATTTTTTCACCGAGGCCAATTGATCTTCAAAGTGAACCGCTGCCGCCCCCGCCTCGATCATCGACTTCATCAATTCAAACGCATTGAGCACGCCGCCGAATCCGGCCTCTGCATCCGCCACGATCGGCAGGAAATAATCGATGAAGCGCGGATCGTTGGGTTCAATTCCCGACGCCCACTGGATCTGGTCCGCCCGGCGGAAAGTGTTGTTGATCCGATCGACGACGCAGGGCACAGAATTCGCCGGATATAAGGATTGATCCGGATACATACTGGATGCCAGATTGGCATCTGCCGCAACCTGCCAGCCAGAGAGATACACCGCCTCGATACCCGCTTTCGCCTGCTGCAACGCCTGGCCGCCAGTCAGCGCGCCAAGACTGTTTACATAGCCCTTTTTCGATTCGCCATGCAGTAAACGCCACATTTTTGCCGCGCCGCGCTGCGCCAGCGTACATTCCGGGTTCACCGAGCCGCGTAATTTCACCACCTCTTCTGCACTGTAGGGGCGCTTGATGCCTTCCCAGCGTGGGCTGGTCCATTCCTGTTTGATGTCTTCGATTTGTTGGGTACGGGTTTTCATTGGCAGATGCTCCATTTTATTTCCTGGCTTTCCAGGCGTTATTGGTGAAGACAGTTTGGCTACGGTCAGCGCACAGGAACTGGAGCGTACTTAGGGTACGTGAGGATTCCGAGCACTGTCCGGGGGCAAAATGTCGAACAAAATAGCCTGGATAATTAGGCCAGCAGGCGGTAGCCGGGTAGGGTTAAGAAGTCGACAAGCTCATCCGAGGTGGTGATTTGTTCCATCAGACGCGCGGCTTCATCAAAGCGACCACTACTAAAGCGGTGTTCGCCCAGTTCGTCCTGAATCACCATCAGTTCTTCATTCAGCATCTGCCGGAATAGCGCTTTGGTGACCGGCGTGCCGTCGCTGAGCGTTTTTTGGTGATGGATCCACTGCCAGATAGACGTGCGGGAGATTTCTGCCGTTGCGGCATCTTCCATCAGGCCATAAATCGGGACACAGCCGTTGCCAGAGATCCACGCTTCGATGTACTGCACCGCCACGCGAATGTTAGCGCGCATGCCGCCTTCGGTGCGCTCACCTTCACAGGGCGCGAGTAGCTCTTCGGCGGTTATCGGGGCATCCTCTTCACGTGTGACAAACAGCTGATTTGGGTTGTCGGCCAGTACGTCGTTAAATACGGCCATCGCGGTATCCGCAAGACCCGGATGTGCAATCCATGTGCCGTCGTGTCCGTTATTCGCCTCCAGCGCTTTGTCCGCTTTCACCTTGCTGAGCACCTGAGCGTTACGCCCGGCATCTTTGCTCGGAATAAACGCCGCCATTCCGCCCATCGCAAACGCGCCGCGCTTGTGACAGGTTTTGATCAGCAGGCGCGAGTATGCACTGAGGAACGGTTTATCCATCGTGACGACCTGGCGGTCTGGCAGCACACGGTCGGGGTGATTCTTCAACGTTTTGATATAGCTGAAAATGTAATCCCAGCGCCCGCAGTTCAGGCCAACAATGTGGTCCCGCAGCGCATGCAGGATTTCATCCATCTGGAATACGGCTGGTAATGTTTCAATCAGCAGTGTGGCTTTGATGGTGCCACGCGGCAGGTCGAAACGATTTTCGGTGAAGCTAAAGACCTCGCTCCACCAAGCCGCTTCCTGCCAGGCTTGGGTTTTCGGCAGGTAAAAATAGGGGCCGCTGCCTTTGGCCAGCAGGCTTTTATGGTTGTGGAAAAAGTAGAGGGCGAAATCAAACAAACTGCCCGGGATAGGCTCGCCGCGCCAGGTAACGTGCTTTTCCGGCAGATGCAAACCACGCACACGACATACCAATACCGCCGGGTCGGGTTTCAGTTGGTAGATTTTTCCGTCTTCATTGGTGTGGCTGATGGTGCCATTGACTGCGTCGCGCAGGTTGATTTGCCCGTCAATCACCTTGTGCCAGTTCGGTGCCAGCGAATCTTCGAAATCCGCCATGAAAACTTTAACGTTAGCGTTCAGCGCATTGATGACCATCTTGCGTTCAACAGGGCCGGTTATCTCCACCCGGCGGTCGAGCAGATCCTGAGGAATCCCGCGAATCTTCCACTCACCATTGCGAATGGAATCTGTTTCCGAAATAAAATCAGGAAGTATTCCGTCATTAATATCCTGCTGTTGTTGAATACGCGCTGTCAGCAGCTTATTGCGCTTTGGCGTAAAGTGCGTGGCCAGCTCACTCAGAAACTCAATGGCTTCTGGCGTCAAGATCTGCTGTTCCTGCTCGCCAAATGGCTGGCTGAAAGCCAGTTCTTCAGTCGTTGTTGCCTGTTGTGTCATTGCGCGGCTCCTCGTCATTGATCTAAAGTCTCTCCCCAACGCGAACGAAGATCGTTGTGTGGTTTTCGTTCAACTCAATTAAGCCTACGCAATAATTTTCCAAAATCAAAAACAATTTCCATTTATAATTTAAACATCAATTAACTAATTGATAACAATCAGATTAAAATTTTATTCTGGTTTGGTGTGTATTTCGGAAATAAAAAAAGCACCCGAAGGTGCCTGATGTGGAGTGCTGAATCGCTTTGCGATCGCGGAAGCAGAAGATTACTCCAGTGTTGGGTTCATATGACGCAGATCGTATGGCGTTATCTGGTACACATAATAGTTCAGCCAGTTAATGAACAGAAGGTTTCCGTGACTACGCCAGGTCGCTCGCGGTTTGTTCTGCGGATCGTTTTTCGGGAAATAATTGTGCGGCACTTCCGGTGAAAGACCCGCTTCCTCGTCACGGAAAAATTCGCTCGCAAGCGTATGCGCATCGTATTCCGGATGCCCGGTCACAAAGGCGATGCGCTTGTCCTTACTGGCAAACAGGTACGCGTCGCCGTCCTCCGTTTCCGCCAGGATATCGAGATCGGTGTAGTCACGGATCACCGAGGCAGGGAAATCAGCGTAACGTGAATGAGGGGCGAGGAAAGAATCGTCAAAGCCACGAGTCAACAGTGCGTGTGGGTGCAAAATGTGGTGTTCGTAAACGCCAGAAAGCTTATCGGAGCGGGTTTGCTTAGGGATGCCATATAAAATATTCAGCGCCGCCTGAACGGCCCAACAGACGAACAGCGTTGAAGTGACGTGATCTTTGGCCCACTCCAGCACCTGCTTAATCTGCGGCCAGTAAGCGACATCGTTAAATTCAACCAACCCCAGCGGCGCGCCGGTGACAATCAGACCATCATAGTTATCGTTGCAGATGTCTTCAAAATTGCAGTAAAAGTTGTTGAGATGCTCGGTCGGGGTGTTACGCGATTCGCGTGCATCAATGCGCAGCAGCTGGACATCAACCTGTAACGGCGAGTTCGACAGTAAGCGGAGGAACTGGTTTTCCGTCTCGATTTTTTTCGGCATCAGGTTGAGGATCAGCACCTTCAGCGGGCGAATTTCCTGATTGGTGGCACGCGATGCAGCCATCACAAAGACGTTCTCATCACGCAAGAAATTGACGGCCGGTAGCTCGTCCTGCACCCGAATCGGCATAACCTTATTACCTCACAGCATACGTTTACACGTTTAGACATCCAGATAGCTGAAGATAACCAAGAATAAGCAAAATGTCGAGTCCGCATGTAAAAGGTGAAAAAGTTTCATGGAAAACCCGACCTGATGGGGTGTTAATGTCGGTATGCGGGTGAGAAATACCGGAGTGGACCTTCAAATCGGAAGGTCTATGGTAAGGCTTGTGGATATGTCTGTGGATGTGGTGGGCGCAACAACGCAAAAAGCCCGGTCTTTCGACCGGGCTTTCCACTTGTTTGATGCCTGGCAGTTCCCTACTCTCGCATGGGGAGACCCCACACTACCATCGGCGCTACGGC
>DASXML010000058.1:0-17976 GCA_036495715.1 Scandinavium sp.
AACATTGAGTTCCACTATTTCTATATGAAGCTGCTGACTTAATATCCTGATTTGCCTGTAAACTTCTTTCCCTACATTGTTTTTCAGTATCCGAAATCGGCACTTGGGCGTCCAGACTATATGGTATTGACAATGCCATAACACATGCGATGCTTTTTCGAACCTACTCATGGTTAAATCCTTATTAGTTATGGGGATAACAGATTCGGATTTTCCCATGAGTAGCATTACTGGCAGAGCCAAAAAGCCGATAACCACGTCCATAGGACGTGGTATTCATTTAGAAATAAAAAAGGCACCGAGCAATCGGTGCCTTTTTCGTTAAACAGAGTTATCAGGAATCGGGTCTGTCGTTGTTTTTAACATACAACGTCAGTTGATCGCCCGGCTTCAGGTTATCGGTATCTTCGTTCCAGCGAACAACATCATTGATATTGACGCCGTGACGCTTAGCGATACTCGACAGCGAATCCCCTTTGCGAACGCGATAAGTAATGCTATCGCTATTTTTCGCAAGGCGAGTTGCGCTGCTACCTGCGCCTACGGTCAAGCTTTGACCAACTTTCAGGTGTGAACCGCGCAGTGAGTTCCACTGCTGCAGATCTTTCGATGTCACTCCGAGGCGTGATGCGATACCGGAAAGTGTGTCACCTGAACGTACCTTATAGCTACGGCTGCTCATCGGCATATTTTCGGCCACCAGAGTCGGCTGAACTGCGGCGATGTCGCCAGAAGCCAGAGACTCACGCAGCTGATCGGCATGCTTTCGCGGCACCATGACATACTTTGGTCCGCTGGCTCCAAGGGTTGATCCTTTAACGCCTGCATTAAACGCTTTCAGCTTCTTCACCGAAATACCGGCCATATCCGCTACCTGTTTCACGTCAACCGGGCTATCCAGTCGAACGCGAGCCAGTGCACGGCTTTCATCTGTTGTGGGCAGTTGAACGCCATAGCGTTTGCTGTTTTTGAGAATATCACTCAACGCCAGCATTTTAGGCACGTAAATCTTCGTTTCCTGAGGCAAGGAGAGCGACCAGAAATCGGTAGGTTTACCCCGCGATTTATTCGCCTTCATTGCCTTCATCACACGACCTTCGCCACTGTTGTATGCTGCGACCGTTAACAACCAGTCACCGTCAAACATCTTATTCAGACGCTGCATCATGTCGAGTGCTGCCGTAGTTGAGGCAACAATGTCACGACGCGCATCGTATGCGCGGGTCTGTTTCAAACCATAATTGCGCCCTGTGCTCGGAATGATCTGCCAAATGCCTGCGGCATTGGCGCCAGACGTCGCATGGGGGTCAAAAGCGCTCTCCACTATGGGTAGTAGTACTAGTTCCATGGGCATGTTACGTTTCTTAACTTGCCCTGCTATCCAGTACATATACGGCTCTGCCCGTAAAGTTACATCGTGGAGATAGCTCTTATTGCGTAAATACTTCTGTTTTTGTTCGCGAATCCGGCCATTATCCGGAATTCCCATCTTCAGCTCGTCGCCAATGAAAGCCCACAAGTCCTGATCCTGCGCATAAGAGGTTCCATCGTCCAACCACCGCGCTTGACTTGCAAACTTTACTGCTTCCCCTTGACTAGCCGCAGAAAGGCTCTGTGCGTGCTGTTGTACGTTACCATCGCGATTGGCCTGGCAACCCACTAGCAGGACAGAGGCGAGTAATATCGCTCGTGCCTTCATGTGTGTGGTCAATAGTTGCTTAAAAGACGAGCGATAATAACGGTGAAACGTTAAAAAGGCAATACAAGGCTTTTAGAAGTCATCTTTCTTTGACCGTAACCATGCAAAACGCTGCTCTGGTTGTTGCAACTTTGTTTCTTTGTTAATTTCTTTAATTAAATCATCATCATCCGTTCTTAGAAATATATTAATTTCTCGCTCATTTTTCAGAGTTACGGGTAGTGTTATTTGTTTTTTTGCTCGTAACTCATTCACTTCTCTATAATAATCATTTATCGCTTGATCATGGGGCATGACGCTCATTGAAAACTTCATATTTGCTAATGTGTATTCATGGGCGCAACAAACGATAGTGTGGTCTGGAAGGGCGGTTAATTTTTGAAGTGACTGGTACATCTGAGTTGGCGTGCCTTCAAACAAACGACCACAGCCACCTGAGAATAAAGTATCACCCGAAAAAAGATAAGGGTCGCTAAAGAAACAGATGTGGCCGGCAGTATGACCTGGGGTGGCAATTACAGATAATTCGTATCCCAAAACATGGACGATATCACCTTCTTTAACGATATGGGTGGTGCCTTTATCTTGTGTTTCCTCAGGACCATACACCACTAGATCAGGATATTTTTGCTTGAGTTCTTTCACACCACCAACGTGATCGTTGTGGTGATGAGTCAACAAAATAGCCTTCGGCTGCCATTGGTTTTCAGCAATCGCTGCAAGGACCGGTGCCGCTTCGCCCGGGTCAACAATCAAACACTGTCCATCATCCTGGCTCAGAACCCAGATGTAGTTGTCCTGAAACGCGGGAATACTGTTAAGATTCATAAATTACCTCTCATAATGTCGCGGAAGGTTGTGATGAAACCGGCAAGGATACCTCTGAAAGTCACGGCGCCAGGCCACTGGGCGGAAATGCCTTGGGGCGAATACTATCGTGAAGCGCTGGAACTGCAGTTAAAGCCGTGGATGGCAAAACTCTATGGGTTTCATCTGCTTAAGATTGGCAATTTGAGCGCGGAAATCAATACCGATGCGTGCGCTATCTCTCACCAGGTCAGCGTCTCTCTGGATGGTGACCCGATTCATGTGAAGGCCGATCCGCTGCATTTACCCTTTGCCGAAAAATCGGTAGACGCTTGCCTGCTGGCGCATACGCTCCCCTGGTGTCAGGATCCGCACAGTATGCTTCGGGAGGCCGACCGGGTGTTGATCGATGACGGATGGCTGATTCTGACCGCATTCAACCCAATCAGTCTGATGGGATTGCGTAAGCTGGTGCCCATTCTGCGCAACCGCATGCCTTATAATAGCCGGATGTTTAGCCTGATGCGCCAGCTTGACTGGTTGGGATTGCTCAATTTTGAAGTGATGCATCAGAGCCGCATCCAGGTGCTGCCGTGGAGCCGGCAGGGTGGGCGACTGTTGAGTACGCATTTGCCCGCACTGGGGTGTTTGCAGGTGATCGTTGCGCGTAAAAGAACGGTGCCGCTGACGCTTAATCCAATGCGGCAAAGCAAAGCAAAAACGCAAATTCGCCAGACGGTCGGCGCCACGCGGCAGTATCGTAAACCGCAAGATTAACTTTCTTGTTTGTAGCCTGTATCTTCCTGCGTCGGGCTCATTGCTGCCGCGCGGGCAAGCTCGTCACAACGTTCGTTTTCAGGGTGTCCGGCATGGCCTTTTACCCATTCCCACTGGATCTTATGCTGACTCAGTGCTGCATCAAGGCGCTGCCACAGATCGACATTCTTCACCGGTTTTTTATCCGCCGTTTTCCAGCCGCGTTTTTTCCAGTTGTGGATCCACTGAGTAATTCCCTGGCGGACGTACTGGCTGTCGGTGCTCAGGACGATTTCGCAATGTTCTTTCAGTGCTTCAAGCGCCACGATAGCGGCCATCAACTCCATGCGGTTATTGGTGGTAAGGTAATAGCCGCCATTGAAGGTTTTTTCAGTCTGGCGATAGCGTAAAATGGCGCCATAGCCGCCAGGCCCTGGATTACCGAGGCAAGAACCATCGGTGAAAATTTCTACCTGCTTAAGCATCTCTGGTAGACTTCCTTTAATTGAAATCGACACGAAAACGGTAAGTCTGACATAAATGAGCGATATGAGCACTGCAATTACCCGACAGATCGTCCTCGATACCGAAACCACCGGTATGAATCAGATTGGTGCGCATTATGAAGGGCACAAGATCATCGAAATCGGTGCAGTCGAAGTGATCAACCGCCGTTTGACGGGTAATAACTTCCACGTTTATCTCAAACCCGATCGTCTGGTCGATCCAGAAGCTTTCGGCGTCCACGGTATTGCGGATGAGTTCTTGCTCGACAAACCGACCTTCGCCGACGTTGCCGATGAGTTTATTGAATACATTCGCGGCGCAGAGCTGGTCATTCATAACGCATCGTTCGATATCGGCTTTATGGACTATGAGTTTGCCAAGCTCAATCGCGGCATTGCCAAGACCAATACGTTCTGCAAGGTAACCGATAGCCTGGCGCTGGCACGTAAAATGTTCCCCGGCAAGCGTAACAGCCTCGATGCGTTATGCTCGCGTTACGAAATAGACAACAGCAAACGTACGCTCCACGGCGCATTGCTCGATAGTCAGATTCTTGCTGACGTCTATTTGCTGATGACCGGTGGCCAGACGTTGATGAAGTTTGCGATGGAAGGTGACAACCAACAGCAAGCGGGTGATACAGGAATTCAGCGCATTGTTCGCGCAGCCAGCCAGCTACGCGTGATTTCTGCGAGTGAAGAAGAGCTGGAAGCCCATGAATCGCGCCTCGATTTAGTGCAAAAGAAAGGCGGAAGCTGTCTCTGGCGTGCCTGAGAATGACAATCGTGCGTTGAAAATCAGCATATGGGCGATTTTTGCAGCAAACGATTCAAAACCTAAGAAAAATCGTTGACGCAGGATCGGCTAATCCGTAATATTCGCTGCGTTCCCAAGGGAACAGTGGAGCGGTAGTTCAGTCGGTTAGAATACCTGCCTGTCACGCAGGGGGTCGCGGGTTCGAGTCCCGTCCGTTCCGCCACTATTCAGAAGGCCTGAATCAGCAATGATTCAGGCCTTTGTCGTTTCTGAAAGGCTTAAAAAGAACCCCGTTAACGCGAAAGGTTAACAGGGCTATTTTACCGCAAGCGACGATTCCAGGGCATCGCGCCCAGTAAACGTGCCATTGCGCAAAAACCGCTGGTACCCGCGAATATCAGACCTGCACCAACAAAGCCTGACAGTAAAAAGAAAGCCTGATCAACGCTGTAGCCCAGCACCACGCCTATTAGGATCAGCGTCCCGGCGACAATTTGTACCTGACGCATGATCGGCAGCGGCTGCGATTTGTCGGCTACAATCCCTTGCCCTAATTTCTTCCAGCCGTTCAAACCACCTTCCAGGAGAAACACTTGTGCGGGTGCGACGGCGGCGGCCAGTTTCTGCTCGTTCTGAGCGGTGCGGTTACCGGACTGACAGTAAAAAATCACCGTATCGTAAGTTTCGAAGGGGCCAAGTCGGTCGCCATTTTCGATAGCGGAAAGGGAGAGTAAATGTGCTTCGGGAATATTTTCGCGAGCATATTCATCCGGTTCACGAATATCGATCAGGGCCGCACCTTGTGCCAGACGTGTTTTGGCGTCGGCGGGTGAAATGTGTTGAATGGTCATAACGCTCCCTTTTGAAAACCCGGCTGTCTTATAAGGTGATCCTACCTTATTTATGCCTGTCTGTGTCAGCTGGGCTTGTGGCTGTCTGTGGCTCAGGCGATGCGCCACAGGCCAGGGCTAGCCGATTGTAAACGCGTCAGCGTCTTGCCAGGCCGGAAACTTCTCGCGGTACTCTTTCAGTGCAGTAAGTGACAGTTCAGCATGGATGTGTGTCGCCTGGTGCGGTTCGGCGGTGGCGATGATTTCACCCTGAGGATTAATCACCCGGCTGTCGCCGCGATAATGATGCCCATTGCCGTCGGTGCCGACACGATTACAGCCAACAACGTAGGCCTGATTTTCGATAGCCCGCGCGGCGAGCAACGCCTGCCAGTGCAGAGAACGCGGAGCAGGCCAATTCGCGACATACAGCACCAGATCGTAGTCATTGCGGTTACGCGACCACACCGGGAAGCGCAGGTCGTAGCACACCAGCGGCAGGATGCGCCAGCCGCACCACTCAAACACCACGCGTTCATTGCCTGCTTCGTAATGGTGATGTTCATCCGCCATGCGGAACAGATGGCGTTTATCATAGCGGTGTACATTGCCGTTCGGCTCAACCAGTAAAAAACGGTTTACCGGGCCACGTTCGGTTTGTAATGCGGCGCTCCCCGCAACCAATGCATCGGTTTGCTGCGCTTTTTCATGCATCCACGCGATGACTTCCGCTTCTGGCAGTGACTGAATCGCGGCTTCCATCGCAAAACCGGTAGTAAACATTTCCGGCAGCACAATCAGATCGCGTCCGTGGGTCTCTTCCAGTTGGCGGTCGAAATGGCGCAGATTGGCGGGACCGTCCATCCACACCAGAGGTTGTTGCAATACGGTTACTTTCAGGTTGGACACAGTCAGAAACTCCCGATACAGACTCACGAATCATCTCTCTACCTTATCAGGGCGTGGCGAGAGTGCGTAACATTTCAATAAAAAAAGCGGAGAAGATTCTCCGCTTTGAATGTGAGCACGTGATGTGATTTTCAGGCCGGTCGTTGCCGGCCATCGCGTTATACAAATCGGTTACGCGGCTTCAATCTTACGCACTTTCTCTGGCAGCTTTACCGGTTTGGTCGCCAGCGCGTCCGGCTCAAAGTCGTCGACGTTGATGCTGCGCAGGCGGCTCGTTTCGGCTTTGGTCAGGACGTCAGCCTCAGCCTGGTCAATCAGACCTTTCGCCAGCGCATTACGCGCCAGTTCATCAAGGCGGGTAAATGGCAGATTTTTGCCAATCTCTTTGCATATCCGTTGATGAATCGGGTCTGCGGCCATGACGTCTACCAGTGCTTCTTCTAACAGACCCACCGGATTGTGCTTGCTCGGCGTCAGATACTGACCGCGACCGATACGCGAACGGGTGGCGCTTGGCACTTGCAGAATTTTCGCGACGGCGTGGTCCAGCTTGTCCGACGGCGCGGCATAATGACGACCCGTCGGGAAGATAACGAAGCGCATCACGCCTGCGATAAATCCGTTCGGGAAGTTACGCAGCAGATCGTCCATCGCCTGTTCGGCCTGATACAGCGCGTCCTGCACGCCCCAATGAACCAGCGGTAGATCCGCTTCGTTACGGCCTTCGTCGTCATAGCGTTTCAGCACTGAAGATGCCAGATACAGTTGGCTCAGCACATCTCCCAGGCGGGCAGAGATGCGCTCGCGGCGCTTCAGGCTGCCGCCCAGCACGGCCATCGACACATCAGACAGCAGCGCCAGGTTGGCACTCAGGCGGTTCAGGTGCTGATAGTAGCGACGGGTCGCGTCGTTGGTCGGCGTGCTGCTGGTCAGGCCGCGAGTTAAACCGAGCCAGAAGCTGCGCACTTTATTACTGCCGACGTGACCGATGTGTTTAAACAGCAGTTGGTCGAAGGCGTTCAGATCGTTATTCTGCGCGGCAGCCATCTCTTCAAGCACATACGGATGGCAGCGGATCGCACCCTGACCGAAGATCATCATGCTGCGGGTCAGGATATTTGCGCCTTCCACCGTGATAGCAATGGGTGCGCCCTGATAAGCACGGGCGAGGAAGTTGCCTTCTCCGAGCATAATGCCTTTCCCACCAGTAATATCCATCGCATCAATAATTGACTGCTGGCCACGGTGGGTACAGTGATATTTCACAATCGCCGACAGCACCGCCGGTTTTTCACCGAGCATAATGCCGTAGGTAATGAGGGCCGCAGCAGCGTCCATCACGTAGGCATTGCCTGCGATACGCGCCAGCGGCTCCTCGATGCCTTCCATTTTACCGATGGATATTTTGAACTGACGGCGAATGTGCGCGTAGGCACCGGTCGCCATTGCCATGGATTTCACACTGCCCGTTGAGTTAGACGGCAGAGTAATGCCACGACCCACGGAGAGACATTCCACCAGCATACGCCAGCCCTGACCGGCCATTTTTGGCCCACCGATAATAAAATCGATTGGCACGAAAATGTCCTGACCGCGCGTTGGGCCGTTCTGGAACGGCACGTTGAGCGGGAAGTGGCGACGGCCAATTTCTACGCCCGGCGTCCCGGTTGGGATCAGCGCGCAGGTGATGCCCAAATCTTCATCACCGCCCAGCAGTTTGTCCGGGTCCGAGAGTTTGAACGCCAGCCCCAGCACGGTCGCAATCGGTGCCAGCGTAATGTAGCGTTTGTTCCAGGTCAGGCGCATACCGAGCACCTGTTCACCCTGCCATTCGCCCATGCACACCACGCCGGTGTCCGGAATAGCACCCGCATCAGAACCGGCTTCCGGGCTGGTCAATGCAAAGCAAGGGATCTCCAGACCTTTGGCAAGACGCGGCAGATAATGATTTTTCTGCTCGTCGGTGCCGTAATGCTGTAGCAATTCGCCCGGGCCGAGGGAGTTTGGCACGCCGACGGTGATCGCCAGGATCCCGGAAACACCAGACAGTTTTTGCAGCACACGAGACTGGGCGTAAGCCGAGAACTCAAGCCCGCCGTACTCTTTCTTAATGATCATCGCAAAGAAGCGGTGTTCTTTCAGATACGCCCACAGTTCCGGCGGCAGATCGGCCAGTTCGTGAGTTATCTCAAAATCGTTCGCCATGCGGCAGGCTTCTTCCACTGGGCCATCAATAAACGCCTGCTCTTCCGGCGTCAGGCGCGGCTGCGGGTAGTTGTGCAGTTTTTTCCAGTCTGGGTTGCCCTGGAACAAATCGCCTTCCCACCAGGTCGTGCCCGCATCGATCGCTTCTTTTTCAGTGCGTGACATCGGCGGCATGACTTTGCTGAAGGTGCGGAACACTGGCGCGGAAATCATCGCTTTACGCATTGGCGGCAGATTAAACGGCAACAGGATTATCGCCAGTGGCACCAGCAGCCAGATATTCCACAGTCCCGCCGCGCCTAGTGCGCCGGTCCAGACTAAAAGAATGAGGCTACTCAGCAACAGGTTCACCCGGTGATAGAACAGCACACCGAGTAACACGATGGTTGCAACAATACTCAAAATCATCATAAAGAAATGCTCCCTTGCTTGTAGGAGGTCTGACCACTTGTGATGATATGGTTGTAGTAGATGTTATTTCTTTTATCAATGCATTCACAAAATAATTACAACTCAGATCACACTGTTGTCGTTTTCAGAGGCACAGAAAATCAAAAGCGGGTGGGATAAGCGAGGGGAATACTTCTCGCCTCATCCGCTATCCGTTACACTGCTGAGGTTAATAATCAAAGCGGAAGGATTATCCTCATGTACCAGGATCTTATTCGTAACGAACTGAATGAAGCAGCGGAAACTCTGGCCAATTTCCTGGCCGATGAAGCGAACATCCATGCGATTCAGCGTGCGGCAGTCTTGCTGGCAGACAGCTTTAAAGCAGGCGGGAAAGTACTCTCCTGTGGTAACGGCGGCTCCCATTGTGACGCAATGCACTTCGCGGAAGAGCTGACCGGGCGCTACCGTGAAAACCGTCCGGGCTACCCGGCGATTGCCATTTCCGACGTCAGCCATCTCTCTTGCGTGAGCAACGATTTCGGCTACGAATACGTTTTCTCTCGTTACGTTGAATCCGTAGGGCGTACTGGTGATGTGCTGTTTGGTATTTCTACCTCCGGCAATTCAGGCAACGTGATTAAAGCGATTGAAGCGGCGCGTGCGCAGGGCATGAAAGTTATCACCCTGACCGGGAAAGATGGCGGCAAAATGGACGGTTCCGCAGATGTAGAAATTCGCGTACCGCATTTTGGCTACGCTGACCGTATTCAGGAAATTCATATTAAGATTATCCATATCCTGATTATGTTGATCGAAAAAGAGATGGTAAAAGCATAAGTGGTAGCGGGGGGCAGACCCCCGTTTTATGTGACGTGAGGTGAACTATGTGCGAACTGCTCGGGATGAGCGCCAATGTGCCGACCGATATCTGCTTTAGTTTTACCGGGCTGGTCCAGCGCGGGGGCGGCACCGGGCCGCATAAAGATGGCTGGGGCATTGCCTTTTACGAAGGCAAAGGCTGTCGCACATTTAAAGATCCGCAACCGAGCTTCCAGTCGCCAATCGCCAGGCTGGTGCAGGAATATCCGATAAAATCCTGTTCAGTGATTGCCCATATTCGGCAGGCTAACCGCGGCGAAGTGGCGCTCGAAAATACCCATCCGTTTACCCGTGAACTATGGGGCCGCAACTGGACTTACGCCCATAACGGGCAGCTTACCGCGTACAAGTCCCTGGAAACCGGCCAGTTCCGGCCCGTCGGTGAAACCGATAGCGAAAAAGCCTTTTGCTGGCTGCTGCATAAACTCACCAGCCGCTATCCGCGCACGCCGGGCAATATGAACAGTGTCTTCAAGTACATTGCTTCTCTGGCGTCTGAATTACGGGAAAAGGGCGTGTTTAACATGCTGCTATCGGATGGCCGCTATGTGATGGCGTTCTGTTCGACGAATCTTTACTGGATCACGCGCCGTGCGCCGTTTGGCGTGGCGACGTTATTAGACAGGGATGTAGAGATTGATTTTCAGCGTGAAACCACACCAAACGATGTGGTCACCGTGATTGCCACTCAGCCATTAACCGGCAATGAAACCTGGCATAAAATCATGCCAGGCGAGTGGGCGTTATTTTGCCTCGGGGAGCGCGTAGTTTGATGCCAGCTGCGAGCGAACTTCGTGACTCAGCGGCTTGCTAACGATGTAACGTCCATCCTGCACTGACACCATCGGCGGTTTGTGCGTCTGTTCGAAGTAGTCGTAGCCCGGTTTCAGCTGTGACCAAAAATCCTTGTAGAACGAGAATTTATGGCGCTGCATATTGGCGTCGGTCATGCGGAACGGATAGATGCTCACCTGCACGTTTGACTGGCCAAACACCAGCGCACCGGTTACAAACTGGAAAATCTCATCAATGCCCGTGTCGGTCATGGCATAGCAGCCAATCGACACGCAGGCACCGTGGATCATCAGGTATTTCCCTTCATAACCGTGGGCACGATCGTAGGCGTTCGGAAAACCAATATTAATGGCTTTATAGAAACGGCTGTCGGGCTTGAGCTGATTGCGGGAAACGTTATAGAACCCTTCCGGTGATTTGAAATCACCCTGGCGCTGTTTTGGCCCCAGCCCACCGGAATAGTTGCAGATTTTGTAGCTGTCGAGTAGCTGATACGTCTCACCCATCTTCACGTAAAGATCAAGGGAACGCTCTTCTTTGAAGATCTGGATATAAACCGGAGATCCCATTAATTGTTGTTTATATTCTTTGCTGACCGGCGTGGTCGAGCTATTACTGCTAAGCAAACCGGCAAACGAAACGCACGGGATCAACAGCATCGCAAGTAACAATGCGATTTTGCGCATACTACATGTTCCTTGATAAAACGGTGGAGACAGGCCGGGCGGCCTAAATTAAAGCCCTAAATCAGAATAGTCTTGATTTGGTGCGCTCACATTAGCATCACCAAAGTTTTTCGCAAGTCCGGACATTCGGGTTTACAAATAACTTTAGTGTTATACCGCCTTTTTGGACGTTTCGCAGTCAGAACTTTGCGCATTCGCTCGCAAAACCCTACCTGCAAGCGGCGTAAAGGCTGCGTTTCGACCTGACATCCTGTAAACTTGCCCCGTTTCACGACCAGGTTAAGAAAGGATGCTTTACTCTCATCGTACTGTCGCCAGCAGCGCATTCTGGCATCGGTTTTTCCTTTCTTGTTTTCTTATCTCTACGCTGGGTTTAGTGACAGTAACGTTTACGGATACCTGCTAACGACATGATTAAAATCACAAAAGGGCTAAATTTGCCCATCGCTGGCGCACCATCGCAACACATAGCCGAAAGCGCGAACGTCTCGCGCGTGGCCGTGTTGGGCGAAGACTATCTTGGCATGCGCCCCTCAATGGCCGTTCAGGAAGGCGATCGCGTCCTCAAAGGACAAGTGCTGTTTGAAGACAAAAAGAATCCCGGCGTGTGTTTCACCGCGCCGGCAAGCGGCGTTGTCAGCGCCATTCATCGCGGCGAACGTCGCGTACTTCAGTCTGTCGTCATTGATATCGACGGTGACGAGGCTGTCAACTTCCCCCGTTTCGATACGGCGGATTTAGCCACGCTGACGCGCGAAACGGTCCAGTTGCAGCTGCTGGAATCGGGTCTGTGGACCAGTCTGCGCACCCGTCCGTTCAGTAAGATACCTTCACCCGACAGCGTACCGGCAGCGATTTTTGTTACCGCTATCGACACCAATCCGCTGGCGGCCGATCCGCAGCCGATCATCTATCAGCATCGTGAAGCGTTTAACGCCGGGCTGACGATATTGACGCGTTTGACCGAAGGCAAAATCCACGTCTGCCAGGCCAGCGGCGGTAAGCTCGGCGGGCATCCTGTTGGGCAAGTGACCTTCAATGAATTCGGTGGACCACATCCGGCTGGGTTGCCAGGAACACACATCCATTTCCTCGAGCCCGTAAGCCTGACAAAACACGTTTGGCACCTGAACTATCAGGATGTTATCGCCATTGGCAAGCTGTTCGTTGAGGGCAATCTGTGGAGCGAGCGCGTTATCGCGCTGGCAGGACCACAGGTGAAAACCCCGCGTCTGTTGAAAACAGTGGTAGGCGCAAGCCTGGAACAGCTGCTGGTGGATGAACTGGCGGAAGGCGAAAATCGAGTGATTTCCGGCTCCGTATTAAGCGGGACTCACGCTCAGGGGCCCTATGCGTTCCTGGGGCGTTATCACTTACAGGTCAGCGTCGTGAAAGAAGGGCGCGAGAAAGAACTTTTTGGCTGGGTCATGCCAGGCAAAGACAAATTCTCGATAACCCGCACCACGCTCGGCCACTTCCTCAAGCGCAAACTGTTTAACTTCTCGACCGATACCAACGGCGGCGAGCGCGCGATGGTGCCGATTGGCAACTACGAGCGCGTCATGCCGCTGGATATTCTGCCGACACATTTGCTGCGTGATTTGCTGGCGGGCGATACCGATAGCGCACAGGCGCTGGGGTGTCTGGAACTTGATGAAGAAGATTTGGCGCTCTGCACCTACGTTTGCCCGGCGAAATACGAGTACGGACCGGTGCTGCGTGACGTCTTAACCCGCATTGAGCAGGAAGGATAAGTGATGGGCTTGAAAAATCTGCTGGAAAAAATTGAGCCGCACTTTACCCATGGCGGCAAACTGGAAAAGTATTACCCGTTGTATGAAGCGGCAGCGACCATCTTCTATACGCCAGGTTTGGTGACAAAGGGCGCATCTCACGTCCGTGATGCCATCGACCTAAAACGTATGATGATTCTGGTGTGGCTCGCCGTCTTCCCGGCCATGTTCTGGGGCATGTACAACGTCGGTCTGCAAACCATCCCGGCGCTGCATAAGCTCTATGGGCCGGAGCAACTGCAACAGGTGATTGCGGGTCACTGGCACTACAGCGTGGCGCAATGGCTTGGCGTGAGTTTCGCGCCAGACGCGGGCTGGTTGAGCATGATGGGGCTGGGCGCGGTGTTCTTTCTGCCTATTTACCTCACTGTGTTTCTCGTCGGTGGTTTCTGGGAAGTGCTGTTTTCCATCGTGCGCAAACACGAAATCAACGAAGGCTTCTTTGTTACTTCGATTCTGTTCGCGCTGATTGTGCCGCCAACGCTGCCGTTATGGCAGGCCGCACTTGGCATCAGCTTCGGTGTGGTTATCGGTAAAGAGATCTTCGGCGGCACCGGGCGTAACTTCCTTAACCCGGCGTTGGCTGGACGTGCGTTCTTGTTCTTCGCCTATCCGGCGCAAATCTCCGGTGATTTGGTGTGGACTGCCGCAGACGGTTTCTCTGGCGCGACCCCGCTTTCGCAGTGGGCGAGCCACGGCGGTGAAGCGCTGATGAATCTCACCAGCGGTCAGCCGGTGACCTGGCTTGACGCCTTCATCGGCAATCTGCCGGGGTCTATTGGTGAAGTCTCGACGCTGATGATCCTGCTTGGTGGGGCGATCATTATCTTTGGTCGTGTTGCGTCCTGGCGCATCGTGGCGGGCGTGATGCTCGGCATGATTGCCACCGCTACGCTGTTCAATCTGATCGGATCCGCTACCAACCCGATGTTCTCCATGCCGTGGTACTGGCATTTGGTGTTGGGCGGTTTTGCCTTCGGCATGATGTTTATGGCGACTGACCCGGTGTCGGCGTCGTTTACGGATAAAGGGAAATGGTGCTACGGCGCATTGATTGGCGCAATGTGTGTGCTGATCCGCGTGGTGAACCCGGCCTATCCGGAAGGGATGATGCTGGCAATCCTGTTTGCCAACCTCTTTGCACCGCTGTTCGATTACCTGGTGGTGCAGGCCAATATCAAGCGGAGGAAGTCGCGTGGCTGAAGTAAAAAGTAACGATAGCACCGGCAAAACGCTGCTGGTGGTGCTGGTGCTGTGCCTGGTCTGCTCGATTATCGTGGCCGGGTCAGCGGTGGGGTTGAAACCCCGTCAGCAAGAACAAAAGGCGCTGGATAAACAGCGTAACATTCTGTCCGTTACCGGGCTGATGCAGCCGGAAATGAAGCCGGATGAAGTCGCTTCGGTCTTTGCCGAGCGTATTACGCCTCGTTTGCTGGATTTGAAAAGCGGCGACTTGCTCAATAAAGACCCCGCTTCCTTTAATCAAGGGCTGGCGTTGAAAGATCCGGCGCAAAGCACGGAGCTTGACGCCAGTGAAGATCCTGCCGGCATCAAACGGCGTACTAACGTGGTTGAAATCTATTTGGTGAAAGACAGCCAGCAGAAAGTAGAGCAAGTGGTGCTGCCGATTTACGGTCATGGCCTGTGGTCGACGATGTATGCTTTTGTGGCGCTCAATACCGACGGTCGTACGGTCAAAGGCATCACTTACTACGATCAAGGGGAAACCCCAGGGCTCGGCGGCGAAGTCGAAAACCCAGCCTGGCGTAAGCAGTTCATTGGTAAAAAAGTGCTCGATGATAACGGCATGCCAGCGTTGAAAGTGGTTAAAGGCGGTGCACGTCAGGGCGATGAATATGCGGTTGACGGGCTTTCCGGCGCAACGCTTACGTCGAACGGCGTACAGCACAGTTTCGATTTCTGGATGGGCGAGCAGGGCTTTGGTCCTTTCCTCAAGCAGATGCGTGAAGGAGGCCTGAACAATGGCTGAGCTCGGTGATATGAAAGAAGTAAAACGGGTATTGGTAGGGCCGTTAATTTCCAACAACCCGATTGCGCTCCAGGTGCTGGGTGTCTGCTCGGCGCTGGCCGTAACCACCAAACTGGAAACCGCTTTCGTGATGACCATCGCGGTCACGCTGGTGACGGCGTTTTCCAGCATGTTCATCTCAATGATCCGCCACCACATCCCGAACAGCGTGCGCATTATCGTGCAGATGGCGATCATCGCCTCGCTGGTGATCGTGGTCGATCAGTTGCTGCGTGCTTATGCCTACGAAGTCTCCAAACAGCTGTCGGTATTCGTTGGGTTAATCATCACCAACTGTATCGTAATGGGCCGTGCGGAAGCTTACGCCATGAAGTCACCGCCGCTGGCGAGTTTTATGGACGGCATCGGCAATGGCCTCGGCTATGGCGCGATCCTGATTATTGTCGGCTTCCTTCGCGAACTGATTGGCAGCGGAAAACTGTTCGGCGTCACCGTGCTGCAAACCGTGCAGAACGGCGGTTGGTATCAGCCGAACGGCCTGTTCCTGCTCGCCCCAAGCGCATTCTTCATTATCGGTCTGCTGATCTGGGCGCTGCGCAGCTGGAAGCCGGAACAGCAGGAGAAGGAGTAACCGATTATGGCTCATTACATTAGTCTTTTTGTCCGCGCAGTGTTTGTTGAAAACATGGCGCTGGCCTTCTTCCTCGGCATGTGTACGTTCCTTGCGGTCTCGAAGAAAGTCTCCACCGCGTTTGGTCTGGGTATCGCGGTTACCGTGGTGCTCGGCATTTCTGTGCCGGTCAACAACCTTATCTATAACCTCGTACTGCGCGACGGCGCTCTGGTTGAAGGGGTTGATCTCAGCTTCCTCAACTTCATCACCTTTATTGGCGTGATCGCGGCGTTAGTACAAATCCTGGAGATGATCCTCGATAAGTACTTCCCGTCGTTGTACAACGCGTTGGGGATCTTCCTGCCGTTGATCGCCGTAAACTGCGCCATTTTTGGTGGCGTCTCGTTCATGGTGCAGCGCGATTATAACTTCCCGGAATCCATCGTTTATGGTTTTGGGTCTGGCATCGGCTGGATGCTGGCGATCGTGGCGATGGCCGGGATCCGCGAGAAAATGAAATACGCCAACGTGCCCGCAGGACTGCGCGGCTTAGGGATCACCTTTATCACCACCGGACTGATGGCACTCGGCTTTATGTCATTCTCCGGCGTGCAGCTATAGGGGCGTAATCAATGGAAATTATTCTTGGCGTGGTGATGTTCACGCTGATTGTTCTGGCGCTGTCGTTATTGATTTTGGCCGCGCGCGCGAAGCTGGTGAATTCCGGCGACGTGGTGATTGAAATCAACAACGAAGCCGACAAACAAATCCGTACCCCTGCGGGCGATAAGCTGCTCAACACGCTATCGAACAACGGGATTTTCGTTTCCTCTGCCTGCGGTGGCGGCGGTTCTTGCGGCCAGTGTCGTGTCACCATCAAAGAGGGCGGTGGAGACATTCTGCCGACCGAGCTTTCGCATATCAGCAAACGTGAAGCGAAAGAGGGCTGCCGTTTGGCCTGCCAGGTTGCCGTGCGCCAGGACATGAAAATCGAACTGCCGGAAGAGATCTTTGGCGTGAAAAAATGGGAGTGCGAGGTTATCTCCAACGATAACAAAGCCACTTTCATCAAAGAGCTTAAACTGGCAATCCCGCAAGGCGAAAGTGTGCCGTTTCGTGCGGGCGGTTATATTCAGATTGAATGTCCGTCGCACAAAGTGGCGTATGCTGATTTTGACGTGCCGGACGAGTATCGCGGTGACTGGGACAAATTCAATTTGTTCCGTTATGTCTCCGAGGTCAACGAACCGACGCTGCGTGCGTATTCCATGGCTAACTATCCGGACGAGAAGGGCATCATCATGCTTAACGTCCGTATCGCTACGCCGCCGCCGTCTGCGCCAGATGTGCCGCCGGGCATTATGTCCTCTTACATCTGGTCGCTGAAAGCGGGCGATAAGGTGACGATTTCCGGGCCGTTTGGTGAGTTCTTTGCCAAAGACACCGATGCCGAAATGGTATTTATCGGTGGCGGGGCAGGAATGGCGCCTATGCGTTCGCACATTTTTGATCAGCTCAAGCGTCTTAGCAGCCAGCGTAAAATCAGTTTCTGGTACGGCGCCCGCTCGTTACGTGAGATGTTCTACGACGACGAGTTTGAACAGTTAGCGCGTGAAAATCCGAACTTTACCTTCCACGTGGCTCTCTCCGATCCGCAGCCGGAAGATAACTGGACCGGGCACACCGGATTCATTCATAACGTGCTGTATGAGAACTACCTCAAGCATCACAACGCGCCGGAAGACTGCGAGTTCTACATGTGCGGGCCGCCGGTAATGAACGCCGCGGTGATCAGAATGCTCAAAGATCTCGGCGTTGAGGATGAAAACATCATGCTCGATGATTTCGGAGGCTGATGATGCTAACGGTATTTCTGGCGACCTTTACGGTCTTCGTGCTGGTTATCCTCGGGATGTCGCTCGGTTATCTGGTGAAACGAAAAAGTCTCCAGGGCAGCTGCGGTGGAATCTCATCACTGGGGCTGGAAAAAGTGTGCGACTGTCCGGAGCCGTGCGATGCACGCAAAAAACGGATGGCCCGCGAAGCTCAGCGCCAGCAAAACCGGATCATCTGATTTCGTTAGACTGCTGTCTTTCGTAGGCCCGGCAAACGAAGTGCCGCCGGGAAAAAAGGCCGGACGAGCTGTGCTCATCCGGCCTTTTTGACGTTAGTATCAGATTCTCACCCTTCTCATTCTCTCTAATATTACTGTATACTTAAGGGTCTTCCCTTATTGTGGTGGCTAAGGGCATGATAGCGATAGTTTTTATACTCAGAGATTGCTGCCATGGACGAAAAATCCCTCTATGCCCACATCCTCAACCTGTCAGCGCCATGGCAAGTTAATTCTCTTTCCCT
>DASXML010000059.1:0-3296 GCA_036495715.1 Scandinavium sp.
CCCGGTTGACATTGCACTGGTCCCTGATATCTCAACCTGTAGTACTTCACCGGCAGGCAGCAATGCCATGCTGAACGTTCAGTCCGCCCAGACGGACGAAACCAATACCAACGTAGTCACCAATGCTGACACCGCAACCACCAACGTAGGTGTACTGTTCCAGCTGGCATCGGGTACTTCTGTTGTCAACACAGGCAGTGTTAGTCTGACCTCAGGTGGTGGTGACCTAGACAACACCGGTAGTATCCATTTCAAGGCTCAGCCATATGCAGTGGCAGCAACAATTGCCCCGGGTATTATTGGCGGCGTTGTCACATATACCGTTGCCTATTTGTAATTAGATATTCCTCCCCCTGATATTATCCAATACAGTTCGGCTATACGCCTGATGGTATAGCCCGGGATTTTATTGGGGTTTTTTATTTCTCTTCCGTGGGCACTCGTTATGCGTTTTATTCAATTAAATACCGTTGGTGCATCTTTGATAATCTTCAGTCCCACGATCTGGGCCAACGGAGGAGACGATTTCAATACAGACTTTATTATCGGTCACTATGATAAGACCGCAATCACAGAAGCCATAAATAAAGGATTAAACCAGAGCGCTATTTACTCTGTGGAAATCAACGGCCAGTCCGTTGGTAGTTTTTATTTTAGCCGTCAGAAAAACAACCTGGTTTTTACCAATGAATTTTTAAACGCTATTACTCCCTTGTTAAAGAAAAATCTGCTTACTCAGCTTCAGCAGGATATGTTTTTAGACGGTACATCAACGCAATACAAAATTACTGAGAACACAAGGGAATCAATCCTGTCCGTTTGGTTTAATGATGATGAAATACTGCGCACGGATGATGACAATCAGATGCCTCTGGCAGAAAGTGTCAATGCTCTGTTGATGAATTACAACGCCAGCAGCAGTTACTATCGGGATCGTAAAACAGGTGAATCCCAGACTACACTCCCCTTTAGCAATCATGTGCAGATGGGTCTCGATGATTTTTCTGTCAACCTTGATCTTTCAAGCCCGGATGCACTAAAAGAAGGGATAAATGTCGATAACCTGAGCATGTCGCATTTACTGCCATCGATTAAAAGCGAAGTTTCGGCCGGACAGACATACACCAACAGCCGCTATGGTGAAGGGTTCAGTTTCCTGGGCGCCCGAATGAACAACGTAGACGATCTTTTAAGCCGTCGCGAGCGTCTTTACACCCCCAGCATTACCGGTATTGCCAACAGTAATGCTACGGTTGAGGTCTATCAGGGCAGTCGCCTTATTTACACGAAATCCGTTGCCGCCGGGAAGTTCACCATTGATGAAGTTCAGGGGTTGTCAAACCAGACGCTGCGGGTCGTGGTCAAAGAGTCAAATGGTACTGAACACGCCTTCTTTTTCGAAAATACGGTCGTACCGGGGTTATTAACGCCCGGTACGCAGAGTTACCAGGTCAACGCCGGGCGCTATCGTTTTGGCGATAATAATCTGGGTGATGCATTTAGCTCCTTTGAATATTCATACGGTTTTGCCCACTTTACGCCAACAATCAGTAATATTATTTCTGCCGATTACCAAAACGTGACACTGGGTGCAGCACTCCCCTTACAGCAATTAGGTGCAATTGGGCTGGCCATGTCCAATTCAGGTTTTAAACATAATGGCAGGCAGGATAGCGGCCAGAGCTACAGCATAAACTATGCTAAATATATGAGTAATGGTATCAACATCCAGCTGGCCGGGTACCGCTACTCGACTCACGATTACTATACCTTTAACGACGCGATGCAGGCAAAGCGTCAAAATGACCAACAGCATGATTCCATTCGTAATCGCTTTACCGCGACGTTAATGGCACAAGAACCCATTTTTAATAACCAAATTTCAGTTAACTTTTTGCGTGATCAGTATTGGGTCAGCCAGTCTGCACGCAACACCTATTCTTTGAGCTACGGTGGATATGCCCGTGGCGCCAGTTATAACATCTCACTGTCCAGGTCTTATACTGATGACCGCAGGCCTGATACCAGCATTGCGCTGTCTGTTGATATTCCATTCGGCAGTAGCGGAAAAAGTGTTTACACCCGTTATAACCAGAGCAACAGCGGTAACACGACACAAGTTGGCCTGAACAGCTATGGCAATGGTTCGAGCTACAGTGTGGCTGCCACTCATGATTCTTATGCCCATGTGAATACGCTGTCTGGCAGTTACAACAAGTATAATGATCGCTATAGTTCACAAGTCAATTCCAGCGTTGGTACCAACTCACTTTACGCATCAGGCTCCGTAAGCGGAAGCATGGCGCTGGCGGATGGCCACTTTATCGCGAGCAGCAGCCAATCGTCCACCATGGCACTGGTAAAAATGGATGGCGTTGAAGGCGCACTGATCAACGGTGTTCGTACACAGAAAAACGGCTATGCCCTTATTCCATTGAATGATAGTTATGACGGGCAGGATGTTTCAGTCGACTCTTCGTCCCTGGAAAATAATGTGATGCTTGACCGTGCTCTTATCAAAGTACGGCCTAAACGCGGCAGCATTGTAAAAATGGACTTCGCAACCAAACGCGTGAAATACCTTCGTGCTGTTTTACTTGATACCCACAAGGTGCAATTAGGCTTTGGCTCTATGATCACTGACGGAGATGGGAAAGAATATTATTTAGGCAATGGCGGGGGTCTGTTATTGCAATTAGTTGTTAAGTCACTGAATGATCTTAAATCCGTTAAGTTAATCAGCAAAAGCACGGGGTGCAGTTATACTATTCCTGTAGGTGTTACGAAGGCGCATTTCCAGGATGACTTTATTAATGTCGGAGAAATAACATGTTCAAAAATATGATGGCGCTGACTTTAACGCTTGGTATCAGCCTGGGGATACCCCAGGTTCACGCCGCGTTATCTTTGGGGGCTACGCGGATTATTATCGATGGTCAATCGTCTAACTCCGTAGAAGTGATTAACAGTTCCACTGCTCGTTACGGTGTACAATCCTGGGTAGAAGATGGTGCGGGCAAAGATCCGGGACGTGCGCTGGTCGTTACACCCAGTTTTCAGGCCATTGATGGAAAACAGAAAGCCGTTTTGCGTTTGCTGTCTTTTGAACCGGTTCAACAGAAAGAACTTCTTTATTACCTGAACGTGCAGGAAATCCCGCCAAAACTGCAGGACAAGAGTGTTAACCATTTGTCACTCGCGGTCAGAACCAGAATTAAAGTACTGATTCGCCCTGCTGCATTAAACGGGCAACGAAAGCAGGCTGAAGATAAAATTGAAATTGCCAGAACACCAAC
>DASXML010000060.1:0-85730 GCA_036495715.1 Scandinavium sp.
TTATTTTCGCTTTTCTCTGTCAGAATTTCCGGAGAAACCCTTCTGACCCGGCGGCTTGCTTGCCGTTGTTCCGTGTCAGTGGAGGCGCATTATAGGGAGTTATTCTGAGGTGACAAGAGGAAATTCAAAAAAACTTTCCAAGTGCTCAAAATCCAGGCTTTACGCCTTTTTTACACACTATTTGCGTATTAGTTGTGCGATTTCCCGGGCAAAATTCGCGACTTGTTGCCAATCGGTATACACCACTTCTTTACGGGTATCCGTTTCCCCACCCGTCATCTTCATAATGAGTCGGATCATCATGCGGTCATACCAGCTATAACGCGGGTAACGCAGCGCACCCGCGAATACCGCGCAATGATCTGGCTGCCACGGTGAATCTAGCAAGAACTTACGGGTGTAGCTGTTAGTCTGCGGCGTACATTTCTCTGGCTTACGCGCCACAAGGTTTACGGAGTAGAACGCACTCGGCAACTGCTTCAGCGCCTGCTGATGCTTTTTCACGAAGGCATCCAGCGTTGAATGGAAATGCCCATAACGAATTGATGCCCCGATAACAACGCCGTCGTACTCTTGCCAGGCAATTGTCTCTGCACGATGCAGATTAACGGTATCCGCATCAAAGCCCTGCTCTTTTAATTCAGACGCCAGCGACGCTGCAATCTCACGCGTTTGCCCATCCCGGGTAGAAAAGAGAATCAATATTTTCACAAACGCTCCTGTTAATCGCGCCAGAAAGTCGGTGTAAACAGCACCAACAAGGTAAAGACTTCCAAACGACCAAATAGCATGTTGGCAATCAGGATCCATTTCGCAACCGGATTCATGCTGGCAAAGTTATCTGCCACGACACCCAAGCCCGGGCCAAGATTATTCAATGTTGCGACGACAGAAGCAAAAGCGGAGAAGTCATCCACGCCGGTGGCAATAATAGCCAGCATGCTGATGATGAAAACCAGCGCGTAGGCGGAGAAGAATCCCCACACCGCTTCGAGAATACGTTCCGGCAACGCACGGTTGCCAAGCTTAATGCTGTAAACCGCATTCGGATGCACCAGCCTTTTCAGCTCACGGTTCCCCTGTTTGAAGAGAAGAAGAATACGAATCACCTTCAAACCACCGCCCGTTGACCCTGCACAACCGCCAATAAAAGCAGAGCAGAGAAGTAGCACGGGCAGAAACAGCGGCCAGCGCGCAATGCTGTCAGTGGTGAAGCCGGCGGTTGTCGCCATTGACACCACCTGGAAGAAGGCCTGATTGAGCGTCGTCAGCGCCGAGGTATACACATCGTGAAACCACAGCACCAGCGTACAGACCACCACCAGTGTCAGCTGCACGCCAATGAACATCCTGAATTCCGGGTCACGCCAATAGACCCTCAGATTGCGGCCGCTTAATAAAGAGAAGTGCAGACCGTAATTACAACCGGAGATCAGCAGGAAGACAGCAATAATCGTGTTAATGGTCGGACTGTTGAAATAGCCCACGCTGGCGTCATGTGTCGAAAAACCACCAATCGCAATAGTAGAAAAACTGTGCCCAATGGCATCGAAAGCGGGCATCCCTGCGAACCACAGCGCCAGCGCACAGGCAACGGTCAGCAACACATAAATGAGCCACAGCGTTTTCGCCGTTTCGGCGATACGCGGGCGCATTTTATTATCTTTCAGCGGCCCTGGCATTTCAGCGCGATAAAGCTGCATCCCGCCGACGCCGAGAATAGGCAAAATCGCCACCGCCAATACAATGATCCCCATCCCGCCGAACCATTGCAGCATCTGACGATAAAAGAGGATGGCGTGCGGTAATGAATCCAGACCGACCAGCGTCGTGGCGCCCGTCGTCGTCAGCCCGGAAAAAGATTCAAAGAATGCGTCAGTAATGGTGAGATTCGGTTGTTCGGAGAAGATAAACGGCAGCGCACCCACGCTCCCCAGCACAGTCCAGAACAGCACGACAATCAGAAATCCTTCGCGTGATTTCAGCTCGCCCTTTTGCTTACGGTTCGGCCACCACAATATCGAGCCAATGGCCAGCGCCACGAAAAAGGTCTGCGTAAATGCTCGCCCGGCACCATCCCGGTAAATCAACGCTACCAGCCCAGGAACAATCATCGTTCCCGAAAATAAAATGACCAGCAGTCCAACGATTCGGGTTATGGCACGAAAATGCATCTCTGCCGCTTCCTTTGATAAGCAAAAAGTAGACCGGGGATTATTCGTCAATCCGGCGCAATTGCAACGCGCCGCGACTAAAATCAGCCAGTCTTGTCGAAAAAGCCGCCAATTCGGCCTGCGGAAGCGCCACCCGAAGATGCACGACGGCCTGATAATCACTGCTGACGATTTTGCCGGCAAAATGTGCCAGCAAAGATTCAACGCCCGCTAACTGCCCGTAATCACACTGCAAAGTATATTCGGTCAACGGCGTCTTGCGCTGAGTCGCCAGTTCAGCCAGCGCCTGATGCACGCCGCCGCCATACGCTTTCACCAGGCCACCGGTGCCCAGTAAAATCCCTCCGTAGTAGCGAACCACCACGGCGGTAATTTCCCCAACACCACTGCCCATTAGCTGCGCAAGCATCGGTTTACCCGCCGTTCCCGCCGGTTCACCGTCATCAGAAAAACCCAGCTGTTGCGAATCGTTGGGCGGCCCGGCAACCCACGCCACGCAATGGTGGCGTGCATCGGGGTGCTCCGCCCGCACCGATTCGACAAAAGCCTTTGCCGCTTCCACACCCTCAGTATGCGAGAGTAATGTAATGAAGCGGCTCTTTTTTATCTCATCAACCACAGCCACTGGCGCGGCTGGGATAAGCCAACTGTCCATCAAGCCAGCTTCAGATCCCGGGTCATGTTTTCGATGCTATTTTCACGGATAACCACGTTATCTTCGATGCGGATGCCACCAAACGGCTTCATGGCTTCAATCTTCTGCCAGTTGAAGTGCTTGCTGAACTGGCCTTCACGCCACGGGGCCAAGAGTGATTCGATAAAGTAGATGCCCGGCTCGATGGTCAACACCATCCGCGGTTGCAGAATACGGGTACAGCGCAGGTATGGATACTTCGACGGCGCGGCAAGATGCGTGCCTTTATCATCCTGCATAAAGCCCGCAACATCATGCACTTGCAGACCCAACGGATGCCCAATCCCGTGCGGCATAAACGGCCCGGTCAGGTCGTTTTCCACCATCGCTTCTTCGCTCATATCGGTGATCAACTGGTGCTTACGCAACAGTTTGGCGATGCGTTGATGGAACTGGATGTGGTAGTCAACGTAGCTCACACCGGCTTTCAGAGTGTCGATCAGCGCCAGTTGCTCAGCGTTCACGTCTTTAATCAACTGCGCAAATTCGGTATCAGCGTTACCCGCCCACGTACGGGTCAGGTCAGCGGCATAACCGTTATATTCAGCGCCCGCATCCAGAAGGAAACTGCGCATTTCAGATGGCGCACGGTGATCCAGTTTGGTGTAATGCAGCACCGATGCATGCTCGTTCAGCGCCACGATATTGCTGTAAGGCACGTCGGTATCACGCTGGCCCGTAGCAGTCAGATACGCCAGGTTGATATCGAACTCACTCATTCCGGACAGGAAGGCTTCTTCCGCCGCCTGATGGCCATTCACCGCCATTTTCTGCGCTTCGCGCATACAGGAAAGTTCGTAATCGGTTTTGTAAGAGCGATAGTAATGCAGGTAATCGATCACCCCTTTCGGGTTGATATTCGCAGCCGTAATATCCAGGCCCAACGCACGTTCAGCCACCGGGCCGATATACGCGATGTTGCCACGTGCCGCAGGAAGCTGACTGCCAATGCCATCGGCTTTTGGTAACGCGATGACTTCAACATCCTCGGTCCAGAAAGAAGCGGGCAGAGGTTCCACGTTGTGCCAGTAATCGACCGGCAAATAGAACCACAGCTTCGGTTTATTGACGCCATCCACCAGCAACCAGCAGTTCGGTACCTGAGTCACCGGCACCCACGCTTTGAATTGCGGGTTCACTTTGAACGGGTACGGATGATCGTCGAGAAAAACGTTAAACAGTTCGCCGGAGTGAATCAACAGCGCGTCGAGTTTAAAACGGTCGAGCACGTCACGAGTGCGTTCCTGCAACGTAGCGATATGATTTTTATAGAGTGTGGCCAGTGAATCCATGTTTTACCCTTCTCTGCTTTTTGACCCGAATTCTCCGCATCTTAGCACATCGGTTTCACGCTGCGTATTTCTGCCGAGCGTGATCCAGACGTCATTTTCTTACAGAGTAATTTGCATTTTATTAACATAAAATCCACACTTCGCCTCATCTGGTAAGACCAGTAACTTTGCTGGAATCAGGAGACTGACATGCTCTACAAAGGCGACACCCTGTATCTCGACTGGCTGGAAGATGGCATTGCCGAACTGGTGTTCGATGCCCCCGGCTCGGTCAACAAGCTTGATACCGCAACCGTAGCCAGCCTCGGCCAGGCGCTTGATGTTCTCGAAAAACAGCCTGACCTCAAAGGCCTGCTGCTGCGTTCTGAAAAAGCCGCGTTCATTGTCGGCGCGGATATCACCGAGTTCCTTTCATTATTCCAGGTTCCACAGGAACAGCTGAGCCAATGGCTGCATTTTGCCAACCGCGTTTTCTGTCGTCTGGAAGATTTGCCCGTCCCGACGCTTTCCGCTGTCAATGGCTATGCATTGGGCGGTGGCTGCGAATGTGTGTTAGCGACGGATTATCGTCTGGCAACACCGGACCTGCGTATCGGCCTGCCAGAAACCAAGCTCGGTATCATGCCTGGTTTTGGCGGCTCCGTTCGCCTGCCGCGTCTGCTCGGGGCAGATAGCGCGCTGGAAATCATTGCCGCCGGGAAAGATGTGGGAGCCGACGAAGCGCTCAAACTCGGCCTGATCGACGGGATTGTGAAGCCCGAGAAACTGCGCGACGGTGCCATTGCCATTCTGCGTCAGGCCATCAGCGGCGATTTAGACTGGAAAGCCAAACGCCAGCCGAAACTTGACCCGCTGAAACTCAGCAAAATTGAAGCCACCATGAGTTTCACCATCGCCAAAAGCATGGTGATGCAGACCGCAGGCAAACACTACCCTGCGCCAATCACCGCCGTAAAAACCATTGAAGCCGCGTCGCGCTTAGGCCGTGACCAGGCGTTAGTACTTGAGAACCAAAGTTTTGTGCCACTCGCCCATTCGAAAGAAGCCCGTGCGCTGGTTGGCATCTTCCTCAACGACCAGTTTGTAAAAGGGAAAGCGAAAAAACTCACCCAAAACGTCGAGACCCCAAAACAGGCTGCCGTGCTCGGCGCGGGGATCATGGGTGGCGGCATTGCTTACCAGTCCGCCTGGAAAGGCGTGCCGGTTATCATGAAAGATATCAATGATAAATCGCTGACACTCGGCATGAACGAAGCGGCCAAGCTGCTGAATAAACAGCTCGAACGCGGAAAAATCAACGGTCTAAAACTGGCAAATGTGATTTCCACCATTCATCCCACGCTCGATTATGCCGGTTTTGAACGTGTTGATGTTGTGGTTGAAGCCGTCGTTGAAAACCCGAAAGTGAAGAAAGCCGTACTGGCGGAAACTGAAGATAAGGTTCGTCCGGATGCGGTGCTGGCGTCCAACACCTCGACCATTCCTATCGGCGAGCTGGCCAGCGTCCTGAAGCGTCCTGAAAACTTCTGCGGCATGCACTTCTTCAACCCAGTTCATCGCATGCCACTGGTTGAAGTAATTCGCGGCGAGAAAACCTCGGACGAAACCATTGCCAAAGTGGTCGCCTGGGCGAGCAAAATGGGCAAAACGCCAATCGTGGTGAATGACTGCCCAGGCTTCTTCGTAAACCGCGTGTTGTTCCCTTACTTTGCCGGGTTCAGCCAGCTGCTACGCGACGGCGCTGATTTCCACAAAGTCGATAAAGTGATGGAGAAAGTGTTCGGCTGGCCGATGGCCCCGGCGTATCTGCTGGACGTGGTGGGGATTGATACCGCGCATCACGCTCAAGCCGTCATGGCTGCCGGATTCCCGCAGCGTATGCAGAAAGATTATCGCGATGCCATTGATGCCCTGTTTGAAGCCAATCGTTACGGCCAGAAAAATGGCCTCGGTTTCTGGCGCTACAAAGAAGACAGCAAAGGCAAGCCGAAGAAAGAGGAAGATCCTGCGGTGGAAGCCCTGCTGGCGGAAGTCAGTCAGGCCAAACGCGATTTCAGCGATGAAGAAATTATCGCCCGCATGATGATCCCAATGGTCAACGAAGTGGTGCGCTGTCTCGAAGAAGGCATTATTGCAACCCCAGCAGAAGCGGATATGGCGCTGGTTTACGGCCTCGGCTTCCCTCCGTTCCACGGCGGCGCATTCCGCTGGCTGGATACGGTCGGCAGTGCAAAATACCTCGACATGGCGCAGCAGTATCAGCATCTCGGCCCGCTGTATGAAGTGCCGGAAGGCCTGCGCAGCAAGGCACGTCATAACGAAGCATATTATCCACCGGTTGAACCTGCCCGTCCGGTGGGTGAGCTGAAAACGGCTTAAGGAGTCACAATGGAACAGGTTGTCATTGTCGATGCAATTCGTACCCCGATGGGCCGTTCAAAAGGCGGCGCTTTCCGTCACGTGCGTGCAGAAGATCTCTCCGCGCACCTGATGCGTAGCCTGCTGTCGCGTAATCCGTCACTGGACCCGGCAGCGCTCGACGACATTTATTGGGGCTGCGTGCAACAAACGCTGGAACAGGGCTTCAACATTGCCCGTAACGCTTCGCTGCTGGCAGAAATCCCACATTCCGTTCCGGCGGTGACCGTTAATCGTCTGTGTGGTTCATCAATGCAGGCGCTGCACGACGCGGCAAGAATGATCATGACCGGTGATGCGCAGGCATGTCTGGTGGGCGGCGTGGAACATATGGGTCACGTGCCGATGAGTCACGGTGTGGATTTCCATCCCGGTATGAGCCGCAGCGTGGCGAAAGCAGCAGGCATGATGGGCCTGACCGCAGAGATGCTGTCGCGCCTGCACGGTATCAGTCGTGAAATGCAGGATCAGTTCGCCGCCCGTTCTCACGCGCGTGCCTGGGCAGCGACACAGTCTGGCGCGTTCAAAAATGAAATCATCCCGACCGGCGGTCATGATGCCGATGGCGTTCTGAAGCAGTTTACCTACGACGAAGTGATCCGTCCGGAAACCACCGTCGAAGCGCTGTCTGCATTGCGCCCGGCATTCGATCCGGTGACAGGCACCGTCACTGCGGGCACATCATCCGCCCTCTCCGACGGCGCAGCGGCAATGTTGGTGATGAGCGAAAGCCGCGCACGCGAATTGGGACTGAAAGCACGCGCCCGCATTCGCTCAATGGCGGTCGTCGGCTGTGATCCGTCAATCATGGGTTACGGCCCGGTTCCGGCATCAAAGCTAGCGCTGAAAAAAGCCGGGCTATCGACCAGTGATATTGATCTGTTTGAAATGAATGAAGCCTTTGCCGCGCAGATCCTGCCATGCATTAAAGATCTGGGGCTGATGGAGCAGATCGACGAGAAAATTAACCTCAACGGCGGGGCGATCGCTCTCGGTCATCCGTTGGGATGCTCCGGGGCGCGTATCACTACGACGTTGTTGAATCTGATGGAACGCAAAGACGCCCAGTTTGGTCTGGCGACAATGTGCATCGGTTTAGGTCAGGGGATTGCGACGGTGATCGAGCGCGTCTGATTAGGAATGTATCTGGGTGATTTATTCACCCAGCATATCTCAAAGCCATTGACGCCAGAACAAGGCGGCAAATGAACTCATCCCGATGAGCTTACAAAAGTAAGTGATTCGGGTGGGTGAGTGCAGCCAACACAGTTATGGCGTCAATGGCGAAGAGAGAGAGTTTAGTTGCCGTTTTTCCCGCCTGTCAGGGGCGGGTTTTTTATCGGCTTAGATGAACGCAAACGCGTCGCCAAACAGGCGATCTTCACGTGCATTACGTTCATTGCAGAACAAGTCGCGGGCGATTTTCGCCATCTCAAAACGACCGGCGATATAAATATCGTGTTCCGCCAACGTGCCGTAATCCTGCAACACTGCCGTCAACACGGTGCCAGAACGCCCACGCCAGCCCTCTTCAGGCTGCTCAACCACCGGCTCAATGCGCAGATTCGGATGGTTTACAGAGAGTGCTTCCAGTTCAGACAAGTCATACAGATGCTTCTCTTCACGCCCGCCCCAGTAAATCGCAATGTCACGATCCGGGTTTTGTGCAAGGGCTGTCAGCAGAATCGAACGCACATACGAGAACCCTGTACCACCGGCGATCAGCACCAGCGGACGCTCTTCATCGTCACGCAGCCACGCTTCACCGTGTGGAATATCGACCACAATCTCATTCTCTTTGAGAATTCTGTCCATCACCGCCATGGCGTACAAATTCAGCTCAGACGCGCCGATATGCAGTTCAATACTGTTCTGCTCAGCAGGCGTAGACGCCATTGAGAATGGGCGCTTATCACGCTCGTCCATCACCACCATCAAATACTGGCCCGCGCGGAAGGAAAAGGCCGCTTCCGGTTCTAAACGAACGCGATATACCGTGTCGGTAATGGCATCTACCGAAGTGACTTTACAGCTTAAGGTTGTCATGCGCTCCCTCTGTCGGGTCTATACTCGTCATACTTCACATTGCCTGTGTGTTGGCTGCTCACATTCACCCCAGTCACTTACCGATGTAAGCTCCTGGGGATTCACGTGCTTGCCGCCTTCATGCAACGCGAATTATTGAGAGTTAAAAAGGCTAACACGGCGCGCGTCAGGCGCTTTTACCGTTATTAAAGATGGCCAGATCATCCCAAATGGCGTCAATTCGCGCCGTCACTTCGGGATCTTTCTTGATCGGACGTCCCCACTCGCGCGTGGTTTCGCCAGGCCATTTGTTGGTGGCGTCCAGCCCCATTTTCGAGCCTAAACCGGAAACCGGCGAGGCAAAGTCCAGATAATCAATCGGCGTATTTTCAACCAACACCGTATCACGGGCCGGATCCATGCGCGTGGTGATGGCCCAGATAACGTCGTTCCAGTCACGGGCGTTCACGTCGTCATCGCAGACAATCACAAATTTGGTGTACATAAACTGGCGCAGGAATGACCACACGCCCATCATCACGCGCTTGGCATGTCCGGCGTACTGCTTTTTCATGGTGACGACGGCAAGGCGATAAGAACAGCCTTCCGGTGGCAGATAGAAATCGACAATTTCCGGAAACTGTTTTTGCAGAATGGGGACGAACACTTCGTTCAACGCCACACCGAGCACCGCGGGCTCATCCGGCGGGCGACCCGTGTACGTTGAGTGATAAATGGCATCTTCGCGTTGCGTCACATGCGTGACGGTAAACACCGGGAAACTGTCCACTTCATTGTAGTAACCGGTGTGATCGCCGTACGGGCCTTCCGGCGCCATTTCACCTGCTTCGATATAGCCTTCCAGCACAATTTCCGCGCTGGCGGGCACTTCCAGATCGTTCGACAGACACTTAACCACTTCGGTTTTGGTGCCGCGCAACAGTCCGGCAAAAGCGTATTCGGATAAGGTATCCGGCACAGGCGTTACAGCCGCCAGAATCGTTGCCGGATCAGCGCCCAGCGCCACGGCAACCGGGAAGCGTTCGCCCGGATGCGCCGCACACCACTCCTGGAAATCCAGCGCGCCGCCGCGATGAGACAACCAGCGCATAATCAACTTATTTTTGCCGATCAGCTGCTGGCGATAAATGCCTAAATTCTGCCGCTCTTTGTGCGGCCCACGCGTCACCGTTAATCCCCAGGTGATCAACGGGGCGGCATCTTCCGGCCAACAGGTCATGATAGGAATACGGTGTAAATCGACCTCATCACCCTGCATCACTTTTTGCTGACACGGTGCGCCGCGCAGCCGTTTGGTCGGCATGTTCAGCACTTGCTTAAACTGCGGCAGTTTATCGAACAGGTCACGGAACCCTTTTGGCGGCTCCGGTTCTTTCAGGAACGCCAGCAGTTTTCCCACTTCACGCAATGCGCTAACGTCTTCCTGCCCCATGCCCATCGCCACGCGCTTCGGCGTACCGAACAAGTTGCACAGTACCGGCATGTCGTAACCTTTCGGGTTTTCGAACAGCAGCGCCGGGCCGCCCGCACGCAGGGTACGATCGGCAATCTCGGTGATTTCCAGGTGGGGATCGACCGGCAGGGAAATGCGTTTCAGCTCGCCCTGTTGTTCCAGCTGTGTCAGAAAGTCGCGTAAATCGTGGTATTTCATGGGGTCAGTCATGGCCTCTTTGTAAGCGCCTCATTATACGGCGTTCAGTCGCGGGATGCTGTAATTTTGTTAAATTAGCGTGAACTCCCGGACGCCGTACGAGGCAACAATCCCTTTCGCTATCGCGCCTGGCTTTTGTTATGCTTTCCCCAGAATTACGGGAAAGAGTCATTATGCAAGCCTGGTATCTACTGTACTGCAAACGTGGGCAACTTCAGCGTGCCCAGGAACACCTTGAACGCCAGGCGGTTAATTGCCTGATGCCGACTATTGCGCTGGAAAAAATCGTCCGCGGTAAACGTACCACGGTCGACGAACCGCTGTTTCCCAACTATCTGTTCGTGGAGTTTGACCCAGAGGTCATTCACACTACCACTATCAACGCCACGCGTGGGGTCAGCCATTTCGTTCGCTTTGGTATGCAACCCGCGACGGTGCCGTCCGACGTCATTCACCAACTCGCCATCCACAAACCGGAAGGCATCACCGATCCGGAAACACCGTATTCTGGCGATGATGTGGTGATCACCGAAGGCGCATTTGAAGGGCTACAGGCCATTTTCACTGAACCCGATGGCGAAGCGCGTTCCATGCTACTGTTGAATCTGTTGAATAAGCAGGTTTTACAGAGCGTCAAAAATACCGACTTCCGCAAAGTCTGAACTCAAAAATCGACTCCAAATACCGCTTTCACATTCCGATCGGTAATGGCCGACAGCGTGTGTAAGTCTTCCCCGCGCCAGTGTGCGATACGCGCCAGAATATGGGGAAGATTCTCAGGCTCGTTGCGGCGTGAAGCGGGTTTGGGCGATAAATCACGCGGTAGCAGCCACGGTGCATCGGTTTCTACCAGCAAGCGATCCGCCGGAATCAATGGCAGCAGTTCGCGCAGTTCCAACCCACGGCGCTCATCACACACCCAGCCGGTGATACCGATATACAGCCCATTGGCGAGACACTCTTCCAGTTCTTCCCGCGTCCCGGTGAAGCAGTGCAGCACTGCGCCCGGTAATTTCGGCAACCACGGTTTTAGCAGTGCAATAAAGCGCTCATGCGCATCACGGCAATGCAGAAAAACAGGCATGTTCAATTCTGCGGCGAGAGCTAACTGGGCGCTGAATGCGATTTCCTGTTCCTGCGGCGTGGAAAAATTGCGGTTGAAATCGAGCCCACACTCACCCACAGCAACCACGTGTGGCTGCTGTGCCAGCTGACGAATCGCGCCTGCGACTTCCGCCGTCCAACTGCTGCTATCGTGAGGATGAACGCCCGCCGTTGACCAGCAATGTTCATAACGCTGAGTCAGTTGTTGCGCCGCTTCGCTCTCATGCAAGTTGGTGCCGGTAATCAGCATCCCGTTAAGTCCAGCGGAAAAGGCGCGAGCCACAACCTCATCACGATCGCGGTCAAACTGAGAGCTGGTTAAATTAACGCCAATATCAAACATGATGACTCCCATACAACAACCGCCCTTTCGGGCGGCTTAGATTGATAAATACCTTATCCTGCTACCGGGCCGAAATATGCCCCTTAATAGAAAATAAGGAAAATCAATTTTTTGATTTTCGGCTGATAACCACATAGAAGGAAAAACCACGTTTTTTCCTTCTTTGTCAGAAAGATCGACCGCCCTTTCGGGCGGTTGGTTATTCTTCTTTTTCGGCGGCTTCGTCTTCCGCCGCTGCGTCTTCATCACGCGATAGCCGTTTACCGGTATAGAAACGGGCAAAGAAGACACCCACTTCAAACAGGCAATACATCGGGATCGCGAGCAGCGTTTGCGAGAATATATCCGGCGGCGTTAACAACATGCCGATAACGAACGCGGCAACCAGCACATAGGGCCGCTTCTTGCGCAGGTCATCCGGTGTGGTGACGCCAACCCAACACAGCAGAACAATCGCGACCGGCACTTCGAACGACACGCCGAAGGCCATAAACAGCGCCATGACAAAATCGAGATAGCTGCGGATATCTGTCGACACCTGCACGCCAATCGGTGCGGTATGCGTCAGGAAACCAAACGCCAACGGGAACACCACAAAGTAAGCGAAGGCCATGCCGATATAAAACAGCAGCGTGCTGGAGACCAGTAACGGCACCACCAGACGACGTTCGTGCTTGTACAATGCCGGGGCAACAAACGCCCAAACTTGATAGAGGATCACGGGTGCCGAAAGGATCACGGAAACCATAAAGGTCAGCTTGATCGGGGTAAAGAACGGAGAAGCCACATCGGTGGCAATCATCGTTGCGCCGGCAGGCATCTGCTTGATAAGCGGTGCGGACACCAGTTGATAAATGTCGTTGGCAAAATAGACCAACGCCAGAAAAATTGCGAATACCGCGATGATGCAATTAATGAGGCGCTTGCGCAGCTCAATCAAATGCGAGATCAGCGGTTGAGTCTGTTCTACGCCCATGTTTACGGTTTATCGCTGGTTGCAGGGGAGGGATCAGAAGCCGATACGGCAGCTGGCGCTTTCACCTTCTCCACAGAAACAACTGTTTCCGGGGCTTTCTCGACGGTTTCAACAACATCAGGAGCCTGTGCTTCGGCGCTTGCCTGATGCTCAGCCGTAACCGGTGTGACACCTTCGCGCTGCGCTTCGCTGCCTTTCACCACTGGATTGCGGATAGTATTGGCTTCATCGCTGGAATGCTCAGGATCTTGCTGAGTGTAGGAACGTTTCATGGATTCTGCGGCTTCGCGCAGCTCATCCATCGAGTCCTTCAACTCCGGAGAAAGATTGCCAAGGCTCGCCTTCTCAACCTTTTTCAGACTGTCCTGAAACTCCTGGAGTTTCAGCTCCTGAGCCAATTCGTTTTGCACGGTGGCCGCCAGCGAGCGAATCGCCCGGATCCAGCCTGCCACCGTTTTCACGGCCACTGGCAATCGTTTTGGCCCAAGGACAATCAGGCCAATAATGAAGACCAGCAGCAGTTCACTGAAACCAATGTCGAACACGAATTACACCTGCTCTTTATCGTGGCGTTTTGCGTCGTCTTTGCTGGCGTCATCCTGCTTCTCAGACAGTGATTTCGCAGGGAAATCAGCGTCCTGAGCGGATGTCTCTTTCTGTTCCTGTTTGCCGTCTTCATCACCCATGGCTTTTTTAAAGCCCTTGATAGACGCACCCAGGTCAGATCCCAGTGAGCTCAGCTTTTTCGTCCCAAAAAGCAGAACCACGATAACAACGACGATCAACAACTGCCAAACACTGATACCACCCATACATATTCCTCTGTGTCAGATGATAATGAATCCACTGACGTGTAGCTTACACGCCTTCGTCTGAATGATGCAAAAATCAGCGGCCTTTAAGCCAGCCAATAAACCACGCAACGATCCCCGCGCCCATCAACCCGGTGGGTTGTAACCCCAAATCTGGACGGGTTATCACCAGCAACGTGCCACTCAGCATAAATACGGCCCCCACGCCAAACAGATAGCGAGACTGCCCCTGTCTGATGCGGTTGGCTCCCAATTCGTGAGCGATTTTATCAATACTTCGCTGAAGGCTTTTGCCCTGGCGCAAACTGTCGTAAATCAGTTCCGGCATTTCCGGCATTTTTTCTATCCAGAACGGCGCTTTTTCTTTAAACGCACGTACCAGCGCCGGAAGCCCTACCTGATCTTTGAGCCATGACTCGAGGAAAGGTTTCGCTGTCTTCCATAAGTCTAACTGAGGATAGAGCTGACGTCCTACCCCCTCAACGTAAAGTAGTGTTTTCTGGAGTAAAACCAACTGCGGCTGTACTTCCATATTGAAGCGGCGCGCGGTGTTAAACAAATTCAGCAGTACGTGACCGAAAGAAATCTCCGCCAGCGGCTTTTCGAAGATAGGTTCGCAGACGGTTCGTATCGCAAATTCAAACTCTTCAACGTTGGTATCCGGCGGAACCCAACCAGAATCCACATGCAACTCAGCCACTTTGCGATAATCACGATTGAAGAAGGCGATAAAGTTTTCCGCCAGATAACGCTTATCGTCTTTGTTCAGTGAGCCAACGATCCCGCAGTCGATGCCGATATATTTCGGATCTTCTGGGTGCTCGTAGCTGACGAAAATGTTACCCGGATGCATATCCGCGTGGAAGAAACTGTCGCGGAACACCTGCGTAAAGAAGACCTGCACGCCGCGCTCGGCGAGCAGTTTCATGTTGGTATTTTGCTTTTCCAGCGCCTCAATATCAGAGACAGGAATACCGTAGATGCGCTCCATCACCAGCATATCTTCGCGACAGTAGTCGGAATAGACTTCCGGAACGTAAAGCATCGGGCTGGTTTCGAAATTTCGGCGCAGCTGAATGGCATTCGCCGCTTCGCGCAGCAAATTCAACTCATCGAGTAGCGTTTTTTCATATTCTCGCACCACTTCCTGCGGACGCAGACGACGGCCATCGGGCATCAAACGCGGCACCCAGCGGGCAAGACGGTAAATCAGCTTCATGTCCGCTTTGATGACCGGCAGAATGTCCGGACGGATAACCTTGATGACGACTTCTTTGCCGTTTTCTTTCAGGCGCGCAGTGTGCACCTGAGCGATAGAAGCAGAGGCTAACGGTTCTACGTCGAAATCGTCAAACCAGCTTTCAACAGGAATACCACCCATCGATTTTTCGATTTGCTGCTGCGCGAGCTTACCGTCAAACGGTGCGACGCGGTCCTGCAACATGGCCAGCTGATCGGCTATTTGTAAGGGGAAAAGATCGCGACGGGTAGAAAGCATCTGGCCAAATTTTATCCAGACGGGGCCGAGCTCCTGTAAGGCAAGGCGCAGGCGATCGCCTAACGGCAGATTTTTGTGGCGATTTGGCATCCAGAACAACGTCCGCCGCCAGATACGAAGCGGCAGGGTGATACGCATTTTGGGAATGAGCTCATCAAGCCCGTAACTCAAAAAGGTGTGGATGATAAAATACAGGCGCCGAATTTCCCCTGGCGTCATTTCCCCTCCAGTTTTTCCAACCGTTTGGTTAAAGCCTCAACGGCGCGCGCAACGGCAGCGCTCTCTTCGGCAAACCAGGCCACTTCCAGCGAGCCGGGCGCCATGCGCCACTCTTCGGTAATGACCTCAGATACGTAGCGCTGTTGGCGCTGCAAGCCGCGTTGCAGAAACTTCGCTCCGCCGCGCAATACTTTGCTGACACCTTCCGCCGCGATATCACCGGTATAGGGCGCCAGCAGTTCAGCAGGATCGAATTCGGCCAGATCGGCCAGTGCGACAAAATTTTGTACTACATGAAGATCGCCCTGCACTTCGAGATCGCCTGAGCGAATCAATGAGGTCAGTTGCTGGCGATTACGCAATTGTGGCAATACGCCAATGCGGGTCGTCACGGTGCAGTCTGCCTCGCCTTCCCAGGCACCCAGCACATCAATCTGTTGCTCGCTAAACGCCAGCGCCAGCGGTGAAGAGAACTCTTTCAGCTCAACGCGCAACACCTTACCCAGCAGACGCTGACGGGCAGGTTTCAGTGCGCGCTCACGCCACAAAAAGGTGTTGAGCGCACCTTCAATACCCGCAGTAACCAAAGGTTGAAAAGGCATGGCGAACTCCTGTCAGAACTTATAACCGCGGTGCAGCGCGACGATGCCGGCTGTCAGGTTGTAGTAATCCACGTTTTCAAAGCCCGCATCCTGCATCATCGCTTTCAGCGTGTCCTGATTAGGGTGCATACGGATAGATTCCGCCAGGTAACGGTAGCTCTCTCCGTCTTTTGCGACCATCTCCCCCACACGCGGCAGCACGTGGAACGAGTAGGCATCGTAGGCTTTGCTCAATGGATCAATAATCGGCTTAGAGAATTCCAGCACTAACAGGCGTCCACCCGGTTTCAGCACACGGTACATAGAGCGCAGCGCTTTATCTTTGTCAGTGACGTTACGCAGACCAAAAGAGATGGTGATGCAGTCAAAGGTGTTATCCGGGAACGGCAGGGCTTCTGCGTTGGCTTGTACGTATTCCACGTTGCCAATCACGCCGATATTGCGCAGCTTTTCGCGGCCCATTTTCAACATGGATTCGTTGATATCAGCCAGCACGACGCTGCCCGTTTCGCCTACCAGGCGAGAGAATTTCGCTGTCAGATCGCCGGTACCGCCTGCTAAATCGAGCACTTTTTGCCCACGACGAACGCCGCTGCAGTCAATGGTGAAGCGTTTCCACAAACGATGGATCCCGAATGACATCAGGTCATTCATGACATCATACTTAGCGGCAACAGAATGGAATACATGCGCCACCATGTCCTCTTTCTGCGATTTGGCTACTGTCTGGAAGCCAAAGTGCGTCGTTTCTTGTGAATCCTCAACCATCTCAATGCCTGCCTATCAAGAAAATATTCCAGGAGTGTAACAGATTGGGCGCATTTCCCCTATGCCTCAACCGCGCTGTGAAACGCGAGAAGGCTCAGTTTCAGAAGGTTCGTCTGCATTCGAAAAACACGCTTCATTTTCATCGAACTCGTTATCGCCAAGACCCAATGTCTCTTCCTGCGCGGTCGCTTGTTCGACGAGATCCGGGTTAATTTCACGTTTGACTTCAACACCTAAACCACGAAACGATTCTGCCTGCGCCAGTAGATTTCCGCGCCCGGAAGTGAGTTTTTTCATCGCCTGACGATAGTTATCCTGGGCTTTATCCAACCCTTGCCCAATGGCAGACATATCATCGATAAACAGCCGCATTTTGTCGTAGAGCCGGCTCGCGCGGTCGGCAATCTGCTGTGCATTACGGCTTTGATGCTCATAACGCCAAAGGTTGGCGATAGTGCGCAACGCCACCAGCAGCGTGGTCGGACTCACCAGCATGATGTTGTTTTTCAAAGCCTCAGAAATGAGTTCGGGCTGGCGGTCAATCGCCAGTAAGAACGCAGGCTCGACCGGGATAAACATCAGCACATAATCGAGCGAACGCAGGCCCGGTAACTGCTGATAATCTTTGCGGCCCAGCAAACGGATGTGGTTACGCACCGAGGCGATATGCTCTTGCAGAGCGGCTTCACGGGTGTAATCGTCTTCGGCATTGAAATAGCGTTCGTACGCAACCAGGGTCATTTTGGCATCAATGACGACATCTTTGTCCTGAGGCAAACGCACAATAACATCGGGTTGCATCCGAGCGCGGGTATCGGTTTCGATACTGACCTGGGTCTGATATTCGTGGCCTTCACGCAGGCCGGAGGCTTCCAGCACGCGGGTTAACACCACCTCGCCCCAGTTCCCCTGGGTTTTATTATCGCCCTTCAACGCTTTGGTGAGGTTGACCGCTTCCTGGGTCATTTGCGCATTGAGTTGCTGGAGATTACGAATTTCATGGGCCAGCGTGTGACGCTCCTGGGCCTCTTTGCCAAAGCTATCCTGCACCTGACGACGAAAGCCGTCGAGCTGTTCACGCAACGGCGTTAGCAAACCGTGCAGGCTCTGTCGGTTCTGTTCGTCTACCCGGCGATTACTGTGCTCAAAAATACGGTTGGCGAGGTTTTCAAACTGCTCACTGAGGCGCTGTTCGCTGCTCACCATCTGGCGAATTTTGTCTTCAGCATGCAGCTGTGTGGATTCCAGGCGGGTGGTGACTTCGCGGAGATCGGCCTCAAGCGAGGCATTAATCTCACGCAAACTGCGCAATTCATTGTTAAGCAATTCGCATTCTTCACGCCAGTGGGCATGCTGCGTCAACTGCTGTTTCGCCGCACTAAGTTCGATATCAAGCTCATGCCGCTCTTCGATGAAGTCAGCACGCAGCCGATCCGCATGCGATTTACTGGCAAGCCAGCCAAACGCCGCCCCGACAATCAGCGCAGCCACCGCGCTTATAATAATTGAAATGTCCACCGCTCCCCCTGCATCAATAACTTACCAACACAACGTATACACAAAATCATTCAAGTTGCATTCAGGCGGCAAATGAGCGAATCCCCGGGAACATAGATAGCTATGTGACTGGGGTGAACGAATGCAGCCAACGCATAGGTAGCTTGAAGGATAAAGTGTATAGAATTGTGCTGTATAAACGTCCAGTTGGAAAGGTCTTTCCTGCGAGGATGCACGCAAAAAAGAAAAGGCCGAGCATGTCGGCCTTTTCAGAAAGAGAAGGAACTACAGCAGACGGCGCGCCGCTTCGACCACAATTTTCACCGCGTGACTTTCGGTTTTCTTCATGGTTTCGGCGTTAGGAATCTCTTGCTGGGTGCGGTTGACGATGACACCCGCCACCATCCCGGCACGCAGACCCTGGCTAGAACACATGGTCAGCAGCGTCGCAGACTCCATTTCATAGTTCATCACGCCCATCGACTGCCACTCTTCCATCGAACCTTTATAACGATTAACGACGCGGCCAGAGAAGGTGTCGTAGCGTTCCTGGCCCGGGTAGAAGGTGTCAGACGACGCGGTAACGCCGATATGTGTGGTCGCACCGACGGATTTCGCGGCTTCAACCAGTGCAGTGGTACACGCGAAATCAGCCACTGCAGGGTATTCCATCGGTGCAAAATGCAGGCTTGCGCCATCGAGACGCACAGACGCAGTGGTCACCAGCACATCACCGACATTGATGTTTGGCTGAATGGCACCCGTGGTGCCGACGCGCAGGAAAGTACGAATGCCCAGCTGTGCCAGTTCTTCGACAGCAATAGAGGTAGACGGGCCGCCGATACCGGTGGAACACACGATAACCGGTTTGCCATCCAACTCTGCACGCCAGGAGGTAAATTCACGATGCGATGCCAGCTTAACCGGCTTGTCCATCAGCGCGGCGATCTTTTCCACACGCTCTGGATCGCCCGGGACGATAGCGAGCGTTGCCCCTTGTAAATCATTTTTGGTGAGGCCGAGATGAAAAACATCAGACGTAGACATAAAAAACTCCTCTCTGGGTCGAATTGTCAGCAGAAGCAAAAACGCACTTTACCGAAGCTTCAGACACATTTTCGTGACAACCATCACTATGGGCGAAAATGTTTGCATTGAATTTCTTATAAAAAGTGATTCACATCACACTAACAAGTGATAACGAGAACCACTGCACATAAGATAGCCGTTTTCTGGCACTGTGAATTGTTAACCTGCGGACTATAGTTACTTTTGCGCTAATGGGTACGGAGAATGCCATGACTGACAAACAACCCGGCTTTGCACCGGCTGCTGCACCTCACGCCTCAACCCTTATTCTGACACCTGAAGATGCCATCATCGCGGGTGAAACGTCGATTCCTTCGCAGGGCGAAAACATGCCTGCGTTTCACGCCCGCCCGAAAAACGCCGACGGCCCGTTGCCGGTGGTGATTGTGGTGCAGGAAATTTTCGGCGTGCATGAGCACATTCGCGATATCTGTCGTCGTCTGGCAGGTGAAGGTTATCTGGCGATTGCACCGGAGTTGTATTTCCGTCAGGGCGATCCGAACGATTTTGCCGACATTCCAACGTTGTTCAGCGGCCTGGTATCAAAAGTGCCGGATGCACAGGTCCTGGCGGATCTTGATCACGTTGCAAACTGGGCCTCGCGCAACGGCGGCGATGCTAACCGTCTGTTGATCACCGGTTTTTGCTGGGGCGGGCGCATCGCCTGGCTGTATGCGGCCCATAATCCACAATTGAAAGCAGCGGTGGCCTGGTACGGTAAACTGGTTGGCGACAAATCGCTGAACTCACCTAAGCATCCGGTAGACGTTGCCATCGATCTCACCGCGCCGGTGCTGGGGTTATATGGCGGCCAGGACACGGGAATTACGCTAGAGAGCGTGGAAATGATGCGCCAGGCGCTACGCGCGGCAAACGCCAAAGCGGACATCATCGTTTACCCGGAAGCGGGACACGCGTTCAACGCTGATTATCGCCCGAGCTACCATGAAGCGTCCGCCAAAGATGGCTGGCAGCGAATGCTGGCGTGGTTTACGCAGTACGGCGGGAAGAAGGGGTAATACTTTTACAGGCCGCCCGGCCATTCCGCCGGGCGTGGCACCTAAGCTCAGGCATGCGTGATAAAAGGTGTTTTAAGTTGATCAGCTAACAAGTAAATCAGATCGTGCAGTAATCCCACCAGATCCTGGCTGTTCCTGTCCAGCAGCGTTTTCCCGGACAGCGCCAACGTCAGCGCATCAGCATAATCCAGCAGCATTTCCGTGTCGTACCAGAAGTCCGGCACGTCAGTCACAGGCACCGTTTCCGTCGTTAATTGGCTGATCAGGTTTTCAGGCAAATCTTCAGCGCAGCGCTGACGCAATACGGTTAAGGCATGCGCCAGTCGCCCGCATAATGCCAGCCGATAATACTCATCCTGACATTCCACCATGACGCAGACAAACGCCGCGCACTGATCAAGGGCGGTAAAAAGATCGGCTGATCCTGGCAGCGGGACATCGAGGACATCTTCAATTTGGTGTTGAATACTTTCGGTATGAGTCTGAATAGAGATAGTAGCCATGAGGCAGCCTCCATATGAGTTAAAAATGGAGTCACCGCCTGAGTTTCCACGCTCAATTGGCGATGACACTGACGAGGGTGGAAACCGAACCATATGGAGTTCAGCCAGCCTTTCGGCCGCCTCGCCAGCATCATCATTGATTTTACAAAGATAAACGCTAGCCCGACACAAAAAGATGCGTACAACTTCTTTTCAGTGCCGACATATGTAAAGTCCAGGTTTCCACGCCCGGCTGCGGGATTGCCGCAACGCCATCACCTTATGAATTTCATGGCTATAAAGAAAGTGGTTTTCCGCGTTGCAGCGAAGTTGCTTTCGCTTTTGCGAGCATGTTCGAGGATTTAAAACAAAGCGACAAAAGCACAATGGAATAAAGTGCAGAAATTAGCTCATACGCTAATATACGCATCAAATAAAACTCGCGCTAATTACCCCCTTGGCACCGGTGTTGCCCCCCGCTGAAACCGCCGAGCGGGTGACCGGATGACAAGGTCAGGCCGCCATGGATGGCGGGCTGAGGCGAAACGAGACAGGGACGCCGAGTCGAGCCGACCTTAGGCAGGCGGTCGGCAGCGAGGGAAGTGCAACGCACCGGTTTCATTTGCGGGGTCGCAGGGATTGATAAGGGAGCCGCGAGAGGCTCCCTTATCCCGTTCACGTGTCAGGTGGTATGAGTCGACTACAGGTCATAAAGTGAACGGAACCCTTCTCCGTACTTAATAGCCTTTAGATAAAGGCTAAAAGCCACTTACCCCTCACGCAAATTCTGCGCAGCCTTCACCATGTTTGCCAGTGCGGCGCGGGTTTCTGGCCAGCCGCGGGTTTTGAGGCCGCAGTCCGGGTTCACCCACAGACGCTCAGCCGGAATACGCTGGGCGGCTTTTTGCAGCAGCGCTTCAATCCATTCCACGCTTGGCACGTTCGGGGAGTGAATGTCATACACGCCTGGGCCAATTTCGTTCGGGTATTCAAACTCTTCGAACGACTCCAGCAGCTCCATGTCTGAACGCGACGTTTCGATGGTGATCACATCTGCGTCCAGCGCGGCGATGGAATCCATGATGTCGTTGAACTCGCAGTAACACATGTGGGTGTGGATCTGGGTTTCATCTTTCGCCACCGCGGCGTTGATGCGGAACGCTTCCACGCCCCACGCCAGGTACGCTTCCCAGTCGCTTTGACGCAGCGGCAACCCTTCGCGCAGTGCCGGTTCGTCAATCTGGATGATGCCGATACCCGCCGCTTCCAGGTCTGCCACTTCATCACGCAGCGCCAGCGCTATTTGTTTGGCGATGGTTTCACGGGTCACGTCTTCACGCGGGAACGACCAGCAAAGAATGGTCACCGGGCCGGTCAGCATCCCTTTCACCGGTTTGTCGGTCAGAGACTGCGCGTACTTCGCCCACTCCACAGTAATGGCTTCCGGGCGGCTGACGTCGCCGATCACCACCGGCGGTTTCACACAGCGGGAACCGTAGCTCTGCACCCAACCATTCTGGGTGAAGACGAAACCGTCCAGGTGCTCACCGAAGTATTCCACCATGTCATTACGCTCGGCTTCGCCGTGTACCAACACGTCCAGCCCCAAACGTTCCTGCTCTACGATTGCCTGTTTGATATGTTCAGCAATGCCGGTGCGGTAGTTATTCGCGTCCAACGCGCCTTTTTTAAAGTCCAGACGCAGGCCGCGAATTTCAGTGGTTTGCGGGAAGGAACCGATGGTGGTTGTCGGCCAGGCAGGCAGATTAAAACGGGTGCGCTGCGCTGCGGCACGCTCGGCGTAAGGGCTGGAGCGCTGGCTGTCCTGTGCGGTGATCGCTGCCAGGCGTTTTTCCACTGCCGCATTGTGAACGCGAGTTGAGTGACGACGCGCCTGGATCGGGGCGCTCCACTCGGTAATCGCCGCCGTGTCGCCACTGTTCAGTGCATCACGCAGCAGCGCCAGTTCTTCACATTTTTGCAGCGCGAAGGCAAACCAGCTTTTGACTTCCGCATCAAGGCGCGTTTCTACGCTCAAGTCGATTGGGCTGTGCAGCAGGGAACAAGAAGAAGCCACCCACAGGTAACGTTTGTCGACGATGTCCTTAATTTGCGCGTATTTCTCGGTCAGATCGGCACGCCAGACGTTACGCCCGTTCACCAGACCGGCAGACAGCAGCCAATCGGCTGGCAGGCGTTTATGCAGCTCGGCCACATCATCTTTACCGTGCACCAAATCGACATGCAGACCCTGCACCGGCAGCGCGGTGATGGTGTCGAGGTTTGGCGTGACGCCTTCGAAATAGGTCGTCAGCAGCAGTTTTGTCTGGCCTTGCAGCGCGTCATAAGCGGACTGGAAAGCGTCAAGCCACTGGCGCGGTAGTTCAAGCACCAGAATCGGCTCGTCGATTTGTACCCATTCAACACCGCGTTTTGCCAGCTCCGCCAGCACCTGTTGGTAAACAGGCAGAATGTCTTTCAGCAGACTCAGGCGGTCAAATTGCTCGCCTTTCACTTTGCCGAGCCACAGATAGGTTACCGGGCCGAGCAGAACAGGTTTCACGTTATGGCCCAGCGCCAGCGCTTCGTCGACTTCATCCAGCAGCTGTGTCCAGGTCAGTTTGAACTGCTGGCCTTTGCTGAATTCCGGCACCATGTAGTGATAGTTGGTGTTAAACCATTTGGTCATTTCCGCTGCCGCCGCAGGTTCGCCGGTTGGTGCTCGACCGCGACCAAGGCGGAAAAGGGTGTCGATATCGACGGAACCGTCTTTATTCTGATGACGCGCCGGCACGTTACCCAGCAGCAGACTGGTGGTCAGTACATGGTCGTACCAGGCAAAATCGCCGACCGGCAGTAAATCCACGCCCGCCTCTTTCTGCTGTTGCCAGTGACGAGTTCGCAGTTCGCGACCCACTGTCAGCAGTTCTTCACGGGTGATATTCCCCGCCCAGTAGCTCTCTTGTGCTTTTTTCAGCTCGCGGCGCAGGCCAACGCGAGGGAATCCGAGGGTGTGGTTCTTGATTGTCATATTGTCGCCTCTTAATGATGTAATCCGAAAGATTTCGGATTCAGGGAAGGCGGCAAGATGGCTTATCCCCGGGAGCTTACTTGAGTAAGTGACCGGGGTAAGCAAGCGCTGCCAACGCACCATGAATTCGAAAGATAAAGGATTTAGCCGTCCAGATGTTTACACATCTATAATTGACAGGTAGTGTGTGTTTCACAAGCGCAACATTTTCATGCCGAAGTGAAGGACTTTCATGATCGAGATTAAACACCTGAAAACGCTGCAAGCGTTGCGGAACAGCGGATCGCTAGCAGCAGCGGCGGCGATGCTGCACCAGACGCAATCCGCGCTTTCTCACCAGTTCAGCGATCTGGAACAGCGCCTTGGCTTCCGGCTGTTTGTGCGTAAGAGTCAGCCGCTGCGCTTTACGCCGCAGGGCGAAATCCTGTTGCAGTTGGCGAATCAGGTGCTGCCGCAGATTAGCCGTGCGTTGCAGGCCTGCAATGAGCCGCAGCAAACCACGCTGCGCATCGCCATTGAGTGCCACAGCTGCATTCAATGGCTGACACCCGCGCTGGAGAATTTCCGCGCGGGCTGGCCGCAGGTGGAGATGGATTTCAAATCCGGCGTGACGTTCGACCCTCAGCCTGCTTTACAGCAAGGCGAGCTGGATATCGTGTTGACCTCGGACATTCTGCCGCGCAGCGGTCTGCATTATTCACCGATGTTTGATTATGAAGTGCGTCTGGTGATGGCCCCGGAACATCCACTGGCGGCGAAAGCTCGTATTACGCCGGAAGATATCGCCACGGAATCACTGCTGATTTATCCGGTGCAACGTCAACGGCTGGATATCTGGCGTCATTTCCTGCAACCGGCAGGCGTCAGCCCGTCGCTGAAAAGTGTGGATAACACGTTGTTATTGATTCAGATGGTGGCGGCAAGAATGGGCATCGCCGCTCTGCCGCACTGGGTGGTGGAGAGTTTTGAACGCCAGGGCCTGGTGGTGACCAAAACCCTGGGCGAAGGCCTGTGGAGCCGACTGTACGCCGCTGTGCGCGATGGCGAGCAGCGTCAGCCGGTAACGGAAGCGTTTATTCGTTCAGCGCGGAATCACGCCTGCGATCATCTGCCGTTTGTGCGGAGCGCGGAGCGACCCAATGGCGATGGACCCACAGCGAAGCCACAATCACCAACGCCCCTATGATAAAGCTTGGCCAGTGCGGCTGCTGTTGCCAAATCGCCAGATTCACCAGCAGTCCGGCAGGCACATGCATATTATTCATGATCCCCAGCGTCCCGGCGTCTACCTGTGTGGCGCCATAGTTCCACATGAAGTAACCGAGCCCGGAAGCCACTACGCCGAGCCACACCAAAATGCCCCATTGCAGCGTGGTCGTTGGCAGTTTTTGTGGATTGCCAAGCATGAACCACGCGACCACCGCGACGATACACGCCCCCAGATAAAACCACGCGAAGGCGTTGTGCTGCGGCATTGGGTGGATTTCCATTAAGCGCTTATAGCCCACCATGCCGAGGGCAAAGCTGATATTCGACAATTGCACCAGCAGCAAGCCGGTCCAGAAGTGCGGACTGACATGGTCATAACGAATGATCGCCGCGCCAACTACCGCCAGCATCGCACTCAGCAAATAGCCCCAGCGTAATCTGCGCTTGCTCATCAGGTCGTAAATCAACGTGATATACAGCGGCGTTAGCACCGTAAACAGCAGGAATTCGGATACGGTCAGGTACAGATAGGCGCGGAACGCGAGCAGATACATGATACCGAGCTGCATCGCGCCCACCAGCATGTACATCAGCAATACACGCGCGGATTGCGCACGCGCGCGCAGGAATGGCAGGAAGACTAACGCCGCGAGGCCCACGCGCATCAGCACGGAAAAATAGCTGTCGACGCTCCCCGCCAGGTATTCGCCAATCAGGCTAAAGGAAAACGCCCACAAAACGGTGGTGATGATCAATAACGCCACGATGAGACTCTCTTAGGATAACAAGCGCTCATTGTAGCGGAGTGTTCAGTTGACAACTGACCAAATAAAAACCAATCATGTGCGAGGCAAGCGTTTTCCTCGCCCTAATTAGGCCATTACTGATAGTTAAACCGCTAATTTCGAGGAATACTGATCCCCTTCCCCCATCAGGAGCACTTTCAGGATGGAGTCTGTGTCCGACAACAGTTTTATTCCTGCTGTACTTTGCCAACTGAACGCCTCACGCGCCCGGTTGCAAAAGGCCATTCATACTCAGCAGCTTGAAATGTGGTATCAACCTATCGTGCAGTTGGAGAGTGGGAGTGTTGTGGGGGCAGAAGCGCTGATCCGCTGGCCACAGCCGGACGGGAAACTGCTGCCGCCGGACAGTTTTATCCCCTTCGCACGCGAAACCCAGTTGCTGACCAGCATGACGAAATGGGTTATTGAACAAGTGTTTAGCGATCTCGGCTGCTGGTTACGCCAAAATCCGTATCAGTATGTCTCGATCAATATCGAACCTGACGACCTGCAATCCACCGACCTGCTGTTGCATCTCACCGCGCTGTGTAGTGACTATGGTGTTCGACCGCAGCAAATCGTTCTGGAAATTACCGAAAGCAGCATGATCGATCCCCAGGCGATCGCCCCGATGGTCGAGTGCTATCGCAAGGCAGGCCATGCCATTTATCTGGATGATTTTGGCAGCGGTTACGCCAATCTGAACTATCTGCAGGCGCTGAAATTCGACATGCTGAAAATCGATAAAACGCTGGTTGATCCGGTCCCAGGCAAGAGCTTACTGCCACAGGTGATTGCTCTGGCCCAGTCATTGTCGCTGGAGCCACTGGCGGAAGGGGTAGAAACTCAGGCACAGGCCACATGGCTGAAATCACATGGCGTGAAGTACGCGCAGGGATGGTTATACAGTAAAGCCCTAACGAGTAGGGCTTTTATTGAGTGGAGCGAATCACGCTGCGTTACGGCTGATTGAGATACAGTCGGCGCAGATAATGCGGCACGGCGTCATCCACGTTGGTGCCAATCACTTCCAGTTCAGGATGTAAATCTTTCAGGCGCTGATGGGCGTTTTCCATGATGCAGCCTTTGCCCGCCATCGACAGCATTTCGGCGTCGTTCATGCCGTCGCCAAACGCGATGCAATCTGGCAGGCCGTAACCCATCATTTTCGCCACGGCGTCCAGCGCGTGCCCTTTTGATACACCACCCGCCATTACTTCCAGACAGGTCAGCGTCGAGAAACTCACGTTGACACGATCGCCCCAGCGCGCGTTGATCGCCTGTTCCAGCGGCAGCAGCACTTCGTGATTCGGCGAGGTGAAGAACACTTTGCTCACGCCTTCCGCTTCCAGCAGCCCCGGTTCGTACAGCGTGTAGTTGAAAATCGCTTCTTTGAAGAAACGCATCTCTTCCGGACGGTGACGGTTCATGAACCATTCGTCGTTGCGGTACACGTTGGTGACGATATCCGGGTTGTTATTCACCACGCCAAACAGATCCGATGCGATATAGCTGTCGAGGTTGTGGGCAAACACCAGATTGCCGTCGGTATCGTGCACGCGGGCACCGTTGGAGGTGATCATGAACGCCTTGATACCCAAGCCGTCACGGATCTGCCCAACGTCAATATGGTGGCGGCCCGTCGCAAAAACGAAGTTCACGCCTTTTTCAGTCAGAAGGGTCAGCGTTTCTTTGGTGTAGGGGGAGAGACGATGGTCGGGATTGAGCAACGTACCATCTAAATCAGACGCAACAACCTGGTACATAAACGAATTAAACCTCTGGTAAGAGCGGCATTAGCGCCGGATTAATTATGTCGATCAAAAAACTCGACGAGGGTGTGGAGCGCGACTGAGCGCATATCGTCCTTTTCAAAAAGGATCTCATGATAAGCACCTTGTATGACAAGCGGGCTGTCACCTTCACAAGGTTTGCCCGCGGCGGCGCGGCGTTCACAATAGCGATCGTGCATGCGGTTATCCACGACCTTTTCTTCTTCGGCCTGAATCAGCAACGTTGGCGTGTCGTCGTTCGCCGCGCCCGCCAAAATTTCTTCACCGGCAAGTACCCCTTCCCGCACCCAATGGTACGTTGGCCCGCCGACACGGAGATAAGGATTGTCGGCATAGAACCCGAGGTTACGCCGATAACGTTCACGGCTGTGGGTCAGGGCATTGAGACCGAACGGCAACGCGTGCCAGCGTCCGGTGCCCATGGCGTAGCTTTCTCTGATGCGCTGATGGCCCTCAGCGAAATCAAGAATTGGCCGCACCATCCAGTCAGGCAGACGCATGATGATACCGAACATGGGCGCGCAAAGCGCAAGCGCATCGCACTGGCCAGGATTACGCTGCACAAACAGCGTGGAGATAGCCCCGCCCATTGAGTGCCCAAGAATATAGCGTTTACGCCACGGCCCTGGCGCCACTTCCTGTTGCCAGAAGGCGGTCAGGTCATCAACGTAATCACTGAAATTCACCACGTGCCCGCGATGGCTGTCGTCGAGCATTCGCCCGGACAACCCTTGCCCGCGGTGATCGATGATCAGTACGTCGAATCCGCTGTAGAACAGGTCATAGGCCAGCTCCGCGTATTTCACGTAGCTCTCGATACGGCCGGGACAGACGACAATCACCCGATCGTGTTTTTTAGCACGAAAGCGAACAAAGCGTACCGGAACATTATCCACGCCTGTAAATTCTGCTTCTTCACGTTGACGCCAGAAATTATTCAGCGGTCCCATCGTGAAAGCGGCATACGCGTTTTCTCTGGTTTTCCAGTCCATTTTCTGCCGAAACATCGGCTATCTACCCCTGCTCACTGCGAAAGAGAGTATTTTGAATGGCGTGACTTACAACACCTGCGCAATGAGGTATTGTGGCATAAAAATAATCAATCAGGGAGTCTCTCGTGACCTTTGAATGGTGGTTCGCCTATCTGCTAACGTCCATTATCTTAAGCCTTTCCCCGGGTTCCGGGGCCATCAACACCATGACCACGGCAATCAATCACGGTTATCGTGGTGCAGCGGCGTCGATTGCCGGGCTGCAAACGGGGCTGGGTATTCATATCGTGTTGGTCGGCGTGGGACTGGGCACGCTGTTTTCCCGTTCGGTACTGGCGTTCGAGATTTTGAAATGGGCCGGTGTTGCCTATCTTATCTGGCTCGGCATTCAGCAATGGCGCGCCGCCGGTGCTATCGATCTCAATGCGGTGGCGAAAGTACAAACCCGCGGGCATCTTTTTAAGCGTGCGGTGTTTGTGAATCTGACCAACCCGAAAAGCATTGTGTTTCTGGCCGCGCTGTTTCCGCAGTTTATTGTGCCGCATCAACCGCAGGTGATGCAGTACGTGGTGCTCGGCGTGACGACCATTGTGGTGGATATCATCGTGATGATTGGCTATGCGACACTGGCAACGCGAATTGCCAGTTGGATCAAAGGCCCTCGTCAAATGAAGGCCCTGAATAAGATTTTTGGATCGCTGTTTATGCTGGTGGGCGCACTGCTTGCGTCAGCGCGCCATGCATGATTAGCGGGAGATAATCAGGTGAATGCCAAACCCGGCAAACAGAGTACCGGCCACGCCGTCAATCCATTTGGCCATGCGCTGATAACCACGGCGCATGGTCGGCAAAGCAAACAAGCTTGCGACAACGGTAAACCATGCGAAGGTTTCGATAATAATCAGCACAAAGATGCCCCAGCGCTCTGCGCCGCCAATGTCATCACCGACAAACAGTGAGAACACCGAGCCGAAATAGATAATCGCTTTCGGGTTGGCAAGATTGGTCAGCAGTCCTTTGAGGAAACTTTTACCACCCTGCGCCAGTTCGACTTCCGGCGTTTCAACGGGGGCTTCGCTCTTTTTGAGTGCGCCGCGCAGCATCTGATAACCCATCCAGCACAAATATAAACCACCGCCGACCATGATGATATTGTGCAGCCAGGCCATCTTTGCGATCAGCAGATGCAGACCGAGCAGCGCCACACCCGCCCAAACCATAACACCTGCGGTAATGCCGAGCACGCCCATCATCGCTTCTTTACGGGAGCGACTGACGGCAGTTTGCGACACGAAGAAAAAGTCCGGGCCGGGGCTCATCAGCGCAATCAAATGCACCATTGCCACGGAAAGAAAAAGCATCAGCATAGGAAACTCGCGGGGGTATTGATTCAGTGAATAGTCATTCTGGCACTTTTTTGCCCGACTGCCTACTCCTCATCATCCCCATCAACATGTGAGCGGATCAGCGCCAGAAACTCCTGACCAAAACGCTCCAGCTTACGCACCCCGACGCCGTTCACACTGAGCATTTCGCCCGGTGACGTTGGCATCTGTTCAGCCATTTCAATCAGCGTGGCATCGTTAAACACCACATAAGGAGGGATGTTTTCCTCGTCGGCGATGACTTTACGCAGCTTGCGCAGTTTGGCGAACAGCTTGCGGTCGTAGTTTCCGCCGTAGGATTTCTGCGCCACGCGCGGTTTCAACGCCAATACGCGCGGTACAGCAAGTGGCAACGGGATTTCGGCACGCAGAACAGGACGCGCAGCAGCAGTGAGCTGTAGCGCGGAATGCAGGGCGATATTTTGCGTCGCAAAACCGAGGTGAATGAGCTGACGGATAACGCTCACCCAGTGTTCATGGCTCTTGTCGCGCCCCATTCCATACACTTTGAGCTTATCGTGGCCCATTTCGCGAATACGCTGGTTATTGGCGCCGCGCAGCACTTCCACCACATAGCCCATACCAAAACGTTGATTGACGCGGCCAATGGTTGAGAGCGCAATCTGCGCATCGTTCACGCCGTCGTACTGCTTAGGCGGATCGAGACAAATATCGCAGTTGCCGCACGGCTCCTGACGCCCTTCACCAAAGTAATTCAGCAGCACCAGACGACGACAGGTTTGCGCCTCAGCAAACGCGCCCATCGCGTTAAGTTTGTGGCGTTCGATATCCAGCAACTGCCCTTGCGGTTTTTCTTCAAGACAGCGGCGCAGCCACGCCATATCGGCCGGATCGTAAAACAGCATCGCTTCGGCGGGCAGCCCGTCACGCCCGGCGCGGCCCGTTTCCTGATAGTAGGATTCGATGTTGCGCGGAATGTCGAAATGCACCACGAAGCGGACGTTGGGCTTGTTGATACCCATGCCAAAGGCGACGGTTGCAACCACGATTTGTAAGTCATCGCGCTGGAAACGTTCCTGCACATCGGCACGCACGGTATGTTCCAGCCCGGCGTGATATGCGCCTGCGCTGATGCCACGGCTTTGCAGACGCGCGGCGGTGTCTTCCACTTTCGCACGGCTGTTGCAGTAAATAATGCCGGATTTGCCGCGCTGTTCCTGCACGTAGCGCATCAGTTGATCGAGAGGCTTAAACTTCTCCATCAGCATGTAGCGGATATTCGGGCGGTCGAAGCTGCTGATTTGGATCAGCGGATCGTTGAGACCCAACAGACGCACGATATCGCTACGGGTGGTGTCATCGGCAGTGGCGGTCAACGCCATAAACGGCAGCGTCGGATAACGCTGACGCAATTGGCCCAACGCGGCGTATTCCGGGCGGAAATCATGACCCCATTGGGAAATACAGTGCGCTTCATCGACGGCCAGCATCACCGGATTCCAGTGGCTGAGATTGTCGAGGAAGTTGTCGAGCATCAGGCGCTCAGGGGCGATATACAGCAGGCGGATTTTACCGGTACGACAGCCCGCCATTACTTCCTGCTGCTGTTCGCGGCTTTGGGTGGAGTTGAGACAGGCCGCAGACACGCCGTTGGCGAGCAACTGATCGACCTGGTCTTTCATCAGTGAGATCAGCGGAGAGACAACGACCGTCAGACCGTCGAGAACCAGCGCGGGAACCTGATAGCACAGGGATTTCCCGCCGCCGGTCGGCATCACCACCAGACAGTCACGCCCTGCGAGCGCCGTCTCGATGATGGTTTCCTGACCCGGGCGGAACTGCTGGTAGCCAAAGGTTTCCTGTAAAACCTGTCTTGCCAGCGATGCCTGATTTATCACTTCCGCCTGCGCCACACTCACCCCAATCCTGAAATTAAAACAGGCGCTATTTTCAGCGCCTGCGAGCAAGAGTGCAACGTTTAAAACAGATCGTTGAGCATTACACCTACGCCGACGCGCGTCTGGTTGTAGTTGTAATCGATCAGCGACTCGCCGTAACCGCTGTACAGTTGGGTATAAATACGCACGTGTTTGGTCATCGGATAGCTCAGACCCAGCTCTGCACCGCCGTAGCCCGTATTCCAGTTGTACTGACCTTTGACGCTTAATACGGCCTCGCCCAGGTGGTAACCCACTTTGAGCTGATAGTAGCCCATATACTTGGTGATATCGGGGTTGTCATCGGTATCGCCCACCACATACCACGGCTTCACTTCCACCTGCCAGTTGCCGTTTTGCGCCATCAAACGCGTGTAAAGACGGTTCCAGCTACGGGAAGTGGGATCGGAGCGCCCATTGGAATCGTGGTTAAAACCAAACTCGACGTCACGTAGCGTCCAGCCTGCAAACTGGTAATCGGTGGCAAAACCGAGGAACAACTGCGGCTCGTAGTTGGTTTCACGGAACGGCGCAGACTCAGAGGTATTCGAAAGCTGCCACCAGGACTTCTGGGTATAGGAAGCGCCGAGCACAGAGTTATCGCCCAAAATTCCGCGCCACAGCGGGAACGCTAAACTCAGCTGAAATTTCACCTCGTCCTTGCGCGCATTGTCGGCCCAGTTATAGCTCTGGATCGCCTCTTTGTTCATGTCGCTGGTATAGGTGTAAATCACATAATTGCTGTCGTACGGGTAAAGCGTAAAAGGATTGTCGTGCTCTTGCAGCATATTGGCGATGATGCTGCCACGCACAGCGGGCGCATCATGTACGTCTTTAATTGTCGCTTCCTGCGCATAAACGGAAAGTGGCAGCCCTGCTACTGCCAGTAACCAACCCAGCCTGGTTCGCATTGGGAGTTCTCCTGAAAAAATTTATTATTAGATAATGAGTCGGAGCTCATTTTACATACTTATCCATTTCTTGCGCGGTTATCGGTTCCGAAAGTAGAAATCAACATTCCATCGGCATAAAATCAACATTTCATTTACCAATGGACAGGTGTTATGTCAGCAGAATTGACCGCCGAAGCCGCGCTGAAGCTGGTGGGCGATATTTTTGTGTATCACATGCCGTTTAACCGCGCGCTAGGTCTTGAGCTGGAACGCTACGAGAAATCCTTTGCTCAATTGAGCTTTAATAACCAGCCGATGATGGTCGGCAACTGGGCGCAAAGTATTCTGCATGGCGGGGTGATCGCCTCGGCGCTGGATGTCGCCGCGGGTCTGGTCTGCGTCGGCAGCACGCTTACCCGTCACGACACCATTAACGAAGACGAATTACGCCAACGCTTGTCACGAATGGGCACCATCGATTTGCGTGTCGACTACCTGCGCCCTGGGCGCGGCAACCGCTTTACCGCCACCAGTAGTCTGCTGCGCGCGGGCAATAAAGTGGCAGTGGCGCGCGTCGAATTGCATAACGAAGAGCAGGTCTATATCGCCAGCGCAACCGCCACTTATATGGTGGGTTGAAGCAGTGAAATCGGGTAACATCCCTTTACTTTTATGTAACGGATTTTCCCATGGATGCGAAACAGACGCGGCAAGGGGTGATACTCGCCCTTGTCGCTTATTTTATTTGGGGCGTAGCACCGGCGTATTTCAAGCTCATTCACTACGTGCCTGCCGACGAAATTCTCACTCACCGTATTATCTGGTCGTTCTTCTTTATGGTGGCGCTGATTACCATCAGCCGTCAGTGGGATGGCATTAAACGGTTGTGCCAGACGCCGAAAAAAATCTTCCTGTTGGCGCTTTCTGCGGTGCTGATTGGCGGCAACTGGCTGCTGTTCATCTGGGCGGTGAATAACCAGCATATGCTCGAAGCGAGCCTCGGCTATTTCATCAACCCGCTGGTGAATATTGTGTTGGGGATGATTTTCCTCGGCGAGCGCTTCCGTCGGATGCAATGGTTCGCGGTGTTTCTCGCGGCCTGTGGCGTGTTGGTTCAGCTCTGGACGTTCGGTTCTCTACCGATTATCGCGTTGGGGTTGGCGTTCAGCTTTGCGTTTTACGGCCTGGTGCGTAAGAAAATCGCCGTCGATGCGCAAACGGGCATGTTGGTGGAAACGCTCTGGCTGCTGCCTGTCGCGGCGATTTACCTGTTCGGCATCGCCGACAGCGCCACCAGCCATATGGGGCAAAATCCGTTGTCGCTGAATCTGCTGCTGATGGCGGCGGGCGTGGTCACCACTATTCCATTGTTATGCTTCACCGGCGCGGCCACCCGACTGCGACTTTCCACGCTGGGCTTCTTCCAGTACATCGGCCCAACGCTGATGTTTATCCTCGCCGTCGTGTTCTACGGTGAAACGCCGGGTGCCGATAAAATGGTGACCTTCGCGTTTATCTGGGTCGCGCTGGCGGTGTTTGTTGCGGATGCGCTTTATACCCTGCGCCGCACGCCAAAACGCTGATACCCCTGGCTTTGCCGGTTGGCGGCAAAGCTCATTCAGTTAAATTCTTTGTTATTTCAAACGGCTTCTCACATCTTCAGCGGATAACTCCTTTGGATGTGAAGCCGGATGCTAATCCCCAATACCGTAAAACGCGCAGCCTGGCTGCATGACGAGCAGCGTCAGACCGTGCGTCTGCTTGCCAAAAGCTGGCTATGGCGCAGCGAACTGCCCACGTGGATCCTGATGTTCGTTATTTACGGCGGCTGGTTTGCGACACTGGCTTTCAGCGCCGCGCTGGGGCTTTTTGCTTCAACCACCCTGCTGATTCTGTTCACCGCCTGGTATATGTCACTCCAGCATGAGTTGATCCACGGGCATCCCACACGCTGGTCGCGTCTCAATCAACTGTTTGGCCTGCTGCCGCTGGCGGTGTGGTATCCGTTCGGGCTGTATCGTGATTCCCATCTGGCGCATCACCGCAATCAACTGCTGACCGTGCCGGGCGAAGATCCTGAAACCTATTATTTTTCTGCCGAACGCTGGCGGCGTTTTAGCCGCTGGCAGCAACGCATTATCCATGTGCGGAATACTTTTTTGGGCCGTTTATTCTTAGCCCCACTACTGGATATTTTCGGCGTCTTTGCCGGAATGGTCGCATCGTTCCAACGAGGGGATCGCCACGCTATTGCCATGTGGCTGGTACATTTTACGCTGTTAGCGCTGCTGTTTGGCTGGCTGAGACATAACGGGTTTTCCGTTCTGTGGTATCTGCTGGCGGTGAGCTATCCGGCACTGGCGATAACCAAAATACGTTCGTTTCTGGAACATCGGGCAGCGGACGACCCGCTGGCCCGTTCGGCGATCACCGAAACCTCACTGCCGTGGCGTTTACTGTTTCTGAATCTGAACTATCATTCGGTTCATCACGATTTACCCGGCGTGCCGTGGTACGGCTTGCGTAACGTCTGGCTACGTGACAAAGAACATTACGCTCAGCGTAATCACGGATTTGTGGTGAAAGGCTATCGGGAATGGTGGCGCAACTATCGCTTTCGCCCGGTGGACGTCACCGTTCACCCTGGCCGTTTTGAGGAAAACCAGCATGGCCGGTAATATCGCCTTCCCGATGTATGACGTTAATCGCATCGCCACGGACGCGCTGGCAAAAGCCGTGCAGCTGCGTTTTCCCGATTCGCACGTTCAACGCCAGACGGAGCTGCTCGGGCATTGGCAGGAGGACAATTTACTCCTGAGCCAGACCTGCGGATATCCGCTGGTAACGCAGTTGCTGGACGTGCAGGTAGTCGGCTGCTTTCATTACACGGCGCAGGGCTGCGAAGGCAGAAACTATCGCAGTCTGATTGTGGTGCGTGAGGTCGACAAAGACAAAGCCTTGACCAATTTTCGCGGACGCATCGCCGCGTGTAATTCGCCGGATTCGCAGTCAGGCTATCATGCGCTGCGTCATCATCTGGCCCATGACGATACGTTTTTCCGTTCGATCATGTGGAGCGGCAGCCATCGCCAATCGCTGAATGCCGTGCAAAACGGAACCGCAGATATGGCCGCTATCGACTGTGTCACTCTGGCATTACTGAGACGTTATGAACCACAGGCTCTGGTCGGTTTGTCGATCGTTGGCGAGACGGAATTGACGCCGGGCTTGCCGCTGATCACCTCACGTCATACATCCGCACAAACGCTCGAAGCGCTGCGAGAGGCATTAAGAGACATTGCAGAGGATGAAAAAATCGCGGAGCCGTTGTTGATCGGCGGCTTCAGTCCGGCAAGCCGCCGCGATTATGACGTGATACTTACAGCCAGTTCCGGCGCTTGAAGTAGAGATACGGCGCCAGTCCGGCGAGGATCATCAGGATAATGGCTGCGGGATAACCGAAGCTAAGCTCCAGTTCCGGCATAAATTTAAAGTTCATCCCGTAGCTTGACGCCACCAGCGTCGGTGGCAAGAACACCACCGAAACCACCGAGAAGATCTTGATGATGCGGTTCTGCTCGATGTTGATAAAGCCCATCGCCGCCTGCATCAGGAAGTTAACTTTCTGGAACAGGGATTCGTTGTGCGGCAACAGGGATTCGATATCTCGCAGAATTTCACGCGCTTGCTCGAGCTGAACCGCTGGCAAACGCGCCTTACGTACCAGGAAGTTCAGCGCGCGCTGGGTATCCATCAGACACAAACGCACTTTCCAGCCGATATCTTCCAGCTCCGCTAACGTCGAGAGCGCCTCATCATATTCATCGCCCTGATGGCCTTCCATAATGACGCGACTCAGCTTTTCCAGATCGCTGTAGATGTTTTCGATTTCATCCGCCAGCTGTTCGATTTTGGTTTCGAACAGATCAAGCAGCAGCTCAAACGCGTTACCGTCAACCATCTCCTGGCTACGGGCGCGCATACGATACAAACGGAACGCAGGCAGTTCGCGCTCACGAAGCGTGAACAGGCGGCCTTCGCGAATGGTAAACGCCACCGTGGAGTTACCGGCGTGATCGTCAGCATCTTCAAAGAAGAAGAAGGAGTGAATGTGCAGCCCGTCTTCGTCTTCAAAGAAACGGGCCGATGCCTCGATGTCTTCCAGTTCAGGACGTGTCGCCAGATTTTGGCCCAGTTCTGTCTGTACGCGTTGACGCTCTTCGTCGTCCGGCTCCACCAAATCAACCCATACCGAGGTGGCAAGGTGTTCGATGTCATCCGACTCAAGACGCGTTAAGCGATTGTTTTCCAGTTGAAATGCGCTCAGCATGACCGGGACTCCCAATGCAAAAAATTATCGGACAGTACGGTGGGCACACAGAAACATCGGGGGTTTCAGACCATTAAGCCTGACTCAGAGCGACGGGAATATTGCATGTCACTGACAACCTCTAAGGCCATCAGCGTCGGGTGATAGCCTTAGGAGTTGTTCCTGGATTGCAGGAAATTGAGCCAGTATCTACTGGGTGTGTCCAAGGTATCAGTCCTCTTAGCGTATTCGTGTGCGCATGTTACGCCAGCCTAAATGCAGCGTCAACAGAGAGCGAAGCGCCAGGGCGGATTTCCCCCACTCTGGCGTTTATGACTCGCAGAACATTAAAAATTTATTATGCATTTCTTAGTGTTATGCATTTTCGAGGCGCGCATAAGCCGCCACTAACCATTTGATTCCCTGGCCCTGGAACGCCACCTGTAAACGGCTGTGTTCTCCGCTTCCTTCAAGATTCACAATCGTGCCTTCGCCAAATTTCGGGTGACGTACACGCTGGCCCAGTTTGTAGCCCGTATCGTTTTCCGACATCGGCGTGCCCATCTGCCGATGGCTTACCGGGCGACTCACGGTGGCGCGTAAGCGTACTTCTTCCACGCAGGCTTCCGGTAATTCGCCGATGAAACGAGACGGGCGGTGATACACCTCTTTGCCATACAAGCGACGGGTTTCGGCATAGGTCAGCGTCAGCTTTTGCATCGCGCGTGTCACGCCGACATATGCCAGTCGGCGCTCTTCTTCCAGACGCCCGCCTTCATCGAGTGACATCTGGCTCGGAAACATGCCTTCTTCGACGCCGACAATAAACACTTGCGGGAACTCCAACCCTTTCGCCGAGTGCAATGTCATCAGCTGAACCGCATCTTGCCAGGTATCTGCCTGCCCTTCGCCCGCTTCCAGCGCCGCGTGGGACAAGAACGCCTGCAACGGCATCAAATCTTCTTCTTCATCGTTGTAGCTGAACTGGCGCGTCGCCGTCACCAGTTCCTCTAAGTTCTCAATACGCGTCTGGCCTTTCTCGCCTTTTTCTTGCTCATACATCATGAACAGGCCGGAATCTTTAATCACCCGGTCAGTTTGCACATGCAGCGGCATGTCGGCTGTTTCTTGTGCCAACGCGTCGATAAGCTCCATAAAACGCTGTAAGGCGCTAGCCGCACGCCCTGCGAGGGCTTTGTCTTTCAGCAGTTCACGACAGGCCTGCCACAGCGTGAGCTGACGATCGCGGGACGCCTGACGCACCACGTCCAGTGTGCGGTCGCCGATGCCACGCGTGGGGGTGTTCACCACGCGTTCAAACGCCGCATCATCGTTACGGTTGGCAATCAGGCGCAGATACGACAGCGCATCTTTGATTTCCAGGCGTTCGAAGAAGCGCATCCCGCCATAAATACGGTACGGCATACTGACCTGGAGCAGCGCCTCTTCCAGCACACGCGACTGGGCGTTGCTGCGATAGAGAATGGCGCACTGTTCAAGCTGGCCGCCGTTGTCCTGCCAGGCTTTGATACGGCTCACGACAAACCGCGCTTCGTCCAGTTCGTTGAAGGCGCAGTAGAGTGAAATCGGTTCGCCGTCGACACCGTCGGTCCACAGCTTTTTACCCAAACGCCCGTTGTTGTTTTCAATCAGGGCGTTGGCGGCGCTCAGAATATTGTTGGTTGAGCGGTAGTTCTGCTCCAAACGGATAGTTTCCGCGCCGGGGAAATCATTCAGGAAACGCTGGATGTTTTCGACCTGCGCGCCGCGCCAGCCGTAGATCGACTGGTCATCATCGCCGACGATCATGACTTTGCCGCTGTCACCCGCCAACATGCGGATCCAGGCGTACTGGATGTTGTTGGTATCCTGGAATTCATCGACCAGAATGTTAGTGAAACGCTCGCGGTAGTGCTGCAAGATATGCGGCTTGTTGAGCCACAGTTCGTGAGCGCGCAACAGCAGTTCGGCAAAATCCACCAGACCCGCACGGTCGCACGCTTCCTGATAAGCCTGATAAACCTTCTGCCAGGTTTGCTCCACCGGGTTGCCGAAACTTTGAATGTGATGCGGGCGCAGCCCTTCGTCTTTCTGACCGTTGATGTACCACATTGCCTGACGCGGCGGCCATTGCTTCTCGTCGAGGTTCATCGCCTTGATCAGACGCTTCAACAGGCGCAGCTGGTCTTCGCTGTCGAGGATTTGAAAATCCTGTGGCAGATTGGCGTCCAGATGATGCGCACGCAGCAAACGGTGCGCCAGGCCGTGGAAGGTACCGACCCACATTCCGCCTTGCGTAGTGCCCATCAGTTGACCGATACGATGGCGCATTTCTGCCGCCGCTTTGTTGGTAAACGTCACCGCCATAATGGAATACGGCGAGCAGTTTTCCACGCTCATCAGCCACGCAATACGGTGAACCAGCACGCGCGTCTTTCCGCTTCCCGCCCCTGCCAGCACCAGCATGTTAGTGCGCGACGCCGCCACGGCTTCACGCTGTTTGTCATTGAGGCTGTCGAGCAGGTAAGAAACGTCCATTGGCACCGCCGAAGAAAGTCGGGGTTCACAGAACCCCTGGGAATTTATACAGAGTTGCTGATGATTATATCAGCGTAGTGAGGGATGCCAACCGCGAAATTTCGAGGTGAGGTAACAAGCGGCTGTCGGCAATTTGCATCAAATCGCCGTCGAGCAGATTGATCCAACAGGCCTGCATGCCACAGCGAATCGCACCAGCGACGTCGGTCGTCAAGTCATCGCCCACGTGCAGGATCTGCTCCAGCGGTACATCAAGACGTTCTGCGGCCAGATGGTACATGTCGCTAAAAGGCTTCGAGCGCCCATCGGGGCCCGCGCGCAGCACAAACTTAAAATAGTCGTTCAGGCCAAACAGTTCAGGCTGTGCGTTGCCATTGGTGATCGCCACCAGCGGCCATTTTTCGGCCAGACGTGCGAGGGTGTCGTGCGTTTCCTGCGGCACGTCTATCGCACTGCGCCATTGGGCAAAATTCGCCATCGCCGCATTCGCACCAACGGCCGCTTCTCGGGTCGACAGCCCAGCGTTAAGCATCGCCTGTTCAACCGCACGACGCCGCCATTCGGTCACGTCGTGATAAATGTCTGGATCGGCCTGGCGCAGCGACTGGCGCAATTGATGGAAATCGCTGTTTTCCAGCGCCTGCAACGCGGGATGATAACTGCGAACGAACGCCAGCGACTCTTTTTCCGTCCGGCGAATCACCTGCCGGTTGTCGTAAAGGGTGTCATCGAGGTCGAACGTCAGGGCCGCTATCTGGCCCAGTGGACGGTAAAAACGCATTATTTCCCCCGTTTTGCGCGTGGGTGTGCCTTGTCGTATACCGAGGCAAGATGTTGAAAATCAAGATGGGTGTAGATTTGGGTCGTCGAGAGATTGGCGTGACCGAGCAGTTCCTGTACGCCACGCAAATCACCGCTGGATTCCAGCATATGCGTGGCAAAGGAGTGGCGCAGCTTATGCGGATTCACATGGCTGTTCAGCCCCTGCTTGATGCCCCACTCCGCGAAACGTTTTTGAACGTTGCGCGCCGAAATACGATTGCCGAGCTTCGACAGGAACAGCGCATTTTCCTCGCTGCCAAACAGCCCGCGCAGATCAAGCCAGTGCTCAATCCACTGCACGGCGTTTCGGCCAATCGGCAAGCGTCGTTCTTTGCTGCCTTTACCCATCACCCACACTTCACCGGATTCGAGATCGAGATGTTTAATGTCGAGGTTCACCAGCTCCGACAGACGCAAACCCGCGCCGTACATCACTTCCAGCATCGCCCTGTCGCGCACTGCCAGGGGATCGTTGAGATCAATATCCAACAGTCGGTTAACATCATCGACGTCAATATTCTTCGGCAGATGCCGCGGGGCTTTCGGCGCAGAAACCGCTTTCGCCGGATTAGCCTGTAATTCGCCCTGGCTCACCAGCCAGTCGAAAAAACTGCGCAGAGCCGACAGACGCAGCGCGAGACTTGCCGGGCCTAGCCCTTTACGGCGGCTGCGGACGGCGAAATTGCGCACCACCGCAGCGTCACATTGTTGCCAGCTTTTCACGCCGCTTTCGTCGGCTAAAGCAATGATGGCATCAAGCTGACGCTGATAGTTGAGCAAAGTGATGGGGCTAAGCTGGCGTTCAACGCCGAGATAGCGCAGGAAGCGTTCGGTGGGCGCGGCAAGCGGTGACGAGGTCATACGCGCTCGACCCAACGCTCCAACAAACCGGGCAGCATCAGGGAGATTTCCTGCAACAGGTGTGTGCCCTGACCGGCCTGATAATGATGCGGATCGCGACTGCTGAACAGCACCACGCCGAGAGAGCCGTCACTGCCAAGCATCGACATCGCCACCGAACCAATCGCTTTGGCATCGGGCATCATCACCAGCAGTTCGGGACCGTTCAGGGAACCGAGAAAATGCGGCTCCTGACCCAAACGCTGAATGCGGATCGGTTCGAATGCCTGACGCGAGAGCGCCAGTTGGGTGAATTTAGACGGCGCACCAATGTGCCAGCGATCGGCGAACAGACGCACAGTGGCCCCTGCAAGGCCCAGATCGCGCGCCCAACGGTGAAAGCGATTAAGCATGTCATCCAGGCTTTCCGCCGCCGCCAGCCGCGTTTGCAGGTGCAGCAGACGATAGAACAGGCTTTCGTTCGCCGTCGCCTGCTCCACCAGCATCGTCATGTTCTCTTCCAGCGCGTTAATGTGATTTCTCGCTCGCGCCATGTGCCATTCGACTAACGACACCGTACCGCGAACAGGATGCGGCACGCGCATCTGTTCCACCGCCGGAGCGTTACGAATAAAGAACTCAGGATGTTGCAGCAGATAGTCGACTACCGCCCGATCGTCGAGCGTGTTGAGTTCTGCCTGCTGTTCTTCCCCGATGGGTTTCATAAATGAATAAATCCGTCGTAGACGTGTGCCGCCGGGCCCGTCATAAACAGCGGCTGGCCCGGTCCTTTCCAGGCGATATCCAACCGCCCGCCTGGCAATTCGACGCGTACCTCTTCGGCCAGCAAACCCTGCTGAATACCGACGGCAACCGCCGCACAGGCACCGCTCCCGCAGGCCTGGGTCTCACCCGCGCCGCGCTCAAAAACGCGCAAACGGATGTGGTCATTTTTCACCACCTGCATAAACCCGATATTGGCACGCTCAGGAAAACGCTCGTGGCTTTCCAGAACGGGTCCTAATGTTTCCACCGGGGCGGTATCAACATCATCGACCTGAATGACGCAATGCGGGTTCCCCATTGAGACAACGCCGCACATTATGGTTTGCTCGGCGGCCCGCATAATATAGGTCTTTTCCGCTTTGTTCGCGCGAAACGGCACCTGCGAAGGCTCGAAGTTGGGTTCACCCATATTCACCCGCACCAACTCGTCATCCGTTACGGTTAATACCATACGGCCATTGGCGGTGCTGACGCGGATATCACGTTTATTGGTCAGGCCTTTGATTCGCACGAAGCGTGCAAAGCAGCGCGCGCCGTTGCCGCACTGGGACACTTCGCTGCCGTCGGCGTTAAAAATACGGTAGTGGAAATCGAGATCGGGGTCGTACGGGGGTTCTACCACCAACAGCTGGTCGAAGCCCACACCGTGATGCCGATCGGCCAGGCGGCGGATCAGCTCCGGAGAAAAGAACACATTCTGCGTTACCGCATCGACGACCATGAAATCATTACCAAGGCCGTGCATTTTAGAGAACTGCATCATTTACTCCATCCACGCAGAAACAACGGCTTCTTGTTAATTGTTAACCTGGGTTGGGCCACCGTTGTCGCCACGATCGTTGCGCGTCGGTTCAGTGGTCTGAGTCCCCGGATCCACCGGTTGGGTCGGCGGCGCCGCGGTTTTATCTGCCGGCGGAAAATAGAGCGGTCCCTTCAGGCCACAACCCGACAGAGTGAATAATGCAGCCAAAAGGACCAGCGGTCGAAAAAGGTTCTTCATTCTTATAGTGCCTGTGGTTGATGCTTTCTGTTTTCTATCATCGCAGGAGAAGATGTAAAAGCAAGCGTTTAGCGCCTGACTGCAACGGGAATTGTTTCGCGTTATACTGCCGCCATCACCTGAAAATGAGAAACAACAATGAACGACAGTGAATTTCACCGCCTTGCAGACCAGTTGTGGATGACCATCGAAGAACGCCTTGACGACTGGGATGGCGACAGTGATATCGATTGTGAGATTAACGGCGGCGTACTGACGTTAAGCTTCGAGAACGGCAGCAAAATCATCATTAACCGCCAGGAGCCGTTGCATCAGGTGTGGTTAGCGACCAAACAAGGTGGCTATCATTTCGATTTAAAAGACGATGTGTGGGTGTGCGATCGCAGCGGTGAAGCTTTCTGGGATTTGCTGGAGCAAGCGGCCACGCAGCAAGCGGGCGAAGCCGTCAGTTTCCGTTAAGAAAAATACTGCTGTAACAGCGGAGTCGTTGCGTCCTGGTTGGCAGGCGCGACGGCTGCTATCGCCTGCGTGCGGAACGGGATCACCTGAGCGCGGTTATCGACTTTTACAATCTGGTAGAACTGCGGCAGGTTGAAGTTGATAAAGCTTGAACCGTAGGTAAAGCGGTCATGCGAGGACGAGTAGAACCGGCTGACGTCGCGCACCAGTTCCTCTTTGCTGCCTTCGCAGTGGTGATAAACCTCTGCCCGGTTGCTCTCATCCAGAATGTAAATATTGAAACCGTTGTCTTCGCTGCTGTCTTCAAAGAAGAACTGAATAATCCCTTCGCTGGCAAAGCCGTCGACCACCGGTGGCAATCTCACCTGGTTGGTTTCAACCTTAACCGACAGACCATGCAGTTTGTTATGGGAAATCGCACCATAAAACTCGATGGCGTTTTCCAGTTTCTGCACAGACACATTCAAACGTTCGAAGAACAGTCCCCAGGTTTGCCCCGCCACACGCAGCGCCTTGAAGCGCCCCGTTTCCTGACGCGTACTGGAAAGACGCAGTTCAATGCATTCAGAAACCAACTGCTGAACGCGCGTACGGATTAAGCCACGCAGATGCTGGCTATAGCAGAATACTTCCACACTATCCGGCGGGGCCGCATCCTGATGCATTTTGCCCAGAATGGTTTTCAGCGCTTCGATCATCGCCTGCTCGCCGTTGAAATGCAGCGTACGCACTTCATTCCACGAGTTGCGGTACAGCAGATCGACGCTACCTATCAGGCAGTTTTGCTCTTCACCAAAGCTGAACACATCCAGCTTACGGAAATCGAAATGAACCACCTGATTACGGAACGCCGCGGTCGGGTCATATTCGAGATTGACGATGATCGCCAGATGGCGAATTTCGCACGGGCTGTACAGCGCTTTTGGCGTTGGTGCAGGTAAGCGTAACGGGAAGTGGTGCGAAACATCTGCCACCATTTCCTGCAATTTTGCCAGGTCGGCAATGCCGTTGCCCTTAATAAACAGGCGGGTGCGTGAGGTCAGCAGGCCGTTAAACCAGGCCCATGCCACCAGCTTATTAAGATAACGGTTATATTCGAGCGGTTGATGACTGACGATCGATTCCATGTTTGGCGCGCGGTTGTAGAGATACCAGCCCGTACGGTTGGCACGGCCCGGCGGCACATGGATAAAGGTCAGGTTTGGCTCGGAAAGATCCGGGGAAATTTGCGGGTTCACCAACGTGACTTTGCCCGGCAGTGCTTCAAATGCCGCATACAGTTTACGCGTCAGAACGCCGATATCCTGTGGGCTTGCAGAAACACTGAGATTATTACGGCGCGCGAAGCGAATCAGATTGCGGTAGCTCTGCATCATCGCATCGAGCAATTCGTTGTGCGCATCGCGCACTTCGTCAATCTTCCAGTTGGCGCGGTTATCCAGCATTGCCAGACGTTCTTCGCTCCAGCCCCAGTCTTTTACTAACTGGCCAATCACTTCACGGCGCCAGCCCACACAGGCGCGTTCGCGGCTGAGTTTCTCGCAGACTTTTAAGTAGAAACAGCGACGCACCAGATCCAAACGGGTGGTGTCATCAATGGCTTGCAGATAGGTCGTCACACGCTCAAGCATCATGCAGTACGGGTCGAGACCGAATGAAACGATCTCGCCGTCGTGCAGGCGCTGTTTAATGTCTTTTGCCAACAGACGGCTGTTCGGGTATTCCCAGGAATAAGCTTCGAGCAGCAGGGTTTTCAGTACCGCTTTGTACGGCGAGTCGATGCTCTTATACAGCTGCCACAGGCTGGCACCGAAATATTCCTCAGCAGAGAGTGAACTCATGCCGCCGAGATCCAGCCATTCGTTTGGCGTCAGCACGCCCTGTGAGTAGAGCTTCATGACATAGTCGTCGTAATGCTCTTCTTCTTCGCATGGCACCATATTCCACAGAATACGTTTCCCCGCGAGACGCACGGCAGTGCGATAAAATTCGTCGAGCAGCAAGATGTGCTGCGTTGAGCCGCAATCTTCACCGCCGAGGCTGCCGCTTTCATTATGACGGAAACGGTTTTCGTCGATCAGGAAGAAGCTGACTTCGACACCCAGCGACGCGGCCCAGCTTTCAAGCAGGCTGCATTTACGCTGCAACAGCTGGCGTTCTTCATTATCAAGCCAGGCCTGATGGCAGACCCAAATATCGAGATCGGAAGAACAGCTTTGCCCAACGGAGGAAGTGCTCCCCATTGAATAAACGCCGGTGATCGGCAGTTCACCTTTGACAGTTGTTTGCGGCGGCATGCCGCGGTGCAGTTCAAGCTCATCAAGGTAGTGGCGTTGGGTTTCATCAGGCGTGTAGAGGCAAATGCCTTTGGGTACATTACCGTCAAGGTAACCCGGCATCAGCGGATGATGGTAGTGAAGCAATGTCGGCAGAAGACTATAGACCTGCTGAAAAGCTGGCCCCATGGCAGCAAGCGCGCGATCCACGCGCAATTGATTAATGGCATCCAGTCTCTGTTTCAGTGTCTCAATATAGAGGTACAAGACATATCGCCTGATGTTAAAACCTGGCGTATCGCTAAGGCGGTGAACTGCAAGAGATACGGAGGCTTTTAGAATTTCAACAAGAACCGCTACCGTCTGTCGCCATGATGGTATGGGTGCGGGCTAACAAACGGTTTAAAACGTGATCAATCTAACACCTTGCCGATTGACCGTAAAGAAAGTTGCGCTACTAACAAGTTTAGCATCAATTAACAACTGTAAATTCTTCAACACGCCAGCGCATCCCTTTTTGATCATTTTCGGAAAAACTCGAAAACTAACATCCTTATAGCAACAATGTTAGGATGACTAGCGGACGATAACGACGGTAACAAGCATGTTAGACAAAGTTTTAAGAATTGCCACACGCCAAAGTCCCCTCGCACTTTGGCAGGCACATTATGTGAAAGACGCGCTGATGGCTTGCCATCCCGGGCTACAGGTAGAGCTGGTCCCGATGGTCACGCGCGGCGATGTGATCCTGGATACGCCGCTGGCGAAAGTGGGCGGAAAAGGGTTATTTGTCAAAGAGCTGGAACTCGCGTTGCTTGAAAACCGCGCCGATATCGCCGTGCATTCGATGAAAGATGTTCCGGTGGAGTTTCCAGAAGGACTCGGCCTGACAACCATTTGCGAACGTGAAGATCCGCGCGATGCGTTTGTCTCCAACCATTTTGATTCCATCGACGCATTGCCAAAAGGCAGCGTGGTTGGCACGTCAAGTTTACGTCGCCAGTGCCAACTGGCCGCCGACCGCCCGGACCTGGTGATTCGCTCGCTGCGCGGTAACGTAGGGACTCGCCTTGGCAAGCTCGATAACGGCGATTACGATGCGATTATTCTGGCCGTGGCCGGGCTAAAACGTCTGGGCCTGGAAGACAGAGTTCGCCAGGCGCTATCGCCAGAGCAATCTCTGCCAGCCGTGGGTCAGGGAGCCGTGGGCATTGAGTGTCGTCTCGACGACGAACAGACGCATGCGTTGCTCGCACCGCTGAATCATGCCGATACCGCCGTGCGCGTCTGCGCTGAACGTGCAATGAATACTCGCCTCGAAGGAGGCTGTCAGGTGCCGATTGGCAGCTATGCTGAATTAACCAACGGTGAAATCTGGTTACGTGCGTTAGTTGGCGCACCGGATGGCAGTCAGATGGTTCGCGGTGAGCGTCGCGGCCCGGCTGACGACGCCGAAAAACTCGGCATTTCACTGGCAGAAGAGTTATTGAATAACGGCGCCCGCGACATTCTCGCAGACGTGTATAACGGAGAAGCCCCTGAATGAGCATTCTGGTCACTCGCCCGTCTCCCCAAGGGGAAGAACTTGTCAGCCGCCTGCGTGCGCTGGGGCGCGAGGCCTGGAGCTTTCCGTTAATTGAATTTACCCCAGGCCGTGAACTGTCGCAGTTAGCAGCGCACCTGCACGCATTGGGTGATGGCGATCTGCTGATCGCCCTTTCACAACACGCCGTTGAATTTGCTCACGCGCAGCTGCAACAGTCAGGGCAACGCTGGCCCACTGCACCACGCTATTTTTCCATTGGGCGCACCACCGGCCTGGCGCTGCACAAAGTCAGCAGCATTGACGTTCGCTATCCTCTTGATCGGGAAATCAGCGAAGTGTTGCTACAATTACCTGAATTACAAAACGTTGCGGGCAAGAAAGCGCTGATTTTGCGCGGAAACGGTGGCCGGGAACTGCTCGGCGAAACGCTGCAAAGTCGTGGCACCATTGTTACATTTTGTGAATGTTATCAAAGAAGTAACCGTCATTATGACGGCGCGGAAGAAGCCATGCGCTGGCAATCGCGCGGGGTGACCCGACTGGTCATCACCAGCGGCGAAATGTTAGAACAGTTGTTTTCGCTTATTCCGCAATGGTATCGCGAGCATTGGTTGTTACACTGCGAGGTGCTTGTGGTGAGTGAGCGCCTGGCTGAGTTGGCCCGGGAATTGGGCTGGCAAAATATCAAGGTAGCCGATAGCGCCGACAACGACGCGCTGCTGCGTGCTTTACAATAACTCTCAACATTGGAAGCCATAATGACGGAACAAAAAGAGAACTCCGCCGTGGTTGAAGAGACCAGGGAGGCCGTGGATCTGACGCCACAGCCGGAGAATGCTGAAAAGAAAAACGCTGAGAAGAAAAGCAGCAACAAAGCCCCATTGGCGCTGAGCGTGTTAGCCGTTGCCATCGCACTGGCGGCAGGCATTGGCCTGTACGGCCTCGTGAAACAGCAAGGCACCAGCCAAACGTCGGCTAACGACACGCTGGTCAATCAAGTCACCGCCCTGCAAAAAGCGCAAGAATCGCAGAAAAGCGAGCTGGAAGGCGTAATTAAGCAGCAGGCCGATCAGCTGAACGCCGCGAAGCAGCAGCAAGATGCGCAGAACAAGCAACTTGATGAGCTGCAGCAGAAAATCGCCACCATATCCGGGAGCGATGCCAAAACCTGGCAATTGGCGCAGGCCGATTTCCTCGTCAAACTGGCTGGCCGCAAACTGTGGAGCGATCAGGATGTCACCACCGCGGCAGCATTGCTGAAAAGCGCAGATGCAAGCCTGGCGGACATGAATGACCCGAGCCTGATTAATGTTCGTCGCGCGATCACAGACGATATCGCCAGCCTCTCTGGCGTTGCGCAGGTCGATTACGACGGCATCATTCTGAAGGTTAATCAGCTGTCGAATCAGATTGATAACCTGCGCCTGGCTGACAACTCTACCGATGATTCCCCGATGGACGACGACAGCGGTGAACTCTCAAGTTCACTCGGCGAATGGCGCGTCAATCTGCAAAAAAGCTGGCAGAACTTTATGGATGGCTTTATCACCATTCGTCGCCGTGATGAAACTGCGGTTCCACTGTTAGCGCCAAACCAGGACGTCTATCTGCGTGAAAACCTTCGCTCACGTCTGTTGGTTGCCGCTCAGGCTATCCCGCGTCACCAGCAACAAACGTATAAGCAGGCGCTGGATAACGTATCCACATGGGTACGCGCGTATTACGACACCGACGATGCCACCACTAAAGCCTTCCTGGATGAGCTGGATTCGCTGAGTCAGCAGAACATCAATATGGATGTACCAGAAACGCTGCAAAGCCAGGCGCTTCTGGAAAAACTGATGCAGACCCGCGTGCGTAATCTGTTGTCACAGCCGTCCGTTGCGCCAAGTGCAGCGCCTCAGGCTGATACCGCACCCGCTACTGCACCGCAAGGAGAATAAGCATGCTTAAAGTCTTACTGCTCTTTGCATTGCTGATAGCCGGGATCGTTGTTGGCCCGATCGTCGCAGGCCATCAGGGCTATGTCTTGATCCAGACGGACAACTACAACATTGAAACCAGCGTCACCGGTCTGGTGATCATTATGGTTTTGACCATGGTGGTGCTGTTCGCCATTGAATGGTTGCTGCGTCGCATCTTCCGCACCGGAGCACACACCCGTGGTTGGTTCGTTGGACGCAAACGCCGTCGCGCACGCAAACAGACCGAACAGGCGCTGCTGAAACTGGCTGAAGGCGATTATCAGCAAGTAGAAAAGCTGATGTCCAAGAATGCCGATCATGCTGAACAGCCGGTGGTGAACTATCTGTTGGCCGCAGAAGCGGCACAGCAGCGCGGAGACGAAGTACGTGCTAATCAGCATCTGGAACGTGCGGCCGAAAGTGCCGGTAACGACCTGATCCCGGTTGAAATCACTCGCGTGCGCATACAGCTGGCACGCAATGAAGATCATGCCGCGCGTCACGGCGTAGACAGACTGCTCGAAATTGCGCCACGTCATCCAGAAGTGCTGCGTCTTGCCGAACAGGCCTATATTCGCACTGGCGCATGGGGCTCGCTGCTGGAGATTATTCCATCGATGGCGAAAGCCAACGTGGGCGATGAAGCGCACCGTGACGCACTGGAACAACAAGCGTGGATTGGTTTGATGGATCAAGCGCGTGCCGATCAGGGCAGCGATGGCCTGCGCGAATGGTGGAAAAACCAGGGCCGTAAAACCCGTCAGCAAGTGCCATTGCAAGTGGCCATGGCCGATCACCTCATCGAGTGTGACGATCATGACATGGCCCAGCAAATTATCATTGATGGTCTGAAACGCCAGTACGACGACCGCTTACTGCTGCCGGTTCCGCGTCTGAAAACCAATAATCCTGAACAACTTGAAAAAGTCCTGCGTCAGCAGATTAAAAGCGTGGGTGACCGCCCACTGTTGTGGAGTACGCTGGGTCAGTCGCTGATGAAACACGGCGAATGGCAAGAAGCGACTATTGCTTTCCGTGCCGCGTTGAAACAGCGTCCAGATGCGTTCGATTACGCCTGGCTGGCCGATGCTCTCGACAGGCTTCATCAACCAGAAGAAGCGGCCACCATGCGCCGTGACGGACTGTTGCTGACGCTACAAAATAACCCGCCATCCTGAGTGATGCGTGTAATGTAAGGAGCCTGCGAGGCTCCTTCTTTGTGGTTATCAGCCGAAAATCAATAAATTGATTTTCCTTATTTTCTGTAGGTGCCTTATGCCCTATCTGCTTCGAAATAAGGTTTGTCATCAGTCTCAAGGAGCCTACAAGGCTCCTTTCTTTTTTGTACAACCACATGCTACATTCTTTGCTCTTAGTCCCTTCAATGAGCCTCCCAATGTAACGATTTTTCAGCACGCCTCGTTTTTCACTTACGCATGTTTTTTGCGTGGATAACGTTTTGCTGGAGATCGGCTCACATGAATTCTCTTCTTTATGCGCGTCTATGCGCATTGCGAAGCCACGTCTGACTTCGTCTATTGGTATCCGCCTTTGTATAATGGTCTTACGCAAGTGGTTGTGTTCGGTCAGTTGCTACGCTGGCAGGCTTCGTCGACGGCCTTAACCCTCGCCTGGCTATTAGCAACCGTTCCAGGCTTTGTGGGCAGCCTGATTGGCGAAAAGCTCTGCCGCACCCACTCCCCGTTACGCATACTCATTTTCTGCGAACTGCTTGGCCTTTTGGCGCTGATATTGCCGCTTCAGGGTTTGCACTATCACAATATTCCTCTGCTGCTGGCAGTTCAGTCCACAGAATCACTCATGGCTGGGATATCGTGGCCTGCACTGGCGCTGACGTTTAAGCGTGGGCTAAATGAAGAGGAACTTCCCGCAGCGACCGCGATGGAAAACCTGATTTTTGCCTCTCAGGTTTTATTGGGCACAGGTGTTGGCGTACTGCTGTTTGAACACGTCAATCCAACCACCCTGCTGATAATTGATGCGGTGAGCTTTATCGGCGCATGCTGGCTGCTGTGGCTCACGAGTCAAAAGACGGCTATGCCCCCGGAAGCCACGGCCCCCGAAAAAGGAAATCCGCTGCTCTGGGTAAAACTCACTCTCCGACAAAAACGGAGCATACTTCTTCTGCCTTCTTTGGCTGCTGTCGGTGCGCCCGCAATGGCTCTTTTGCCCGCACTGGCTCAGCAGATACAGCCCCAAGATACTGCAGAGCTTGCGCTACCGTTGCTTTTCAGTCGCAGCCTTGGGCAGTTATGCGGACCTATGTTGATGAACAGTAAAAAGATGCCTGAATACGCGCAGGGAAATGGGTTGTTGATGGGGTTTTTTGCTGTCATACATCATGATGCCTACGCTATCGCCTTTCAGAGGCGCGGCCCTGATAGCCATTTTTGTTGCTCATTTAGCTTCAAACGTGGTTTTCGCATTGGGAACGTTCAGCGTACTGCACCACTTCACCGAACGTGACGTTTCGAGCGCCAGTGCAAAAGCGTGGCGCTGGCAAACGATCAGTGCCACGCTCGCGACGTCGATTACGGTGATACTGACTGGGGATCTAGGCGCAATTCATACTCTCTGGCTAGTATCGTGCGGCACATTATTACTGGTCTGCGGCGTCTTATTCCGCTACCAGAATTAAACCCATAAAAAAACGCCTGCACTGGAAACAGGGCAGGCGTTAAAACAGGTCTGTTTGACAACAATGGGTGCTTCACTCAACGTTATGTCCATGGTGTTTGATGAGGCCGAAGCGACATCTGTCGGTGGACGATAAGCACCGTAAACGGCTCTGCGTCATTCCTGGATTTATGAGGCGTAAACGCGAACATAAGAGATGGAATGAGCATCTACACAGATATTATTGCACAAGGTATGCCACTCTTGCACCCCTGATTATCAGGTGTTTACGCTATTTAGGAATAGATGAGATGTCGCTAAACAGCGACGCATGAATAAAGAAAATACGATATTGTCTAAAATCAGGGAATTAAATGTCGTCATTTTGAGACATATTTTTTGAACACAATTTGCGAAGTGAGATTTTATTTATTGCGACAGGTTTGCCGAATTCAGAATAGAAAAAACCCCGCCTAAGCGGGGTTCAAAATTGGTCGGCGAGAGAGGATTCGAACCTCCGACCCACTGGTCCCAAACCAGTTGCGCTACCAAGCTGCGCTACTCGCCGATGTACTGCTTTTTGAATTTTTAGTTCAATTCTTTAAGTCGTGGTGCGAGGGGGGGGACTTGAACCCCCACGTCCGTTAAGACACTAACACCTGAAGCTAGCGCGTCTACCAATTCCGCCACCGTCGCATGTCACAACTTATCAATAATGGGGTGGCTAATGGGATTCGAACCCACGACAACTGGAATCACAATCCAGGGCTCTACCAACTGAGCTATAGCCACCACTGATATTCTTTCACGCGGCCCTGTAATTTTCATCACAGACCACCGCAGCTCCAGCACCGGGTAAATGGTGCGCCCGACAGGATTCGAACCTGAGACCTCTGCCTCCGGAGGGCAGCGCTCTATCCAGCTGAGCTACGGGCGCTTAGCGCCGTTGCGGGGTCGGATATTACGGACTTCATGCGATGCTGTCTAGTCTCTTTTTAAAGAAATTTCTCGTTTGGTTATGCTTTGCACGTTTTGGTGTTTATTCCTGCGATTTATGCGCTTCACCCGCGCGGCCGAGACGCAACACCTTGTACAGCAACGTCACTACGGCCAGGAAGATAGCGCCAACAAAGAGAGACATACGCGTATCCTCGTTGAAGCCCATGCCAATCAGCACGCAAATCAGGAATGCCATCGTCAGGTAGTTGGTCCATGGGAACAGCACCGAACGGAACGGGTGGCTGGCCATCGCCTGTTTATGCGCTTCGCGAAAACGCAGTTGGCTAATCAGAATAACAAACCACGGCACCATGCCCGGCAACACGCTGGCACTGTAGACATAGACAAACACCCGCTGCGGATTTGGGATGATGTAATTCAAACAAGACCCAAGCAACAGCACAACAATCGACACGGCCACGCCGACCACCGGCACACCGTTACGCGAGATCTTGGCTATCGCTGCGGGCAACTGACGATTTTTCGCTAACGCATAGAGCATACGACCACAGCTGTACATTCCGCTGTTACAGCCTGAAAGCGCTGCCGTTAGCACTACAAAGTTGATAATTCCTGCCGCTGCCGTGATACCGATTTTGGCAAACGTCAGCACGAACGGGCTGCCGTTACTGCCAATTTCATTCCACGGGAAAATAGTGACAATGACAAAAATGGCACCGACGTAGAAAATCAGAATGCGCCACAATACTTTCCCGACGGCACTGCGCAGCGTGACCTGCGGATTTTTTGCTTCGCCCGCAGTGATACCGATAAGCTCTACGCCCTGGTACGAGGCCACCACAATACACAGCGCGGTCAGAAAGCCTTTCCAGCCCCCCGCGAAGAAGCCGCCATTTTCGGTCAGATTGCCGAAGCCCAATGCCTGACCACCGTTACCGAAGCCAAAGAAGATAACGCCCAGCCCCACCACAATCATCACGATAATGGTCGTGACTTTGATCATTGCGAACCAAAACTCAAGCTCGCCGTATAAACGCACCGCCGCCAGATTCGCCAGCCCCACTAGCGCGACGGCGATAAGCGCGGGTATCCATTGCGCCATCTCCGGGAACCAGAATTGGGTGTACACGCCAATCGCGGTTATCTCTGATATGCCCACCGCTATCCACATAAACCAGTAGGACCAGGCCGTGAGATAGCCGAAGAACGGGCTCATGTAACGATGCGCGTAAACGGCAAACGAGCCGGTGACCGGCTCGAGGAACAGCATTTCGCCCATCGAACGCATAATGAAGAAGACAAACAACCCGGCGATGATGTACGCCAACAAAACTGACGGGCCCGCCCATTTGAGCGTGCTCGCTGACCCCATAAACAAACCGACGCCAATAGTGCCGCCGAGCGCAATGAGTTCAATGTGTCGCGCTTCCAGCCCTCGCTGTAGCACCGGTTGTTTCTCCGTCATAAATCCTCGTGTGTTTGTCGCGTGCCGGTCGATGCCGGTTATTGTTCTGAACAGAATGGCTGCCGTGAAATGTCTGTCCGCGTTGGCGTACAGGCTTGAAGGGTGCGCATGGTTAATTAAAATGGCTGAAATGGCAAACAAAGTATTAGTTATGCGAATGTATTGCACAATTTTCGTGCAATACATTTTTTAAGCGAGGAGTATCAGAGTTGGCTGGTGTAGTGCCAGCGAAGATAGCGCAACAGTCGCAACTGACGAGTAAGACGGCTTGGCTGTGACAGCAAACGGTAGAGCCATTCCAGCCCCAGCTTTTGCCATATTTTAGGCGCACGCTTTACGTGACCAGTGAATACGTCATAGGTGCCACCAACGCCCATATACAGCGCATCTGGGTGAACCTGACGGCAGTCACGCATCAAGATTTCTTGTTTCGGTGACCCCATCGCGACGGTGACAATTTTCGCGCCGCTGGCATGAATGCGCTCAAACAACGCCTGCCGTTCTTCCGGTTTGAAATACCCGTCCTGGCTACCGACGATATTGACGTTCCACTGCTGACGTAGTTTGGCTTCAGTTTGTGCGAGAACATCCGGCTTTCCCCCGATCAAGAAAACGGGCGTGCCTTCCGCTCCCGCTCGCGCCATCAACGCTTCCCACAGATCCGCACCCGCGACGCGTGAAACGTTCGCCTGCGGGTATTTCTTGCGAATCGAGCGCACCACGCTGATGCCGTCGGCATATTTGAATTCCGCAGCGTCAATCAACGTTCGCACCTCAGCGCTATCTTCCGCCGTCAGTACTTTTTCGGCGTTGATCGCCACCAGCGTTCCCTGCCTCATTTGCCCATCGGCATACAGATAGTCCAGCGCATGCTGCATATCGCGCCAGCCAATAAGCTGCAAACCGCGAACGGCATAAAGCGGCGCTGCTGTTGAATCCGTCATGTGTTTCCTTATCAAACCAGAGGGTGTGGCAGCGGTCTCGTTCGCTTATTGATAAGCCCGGCGCTGTCCAGCAGCCAGTAAAGCATTTTGGCGATCAGCAGGCAGAGCCCGAACACCACCAGGAAAAAGACCACGCGAGAAACGAACGAGTCGAGACCTTCGCGGGCCAGCACAATCATGTTGAAGATAGCCCCAAAACAGAAACTGTGCAGGATCGCCGCTTTATAGCGGTTCGTTTCACGGTTGCCAAGCAGATAAAGCCAGTCAAACCACTTAATGATCAGGCCGACGACCACCGCGCCAAGCGGAATAAACCACGCGCCACCCATTACCAACAACGAACCAATCAGCGTGGGGGAAATCGCCAGCCCGGAATGGTTATTCAGCACTTCCCAGGTAAAGTAATTGGCGGTATTCAGTACGATGCCGGGCCTGTCTGGCCATAGCCAGGTCGGGATGAACACATAGAAATCGCGCACAATCGGCGCCAGTCCCTGAAAATCAATTTTGTCGTAGTTTTGCAGCAACAGCGCAAGGTTTTCCCACGGCGAGAACGTGTCGCGCGTCAGATAAAGAAACGTGTAGAACGCCTCGTCACCGCTGACATTCAGCCCATAGCGTTTCAGCGCCAGCCAGAACATGCCGACAATACCCAGCACACCCGCCGCCGCCAGCATCCACAGAGAGATCCAGCCACGAATGATGCCGATAAACAGGAAAATCGCGAAGGCGATAATGATGTTGGCGCGCGTTCCGCCGACGATCACATAGGTCAGTAAGCCAAATGCCACGGTGCTGACGAGGAAGAAAATCCACGCTTTGCTGTCCTGACGCAGGAAATACACCACCAGCATGGCCGGAATGAAGAAATAGAAGAAGCGCTTCAGCGCCACGCCGGAGACTTCACTGGAGAAAATCTGGCTGTAGGAGTGCAATTTGAACAGCAGGAAGCCGTTGTGCATGAAGAACACACCGACGCAGAACAGCGCAACCAGCGCCAGTATTACCCACGTCAGATGCGTTTCCACCCGGTTCATGGTGAACAGCGGACGGCGCTGAGCCAAAGGCCGCGCGGCGCGTAGGCGCGTTTTGTACGCCACGTAGTAGACCGCATAAAAACAGACCGCCGACAGCTGTGCCTGGAGCAAAATTTCAGGCGGCGCGATCCCCACGTCAAAGCGGAAGACCAATGTCATCGACAGCGGGAAACCGAAGAAAAACGTCAGCAAAAACAGCAGCGAGAAGAAGACGTTAAAGTTAAAGCGCACCCGACGAAACTCAAAGTACGTCAGCGTGGCGATAAACAGCGATGAAAACAGCCAGACCATAAACAGGCCGGTAAACTGCATCAGGCTCATTGCGCTTCTCCTGCTGCAATGCGCAGCGCGCGGTTCCACGGTTCAAGATAGTTTGGGCGGAAAAACGCGATCTGTGTTTTATCCACACCTGCGAGCTGTCGCTGAGTTTCTCGCACAACGGCGACGTTCAACGTATCAGCGGTGAACAGCACCGGAATGTGTTGCTCGACCATGTCCTGCCAGAATGGGTTTTCCCGGTTCAACACACAGGGAATGCCCGCCTGAATCAGCAGGCACAATGTCCCAATGCCCTGCTGGCGCGGAAACAGGAAATAGCCCAAATCACAACGGCGCAGCAGCGCCAGATACTCATCGAACGCCAGCTTTTCACTGAGAATATGCAGATGTTCTGTACTGAACAGCGCGTCACCTGCCGCGCGGACGTCGGCAATGTAAGCGTCATTGTTCGTTGGATAGCCCATTGGCAGCATCACGTTTACCGTGTCACCAAACTGCTGATGTATCGCTTTCAGCGCCGCGACATGATCGTTGCTGCGATCGCCTGAGTTACCCACCAGAATCGTTAATGTCGGCGTGTCGCGCGCCTCGCTTTTCATTTCGTTCAACGACGGATCCATGCGCGTCGGGAAGTACAACAGTTCCCCTTGCACCTGCGGATGCGCGCTGGCAAACGTATTCAAATCCCCACGCGTGGCGAAAACACATCCCACGCGCCCTTGCGCCAGACGGCGAAGCGGATAAAACAAACGGAATTTCAGGCCGCGCGACACTTCGTAAAGATCCGCACCCCAGATATGCCAGTTAAACTGCGCGGGCTTGATGCCGCCAGAAAGCAGCGCCAGCCATAAGCCGGTATTGAACTGCCCGTGGAAGAAGAAACGCTGTTTGCGGTTCGCTTTTGCTTTCGCCACCACGGCGGCCGCCAGCGCTTTCTTATTGGGATAGAAAGTCAGAGAGAGATTCGGGCCAGCGGCGCGTAATTCGTTTTCATCGCCCACCACCATAAACACGCGAGCATGCTCACTGCCTGCCGCCAGCGCTTCGCTGAAAAATCGCAGAACGGTCTGGTTATGGTGCGGGATATCCGATCCCAATACGTGTATCAGTGCAGTCATGCCCGTTTACGCCAAATTAAAAATACGCCGCTACACAGCGCAAAATAAACGATATAGGTCGCCATATAGGCCTGTGCTGCTCCTAATGCGCCATGCGCCGGGATCAGCCAGTGTGAGAACGCCGTCAGCAGTGTGAACTGGCTAATTTCTGTCAAAATATAAAACCGTAGCGAGGCTTTGGCGATCACCAGATAACCGTAAACGTAAGCACCTACTTTCAGCACATCGCCCACCAGTTGCCACGCGAAGAGATCTCGCATCGCGGTAAATTTCGCCGAGAACAGCAGCCAGATGGCAAAGTCACGCAACAGCCAGACGGTGAGACTCGCTGCGGCCACCGCCGGAAGCACAAACTTGAGCGCTTTGCCGATTTCGCGCGTGATATCCGTTTTGACGGTCAATCGCGATAGCGTCGGCAGTAAATAAACGCTGAAAGAAGCGGTAATAAATTGCAGGTAAGCATCTGAAATACTGCTCACGCCCTGCCAGATGCCGACTTCATCCCAGCTGTAATGCGCCGCCAGCAAATTTCGCATCATCACGTAGGCCACCGGCAACGTCACCGACGTAATCAGCGCCATCAGCGTGAACTTGCCTAGCTGCCCGGCATAAAAAGCATCCCAGCGTGGTTTAAGGTAAGCAAACGGAATCGCTTTACGCTTCGCCAGCATAATCCCCGCCGGAAGCACCACCAGAGCAGGCACTAACGCCAGTCCCAGCAATGCGCCTTCATAGCCACCGAGATGCCAGCTGAGAAAATACGCCGCGACGCCAATAAGGCTACCGGCAATCAGCACCAGTGCGTTTCCGGACGCATCGCGAAAACCTTTCAACAGCGCCAGCAGCAGGTTCGCCCAGGCGATCCCCATTTGGACCAGCGCCACTAAACGCACCAATCCCTGATAATGGGTGTGACCAAACAGACCCTGACTTATTGGCGCGGCCGCAAGCACAAAAATGATGGCCAGCAGCGTCGAGAAACCGAGCACCATCGTCGATGAAGTGCCTACTACTTTGCGCAAATGGTCAGGATCGTCGTGATACTGCGCCACAAATTTGGTGACGCCGTTGAATATTCCCGCGCCCGCCAGCACGCCCAATACGGTGACTAACTGACGGAAATTCCCCGCCTGTCCCACGCCGGACGGACCGTATGTGACCGCCAACAGTTTAACGACCAGCAGACCCGCGCCAATTTTGACCAGCGTGCTGGCCGCCGTCCAGACAGAAGCTTTTGCCAGTGACATATCAGGCGAAGTAGCTTAGCAGGGAGTTGATCACCGTACGTTGATTCACAGTCGCCAGATTGTAGAACAGCGGCAGGCGGAGCAAACGCTCACTTTCCTGAGTGGTGAAACGATCATCACCCCGGAATTCGCCAAACGCCTCACCGGCGGGTGAAGAGTGCAGCGGGATATAGTGGAACACCGCCATGATTTCGGCTTCTTTCAGCCAGGCGATCAGTTTTCCGCGATCGGCCTCGTCGCGCAGCTTGATATAAAACATGTGCGCGTTGTGAACACAATCGGCAGGAAGAGTTGGCAGCTCAATGCGACCCGCATCCGCCAGTGGCTTCAGCGCATCGTAGTAGGTCTGCCACAGGCTTAGACGCTGCTGATTAATGCGGTCTGCCGCTTCCAGCTGCGCCCATAAATAGGCGGCCTGCAAATCGGCCATCAGATAGCTGGAACCAATATCGCGCCAGGTGTACTTATCGACCTGACCCCGGAAGAACTGGCTGCGGTTAGTGCCTTTTTCACGGATCACTTCGGCACGCTCTACCAGCTTGCTGTCGTTAATCAGCGTCGCGCCGCCTTCGCCACCGGCGGTGTAGTTTTTGGTTTCGTGAAAACTAAAGCAACCAATATGTCCGATAGTCCCCAATGCGCGGCCTTTATAGGTCGACATCACGCCCTGCGCGGCATCTTCCACCACGAACAGTTCATGTTTTTTGGCGATCGCCATGATGGTGTCCATTTCACAGGCTACGCCTGCGTAATGCACCGGCACGATGACTTTTGTTTTGTCGGTGATCGCCGCTTCAATCAGATTTTCGTCGATGTTCATCGTGTCACGTCGAATGTCGACAAAGATGATTTTCGCCCCACGTAACACGAACGCGTTGGCGGTTGAAACGAAGGTATAACTCGGCATGATCACTTCATCGCCGGGTTGAATGTCCAGCAACAAGGCTGCCATTTCCAGTGATGCGGTGCAGGACGGCGTTAACAACACTTTCGCGCTGCCAAAACGCTGTTCCATCCACTGCTGACAGCGACGGGTAAAACCACCGTCGCCGCACAGTTTTCCACTGCCCATGGCAGATTGCATGTAATCAAGCTCGGTACCGACAACCGGTGGGGCGTTAAAGGGAATCATCGTGTCACCTGTATAACCAATAGGCGGTGCTGTCGAGAACAGCCCCACTTTGAATGTAACGTTTAAGTGCCGCGGTGTTGCCCATTTGGGTACCCACCCGCAGCGTTGTCAGCTGATGCTCATGCGCCCAGCGCATGGCCGCCTGCATCAATATTTCGCCCGCACCGCGTCCCGCCAACAGCCCGATGCGGGCTTCGCTATCACTGAGCTGGCGAAGGGAAACAAACGCACGGATCTCTGCATCATCGTCGCGGAAAATCAGGCATTGATGGTCAAACGTGCCGCGAACGGCATTTTCAATCCATTGCGCGTAAAAACGCCCACTGGCCTCTTCGGCATACCACGGCGCGCGAAAACGACTCTGAGCAAACGCCTTTGCGGCAAGCTCTCGTAATCGGGGAATATCATGTTCAGTGGCGATGTCTGCCAGCGGATCCGCGCCGTCAATCACGGGCAATTTGAAATCGACTTCGCCTTCCACCAGCTGAAAACCCAGTTGTTGCAGCGAATCGAGCCAGTCGGTACGCTGCGCGGGTATTTTGGCCTGCACGCGTGCCCAGGTTGTCAGATCGGCGGCACACAGTTCCGGGGCATCATCGCTAAAGCGCAAAATCGCGCTGTCGATACCAAAAAACTGCGATTCCCAACTGAGGGGCTCAATACTGGCGTGGACGTGCACGGAGTAGCTCCAGAACAATACCTTTCATATTTTCTCCCAAGAGGGTGTTCGGCCTGATTGATGCTACCCATCTCAGTTCATGGTCGATTTTGGTCGCGCCACGGCGGAACCGATAAAGCCCGCGCCGCCGGTGACCAGAATCTTTTTCAACGCCACACTCCTTTGGTATCGACCACAAACGACTGCTTAATGCTTTCGCCATCAATGGCTTTGAACTGCTTGTGATCGACCAGCATCACCAACACGTCAGCTTGCGCCAGCGCATCCTCAAGCGTTACCAATTTGGCTTTGTCGATGAGATTTTTCGGCAATTGATGCACGTTAGGTTCAACGACCAACGTTTCACCGCTGTGCCACTCGGCAATCAGCGACGCGATTTCCATCGCCGGGCTTTCACGTAAGTCATCGATATTCGGTTTGAACGCCAGGCCGAAGCAGGCAATCTTAATTTCGCTGGCGCGTTCGTCTTTTGCAGCCAGGCAATCCGCCACCATCGCTTTGACCTGATTCATCACCCAATGCGGTTTGTGATCGTTCACTTCCCGGGCTGTGCGGATTAAACGCGCCTGCTGCGGATTTTGCGCCACGATAAACCACGGATCGACGGCGATGCAGTGCCCGCCAACACCAGGGCCTGGCTGGAGAATATTGACGCGCGGATGACGATTCGCAAGGCGAATAAGCTCCCAGACGTTAATCCCCTGATCGGCACAAATCAGCGAAAGTTCGTTGGCGAAGGCAATGTTGACGTCGCGGAAACTGTTTTCAGTCAGCTTGCACAACTCAGCGGTGCGAGCATTCGTTATCACGCATTCGCCTTCGAGGAAAATAGTGTAGAGCTCACTGGCGCGAGCGGAACAAAGGGGCGTCATGCCGCCAATCACCCGATCGTTTTTAATCAGTTCGACCATCACTTGCCCAGGCAGCACGCGCTCCGGGCAATAAGCGATATTCACATCAGCCTGCTCACCGGCCTGCTGCGGGAACGTTAAATCCTGGCGTAGTTCAGCCAGCCACTGGGCAACCTGCTCGGTAGCCCCGACCGGAGATGTCGATTCCAGGATGACCAGTGCGCCTTTCTTCAGCACCGGTGCAATGGATTTGGCTGCCGACTCGACAAACGCCATGTCTGGCTCATGATCGCCTTTAAACGGCGTCGGCACAGCAATCAGGTACGCATCAGCTTCAACCGGCGTGGTGCTGGCACTCAGATAACCACCAGCAACGGCCGTTTTGACCACCTTATCAAGATCGGGCTCAACGATGTGGATCTCACCGCGGTTGATGGTATCTACCGCGTGTTGATTGATATCCACACCCACCACCTGTTTCTGACGGGAGGCAAATGCTGCTGCCGTCGGCAGTCCGATGTAGCCAAGGCCAATCACAGAGATGGTCGAAAAACTCATAGCGTTACCTGGTTGTTTTTGAGGGCTGACAAAATTCGACTACAGGCCTGACCGTCACCATAAGGGTTGTGTGCACGGCTCATCGCCTGATATTCCTGTTCATCACGCAGCAATCGTGTCACTTCATTCACGATATGCTGACGATTTGTGCCAACTAACCGAACCGTTCCGGCATCGACAGCTTCCGGACGTTCGGTGGTGTCGCGCATCACCAGAACCGGTTTGCCCAACGACGGTGCTTCTTCCTGAATCCCACCAGAATCGGTGAGAATGAGCCAGGCGCGGTTCATCAGCCAGACGAACGGCAAATAATCCTGCGGTTCAATGAGGAAAACATTATCGACATGGCTCAGGATACGGTTGACCGGCTCGCTCACGTTCGGATTGAGATGTACCGGGTAGACGACCTGAACGTCCGGGTTTTCAGCGGCGATCTCTGCCAGTGCGTGGCAAATCTGCTCAAACCCCTGACCAAAGCTTTCACGGCGATGGCCCGTCACCAGGATAAGTTTCTTACCGCTGTCTAAGAACGGATAGCGCCCGGCTAACTCAGCACGCAGCGATTCATCGGTTAATACGCGATCGCGCACCCAGAAGAGGGCGTCAATCACCGTATTCCCTGTGACCACAATTCCATTATCGGCAATATTTTCGCGCAGCAGATTCTGGCGCGCATTTTCCGTTGGCGCGAAGTGATACATCGCCAGGTGGCCCGTCATGGTGCGGTTGGCTTCTTCCGGCCACGGCGAATAGAGATCGCCGGTACGCAATCCAGCTTCAACATGCCCTACCGGGATGCGCTGGTAAAACGCGGCAAGGCTTGCTGCCATCGTCGTTGTCGTATCGCCATGCACCAGCACAACGTCAGGTTTAAAGGATTCAAGTACAGGTTTTAAACCCTGCAAAATACGGCACGTGATTTCCGTCAGCCCTTGCCCTGGGCTCATCACGTTGAGATCGTAATCAGGAACGATGGAAAACAGCGTTAATACCTGGTCGAGCATCTCCCGATGCTGCGCAGTTACGCAGACTTTTGCCTCAAAATGAGGGTCTTTTGCCAGCGCATGAACCAGCGGCGCCATTTTGATTGCTTCTGGTCGGGTGCCGAATACAGTCAGTACTTTCACATCAATTCTCTTTGGGTAGGCGATGGAGCTCAAGTCTCCATCAAAGACAGTTCTGTTACTGCGGGCGGCGGCGGCCTAGCGCAACGCCCGCGCCGATCAGAGCACCCACGATACCCCACATCACCATTAAAAATACGCGACGCGGACTGTCGCGTTTTACTGGCTCTTCTGGCGTACGCAAATAGCGATATGTCTGAAAACGGGGGGCTAAGGTGGGTCCAACGTCTAATGTGGTCAGCATTGCACGGTTCTGATCATAGTCGAGATCAAACTCCGGGCCGACGGCTTGCAGGTTTTCCATTCGCGCTTGCAACATTGGACGGCCCAGCAGGAATAATTCGGAGTCAGGCAGTTGCTCCGCCGGTACGTCCGTTTCACTGCGCGAGATATTATTCTGTTGTGCCACTTTCAGCGCTTGCTGAACGCTATGAATATTACGGTCGAAAATGGTCTGAGCGACCTCTTCCTGGCGCTTCACCTGTGCTTTCATCTGAACAGTACGCGCCGCCCAGGCACCTTTCAGTTCGTCATTCAAATGACCCGCCGCGCGCTGGCTAGCGAAAGCGACGTACTGACGCAATAGGTTGTTGGCATCCGGAGCCGTTTCTGCCACCAGCTTGACGCTGTCATTCAGATTTTTCAGTGGATCGCCTGGCGTAAACTGAATGTCATCGATTTGATCGTCCAACAGTGCCGCATCTGCCCGCGCGTTGCCCGATTTGCGCTGTTTGTAATAATCCGTTTGCAGCCAAAACTCGCGACGCGTATCCCAGGAGGCGAGTTGCATGATGAACTCTTTGTAGGATTCATCCATAACCGAAGGCTGATCGGCGCTCACCAGATTCGCTTTGATGTCCAGATTGTGTAAAAACTGCTGCTGCGAATAATAACCGCCCAACATACTGACCGTCGGTCGGTCAGTGATCGCCGTAGCGCTCCACTCTTGTCGGGCAAAAAAAGTGTAGACGAGAGCAATCAGAGCAAAAAGAACAGCGGTCCCGACAATCCAGCGTTTCCCAGCCCATAACGTGCAAAACAGACCGCGAATATCCAGTTCATTTTCAGCGCTCACTGAGCTTGCTCCCGGTAATGGTTGTGTCATCTCTCTTCCAGATTTTTGAGTTAAATTGGACGTGTGGAGCTTTTACGACGCATTCTTCTTTTCACTCGCTTAATAAAGCGGGCTACTTTCCAGGCACGTTTAATACAATAGCCATACATAAAGAAAGCAACCAGGAACAGGAGCAACATTCCCCATTCAGGCACGACATGCGTATATTCCCCGAGCACCCCAATACCTGCCAACAATGCGGCAGCCAGAGTAATCAGGACAAATGCCTGGCGAGAAGTGAAGCCTGCACGCATGATCAGATGATGAATATGTTGACGGTCAGGTGAGAAAGGACTCATTCCTTTGCGTAAGCGACGGTACATAATCGCCACCATATCCATCAGGGGGATCGCAATAATCCACAGCGCCGTCACTGGACTAATAGGATGAGTTTTCCCTTGGGTGGTTTCCAGCAGGATCCAGATAACGGTAAAACCGATTAATGTGCTCCCTGCATCTCCCATAAAGACTTTATAGCGTCGACCGAGGATACCTAAATTGAGCATGATATAAGGCACGATTGCGGCAATCATCGCAAAGCACCACAGGGCAAGGCTTGTCTGCCCATCAAACCACAGAATCAGACCCATTGCGGCGAAAGAAACGCACGACAGGCCACCGAGCAGGCCATCAATACCATCTACCATATTGAATGCGTTAATGGCGGCCCATACTGCAAACAGCGTCAGGAAATAGCCAAAAGGCCCTAATACCAATTCCCAGGATCCAAAGATGTAACCAAGGCTTCGAAGATAGAAGCCCCCTACATACATCATGACAATACCAATGACAGCCTGAACTGTGGCGCGAAATTTGACGCTGATATCAAACCTGTCATCCAGCGCACCGACGAACACCAATACTCCCGCACATGTCAGGTAAAGCACTGCATGAGGTATGTACGCATTAGCGATAGCAAATGTGAAGCAAATCCCCGCATAGACTGAAATGCCACCGACAAGAGGGATTAACCCCTGATGGCGTTTACGGTAATTAGGCTTATCCACCAGTCCCACTTTTTTCGCGACTTTGCGGGCGAAAAAAAGAAACAAGGTTGTGAACAAGAAAATACTGATCAGATCAGTACTGGCGGTCAGTAAATTCACAATTGGTGCTCTCTGGAAAAATTATTAACGAAAGTATACTCACGATAGCCGCTCTCCAGAAGAGGAATACGACTGAGTTTTAAAGGGTTTGTTTGAATTTTGACCAGAAAGTGATGCACTCAAAAGAAAACCACCCTTTTTAGTCTTTTTAACAACTCAGTTAAGTGTGCCCCAAAAACAAAAACGCCACGCGGATGCGTGGCGTTTTTAGCATTGCGAGACTTACGAACGTTTCATCATGTCGAAGAAATCATCGTTAGTTTTGGTCATCGCCAGCTTATTAATGAGGAATTCCATTGCATCAATTTCGCCCATCGGGTGAATGATTTTGCGCAGGATCCACATTTTTTGCAGCTCTTCCTGAGTGGTGAGCAGCTCTTCTTTACGCGTACCGGAACGGTTGTAGTCGATAGCAGGGAACACACGTTTTTCAGCGATTTTACGCGCCAAATGCAGCTCCATATTACCAGTACCTTTAAATTCTTCGTAGATAACTTCATCCATTTTAGAACCGGTATCAACCAGCGCAGTAGCGATGATAGTCAAGCTACCACCCTCTTCCACGTTACGCGCAGCACCGAAGAAGCGTTTCGGGCGATGCAAGGCGTTAGCATCCACACCACCGGTCAACACTTTACCGGAAGCCGGTACGACGGTGTTGTAGGCACGTGCCAGACGAGTGATGGAGTCGAGAAGGATAATTACGTCCTTCTTATGCTCAACCAGACGTTTCGCCTTCTCGATAACCATTTCCGCAACCTGAACGTGACGAGAAGCAGGTTCGTCAAAGGTAGAAGCGATGACTTCACCTTTAACCAGACGCTGCATCTCGGTCACTTCTTCCGGGCGTTCATCAATCAGCAGTACCATCAGCACACAATCAGGGTGATTGTACGCGATGCTCTGAGCGATGTTCTGCAGCAGCATGGTTTTACCCGCTTTCGGCGGTGCAACAATCAGACCACGCTGACCCCGACCGATTGGCGAAGCCAAATCCAGTACACGAGCCGTTAAGTCTTCGGTTGAGCCATTACCACGTTCCATACGCAGACGAGAATTGGCATGCAGCGGTGTTAAGTTCTCAAAGAGAATCTTGTTACGCGCATTTTCCGGCTTGTCATAGTTAACTTCGTTAACTTTTAACAGCGCAAAGTAACGCTCACCCTCTTTAGGAGGACGAATCTTACCGGAAATGGTATCACCTGTGCGAAGGTTGAAACGGCGGATTTGGCTGGGGGAAACGTAGATGTCATCAGGGCCGGCGAGGTAGGAGCTGTCTGCGGAACGGAGGAAACCAAATCCATCCTGCAGAATCTCCAGCACACCGTCGCCAAAGATATCTTCGCCACTCTTCGCGTGCTGCTTCAGGATGGCAAATATGATGTCCTGTTTGCGCATACGGGCCAGGTTTTCCAGCCCCATATTTTCGCCGAGAGTAATCAGCTCAGAAACCGGCGTATTCTTTAATTCGGTAAGATTCATAGTGGTGTGAGGGGTAAATCTCGAACGTATGTGTGAATGGTATGGCAGGGTCATCCGTGCCTGTTTACGGCCATCAACTAATGTCTGTACGCTGCCTGGTCAAAGGAAAGGACGCAGAACTGAAACGACGAGACGGAAAAAGTGACGAGCCTGGAATCTATCAACTTCACGCGTAATAAAGAGGTGGTACGGGAAGTATTGGCTAAATCAGATTCAAACTACATAAGGTATGTTTAAAACGAAGTCAACGTTAACTTAGCACGACTCAGAGCGGGCGTCCAGCGGTCCCGACATTTTCGGAACAGTGAACGCCGCATCAACACCAATACTGGATCAGGCGAGGTTTGCTTCGAGGAATTCTTTCAGCTGGCTTTTAGACAGTGCGCCCACTTTGGTCGCGGCGACTTCACCGTTTTTGAACAGCAGCAGCGTTGGGATACCACGGATGCCGTATTTCGGCGCCGTACCCGGGTTTGCATCGATGTTCAGTTTTGCGACGGTCAGCTTACCTTCGAACTCTTCAGCGATTTCATCCAGAATCGGGGCAATCATTTTGCACGGTCCACACCACTCTGCCCAGAAATCAACGAGGGTCAGCCCGTCAGCTTTGAGTACGTCCGTGTCAAAACTATCGTCAGTCAGGTGAATAATTTTATCGCTCATATATAACTCCACAGGAATAAGCCTGGTGTGTTGGTGTAGCATTAATCAACTATCAACGTCGTACTGATGTTGCTTTAGCCAACTAAAAGGTTGACGTTATTTCACCGGATACGCTTTCTTAATGCAATAGTAAGCTGATATTCTACCACACTATGAGCAAAACACATTTAACAGAACAGAAGTTTTCCGACTTCGCCCTGCACCCTCAGGTGATAGAAGCCCTTGAAACAAAAGGGTTTCATCATTGTACGCCCATTCAGGCACTCGCACTCCCGCTGACGCTGGCGGGTCGTGATGTTGCAGGGCAGGCGCAAACCGGAACCGGCAAAACGATGGCGTTCCTGACGTCAACGTTCCATTATCTTCTCTCTCACCCTGCCGCGGAGAATCGCCAGGTTAACCAACCGCGTGCGCTGATCATGGCTCCAACGCGTGAACTGGCTGTTCAAATCCATGCTGATGCAGAACCGCTGGCAAGTTCCACCGGCCTGAAGCTGGGTCTCGCCTATGGCGGCGACGGTTACGACAAACAGTTGAAGGTCCTGGAAAGCGGCGTCGATATTCTGATCGGCACCACGGGCCGCCTCATTGATTATGCTAAACAGAACCACATTAACCTGGGCGCGATTCAGGTCGTGGTGCTGGACGAAGCCGATCGTATGTACGATCTGGGCTTTATTAAAGATATCCGTTGGCTATTCCGCCGCATGCCGGCAACGAATCAACGTCTGAACATGCTGTTCTCCGCCACGCTGTCGTACCGCGTGCGTGAACTGGCGTTCGAGCAAATGAATAATGCCGAGTATGTGGAAGTAGAGCCGGAGCAGAAAACCGGGCACCGCATTCAGGAAGAACTCTTCTATCCGTCAAACGACGAAAAAATGCGTCTGCTGCAGACGTTAATTGAAGAAGAGTGGCCAGACCGCGCCATCATTTTTGCCAACACTAAGCATCGCTGCGAAGACATTTGGGGCCATCTGGCTGCCGACGGTCATCGTGTCGGCCTGCTGACGGGCGACGTAGCACAGAAAAAACGCCTGCGTATTCTTGAAGAATTTACCCGTGGCGATCTTGATATTCTGGTTGCAACTGATGTTGCCGCGCGTGGCCTGCACATCCCAGCCGTGACGCACGTCTTTAACTATGACCTGCCGGATGATTGTGAAGACTACGTACACCGTATCGGTCGTACCGGTCGTGCTGGCGCCAGCGGTCACTCTATCAGCCTCGCCTGTGAAGAGTACGCCCTGAATCTGCCGGCGATCGAAACCTATATTGGCCATTCGATTCCGCAGAGCAAGTACAACACCGATGCACTGATGAACGATTTGCCGAAGGCATTGCGCCTGACGCGTCCGCGTCCTGGCAACGGCCCACGCCGTTCTGGTGGCGGTGCACCACGTAATCGTCGACGTTCAGGTTAAAAGCCTTATGCTCAGCGCCGCCTCTTCGCTTTATGCAGCTATCGATCTCGGTTCCAATAGTTTTCATATGCTGGTTGTGCGCGAAGTGGCGGGGAGCATTCAAACCCTGACGCGCATTAAGCGCAAAGTCAGGCTGGCCGCCGGGTTAGGCAGTGACAATACGCTGTCGCCTGAGGCCATGGAACGGGGCTGGCAGTGTCTGCGTTTGTTCGCTGAACGTTTACAGGACATCCCACACGCTCAAATCCGTGTCGTGGCGACCGCCACGCTGCGTCTGGCCGTCAATGCCGATGCCTTTCTTACCAAAGCGCAGGACATTCTCGGCTGTCCGGTGCAGGTCATCAGCGGTGAAGAAGAAGCGCGCCTGATTTATCAGGGCGTGGCGCATACCACCGGAGGCGACGATCGCCGTCTGGTGGTCGATATCGGTGGAGCCAGTACTGAACTGGTCACCGGAACCGGTGCCCAAACCACCTCACTGTTCAGCCTTTCAATGGGCTGCGTCACCTGGCTCGAACGCTACTTTACTGACAGAAATCTCGAACACGCCCATTTTGATGCTGCCGAACAGGCTGCACGTGATGTGCTGCGCCCGATTACTGACGAATTGCGCCGCCACGGCTGGAAAGTCTGTGTTGGCGCATCCGGCACCGTTCAGGCGTTGCAGGAAATCATGATGGCGCAGGGCATGGACGAACGCATTACGCTCGCCAAGCTGCAGCAGCTCAAACAACGTGCGATTCAATGTGGTCGTCTGGAAGAACTCGAGATTGAAGGCCTGACGCTCGAACGCGCGCTGGTTTTCCCCAGTGGACTTGCCATTTTACTGGCGATTTTCAGCGAACTGGATATTCATTGCATGACGCTGGCAGGTGGCGCACTGCGTGAAGGCCTGGTGTACGGCATGCTGCATCTGGCCGTCGATCAGGACATTCGCAACCGCACGCTGCGCAATATCCAGCGTCGTTTTATGGTTGATACCGAACAGGCGCAACGTGTCGCACAGTTGGCTTCTCATCTTGTCGATCAGTGTGAAAAAAGTTGGGAAATTGAGCCATTGAGCCGCGATTTGTTGCTAAGCGCCTGCCATCTGCATGAAATCGGCCTGAGTGTCGATTTCAAACAGGCACCACAGCACGCCGCCTACCTGGTGAAAAACCTCGATTTGCCGGGCTTTACGCCAGCGCAGAAAAAACTGCTCGCCACGCTGGTGTTCAATCAAACCAACCCGGTCGATTTGCCGTCGCTTCATCAGCAGAATGCTGTGCCGCCGCGCGTCGCCGACAGACTGTGCCGTCTGCTACGTCTGGCCATTCTGTTCGCAGGGCGTCGCCGTGACGATTTGCTGCCAGAAATTATGCTGAGCGTGGAGGGAGAAACATTGACCCTGAAACTGCCGTCAGGCTGGCTGGAAAACCATCCGCTCGGAGCGGAGCTGGTGTTGCAGGAAAGCCAGTGGCAGAGCTATGTCCACTGGCCTTTGATCGTCGAATAATTCGGTTTAGTGGCGCAATCTATCCCGCGCCAAACTCACGGCTTCTCTTTGGCCTTCGCCAACATCGCTTTGATATTCGCCACGTTAGCTTGCCCTTTGTGCATCCGCTCTTCCGGTGACACCACTTTGCGTTCCTGCTCCCAGAGAATATCGTCCTGCGGTAATTCGAGCAGAAAACGGCTCGGCTCGGGACGCACCAGTTCGCCATACTGACGGCGCTCTTTGCACAGAGTAAACGTCAGCTCTTTTTGTGCGCGCGTGATACCCACATACGCCAGGCGACGCTCTTCATCCACGTTATCTTCATCGATGCTGCTTTGGTGTGGCAACAACCCCTCTTCCATACCGACCAGATAGACGTACGGAAACTCCAGCCCTTTTGAGGCGTGCAGCGTCATCAGCTGCACCTGATCCAGATCTTCGTCACTTTCACCGCGTTCCATCATGTCGCGCAGCGTGAAGCGGGTGACGACCTGCGTCAGCGTCATCGGCTCTTCCAGATCCGAGCCTTCCAGCATTTCGGTCATCCAGCCAAACAGCGTATTGACGTTTTTCATCCGCATTTCGGCGGCTTTCGGGCTTGGCGAGGTTTCAAACAGCCACGACTCGTAATCAATGCCGTGGATCAGATCGCGCACCGCCGCAACGGGCTCGCGTTCTGCCAGACGCTGCACTTCACCCAACCAATGCGTAAAGCGGGTCAGCGATTCATAGCCGCGACCGGTCAGGGTTTGCGTCAGTCCCATATCAAAACTGGCGGCAAACATACTTTTATTACGCGTCGTTGCCCACTCGCCCAGTTTCTGTAACGTCGCCGGGCCGATTTCGCGCTTTGGCGTATTAACGATTCGCAGGAAGGCGCTGTCGTCATCCGGATTGGTCAGCACGCGCAGATAGGCGAGCAAATCTTTGATTTCAGGGCGTGAGAAAAACGACGTGCCGCCGGATATGCGGTACGGAATACGGTTTTGCATCAGCAACTTTTCAAAAACGCGCGACTGATGGTTACCGCGATAGAGGATTGCGTAATCTTTATAAGCCGTTTTATTGATAAAGTGATGAGCGATTAACTCACCGGCCACACGCTCTGCTTCGTGCTCTTCGTTGTTGGCGCTCACCACTTTGAGTTCCGTGCCATAGCCCAGTTCGGAAAACAGCTTCTTCTCAAAAACGTGCGGGTTATTGGCAATCAGAATGTTAGCCGCTTTCAGAATACGCCCGGAAGAGCGGTAGTTTTGCTCCAGTTTAACCACCTGCAACGCCGGGAAATCCTGGCTCAACAGCACCAGGTTTTGCGGACGCGCGCCGCGCCAGGAGTAGATCGACTGATCGTCATCGCCCACCACGGTAAAGCGTGCGCGATTGCCCACCAGCAGTTTCACCAACTCATATTGGCTGGTGTTGGTATCCTGATATTCATCCACCAGCAGGTAACGAATCTTGTTCTGCCAGCGTTCACGTACTTCTTCATTACGCTGCAACAGCAGCGTCGGCAGCAGGATCAGATCGTCAAAATCCAGCACGTTACAGGCTTTCATGTGCGCATCGTACAGCCCATAACAGTGGGCAAAAATACGATCGCGCTCGCCTTGCGCATGGGCAGCCGCCTGCGGCGGTGTCATCAGATCGTTTTTCCAGTTGGAGATCGTCGAGATCAGCTGCTGAAGCACCACTTTATCGTCGTCGATCAGCCCTTCCGTCAGCTCTTTCAGTAGACCAACCTGATCGGTATCGTCGAACAGCGAGAAATTCGATTTCATTCCCAACGCGGCAAACTCACGTTTAATGACTTCCAGACCCAGAGTGTGGAATGTGGAAATCATCAACCCGCGCGCTTCTTTGCGGCCCATCGTTTGCGCGACGCGCTCTTTCATTTCACGCGCGGCTTTATTGGTAAACGTCACGGCGGCGATATGTTTCGCCTGATAGCCACACTGGTGGATCAGGTGCGCGATTTTATTGGTGATCACGCGCGTCTTGCCGGATCCCGCCCCCGCCAGCACCAGGCAGGGTCCGGTGACGAATTCGACGGCTTGTTGTTGTCCGGGGTTTAAACGCATTAGAGTCACTCAATGAAAAACGGGAGGGCGGAAATAGAGCGTGGTAGTATAGCGAGCCTGAACCATACCACTCAAGGCACGATCATGGCAAAAACAGCAGCAGCACTGCATATCCTTGTAAAGGAAGAGAAACTGGCTCTGGACCTTTTAGAGCAGCTCAAAAACGGCGGCGATTTCGAGAAGCTGGCAAAGAAACACTCCACCTGCCCGTCAGGCAGAAAAGGCGGCCATTTAGGTGAATTCAAACAGGGCCAGATGGTGCCAGCGTTTGATAAAGTGGTGTTTTCTTGCCCGGTGCTGGAGCCAACTGGCCCACTGCACACCCAGTTCGGTTACCACATCATTAAAGTGCTGTACCGTAACTAATAAAAAACGGGTGTATCAATACACCCGTTTTTTTATTTACGGAGCCTTTCTCCTAAGGATTTCAGCTTGCAGGAAGGCGGCAAGGTAGTACAGCCCAGGAGCATAGACAACTATGTGACTGGGATGTACTAATGTAGCCAACGCATCTGCGAGTTGAAAGACGACGGAGAATTAGCTGGCAACCGCGATACGTTTCATATCGGTCATATAACCGCGCAGTTTTTTACCCACTTTCTCGATCTCGTGGCTGCGAATAGCTTCGTTCACATCACGCAACTGAGCGTTGTCTACCGCGCCTTCAGCAATCGCTTTACCCAGGTCGCCGGTTTGCAGCGTGGTCATGAATTCTTTCAGCAGCGGCACACAAGCGTAAGAGAACAGGTAGTTACCGTATTCAGCAGTATCAGAGATAACCACGTTCATTTCGTACAGACGCTTACGCGCGATGGTGTTAGCAATCAGCGGCAGCTCATGCAATGATTCGTAGTAAGCCGACTCTTCGATGATACCGGAATCCACCATGGTTTCGAACGCCAGCTCAACGCCCGCTTTTACCATCGCAATCATCAGCACGCCTTTGTCGAAGTACTCCTGCTCGCTGATTTTACCGTCAAACTGAGAGGCGTTTTCGAACGCGGTTTGGCCGGTCTCTTCACGCCAGGTCAGCAGATTTTTGTCGTCGTTTGCCCAGTCAGCCATCATGCCGGAGGAGAATTCGCCGGAGATGATGTCATCCATGTGTTTCTGGAACAGCGGTGCCATGATTTCTTTCAGCTGCTCGGACAGCGCATAAGCACGCACTTTTGCCGGGTTGGACAGACGGTCCATCATCAGCGTAATGCCACCTTGCTTCAGCGCTTCGGTGATGGTTTCCCAGCCGAACTGAATCAGTTTTTCCGCATAGGATGGGTCAGTCCCTTCTGCCACCAGCTTGTCGAAGCACAGCAAAGAACCGGCCTGCAACATGCCACACAGAATGGTCTGCTCACCCATCAGGTCAGATTTCACTTCTGCCACGAAGGAAGATTCCAGCACGCCCGCACGGTCACCGCCGGTTGCCGCAGCCCAAGCCTTGGCAATCGCCATGCCTTCGCCTTTCGGGTCATTTTCCGGGTGAACGGCGATCAGCGTCGGCACACCGAAACCACGTTTGTATTCTTCACGCACTTCCGTACCAGGGCATTTCGGCGCCACCATCACCACGGTGATGTCTTTACGAATTTGCTCGCCCACTTCCACAATGTTGAAACCGTGAGAATAGCCCAGCGCCGCGCCGTCTTTCATCAGCGGCTGAACGGAACGCACTACGTCAGAGTGCTGTTTGTCTGGCGTCAGGTTCACAACCAGATCGGCCTGTGGGATCAGATCTTCGTAAGTGCCCACTTTGAAGCCGTTTTCAGTCGCTTTACGCCAGGATGCGCGCTTTTCAGCAATCGCTTCTTTACGCAGAGCGTAGGAGATATCCAGACCGGAATCACGCATGTTCAGGCCCTGGTTCAGACCCTGCGCGCCACAGCCGACGATGACCACTTTTTTACCCTGAAGGTAGCTCGCGCCATCGGCGAATTCGTCACGCGCCATGAAGCGGCATTTACCCAGCTGTGCCAGCTGCTGGCGCAGGTTCAGTGTATTAAAGTAGTTAGCCATGGTGATACCTCGTGATGTTGTTTTGTCTTATTGTTCGGTTCGCGTTTTGCGAGAATGGAACCACATTACAACAGGAAATTTGTTGCGGAAATTGATATATTCACAACATCACGTTGCAATTTCTGCAATGTAAAACCGTGGAGTGCCGTTTGTGGATTTACGCGATCTGAAAACCTTCCTGCATTTAGCAGAAAGCCGCCACTTCGGCCGCAGTGCGCGGGCGATGCACGTCAGCCCTTCCACGCTTTCTCGACAGATCCAGCGGCTGGAAGAAGATCTCGGTCAGCCGCTTTTTGTGCGCGATAACCGCACCGTCACGCTTACCGAAGCGGGTGAAGAGTTGCGGGTTTTCGCTCAGCAGACGCTGTTGCAGTACCAGCAACTGCGTCACACGCTCGATCAGCAAGGCCCATCGCTGTCGGGTGAGTTACATATTTTCTGTTCCGTTACCGCCGCCTACAGCCATCTGCCGCCGATTCTGGACCGTTTCCGCGCCGAGCATCCGTCGGTGGAAATTAAACTGACCACCGGCGATGCCGCCGACGCGATGGAAAAAGTGGTTACCGGCGAAGCCGATCTGGCGATTGCAGGCAAACCCGAAACGCTGCCCGGCGCGGTATCGTTCGCGATGCTGGAAAACCTGGCGGTGGTGTTGATTGCTCCAGCGCTCGCCTGTCCGGTGCGGAATCAGGTGTCGCAAGAGAAACCCGACTGGTCAACGGTGCCGTTCATCATGGCCGATCAAGGCCCGGTTCGTCGGCGCATTGAGCTGTGGTTCCGCCGCCACAAAATCAGCAACCCGTCAATTTACGCCACCGTTGGCGGTCACGAAGCGATGGTGTCGATGGTGGCACTTGGCTGCGGCGTGGCGTTGATCCCGGAAATCGTGCTGGAAAACAGCCCCGAACCGGTGCGTAACCGGGTGATGATTTTAGAGCGCAGCGATGAAAAAACACCGTTCGAATTGGGTGTTTGCGTGCAGAAAAAGCGGCTACATGAGCCGCTGGTCAATGCGTTTTGGGGGATTGTGCAGGAGAAGAAATAAGCGAAACCCACCCTTAAAATAAGTGGGTAACGGCATCAGGCGAGGAAGAAACGGAACGCCGGGTTTTGCGTTTCGTCGTGACACTCGTAGCCCAGTTCGTTGAGACGGGTTTCGAAATCCGGCTCATGTTCGCTAAGCTCAAATGCCGCCAGCACGCGGCCGTAATCGGTACCGTGGCTGCGATAATGGAACAACGAAATGTTCCAGTGAGTGCCGAGCGTGTAGAGGAATTTCAGCAGCGCGCCGGGTGATTCCGGGAACTCAAAACTGTACAGACGTTCCTGTAACGGCTTCGACGGACGCCCGCCGACCATGTAGCGAACGTGCAGTTTCGCCATTTCATCGTCGGACAAATCCACTACGCTATACCCGCCGTCATGCAGCAGATTGAGGATCTCTTTGCGCTCTTCCAGACCGCGACTCAAACGGACGCCCACAAAAATACAGGCGTCTTTAGCATCGGCGAAACGGTAGTTAAATTCCGTTACCGAACGCCCGCCGAGCAGCTGGCAGAATTTAAGAAAACTGCCTTTTTCTTCCGGAATGGTGACCGCCAGCAGCGCTTCACGTTGCTCGCCCAGTTCACAGCGCTCGGAAACGTAACGTAAACCGTGAAAGTTCACGTTCGCACCAGAAAGCACGTGCGCCAGGCGCTCGCCGCGAATGTTATGCTGCGCGATGTACTTCTTCATGCCCGCCAGCGCCAGTGCGCCGGAAGGCTCCGCGACCGCACGGACGTCTTCGAACAAATCTTTCATCGCCGCACAGATGGCATCGCTGTCGACGGTAATGATGTCGTCGAGATATTCCTGACAAAGACGGAACGTTTCATCGCCGATACGCTTCACCGCCACGCCTTCGGCAAACAGCCCGACGCGCGGTAAATCCACCGGATGTCCGGCATCCAGCGCCGCTTTTAAACAGGCTGAATCTTCTGCTTCCACCGCAATCACTTTAATCTGCGGCATCAGTTGCTTGATCAGTACAGCGACACCCGCCGCCAGACCGCCGCCGCCGACCGGCACGAACACGCGATCGAGATGCGCATCCTGTTGCAGCATTTCCAGTGCCAGCGTGCCCTGCCCTGCAATCACCATCGGGTGATCGAACGGCGGCACCCAAGTAAAGCCCTGCTGCTGCGCAAGCTCGATGGCTTTGGCTTTCGCTTCATCGAAATTGGCGCCGTGCAGCAGCACTTCACCACCGAAACCACGCACCGCATCGACTTTAATATCGGCGGTAGCAACAGGCATTACGATCAACGCCTTGATGCCAAGGCGTGCCGAAGAGAACGCCACGCCCTGCGCATGATTGCCCGCCGAAGCCGTGATCACTCCGCTCGCCTTCTGCTCTTCCGTCAGGCTCGCCATCATTGCGTACGCGCCGCGCAGCTTGAAACTGTGAACCGGCTGACGGTCTTCGCGCTTCACCAGAATCACGTTGTCGAAACGCGCAGAGAGTTTTTCCATCTTCTGCAATGGCGTGACCTGCACGGCTTCATAGACCGGCGCACGCAGCACCGCGCGGAGATATTCCGCCCCCTCAGGGGCGGTGGATAGCGGTTGGGATTCGGCCATCATTAGCCCCCAAGTTTTGATTTATCACGCACTGCGCCTTTGTCTGCACTGGTCGCCAGACTTGCGTAGGCACGCAACGCGAAGGAAACCTGACGCTCGCGATTCACAGGCTTCCACGCCTGATCGCCACGCGCTTCCTGCGCTTCACGACGCGCTGCCAGTTCCTGATCGCTCAGCTGCAATTGAATGCCACGGCCAGGGATGTCGATAGCAATCATGTCACCGTCTTCAATCAGCGCGATGTTGCCGCCGCTGGCCGCTTCCGGGGAAACGTGGCCGATAGACAAACCTGATGTACCGCCGGAGAAACGCCCGTCAGTCACCAACGCACAGGCTTTACCGAGACCCATCGATTTCAGGTAGGTGGTTGGGTAGAGCATTTCCTGCATGCCCGGCCCGCCTTTCGGCCCTTCATAGCGGATAACGACGACGTCGCCCGCCACTACTTTTCCACCGAGGATCGCGTCAACCGCATCGTCCTGGCTTTCGTACACTTTGGCCGGACCGGTGAATTTCAGGTTGCTGTCGTCTACGCCTGCCGTTTTCACAATGCAGCCGTTTTCCGCGAAATTACCGTACAGCACGGCAAGACCACCGTCCTGGCTGTAGGCGTGTTCCAGCGAACGGATACAGCCTCCGGCGCGATCGTCATCGAGCGTGTCCCAACGACAGCTTTGCGAGAACGCTTTGGTGGTGCGAATGCCCGCAGGGCCTGCGCGGAACATGGTTTTCACCGCCTCGTCTTTGGTCAGCATCACGTCGTACTGATCGAGTGTTTGCGGCAGGGAGAGGCCCAGCACGTTTTTCACGTTGCGGTTCAGCAGCCCAGCGCGATCCAACTCGCCGAGAATACCGAGCACGCCACCCGCACGGTGAACATCTTCCATGTGATATTTCTGGGTGCTTGGCGCGACTTTACACAGCTGTGGCACGTTACGGGAGAGCTTGTCGATATCACTCATGGTGAAGTCGATTTCAGCTTCCTGCGCCGCAGCCAGCAGGTGCAGAACGGTGTTGGTGGAACCGCCCATGGCGATATCCAGCGTCATGGCATTCTCAAACGCTTCTTTGCAGGCAATGTTGCGCGGCAGCGCGGTTTCGTCATCTTTCTCATAATAGCGTTTGGTCAATTCAACAATGCGTTTCCCGGCATTGAGGAACAGCTCTTCACGATCGGAGTGCGTAGCCAGCAATGAGCCGTTGCCCGGCTGAGACAGGCCCAGCGCTTCAGTCAAACAGTTCATCGAGTTGGCGGTAAACATGCCAGAACAAGAGCCACACGTTGGGCACGCGGAGCGCTCAATCTGATCGCTCTGCTCGTCGGAGACTTTCGGATCAGCCCCCTGAATCATTGCATCAACCAGGTCGAGTTTAATGATCTGATCGGAGAGTTTGGTTTTCCCGGCTTCCATTGGGCCACCGGAAACGAAGATCACCGGAATATTGAGGCGCAGCGACGCCATCAACATCCCCGGGGTGATTTTGTCGCAGTTGGAGATACACACCATCGCATCAGCGCAGTGAGCGTTGACCATGTACTCCACGGAGTCGGCAATAAGCTCACGCGACGGCAGCGAATACAGCATGCCCCCGTGACCCATGGCGATCCCATCATCTACGGCGATGGTGTTGAACTCCTTCGCGACGCCGCCGGAGGCTTCGATTTGCTCAGCAACCAGTTTACCAAGGTCGCGCAGGTGAACGTGGCCCGGCACGAACTGGGTAAACGAGTTCACAACGGCAATAATCGGTTTACCGAAATCGTCGTCGGTCATCCCGGTGGCGCGCCACAGCGCGCGGGCACCGGCCATATTACGGCCATGAGTGGTAGTGGCGGAACGGTACTTAGGCATGCTCTGTTTACTCCGTCTGTCTGTTAAATGGGACGGTGCGTGCCGTCCCATCGTAATACTTATGAATTAACCTGATCCAACCAACCCCATTTATCCTCGGTTTCACCGGTGAAGAGGCCAAAGAATGCTTGCTGAATGCGTTTGGTGACCGGGCCGCAGCGGCCTTCGCCCACCTGAATGCCGTCGACGCTACGCACCGGGGTAATTTCCGCTGCCGTGCCGGACATGAACACTTCGTCAGCCAGGTACAGGGATTCGCGGGACAACACCTGCTCGCGGACTTCGATATCTAACTCTTTTGCCAGCTTGATGATCGCATCACGAGTAATGCCTGGTAGCGCGGAAGAGGTAAACGGCGGCGTGAACAGGATACCGTCTTTGACTTCAAACAGGTTTTCCCCTGCGCCTTCGGAGATATAGCCGTTCACATCCAGCGCGATCCCTTCCTGATAGCCATGACGACGGGCTTCGCTGCCAACCAGCAGAGAGGAAAGGTAGTTACCACCGGCTTTGGCGGCAGTCGGAATGGTGTTTGGTGCGACGCGATTCCAGGAAGAAACCATTGCGTCGATCCCCTGATCCAGCGCTTCTGCGCCCAGATATGCCCCCCAAGGGAAAGCGGCAATGATAACGTCAGTGGTATAACCGTCTGGCGGATTTACGCCCATACCTACGTCGCCGACAAATACCAATGGACGGATATATGCGCTGGTCAGGTTATTTTTTCGAATGACCTGACGGCAGGCTTCCATTAGCTCATCAACGCTTTGAGAAACCGGGAAACGATAGATTTTGGCTGAATCACGCAGACGCTGCATGTGTTCACGATGACGGAACACCACCGGGCCTTTGTGAGAATCGTAGCAACGGATGCCTTCGAAGACGGACGTCCCGTAGTGCAACGCATGGGACATCACGTGAACCTTCGCTTCACCCCATGGCACCATCTCACCGTTAAACCAGATGTAATCAGCTTTTTTCGTCGTCATTATTCTTCCTTTTTCGCTCAGGCGCGGATTTGTTGTGATGATGTTGTTCGTTGCTGGATCTCGACGCGGGCGACATCGACCAGTTTACTTAACTGGCTAAACAGTAATTCGACTGGACGGAGACTGGCAACGGTCAATTCAATATTTATGTTCTGCGAGTCGGTGGCCGTTTCCATATTCATGGCGCAAATTTGAAAACCACGGTGGCGTACCACGCGCAAAATGCGCTCTAACGTTTCCGGGTTGAAGCGGGCCTGTACAGCGACCTGATGGTGCATCATGATAATTTCTCCAGCATTTCTGCATTACTGGCACCCGGTGGTACCAACGGCCAGACGTTTTCGAGTTCGTCGATTGAGACATGAAGCAGGTAGGGTCCTTTGCTGTTCAACATCGCGTCGAGTGCCGCTTCAACCTGATCTTTACGGGTAATATGCTGGCCCGGAATACCAAAAGCGCTGGCCAGCATGAGGAAATCGGGGTTATCGGTCAGCGTCGTTTCGCTGTACCGCTCCTGGAAAAAGAGCTGTTGCCACTGGCGTACCATGCCCAAACGCTGGTTGTCCAACAACACGATCTTCACCGGCAGCTGTTTGCGTTTCACGGTGCCTAGTTCCTGCACGTTCATCATGAAGGAGCCGTCGCCAGAGACACAGATAACCGTATCGTTCGGACGAGCCACCTGCGCACCGACCGCGGCGGGCAGGCCAAAACCCATCGTCCCCAGGCCACTGGAGGTGATGAAATTTTCTGGACGGGTGTAGGTCATGTGCTGTGCTGACCACATCTGATGTTGCCCTACATCGGTGGTGACAACGCTGTCGGCGGGTTTGCGATCGGACAATTGTTTTAACAACAGCGGCGCATAGATGGCATCGCCCGGATGGTCGTAGCGCCAGACGTTTTCGGCACGCAATTCAGCGGTGTGTTTACGCCACGCATCAATGTTCAACGGTTGCTGCAAAGCAGGTAAAAGCGCGTTCAGATCGCCCTGTAAACCGACATGAACCTGACGCAATTTATTCAGTTCCGCCGGGTCGATATCCATGTGAATGACTTTTGCATGTGGTGCGAAGGTGTTCAGCTTGCCGGTTACGCGGTCATCAAAACGCGCACCGACGGCAATCAGTAAATCGCACTGCTGTACCGCCAGATTTGCCGCTTTTGTGCCGTGCATTCCCAACATTGCCAGGTAATACGGGTAATCAGCCTCCACCGCGCCCAACCCTTTCAGCGTACAGGTCACCGGCATTTGCGTCACCGCGATAAACTCTCGCAGCGCAGGTACGGCCTGTGCCATCCCCACGCCGCCACCAACATACAGCATCGGCTGGTTCGCCGCGGCGATCATCTGGCGGGCCTGTTCTACCGCTGCAAACGGGAAATCATCCTCGTCTGCAACCATGGAGAAATGAGGCTCAAGCGCGCTAATAGCAACCTGAACGTCTTTCGGGATATCAACCAGCACCGGACCTGGGCGGCCTGAGTTTGCCAGATGGAAGGCTTCGGCCATCACGCGTGGCAACTCTTCCAATGACTGCACCAGGAAACTGTGTTTCGTGCAGGCCAATGACAAACCGAGAACGTCTACTTCCTGGAAGGCATCGGTGCCAATCAGCGATGAAGCAACTTGTCCGGTGATCGCGACTACCGGCACTGAATCCAGCAGCGCATCAGCAAGACCGGTTATCAGGTTGGTTGCGCCCGGGCCAGATGTCGCCATGCACACGCCCGTTTTACCCGTCGCGCGAGCATAACCAATGGCCGCGATAGCTGCCCCCTGCTCATGGCGACACAGCAGGTGTTCCACGCCGCCGTCATACAACGCATCGTAGATCGGCATAATTGCGCCGCCGGGATAACCGAATACAGTCTCGACGCCCTGCGCTCGCAACGCATGTACTACCCACTGAGCCCCATTCATAGTCACTTCCCCGTCGCTTTTCGCGAGAAACAGAATTTTATGCTGGTTGTCATATTCTGTTCCTCATTGTTTTTCGCAGTCATAAAAAAACCCCCGGACCTTTCGGTGCGGGGGTCTTAGTTCGTTAAGGCTTGTTTTCTAAGCCTTTCCTCTTCCAAGTGCAGCCCCGCACGGTGGGATAATAATCACCACCACGCTAATCACGACCAGGCTAATCACTCGTAGAAGGGCTGTCATTTTGTCTACTTTTGGCTTCACGTTCGAAGGAATACCTAAAGAGTTACCACAGCCGCGGGATAGAAGACAAGATTTTTTTATTACACGATTTCCGATCTGGCTAACGATATTGGCAAAAAGTATTGTTTTTCATAAGAAATACCTGAGATGAAAATTATTCACTCAACGACCCCACCCGAATTGCTTCATATTTTATCGATCGTGCTTCCAATTGTTTGCAATGGAGATGAAAAATCACAAAAAACCGGGAATCATGCGCGTAAATTTCTATTTCATTCATTGTTACTGAAAATCAGCGCGCCATACTGCTTTCTCACGGAGGCACTATGTCATTGTCGATTATTTATACGCGAGCAGCACTGGGCGTGAACGCCCCACTCATCACCGTGGAAGTGCATATCAGTAACGGATTACCCGGTTTAACAATGGTTGGCTTACCAGAAACCGCGGTGAAAGAAGCGCGAGATCGAGTCAGAAGTGCAGTGATTAACAGTGGTTATGAATTTCCAGCAAAGAAGATAACCATTAACCTGGCACCAGCTGATTTGCCAAAAGAAGGCGGGCGATATGATTTGCCTATCGCCATTGCGCTCCTGGCAGCCTCTGAGCAGCTAAACACAACCAGACTTAACCAATACGAGTTCATTGGCGAGCTTGCCCTTACAGGTGCAATACGCGGCGTGACAGGGGCGATTTCAGGAGCAATGGAAGCCATCAGGGCCGGGCACCAGATTATCCTGGCCACAGAAAATGCTCCCGAGGTTGGCCTGATTGGTGGGACAGACTGTTTTATTGCCAGTCATTTGCAGGAGGTTTGCGCTTTTCTGGAGGGGCGAACTGAACTGGAACATCCCGCCGTACAGGAAGACGCGTCGATCACGGCGGATGCCGATATCAGTGACGTCATAGGCCAGCAGCAGGGAAAACGTGCACTGGAGATAACGGCCGCAGGTGGTCATAACCTGTTGCTTGTGGGTCCACCCGGTACGGGAAAAACGATGTTGGCCAGCCGGTTACCTGGTATCCTTCCCTCTCTGAGCAATCAGGAAGCGCTGGAGAGTGCGGCAATTCTGAGCCTGGTCAGTACAGGGCATGTACACAAACAATGGCGCAAGCGCCCATTCCGCTCGCCTCATCATAGTGCATCACTGACAGCAATGGTTGGCGGAGGGGCTATCCCTGCACCTGGTGAAATCTCTCTCGCCCATAACGGCATCTTGTTTCTCGATGAATTACCTGAATTTGAGCGACGAGTCCTTGATGCTCTGCGTGAACCCATTGAGTCAGGAAAGATTCACATCTCCCGCACTAGAGCAAAAATTACCTACCCTGCTCGCTTCCAACTCATTGCTGCCATGAATCCCAGCCCTACCGGACACTATCAGGGCAATCATAACCGCAGTTCTCCGGAACAGGTGTTGCGTTATCTGGCTCGGCTCTCTGGACCCTTTCTCGACCGGTTTGATCTCTCACTGGAGATCCCGCTTCCGCCTCCAGGGCTGTTGAGTCAGCCCCCTGAAAAAGGTGAAAGCAGCCAGACGGTAAAACAAAGGGTCGTGGCAGCCCAGCAAACACAGCTATCTCGTCAGGGGAAACTCAACGCACTTCTTGAAAGCCATGAAATAAAAACCTGGTGCGCGTTACAGGCAGAAGACGCAGTATGGCTGGAACAGGCGTTGGCCCATTTGGGGTTATCGATTCGAGCCTGGCAACGATTGGTTAAAGTGTCGCGAACCATCGCCGATCTCGCCGGAGAAGAACACATTGCACGGGAGCATTTGCAGGAAGCCTTGGGATATCGGGCGATTGAAAGGTTACTGATCCATTTACAGAAAATGATGATGTAAAAAAGGGGCTTCCGCCCCTTTCTCATTAATCGTCGCTTTCGGTGTAGTCTTCTGTACCTTCTGCCTGCGGCTTACCACCAGACAGGGTATGAAAACGTTTTGGCCGTTTGACGCGCGCCATGTATTTGATCCATACGCGTTCAATTTCTGTTGCTGGCTCACGTTCACCGCGACAGACCGCGACAAATTGCTTTTCGTCTTCAGTTGCAGGCTCACGGTGACCCAGATCCAGCTCATTAAACGCATAACCGTGGCGTTCCAGCAGTTGGGCTTCTTTGATGGTGAAATCACCATGACGAGAAAACCCACGCGGATAATTTTTATTGTCGAAAAAACGATTAGTCGTCATAAAGCTTTCCGCCATCCTACACGCTCCTAATTCTTTGGCTGAGCTATTTATGGCGCGGAGTATTAGTTACGCTTGACAGAGCGTCAAACAAAACATTTAAATCATCACGACAAATAATTTTGTGGAGAAGGTTGTGGATACGGAATTGCTAAAAACTTTCCTTGAGGTGAGTCGAACACGTCACTTCGGACGTGCAGCGGAAGCGCTATACCTGACGCAATCAGCCGTCAGCTTTCGTATTCGTCAGCTTGAAAACCAGCTTGGTGTAAATTTATTCACCCGGCATCGCAACAATATCCGCCTGACTGCGGCCGGCGAGAAACTTCTACCGTATGCCGAAACGCTAATGAGCACTTGGCAATCGGCCCGTAAGGAAGTGGCGAATACGGCGCGACACAATGAGTTCTCTATTGGTGCCAGCGCCTCGCTGTGGGAATGCATGCTCAACGGTTGGCTTGGACGGCTTTATTCTGCGTACAGTACATTGCAATTTGAAGCGCGTATTGCTCAACGGCAGTCACTGGTAAAACAGCTACATGAGCGCCAGCTGGATCTATTGATAACCACCGAAGCCCCTAAAATGGATGAGTTCAGCAGCCAGTTGCTGGGACATTTCACACTGGCACTCTATTGCGCCAGCCCTTCGCAGGTGAAAGCGAACCTGAATTATCTGCGACTGGAGTGGGGCCCAGACTTTCATCAGCATGAAGCAGGGCTTATCTCATCCGATGATATTCCCCTCCTGACAACCAGCTCTGCTGAACTGGCAAGACAACAACTTGCACCGCTTAAGGGCTGTACCTGGTTACCGATGGCGTGGGCAAAAATGAAAGATGGCTTACATACCGTGTCTGATAGCGCGACTCTTTCACGTCCGCTCTACGCTATTTGGCTACAGAATAGCGATAAACAGACGCAAATTCGCGAGATCTTAAAACTCACCGTGCTGGATTGAGAATTTTTGAGAGTATTTAGTATCGGGCAGCGGATGAAAACCCGCTGAATTTTAGACAAAAAAAATCCTTTGCCGAAGCAAAGGATTATTATATGGCAGGGGCGGAGAGACTCGAACTCGCGACACCCGGTTTTGGAGACCGGTGCTCTACCAACTGAGCTACGCCCCTAAATGACGCTTATTATTAAGCCTGCAATAAAGCAGGCTCAATTTTCTAATAAGTGGCGGAACGGACGGGACTCGAACCCGCGACCCCCTGCGTGACAGGCAGGTATTCTAACCGACTGAACTACCGCTCCACCGAATTTCTCTACAACTCCCGGTTTCATTCCCCGGGTTACTGCTTAATTTGATGC
>DASXML010000061.1:0-137928 GCA_036495715.1 Scandinavium sp.
ACGGGAAAAATGCGAAGCTGATAATCGGGGCGATGATGCGGAAACTGGCGCAGGTTGCGTACGGCGTCCTGAAATCAGGACAGCCGTTCGATGCCACGCTGCATATGGAAAATGCTTGCGTGGCATAACAGTATCTACAAAGAACGATAGCTAAGACGCGACCGCTTCGTTCTCACCTAAATCGAGATGACGATTCGATGGCTGTGTGAAGATTTTCTTATCTTCCCAGCGCAGGCAGGTCAGATCCCCACCCCAACAGCATCCGGTGTCCAGACCGTAAACCCCTTCCGGCGTACCTTTACCTTCAAGTGAAGCCCAGTGGCCAAAAATCACGCTGTATTCCTGCGTGACAGGGCCAGGGATCGCAAACCATGGTTTCAGTGGCGCAGGAGCATTTTCCGGTGACTCTTTGGTGTACATGTCGAGCTGCCCGTTCGGGAAGCAGTAGCGCATCCGCGTGAACGCATTGGTGATAAAACGCAGACGCGCCAGACCCGACAGTTCCGGCGACCAGTGATTTGGCAAATCGCCGTACATGGCATCGAGGAAGAAAGGATAGGAGTCGCTGCACAACACCGCTTCAACATCGCGGGCGCAGAGTTCGGCGGTGTCGAGATCCCACTGCGGGGTGATCCCGGCGTGCGCCATCACCAGTTTTTTCTCTCTATCGACCTGCAATAATGGCTGGCGACGTAACCAGTTCAGCAGTTCGTCTGCATCTGGTGCTTCCAACAACGGCGAAAGCCTGTCTTTTGGTTTGTTGCGGCTGATTCCGGCGAAGACCGCCAGCAGATGTAGATCGTGATTGCCGAGAACCAGACGCACGCTTTCCCCGAGAGATTTCACATAACGCAGCACCTCAAGCGATGCCGGGCCACGGGCGACCAGATCACCAGTCAGCCACAACGTGTCTTGCCCCGGCGTAAACGCCACCTGCTTTAATAACGCGATCAGTTCATCGTAGCAGCCGTGAACGTCGCCAATAAGGTATGTGCTCATTATATCAATGGATGAGAGCTGGCACGGCCAGACGGAAAACGGGAATATCGATGCTGAACGGCTTACCGTCAGCGTCGATCATGTCATAGTGACCCTGCATGGTGCCGAGTGGGGTTTCCAGCACGGCACCGCTGGTGTACTGATATTCATTGCCTGGCTCAATGTGCGGCTGAACGCCAATCACACCTTCACCCTGCACCTCGGTTTCACGACCGTGACCGTTGGTAATCAACCAGTAGCGCCCAAGCAGCTGCACCGATCCTCGCCCGAGATTGCGAATCGTGACCGTATAGGCAAAAACATAGCGTTCATCATCCGGTGAGGATTGAGACTCAATGTAGACGCTTTGTACCTGGACACAGACGCGGGGCGAATTGATCATGGTTTAGCTCTCCTTCGGGGACGCATTTTCTGACAGCCAGTTTGCCATCCGGCAATACTGTGCCACAGAGATATTTTCTGCACGCATCGTCGAGTCAACGCCAAGTTCGGTCAACAACTCGACAGAGAAGATATTGCCGAGGCTGTTACGAATGGTCTTGCGGCGCTGGTTGAACGCTTCGGTGGTGATTCGGCTTAACATACGAACCTCTTTCACCGGATGCGGCAGCGTGGTGTAAGGCACCAGACGGACGACGGCAGAATCCACTTTCGGCGGTGGCGTAAAGGCGGTTGGCGGCACTTCCAGCACAGGAATAATATTGCAGTAGTACTGCGCCATCACGCTCAATCGACCATACGCCTTACTGTTTGGCCCTGCAACCAGACGATTGACCACTTCTTTTTGCAGCATAAAGTGCATGTCGGCAATGGCATCAGTATAGCTAAACAGGTGGAACATCAGCGGGGTAGAGATGTTGTACGGCAGGTTACCGAACACGCGCAACGGCTGGCCTCTTTCCTTTGACAGTGCGCCAAAGTCCATGGTCATAGCATCTTGCTGAAAAATCGTCAGCTTTGGCCCGAGGAACGGGTGCGTTTGCAGACGAGCGGCCAGATCGCGGTCGAGCTCGATAACGGTCAATTCATCCAGGCGTTCACCAACCGGTTCGGTCAGTGCGGCAAGACCGGGGCCGATCTCAACGATCGCCTGACCTTTCTGCGGGTTAATGGCCGAAACGATGCTGTCGATAACAAACTGATCGTTGAGAAAGTTTTGCCCGAAGCGTTTACGGGCTAAGTGGCCCTGATGGACTCGATTATTCATTTAGAGTTAACAATCATTTTGATGGCGAGATTAAGCGCCGTAATAAAACTGCCGACGTTCGCTTTTCCCTGGCCCGCAAGTTCAAGCGCGGTACCGTGGTCAACGGACGTACGGATAAAAGGTAAACCGAGCGTGATATTCACGGCGCGGCCGAATCCCTGGTATTTTAGCACGGGCAGGCCCTGATCGTGGTACATTGCCAGCACTGCATCAGCATGGTCGAGATATTTCGGCTGAAATAGCGTATCCGCCGGTAGCGGCCCACTCAAATTCATACCCTTCGCACGCATTTCCTCAAGCACTGGAATGATCGTGTCTATCTCTTCCATTCCCATATGCCCGCCTTCGCCTGCATGCGGATTCAGCCCACACACCAGAATATGCGGTTCACGGATGCCAAATTTGGTGCGCAGATCGTGGTGAAGAATGGCGATGATTTCACGCAGTAAATCCGGCGTTACCGCATCGCTAATGGCTTTCAGCGGCAGGTGCGTCGTCGCCAGCGCGACACGTAATTCTTCTGTTGCCAGCATCATCACGACTTTGCGCGCGTGTGAACGTTCTTCGAAGAATTCGGTATGGCCGGTAAAGGCAATGCCCGCATCGTTGATAATGCTCTTCTGTACCGGACCGGTAATCAATGCTGCGAATTCGCCTTCAGTGCTGCCATCACAGGCGCGCGCGAGCGTTTCCACCACATAGGGGCCGTTCAATACGTTGAGCGTGCCTGGAATAACGGGAGCTTGAAGGTCGACGGGAAGAAGCGTTAACGTTCCGGCTTTTTGCGGCACCGGTGTTTGTGAAGCGTCGTAGGGCAGGAGCGTTAACGGCAAACCGAGCATTGCTGCCCGGTTTGTCAGAAGCGTTCCATCGGCGCAGACCACCAGTTCAACAGGCCAGTCAAGCTGAGCCAATTGGACCACGAGGTCCGGGCCAATCCCGGCAGGTTCACCGGGTGTGATAACCACACGTTGTATACACTTCATCGTTCAGGTTGTCTCTTTGTTGGCTTCACAGATTCAACCCAGTCACTTACTCCAGTAAGCGCCTGGGTGTTCACCTGCTTGCCGCCTCGATACATCCAGAATGATTTTGTGTATGAGGCGATGCCAAATTAGTTGCTCAGAATTTTAACGTACGCGCTGGCACGTTGTTCCTGCATCCAGGTTGCTGCTTCTTCGGCGAACTTACGGTTCATCAGCATGCGGTACGCTTTGTCTTTCTGCGCGGCATCAGTACGGTCAACGTTGCGGGTATCCAGCAACTGAATCAGGTGCCAGCCGAACGAAGAGTGAACCGGAGAACTGATTTCGCCTTTGCTGAGTTTCATCAGCGCATCGCGGAACGCAGGGTCGTACATGTCTGGCGTGCCCCAACCTAAGTCTCCGCCCTGGTTAGCGGAACCCGGATCCTGAGACAGTTCTTTCGCTGCTTTATCGAAAGTGGTTTTACCGCTCTTAATATCAGCCGCCACTTCTTCAAGTTTCGCGCGAGCCTGGTCGTCAGTCATGATCGGTGACGGTTTCAGCAGGATGTGACGGGAATGTACTTCCGTCACCGAAATATTCTGGCTCTGGCCGCGCAGGTCATTCACTTTAAGAACGTGGAAACCCACACCGGAACGGATTGGACCGACGACGTCCCCTTTTTTCGCTGTGCTCAGCGCCTGTGCGAAGATGGATGGCAGTTCCTGAATACGCCCCCAGCCCATCTGGCCGCCTTTCAGCGCCTGTTGGTCTGCGGAGTAGGTGATCGCGAGCTTACCGAAATCGGCCCCTTTTTTCGCCTGATCGACGATAGAACGCGCCTGAGTTTCCGCTTCGTTCACCTGATCGGACGTCGGGTTTTCTGGCAGAGGGATCAGAATGTGGCTCAGGTTCAGCTCGGTGCTGGCATCGTTCTGGTTGCCAATTTGTGACGCCAGTGCATCAACTTCCTGTGGCAGAACGGTAATACGACGGCGCACTTCGTTGTTACGCACTTCAGAGATAGTCATCTCTTTACGGATCTGCGCACGGTAAGTGTTGTAGTTCATGCCGTCGTAAGCCAGACGGCTACGCATCTGATCCATCGACATATTGTTTTGTTTGGCGATGTTCGCAATGGCCTGATCAACCTGATCGTCCGTCACTTTCACACCCATTTTCTGGCCCATTTGCAGGACAATCTGATCCATGATCAGACGTTCCAGAATCTGGTGACGCAGGGTGGCGTCATCCGGCAACTGTTGTCCGGCCTGATTAGCGTTTCCTTTAACAGACTGCATCAAACTATCGACGTCGCTTTCCAGTACAACGCCGTTATTTACGACGGCTGCTACTTTATCGACAACCTGTGGGGCAGCGAAACTGGTATTCGCGACCATGGCGATACCGAGAAGCAGCGTTTTCCAGTTCTTCATACTCTTTCCATTTCAATTAACCGCAAAAGCGGATTACGTTTCTAAACTGTGGCGTTACAAAGAGCTTTGATACGGCATTATGCTCGAGCGCAGCATCTGTTGAGTGCCGAGGCCGTAGTTAGAGCTCAGGCCACGCAGTTCAATATTGAAGCCGATGACGTTGTCGTATACACCCTGGGTATTGTTCGTATCCCAACCGTTGAGCTTACGCTCATAACCGACGCGGAGCGCGTAACAACACGAGTTGTACTGCACGCCCAACATTTGATCGGCAGGTTTATTGGCATTGGTATCGTAGTAATACGCACCAACCACCGACCAACGGTCAACCACTGGCCAACTGGCTGTCATACCGATCTGAGAAATACCGTCTTTATACTGCGCGGCCGTGGAGTACGAAGGCAGTGTGGCCTGAATATACTCTGGGCTGGCATAACGGTAATTCAACTGAACTAAACGGTTTTCATCACGACGATACTCGACTGTACCGTTGCCGGTCGCCACGTTGTCCAGACGGGTATCGTACTGAATGCCACCGCGCAGACCCCATTGATCGCTCATGCGCCAATAGGTATCACCGGCCCATACCAATGAACCTTTCTGGTCGGTTGATGACCATTCGTCATTTTCATCCCCGGTACGCGTTGGGGTGAAGTAGTAGATTTGACCCACAGAAACGTTAAAACGTTCAACTGTGTTTTCATCATATACGCGGGAAGTGACGCCCGTGGTCACCTGATTCGCGGAGGCGATACGGTCCAGGCCGCTGTAAGTGCGGTCGCGGAACAGGCCGCTGTAGTCCGATTGCAGCAGCGTGGAGTCGTACGGCAGGATGTCACTTTGGTCTTTGTACGGCACGTAAAGGTACTGGACGCGCGGCTCGAGAGTCTGGGTGTATCCCTGTGACCAGTCCATATCACGTTCAAAGACCATTTTGCCGTCGATTTTGAACTGCGGCAGTACGCGGCTCACGGACTCTTTCAAATCGGTACCATATTTCGTGTTGTACCAATCGACATCGTCCTGCTGATAGTGGGTGGCCATCAGCTTGGCTTCGGTATCGATGCTTCCCCAGTCGTTAGACAGCGGCAGATCAATCGTCGGCTCAAGGTGAACACGCGTCGTTTCTGGCATGTTGTCGTTGGTGTTGACGAAATGCACCACCTGGCCATAAACACGCGTATCGAAAGGTCCAACGTCATTCTGGTAGAAGTTGACGTCGAGCTGTGGCTGAGCGGCGTAGGAATTCGAGTTTTGCGTATCAAAGACCTGGAACTGCTTGCTCGATACCGTTGCGTTAAAGTTCTCAATGAAATAGCCGACGCTGAATTTCTGCGTGGCGTAGCCGTCGGTACTCGAACCGTATTTAGAATCGAAATCGTTGAAGTAGTGTGGATCACTGACCTTGGTATAGTCGGCGTTGAAACGCCATACCTGGTCCATAACGCCTGCGTGGCGCCAGTAGAAGAGCCAGCGACGGCTGTTGTCTTCTCCCGGATACTCATCTTCGTAGACTTTGTCTTTATCCAAATAATCGAACTCGAACAGGCCGGCACCCGCTTTGGTAAGATAGCGGAATTCGTTCTGCCACTGGATACCACCGCGCTTTTCCATATAGTGCGGCGTAATGGTGGCATCGAAGTTCGGGGCAATGTTCCAGTAGTACGGCAGATAGATTTCTGTGCCGTTGTTGCTACTGTATTTGGCGTTCGGAATAAGGAAGCCTGAACGGCGCTTATCACCTATCGGCAGTTGCAGATAAGGACTGTAGAACACCGGAACTGGGCCGATTTTAAAGCGCGCATTCCAGATTTCAGCGACCTGTTCCTGACGGTCCTGAATGACTTCACTCCCGACTACACTCCAGGTATTCGAACCCGGCAGGCAGGAAGTAAAAGTACCGTTATCAAGAATGGTGTAACGGTTTTGGCCGCGCTGTTTCATGACGTCGGCGGTGCCGCGGCCCTGACGGTCAACCATCTGATAATCGCCTTTCCAGACGTTAGTATCTTTGGTATTGAGATTGGACCAGGCTTTAGGACCTTTCAGGATCACCTGATTATCGTCATAGTGTACATTGCCCAGAGCGTCCACGGTGCGAACGGGATCCGCCTGACCAGGCGCTTGCTTCTGATGCAACTGCACTTCATCTGCCTGTAAGCGGCTGTTACCCTGATTAATATCGACATTGCCGGTAAATACGGCATCATCAGGGTAATTCCCTTTGGCATGATCGGCATCGATGGTGACAGGCAGGCTATTAGTATCCCCCTGTACCAGCGGACGGTTATAGCTTGGTACCCCCAGCATACATTGTGATGCGAGGTCGGCCGCCGCGCTCTGTTGACTATACAGAACGCTGGCGATCAGGGTAGCCAGAAGGGTGGGAATACGTTTTTTCATACGTTGTATTTGTTGTTCCGTCATCTGTGGCTTCGCGGCTTGCAAACGGTCTGAGACTAACGTACTCATCGTGAACGCGCCAGTGTTAATCCTGTCGCGTCGCGTCAGTGGCGTTAGGCGCCGTGTAGAATGACGAGTATGATAAAGCAAATTATAGGTTATGTCCTGCACTGACCATCAGGTCATCGCAGTGAAAGTCGTCTTTTATCAAGGCGGAAGCCATTACCTGCGGCATGATGATTTTGACTATCCGGGGAGTCTATGCAGTATTGGGGTAAAGTGATTGGTGTGTCCGTGGCGCTCATGATGGGCGGCGGGTTTTGGGGCGCGGTTCTCGGGCTGTTAATTGGTCATCTGTTTGATAAGGCGCGCAGTCGCAGACTCAACTTTTTTGCCAATCAGCAAGAGCGTCAGTCGTTGTTCTTTGCCACGACCTTTGAGGTAATGGGACATCTAACCAAATCCAAAGGGCGCGTCACCGAAGCAGATATTCAAGTTGCCAGCATTCTGATGGATCGCATGAATTTGCACGGTGAATCCCGCGTTGCCGCGCAGCAGGCGTTTCGTGTGGGTAAAGCGGACAACTATCCTCTGCGTGAGAAAATGCGGCAGTTCCGTAGCGTCTGTTTTGGTCGCTTCGATTTAATTCGGATGTTTCTGGAAATCCAGATTCAGGCGGCCTTTGCTGACGGCTCTTTACATCCAAACGAGCGTGAAGTGTTGTTCGTCATTGCCGATGAGTTGGGTATCTCCCGCGCGCAGTTCGAACAGTTCCTGAAAATGATGCAGGGCGGTGCGCAATTTGGCGGTGGCTATCAGCAGCAATCGTCCGGTGGTGGCTGGCAGCAGGCGCAGCGCGGTCCAACGCTTGAAGATGCGTGTAACGTGCTTGGCGTAAAAGCGACTGACGATGCCACGACCATCAAGCGTGCGTACCGCAAGCTGATGAGCGAACATCACCCGGATAAACTGGTCGCGAAAGGGTTACCGCCGGAAATGATGGAAATGGCGAAGCAGAAAGCGCAGGACATTCAGAAAGCCTACGAACTGATTAAAGATCAGAAAGGATTTAAATAAGTCTCGTCTTTTTTTGTGTTGCCCGGTCAGCATCAATGCCGCCGGGCAACACAAAAAATCAAAAATCCACCGGTGCTTTAAACGTCATGCTGTTACCGAACTGCGGATGGGTAATGGTCAGCATTTCTGCGTGCAGTAGCAGACGTGGCGCCATCGCCAGGGCTTCTGGTGTAGCGTAAAAGCGATCGCCAAGAATCGGATGCCCCAGCGCCTGCATATGCACGCGCAGTTGGTGAGAGCGTCCGGTAATGGGTTTGAGCTGAATCCGCGCCGTATTGTCATCGGCGTAGTCCAGCACTTCATATTCGGTTTGCGCCGATTTGCCTGTCTCAAAACAGACTTTTTGTTTTGGTCGGTTCGGCCAGTCACAAATCAGCGGTAAATCGACCAGACCTTCCGCCTTTTCAGGATGTCCCCAAACCCGCGCCAGATACTGTTTCTTCGGTTCGCGTTCGCGGAACTGGCGTTTCAGCTCCCGTTCCGCCGCTTTGGTCAGAGCCACTACAATCACGCCGCTGGTCGCCATATCGAGGCGATGTACCGATTCGGCCTGTGGAAAATCACGCTGGACGCGCGTCATCACGCTGTCTTTGTGATCGTCCAAACGACCCGGCACGGACAACAAACCGCTTGGCTTGTTGACCACCATGATGTGCTCATCCTGATAAAGCACCACCAACCACGGATCCTGTGGAGGATTGTAGGACTCCAGTACCATAACCTTTTCCTTATTGATGCGTAACGACGATCAGTCGCAGTGCATCAAGACGCCAGCCAGCCTGCGCCAGCGCTTCCATCACCTGCTGACGGTTACTTTCAATCGCTTCGAGTTCGTCATCGCGAATGTTCGGGTTGACGGCTTTCAACGCTTCCAGACGCGACAGTTCGGCGCTCAGTTTGTCGTCGGCTTCCTGGCGCGCGGCTTCAATCAGTGCTTTTGCCGTTTTCTCGACCTGTGCTTCGCCCTGTTGCAGAATGGCATGCACGTCTTGCTGTACGGCGTTCACCAGTTTGCTACCGGTATGACGATTCACCGCGCTTAACTGGCGGTTGAAGGTTTCAAACTCTACCTGTGCCGCAAGGTTGTTGCCGTTCTTATCAACCAGCATACGTACTGGTGTTGGCGGTAGGAAACGGTTCAGTTGCAGTTGTTTTGGCGCTTGCGCTTCAACCACGTAAATCAGTTCCAGCAGCAGTGTGCCTACCGGCAATGCTTTGTTTTTCAACAGGGAAATGGTGCTGCTGCCGGTGTCGCCGGAAAGGATCAGATCCAGACCGTTACGGATCAGTGGATGTTCCCACGTCAGGAACTGCGCGTCTTCGCGAGACAGTGCCACGTCACGCTCAAAGGTCACCATGCAGCCATCTTCTGGCAGCCCAGGGAAATCAGGCACCAGCATATGATCGCCGGGGGTCAGTACAATCAGGTTTTCACCGCGATCGTCCTGATTGATACCAATGATGTCGAACAGATTCATCGTGAAGCTGATAAGCCCAGTGTCGTCATCCTGTTCTTCAATGCTTTCCGCAAGCCGCTGTGCTTTCTCACCGCCGTTAGAGTTGATCTCCAGCAGACGGTCACGGCCCTGTTCCAACTGCAGTTTCAGCGCATCGTGCTGTTCGCGGCAGGATTTGATGAGATCATCAAAGCCATCGGTATTTTCCGGCGCGGCCAGATATTCGATGAGCTGCGGATGAACGCTGTCATAAATGGTGCGGCCCGTTGGGCAGGTATGCTCAAACGCATCCAGACCTTCATGGAACCAGCGCACCAGCACTGACTGAGCGGTTTTTTCCAGATACGGCACGTGGATCTGAATATCGTGCGCCTGGCCGATACGATCCAGACGACCAATACGCTGCTCCAGCAGATCCGGATTGAAAGGCAGATCGAACATCACTAAATGGCTGGCGAACTGGAAGTTACGGCCTTCTGAACCGATTTCAGAACACAGCAGAACCTGCGCCCCGGTGTCTTCTTCGCCAAACCAGGCGGCAGCGCGGTCGCGTTCAACAATCGACATACCTTCATGGAACACGGCGGCACGAATGCCTTCACGCTCGCGCAGTACCTGCTCCAGCTGCAGCGCAGTGGCGGCTTTGGCGCAAATCACCAGCACTTTCTGCGAGCGATGGCTGGTCAGATACCCCATCAGCCATTCAACGCGCGGATCGAAGTTCCACCATGTACCGGTATCGCCTTCAAATTCCTGATAAATCTGTTCCGGGTACAGCATGTCGCGGGCGCGTTCTTCCGACGATTTACGTGCGCCCATGATGCCGGAGACTTTAATCGCGGTCTGATACTGTGTCGGCAGCGGCAGCTTGATGGTATGCAGCTCGCGTTTCGGGAAGCCTTTCACGCCATGACGGGTGTTACGGAACAGCACGCGGCTGGTGCCGTGGCGGTCCATCAGCATTGAAATCAGCTCCTGACGCGCGCTTTCTGCGTCGTCGCTCTCGCTGTTTGCCGCATGTAACAATGGCTCGATATCTTGTTCGCCGATGAGCTCGCTCAGGGCGTTCATCTGCTCGTCTTTCAGCTTCTCACCGCTCAGCAGCAAAGAAACGGCGTCGGCGACCGGGCGGTAGTTTTGCTGCTCTTCAACGAACAGCTCAAAATCGTGGAAACGGCTTGGATCCAGCAGACGCAAACGGGCAAAGTGGCTTTCGAGGCCCAGCTGTTCCGGCGTCGCGGTCAGCAGCAGGATACCCGGAACGCGTTCGGCAAGCTGTTCAATCGCCTGATATTCGCGGCTCGGTGCCTCTTCGCTCCAGACAAGGTGATGGGCTTCATCCACCACCATGATGTCCCACTCGGCGTCGCACAAGTGTTCCAGGCGCTGCTTGCTGCGGCGCACGAAATCCAGCGAGCAAATAACCAGTTGTTCGGTTTCGAAGGGGTTGTCGGTGTCGTGCTGTGCTTCTGCATAACGGTCATCGTCAAACAGCGCAAAACGCAGGTTGAAGCGGCGCAACATTTCGACCAGCCACTGGTGTTGCAGGGTTTCCGGTACGATAATCAGCACACGTTCGGCAGCGCCTGAAAGCAGCTGTTGATGCAGGATCATCCCGGCTTCAATGGTTTTGCCGAGGCCCACTTCATCGGCCAGCAAAACGCGCGGCGCATGACGACGGCCAACGTCGTGGGCGATATGCAGCTGATGCGGGATCAGGCTGGTGCGCTGACCGCGCAGGCCGCTCCACGGCATACGATACTCTTCGCTCTGATATTTACGGGCGCGATAGCGCAGCGCAAAGCGATCCATACGGTCAATTTGCCCGGCAAACAGGCGGTCCTGCGGCTTGCTGAAAATCAGCTTGCTGTCGAGCAGCACTTCACGCAGCACCGTGTCTTCTTCTTCGGTATCCAAACGCAGGCCGATGTACACCAGCAGACCATTTTCTTCATTTACCTCGTCAACGCGCAGCTGCCAGCCGTCGTGGCTGGTGATGGTGTCACCCGGATTGAACATCACGCGAGTGATAGGTGAGTCGTTACGTGCGTACAGGCGGTTTTCCCCGACGGCCGGATAGAGAAGGGTAACCATGCGCGCGTCCAGCGCTACTACTGTCCCTAATCCCAGTTCGCTTTCTGTATCGCTGATCCAGCGTTGACCAAGTGTAAAAGGCATATTATTTGGGCTCTATATCTTCGATTGCAGGCAATAAGTGTTCTTCGCGGAAAAAACCACGGAGAGTCAAAATTGGGGGCCAGGAATGGAAAGGGCGCTATGGTACTGGAAGCCAGGGTGTTAGTCACCTGTCAAAATAGCCCCAGTTGTCCTGTCAGTAGTGTAGCAAAATCGTCGTGGACGAAGGGTAAAATTCCGTCAGCAACGGGTTCCAGCTGCTTGGTGAGGTAGTGTTCGTAGTCCAGCGGCGATTGTTGATATGCCAAAGGTTCGGGGCCGCTGGTGGTCCAGACATACTTAATGCTGCCACGCGACTGATACTGTAACGGCCGACCCAGCCGGGCGTTATGCTCATCGGCAAGCCGGGCTGCACGCACGTGAGGAGGAATATTGCGCTGATACTCCGCCAGTGGGCGGCGCAGCTGTTTACGATACACCAGCTGGTCGTCGAGTTTGCCCGCCATCAGCTTATCGACCGTTTCAAGAATAAAATCTTTGTACGGCTCATTGCGAAATATGCGCAAATACAACGCTTGCTGGAACTGCTGCGCCAGCGGTGTCCAGTCGGTGCGCACCGTTTCCAGCCCTTTAAACACCATCCGTTGTTCGTCGCCCGTCTGGATCATGCCGGCGTAACGTTTCTTACTGCCGGTTTCGGTGCCACGAATTGTAGGCATCAGGAAGCGACAAAAATGGGTCTCAAATTCCAGCTCCATCGCGCTGGTCAGCCCCTGTTTTTGCAGTTCAGCCGCCCACCAGTCATTGACGTAATTTACCAGGTTACGGCCAATCTGCGCCGCATCGCCCTCGCTGTGCGCGCCTTTCAGCCAGACGAAGGTGGAATCGGTATCGCCATAAATCACGTCATAGCCCTGCGATTCAACCAGCGCTTTGGTCTGGCGCATGATCGCATGACCGCGCATGGTTATCGACGAGGCAAGGCGAGGATCGAAAAAGCGACAAGCGCTGGTGCCGAGCACGCCATAAAAGGCGTTCATGATGATTTTCAGTGCCTGGGAGAGCGGTTTATCGTGATGGATTTTGGCTTCATCACGTCCATGCCAGATTTGCCCGACGATATCAGGCAGGCAGTGCCGGGTGCGAGAAAACCACGCGCCGAGAAAACCTTCGGTGCTGTGTTCGGCATCCGGCTGCGCCATACCTTCCACCAGACCAACCGGATCGATAAGGAACGTGCGGATGATCGACGGATACAGGCTTTTGTAATCGAGCACCAGCACTGAATCGTAAAGGCCGGGACGGGAATCCATTACATAGCCGCCGGGGCTGGCCTGCGGCGGGACTTCGCCCAGATTCGGCGCGACATAGCCGAGCCGGTGCATACGCGGGATATAAAGATGACCGAAGGCCGCGACCGAGCCGCCGTGCCGGTCTGCGGGCAGACCGTTCATCGTCGCGCGCGCCAGTAAAAACGGCATAATGTCCGTTTTATGGAAAATACGCGTCACCAACTCACAATCTTTCAGATTATATTTCGCGAGTGCGGGCTTATCTTCGGCGAAACGGCGGTCAATTTCGTCCATTCTGTCCCACGGGTTGTCGATAGACTTCCCCTCGCCCAGCAATTCGCGTGATACCGACTCCAGCGAAAAAGAAGGGAAGTTCCAGAACGCCGATTTCAGCGCTTCAATGCCATCAATTATCAGGCGTCCGTTCGCCTGCGCGAAGAAAACGCCCTTTTTAAAACCGTGTTCACGCCAGTCAATTTCGACATTGCCGCGCCCAAGCGTCAGCGGAATTCGGTAACGTTCGGCGTGTTTTTGCAGCACTTTGAGATCAAACTGCACGACGTTCCAGCCAATAAGCACATCGGGATCGTGTTCGGCAAACCAGGCGTTAAGCTTTTCGAGCAACTGCGGGCGGCTGGAAACATATTCGAGCGTGAAATCGACCTGCGAGGCATCACCGTTTTCTGGTCCGAGCATATACACAATCCGCTGACCGCAGCCTTCAAGACCAATACAGTAAAGCTCGCCGTGGCGCGTGGTTTCGATATCCAGCGACACCCATTTCAGCGGCGGGCGGTAGTCAGGATTCGGTTTAAGGCGTGCATTGACGAGGGCATTGCCCCGACTTTCGCCCTCAACCCAAACGGGAGCCGTGATGAAGCGTTCCATCAGATAGCGTTCCGGCGGGCGGATATCCGCTTCATACACGGTAATACCGTCGGCACGCAGCAGTTTTTCGAGCCGCATTGACTGGCGGTGGGCGCGGCAATAGAGGCCAAATACCGGCTGGCGATGGAAATCTTTCAGAGCGAGTGGTGCAAGACGCGCATCTTTTTCACCCTGCAGCAGTCGTTCTGTTTGCGGGCGATAGGATTCAGGAATAAACGCGACGGATTCTTGCGGCGCAAGCGTGACCTGTAGCGGCCCGTTGTCGGTTGCCAGCCAGAACGTCACTTCCGTTCCCTGTGGGGTATCCCGCCAATGTCGGGTTAAAAGAAAACCTTCTCGCGCCTGCGTCACACACTCTACTCAAATAAAAAAACCAGGCCTGAGTATAGCCTGGTTTATAGTGAATTGCTGTGGTTTTATACAGTTGTCACTGCCCGTAATAAGCCTTTGCACCGTGTTTGCGCAGGTAATGCTTATCCAGCAGCGTTTGCTGCATATCGGGCAACTGCGGGGCCAGCTGACGGCAGAAAATCCCCATATAGGCGACTTCTTCCAGCACGATGGCGTTGTGCACGGCGTCTTCGGCGTTTTTACCCCAGGCGAACGGGCCGTGGGAATGGACTAATACACCGGGCATTTGCGCGGCGTCGAGGCCTTGTTTTTCGAAGGTTTCGACAATCACATTGCCCGTTTCCCATTCGTACTGACCGTTTATTTCAGCGTCGGTCATTTTACGGGTGCAAGGAATCGAACCATAGAAGTAATCGGCATGGGTGGTGCCTGTCGCCGGAATCGACTGCCCGGCCTGCGACCAGATCGTCGCGTGGCGAGAGTGGGTGTGAACGATGCCGCCGATAGTCGGGAAAGCCTGGTACAGCAAACGGTGCGTGGGGGTGTCTGATGATGGTTTTTTAGTGCCTTCCACCACTTCACCCGTCGCCAGACTGACGACAACCATGTCATCGGCGGTCATCAGGGCGTAATCGACACCGGAGGGTTTGATGACTAACACGCCTTTCTCGCGGTCGACCGCGCTGACGTTGCCCCACGTCAGTGTCACCAGATTGTGTTTCGGCAGCTGAAGATTCGCTTCCAGCACCTGTTGTTTTAACTGCTCTAACATGTTGCTCTCCTTGCCCGGTGCCGCGTTGCTTATCAAGCCTACAAGACCGTAGGCCCGGTAAACGCAGTGCCACCGGGCATACTCTCAGCGTTTTGAACCGTAATAGACTTCATTCCAGCGGAGTGCGTCTTTGAACGCAGGCAAGCGTGTATCGTTGTCGATAACGGTCAGTTCGATGTTGTGCAACTCGGCGAACTGGCGCATGTCGTCCAGCGTCAGCGCATGACTGAAGACGGTATGGTGCGCGCCGCCCGCGATGATCCAGGCTTCGGATGCCGTTTCCAGATCCGGATGCGCTTTCCACAGCGCGTTCGCCACCGGCAGTTTCGGCAAGTTATGCGGGGTTTTCACGGTTTCGATGGTGTTAACCAACAGGCGGAAGCGATCGCCAAGATCAATAAGGCTTGCGACCAGCGCCGGGCCGGTTTTGGTGTCGAAAATCAAACGCGCCGGATCGGCTTTGCCACCAATGCCCAAATGCTGCACGTCGAGGATCGGTTTCTCGGCAGTGGAAATCGTCGGGCAGATTTCCAGCATGTGCGAGCCGAGCACCAGATCGTTGCCGTTATCGAAGTGATAGGTGTAGTCCTCCATGAAGGAAGTGCCACCCTCAAGGCCGGTCGACATCACTTTCATGATGCGAAGCAGGGCGGCGGTTTTCCAGTCGCCTTCGCCCGCAAAGCCGTAGCCCTGTTGCATCAGGCGCTGTACCGCCAGGCCCGGAAGCTGCTTCAGGCCGTGCAAATCTTCAAAGGTGGTGGTGAAGGCATGGAAGTCGCCTTCTTCAAGAAAGCGCTTCATGCCGAGTTCAATCCGCGCGGCGTCCAGCACGTTCTGGCGTTTATCGCCGTGAACCTGAGCCGCAGCGGTCAGGCGATAGCTGCTTTCGTATTCATCAACCAGTGCGTTCACGTCGCCGTCGCTGACGTCGTTCACCACCTGCACTAAATCACCGACCGCCCAGGTATTCACCGAGAAGCCGAATTTAATCTGTGCCGCGACTTTATCGCCGTCGGTCACGGCCACTTCACGCATGTTATCGCCGAAACGTGCGACTTTCAGATGGCGAGTGTCTTGTTTGGACACCGCCTGGCGCATCCATGAACCGATGCGCTTATGCGCCTGTGCGTCTTGCCAGTGGCCGGTAACGACGCTGTGCTGCTGACGCATACGCGCGCCAATGAACCCGAATTCGCGGCCGCCGTGTGCGGTCTGGTTCAGGTTCATAAAGTCCATGTCGATGCTGTCCCACGGCAGCGCGGCGTTGAACTGGGTGTGGAATTGCAGCAGCGGTTTGTTGAGGATAGTCAGGCCGTTAATCCACATTTTGGCCGGTGAGAAGGTATGCAGCCACACCACCAGTCCGGCGCATTTGTCGTCGTAGTTCGCGTCACGGCAAATGGCGGTGATTTCGTCAGGACGCGTGCCGAGCGGTTTGAGCACCAGTTTGCACGGCAATTTAGCCTCGGCGTTCAGTGCATTCACCACGTGTTCCGCATGTTGCGTTACCTGACGCAGCGTTTCCGGGCCATACAGATGCTGGCTGCCAATCACAAACCACACTTCATAGTTGTTAAAAAGGGTCATTTTTATGTCCTTAATGAGTCAGTGCTGCCTGAACCATCGGCTTGTTACCCGCCGGGGTCGCAGAAGGGAGATAATGTTGTTCGGCGCTTTTCGCCCATTGCTGGTAGCGCTGATAAAGCTGTTCAAAGCGTTGTGCCTGGGCAGGGCGCGGCTGGAGGGTGTGCTCAACGCTGCTCGCCATTTTTTGCTGCGCGGCTGGAATATCGGCATACACACCCGCAGCCACGGCGGCAAAGATAGCGGCACCCAGCGCACAGCACTGGTCAGAGGCGACGATTTGCAGTGGGCGGTTGAGAACATCACAGCAGGTCTGCATGATTTCTACGTTTTTGCGGGCGATACCGCCGAGCGCCATCACGTTGTCGACCGGAATGCCCTGCGACGTGAAGCACTCCATAATCGCGCGAGCGCCAAAGGCCGTTGCCGCCACTAATCCACCGAATAACGCCGGGGCATCCGTCGCCAGATTCAGATCGGTAATAACGCCTTTCAGGCGCTGGTTGGCATTCGGCGTGCGGCGACCGTTAAACCAGTCGAGCACCACAGGCAAATGTTCGAGCGACGGGTTCTGCGCCCAGGCGGCGGTCAGCGCCGGAAGCAGTTGTTTCTGGCTGGCTTTGATCTTTTCTTTCAGTTCTGGATGTTGAGCGGCGAGCTGTTCCAGTGGCCAGCCGAGAAGGCGGCCAAACCAGGCGTAGATATCGCCAAAAGCGGATTGACCTGCTTCCATGCCGAGGAAATCTGGCGTCACGCTGCCGTCCACCTGACCGCAAATACCTTGCACCGCGCGGTCGCCGACGCTGGCTTTGTCGGCAATCAGAATGTCGCAGGTCGACGTGCCGATCACTTTCACCAGCGTATTGGGCTGTGCGCCCGCGCCAACCGCGCCCATATGGCAGTCAAACGCCCCGCCGGAGATAACCACGCTTTCCGCTAAGCCCAGACGCTGTGCCCAATCGGCGTTCAGCGTGCCGACCGGAATATCGGCGGTCCAGGTGTCGGTAAACAGCGGGTAATCGAGATGCTGATTCAGAAGCGGATCGAGTTCATCGAAGAAGCTGGCAGGTGGCAGACCGTTCCAGCTTTCGTGCCACAGCGATTTATGCCCGGCACTGCAACGCCCGCGGCGAATATCCTGCGGGCGGGTGGTGCCGGAAAGCAGGGCAGGCACCCAATCACACAGTTCAATCCACGACGTGGCGGCTTGTGCCACGCGTTCGTCGGCGCGGGTGACGTGCAGGATTTTGGCCCAGAACCACTCGCTGGAATAAATACCGCCGATGTAGCGTGAGTAATCCACGTTGCCGGGCTGGTGGCACAGACGGGTGATGGCTTCGGCCTCTTCAACGGCGGTGTGATCTTTCCACAACACGAACATGGCGTTCGGGTTATCGGCAAATTCCGGGCGCAGGGCCAGCACGTTGCCGTCGGCATCAATCGGTGCTGGCGTTGAACCGGTGCTGTCCACGCCAATACCGACGACTTCCGCACGGCGTGAGCCGAGTTCGCTCAGCACCGTTTTCAGTGCCGCTTCCATTGATTCAATGTAGTCACGCGGATGATGGCGGAACTGGTTATTGGGCGCGTCGCAGTAGCGACCCTCTTGCCAGCGCGGATACCACTCCACGCGGGTGGCGATTTCCTTTCCGCTGGCACATTCCACCGCCAACGCCCGCACTGAATCACTACCAAAATCGAGGCCAATTGCTATTGCCATCGTGTTGCTCCATGAAGAATGTCAGACATGGTGAAACAGTAGATATCGGGGAAAAAAAGCGTCAGGCGGGAACCGCTAATCTTATGGACAATAATGCTGTGGCAATACAAAGTGTGACGGCGTGCAAATATTCTCGCAGGCCATTTCGCGGTTTTTCGCTTCGCTGGCAATATGGACAATTGATTTCCTGATGAGCGTACTGAGCGAGCGTTTTTATGCCTGAACTCCAGAATGACCCGCTGTTACCCGGCTACTCTTTTAACGCCCATCTGGTGGCGGGCCTGACGCCGATTGAAGCCGACGGCTACCTCGATTTTTTTGTCGACCGACCGCTGGGCATGAAGGGGTATATCCTGAATCTGACGGTGCGTGGCGAAGGCATTATTAACAATCAGGGCAATCAGTTCGTTTGTCGTCCGGGCGATATCGTTCTTTTTCCGCCGGGGGAAATCCATCATTACGGTCGTCATCCTGATGCGAGGGAATGGCATCACCAGTGGGTGTATTTCCGCCCGCGCGCTTACTGGCATGAGTGGTTGATGTGGCCGACGCTGTTTGCACAAACGGGTTTTTATCGTCCTGACGAGGGACATGACGCGCAGTTCGCTGAATTATTCGGCCAGATTATCGATGCCGGACAGGGCGTGGGACGCTATTCAGAACTACTGGCGATTAACCTGCTGGAACAGTTGCTGCTGCGGCGCATGGAGGTGATCAACGAATCATTGCATCCGCCAATGGACAACCGCGTGCGCGATGCCTGCCAGTACATCAGCGATCATCTGGCAGACAGCCAGTTTGATATCGCCAGCGTCGCGCAGCATGTGTGCCTGTCACCGTCACGGTTGTCGCACCTGTTTCGCCAGCAACTGGGCGTCAGTGTGCTGAGCTGGCGCGAAGATCAACGGATTAGCCAGGCGAAGCTATTGTTGAGCACCACACGCATGCCGATAGCCAGCGTCGGGCGTAATGTCGGCTTCGAAGATCAGCTCTACTTTTCCCGCGTTTTCAAAAAATGTACCGGTGCCAGCCCAAGCGAGTTTCGCGCGGGTGTAAACAATGTGTGAAAAAAGTGAATCCAAATGTCGGATTGTCGGTCCTAACCTGTAAACTATTCAGACAATTGATGGCTTGACGTAGCCAGCGCCCCTCGGGAGAATCGCTGCTTCGTTTTCCTACCGGATACCCTATGCAAGCGTTGCTGGAACATTTCATTACCCAGTCGGTGATGTATTCGCTGATTGCTGTCGCGCTGGTCGCGTTTCTTGAGTCTCTGGCATTGGTCGGGTTGATTCTGCCTGGCACCATTATGATGTCGGCGCTTGGGGCGTTGATCGGTAGCGGTGAAGTGAATTTCTGGCAGGCGTGGCTGGCGGGGATTATCGGGTGTTTGCTGGGTGACTGGATTTCATTCTGGCTTGGCTGGCGTTTCAAAAAACCGCTGCATCGCTGGTCATTCATGAAAAAGAACAAGGCGCTGCTGGATAAAACCGAACATGCGCTGCATCAGCACAGCATGATAACGGTGCTGATTGGCCGCTTTATTGGCCCGACACGCCCGCTGGTGCCAATGGTGGCGGGCATGCTCGACCTGCCGATTTCTAAATTCATTATTCCGAACATTATCGGCTGCCTGTTCTGGCCGCCGGTCTATTTCCTGCCGGGCATTCTTGCGGGGGCGGCGATTGATATTCCGGCCGATGCGCAGAGCGGCAGCTTTAAATGGCTGCTGTTGCTGGCGGCGGCGCTGATTTGGCTGGCGGCGTGGCTTGGCTGGCGCTTGTGGCGCAGCGGCAAATCCGGCACCGACCGTCTGACTCGCTATCTGCCGCGCGCACGTCTGTTGTGGCTAACGCCGGTGCTGTCAGTGCTGGCGGTCGTGTCGCTGTATGTGTTGTTTAAACAGCCGCTTATGCCGGTGTATCTGGATATTTTAGGCAAGGTAGTGAGCCGCTAGGCCCCTCTCCCTGAATAAAAGATTGCCCGGTGGGCGCTACGTTTACCGGGCCTATTCACCCACTCCTGTAGGCCGTGCAAGCGCAGCGCCGCCCGGCGCTGTTTTTATCTCTGGATACCCAGTAAATGCGAGGCGCTGGCGTTGCCGCTCATTAATTCAGTGGTTGCACCATCCCAGGCAATACGCCCATCGGCAATCACCAGCGAGCGCGGGGCAATGCTCAGTGCGTCTTCCACGCTGTGTGACACCATCAATAGCGTCAGCTGCTGACGACGGCAAACATCGCTCACCAGTTTCAGCATCTCCTGACGCAGCGCCGGATCGAGTGCCGAAAAGGGTTCATCCAGCAATAACACCGGTTGCTCACGCACCAGACAGCGTGCCAGCGCCGCTCGCTGGCGTTGTCCACCAGACAGCTCGCCCGGTAATCTTTCCAGTAATGATTCAATCCCCATCTGCGACGCAATCACGTCGAGTTTATGCTGCTGCGCGTCGTTAAGTTTAAGCCCCGGATGCATCCCGAGGCCGATATTCTGCCGCACGGTCAAATGGCTAAAGAGGTTGTTCTCCTGAAACAGCATCGATACCGGGCGTTTGGCGGGAGGTGTATAAGTATGCGTCTGATTTTCGATAGAAATCGTGCCGCTGTCGGGCGTCAAAAAACCGGCAATCAGATTCAGTAGCGTGCTTTTTCCCGCTCCGCTCGGCCCAAGCACGGCAATCTGCTCCCCATGTTGCACAGAGAGGGTAAAACGCATCGGCAGATGCTCATAAAGCCAGGTGACATCATTGAGTTTTAGCATCACGACCCGGTAGTTTTTCAATCACGGTGAATAACAGGAAACAGAGCATCAGCAGGATAAAGGCCGTTACCGCGCCGTCCTGGCTGCGATAGGCGCCAATCTGTTGATAAAGATAGAACGGCAGGGTGCGGAAATCCTCATTGCCGAACAGCGCGACCACACCAAAATCGCCAATCGACAACACGCAGGCAAACGCCAGCGCCTGAGCGAGAGGGCTTTTCAGTGCGCGCAGTTCCACCACGCGAAAACGGCTGAAACCCTGCATACCGAGAGACTGGCACAGCAAACTGTAGCGCGCGGTGGCATCGCGCATCGGGCTTTCCAGCACTTTCAGCGCGTAAGGGATAGCCATCAACGCATTGGTAAAAATCACAATGCCGTCGGCGGAAGCGGGCAACCCAATGCTGTTGTTAAGCAGTAAAAAGAAACCCGTCGCCAGCACAATCCCCGGCATTGCAAGAATTAACATGCCGCTGAGTTCCAGTGCTTGTCCGGCGAAATCACGATTTCTGGCGCGGAGTTCACGACTGCTCCACAACAACATCAGCGTCAGCACAACACATAAAAACCCCGCCGCCACGGCGATGCGCAGCGACGTCCACACCGCTTGCCACAGCACGGGCTGCATCATCACCTGCGGCAGATTACGGTTCAGCCCGTCGACGATCACGGCTAACAGCGGTGGCAGCAATAAAAGCAGTGCGAAGAAAATCAGCAGCGTATCGGCGATACGGCTGTGCAATCTATCGTCCGGATCGCGCCAGCCCGTGTGCTGCGTATTCCCCGGTGCGAGCGATTTGCTCAACCGCTGGCTAATCAGCATCAAACCCAAACAGCACAACATCTGGACGATCGCCAGCATCGCGGCGCGACCGGGATCGTAATCAAAATTCAGCGCCTGATAGATGGCAAGCTCTATCGTCGTGGCCTGCGGCCCACCGCCCAGCGACAGCACGGTGGCGAAACTGGCGAAACAGAGCATGAAAATCAGCGCGGCGATCGCCGGAATTTGCCGCCGCATCCACGGCCATTCGACAAAGCGGAAGAAGGTAAAGCCGCGCATGCCAAGCTGTGCGGCAAGCTGTCGCTGCTCGCCGGGGATTTGCTCCAGCGCCTGCAATAATAAGCGTGTCGCCATCGGCATATTAAAAAACACGTGCGCCAGCAGAATGCCCTGCAAGCCATAAGGCGAGAAAGACCACTGCCAGCCGAACAGCTGAAACAGCTGCGCCAGCCAGCCCTGTCTCCCGTAAACGCTGAGAATCCCAAACACTGCCACCAGTACTGGCAAGATTAAGGTCATCGCGCACAGGCGCAACAGAATCCGGCGACCGGGAAAACGACGGCGATACAACGAGCGGGCAAGGAAGATAGCGGGAACGACCGACAGCAGCGCGGAGAGAAACGCCTGCCAGAAGGAGAAGCGCACCACGTGCCACAGATAGCTGTCGTGCAGGAAACTGCCCCAGCTTGCTGCCGGAGCGTTAACCCATAGCGCCAGAAACGCGGCCAGCGCCACGGCCACCATCAAGGTGGCGACCGTAACGCCTGGCATCAGCCATCCGGCGATTATTGGCTGACGGCGCGTTGCCATGCGGCAATCCAGTTCTGGCGGTCTGTTGCCACCTGCTGCGGAGTGTATTCGAGCGTGGTTTTGGGTTTTACGAGGCTGTTAAAGGCGTCCGGCAGGGCAACTTGAGTTACTGGGTACATCCAGTTGCCGGTCGGGATTGCTTTCTGGAACGCCGGGCTGACCATAAATTGCAGGAACTTTTCGGCAAGCTGCGGCTGTTTGCTCGAGGCAGTACGCGCGGCGACTTCCACTTGCAGATAATGCCCTTCCGCAAAATCAGCGGCGGCGTAGTTGTCTTTTTTCTCTTCGATAATGTGATACGCCGGGGAGGTGGTGTAGCTCAACACCAGGTCACTTTCGCCTTTCAGGAACAGACCGTAGGCTTCGCTCCAGCCTTTGGTGACGGTGACGGTTTTCGCCGCCAGTTTCTGCCACGCTTCGGGCGCTTTATCACCGTACACTTTTTGCATCCACAGCAGCAGGCCAAGCCCCGGCGTACTGGTACGTGGGTCTTCATAGATGACGCGCCATTTCTGTGGGCTTTCGACTAAATCTTTGAGGCTTTTCGGCGGGTTCTTTAGCTTGTTTTTGTCATACACAAACGCAAAATAGCCATAATCGAACGGCACAAACGTATCGTTGTTCCAGCCGCCCGGTACGGTCATGCCCGTTGCTGGTACGCCACTTTTAGCAAACAGCCCGGTTTGTGTCGCCGCGTCCAGCAAGTTGTTATCGAGGCCGAGTACCACGTCAGCTTTGCTGTTTTTGCCTTCCATCCGCAGACGGTTAAGCAGCGACACGCCATCTTCCAGCGCCACGTATTTCAGCTCGCAGTGACAATCGGCTTCGAACGCTTTTTTGACCGCAGGCCCAGGGCCCCAATCGGCGGAGAAAGAGTCGTAGGTATAAACGGTGAGAACGGGTTTCGCGAAAACGGGTACGCTAATCAGCACCAGGAATGGCAGGAGTTTTTTCAGCACTTTGCACCTCAAAATTAGGGGTGGCAAAGGATTTTGAGTGAGCCTCAAATCCCTTCGCCGGCGTTATCCGGATCAGGTTCGACGGGTATTATCTCAGCCGATACACGTCATCCTTCAAGCTGCCTCTGCGTTGACTGCGCTCGTTACTCGGCCCGTCCTGGGCCTCGCCCTGGTGGGTCGCTGCAAGCAGCGCTCAAATCTGTTCCTGACAGATTTGTCACACCAGTCACATAGTTTATCTATGCTCCCGGTGATTCACTCACTTGCCGCCTTAATGCATCTCGAATGATTTTGTGTATGTGTACCAGCACCCCGTTGAGAACGGCGCTATTGTAATGAGTTTGTGACTTTTCAGGAAGCCCCCGTCATACTTCGAGCCGCAGCTGCGTTGGCTGCACTCCCTCACCCCAGTCACTTACGTGAGTAAGCTCCTGGGGATTCACTCCCTTGCCGCCTTTCTGCAACTCGAATTATTTAGGGGGGGTTAGGGCTCCGGTGGCGCAAACCATGCTGACTTAAAGTCAAACCAGCCTAACGTATTCATGCGCAAGCCGCGCATACTGCGCTGGCCCTGAATTCTCAGCCAGTGGTGAATGAGTGGCACGATTGAGCGCTGGGCGATCAGTTGTTGTGACCAATTAGCGAGATTGATCTCTCCGGCTTGCCAGTCGGTGGCGGCCTGTTGCCAGTCCAGCGGAATACAGTGCTGGATCAGTGGGACTTCAAACAATTGGGCAAATAACGAGAAATCCAGCGGTAGCGTGAAGTTGGCGCTGTTGAGCCACATATCACTCTGCGCTTCACCGCAATGCCACTCGTCGTAGTCTAACTCCTGAATCTCCAGCTTTACCTGATGCTCCGCGAGCAGGCGGCTCATGATCTGCGCAATGTTTTTATGCTCCAGATGTTCCCGATAATAGGTGAGCGTCAATGTTTCCAGTCCGGCGGGTTTGTCACCTTTGCCTGGGCGGGCATGATGCCAGCGCGGCAGCAATCCGTAGGCCGGAAACCAGCTTCCTTGATATTGCTCATCGGCGTGGTACAGCAAATTGGCGGGGGAAAGAATTTTACTCACCCAGCGCCGAACCTCGTCGGATAATCCTTTTTGGCTGCGGGCGTCGAAAAGCAGGTAATAACAGCCTTCTTCGAGGCGGCTCTCTACCGCTTTTTCCCCTTCCGTGGAGCCTTCGAGCGTCAGCCCGCAGGTGACTTCATCGCCGATTTCCGGCAGCACCCACACGTTCACTTCGTCAATCAGTGCCCGATAGCCAAAGAAATCATCAAAGGCGTGAATTTTTAGCTGATTTTGGTTGTTGCGCGCGACGGCGTAAGGCCCAGTGCCAATCGGCAGGCTGGAAAAATTGTTCATTGTTTCCCATTCACGCGGCAGGATCATCGCCGGAATGTGGCCGAGCAGCCAGGGCAACCAACGATCCGGGTGCGCGAGATGGATGTCCAGCGTCCAGGCGGTCGGTGAATCAATGCGCGTAATATGGGCGTACAGCGGCAGGGCGTTAATGCGTTGCAGCGAGTGGATGACGTCATCCATCTCCAGCTCGCGACCATGATGAAAATGAATGCCGGGGCGAAGGTAAAAACGCCAGTGTAAAGGGGATATTTGTTGCCAGTGGTGGGCAATATCGGCTTCCAGTTCCCCGTTTTCCTCATTTATGCGCGTCAGAGCGCTAAAAATTTGGCGAGCAATATGCGTTTCGGAGCGTCGTAACGGCGTGCCGGGCAGCAGATTTCGCATGGGTCGATAGTAAAGTACCCGCAGGATATGCCGCCCCTGGCGGAAACTGCGGCCCAGATGCGACACCAACATTTGGCGTACCGTGGCTTTGTCACCGACCAGTTGCACGAGTTGATCGATGCGGTCCTGCTCGAGCAAATCTTCCGCGCGCTGTTGTTGAAGCGCCAGTCCGGTGTAGAGAAACGTCAGGTGTGAGCGCTTACCGCGCCCAGCTTCTGCTTTCCACGTCAGCCAGCCTCTGTCTTCCATGGTGTTCAGCAGCGTGCGCATATGGCGGCGTGAACAACTGAGTAATTCAGCCAGCTCATTGAGCGTGGTGTCCTGAGATTTTCCGTCACAGCATTGCCATAAGCGGATGAACTGTTGTTGCAGACGACCAGAGGACATAAAAGGGGAACTCCCGGCGAAAACTCAGCAATTTATTTATCCTCATATTAAGCCAATAATTGATTTCGATGAAGTGAGGAGATGAAGATGAAGAAGCCAACTGTTTGTCAGTTTTATCAACAGTACTTTTTGGCGACACAAGGAGTGTCATGGCTGGCCCGCCTGGTCGCAGGAACGCGTCTGAAAATGCTGGAGGAATTGATGCAGTGGGACGTTACATCCACGGTTTCGGACCTTCATTAAACTTGACTTGATCATGTGTGACTGAGTATTGGTATCAGGCGATAGCCTTGAAACACCCGCCAGCAGAATGCTTCTGCTGGCTTTTTTCGTTTTCTCTTTTGCGCTTAAGGATGAATCATGCTCTGGCTGATGACGATGGGACGCCGCTTGAACGGGGTGTATGCCGCTTTTATGCTGGTGGCTTTTATGGTCGGCGTGGCCGGAGCTTTACAGGCACCGACGCTCAGTCTGTTTCTCAGTCGGGAAGTGGGCGTACAGCCGTTTTGGGTGGGTCTGTTTTACACGGTGAACGCCATTGCCGGGATTATCGTCAGTCTCGGGTTGGCAAAACGCTCCGATAACCAGGGCGATCGCCGCAAGCTCATTATGTTCTGCTGCCTGATGGCGGTGGGGAATGCGCTGCTGTTCGCCTTCAATCGCCATTACCTGACGCTTATCACCTGCGGCGTTTTCCTGGCATCACTGGCGAATACCTTGATGCCACAGCTGTTTGCCCTCGCGCGTGAATATGCCGACAGCTCGGCGCGCGAAGTGGTGATGTTCAGTTCGATTATGCGTGCGCAACTTTCGCTGGCGTGGGTGATCGGCCCGCCGCTGGCCTTTATGTTGGCGCTGAATTACGGCTTTACCACCATGTTTTCCATCGCCGCCGGGATTTTTGTCATAAGTCTGGTGCTGATCGCCTTCGCGCTGCCTTCGGTGGCGCGAGTAGAACACTCAGCGGCGGTGCCGGTGATGGAAATCAGCGGCTGGGGCGATAAAAACGTGCGCATGTTGTTTGTGGCTTCCACGTTGATGTGGACCTGCAACACCATGTACATCATCGATATGCCGTTGTGGATCAGTAGCGATCTGGGCCTGCCAGATAAGCTGGCGGGGATTTTGATGGGCACGGCCGCCGGGCTTGAGATCCCGGCGATGATCCTCGCGGGCTACTATGTGAAACACTTCGGCAAGCGGCGCATGATGATCGTCGCCGTGGCGGCGGGCGTGTTGTTCTATATCGGACTGATCCTGTTCCACAGCCGTGAAGCACTGTTGGTGTTGCAGCTGTTTAATGCGGTGTTCATCGGCATTGTCGCCGGGATTGGCATGCTGTGGTTCCAGGATTTAATGCCGGGCAGGGCGGGTTCAGCGACGACGTTATTCACCAACAGCATATCTACCGGGGTGATTCTGGCGGGCGTGATTCAGGGCGCGGTATCGCAAAGCTGGGGGCATCAGTATGTGTACTGGGTGATTGCAGCCGTTTCTTTGGTGACGCTGGCGCTGACATGCCGGGTGAAAGACGTTTAGCCCGATATTGCCCGGCAAGCATTGCGCCGCCGGGCAGTCTTAACGTTTCAAACAATCCATTCATAGGCGCAGACTGTTTGTTTTCGTACTCGGAAATAGCTTGATTCTGCATGTCAAAACGGCCCGTTTCAGAGTGGATAAGTGCGCCATTGTGTCCCTCCTCCCTAATCCGTGATGTTCAAAATAACACATATGATTTATCATATGTGTATTCTGCGTTCATCAGGAGAGAAAATGCTGCAGCCTGTTCAGCTTTTCAAAATACTGTCGGATGAAACCCGACTGGCTATCATTATGTTGCTCAAAGAATCCGGCGAGCTATGCGTCTGTGATATTTGTGGGGCAGTTGCTGAGTCACAGCCTAAGATATCCCGTCACATGGCGATATTGCGCGAAGCACAGCTGGTTCTTGATCGTCGTGAGGGTAAGTGGATCCACTATCGACTTTCCCCACATATGCCTGCGTGGGCCGCAGAGACCATTACGACGACGTGGCACTGTCTTCGGGATGATATTCGTGGTCGACTGGAAAAATCGACGGGCTCATCCTGCCAGGTGCGGGTTAACACATTACTTTAATCATATGTATTGGAGCCTGCGATGTTTCTGGCCGGGAGTATTTTTTTACTGACGCTAATTCTGGTTATCTGGCAACCCAGAGGACTCAGCATTGGCTGGGGCGCCAGTATAGGGGCGGTGCTGGCACTGATCACCGGCGTTATTCATGTGAACGATATTCCGGTGGTCTGGAATATCGTCTGGAACGCGACGGCGACATTTATTGCCGTCATTATCATCAGCCTGTTGCTTGATGAATCGGGATTTTTCGAGTGGGCGGCGCTGCATGTTTCTCGTTGGGGCAACGGTCGCGGTCGATTATTGTTTACCTGGATTGTGCTGCTGGGCGCAGCGGTTGCTGCGTTGTTTGCGAACGATGGTGCGGCGCTGATCCTGACGCCAATCGTCATTGCCATGCTGCTGGCGCTGGGATTCAGCAAAGGGACGACACTGGCCTTTGTTATGGCGGCAGGGTTTATTGCCGATACCGCGAGCCTGCCGCTCATTGTGTCTAATCTGGTGAATATTGTCTCGGCTGACTACTTCCGGCTTGGCTTTACCGAATATGCGTCAGTGATGGTTCCTGTTGATATCGCCGCAATTGTTGCCACGCTGGTTATGCTACATCTCTTTTTTCGCCGTGATATTCCCGCGACTTACGACGTTGCGCTTCTGAAAACGCCCGCCAGTGCAATTAAAGACCCGGCAACCTTTAAGGCGGGTGGGATTGTGCTGGTGCTCCTGTTGATCGGTTTCTTTGTGCTTGAACCTCTGGGGATCCCTGTCAGTGCGATTGCTGCTGTCGGCGCTGCCATTTTGTTTGCTGTTGCGAAGCGAGGCCATGCGATCAATACCGGGAAAGTCTTACGGGGCGCGCCGTGGCAAATTGTTATCTTCTCCCTGGGGATGTACCTGGTGGTTTATGGGCTGAGAAATGCGGGGCTGACGGAACACCTTTCCGGCGTGCTGAATGTGCTGGCTGAAAACGGATTGTGGACTGCGACGTTTGGTACCGGCTTCATTACTGCCTTTCTGTCGTCTGTGATGAACAACATGCCAACCGTACTGATTGGCGCGCTTTCAATAGACGGGAGCACCGCAACGGGCGTCATCAAAGAGGCAATGGTTTATGCCAACATCATTGGTTGCGACCTGGGGCCAAAAATCACGCCGATTGGCAGCCTGGCGACCCTGTTGTGGTTGCATGTGCTGTCACAGAAAAATATGACCATCACCTGGGGATATTACTTCCGCACGGGCGTTATCATGACCCTGCCTGTGCTGTTTGTCACTCTGGCTGCGCTGGCGCTGCGGCTTTCAGTCACCCTGTAATGAGATACGGATATGAACACTATAACGATCTATCACAACCCGGCCTGCGGCACGTCGCGCAATACGCTGGAGATTATCCGCAACAGCGGCAATGAACCGACCATCATTCATTATCTTGAGACGCCGCCGTCCCATGATGAGCTGGTTAAACTTATTGCAGAGATGGGGATTTCTGTACGTGCTCTGCTGCGTAAGAACGTCGAGCCTTACGAGCAGTTGGGCCTGGCTGAAGATAAATTCAGCGATGAGCAACTCATTGGTTTCATGCTCGACCACCCGATTCTGATTAACCGCCCTATCGTGGTGACACCGCTGGGAACCCGGCTGTGTCGGCCTTCCGAAGTCGTGCTGGATATTCTGCCCGAGTCGCAGAAAGGGGCCTTCGCGAAGGAGGATGGTGAAAGGGTTATTGACGACGCAGGGAAGCGAGTCAAGCCGTAATCCCCTGTGCTAGAGGTGGCCCGAAAACAAAAAGAGTTCGCCGATGCGAACTCTTTTTATGAGGCCTCAGTCTGAAAGCCCGCACATCACATTGCAGGCTTACACGTTAATTCATAAACGCAGGCTGTTTGTTTTCGTACTCGGAGATAGCACCTTCGTGCTGCAGCGTCAGCCCGATGCTGTCCAGGCCATTCAACATGCAGTGGCGACGGAACGCATCAATGTTGAAGCTGTAAGATTTATCACCGGCTTTCACCACCTGCGCTTCCAAATCCACTTCAAATTTCACGCCCGGATTTGCCTGCACCTGCTTGAACAGTTCATCAACCTGCTCGTCGCTCAGGGTGACCGGCAGCAATTGGTTGTTGAAGCTGTTGCCGTAGAAAATGTCGGCAAAACTTGGGGCGATCACCACTTTGAAGCCGTAATCGGTCAGCGCCCATGGAGCATGTTCACGGGATGAGCCACAGCCAAAGTTTTCACGCGCCAGTAAAATGGATGCGCCTTTAAATTCCGGGAAGTTCAGCACGAATTCCGGGTTCGGTTGTTCGCCTTTGTCATCAATGAAGCGCCAGTCGTTAAACAAGTGCGCGCCAAAACCGGTGCGAGTCACTTTCTGCAAAAACTGCTTAGGAATGATTGCATCAGTATCTACGTTAGCCGCATCCAAAGGGACAACCAGGCCAGTGTGTTGGGTAAATTTCTCTGCCATGATGCGGTCCTTATTTCATGCTACGAATGTCGGCGAAATGGCCGGTTACGGCAGCCGCTGCGGCCATCGCCGGGCTAACCAAATGCGTGCGACCACCGCGGCCCTGACGGCCTTCAAAGTTACGGTTGCTGGTGGAAGCGCAGCGTTCGCCTGGGTTCAGACGGTCGTTGTTCATCGCCAGGCACATTGAGCAGCCCGGTAAGCGCCATTCAAAACCGGCTTCGATGAAAATCTTATCCAGCCCTTCCGCTTCGGCTTGCGCTTTCACGGGACCGGAGCCTGGCACCACTAACGCCTGCACGCCCGGAGCGACTTTACGGCCTTTGGCGATTTCAGCCGCTGCACGCAAATCTTCGATGCGGGAGTTAGTACAAGAGCCGATAAAGACTTTGTCGATGGTGACGTCGGTCAGCGGTACGCCGGGTTTCAGACCCATATACGCCAGCGCTTTTTCAGCACTTGCGCGTTCCACCGGATCAGCGAACGAAGCAGGATCAGGGATGCTGTCGTTGACGGAAATCACCTGACCCGGATTGGTTCCCCACGTTACCTGTGGCGCAATTTCTTCGGCCTGCAAGGTCACAACGGTGTCGAATTTCGCGTCTTCGTCGGTGCTGAATGTTTTCCAGTAGGCAACGGCGTCATCATAGTTCTGGCCTTTCGGCGCGTGCAGACGGCCTTTCACATAATTAAATGTGGTTTCGTCCGGTGCCACCAGACCCGCTTTGGCACCCATTTCAATCGCCATGTTGCACAGGGTCATGCGGCCTTCCATGGTTAACGCCTGAATGGCATCACCGCAGAATTCCACTACGTGACCGGTGCCGCCTGCGCTACCGGTTTTCCCGATAATCGCCAGCACGATGTCTTTGGCGGTAATGCCTGGTGCTGCGGTGCCGTTGACTTCGATTTTCATGGTTTTGGCGCGGCCCTGTTTCAGGGTCTGCGTTGCCAAAACATGTTCAACTTCGGAGGTACCGATACCAAACGCCAGTGCGCCAAACGCGCCGTGAGTCGCGGTGTGGGAGTCGCCACACACGATAGTCATGCCCGGCAAGGTAATGCCTTGTTCTGGGCCCATCACGTGCACGATGCCCTGATATGGGTGATTCAGGTCGTACAGTTCGACGCCGAACTCGCTACAGTTCTTGATCAATTCCTGCATCTGAATACGGGCCATTTCACCGGACGCATTAATGTCTTTGGTCTGAGTGGAAACGTTGTGATCCATCGTCGCGAAGGTTTTGCCCGGCTGGCGCACCGGACGATGGTGCGCGCGCAGGCCGTCAAACGCCTGCGGTGAGGTCACTTCGTGAACCAGATGACGGTCGATATACAGCAACGGGGTTTCGTTTGGCGCTTCGTGCACGATATGCGCATCAAACAATTTTTCATATAACGTCTTCGCCATGATTACACCCCTTGAGCTACATAGCGGGCGATGATGTCGCCCATTTCATCGGTACTGACGGCCGCGTTACCGCGAGCCAAATCACCTGTGCGCACGCCTTCTTCTAATGCGCGGTTAATGGCGCTTTCGATAGCGTCGGCGGCATCATTGGCATCCAGGCTGTAACGCAGCAGCAGGGCCAGCGAGAGGATCTGCGCGATAGGGTTGGCAATGTTTTTGCCAGCGATATCCGGGGCTGAACCGCCGGCGGGCTCATACAGACCAAAGCCTTGCTCGTTCAGGCTGGCGGAAGGCAACATCCCCATCGAACCGGTGATCATTGCGCATTCGTCAGACAAAATGTCGCCAAACAGGTTGGAGCACAGCAGTACGTCGAACTGCGACGGGTCTTTAATTAACTGCATGGTGGCATTGTCGATGTACATGTGTGCCAGCTCAACGTCCGGGTACTCTTTGGCGATTTCGTTGACGATTTCGCGCCACAAAATGGAAGACTGCAGGACGTTCGCTTTATCAATTGAGGTCACTTTGTGACGACGCTTACGGGCGGATTCAAACGCGATGCGCGCGATACGCTCGATTTCAAAACGGTGATAGACCTCGGTATCGAAGGCTTTTTCGTGCTGACCGCTGCCTTCGCGACCTTTCGGCTGGCCGAAATAGATGCCGCCCGTTAATTCACGCACGCACAGAATGTCGAAACCGTTAGCGGCGATGTCGGCACGCAGCGGACAAAACTCTTCCAGCCCTTGGTACAGTTTAGCCGGACGCAGGTTAGAGAACAGTTTGAAGTGCTTACGCAGTGGCAATAACGCCCCGCGCTCAGGCTGTTCAGCTGGCGGCAGGTTTTCCCATTTCGGTCCACCGACGGAGCCGAACAGAATCGCGTCAGCCTGCTCACAGCCTTCGACGGTCGCCTGCGGCAGCGGTTTACCGTGCTTGTCGATGGCAATACCACCCACATCGTGGTGGCTGGTGGTGATGCGCATATCAAAACGCTGACGCACGGCTTCCAGTACTTTCAGGGCTTGCGCCATCACTTCCGGGCCAATACCGTCACCCGGCAAAACAGCAATATGGTAGTTCTTCGACATTACACGGTTTCCTTTTTGTTCTCGTTATTCTGCGCTTTGCGCTGTAATTCTTTTTCTACTTCATTGGCGCGCCAGATGTTGTTCAGCACGTGAACCATCGCTTTAGCGGAGGATTCGACGATGTCTGTCGCCAGACCCACACCGTGGAAACGACGACCGTTGTACGTGGCGACAATATCCACCTGGCCCAGCGCATCTTTGCCGTGGCCTTTGGCGGTGAGGCCGTATTTCACCAGTTCGATGTTGAAGTTGGTGATACGGTTGATGGCCTGGTAAACGGCATCGACCGGACCGTTACCGTTGGCGGCTTCGGCTTTTACTTCTTCGCCGCAGGCCAGTTTGACCGACGCGGTAGCGATATCATTAGAACCGGACTGCACGCTGAAGTAGTCCAGACGGAAATGCTCTGGCTCTTCTTGTTGTTTATTAATGAAGGCCAGCGCTTCCAGGTCATAGTCGAACACCTGACCTTTTTTGTCGGCCAGTTTCAGGAATGCGTCGTACAGATTGTCCATGCTGTAATCGGACTCTTTGTAGCCCATTTCATCCATACGATGTTTCACTGCCGCACGACCGGAACGAGAGGTCAGGTTCAATTGCACCTGATTCAGGCCGATGGATTCCGGGGTCATGATTTCGTAGTTTTCGCGGTTCTTCAGCACGCCGTCCTGGTGAATACCGGAGGAGTGGGCGAAGGCACCGGTACCGACAATCGCTTTGTTTGCCGGAACCGGCATGTTGCAAATTTGGCTGACGGTCTGGCTGGTGCGCCAGATTTCGTTGTGATTGATGCGGGTCTGCACGTTCATGATGTCTTTGCGGACCTTAATTGCCATGATCACTTCTTCCAGCGAACAGTTACCGGCGCGCTCGCCAATACCGTTCATTGCGCCTTCCACCTGACGCGCACCGGCGTGGACCGCCGCGATAGCATTGCCGACAGCTAATCCTAAATCGTCATGGGTGTGAACGGAGATAATCGCTTTATCAATGTTAGGTACGCGCTCATACAGGCCCGAAATGATGTTGGCGAACTCAAACGGCATGGTATAGCCGACGGTGTCCGGAATGTTGATGGTGCGTGCGCCAGCGTTGATCGCCGCCTCGACTACGCGAGACAAATCTTCAATCGGTGTGCGCCCCGCATCTTCGCAAGAGAACTCGACGTCGTCGGTATAGTTACGGGCACGCTTAATCATGTAAATCGAGCGTTCGATGACTTCGTCCAGCGTGCTGCGCAGCTTGGTGGCGATGTGCATCGGCGACGTCGCTATAAAGGTATGAATACGGAATGCCTCGGCCACTTTCAGTGATTCAGCGGCGACATCAATATCTTTCTCTACACAGCGGGCCAGGGCGCATACACGGCTGTTTTTGATGGTGCGCGCAATGGTCTGAACGGACTCGAAATCGCCTGGGGAAGAGACAGGGAAACCGACTTCCATCACATCAACACCCATACGTTCGAGGGCCAGCGCGATTTGCAGTTTCTCTTTCACGCTCAGACTTGCCTGTAATGCCTGTTCACCGTCACGTAAGGTGGTATCGAAGATAACGACTTGTTGGCTCATGGTTTTAGGTCCTTGTCAGTCTTTGGTCGCCTTGCTACGAGCATAAAAAAACCCGCGCTAAGGCGCGGGTTCTAGTCTTACTGGATGATGACTTAACGCAAAACGTCGTCCACCAGTCTACCGCGCAGAGTGAATGCGTTTAGTAGTAGTAGACTGATGAAACGAGAGGTGCGTGTCATTACGTCATGCTCCAGATGAATTCGATATGTATTAGTGGTACTGGATATGCAGATTGATGTCAACTTTTTCTGAGATGGACACGTCGTCGCGTTGCGCTTTAATCAGAAAATTCTTTAGCTAATTGTGCTGGGGTTGGTTTTTTTTATCGCAGATTATTTTAAGGCGTATTCACTATTTTAATAAAATGCATCAAATAACAATGTTTTTTTTCATCTGGAAACGGACTGGAATGTCGAGGCTGTGCTTGTAACACAATGATATAATGATGGTTAATGAGGTATGATTCGAGAGTTTGGGAATTTTCACAGTTAATTGATAATAAACTGTTGTATGAAAAATCTTTTTTTAAATTACAATTTAAGAATATTCAAATAGTCTTGTGCAAAAGTGTTGTTGTTTATTCGTCCAGTTTATGATTAAAATTCGTCTACAAAGTGCAGGTTATTGTTTGGCGGTTAATTGAACGCGGTTAAGTCGTCTGTTTACCCATGTTCACGTCGCTCTGCGGGTAGAACTTTATAAATTCCTAATTTTCTCTGTGTCTCTTCTTCTGAATGTATATGCATGTTAAATCATATTTTCAGTATCTATTGCTGTACCCAGTAAAGGGAGTTAAGTGTGACAGTGGAGTCAAGTATGATCGTTGAAAAAGAAGCCCCCCCATCAAGTCCTGCTCAGGAACACGTTCGCCTTCAGCTTCGTTCGGTGGACCTCAATTTACTGACAGTATTTGATGCGGTTATGCAGGAACAGAATATTACGCGAGCGGCGCATCTATTGGGCATGTCACAGCCTGCTGTCAGTAATGCGGTGTCTCGCCTGAAAGTGATGTTCAACGATGAACTGTTTGTGCGCTATGGACGCGGGATCCAACCAACGGCGAGAGCCTCTCAACTTTTTGGTTCAATCCGCCAGGCATTGCAGTTGGTACAGAATGAGTTGCCGGGTTCAGGGTTTGAGCCAGTGAGCAGCGAGCGTGTGTTTAATCTTTGTGTTTGCAGTCCATTAGATAATTCGTTGACCTCATTAATTCTTAATAATGTGAACGAGGTTGCACCGAATATCCATTTAGTATTCAAGTCCTGCTTAAATCAAAATACAGAGCACCAGTTACGTTACCAGGAACTGGAGTTTGTTATCGGATATGAAGAGTTCCGTCGCCCTGAATTTGTCTGTGTACCGCTATTTAGAGACGAAATGGTACTGGTAGCCAGCGCAAGCCATCCTCGACTTGTCGGGCCGCTTAAAGAAAGCGATATTTATCGCGAAGAACATGCTGTTGTTTCTCTGGAGCGTTACGCCTCATTCAGTCAGCCTTGGTATGACACAGTCGAAAAACAGTCACGCATTGCTTATCAAGGTATGGCATTAGTCAGCGTATTAAATGTTGTGTCGCAAACTGAACTTGTGGCGGTGGCGCCACGCTGGTTAGCAGAAACATTTATGGATAAGCTTAATATTCAGATATTGCCTTTACCGATGAAATTAAACAGCCGAACCTGTTTCCTTTCGTGGCACGAAGCCGCTGGTCGAGATAAAGGCCATAAATGGATGGAGGAGCTGCTGGTGTCGGTGTGCAGTCATTAATTATTCGGCAATAAACCAGATGCTAATGCGTCTGGTTTATCCTGTCGGTGTGATTAATATCGATATATTATCCTGATGTGTTTTGCTTGAATCTTTTACCGCTGCGTTAAAAATGCATGATCCCCTGCTATTCATCTTTTCCTTCGAGTTTTTTCCATCATCTTTTCTTATTCTTGAAGCATTCCACCATTTCGCGTGAATGCAGCTTTCTTTTCTTCTGTATGGCGCAGTTCAGGCGATTAGAAGGCTCATTGCCTGCCCGAGAGCGAGCGGTTATGTTAAGGAAATGCTGTCATTCTAAAATCAATGGGGCGCGGTAAAACCCTGTTGTATGACGATGCGAAAACGAATTTCGCCGTCATTAACCAAGCCTGGAGGCAAAGCATGGAGATGTTGTCTGGCGCCGAGATGGTCGTTCGATCGTTAATTGATCAGGGCGTGAAGCAGGTATTCGGCTATCCTGGCGGCGCAGTGCTCGATATTTATGATGCGCTGCATACCGTCGGTGGAATCGATCATGTGCTGGTTCGCCACGAACAAGCCGCAGTGCATATGGCCGATGGCCTGGCGCGCGCTACGGGTGAAGTCGGGGTTGTGTTGGTGACGTCTGGTCCTGGTGCGACAAATGCGATAACCGGGATTGCGACAGCCTATATGGATTCCATTCCCTTAGTCATTCTTTCCGGACAGGTCGCGACCTCGCTGATTGGCTACGATGCATTTCAGGAGTGCGATATGGTCGGGGTTTCCCGCCCGGTGGTAAAACACAGTTTCCTGGTTAAACAAACGGAAGACATCCCCGGCGTACTGAAAAAGGCCTTTTGGCTCGCGGCCAGTGGTCGTCCTGGTCCGGTGGTGGTCGATTTACCGAAAGATATTTTGAGTCCGGCAAACAAACTGCCATACAGCTGGCCTGATGCGGTCAGCATGCGTTCTTATAATCCGACCACAACCGGTCATAAAGGCCAAATCAAACGTGCTTTGCAAACGCTGATTGCGGCTAAAAAACCGGTAGTTTACGTTGGCGGCGGAGCTATCACGTCGTCGAGCGAAGATGTCTTGCGCACGCTGATCGAAAAACTGAATTTACCTGTCGCCTCATCGTTGATGGGATTGGGCGCATTTCCGGCGACGCACCGCCAGGCGTTGGGCATGCTTGGAATGCATGGCACATATGAAGCCAACATGACCATGCACAACGCCGACGTGATTTTTGCCGTCGGGGTACGCTTTGACGACCGCACGACCAACAATCTCGCAAAATACTGCCCGAACGCTACCGTACTGCACATCGATATCGATCCAACGTCTATCTCCAAAACTGTGCCTGCTGATGTGCCGATTGTGGGTGATGCGCGCCAGGTGCTGGTGCAAATGCTTGAACTGCTGGAGCAGGAAACGACCACGCAGCCATTGGATGAGATCCGTGACTGGTGGCAACAGATTGAGCAGTGGCGTGCGCGTCAGTGTCTGAAATACGACACACAGAGTGAACACATCAAGCCGCAGGCGGTGATCGAAACCATCTGGAAACTGACTCACGGTGAGGCTTACGTCACCTCTGACGTCGGCCAGCATCAAATGTTTGCAGCACTTTATTATCCGTTTGATAAACCGCGTCGCTGGATAAACTCCGGTGGCCTCGGCACGATGGGCTTCGGTCTACCGGCGGCGCTGGGCGTTAAGATGGCGCTTCCAGAGGAAACGGTCGTTTGCGTTACCGGTGATGGCAGCATCCAGATGAATATTCAGGAACTGTCGACGGCGCTCCAGTATGAATTGCCGGTGTTGGTGCTGAACCTGAATAACGGCTATCTCGGGATGGTGAAACAGTGGCAGGACATGATTTATTCTGGCCGCCATTCGCAGTCCTATATGTCATCGCTGCCTGATTTTGTTCGTCTGGCTGAGGCGTATGGGCATGTGGGGATCCGCATTAGCGACCCGACAGAGCTTGAAGCTAAACTGGGCGAAGCGCTGGAACAGGTGCGCAACAACCGCCTGGTGTTTGTGGATGTCATCGTTGACGGCAGCGAGCATGTCTATCCGATGCATATTCGCGGCGGCGGTATGGATGAAATGTGGTTGAGCAAAACGGAGAGAACCTGATTATGCGCCGGATACTATCAGTCCTGTTGGAGAATGAATCGGGTGCTTTATCGCGCGTGATTGGGCTGTTCTCCCAGCGTGGCTACAACATTGAAAGTCTGACCGTCGCCCCGACCGACGATCCCACGCTTTCCCGTATGACGATCCAAACCGTCGGCGATGAGAAAACGATCGAACAGATCGAAAAGCAACTGCACAAGCTGGTTGATGTTCTGCGCGTCAGCGAGCTGGGGCAGGGCGCGCATGTCGAGCGTGAGATAATGCTAGTGAAAGTGCAGGCCAGCGGCTATGGGCGCGAAGAAGTAAAGCGCAATACCGAGATCTTCCGTGGTCAGATAATTGACGTCACTCCGTCTATCTACACCGTACAATTGGCAGGCACGAGCGATAAATTAGATGCTTTCCTGGCGTCGCTGCGCGATGTTGCACGGATAGTGGAAGTGGCGCGCTCTGGCATCGTGGGCCTGTCCCGCGGCGACAAGATAATGCGATAAGCCTGCGTTTCATCTGAAATACGTAGCCCGACCTGAGATGTCGGGCTTTTTTTTGCGAAATCAGCGGTAAGTGTCGATAAAAGCGGTTGCTGCTGTGGGCATTCTGCGCTTAGATGTTATGGAATTTATTCCATGATTTAACAATGGTTATGGATTGTACATTTTAAGCAAGGGGCAATTGTGAAACTGGATGAAATCGCTCGGCTTGCCGGCGTGTCACGCACCACGGCGAGCTATGTGATCAATGGAAAAGCGAAACAGTATCGCGTCAGCGATAAAACTGTCGATAAGGTCATGGCCGTTGTGCGCGAGCATAACTATCATCCCAACGCCGTTGCCGCAGGCTTACGCGCCGGTCGAACTCGCTCGATTGGCCTCGTCATTCCCGATCTTGAGAACACCAGTTACACGCGTATTGCGAATTACCTCGAGCGTCAGGCGCGTCAGCGTGGTTATCAACTGCTGATCGCCTGTTCTGAAGATCAGCCAGACAACGAAATGCGTTGTATTGAACATCTTCTCCAGCGTCAGGTGGATGCGATTATTGTGTCCACGTCGCTGCCACCGGAGCATCCTTTCTATCAACGTTGGGCGAACGATCCTTTCCCGATCGTGGCACTCGATCGCGCGCTCGATCGTGAACATTTCACCAGCGTCGTCGGTGCCGATCAGGAAGATGCCGAAGCGCTGGCCGCTGAACTGCGCAAATTCCCTGGGGATACGGTGCTTTATCTCGGTGCATTGCCGGAGCTGTCGGTGAGCTTCTTGCGTGAGCAAGGCTTCCGTACGGCCTGGAAAGATGACCCGCGTGAAGTGAATTATCTTTATGCCAACAGCTATGAACGTGAAGCTGCCGCTCAGCTGTTTGAAAAATGGCTGGAGACCCACCCCATGCCGCAGGCGCTGTTTACGACATCTTTTGCGCTGCTTCAGGGCGTGATGGACGTGACGTTGCGTCGTGAAGGGAAACTGCCTTCTGAGCTTGCCATTGCCACTTTCGGCGATCACGAGCTGCTCGATTTCCTTCAGTGTCCGGTTCTGGCTGTTGCGCAGCGTCATCGTGATGTTGCCGAACGCGTGCTTGAAATCGTACTGGCAAGCCTTGATGAACCGCGTAAGCCGAAACCAGGCCTCAGCCGAATTCGTCGTAATCTGTATCGTCGCGGAAGTCTCAGCCGCCGATAGGCCATTTTATGGAAGGGCAATATCGTTAAATTGCCTTTCCACTTTCTTCCAGAAAAAGACGAAAATTCTTATTCAGACAATTCCTTAAAATCCCATTAATCGCTATTAATTTTTCGTTATAAAAAGATTTGGCAGTATTAATTTAGGTTAATAAAAAGTAAAGAACGGTTCTTTTTGTATTGTTTTGTTACATTCATGTCGCCTTTTGCAGAATTAACAGCCACTTCATTGATGCTCTCACATTTCTTCACGCTTTACGGGCCGCGGGCGGGTAGAAACAGTTCTGCCAAGGGCTATTAACGCGGGAGAGAATGTCCTAAAATGCCGCGCACGTCGCAAACTGACACTTTATATTTTCACCTTTGTGAAATTGGGTTGTTCAAAATCGTTACGAACCTGTTGGTTTTTTTCTTGCCACTATTCATGACGTTATTTTGCCTCGTTCGCTGGACAGAAATTAAACAGGGCGAATATTGGTGCCCTTTATTGAGTTTTTCAACTCGTATAGCACCAGTGCTGGCTTGACAAGCTTTTCCTCCGCTCCGTAAACTCCTTTAGTGGGGATTTGTGGGTGAAAGTGGAGAAAAGGGGTGAGGCTGGCATGTTCCGTGGAGCTGCATTAGTCAATCTCGACAGCAAAGGGCGCTTAGCGGTGCCAACCCGATACCGGGATTTGCTGCTTGAGAACGCTACAGGTCAAATGGTTTGCACCATTGACATCCATCACCCATGCCTGCTGCTTTACCCTCTGCCTGAATGGGAAGTCATCGAGCAAAAATTGTCGCGACTGTCGAGCATGAACCCCGCAGAACGCCGCGTACAGCGTTTGCTGCTGGGACATGCCAGCGAATGCCAAATGGACAACGCCGGTCGTTTGCTGATTGCGCCGGTTTTACGGCAACACGCCGGACTGACGAAAGAAGTGATGCTGGTCGGACAGTTCAACAAGTTTGAACTGTGGGATGAAACGGCCTGGTATCAACGGGTCAAGGAAGATATCGATGCTGAGCAGTCCGCCTCCGGAGAATTGTCGGAGCGGTTGCAGGACTTGTCCTTATAAAATGATGGAAAATTTTAAACATACAACGGTACTGCTGGACGAGGCTGTCAACGGCCTGAACATTCGTCCTGACGGTATTTACATTGACGGCACTTTTGGTCGCGGTGGCCACTCACGCCTGATCCTTTCGCAACTGGGTGTGCAAGGGCAATTGCTGGCTATCGACAGAGATCCAGAAGCTATCGCTGTGGCGAATGCCATCGATGATCCGCGCTTTTCCATCGTGCATGGACCTTTTTCTGCGTTGGGTGACTATGTCACCGAGCGTAATCTTGTTGGCAAGATCGACGGCATTTTACTCGATCTTGGTGTCTCTTCACCGCAGCTCGATGATGCTGAGCGCGGCTTCTCCTTCATGCGTGACGGACCGCTGGATATGCGTATGGATCCGACGCGTGGACAGTCAGCCGCAGAATGGCTGCTGAAGGCAGACGAAGCCGATATCGCCTGGGTGATTAAAACCTTTGGCGAGGAGCGTTTTGGAAAACGTATCGCACGCGCCATCGTTGAACGTAACCGCCTTGAACCGATGACTCGCACCAAAGAACTGGCGCAGGTCATTGCGGCGGCAATGCCGGTGAAAGACAAATTCAAACATCCTGCGACCCGTACTTTCCAGGCGGTGCGCATCTGGGTGAACAGTGAACTTGAGGAAATAGAGCAGGCGCTAAAAAGCTCGCTCGGCGTGCTGGCCCCGGGAGGGCGGCTCTCAGTCATCAGTTTCCACTCGCTGGAAGACCGTATTGTGAAACGCTTCATGCGTGAGCAAAGCCGCGGTCCGCAGGTTCCGGCAGGATTACCGATGACCGAAGAGCAACTCAGGAAACTGGGTGGCCGTCAGCTGCGAGCATTAGGCAAGTTGATGCCGGGCGAAGATGAAGTGGCAGAGAATCCACGCGCTCGTAGTTCAGTGCTGCGTATTGCAGAGAGGACGAACGCATGATCAGCAGAGTGTCAGAAGCCCTAAGCAAAGTGAAAGGGTCGTTAGGAAGCAACGAGCGCCATGCTTTGCCTGGCGTGATCGGCGACGATCTTTTGCGGTTTGGGAAGCTGCCACTCTGCCTGTTCATTTGCATTATTTTGTCGGCGATAACCGTGGTGACGACAGCGCACCATACCCGTCTGCTTACGGCACAACGTGAACAACTGGTTCTGGAACGCGACGCTCTGGATATTGAGTGGCGAAACCTGATCCTTGAAGAGAATGCACTCGGCGATCATAGCCGGGTTGAGCGGATCGCGACGGAGAAGCTGCAAATGCAGCATGTCGATCCTTCCCAGGAAAACATCGTTGTACAGAAATAAGGATTATCTCGACGCATGAAAGCAGCGGCAAAGACGCTTAAACCAAAACGTCAGGAACCACAGGCCAACTTTATCGGTTGGCGTTTTGCGTTGCTGTGCGGCTGTATTTTGCTGGCGATGGCTTTCTTGTTGGGCCGCGTGGCCTGGTTGCAGATAATCAACCCGGATATGCTGGTGCGCCAGGGCGATATGCGTTCTCTGCGCGTGCAGGAAGTGACTACTTCTCGCGGCATGATAACCGACCGCTCTGGTCGTCCACTGGCGGTAAGTGTGCCGGTGAAGGCGATTTGGGCCGATCCGAAAGAATTGCATGATGCTGGCGGTGTCAGCATTGATAACCGTTGGAAGGCACTGGCCGATGCGCTGAATATGCCGCTCGATCAGCTGGCGTCGCGCATCAACACCAACCCACGCATGCGCTTTATCTATCTTGCGCGGCAGGTTAACCCTGATTTGGCTGATTACATCAAAAAGCTGAAACTGCCGGGTATTCATCTGCGCGAAGAGTCCCGTCGTTATTATCCTTCAGGCGAAGTCACCTCTCACCTCATCGGCTTCACCAACGTCGACAGTCAGGGTATTGAAGGTGTTGAAAAGAGTTTCGATAAATGGCTAACCGGTCAGTCTGGCGAGCGTATCGTACGTAAAGACCGCTATGGCCGCGTCATTGAAGATATCTCGTCAACGGACAGCCAGGCTGCGCACAATCTGGCGTTAAGCATCGACGAACGGTTACAGGCGCTGGTTTACCGCGAATTGAATAACGCCGTGGCGTTTAACAAAGCGGAATCCGGCAGCGCAGTACTGGTAGACGTTAATACCGGCGAAGTGCTGGCGATGGCAAACAGCCCGTCATACAACCCGAATAATTTCACCGGTACGGCGAAAGATGTCATGCGTAACCGCGCCATCACCGATGTGTTCGAACCAGGCTCAACCGTAAAACCGATGGTGGTGATGACCGCCTTACAGCGCGGTATCGTCAACGAAAGCTCGGTGTTAAACACCGTTCCGTATCGAATTAACGGCCACGAAATCAAAGACGTGGGGCGTTACAGTGAATTGACCCTGACCGGGGTACTACAGAAGTCGAGTAACGTCGGTGTCTCCAAGCTGGCGTTAGCGATGCCGTCCTCAGCGTTAGTAGATACTTACTCTCGTTTTGGGCTGGGAAAAGCGACCAATTTGGGGTTGGTCGGAGAACGCAGTGGCTTATATCCTCAAAAACAACGGTGGTCTGACATAGAGAGGGCCACCTTCTCTTTCGGCTATGGGCTAATGGTAACGCCGTTACAGTTAGCGCGAGTCTACGCCACGATTGGCAGCTATGGGCTGTATCGCCCGCTGTCGATCACCAAAGTGGATCCCCCGGTTCCCGGTGAGCGTATTTTCCCGGAACCTATCGTTCGTACTGTTGTGCACATGATGGAAAGCGTGGCGCTGCCCGGCGGCGGCGGCGTGAAGGCAGCGATTAAAGGCTACCGTATCGCCATCAAAACCGGTACGGCGAAAAAAGTGGGTCCTGACGGCAAATACATCAACAAATACATTGCTTACACCGCGGGTGTTGCGCCAGCCAGTAACCCACGTTTTGCGTTAGTGGTGGTGATTAACGATCCGCAGGCAGGTAAGTACTACGGCGGTGCCGTTTCCGCGCCAGTGTTTGGTGCCATCATGGGCGGCGTTCTGCGCACCATGAACATCGAGCCGGATGCGCTGGCGACGGGCGAAAAAAATGAATTTGTGACTAATCAAGGCGAGGGAACAGGTGGCAGATCGTAATTTGCGCGACCTTCTTGCTCCGTGGGTGCCAATGCTACCTGCGCGGGCACTACGAGAGATGACACTCGACAGCCGTGTAGCGGCGTCGGGCGACCTCTTTGTGGCTGTTTTAGGTCATCAGGCGGACGGGCGTCGATATATCCCGCAGGCGATAGCGCAAGGCGTGGCAGCCATAATTGCTGAAGCAAAAGATGAAGCGGCCGATGGTGAAATCCGTGAAATGCACGGTGTGCCGGTCATCTATCTCAGTCAGCTTAACGAACGTTTGTCAGCTCTGGCGGGGCGTTTCTACAACCAGCCTTCTGAGCAGTTGCGTCTGGTTGGCGTTACCGGGACGAACGGCAAAACCACCACCACGCAGTTGCTGGCACAGTGGGCACAGCTGCTCGGTGAAACCAGCGCGGTGATGGGAACAGTCGGCAATGGCCTGCTGGACAACGTTATCCCGACGGAAAATACCACCGGTTCTGCGGTAGACGTGCAGCATGTGCTGTCTGGTCTGGCAGGGCAGGGCGCTACTTTTGGCGCAATGGAAGTCTCTTCACACGGTCTGGTTCAGCATCGTGTATCCGCGCTGAAATTTGCCGCGTCCGTGTTCACCAATCTCAGCCGCGATCATCTCGATTATCACGGCGACATGGAACGGTACGAAGCGGCGAAGTGGATGCTCTATTCCACGCACCATTTTGGTCAGGCGATAATCAACGCTGATGACGAAGTGGGCCGCCGCTGGTTGGCAAAATTGCCGGATGCCGTCGCGGTGTCGATGGAAGACCATATCAATCCGAACTGCCATGGCCGCTGGCTGAAAGCCACCGCGGTGCGTTATCACGACGCGGGCGCTGCCATTCAGTTTGACTCCAGCTGGGGCAACGGTGAAATCGAAAGCCGCCTGATGGGCGCATTCAACGTCAGCAATTTGCTGCTGGCGCTGGCGACGCTGCTGGCGCTGGAGTATCCGCTGGCCGATTTGCTGAAAACCGCCGCGCGTTTACAGCCCGTTTGTGGTCGCATGGAAGTCTTCACCGCGCCGGGTAAACCGACAGTAGTGGTCGATTACGCTCACACGCCGGATGCGCTGGAAAAAGCGCTGGAAGCGGCTCGTCTGCACTGCGCGGGAAAACTGTGGTGTGTGTTTGGCTGCGGCGGCGATCGCGACAAAGGCAAGCGCCCGCTGATGGGCGCGATTGCTGAAGAGTTTGCCGATATTGCCGTGGTGACAGACGACAACCCACGCACCGAAGAACCGCGCGCCATTATTAACGATATTCTTGCCGGTATGCTCGATGCGGGCCATGCGAAAGTGATGGAAGGCCGCGCCGAAGCGGTGACCGCTGCCATCATGCAGGCGAAAGAAAACGACGTTGTGCTGCTGGCCGGTAAAGGCCATGAAGATTATCAAATCGTCGGCAATCGCCGCCTCGACTATTCCGACCGCGTTACCGCGGCGCGTTTGCTGGGAGTCGTCGCATGATTAGCGTTACGCTAAGTCAAATCGCCGGGATCCTGAACGGCGAACTGCAAGGCCAGGACGCCACGATTGACGCGGTGACTACCGACACCCGCAAAATCACCACAGGCTGCCTGTTTGTGGCGCTGAAAGGCGAGCGGTTTGACGCTCACGATTTTGCTGAACAAGCGAAAGAAGCGGGCGCAGGTGCGCTGCTGGTGAGTCGAAAACTCGACTGTGCTTTACCGCAGGTGGTGGTGGAAGACACACGCCTGGCGTTTGGCGAACTGGCGGCTTGGGTTCGTCAGCAGGTGCCAACGCGCGTTGTCGCGTTGACCGGTTCTTCCGGTAAAACCTCGGTCAAAGAGATGGCGGCGTCCATTCTCAATCAGTGCGGTAATACGCTCTACACCGCAGGGAATCTGAACAATGACATCGGCGTGCCGATGACGCTGCTGCGCCTGACCAAAGAACATCAATATGCCGTAATTGAACTGGGTGCAAACCATCAGGGTGAAATCGCCTGGACCGTTGATTTGACGCGTCCGGAAGCGGCGCTGGTTAACAATTTGGCGGCGGCACACCTCGAAGGCTTTGGTTCTTTGGCAGGTGTTGCGAAAGCGAAAGGTGAAATCTTCACCGGTCTGCCGCTGAACGGTATTGCCATTCTGAATGCTGACAATAACGACTGGCTGAACTGGCAGAATGTGATTGGCGATCGCAAAGTATGGCGCTTCTCGCCGAATGTGACGAACAGCGATTTCACTGCGAATAACATTCACGTCACCAGCCACGGCACCGAATTTACCGTGCAGACGCCAGTGGGCAACGTTGACGTTCTGCTGCCGTTGCCGGGTCGTCACAACATCGCCAACGCGCTGGCGGCGACGGCGCTGACGATGGCGGTGGGTGCCGATTTAAGCGCAGTGAAAGCGGGCCTTGCCACGTTGAAAGCCGTGCCGGGGCGTCTGTTCCCGATTGAGCTTGCGGAAAATCAGCTGCTGCTGGATGACTCCTATAACGCTAATGTCGGTTCAATGACCGCGGCGGCGCAGGTGCTGTCGGAAATGCCGGGTTACCGAGTGATGGTGGTCGGCGATATGGCAGAGTTGGGCGATGAAACCGTTGCCTGTCACAGCCAGGTGGGTGAAGCGGCGAAAGCGGCAGGCATCGACCGCGTGATAAGCGTGGGAACGCTGAGCAAAACGATCAGTGATGCCAGCGGCGTGGGTGAACATTTCGCCGATAAACCCGCCGCGATTGAGCGCCTGAAGGCACTCATCGAAGAGCATCAAATCATGACTATTTTAGTGAAAGGTTCACGTAGCGCTGCCATGGAAGAGGTGGTTTGCGCTCTACAGGAGAACGGAACATGTTAGTTTGGCTGGCCGAACATTTGGTCAAGTATTACTCCGGCTTTAACGTCTTTTCATACCTGACGTTTCGCGCCATCGTCAGCCTGCTGACTGCGCTGTTCATCTCCCTGTGGATGGGGCCGCGTATGATTGCCCGTCTGCAAAAATTGTCCTTCGGCCAGGTCGTGCGTAACGACGGTCCGGAATCGCATTTCAGTAAGCGCGGCACGCCAACGATGGGCGGGATCATGATCCTGACCGCGATTGTGGTGTCGGTTCTGCTGTGGGCTTATCCGTCTAACCCATACGTCTGGTGCGTGCTGACGGTGCTGGTGGGCTACGGCATCATCGGTTTTGTCGATGATTACCGCAAAGTCGTGCGTAAAGACACCAAAGGCCTGATTGCCCGCTGGAAGTATTTCTGGATGTCGGTGATAGCACTCGGCGTGGCGTTTGCCCTGTATATGGTAGGCAAAGATACGCCAGCCACTGAGCTGGTTGTGCCGTTCTTTAAAGACGTGATGCCGCAGCTCGGCATTTTCTACATTCTGCTGGCCTACTTTGTGATTGTCGGTACCGGCAACGCGGTGAACCTGACAGACGGTCTGGACGGTCTGGCTATCATGCCAACGGTATTCGTGGCAGGTGGCTTCGCGCTGGTGGCATGGGCGACCGGTAACATGAATTTCGCTAACTACCTGCACATTCCTTATCTACGCCATGCCGGTGAGCTGGTGATTGTCTGTACGGCGATTGTCGGGGCCGGTTTAGGTTTCTTGTGGTTTAACACCTATCCGGCTCAGGTCTTCATGGGCGATGTGGGTTCTCTGGCGCTCGGCGGCGCGCTCGGCATTATCGCCGTGCTGCTGCGTCAGGAATTCCTGTTGGTCATTATGGGCGGTGTGTTTGTGGTGGAAACGCTGTCGGTGATTTTGCAGGTCGGTTCCTTCAAGCTGCGCGGTCAGCGCATCTTCCGTATGGCGCCTATCCATCACCACTATGAACTGAAAGGCTGGCCGGAACCGCGCGTGATCGTGCGCTTCTGGATTATCTCGCTGATGCTGGTGCTGATTGGCCTGGCAACGCTGAAGGTACGTTAATGATGGCTGATTACCAGGATAAAAACGTTGTCATCATCGGTCTGGGAATGACCGGGCTTTCCTGTGTGGATTTTTTCCTCGCGCAGGGTGTGACGCCTCGGGTGATGGATACCCGCGCAACGCCTCCGGGGCTGGATAAGCTGCCGGAAGAAGTGGAACGTTTTGTCGGCGGACTGAATGATGACTGGCTGTTAGCGGCGGATTTGATTGTCGCCAGTCCTGGTATGGCGCTGGCTCACCCTTCGTTGAGCGCGGCTGCGGATGCGGGCGTGGAAATCGTTGGCGATATCGAACTGTTCTGTCGCGAAGCGCAGGCACCGATCATTGCGATTACCGGTTCGAACGGCAAAAGCACGGTCACCACGTTGGTGGGCGAAATGGCGAAAGCCGCAGGCGTGAACGTGGGCGTAGGCGGCAATATTGGCCTGCCAGCGCTGATGCTGCTGGATGTGTCGCGTGAGCTGTACGTGCTTGAACTTTCCAGTTTCCAACTGGAAACCACATCCAGTCTTGAAGCGGTGGCTGCAACGATCCTCAACGTGACTGAAGATCATATGGACCGTTATCCGTTTGGTCTACAGCAGTATCGCGCCGCCAAATTGCGCGTTTATGAAAACGCAAAAATCTGCGTGGTCAACGCCGACGATGCGCTGACGATGCCGGTTCGCGGAGCCGATGAGCGCTGCGTGAGCTTTGGCGTCAACATGGGTGACTATCACCTGAATCGTCAGCAGGGCGAAACCTGGCTGCGTGTGAAGGGCGAGAAAGTTCTCAACGTGCGTGAGATGAAACTCACCGGGCAGCACAATTACAGTAATGCGCTGGCGGCGCTGGCACTGGCTGACGCAGCCGGATTACCACGTGCCAGCAGCCTGAAAGCGCTGACAACGTTTACCGGTTTGGCGCATCGTTTCCAGTTGGCGCTTGAACATAACGGTATTCGTTGGATCAACGATTCGAAAGCGACCAACGTCGGCAGTACCGAAGCCGCGTTAAATGGCCTGCACGTCGATGGCACGCTGCATTTGCTGCTGGGTGGCGATGGTAAAGCGGCTGATTTTTCGCCGCTACAGGCGTATTTGAAAGGCGATAACGTTCGTCTGTGGTGCTTCGGCCGTGATGGCGATGCGCTGGCGAGTTTGCGCCCTGATGTTGCGGTTCGCACAGAAACAATGGAGCAGGCGATGCGCCAGATTGCGCCGCAACTGCAACCTGGCGATATGGTGCTACTTTCACCGGCCTGTGCCAGCCTTGACCAGTTTAAGAATTTTGAGCAGCGCGGGGATCTGTTTACCCGCCTGGCGAAGGAGCTTGGCTAATGCGTTTATCTCTCCCTCGCCTGAGAATGCCTCGTATGCCGGGCTCCGGAATTCTGGTCTGGCTGTTCGCGGCATTAAAGGGTTGGGTGATGGGCTCCCGGCAGAAAGATACCGACAGCCTGGTCATGTATGATCGGATGCTGTTGTGGTTAACGCTCGGCCTTGCCGCTATTGGTTTTATCATGGTGACATCGGCATCAATGCCGGTCGGTCAGCGTCTGGCGAACGATCCGTTCCTGTTCGCCAAGCGTGATGGCTTGTACATCATTTTGGCTTTCTGTCTGGGGCTGGTCACGCTGCGTTTACCGATGGCGTTCTGGCAGCGACACAGTACCGCCATGTTGATTACGGCAATCGGCATGTTGCTGGTTGTACTGGTGGTGGGTAGCTCGGTTAACGGGGCATCGCGCTGGATTGCCTTTGGCCCACTGCGTATTCAGCCTGCTGAATTTACCAAGCTGTCGCTGTTCTGTTACATCGCCAACTATCTGGTGCGCAAAGGCGATGAGGTTCGAAATAACCTGCGTGGCTTCTTAAAACCGATGGGCGTAATTTTTGTGCTCGCGATTTTGCTGCTGGCGCAGCCTGACCTCGGAACGGTAGTCGTACTGTTTGTGACCACGCTGGCGATGCTGTTCCTGGCGGGCGCAAAACTGTGGCAGTTCATCGCGATTATTGGAATGGGGATGTCAGCGGTGGTCCTGCTGATCCTCGCGGAACCTTACCGTATCCGCCGTGTGACCTCTTTCTGGAACCCGTGGGAAGATCCCTTCGGCAGCGGCTACCAGCTGACACAGTCTCTGATGGCCTTTGGACGCGGGGAAATGTGGGGTCAGGGCCTCGGTAACTCAGTGCAGAAACTGGAGTATTTACCGGAAGCGCATACCGACTTCATCTTTGCCATCATCGGTGAGGAGTTGGGGTATATCGGTGTGGTACTGGCTCTTTTAATGGTATTCTTCGTCGCTTTCCGCGCCATGTCTATTGGCCGAAAAGCGCTGGAATTGGATCAGCGTTTCTCCGGTTTTCTGGCGTGTTCGATTGGCGTGTGGTTCAGCTTCCAGGCGCTGGTTAACGTCGGTGCGGCGGCGGGTATGCTGCCGACCAAAGGCCTGACGCTGCCGCTTATCAGTTACGGTGGTTCCAGCCTGCTCATTATGTCGACGGCCATTATGTTCTTGTTACGCATTGATTATGAAACGCGTCTGGAAAAAGCGCAGGCGTTTACACGGGGTGTTCGATGAGCGGTCAGGCTAAGCGGTTGATGGTGATGGCAGGTGGTACTGGCGGGCATGTGTTCCCGGGACTGGCTGTGGCTCACCATCTGATGGAACAGGGCTGGCAGGTTCGCTGGCTGGGTACCGCCGATCGTATGGAAGCGGACTTAGTGCCGAAACACGGAATCGACATCGATTTCATTCAGATTTCAGGTCTGCGTGGAAAAGGCCTCAAGGCAATGCTTTTTGCGCCGATACGTATCTTCACCGCCTGGCGTCAGGCGCGCGCAATTATGCAGCGTTTTCAGCCAGATGTAGTGCTGGGCATGGGCGGTTATGTGTCCGGGCCGGGGGGGCTGGCGGCATGGTCGTTGGGCATTCCGGTGGTGCTGCATGAGCAGAACGGAATTGCCGGGCTGACCAACAAATGGTTGGCAAAAATAGCGACGACCGTCATGCAGGCTTTTCCGGGGGCGTTCCCGAAGGCCGACGTAGTGGGAAACCCGGTGCGTACCGATGTGCTGGCGTTGCCTTTGCCGGAGCAACGTCTGAGCGGGCGTGAAGGCGAAATTCGCGTGCTGGTTGTCGGGGGGTCTCAGGGCGCTCGCGTACTTAACCTGACGCTGCCGCAGGTTGCAGCAAAGCTGGGTGAGCGTGTGACTATCTGGCACCAGAGTGGCAAAGGTGCGCAGCAGACCGTCGAGCAGGCGTACGCCGATGTCGGTCAGCCGCAGCACAAAGTGACTGAGTTTATCGACGATATGGCCGCCGCCTATGCCTGGGCTGACGTCGTCGTCTGTCGCTCCGGCGCACTGACGGTGAGCGAAATCGCCGCCGCCGGGTTGCCCGCGATTTTTGTGCCATTCCAGCATAAAGACAGACAGCAGTACTGGAATGCGTTACCGCTGGAGAAAGCCGGTGCGGCGAAAATTTTTGAGCAGCCGCAGTTTACCGCGGATGCCGTTGCCAGCACCCTTGAGGGCTGGGACAGAAAGACATTGCTGGAGATGGCCGAGCGTGCACGAGCCGCCGCTATCCCGGATGCGACCGAACGGGTAGCAAAAGCAGTAAGCCTGGCTGCACAGGCTTAATCATCGCAGCGCCTGTTTGCGCTGCACGAATTTTAAGTAGTCGATGGTGTTTAGAGAATGAATACACAACAACTGGCGAAACTGCGTTCCATTGTGCCCGAGATGCGTCGCGTCCGGCACATCCACTTTGTTGGCATCGGCGGTGCTGGCATGGGCGGTATTGCCGAAGTGTTGGCCAACGAAGGGTATCAGATCAGTGGTTCGGATCTTGCACCGAATCCGGTGACTCAGCAGCTAACGGCGCTGGGTGCCACGATTTATTTCAACCATCGCCCTGAAAATGTGCGTGATGCGAGCGTTGTGGTTGTATCCAGTGCGATTTCTGCGGATAACCCGGAAATCGTTGCGGCGCACGAAGCGCGTATTCCAGTGATTCGCCGTGCGGAAATGCTGGCTGAACTGATGCGTTTTCGCCACGGTATCGCCGTTGCCGGCACACACGGCAAAACGACCACTACCGCGATGGTGTCGAGCATTTATGCCGAAGCAGGTCTGGATCCGACCTTCGTTAACGGCGGTTTGGTGAAAGCGGCGGGCGTACATGCGCGTTTGGGTCACAGTCGCTATCTGATTGCGGAAGCCGACGAAAGTGACGCATCGTTCCTGCATCTGCAGCCAATGGTGGCGATTGTCACCAATATCGAAGCCGACCACATGGATACCTACCAGGGTGACTTTGAAAATTTAAAGCAGACATTTATTAATTTCCTGCACAACTTGCCGTTTTATGGCCGAGCGGTGATGTGTGTTGACGATCCGGTGATTCGCGAACTGTTACCGCGTGTTGGTCGTCAAATTACCACCTACGGATTCAGCGATGATGCTGACGTGCGCGTTGAAGACTATAAACAAATTGGCGCGCAGGGCCACTTTACGCTGATTCGTCAGGACAAAGCGCCGTTGAAAGTCACGCTGAATGCACCAGGCCGTCATAACGCGCTGAATGCGGCGGCATCGGTGGCGGTGGCTACCGAAGAAGGCATCGAAGACGAAGCCATTCAACGTGCGCTGGAAAGTTTCCAGGGGACAGGCCGTCGTTTTGATTTCCTTGGCGAGTATCCGCTGGAAGGCGTTAACGGTAAAAGCGGTACCGCGATGTTGGTGGACGATTACGGTCATCATCCGACCGAAGTAGACGCCACCATTAAAGCGGCACGCGCGGGCTGGCCGGACAAAAATCTGGTGATGTTGTTCCAGCCACACCGTTATACCCGTACGCGTGACCTGTACGATGATTTTGCCAACGTGCTGACTGAAGTTGATGCGCTGTTGATGCTGGAAGTGTACCCCGCGGGCGAAGCACCGATTCCAGGCGCAGATAGCCGCTCACTGTGCCGTACCATCCGTGGTCGCGGCAAAGTGGACCCGATTCTGGTGTCTGATCCCGCAAAAGTCGCTGAAATGCTGGCACCTGTATTGACCGGCAATGACCTGATTTTGATTCAAGGTGCGGGAAATATCGGCAAAATCGCGCGTAACTTAGCTGAAATCAAACTCAAGCCGCAAACCCAGGAGGAGGAACGTCATGGCTGATAGAATCGCTGTCCTTCTCGGTGGCACTTCCGCTGAGCGTGACGTTTCACTGAATTCTGGTGCGGCTGTATTGGCGGGTTTGCGCGAAGCAGGCATTGATGCGCACGGGGTCGACCCGCGTGATACCGATGTCACCCAGTTGAAAAACGACGGTTTTAAGAAAGCGTTTATTGCGCTGCACGGTCGCGGCGGGGAAGATGGCACGCTTCAGGGATTACTGGAGCTGATTGGCCTGCCTTATACCGGAAGCGGCGTGATGGCCTCAGCCCTTTCAATGGACAAACTGCGCAGCAAACTGCTGTGGCAGGGCGCGGGCTTGCCCGTTGCGCCATGGGTAGCACTGACGCGGACTCACTTCGCGCATGGCCTGTCACATGACGAGCAGCAGCGCATTACAGCGCTCGGTTTACCGCTGATCGTTAAGCCCAGTCGCGAAGGATCCAGCGTCGGGATGTCAAAAGTGACCGAAAGTGGTGCACTTCATGATGCCTTAACGCTGGCTTTTCAGCACGATGAAGAAGTTCTCGTTGAAAAATGGCTAAGCGGGCCAGAATTTACGCTAGCCGTACTCGGTGAAGAAATTTTACCGTCTGTACGCATCCAACCGGCTGGAGTCTTCTATGATTATGAGGCGAAGTATCTCTCTGACGAGACGCAGTATTTCTGTCCTGGTTGTGAAGATCCGGCGCGTGAACAAGAAATGAAGTCCCTGGTACTGAAAGCATGGAACATTCTGGGCTGTTCAGGTTGGGGGCGAATTGATGTAATGCAGGATAGCGATGGTCAGTTATATCTGTTGGAGGCGAATACGTCTCCGGGGATGACCAGTCACAGCCTGGTGCCGATGGCGGCGCGTCAGGCAGGCATGAGCTTCTCGCAATTGGTGGTACGTATTTTGGACCTGGCGGGTTGATATGTCGCAGGCAGCACTGAACACACGGAATCGTGAAGAAGAAGAGGAAGATATCGCTTCTTCACGCAGAAATAATGGAACGCGTCTTGCAGGGATTGTGTTCCTGCTCGCGGTATTATGCACCGTGTTGATGAGCGGCTGGATGGTGCTGAGCTGGATGGAAGACGCTTCGCGACTGCCTTTATCCAAGCTGGTAGTCACCGGGGAAAGGCACTATACGCGTAATGATGATATTCGCCAGGCGATTCTGGCGCTCGGTCCGCCGGGAACGTTCATGACGCAGGACGTGAACATCATTCAGAGCCAGATTGAACGCCTGCCCTGGATCAAGCAGGCAAGCGTTCGTAAGCAGTGGCCGGACGAATTGAAGATTCATCTGGTTGAATATGTGCCGATTGCACGTTGGAATGATCAGCATATGGTCGACAATGACGGTAACGCGTTTAGCATACCAGCAGATCGTACCAGTAAGCAGAATCTGCCTATGCTGTATGGCCCGGAAGGCAGCGAGAACGAAGTGTTGCAGAGTTATCGCGACATGGGACAGATGCTGGCGAAAGAGAAGTTTACGTTGAAAGTGGCAGCGATGACCGCACGCCGGTCCTGGCAGCTGACGTTGAATAACGACATTAAGCTGGATCTAGGTCGTGGCGATACAGTGAAACGGCTTGAGCGCTTTTTAGAACTCTATCCTGTTCTACAGCAGCAGGCGCAGACCGATGGCAAACGGATTAGCTACGTTGATTTGCGTTATGACTCAGGCGCGGCAGTAGGGTGGCAACCCGCTCCCGGAGTGGATACAACTCAACAACAAAATCAGGCACAGGCAGAGCAACAATGATCAAAGCGACGGACAGAAAACTGGTAGTAGGACTGGAAATTGGTACCGCGAAGGTAGCCGCTTTGGTAGGGGAGGTTCTGCCCGACGGAATGGTGAATATCATCGGCGTGGGCAGTTGCCCATCCCGGGGTATGGACAAAGGCGGTGTGAACGACCTGGAATCCGTGGTGAAATGCGTACAGCGCGCCATCGACCAGGCTGAACTGATGGCGGATTGCCAGATTTCTTCAGTGTATCTGGCGCTTTCAGGCAAACATATTAGCTGTCAGAATGAAATCGGGATGGTACCGATTTCAGAAGAAGAAGTGACGCAAGAAGACGTCGAGAACGTGGTGCATACGGCGAAGTCTGTTCGCGTACGCGATGAGCACCGTGTTCTGCATGTGATCCCGCAGGAGTATGCCATTGACTACCAGGAAGGGATCAAAAACCCGGTGGGCTTGTCGGGCGTGCGTATGCAGGCAAAAGTGCACTTGATCACATGTCACAACGATATGGCGAAAAACATTGTGAAAGCAGTGGAACGTTGTGGTCTGAAAGTTGATCAACTTATTTTCGCCGGGCTGGCGTCGAGCTACTCCGTATTGACGGAAGATGAGCGTGAGCTGGGCGTCTGCGTGGTTGATGTCGGCGGTGGTACAATGGATATCGCTGTCTATACCGGCGGTGCGTTGCGTCATACCAAAGTGATTCCCTATGCAGGGAATGTGGTGACTAGCGATATCGCTTACGCTTTCGGTACACCGCCAAGCGATGCCGAAGCGATTAAAGTTCGCCATGGCTGTGCGCTGGGCTCGGTCGTCGGAAAAGATGAAAGCGTAGAAGTCCCAAGCGTAGGCGGTCGCCCGCCACGCAGCCTGCAGCGTCAAACGCTGGCAGAGGTTATCGAGCCGCGCTACACCGAGCTGCTCAACCTGGTGAATGAAGAGATTTTGCAATTGCAGGAACAGCTGCGCCAACAGGGTGTCAAACACCACTTGGCCGCAGGGATTGTTCTGACCGGTGGTGCGGCGCAAATTGAAGGCCTGGCGGCCTGCGCCCAGCGCGTGTTCCATACGCAGGTGCGCATCGGCGCGCCGCTGAACATCACCGGACTGACGGATTATGCCCAGGAGCCTTACTATTCAACGGCTGTGGGTCTGCTGCACTACGGAAAAGAGTCTCATTTGAGTGGTGAAGCAGAAGTGGAAAAACGTGTCGCAGTGAGTTCGTGGATTAAGCGAATTAATACCTGGCTGCGAAAAGAGTTTTAATTTTTTAAGAGAGCGTCGAAAATTAGCGCTCTCAGGCGACAGGCACAAAACGGAGAGAAACTATGTTTGAACCTATGGAACTGACCAACGACGCGGTGATTAAAGTCATCGGCGTCGGTGGTGGCGGTGGCAACGCCGTCGAACACATGGTGCGCGAGCGCATTGAGGGTGTTGAATTCTTCGCAGTGAACACTGACGCGCAGGCGTTACGTAAAACAGCCGTCGGTCAGACTATCCAGATTGGTAATTGTATTACCAAAGGTCTGGGTGCTGGTGCAAATCCGGAAGTGGGTCGCAATGCGGCTGACGAAGACCGTGAAGCACTGCGTGCAGCCCTTGAAGGCGCTGACATGGTGTTTATCGCTGCTGGCATGGGCGGCGGTACGGGTACCGGTGCTGCACCTGTTGTGGCTGAAGTAGCCAAAGATTTAGGTATTCTGACCGTTGCTGTCGTGACTAAGCCTTTCAACTTTGAAGGCAAGAAGCGTATGGCGTTTGCGGAGCAGGGTATCTCCGAGCTGTCCAAGCATGTGGACTCGCTGATTACTATTCCTAACGACAAGCTGCTGAAAGTGCTGGGCCGTGGCATTTCTCTGCTGGACGCCTTTGGCGCGGCGAATGACGTGCTGAAAGGTGCCGTTCAGGGTATCGCCGAACTGATCACCCGTCCGGGTTTGATGAACGTCGACTTTGCCGACGTGCGCACCGTGATGTCCGAAATGGGCTACGCGATGATGGGCTCAGGCCTTGCGAGCGGTGAAGATCGTGCGGAAGAAGCGGCTGAAATGGCTATCTCTTCTCCACTGCTGGAAGATATCGACCTGTCTGGTGCACGCGGCGTGCTGGTTAACATCACCGCTGGCTTTGACCTGCGTCTGGATGAGTTCGAAACCGTGGGTAACACCATCCGTGCGTTTGCATCGGATAACGCCACCGTGGTTATCGGTACTTCCTTGGATCCAGACATGAACGACGAGCTGCGTGTGACTGTTGTTGCCACCGGTATTGGTATGGATAAACGTCCAGAAATTACCCTGGTGACCAACAAGCAACAGCAGCAGCCCGTGATGGATCGCTACCAGCAGCACGGCATGTCGCCGTTGACGCAGGAGCAAAAACCGGCCGCTAAAGTGGTTAACGACAATACACCGCAGACCACTAAAGAACCGGATTATCTGGATATCCCAGCATTCCTGCGTAAGCAAGCTGATTAAGAATTAGCTGGAATTTGGGCATCTGCGCTCTTTGTGCTAAACTGGCCTGCCGAATGTATAGTACACTTCGGTTGGATAAGTAATTTGGCGAGATTATACGATGATCAAACAAAGGACTCTTAAACGTATCGTTCAGGCGACTGGCGTCGGTTTACATACCGGCAAGAAGGTCACACTGACGTTGCGCCCTGCGCCGGCAAATACCGGGGTCATCTATCGTCGCACCGACTTGAATCCACCGGTTGATTTTCCGGCAGATGCCAAATCTGTGCGTGATACAATGCTCTGTACTTGCCTGGTCAACGAGCATGACGTACGGATTTCAACGGTTGAGCACCTGAACGCCGCCCTGGCCGGGCTGGGTATCGATAACATCATGATTGAAGTCGATGCGCCAGAAATCCCGATTATGGACGGTAGCGCTGCCCCGTTCGTTTATCTGCTGCTCGACGCGGGTATTGATGAACTGAACTGTGCGAAGAAGTTTGTACGCATTAAAGAAACAGTTCGCGTTGAAGACGGCGACAAATGGGCTGAATTCAAGCCGTACAATGGTTTTACGTTGGATTTCACCATCGACTTTAACCATCCGGCGATTGACGGCAGTAACCAGCGTTACGCTATGAACTTCTCTGCGGATGCTTTCATGCGTCAGATTAGTCGTGCACGTACTTTTGGTTTCATGCGTGATATCGAATATCTGCAGTCCCGTGGCCTGTGCCTGGGCGGCAGCTTCGATTGTGCCATCGTTGTTGACGATTATCGCGTATTGAACGAAGACGGTTTGCGCTTCGAAGATGAATTTGTACGCCACAAAATGCTGGATGCTATCGGTGACCTCTTCATGTGTGGTCACAATATCATCGGTGCATTTACCGCGTATAAATCAGGGCACGCCCTGAATAATAAGCTGCTGCAAGCGGTCCTGGCTAAACAGGAAGCTTGGGAGTTCGCAACCTTCGAAGACGAAGCTGAATTGCCACTGGCGTTCAAAGCACCGTCAACGGTTCTGGCTTAAGCCTTACCGTTCTGTAAATTTCGACTGGTAACCTGGTACTCTCTCCGTCCAGGGAGCCAGTCGTTTTTTCTTTTTAGCCTCTGATAACGCTCCCATTATTCACTTCTTATCATTTCACGGCCTAAACCCGTGCGAACGCTGTTTTCTTGAACACTTTTCCTCTCGGTTTACCGTCATTCCTGCTGCTGGCACGAGCCATTAATGGTACTATCCTTATGCACAAAAATTTTGACGGGTTGCCTGGCAATCAAGGTGAAAGGTAAGTGAGCGGAATACTGACGCGTTGGCGACAGTTTGGTAGACGATACTTCTGGCCGCATCTCCTGTTGGGGATGGTCGCGGCAGGGTTCGGCTTGCCTGCGATTGCTAATACCGCAGAGTCTGCACCCACCAAAACTGCCAGCAGTCACACCGCCGCGACGAAGGTTAACTTCACGCATTTGGCGCTGTTGGAAGGCAATCGTCGCCCAACGTTTACCGTGGATTATTGGCATCAGCACGCCATTCGTACGGTAATCCGCCATCTCTCCTTTGCGATGGCGCCGCAGGCGCTGCCGGCGGCAGACGCTTCTGCTCCGCTCGAAGTTCATCACCTGGCCCTGTTGGATACGCTCAGCGCACTGCTGATGCGCGAAAGCCAACCGCCGGTTATTGTTCGAACAATAGCCTACTCAACTGAATTTGCTTCATATCACGCCTTTTCTGTTAGTGCCTGGGTAAGCCAGGTGCACGGCATTCGTGCCGGACCTCAACGCCTTAGCTAACTAAAAAAAAACGTCACCTAATAACTAAGACTCCGCATCGCGGGGCGATTGAGATTTTAACTATGCTTAATTTACTAACCAAAGTTTTCGGTAGCCGTAACGACCGTACACTGCGCCGTATGCGCAAAACCGTAGTACAAATCAATGCCATGGAACCTGAGCTGGAAAAGCTCTCCGATGATGAGCTGAAAGCTAAAACTGAGGAGTTCCGTGCACGTCTGGAGAAAGGCGCGACGGTAGAAAGTCTGATTCCTGAGGCGTTTGCAGTCGTTCGTGAAGCGAGTAAACGTGTTTTCAACATGCGCCACTTCGACGTACAGCTGCTCGGCGGTATGGTTCTCAACGATCGTTGCATCGCGGAAATGCGTACCGGTGAAGGTAAAACCCTGACTGCAACCCTGCCAGCATACGTCAACGCCCTGTCTGGTAAAGGCGTTCACGTGGTGACCGTCAACGACTATCTGGCACAGCGTGATGCCGAAAATAACCGCCCACTGTTCGAATTCCTCGGCATGAGCGTTGCGGTGAACATGTCTGGTATGCCTGCTCCGGCTAAGCGCGAAGCGTATGCCGCTGACATTACCTACGGCACCAACAACGAATACGGCTTTGACTACCTGCGCGACAACATGGCTTTCAGCCCGGAAGAGCGCGTGCAGCGTAAACTTCACTATGCGTTGGTGGATGAGGTGGATTCAATCCTCATCGATGAAGCGCGTACCCCGCTTATCATCTCCGGCCCGGCTGAAGACAGCTCCGAGATGTACAAGCAGGTTAACAAAATTATCCCGCATCTGATCCGTCAGGAAAAAGAAGACTCCGACACCTTCCAGGGTGAAGGTCACTTCTCCGTTGATGAGAAAGCGCGTCAGGTTAACCTGACCGAACGCGGCCTGGTGCTGGTTGAAGAACTGCTGGTACGTGAAGGCATCATGGACGAAGGCGAGTCTCTGTACTCCCCGACTAACATCATGTTGATGCATCACGTGACTGCCGCACTGCGCGCACACGTACTGTTTACCCGTGACGTTGACTACATCGTAAAAGATGGCGAAGTCATTATCGTCGATGAACACACTGGCCGTACGATGCAAGGTCGTCGCTGGTCTGATGGTCTGCACCAGGCGGTTGAAGCCAAAGAAGGCGTGGACATTCAGAACGAAAACCAGACGCTGGCTTCGATTACCTTCCAGAACTATTTCCGTCTGTATGAAAAACTGGCGGGTATGACGGGTACTGCGGATACCGAAGCATTCGAGTTCAGCTCCATTTATAAACTCGATACCATCGTAGTGCCGACCAACCGTCCAATGATTCGTAAAGACATGCCGGACCTGGTCTACATGACCGAGCTGGACAAAATTGGCGCAATTATCGAAGACATTAAAGAGCGTACCGCTAACGGTCAGCCAGTACTGGTGGGGACTATCTCCATCGAGAAATCCGAAGTGGTTTCCAACGAACTGACCAAAGCGGGTATCAAGCACAACGTTCTGAATGCAAAATTCCATGCCAACGAAGCAGGTATCGTTGCTCAGGCTGGTTATCCGGCGTCGGTGACCATCGCAACCAACATGGCGGGTCGTGGTACGGATATCGTGCTGGGCGGTAGCTGGCAGGAAGAAGTTGCCTCTCTGGAAGAGCCAACGCCTGAGAAGGTCGCCCAGATCAAAGCGGACTGGCAGGTGCGTCATGATGCTGTTCTGGCATCCGGCGGTCTGCATATTATTGGTACTGAGCGTCACGAATCGCGCCGTATCGATAATCAGCTGCGTGGTCGTGCAGGTCGTCAGGGTGATGCAGGTTCTTCCCGCTTCTATCTGTCGATGGAAGATGCGCTGATGCGTATTTTCGCCTCGGATCGTGTTTCCGGTATGATGCGCAAACTGGGTATGAAACCCGGCGAAGCGATTGAGCACCCGTGGGTAACTAAAGCGATTGCTAACGCTCAGCGTAAAGTTGAAAGCCGTAACTTCGATATTCGTAAGCAACTGCTGGAATATGACGATGTGGCAAACGACCAGCGTCGTGCGATTTACTCCCAGCGTAATGAACTGCTGGACGTATCCGATGTAAGCGAAACCATCTCCAGTATTCGTGAAGATGTGTTTAAAGCGACCATCGATGCGCACATTCCACCGCAATCTCTGGAAGAAATGTGGGATATCGAAGGCCTGCAAGAACGCCTGAAAAACGATTTCGATCTTGATTTGCCAATTGCTGAATGGCTGGACAAAGAGCCAGAACTGCACGAAGAAACGCTGCGTGAGCGCATTCTGAAAAGCGGCATCGAAGTTTACCAGCGTAAAGAAGAAGTGGTTGGCGTTGAAATGATGCGTCACTTCGAGAAAGGCGTCATGCTGCAGACCCTCGACTCCTTGTGGAAAGAGCATCTGGCCGCAATGGACTATCTGCGTCAGGGCATCCATCTGCGTGGCTATGCGCAGAAAGATCCTAAGCAGGAATACAAGCGCGAATCGTTTTCCATGTTTGCTGCAATGCTGGAGTCGCTGAAATATGAAGTGATTAGCACCCTGTGCAAAGTACAGGTTCGTATGCCGGAAGAAGTGGAAGCGATGGAAGACCAGCGTCGTGAAGAAGCTGAACGTCTGGCGCAAATGCAGCAACTCAGCCATGCCTCTGATGACACTGCAGCGGCTGAATCACTGGCGGCAGAAACCGGCGAGCGCAAAGTGGGCCGTAATGATCCATGCCCTTGCGGTTCAGGTAAAAAATATAAGCAGTGCCATGGCCGAATCAACTAAGATCAGCTAAATCTAAGCTCTGCGAAAACAAAGGCGCTGGTGACAGCGCCTTTTTTATGGAATGAAGACAATGAAAAAACTGCAAATTTCTACCGGGATCCTGCGTAATGCCGCGGGTGAAATCTTTATTACCCAACGTGCGGCGGATGCGCACATGGCCAATATGTGGGAATTCCCTGGCGGGAAAATAGAAGAAGGCGAAAGTCCTGAACTGGCGCTAGCACGAGAGCTATACGAAGAAGTGGGAATTTTGCCTGAGTCGGCCATGTTGTTCGATAAACTGGAGTACCAGTTTCCGGATCGTCATATCACGCTGTGGTTCTGGCTAGTGGACAGCTGGCAGGGAGAACCATGGGGTAAAGAGGGGCAGCCTGGGCGTTGGGTGGCGCAGAAAGATTTGTTGGCAGAAGAGTTTCCTCCTGCCAACGAACCGGTTATTGCAAAACTGATTGCCGAGGCTTAAAACTGCTCTTCGCTCCAGTCATCACTCTCAGAGAGGTCACCGGAGCTAGGAATACGTTTCTCTTCATCAGCCCATTCGCCTAAGTCAATGAGCTGGCAGCGCTTGCAACAGAAGGGGCGGAACGGACTCTTTACGTCCCAGATAATGCTTTTGCCACAGGTCGGGCAATTGACGGTCGTCGTGTCGCTCATATTGTCTCCTTAACAACAGGCCAGTTCGAAATCCAAACGTTCTGGCACGAGGCCATTCTCGCTATCCAGCGGCAGGAAGCGAATAGCGAAACGGCTCTTGTGGCCGGAGATTTGCGGGTAGAGCTGAGCGTTAAGCTCAAGCTGTAAACGCAGAAGATCGGCGTCTTCACCGTTATCCTGGAAGAAGCCATTAAGGCTGGTCTGCTTACGGAACGGTGATGAGTTGCGGATGAGATCGAGGATTAAGGTCAGCGCCTGATTCATCGGCTCAAGGCTTTCCAGCCAATAGGTCACCTGAGAATCGCGCTGCGTTTGCGGCGCATGCAGCCACATATGCAGTGACGGTAAATCGAAGCTACAGCAACCGCCCGGAATGCTCAGACGTTGACGGACAAGGCCAATCAATTTGTCTTCACGCAAGAGTTGACCCACGCGCGGGGCGGTCATGAGAATGCTGCTGCTGTTTTTCAACTGCAGGCGAAGGGCTTCAATACGGCTTTTATCAACGCCGGGCACTTCGTCCCACTGTTTCAGCTTACGTTGCTGGCGTTCCAGTTCTTTCAGTAAATCTGTACGAACTTCACCCCGTTCGAATACATCCAGTAAGTCCCCGATATGTCTAAAAAAATGTAATGCGCTGGCATGATCTCTGACCGGCAGATTGCAATTCAGCTGCTGAACCAGAAACTCAATGCGAAGCCAGGTACGCATCTTCTCATTCAGGGGATGTTCAAAAAGGACGTGGGTGTGCATTACAATTTTTCCTGTGAATCGGCCTGATACGCCAGCTTCAGATAGCGGGCGTGCAGGCGGGCTACATCCAATGCAATGGCATCTGGTGCGCCGTTGTTATCAATGATGTCGTCCGCCACGGCAAGACGCTGTTCGCGCGTTACCTGGGCGGCAAGGATCTGTCTTGCCTGTTCTTCTGACACATTATCTCTGTGCATCGTGCGCTTAAGCTGTGTTTCCTCAGAAACATCCACCACGAGCACCCGATTTGCTTTCTGCCAGAGCTGATTCTCTACCAACAGCGGAACAACCCACAGGACATAAGGCGATGTTGCCTGCTGCATTTGACGCTGTGTTTCCTGCTGAATCAACGGGTGGAGAAGGGCATTAAGCCATGATTTTTCAGTCGCGTGAGTAAAAATACGTTCCCGCAACTGACGGCGATTCAAACTTCCATCAGCAAGGCACATGTCTGCACCGAAGCGACTGACAATAGCCTGCAGCGCTGGCGTTCCGGGCTCAACAACCTGACGGGCGATAATATCGGCATCAATAACGTTAATCCCCAGGTCCGCAAAAGCCTGTGCAACGGTGCTTTTTCCGCTACCGATGCCGCCTGTTAACGCCACTGTATACCCCATGACACCCTATCCTGTGAAGAATTACCGTAATAAATCAATCGGTTATTTTTTAAACCTGCGGCGACCAACGGGACAAACGCTAAAATCGCTGTTCACCAGGTAAATTTGTACGATTGTAGCGTAAAAAAAGTGAAAATCGCAGTCTTGCGAAGGGATGATTACTGCGTATGATAACGTCACTGGAGTTGTGCTTAGTCCATTTTTGCCTCTAACCCCAGGAATCCCTACATGCGTATCGAAGAAGATCTGAAGTTAGGTTTTAAAGACGTTCTTATCCGCCCTAAACGCTCTACCCTCAAAAGCCGTTCCGACGTTGAGCTGGAACGCGAATATACCTTTAAGCATTCTGGAAAGACCTGGTCTGGCGTTCCTATCATTGCCGCGAATATGGATACCGTGGGTACTTTCGCGATGGCAAAAGCCCTGGCCTCCTTTGGTATTTTGACTGCCGTCCACAAACACTATTCTGTTGAAGACTGGAAAGCCTTTGCTGCGAGCGTGTCTGAAGACATCCTGAAGCATGTCATGGTTTCTACTGGGACGTCTGAGGCGGATTTCGACAAAACGAAACAGATTTTGAATCTGCATTCGGCGCTGAATTTCGTGTGTATCGACGTTGCCAACGGCTACTCTGAACATTTCGTGCAGTTCCTGTCGAAAGCGCGTGAAGCCTGGCCAAGCAAAACTATCTGTGCAGGCAATGTGGTTACCGGCGAAATGTGTGAAGAGCTGATCCTTGCTGGCGCTGATATCGTCAAAGTGGGCATCGGCCCAGGTTCCGTTTGCACCACGCGTGTAAAAACCGGCGTTGGCTATCCGCAGCTCTCTGCGGTTATTGAATGTGCTGATGCGGCACACGGTCTCGGCGGGCAGATCGTCAGCGACGGTGGCTGTACTACGCCGGGCGACGTAGCAAAAGCTTTCGGTGGCGGCGCAGATTTCGTGATGCTCGGCGGTATGCTGGCAGGTCACGAAGAAAGCGGTGGAACCGTAGTGGAAGAAGATGGTGAAAAATTCATGCTGTTCTACGGTATGAGTTCCGAGTCTGCAATGAACCGTCACGTCGGTGGCGTTGCCAAATACCGCGCAGCGGAAGGCAAAACCGTTAAGCTGAAATTGCGTGGCCCGGTTGAAGATACCGCCCGTGATATCCTCGGCGGTTTGCGTTCTGCATGTACCTATGTGGGTGCATCACGTCTGAAAGAACTGACCAAACGTACGACCTTTATCCGCGTACAGGAACAAGAGAACCGCGTGTTCAACAGCCTGTAATGCCGTAAACGCTGGCGTAGTTTCTGCGCCAGCGTTTATCCCCCGCTGATTGCATCCCCCAAATGAAATATTGGCAGATACATCGCCACCACCAGCGTTCCGATAATCACCCCTGTCACCAGTAACATCACTGGCTCAAGCAGTGTCGCCAGGTTATCTGCCTGCTGATGCGTTTGCTCGCTATGATAATGCGCCAGATTCCCCAACATTTTATCGAGTGAACCAGAGGCCTCACCCGTTCTGATGAGCTGCTTACACAGGGGCGTAAAAACAGTCTGCTTCTCCATTGCCTGCCAGATTGCGCTGCCCTGAGCGATTGATTCGCTTGTCTGTCGGATAACATTTCGCCACCACGGGCAACTCAGTGTTTTTTCCACGCTTTCAAGCCCCTGCAAAAAGGGGATCCCCGCATTCTGCGTGAGTGCAAGAACAGTATAAATCTGGCTTAACATTTGCCCGCGCACCAGCCCGGAAACTATCGGTAACGCCAGCAATAATCGTGGCCGGAGTATCTGCCAGCGTGGACTTCGTTGCAAAGCGGGGCGCAGTAAAAAGGGCAGAAATGCCAATGCAAAAATTAAGGGTAATCCTTGCTGTACCGCGCTGGACATTGCCATTACCCCTTGGGTCAGCATCGGAAGCGGCGTGTTAAACGTGCGGTAAATGGCGGCGAATTCCGGCAGCACGAAGCCACTCATGCCAATCACCACCAACAGCGCGAGCAGCAAAATGATCAGCGGGTAGCGCAATGCCTTTTTCACTTTTTGGCTCAGCTTTTGTTGCTCTTCTTGTTGGCGAGCAAGATGGGCGCAACAGTAATCCAGCTTACCTGTCATTTCTCCGGCCTGAATCATGGCGTGATAGAGCGGTGAAAACGCTTCCGGCCACTGTTGCATGGCGACAGAAAGCGACTGTCCTTTGGCAAGCTGCCCGGCGAGATCCTGCATCAGTGCTTGCCATTGCGCGACCGGATGCTGTTCGGCCAACAGCATTAAACTCTCCGAAAGCGTTAATCCTGCTTGTAGCAGCGTGGCTAACTGCTGCATAAGCTCGCTGGCATAGTGCGTTTGCCACTGTGATTTTCGAATCGCCTTGCGTGTTAATACCAGGGGATGGATGCCATCGCGCTGAGCAGACTCCATTGCCATAATTTTGTCTTCCGCCCACACATTTCCCTGACGGGCATCGCCTTGTTCTGACAACCCGCGCCAGTACCAAAGTTGTTTATTCGCCATGTGGCATTCCCAACACCCGTAGCAATTCCTCAACCGTCGTTTGTCCTTGTTCCACGGCTTCACAGCCGTGTTCGAAAAGGGTCATCATGCCGGAATCCCGCGCCAGCCTTTCCAGCACTTCCGGGCTGACACCGCTGATGATCGCCTGTTTTAACGGTTGAGTCACGGTGAGGACTTCGAACAGTGCGACCCGTCCATGATAACCGCGATAACAACGTTCGCAGCCTGTCCCCTTCCAGCGCGGCAACGCACGAGGCCACAACGATGTGGGGAATTCGCTGTAGTGTCCTTCCTGCGTCTGGCAATGCGGACATAATCGGCGTACCAGCCGTTGTGCAATCACCAACAACAGTGCGGAAGAGATCATCCAGCGGGCTACTCCCATTTGCTGTAGTCGGGTAAGCGTTTCGCTGGTGGAGTTGGTATGCAGTGTGGATAACACCAAATGGCCTGTCTGCGCCGCTTTAATAGCGATTTCGGCGGTTTCCGCATCACGAACTTCCCCGACCATGACCACGTCAGGATCCTGACGCAATAATGCCCGCAATACGTTCTGAAATGTCAGCCCTGCACGGGTGTTGATTTGCGTCTGGTTGATGCCATCAAGCGGGATCTCGACCGGATCTTCCACGCTGCACAAATTAATCTCCGGCTGGTTACGTTCCTGTAGCGCACTGTAGAGAGTAACCGTTTTACCGCTGCCCGTTGGGCCAGTGACCAATATCAATCCCTGTGGTTGATTAATGGCCTGATGAAAGGCCTTGAGTTGTAATTTATTCATGCCTAGCACGCTGACATCCAGCGCCTGTTTCACCTGATGCAGAAGACGAAGCACGACTTTTTCGCCCCCACGGCAGGGCAGCGTGGCGATTCGAAAAGAGACCGCGCGTCCGTTGATGTCTACGCTGAATTGCCCGTCCTGCGGCAGCCGCCGCTCGGCGATATCCAGGTTGCCTAACACTTTAAGCCGTGCGATCAGTGGCGCACTGAGTGTTGGGGAAAAATCCGGTAGCGGGTGAAGCACGCCGTCAATACGCAGTCGCACGCGCAATACATTTTCTCCGGGTTCAAAATGAATATCCGAAGCGCGTTGTTGCAACGCCTGCTGAAACGTCTGATTCAGCAATTCCACAACGTTGCCGTTGTCATCACGCGCGGCAGGCAGATGCGAATCTTGCGAAGTGTGCAGATGCTGATCCATTCGAGGCTGATCCCAGCACGCAATATCAATACGTTTTTGCGTCGCAAACCGCAGTGAATCCATTAATTCACTGGGCGGTGGGCCGACCACCGCGATATTCAACACTCGATCGTCACTGCTGAGCAGCACCGCACGGTGCCGCTGGCACAAGCTGAGGAGTTTATCGTGTTTCATCTTTTGGCCCTCAGGATGCGTCGAAGCGGAACACGTCTTCACATGCCTGTTTCAACGCGCTATCGCTGGCGATATTGCAGGTGCGTTGCCAGCCAGTGATGCCGTTGGTGTTGTCCCATGCAGGTTTTAGCGTAACGCTCAGCCCATTAAGACTCTCCTGGCCTGTTAGCGTTACGGTGCCCTGGGCGACGTCCATTCCTGAAACATAACGGCTGGTGGCGGGGGCTGGTATACCGTTACTGCCGCCATCGCAAGGGGTAATACCGCCATGATCCAATGCGCAAAGTTCAATCGCAGTGCGGTAGGGCATAAACGTTTGTAGCATGTCGGTGAGTGCCGCTTTGCGCAGATAATTTTGGTAAGCCGGAATACCGATGGCGCTAAGAATGGCGATAATGCCGATCACAACCATCAGTTCTATTAAGGTGAATCCTTGCTGTTTGTCCATGTGTTGCTCCTTGTTTGGCGGGAGCACTTTGGCAACAAGCGTTTGAGATAGCGAAGGGGGAAAATCAAAACGGGAAGCGCGCTTCTGAATTATTTTACGGTTTGCAGCGAGCTTGCGAAAAGCTGCGAAGGCGATCGTAAATCGCCTTCGCAAACGCGCGTTATTTAAAGCGCATAGAGAGGTCGAGAGCCTGAACGTGCTTGGTCAATGCGCCAACCGAGATATAGTCCACGCCGGTTTCAGCAAAGCCGCGAATGGTGTCGAACGTTACATTGCCGGAGACTTCAAGCTGCGCCTGACCATTGGTGATGTTCACCGCTTCGCGCATCTGCTCGGTTTCGAAGTTATCGAGCATGATGATGTCAGCCCCGGCTTTCAGCGCGGCGTCTAACTCTTCAAGACTTTCCACTTCAACTTCTACCGGCACATCCGGATGCAACCAAAAAGCTTTTTCCACCGCCTGGCGTACGGAACCCGAGGCGATGATATGGTTTTCTTTGATAAGGAATGCGTCGGATAACCCCAGGCGATGGTTAGCGCCGCCGCCGCACAGCACGGCATATTTCAGCGCAGTACGCAGACCCGGTAAGGTTTTGCGGGTGTCGAGCAACTGCGTTTTAGTGCCCTCAAGTAAATCGACATAACGGCGCACAACGCTTGCCACGCCTGAAAGGGTTTGCACGAAATTCAGGGCGGTACGCTCGCCGGTTAACAGCACGCGTGACGGGCCATTAAGTTCGAACAGCGGCTGGTTTTCTACCAGAGTGTCACCATCTTCGACATGCCAGGTGATGCTGACGCGGTTCCCGGCGAGCTGGATAAACACTTCTTCGACCCAGCGCTTGCCACAAAAGACACCTGTTTCGCGGGTGATCACTACCGCATGTGAGCGCGTGTCTTCCGGTAACAGTTGAGCGGTGATGTCGTTCGCGGCATTCACTTCGCCGCCTAAATCTTCACGTAGCGCATGGGCTACAGCGGCAGGGATATCGAGGTTAATGCGTTCCAGCAGCGCGTCACGACGATGCTCAGGATTGTAGCGGCGAGGCGGCATGATAAAACTCCAAATGGTAAGGAATCATAAGTTATAAACATGCTACTCTGAACCGGATTTCTGCACCATATATTAAGGAGAGCCCGCATGCAGTTACACGGTGGCTGGCTGGAGGATGTCCGTCGCGTCCCTTCGCCGCATCATGATTGCCGCCCGGATAATGAAGCGCCAACATTACTGGTGGTGCACAATATCAGTTTGCCGCCCGGTGAATTTGGTGGTCCGTGGATTGATGCATTATTCACTGGAACAATCGATCCCGAGGCTCATCCTTTTTTTGCCGAAATCGCGCATTTACGGGTTTCAGCGCATTGCCTGATCCGCCGCGACGGCGAAATCGTCCAGTATGTCCCGTTTGATAAACGCGCCTGGCATGCGGGTGTGTCGAGCTACCAGGGCCGCGAAAAATGTAATGATTTTTCGATTGGCATCGAGCTGGAAGGCACGGATACTCTGGCGTATACCGACGAACAATATCAGCAGCTTGCGGCCCTGACTCAGTTGCTGATGACGGCTTACCCGGCGATTGCCAGCAATATGACGGGCCACAGTGATATTGCCCCAGTGCGTAAAACCGATCCCGGCCCGGCGTTTGATTGGACACGTTTTCGCGCGCGGGTGAATCACCCGTCAGATAAGGAGATGACATGACGCTGTTTACGACGTTACTGGTGCTGATTGCCGAGCGCCTGTTCAAACTTGGCGAGCACTGGCAGCTCGATCATCGACTGGAAGTGTTGTTCCGCCGTATCAAAAATTATTCCTTCTCGGTCACCTTGCTGATGGCCATTGCCGCGATGGCGATTGTCTATCTGATTCAGCGTGCGCTGTTTGGCCTGCTGTTCAACGTGCCGCTGTTGGTGGTGTGGATCCTGGTCGGGCTGTTATGCATCGGCGCGGGCAAAGTGCGCTTGCACTATCACGCCTACCTGAAAGCGGCCTCGCGTGATGATGCCCATGCGCGTGACGCGATGGCCAGCGAGTTGACGCTGATTCACGGCGTACCGCCCGGCTGCGACGAACGCGAGTTTCTGCGTGAACTGCAAAATGCACTGCTGTGGATTAACTACCGTTTCTATCTTGCGCCGCTGTTTTGGTTCGTGGTCGGTGGCCCGTTTGGGCCTGCAACGCTGATGGGTTATGCGTTTCTGCGCGCGTGGCAAAGCTGGCTGGCGCGTTACCAAACGCCGCGCGATCGTCAGCAGTCGGGCGTAGATGCGATTCTGCATGTGCTCGATTGGGTGCCGGTGCGTTTAGTCGGTGTGGTGTATGCATTGATTGGTCACGGTGAAAAAGCGCTGCCTGCGTGGTTTGCCTCACTCGGCGACCGTCATTCTTCACAGTATCAGGTGCTGACTCAGTTGGCGCAGTTCTCGCTGGCTCGCGAGCCGCATGTCGATAAAGTCGCCACGCCAAAAGCGGCGGTGTCGATGGCGAAGAAAGCGTCATACGCGGTAGTGGTGATCATGGCGCTGCTGACGATTTACGGCACATTGGTATAAATCCCCGTCATCCTTCAAGCTGTAGCGGCGTTGACTGCACTCCGCTACCCCGGTCACATAGTAATCTATGCTCTCAGGGATAGCAGAGTTTGCCGCTTTGCTACAGTTCGAATGATTTAGGGGATTATAGTGAGACGGAAGAATCCGCATGCGGGATGCCGAAGTCAGGCATCCCGTTTTCATTCCAGCGAATCAATTTCAGGCGTGTGTGGCGATTTGGGTCATACAATGGGTCGCCTTCGATTTCCGTATAGTTGCGGGCGTGATACACCAGCACATCTTCGCCCTCCGGCGTTTGGGTAAAGCTGTTGTGCCCTGGCCCGTATTGCTGATTTTCATAGCTGGTGGTGAACACCGGCTGCGGTGATTTGTGCCAGTTGCTGGCCTGCATCGGGTCGGCATCAATATCAATCCACAGTAGACCCATGCAGTAGTTTTCATCGGTCGCGCTGGCGGAATAACTCACGAATAATTTATCGCCGTGAACCACAACCGCCGGGCCTTCGTTGACCAGAAAACCACGGCACTCCCAGTCAAACTCCGGCTTGCTGAGCATCAACGGCTGACCCTTGATCGTCCACGGGTGTTCCAGCTCCGCCAGATACAGATTTGAGTTTCCGGCAATATCCGGCGCTTTTTGTGCCCACAGATACCACTGTTTCCCCTGATGTTTGAACGTGGTGGCATCCAGGGCAAACGTATCGAACGGTGTTTTTACCTGGCCTTTTTCCTGCCACGTACCGGTTAACGGATCGGCGTCAAAACAAACCAGCGCAAACATCCGATGCTGGAACATCCCCAATGCATCCAAATCATGGGTATGCGTGGCGGCGAAATAGATAACCCATGTGCCGTCGATGTTGTGCAGTTCCGGGGCCCAAATTAGCTGACTCATCGGGCCGCTCTGAGGTTTGCGCCACACCACAACGGGTTCCGCTGTGCGTAAACCGTCGATGTCAGCTGCGCGGCGGATCTCCAGTCGGTCATATTCCGGCACCGAAGCGACAAAGTAATACTGGCCCTCATGGCGCAGAATGAACGGGTCGGCGCGTTGCTCAATAAAGGGGTTTGGCCAGTGGCTCATTGTGGTCTCCTTATAAGTTCATACCCGTCATACTTCAAGTTTCATGTGCGTTGGTTGCGCTCGCTCACCCCAGTCACTTACTTTTGTAAGCTCCTGGGGACTCACTCGCTTACCGCCTTCCTGCCACTCGAATTATTTTGGGTATAGTTATTCGGCTCACTCAGCTCGCGATAGTTCTGGCGACGTTTTTCCAGATCCGTCTGGATCTGCTTCATCATTTCACGGTCCACTTTCAACATGCGTACCACGCCTGCGGTAATCAGATAACCGACACCAGGGATCACGCTGAACAGTAAAACAATCCCGTTAAGCGCATCAGGGCTTTGTGCTTTCGCGCTGGCATCATAACCGTACCAGGAAAGCAGGAAGCCGACCATCGCCCCCGCCACTGCCAGCCCGACTTTTAGGAAAAACAGGTTGCCAGAGAAGCTGATCCCGGTGATGCGTTTGCCGGTTTTCCACTCGCCGTAATCATCTACGTCTGCCATCAGCGACCAGTGCAGCGGCGACGGGATCTGATGCAGAATATTGAGCAGGAAGTAGAGCACCATGACCATCATCGTGGCGTGCGGGTCAAAGAAGTAAAAGGCGCAGGAGAATATCGCCAGCGCGATGTTGGTCCAGAAGAACACTTTCAGTTTGCACCAGCGGTCGGTCAGCACTTTCGCCAGCATACTGCCGATCATCATGCCCACTACGCCGAGGCTGATAAACAGCGTGGCGAAATGGGTGCTTTGTTGCATCACCCAGGTGACGTAATACATCGTCGCGGCCATACGAATAAAGCCGGGACAGACGTTGCAGAGCGTCAGCAGCAGAATGCGCACCCACTGATCGTTTTTCCACACGTCTTTCAGGTCACGCTTTATTTCATCGTTGGTTTGTACCGCCGGACGCACGCGTTCGCGCACGGTCGCAAAACTGAACAGGAACATACACATGCCGATAAATGCCAGCACGGTCATCGCCATTTGATACCCTTTGGCTTTGTTATCGCCGCCAAACCAGTCGGCCATCGGCAGCAACGTCAACGAGAGCAGTAGTGTCGCAATCCCGACCATTACAAAGCGGTAAGACTGACAGGCCACGCGCTCTTTCGGGTCGTTGGTGATCACGCTGCCGAGTGAGCAATAAGGAATGTTGATCGCCGTGTAGGTAATCGACAGCAGGAAATAGGTCACGAAGGCATAGATAACTTTGCTGCTGTAGCTCCAGTCTGGCGTGGTAAACATCAGCACGCTGAAGAGCGCGTAAGGGAAGGCAATCCACAGCAGCCACGGGCGAAAGCGACCGTATTTGCTGCGCGTTCTGTCCGCCATGGCACCCATAAGCGGGTCGGTGACGGCGTCGATCACGCGAATTGACAGCAATAATACCCCGACCAGTGCAGGCGCGAGGCCAAAGATGTCGGTATAAAAATAGTTAACAAACAACATAATGGCGCCGAAGATGATGTTGCATCCCGCGTCCCCCATGCCATAGCCGATTTTTTCTCTGACCGATAATCTGTTGTTTTCCATCGACACGTCCTCGCAATGAGATATGTCACGATTATTCGCTGGCTAAAGAAATATTGCGTTGCAGGAAAGCGGTGATGATATGGATAAATGAGCTGCGGGGGAGAAAGTGTGAAGCAGGTAACATGCTGCTGTAGCGGTTTCACCCGCTACAGCATGTGGATAATTAGCGTAACTCGGTGGCAGGAACCAGCAGACGGCTCTTACCGTAGAGAATGGTCAGGATGGCCGGGACGCAGAAGGCCACCACAATCGCAATCACCTCATAGATGGCTTTTGAATCCGGGCCGCTGAACAGACCGAGTTCAAACACGTTCAGCACCGGCAGGAAACTGTAGGTTTTCACCCGCAGGAAGCCAGTGATCGCACCGCCAAGTGCCGCACCGATGCAGCCGAAGATAAACAGCATCCGGTATTTCAGGTTCACGCCGTACAGTGCGGGTTCGGTGATACCGAAGAACGCGGAGATAGACGCCGAAATCGCCAGCTGTTTGTCTTTCAGATTACGGGCGATGAAGATAGCCCCAAACGCCGCACCGAACTGACCCATTACCGCCGACATAAACATCGCCATGACCGTGTCGTAGCCGTTGACCTGCATGTTAATCAGCGCAATCGGGATGATGCCCCAGTGTACGCCGAACACCACGAACAGCTGCCCAATCCCTGCCAGTAATGCGCCGGACAGCACCGGGCTCAGGTTGTACAGCCAGGTGTAGCCGTTGGCGATACCGATACCCACATAGTCAGCGATCGGGCCAATCACCGTGAAGACCACGAACCCGCACACCAACAGCGATAGACAAGGCACGAACACCAGCGCCGCCACTTCAGGGACCACTTTTTTAAACCAGCGCTCGACGTAGCTCAGGAACCAGACCGCAAAGATGGCCGGGATCACCGCGCCGCCGTAGATTTTCAGTGGGAACGTGAGATGGAAGATCTCGATACTGTTCGGCGTAGCGGCGTCTGTCAGGGGGAAAATCATTGCCGCCGTCAGAGCCAGCGCGGTAAAGCGGCTGGTTTTGAATTTATCGGCGGCGGTAACCGCGATAAACATCGGCAGCATGACGAATACGCCGCTGGAGAGCGCGTTCAGCACGATGAACAGCCAGGATTTGGTTGAGATCAGATCCATGGTTTGCAACAGAACCACCAGACCTTTGACGACACCGACCCCCGCCAGCACGCCGATATAAGGCGTGAAGATCGCAGACAGCGTCGCCAGCATCCGGTTGAACAGTGAGCTTTTTTGCGCAGGCTGTTCAACGGGGGCGTTATCGCCCGGCAGCAGCGTGCTCAGCGCCGCAAACACGTTTTCGACTTTCGGGCCGATAACAATCTGGAACTGGCTGCCGTTATTCACCAGCTTGACCACTTCCGGCAGCTTATACAGCTGCGCTTCATTGATTTTGCTGTCGTCTTTCAGGTTCAGACGCAAGCGGGTGGCGCAATGGGTGGCGTGAACCACATTTTCCTTACCGCCAACGGCGGCGAGGATCTGCTCTGCAACGGGTAAGAATGAAGTCGCCATGGTGAAGCACCTTATGAGTCAGAGGGTACGGTCGGCTAATCAGGCGTAGTCGCCAGGTTTGGTTTTACTTTTTACCGCCACGCCAAAATCGGTGAAGATGCGCTGTGGCAGGTTGTTGCCTTTCCCCTCGGCGATGTGATGGGCGAGGATCTGGAACGGGATAATCATCAACAGCGGCAGCACGGTTTCTGGCGCGTCGGTGTTTAACGCCAACGTATGCGGATCGTCGCTGGTGTCCGGCGTGACGGTGTAAACATACTCGGTGTGGCGTTGTTCGTACTGACGCAGCAGCGCCAGACGCTCGCGGGCCACACTTGGCACATCGAGGAAAAACAGGCGGTGTTGCGGATTGATTTCGAAATAAGGGCCGTGCATAAACACTTCCATTTCAATGCCCTGAGAGGGCACACGCACGGTTTCGGTGAATTTGGTCGCCATTTCCATACACACGCCGACTGCCGGACCGTAGCCGATACTGGTGAAGCGCGGGGATGCGATTAACGCCTGCTGCCAGCGAACGAAGAACGATTCGGTGGTGTCGATAATTGACGGGATGGCGTTCACCGCATTGCACAGCATCGCCAGCTCTTGCAATTCACGGGCGTCATCAATCGCGCCAACGGCCCGCGCATGGCGCAGGCCCATCAACATCAACGTCAAAATGGTGGCGACATAGCCTTTGGTCACGTAGCCCACGCGCTCTTCGCCGATATCCAGCAACACAAAAGCATCTGCTGTTTTTGCCAGCACACTTTGCGGTTTGCTGGTAACGCCCACGGTTTTCACCGGGAACTGTTTTTTCAGCGCCGCTAACGCATGCAGAGTCGATGTGCTTTCCCCGCTCTGTGAAACGGCGACCACGGTACGAATTGCCGGGTTGTGCTTCTCGAAGTGCTGATAGTGGAACGGCTCGGCGATAGTCACGCGCACCTCGGACAGACTTTCGATGTAGTACTTGGCGCTAACGGCCGCGTTCACGCTGGAACCGGTCGCTAACAGTAGCCATTCGCTCTCATCTTCGATTGCCGGGATTGAAGCCGGGTAGTTATCCAGAATGTTGGCCAGGGTGGCGTGCTCTTCGTGGATGTAAGTCATCATGGTCGGTTTCATCTTGCCCTCTCTGTGCTGAAAACCTGAAAACGTTTTCAGTAAAATATGATGAGAGAAAATGAATGGTCAATTTGACGTATGAGGATCTGTGATGAAGATCGGAATATTTTATGTTCTATAGGGCAGTTGCCCGGTGGCGCTGACGCTTACCGGGCCTACGGAAATGGGGTGGATTGCCCGGCGGCACTGCGTTTGCACGGGCCGACAAAAACGGGTGGGGTTGCGGTCTGTACGATGGGTTTTGTAGGCCCGGCAAGCTTGTGTCGCCGGGCTCGAACGTGGCAAGAACTAGGCCGATTCGCCGGCGATCAGCAGAGGGGAAATATCGAGAGGTTCCGGCAACCTGTCCTGCAATAGCGTTATCATCTGATGAATAACGTGCTGACCTAAAACGTTATTCTGATGATCTACGGTGGTCAGACGCGGAATGTAATATTCGCTGCCGGGGAAATATTCACAGCTGGCAACGGCAATATCTTCCGGCACGTTCAGGCCGTTGTCTTTCAGTGCCCGAATGGCGCCCATCGCCACACGATCGTTGATCGCCAGCAGCGCCTGGGGAAGGGGACGAGCGGATTTCAGCAGCCGGGAAAGGGCTTCATAACCGTGCTGAGAGTAGAAGTTCGTTTCGATTACCTGCGCGTTATCCGCATCCAGCCCTGCGTGTTGCAGCGTATCGCGAAAGGCCTTCACGCGCTGACCGGTCATATACACACCCGGTGAACCGCCGATGAACGCGATGTCATGATGGCCTTTTTCCAGCAGGTATTCGGTGACCATTTTCACGCAGTTGACCTGGTCGCGTTGCAGGCAGGTGTAGTCGTAATGCGCCAGTTTGCGCCCGACGACGATCACCGGCAGCGTGGCAATCAGCTTCTGCAAGCCGTCCAGATAACCTTCGGGTATTTTCAGGTAGTCGATGTTGCCGCCGAGGATGATCACCCCGTCGAGTTGGCTGTCGATGATGGTGCTGAAAATCTGATCTTCGGCAATCACCTGATTTGAATCGGTGCGCTTGTTGGCGGATTGCGTATCGAACAGCACGATTTTGTATCCCGCCTGCAAGCAGGCTTTTTCAATCTGTTCGACCAGCGTCGCAAAGTAAGGGCTGGTGATGTCGGAAACGACGACCGCGAGGGTCATGCTTTTGCGGGAAATCATGCTGCGGGCCATCAAGTTCGGGCTGAAATGGTGCTGGTCGATGACCTTCTGCACCTTCTCGCGCGTCTTGTCAGACACCCAACTATTATTGTTCAGCACCCGTGAAACAGTCGCGATGGAGACATTCGCCAGTTCCGCAATGTCTTTGATCGTCAGGTTCTTTTTCATCGGTCACACGGGTCCTTTGGTCGGCTGTAACCGCTGGATGGTACCTCTTTTTGGGCGGGGGAGAAACGCTCTGTACCTGCAATGAGGCACAGAGCGTGAAGGGATTAAGCGCGGACGGCTTTAGCCCCTCTCTGTTTAACCATGTAGCCAATTCCCAGAATCACGATCCACACCGGGATCAGATACACGGAAATCGCCATGCCCGGCGTCATCAGCATGATGACCAGCACCGCGGCAACGGTAAACAGGCAAATCCAGTTCCCCAGCGGGTAGAACAGGGCAGGGAAGCGCGTGGCGACGCCCTGTTTCTGTTTCGCGCGACGGAACTTGATGTGAGCCAGGCTAATCATCGCCCAGTTGATGACCAGCGCGGAAACCACCAGCGCCATCAGCAGACCGAACGCCGATTCCGGTGCCAGGTAGTTGATCAACACGCACAGGGCGGTGAACATCGCAGAGACCAGAATGGTATTCACTGGCACGCCACGCTTGTCGACTTTGCCCAGTGCTTTCGGCGCGTTGCCCTGTTGCGCCAGGCCGAACAACATACGGCTGTTGCAGTACACACAGCTGTTGTAAACGGAGAGCGCGGCGGTCAATACCACCACGTTCAGGGCGTTTGCCACGAAGGTGTCGCCCAGCTCATGGAAAATCAGCACGAACGGGCTGGTATCTGCGGTCACGCGCGTCCACGGCAGCAGGGAGAGCAGCACGGCCAGCGAACCCACATAGAAAATCAGAATACGGTAGATAACCTGATTGGTGGCTTTCGGAATGCTGGTCTGCGGGTCATCGGCTTCTGCCGCTGTGATACCCACCAGCTCCAGGCCGCCGAACGAGAACATGATGATCGCCATCATCATCACCAACCCGTGAATGCCGTGTGGCAAGAAACCGCCCTGATCCCACAGGTTGCGCACGGTTGCCTGCGGGCCACCGTTGCCGCTGAACAGCAGCCAGCCGCCGAACAGGATCATCGCCACAACCGCGACGACTTTGATTATCGCAAACCAGAATTCCATCTCACCGAACACTTTAACGTTGGTCAGGTTGATGAGGTTGATAGCAACGAAGAACACCGCAGCCGATGCCCAGGTTGGGATTTCAGGCCACCAGAACTGGATATATTTCCCGACCGCCGTCAGCTCTGCCATGGCCACCAGAACGTAAAGTACCCAATAGTTCCAGCCAGAGGCGAAACCGGCAAAGTTGCCCCAGTATTTATAGGCAAAGTGACTGAACGAACCGGCTACCGGCTCTTCAACCACCATTTCACCTAACTGACGCATGATCAGAAAGGCCACAAAACCTGCGATCGCGTAACCGAGAATGATCCCCGGTCCAGCGGATTGAATCACGGAGGCGCTGCCCAGAAACAGGCCCGTTCCGATAGCTCCACCCAGCGCAATAAGCTGAATGTGGCGGTTTTTGAGGCCGCGTTTCAGCTGTTCGCCTTGCTGTTGACCTTCCATTATAAAACCTCGTGAGTGATTGTTTTTTCTACGCTTTGGTTAAGCGCGTGTCATTATGAACTTCCATATCCTGTACATTATTTTTTACAGAGCGGAAGCGTGAAAATTGCGTGTGAGTATTCCGCTATTGGAAGAATAGTGATAAGTGCCGCTGAATGCACCTGCTTTGTGCAAGGGTGCTGACGAGTTGCATAAAAAGAAACCAAATGTAAGTGCGGGCAGGGCATGAGTCCGCCGCTTTCTATTCATCCTTTAGGGGAAAAGGTTGAATGATCATGCACTTTCTGAGGTGTTGAATCGGTTCAGATTGCACATTTTTTCGTTTCTATAACGTTAAATCTGCTCCTTTAGTGGTAAACACGACATTTGTGCAAAGTTACATTCCTGAAACGTTATTTCTGTAAGGTTGTTAAAATGTGCCGGGTTTACTGATTTCAATCAAAACCTGTATGGACAGAAGGTGAATACTTTGTTACTTTAGCGTCACGAACTATGAATTGGTAAGACCAATTGACTCCGGGTAAATGGCTTAAGACAGGGAACCATGGCCTACAGCAAAATCCGCCAACCAAAATTATCTGACGTGATCGAGCAGCAGCTGGAGTTTTTGATTCTTGAGGGGACTCTGCGCCCCGGTGAAAAACTTCCACCTGAACGCGAGCTGGCAAAACAGTTCGACGTTTCCCGTCCCTCTCTGCGTGAGGCGATTCAACGTCTCGAAGCGAAGGGCTTACTGCTTCGTCGCCAGGGCGGCGGTACCTTTGTCCAAAGTAGCCTGTGGCAGAGCTTCAGCGATCCGCTGGTAGAATTGCTCTCCGATCACCCTGAATCCCAGTTTGATTTACTGGAAACCCGTCACGCGCTGGAAGGTATTGCCGCGTACTATGCTGCTTTGCGCAGCAACGAAGAAGACCGTACGCGCATCCGCGAGCTGCACACCGCGATTGAAATCGCCCAGCAGTCTGGCGATCTCGATGCCGAATCCAACGCCGTCGTCCAGTATCAAATTGCCGTCACCGAAGCCGCTCATAATGTGGTCTTACTTCATCTGCTACGCTGCATGGAGCCTATGCTTGCGCAGAACGTTCGACAGAACTTTGAATTGCTGTATGCCAGCCGGGAAATGCTCCCGTTGGTCAGCAGCCATCGTACTCGAGTTTTCGAGGCGATAATGGCTAAGGAGCCGGAGCAGGCGCGTGAAGCGTCGCATCGTCACCTGGCCTTCATTGAGGAAATCTTGCTGGACCGCAGCCGTGAGCAAAGTCGTCGTGACCGCTCACTTCGCCGCATACAGCAACGAAAGGACTAGCAGCACTATTTTTAAGCGCCAGTTTTTAGAGCGCGGCAACTAAACGCAGAACCTGTCTTATTGCACTTTTAGTTGTTCAAATAATTGTGGTTGTATCGCGGCGGCAAGCGACTGAAGCCCAGGAGCATAGCGAACTATGTGACTGGGGTGAGGACGCGTAGCCAACAAAGGGACAGCCAGAAGTATGAAGAACAAAGAGCGCAATGGGACAGGTTCCAGACAAATCAACGATTAGATAGATAAGGAATACCCCCATGTCAGACCGTTTACAAAATGACGTGGATCCGATCGAAACTCGCGACTGGCTACAGGCGATCGAATCGGTCATCCGTGAAGAAGGTGTTGAGCGTGCTCAGTATCTGATTGACCAACTGCTTTCCGAAGCCCGCAAAGGCGGTGTGAGCGTGGCAGCTGGAGCCGGGGCAAACAATTATGTGAACACGATTGCCGTTGAAGATGAACCGGAATACCCGGGAAATCTGGATCTGGAACGTCGCATTCGTTCTGCTATCCGTTGGAACGCGATCATGACCGTTCTGCGTGCCTCCAAGAAAGACCTGGAACTGGGTGGCCACATGTCCTCCTTCCAGTCTTCTGCAACCGTATATGAAGTGTGCTTTAACCACTTCTTCCGTGCGCGCACCGAGAAAGACGGCGGCGATCTGGTGTACTTCCAGGGCCACATCTCTCCGGGCGTTTACGCACGTGCCTTCCTTGAAGGTCGCCTGACCGAAGATCAGATGAACAACTTCCGTCAGGAAGTTCACGGTAAAGGTTTGTCTTCTTACCCGCACCCGAAACTGATGCCTGAATTCTGGCAGTTCCCGACCGTTTCTATGGGTCTGGGCCCAATCGGTGCTATCTACCAGGCTAAATTCCTGAAATATCTGGAACACCGTGGCCTGAAAGATACCTCTGAGCAGACCGTTTATGCCTTCCTCGGCGACGGCGAGATGGACGAACCAGAATCCAAAGGTGCTATCACCATCGCGACCCGCGACAAACTGGATAACCTGTGCTTCATCATCAACTGTAACCTGCAGCGCCTTGATGGCCCGGTCACCGGTAACGGCAAAATCGTTAACGAACTGGAAGGCATCTTCGCCGGTGCTGGCTGGAACGTGATTAAAGTCATGTGGGGCGGTCGTTGGGATGAGCTGCTGCGTAAAGACACCAGCGGTAAGCTGATTCAGCTGATGAACGAAACCGTTGATGGCGACTACCAGACCTTCAAATCCAAGAACGGTGCCTACGTGCGTGAGCACTTCTTCGGTAAATATCCGGAAACCGCTGCACTGGTTGCCGACTGGTCTGACGATCAGATCTGGGCGCTGAACCGTGGTGGTCACGATCCGAAGAAAGTCTATGCTGCACTGAAAAAAGCGCAGGACACCAAAGGTCAGGCGACCGTTATCCTGGCTCATACCGTTAAAGGGTATGGCATGGGCGAGACCGCTGAAGGTAAAAACATCGCTCACCAGGTGAAGAAAATGAACATGGACGGCGTGCGTTACGTCCGCGATCGTTTCAACGTGCCTGTGTCTGATGCTGATATCGAAAAACTGCCGTACGTGACTTTTGCTGAAGGTTCAGAAGAACACACCTATCTGCACGCGCAGCGTCAGAAACTGGGTGGCTACCTGCCATCTCGTCAGGTGAGCTTCACCGAGAAACTGGAAATGCCTGCACTGGCAGATTTCCAGCAGCTTCTGGAAGAGCAGAACAAAGAGATCTCTACCACCATCGCTTTCGTTCGTGCTCTGAATGTGATGCTGAAGAACCCGTCTATCAAAGACCGTCTGGTTCCGATCCTCGCCGATGAAGCGCGTACCTTCGGTATGGAAGGTCTGTTCCGTCAGATTGGTATCTACAGCTCTAACGGCCAGCAGTACACCCCGCAGGACCGTGAGCAGGTAGCGTATTACAAAGAAGACGAGAAAGGTCAGATCCTGCAAGAAGGGATTAACGAGCTGGGCGCAGGCGCATCCTGGCTGGCTGCTGCGACCTCTTACAGCACCAACAACCTGCCGATGATCCCGTTCTACATCTACTACTCGATGTTCGGCTTCCAGCGTATCGGCGATCTCTGCTGGCAGGCTGGCGATCAGCAGGCTCGCGGCTTCCTGGTCGGCGGTACCTCTGGTCGTACTACCCTGAACGGCGAAGGTCTGCAGCACGAAGATGGTCACAGCCATATTCAGTCTCTGACTATCCCGAACTGTATCTCTTATGACCCGTCTTACGCGTACGAAGTGGCAGTCATCATGCATGACGGTCTGGTTCGCATGTACGGTGAGAAACAAGAGAACGTGTTCTATTACATCACCACGCTGAATGAAAACTACCACATGCCGGCGATGCCGGAAGGTGCTGAGGAAGGTATCCGTAAAGGTATCTACAAACTCGAAACCGTTGCCGGTAGCAAAGGTAAAGTTCAGCTGTTGGGCTCCGGTTCTATCCTGCGTCACGTACGTGAAGCAGCGCAGATCCTGGCGAACGACTACGGCGTAGGTTCTGACGTGTACTCCGTCACTTCCTTCACTGAACTGGCCCGTGACGGTCAGGACTGTGAGCGCTGGAACATGCTGCACCCGCTGGAAACTCCACGCGTTCCTTACATCGCTCAGGTGATGAACGACGCGCCAGCTGTGGCATCGACTGACTATATGAAACTGTTTGCTGAACAGGTTCGTACTTATGTACCGGCTGATGATTACCGCGTACTGGGTACCGATGGCTTCGGTCGCTCCGACAGCCGTGAAAACCTGCGTCACCACTTCGAAGTTGATGCTTCTTATGTGGTGGTTGCAGCCCTGGGCGAACTGGCTAAACGTGGCGAAATCGACAAGAAAGTGGTGGCGGAAGCTATCACCAAATTCAACATCGATGCAGATAAAGTTAACCCGCGTCTGGCGTAAGAGGTAAAAGAAGAATGGCTATCGAAATCAATGTGCCGGACATCGGGGCTGATGAAGTTGAAATCACCGAGATTCTGGTCAAAGTAGGCGACAAAGTTGAAGCAGAACAGTCGCTGATCACCGTAGAAGGCGACAAAGCCTCTATGGAAGTTCCGTCTCCACAGGCTGGCATCGTCAAAGAGATCAAAGTCTCTGTCGGTGACAAAACCGAGACCGGCAAACTGATCATGATTTTCGATTCCGCCGACGGTGCAGCAGCAGCTGCACCTGCCAAGGCAGAAGAGAAGAAAGACGCGGCACCTGCTGCTGCCCCGGCTGCGGCTGCGGCGAAAGACGTTAATGTACCGGATATCGGCGGCGACGAAGTTGAAGTTACCGAAATCATGGTTAAAGTCGGCGACACCGTTGCCGCTGAGCAGTCGCTGGTAACCGTTGAAGGCGACAAAGCCTCAATGGAAGTGCCAGCACCGTTCGCGGGTGTGGTGAAAGAAATCAAAATCAACACCGGCGACAAAGTATCCACCGGTTCCCTGATTATGGTCTTCGAAGTCGCGGGCGCGGCCCCTGCTGCCGCTCCGGCACAGGCTGCTGCACCAACCGCTGCCGCAGCACCTGCTGCGTCTGGCGCGAAAGACGTTAACGTACCGGATATCGGCGGTGACGAAGTTGAAGTGACCGAAGTGATGGTGAAAGTGGGCGACAAAGTTGCCGCTGAACAGTCACTGGTAACCGTTGAAGGTGACAAGGCTTCAATGGAAGTCCCGGCACCGTTCGCAGGTACCGTGAAAGAAATTAAAATCAGCACCGGCGACAAAGTGTCCACCGGTTCTCTGATTATGGTCTTTGAAGTGGAAGGCGCAGCGCCTGCCGCGGCTCCGGCTGCTGCACCTGCTGCTGCCGCTCCAGCCCCGGCGAAAGCAGCGCCTGCTGCGGCCCCGGCGGCAAAAGCGGAAGGCAAATCTGAGTTTGCTGAGAACGACGCTTATATTCACGCGACTCCGCTGATTCGCCGCCTGGCGCGCGAATTCGGTGTGAACCTGGCGAAAGTGAAAGGGACTGGTCGTAAAGGCCGTATCCTGCGCGAAGACGTTCAGGCTTACGTGAAAGACGCGGTGAAACGCGCTGAATCCGCTCCTGCTGCTGCCACTGGCGGCGGTCTGCCTGGCATGTTGCCGTGGCCGAAGGTTGATTTCAGCAAGTTTGGTGAAATTGAAGAAGTGGAAATGGGCCGCATCCAGAAAATCTCTGGTGCTAACCTGAGCCGTAACTGGGTGATGATCCCGCATGTTACCCACTTCGATAAAACCGATATCACCGATCTGGAAGCGTTCCGTAAGCAGCAGAATGACGAAGCGGCTAAGCGCAAACTGGATGTGAAATTCACGCCGGTTGTGTTCATCATGAAAGCGGTTGCGACTGCGCTTGAGCAGATGCCACGCTTCAACAGCTCTCTGTCTGAAGACGGTCAGAAGCTGACGCTGAAAAAATACATCAACGTGGGTGTAGCAGTTGATACGCCGAATGGTCTGGTGGTTCCGGTCTTCAAAGACGTGAACAAGAAGAGCATCACCGAGCTGTCTCGTGAGCTGATGGCGATTTCTAAGAAAGCGCGTGATGGCAAGCTGACCGCGGGCGAAATGCAGGGCGGTTGCTTCACTATCTCAAGCCTGGGCGGTATCGGGACAACGCACTTCGCGCCAATCGTTAACGCGCCAGAAGTGGCTATCCTCGGTGTCTCCAAGTCGGCGATGGAGCCGGTGTGGAATGGTAAAGAGTTCGTTCCGCGTCTGATGATGCCGATGTCTCTCTCCTTCGACCACCGTGTGATCGACGGCGCTGATGGTGCTCGCTTCATTACCATCATCAACAACACCCTGGCCGATATTCGCCGCCTGGTGATGTAAGCGAAAAAGCCGGCCAATCGGCCGGCTTTTTTCTGGTAATCTCATGATGTTTATGAGGTTATTCGATCAAAGTCAAATCGTGAGCCGTTTGTTGTTTCAAAATTGTTAACAATTTTGTAAAATACGGGCGGATAGAACGTCCCGGTGGATGATGGGCGATAAGACCAGGGATCACCGGATAGAAAAACATAGAGGTCATGATGAGTACTGAAATCAAAACTCAGGTCGTGGTACTTGGGGCAGGCCCGGCAGGTTATTCCGCTGCCTTCCGTTGCGCTGATTTAGGTCTGGAAACCGTCATCGTCGAACGTTACAGCACCCTCGGTGGTGTTTGTCTGAACGTCGGCTGTATCCCTTCTAAAGCGCTGCTGCACGTAGCCAAAGTTATCGAAGAAGCCAAAGCGCTGGCGGAACACGGTATCGTCTTCGGCGAGCCGAAAACCGATATCGACAAGATTCGTACCTGGAAAGAAAAAGTGATCACTCAGCTGACCGGCGGTCTCGCAGGTATGGCGAAAGGCCGTAAGGTCAAAGTGGTTACCGGTCTGGGTAAATTCACCGGTGCTAACACGCTGGAAGTGGAAGGCGAAAACGGCAAAACCGTGATCAACTTCGACAACGCGATCATCGCGGCGGGTTCCCGTCCGATCGAACTGCCGTTTATCCCACATGAAGATCCACGCGTTTGGGATTCCACCGATGCGCTGGAACTGAAAACCGTACCAAAACGCCTGCTGGTTATGGGCGGCGGGATCATCGGTCTGGAAATGGGTACCGTTTACCATTCGCTGGGTTCAGAGATTGACGTGGTTGAAATGTTCGACCAGGTCATCCCGGCAGCCGACAAAGACGTGGTTAAAGTCTTCACCAAACGCATCAGCAAGAAATTCAACCTGATGCTGGAAACCAAAGTGACTGCCGTTGAAGCGAAAGAAGACGGTATTTATGTTTCCATGGAAGGCAAAAAAGCCCCTGCTGAAGCGCAGCGTTATGACGCCGTGCTGGTGGCCATCGGTCGTGTGCCGAACGGTAAAAACCTCGACGCGGGCAAAGCGGGCGTGGAAGTCGACGACCGTGGCTTTATCCGTGTTGATAAGCAGCTGCGCACCAACGTACCGCACATCTTTGCCATCGGCGATATCGTCGGTCAGCCAATGCTGGCGCACAAAGGTGTTCACGAAGGTCACGTTGCCGCAGAAGTTATCGCGGGCATGAAGCACTACTTCGACCCGAAAGTGATCCCATCGATCGCCTACACTGAGCCAGAAGTTGCCTGGGTGGGTCTGACTGAGAAAGAAGCGAAAGAGAAAGGCATCAGCTACGAAACCGCCACCTTCCCGTGGGCTGCTTCTGGCCGTGCTATCGCTTCTGATTGCGCAGACGGTATGACCAAACTGATTTTCGACAAAGAAACTCACCGTGTTATCGGTGGTGCGATTGTCGGAACTAACGGCGGCGAGCTGTTGGGTGAAATCGGTCTGGCTATTGAAATGGGCTGTGACGCAGAAGACATCGCGCTGACCATCCACGCTCACCCGACTCTGCATGAGTCTGTGGGTCTGGCGGCAGAAGTGTTCGAAGGTAGCATCACCGACCTGCCGAACGCCAAAGCGAAGAAGAAATAAGATTTCATTCTGTAAGAAGCGGCCTTCGGGCCGCTTTTTTTATCTCTGTATAAAGGTAGACAGGGCACAGCGCAGCGGTAAGTTATTTATTTAAAAACATTTCTACGTAAATATCTGCGAACATCTGCTCATGATTGTAACGATAGTCACGCACTAAACTGATAGCGTACAAACTAAAGTGAGGTGTGCCATGAAAACCCTTTTGACGACTGCAGTACTTGCTACCACATTGCTTTCAGGTCTGGCCCTGGCTGACGATCCGGTTATCCCGTGGGCGGACAACAGCGGCGGCACTGAAACGACGCACATTGCGCCAGTGGGGCAGAACCTGAATATGCAGCACCAGGCGGTAACTCAAACGCAAGAAGGCGTTTGGGCGGCGAACTCAGGTAGCATCAAAGCAGACGAAGATGTGCTGACCACCGCTCACCCTTCGGTAGGCGCACCTTCGCCAACCAATTGATGAGCCGATAAAAAAGCAGAAGGGGAATTCGCTCTCCTTCTGTTTTTTACCAGGCGGCGGACAGCCTCAGCGATTCTCTTCATAAAGCGATAAATCCCTCGGCTTAAACTTTTCCTTCTCGATAGTTTCCACAATAAAATCAATCAGCAGTTTCAGCGCCGAGTTTTCATGCGGCAGACTTTTGGTCATCAAAAAGATGCCCCGGTAGAAACTCTCCCCCAGCGACAATGCTGATATTTATTGCGGGTGTTATCGTTTTAGGCTGGACGTCAACGGGCTTTACAATGGTGATTGCGGGCGCGCTGATTGGTATTGGCTACGGTTCCGTCACCCCGATTATCCAGATGCAAATTATCAACTCGGTAGAACATCACAAAGTCGGTGTGGCGAATTCGTTGTTCTTTAATGTATGGATTTGGGACTGGCTGTCGGGGCGTTAATCTTCGGCTTGATTATTGGTCATCTCGGCTATCACGTCATTTATTATACGGGGGCGGTGCGGTGCTTATTTCGATGCTGTATTACTTCCTGTATGTAAAAAGAAACGCTCAGACCGATGCGTGTCAGTCTGGAATACTTATTGAGGAGAAAGAATGAATCGACGACTTTATCGTTTTACGGGCGTGCGGTTATTGGTGATGATAGCGTTTATTTTTCTCTCCCGTCTGCTCTTACAGTAATACCACGGAATATTAAATAAACACCAATGAACGAGATTGCGAAATATGGACGATGACTTGTCTGAATTGATTTTCACCTGGGTTGGATTACTTGCTGTGGTTTTATTTTGCTTTACGCTGACTTGTTGATAATGGTGGTTAAAAACCTTAGCAGAGTCGGGTAGGGCTATAAAATAAGAAGGGTTCACAATGCGTGAACCCTTTTGGCATTTTACTGACTGATTTCCTGCCACGGTTTTTCTGGGGCAAAGGCTTTAACGGCTTTTGCTTTGCGTGCCGAGAGCAGTCCGCCGTCCATTTGCCAGACTTTATCGTTCTCATCAATCATGAAACTCATGATCCCGGTTTCACCATATTTCACCGGCCAGGCAATCAGCGCGAAGCCTTTCTTGTCGGTATCAGGAATGATGCGGAAACGATAGCCGTGATAACCCGCATCCGGTTCTACCGGGCTGTAGGCCGGGCCTAATGGACTTGGATCTTCCCCCGCCTGGGTAGGCCAATACAGCCCGTCTTTTTCGCCGTCGCTGCTCAACAGCTTCTGCGCGTAGACCTGAAAGCGCTGGTGATAGTCATTCTGCGCATCCACGTAGGCGTGCATGGCCTGAATCGCTGACAGCTCATTGCGACCGATTTCACGCGTCTGGATTTCATCCTCCGCCTGCGCCATATCGAAATGCCAACCTTCGGCGGTTTTCAGCATCGGGATAGGCAACTGCCACTCTTCACGGCCGACGTTCAGATGCGCGGTGTCGCCCTGTTCAATAATCTTGTGACCCACTTTCCAGTCACGCAAAAAACGGGCGACCGCTTCGGGGTCGGCTTCCTGCTGCGGTAAATACTCCCGCCAGTTTTCGCCGAGTAAATCATTCAGCGCCGTATCGTTTTGGGTCGACACGGCATCCGCCAGCGCGGTGGCTGCTTTTTCCGGTGTAGCAAAATTCTGCTGGGCGAAGGCGGGTAGGGCAAACAGCGCCAACCAGCCAGAAATCATCAGTTTTTTCATGGCTTCTCCTTAGCGATGACGCAGTTCGCGATGTTGTGAGGAATGCTGCTGAACCGCCGCACGCTGATTGTTGTTCAGGTGCGCAGTATTGCGGCTTTGCGTGCCACGTTGCTGTTGAGCTGACCAGGACGGTGAACGACTGTCATTGCCGCTGAACGCGTTAGAGCGTGCGCTTTGCACTTTCTGCTGGCGCTGCTGATGCTGCTCCGGCGTAACGGTAGAATGGTGCTGCTGAACCTGTGATTTAGCCGCTTCACGATGCTGCTTCTGCTGCGCGGTCGGATTCTGCACATGCGATTTTGCATTATCTCGGCGCTGCTGCTGTTGCGCCGACGGGTTTTGCAACTTGTCTTTCGCTGCGGCCCGGTTCTGCGGCGTGTCGTAGCCACGGTAGTTGCTGCGCTGAGTGATGTTGTTTAGCTGTTTCGAGGCTGCCTGACGCTGGGCGTCACGATTGCCAGCAACGGCTGTTGCCGCACCGCCCGCCGTCAGACCCGCCGCCGCACCGTTATGGGTGCGCTGCTGGAACTGATTCAACGCCGCCTGACGCTGATCGGTGGTGTGTTGCGTCGCACTCAGGCCGCCTGGTACGTTGGTCTGGTGGAAGCGCTGCGACACATTATTATTTGGGTACGGCACGTTATTGCGATACGCCGGGTTGTGCTGCCAATTGGAATTATTGCCATTCAGATGCTGGTTGCTGAAATGATTGTAGTTGTTGACGTTGATATTGATGTTGTTGTTTCCACCGCCGTGATAGCCGCCATCGTGATGATAATAGTCATCATCGTGATGATGGTGATCGTCATCCCAGTCGATGCTGCTAAACAACGCATAGGTCGTCGCCACGCCCAGGCTATAACCGAAGCCATTCACGAAGCTGTTGGTGAACTGCTGGCCCGGCGTCGGTGGCAGATACACCGGCGGATAAGACGTGCTTGGCCAGGTGCCGTACACCGTATTCGGGTTGTACGTCGGGACATACACCACGTTCGGATCGGCGGATTCAATCTTGATAACCTGGGTAGCAGGTGCTGACTCGACAACGGTCGTCGTGGTTTGCGTTGGCGTGGCAGAGGTTGTCACCGGAGGCGGTGTGACTTTGGTGGTGGTCACTTTCTGCTGCGGTGATGATTTTAACGTTCCCGTTTGCTGGGCAACGGCGCGCAGTTTCTGCACAGAATCCATCACGTCCTGCGGTTGTGCCAGGAACGCGTTGCCGAGGTCCTGTACCCACTGTGGGTTTTCACCCATTAATGACAGCAGCGCCGGGAAGGCAACCAGCGATTTTACGCTTGGGTCCCACGGCTGATTGGCAACGGCCTGTACGGCGGCATCGCCCTGCATGGTTGGGTTGTCCTGCGACCATTGCACTGCTTGCAGCACATTGGTTGGGTACGTTGACGCCATCAGCACCTGTGACAACAGGTTATCAGGGTAGAGGGCAATCGGGGCCGTCCACTGATCGATTTGCGCAGGGGTAAAGGTGGCTGCAACAGGCTGCGCGCCAGCAGGCGTTGGTGCTGCAACGAGAGGCGTAGCGACGACAGCAGGCGCGGCGGGTTGTGCGACAGGCGCGGGTTCAGCGGGGGCATCGGCCGCCCGGCTTTTGACATACAGAGTTCCCGAAGCGGCTAATAGCCCGGCGCTACAAATCAGCGCAAGGATGTGGGGCTTGAAAGGCAACGTCATGTGATTCTCCTGGCGCAAAAAATTTGGCCTGTTACAGAGAGTATTGCCGAAAATGGCAGCGTTGCCGGGAGTATAAGGAGACTTATTTTTTGTTTTTGACTTTTGTGGGGATTTTGCACAATAGTCCGGTTTCTGAGGGGGTTATTCTGTCCAAAATAAATCTTTTAGCCTACACAAGAGAAGCTTTCACGATTCAGCTTATTATTTAATGTTGCTTTTTTGTAAACGGATTAACACCCCCCCTAAATCCTGCTATGCTGCCCGACGCGGTATCGGGCATGTACCCTACTAACTGCTGTCTCACAGGAGCGTGAAGAGAACGCCGGCCGCATATGACAATGAGAGCGAGGAGAACCGTCGTGCTAGAAGAATACCGTAAGCACGTAGCTGAGCGTGCCGCCGAGGGGATTGTTGCAAAACCTTTAGATGCAACCCAAATGGCCGCACTCGTCGAGCTGCTGAAAGCACCGCCTGCGGGCGAAGAAGAATTCCTGTTAGATTTGCTGACCAACCGAGTCCCACCGGGCGTAGACGAAGCTGCCTACGTGAAAGCCGGATTCCTTGCCGCCGTCGCCAAAGGCGAGACCACTTCCCCACTGGTAACCCCTGAAAAAGCTATCGAATTACTGGGCACCATGCAGGGCGGTTACAACATTCACCCCCTGATTGACGCGCTGGACAGCGCCACGCTGGCACCGATTGCCGCGAAAGCGCTGTCGCATACGCTGCTGATGTTCGATAACTTCTACGATGTCGAAGAAAAAGCGAAAGCAGGCAACGGCTATGCGAAACAGGTGATGCAATCCTGGGCAGATGCCGAATGGTTCCTGAACCGTCCACAGCTGGCTGAAAAAATCACCGTTACCGTCTTCAAAGTGACCGGCGAAACCAACACCGATGACCTGTCTCCGGCCCCGGATGCCTGGTCTCGCCCGGATATCCCACTGCACGCACTGGCGATGCTGAAAAATGCCCGTGAAGGTATTGAACCGGATCAGCCGGGTGCTGTTGGCCCAATTAAACAAATTGAAGCACTGAACAAAAAAGGCTTCCCGCTGGCCTACGTCGGCGACGTGGTGGGTACAGGCTCTTCCCGTAAATCCGCCACCAACTCGGTGCTGTGGTTTATGGGCGACGATATTCCAAACGTGCCGAACAAGCGCGCTGGTGGTCTGGTGCTGGGCGGCAAAATTGCGCCAATCTTCTTTAACACCATGGAAGATGCGGGCGCGCTGCCGGTTGAAGTGGACGTGAACAACCTGAACATGGGCGACGTCATCGACGTTTATCCGTTCAAAGGCGAAGTGCGTAACCACGACACCAACGAACTGCTGGCAAGCTTTGAGCTGAAAACCGACGTGCTGATCGACGAAGTGCGTGCCGGTGGCCGTATTCCTTTGATCATCGGTCGCGGCCTGACCACCAAAGCGCGCGAAGCGCTGGGTCTGCCGCACAGCGATGTGTTCCGTCAGGCGAAAGACGTGGCGGAAAGCAGCCGTGGTTACTCGCTGGCGCAGAAAATGGTTGGTCGCGCTTGCGGCACTGCCGGTGTGCGTCCAGGCGCGTACTGCGAGCCGAAGATGACCTCCGTCGGTTCTCAGGACACCACCGGACCAATGACCCGTGATGAGCTGAAAGACCTGGCGTGTCTGGGCTTCTCTGCGGATTTAGTGATGCAGTCCTTCTGCCACACGGCGGCGTATCCGAAGCCGGTAGACGTGACCACTCACCACACGCTGCCAGACTTCATCATGAACCGTGGCGGCGTGTCTCTGCGTCCGGGCGATGGCGTTATCCACTCATGGCTGAACCGTATGCTGCTGCCGGATACCGTGGGCACCGGCGGTGACTCCCATACCCGTTTCCCGATCGGCATTTCTTTCCCGGCGGGTTCTGGCCTGGTGGCGTTTGCCGCCGCGACCGGCGTGATGCCGCTCGATATGCCGGAATCAGTACTGGTGCGCTTCAAAGGCAAAATGCAGCCGGGTATCACGCTGCGTGACCTCGTTCATGCAATTCCGCTGTATGCTATCAAACAGGGTCTGCTGACCGTTGAGAAGAAGGGTAAGAAAAACATCTTCTCTGGCCGCATCCTTGAGATTGAAGGTCTGCCGGATCTGAAAGTCGAACAGGCGTTCGAACTGACCGATGCTTCGGCTGAGCGTTCCGCTGCGGGCTGTACCATCAAACTGAATCAGGCACCGATCGAAGAGTATTTAAGCTCTAACATCGTGCTGCTGAAGTGGATGATTGCCGAAGGCTACGGCGACCGCCGTACGCTGGAGCGTCGCGTTCAGGGCATGGAAAAATGGCTGGCGGATCCGCAACTGTTGGAAGCCGATGCTGATGCGGAATACGCAGCGGTTATCGACATCGATCTGGCGGATATCAAAGAACCTATCCTGTGTGCACCGAACGATCCAGATGACGCGCGTTTGCTGTCTGACGTGCAGGGCGAGAAAATCGACGAAGTGTTTATCGGTTCCTGCATGACCAACATTGGTCACTTCCGCGCGGCGGGTAAACTGCTCGACAACCACAAAGGCCAGTTGCCTACTCGCCTGTGGGTCGCGCCGCCAACCCGTATGGATGCCGCACAGCTCACCGAAGAAGGCTACTACAGCATCTTTGGCAAGAGCGGGGCGCGTATCGAAATCCCTGGCTGTTCACTGTGCATGGGTAACCAGGCGCGTGTGGCGGATAACTCGACGGTGGTTTCTACCTCTACCCGTAACTTCCCGAACCGTTTAGGCACGGGCGCGAATGTGTTCCTGGCGTCTGCGGAACTGGCGGCGGTTGCGGCGCTGATTGGCAAACTGCCAACGCCGGACGAGTACCAGACCTTCGTGGCGCAGGTGGATAAGACAGCGGTGGATACCTATCGTTATCTGAACTTCGACACGCTTTCCCAGTACACCGAGAAAGCGGACGGCGTGATTTTCCAGACTGCAGTCTAAGCGTGAGTGCTCTCTCCTTTTAGGGGAGAGCGTTAAACGGCACAGAGGTGAGAACAGTAATAGGTTCTCACCTTTTTTATTTCCCTTCCTTGTATCGCCCCTGACGTCTCCCGCAGTGATGGTTTACTCACCGCCCCTGACCTGGCACAACTAATCTGTTATGCTTATCCCCTTTTTTTCTATGGCAATTGAGAGTTAATGCTTGAGGCAAACCAGCTAACTTGCAGTCGTGACGGGAATCTGCTGTTCAGTGGACTGACGTTTCATGTGGCTAAAAACGACATTATTCAGGTCGCCGGGCGTAACGGTGCCGGGAAGACGTCGTTGTTGCGGATCCTCGTCGGGCTTGCTCGTGCGGATGCCGGTCAGGTGCTCTGGCAGGGGGAACCTCTTGCTCGCAGCGGTGAGCTGTGGCGGCGTAATCTGTTATGGCTTGGACATCAATCTGGCGTTAAGGCCAGCATGACGGCTGATGAGAATTTACATTTTTACCATTCGAAAATCGCACAGGCAGCCCGTTGGCAGGCTCTGGAAACGCTGGGCCTTGTCGGTTACGAAGATGTGCCGGTCGCACAGCTTTCCGCAGGGCAACAGCGGCGTGTGGCGCTGGCCCGACTTTGGTTGACGCAAGCAGCGGTGTGGATCCTCGATGAGCCGTTTACCGCGCTGGATGTCGCGGGGATTGAAACGCTGACATCGCGCATCGAGCAGCACGCCATGCGGGGCGGCTCGGTCATTCTGACCACGCATCAGCCTCTGAGGGCATTATCAACGCCAGTGCGTACGCTGCATTTGACGGTTCAGGATAACGACGCATGATGTGGCACATTTTTCTGCGCGAGCTGCGGCTGGCATTCCGCCATGCCGCCGAAATCATCAACCCGCTGTGGTTCTTCTTAATGGTGATTACGCTCTTTCCGCTGGGCATTGGCCCGGAGTCGCAACTGCTCGCCCAAATTGCACCCGGCGTTATCTGGGTGGCTGCGCTGCTCTCCTCGTTGTTAGGCATGGAACGGCTATTTCGCGATGATTACCAGGATGGTTCGCTCGAACAGTTGATGCTGTTACCGCTGCCGTTACCTGCGGTGGTGCTGGTAAAAATTATTGCCCACTGGGTGGTCACCGGTTTACCACTGTTGTTGCTGTCGCCACTGATAGCGCTGCTGCTTGGCCTGGATTGGCACAGTGGGAAAATACTGGCGCTGACCCTGCTTATCGGTACGCCGACGCTGAGTTTTATCGGTGCGATTGGCACAGGGCTGACCGTGGGATTACGTCGCGGCGGCGTATTGTTGAGCCTTCTGGTTCTGCCGCTTATCGTGCCACTGCTTATTTTTGCCACCGCCGCTGTTGACGCGGGGCAAATGCATCTGCCCGTTGGCGGCTATTTGGCTATTTTGGGCGCATTTCTCGCCGCAAGCGCCACGCTCAGTCCTTTTGCGACAGCAGCGGCGTTGCGGATTAGTGTGCAATAACTTTTCGACCATGATGGTCATTTCAACGATATAAAAAGTAAAAGTCTATGTGGAAGGCATTACACCCCCTGGCGAAGCCAGAACGTTTATACCGGCTCTGCGGTTGGCTGATACCGGGATTATCCATCCTGAGTCTACTGTTGCTGGTGGTGGGTCTGGTTTGGGGTTTTGTGTTTGCTCCAGCGGATTACCAGCAAGGACAGAGTTACCGAATCATGTACCTGCATGTCCCCGTCGCGATTTGGTCGATGGGGATCTATGGCTCAATGGCGATTGCCGCGTTTGTCGGGCTGGTCTGGCAAATTAAAATGGCCGATCTGAGCGTCGCGGCGATGGCGCCGATCGGTGCCGTTTACACCTTTATCGCGCTGGTGACGGGCTCTGCCTGGGGCAAACCGATGTGGGGCACCTGGTGGATTTGGGATGCCCGGCTGACGTCTGAACTGGTGCTGTTGTTCCTCTATGCAGGCGTGATCGCGCTCTACCACGCCTTCAACGACCGTCGTCTGGCCGGACGCGCGGCGGGGATTTTGGTGCTGGTTGGGGTTGTGAATCTGCCGATCATTCACTTCTCTGTCGACTGGTGGAACACGCTGCATCAAGGCTCAACCAATATGCAAAAAACGATCGACCCTTCGATGCGTATGCCGCTGCGACTGAGTATTTTCGGTTTTCTTTTCCTGTTCATCACCTTAACGCTGATGCGCCTGCGAACGCTGATCCTGCTTCATGAACGCCGCCGTCCTTGGGTGTTGTCGTTAGCCGAAAAAGGGAAATTGCCATCATGAACAGTGCATTTGATAGCGTACCGGCATTTTTCGAGATGGGCGGTTATGCCTTTTATGTCTGGATTGCCGTGGCTTTCACTTTGATTCCCCTGACGCTTCTGCTGGGATATACCTTCTGGCACCGACGTGCAGTACTGGCCGATATTCGCCGTCAGCAGGCTCGTGAGCGACGGATGGCCGTGGCGAAAAATAAGACCGTCAATGTTGGAGAAGGGCAATGAATCCGCGTCGTAAAACACGTCTGTGGCTGGCGGTCTCGGTATTGCTGGGGCTAGGGGTCACGGTCTCGCTGGTATTGTATGCGCTGAGCGCCAATATCGACCTTTTTTATACGCCGGGAGAAATCATCTACGGTAAGCGTGAAACAGGGCAAAAACCGGAACCGGGCCAGCGTCTGCGCATTGGTGGGATGGTGATGCCGGGCAGCGTGAAACGTGACGGTCACTCGTTGCAGGTGAATTTTAAACTCTATGATAATCAGGGCGTGGTGAGCGTCAGCTACAACGGCATTCTCCCGGACCTGTTCCGTGAAGGGCAGGGCGTTGTTGCACAAGGGGTTTTGCAGGACGGAACGCATATTGTCGCCCAACAGGTGTTGGCGAAACATGATGAAAACTACACGCCGCCGGAAGTGAAAGCGGCAATGGAAGATAATCATCGTCCGCCGACGGAGAAGGAGCCTGCATCATGATGCCTGAAATCGGCAATTTACTGTTGTGCCTGGCGTTGGGTGTCGCGCTGCTGTTGAGTATTTATCCGCTGCTGGGGGCTTCTCGCCAGGATACGCGGATGATGACGCTGGCGAAACCGCTGGCGTGGGCGCTGTTCCTGCTGATCCTCGGTTCATTCGGGATCCTCATTCATGCGTTAGTGGTGAATGATTTTACCGTATTGTATGTGGCCAATAACTCAAACACACAATTACCGGTCTGGTATCGGGTGGCGGCGGCCTGGGGTGCGCACGAAGGCTCACTGCTGTTGTGGATCCTATTGATGAGCGGCTGGACGTTCGCCGTCGCCCTCTTTAGCCGCAGTGTGCCACTGGCGGCGACCGCCAGAGTGCTTGGGGTGATGGGTTGTATTAACCTCGGCTTCCTGCTGTTTATCCTGCTGACCTCAAATCCGTTTACCCGCACCTTGCCCGATTTCCCTGTAGAAGGGCGCGACCTTAATCCGCTTCTTCAGGATATTGGCCTTATCGTGCACCCGCCGATGTTGTACATGGGCTATGTCGGTTTCTCGGTCGCGTTTGCTTTCGCGATTGCATCTCTTATTGCCGGACGGCTAGACAGCTCATGGGCTCGCTGGTCGCGCCCATGGACCCTGGCGGCATGGATTTTCCTGACCATTGGCATCGTACTGGGGTCAGCGTGGGCTTATTACGAGTTGGGCTGGGGCGGTTGGTGGTTCTGGGATCCGGTCGAAAATGCGTCTCTAATGCCATGGCTGGCGGGCACTGCGCTGATGCATTCACTCAGCGTGACAGAAAAGCGTGGCAGTTTTAAAGCCTGGACCGTGCTGTTGGCGATCACCGCATTTTCCTTGTGTTTGCTGGGAACCTTCCTGGTGCGCTCCGGCGTGCTGGTTTCGGTGCATTCGTTTACCTCCGATCCTTCACGCGGGATGATGATCCTGCTGTTCCTGCTGATTGTTGTCGGCGGTTCACTGCTGTTGTTCGCCGTTCAGGGGAATAAGCTCCGCTCGCGCGGGCAGAATGCGCTGTGGTCACGGGAATCGTTGCTGCTGGGCAACAACGTGCTGCTTATCACCGCGATGCTGGTGGTGCTGCTGGGGACGTTGCTGCCGCTGGTACATAAGCAGATGGGGCTGGGCAGCATCTCAATCGGTGAGCCTTTCTTTAACTCGATGTTTACCGTCCTGTTAGTACCGTTTGCCCTGTTGCTCGGCGTTGGGCCGCTGGTGCGCTGGGGGCGTGATAAACCTCAGTTGTTGCGTCGACGCCTGCTGATTGCGGTAGTCGTGACGACGGCGTTAGCCATTCTGCTGCCGTGGTGGTTACAGGACAGCGTTAAAGCGATGACGGTTCTCGGTTTGCTGATGGCGGTCTGGGTCTTTGTGCTGACCATAATGGCGGTGATTGAACGCTCAACCCAACAACTGCCTTTCTGGCAGGGGATCACCCGACTGAGGCGCAGCGAGTGGGGGATGGTATTAGGGCATCTGGGGCTTGCCATCACCGTGGTGGGGATCGCTTTCAGCCAGAACTACAGCGTTGAGCGTGACGTGCGGATGAAAGCCGGTGACAGCGTCGATATCCATCATTATCGTTTTGTGTTCAAAGACGTAGAAACGATTTCCGGCCCTAACTACCGTGGCGGCGCGGGGATCATTGAAATTTTGCATGACGGAAAACATCAGGGAACGCTGCGGGCAGAAAAACGCGTCTACAACAGCAACCGGATGGTGATGACTGAAGCGGCAATTGATGGCGGTTTCACCCGCGATCTCTATGCGGCGCTCGGTGAAGAACTGGATGACGGTAGCTGGGCTGTTCGTTTGTATTACAAACCTTTTGTTCGCTGGATCTGGGCGGGCGGATTATTTATGGCGCTAGGGGGCATCTGTTGCCTGTTTGACCCGCGCTACCGTTCGCGTAAACGCCGCCAGGAGGCACTCTGATGCGTAAATCACTCTATCTCCCGTTGGCGATTTTTCTGCTGTTGGCTCTGGCGCTGATGTGGCAGTTGCTGCGCAATGCCCAGGGCGACGACCCGACGACGCTGGAGTCGGCGTTGATCGGTCAACCGTTGCCTGCGCTCCATCTGACTTCGCTGCAAGCGCCGGAAAAAGAACTCGACCGCTCGGTGTTAATCAATGGCAAGCCGTTGCTGCTCAACGTCTGGGCAACCTGGTGTCCGACCTGTCGGGCTGAGCATCAGTATCTGAACCAGCTTTCCGCTCGTGGTGTGCGGATTGTGGGCATGAACTATAAGGACGACCGGCAAAAAGCAGTTGATTGGCTCAACCGGTTGGGCAACCCGTATGCGCTCGATCTGTTCGACGGCGACGGGATGGCGGGGCTGGATTTAGGGGTCTACGGTGCGCCGGAAACCTTCCTTATCGACGGCAAAGGGATTATTCGCTACCGCCATGCCGGCGATCTCAACGAGACCGTCTGGCAGAACGAAGTCAAACCGTTGTGGGATCGCTATAGTCAGGAGGCCGCGCAATGAAGCGCTGTATTTTCATCCTTTTTGCCTGCCTGTTTTCTTTTCAGGCGCTGGCAGCGATTGATACCTGGCAGTTTAAAAACGAAGCGCAGGAGCAGCAGTTTCGTCAGATAACGGAACAACTGCGTTGCCCTAAATGCCAGAATAACAATATTGCCGACTCTAATGCGATGATTGCAGCGGATATGCGCCAGAAGGTGTATGAGCTGATGCAGCAGGGCGAAAGCCGCGAGCAAATTATTGATTATATGGTGGCGCGTTACGGTAATTTTGTGACGTATGAACCGCCCGTCACGCCGTCAACGCTGATCCTTTGGATCCTGCCCGCGCTGTTTGCACTAGGGGGAGGACTCGTTATTTTCCGCCGCAGTCTTCGTAGCCGCAGGATGGTTACAGAAGAGAGTGCCATTCTTCACGCTGACGCTGAGGTTGCAGAAGAAGATGAAAACCTCCAGCAACCGGAAATCAGTGGGATGTGGCCCTACCTGCTGGGTGGCATTGCCTTTATCGTGCTGAGTCTGGGTATGTTTATGAAAACCAGCAGCGTGCTCCCGGTGCTGGAATGGCGAAAAGTGACTGAGCAGACGCCGCAGCTTTTACAACGCGTGATGAACCCGAAATCTGCGCCGTTGACGATAGAAGAGATTGCCCGTCTGAGGCTGGGTCTGCGTAGCCAATTACAGGATACGCCAGACGATCTTCATGGCTGGTTGATGCTGGGGCGTATAAGCCAGGTGCTTAACGATCCGCAAGAAATGAAGCAGGCTTATGAAAGGGCGCTACAGCTCAGCCCACGCAGCACAGAGGCGCGGATGGGGTATGCAGAAGTGCTGACCCGTTCGGCCAATCCGCAGGATGTCGCTCAGGCAGGTGAGATTCTGAAGGGACTGCTGAAAGAGAATCACAGTGACCCGGATATATTGAACCTGGCGGCATTCAATGCGTATGCCCAGGATAATTATGCGGAGGCCATTGCCGCCTGGAAGGTGATGCTGCAACTTGTGCCAGCCGATGACCCACGGCGTGCTGTCATTTTGCGAAGCATTCAGCAAGCGGAGCAACAATTGTCTGCATTAGGCAAGTAATTGCCTAAAAAGTCTTTTTCTGAGACTTCACGCTTACCCCAATTGGCTTATCAAAAACTAATCCTTTATCATGTTGTGGTTTTTACAAATGCTAAAGGATGAACATGAATAAGCATTCTTCTGGAGATTCTCGCCGACGCAGAATCTCCATTTTATGGATTTTATTGGCCGGGATCATTATTGGTGCGGCGCTGTTAGCCGGTACCGCGACAATCATGCATAAAACCAGTGACACTGAGTTCTGTGTCTCTTGTCACACCATGCAACAACCGCTGGCCGAATATCAGGGCAGTGTCCACTTCCAGAATACCAAAGGCATCCGCGCAGAGTGCGCTGACTGTCACGTCCCTCATCAGCCTCTCGACTATCTGGCGACGAAAATCGGTGCCCTGAAAGATATCTGGGGTGAGATGTCCGGAAAAATTGATACACCGGAAAAATACGAAACGCACAAACTGGCGATGGCGCAAAAGGTCTGGAAGGATCTCAAAGCCAGCGACTCGGCTACCTGCCGTTCTTGCCATGATTTCAAGGCAATGGACATTTTGGCGCAGAAACCGGAAGCGCGTAAGCAGCATCCGGTGGCCATCAAAAATGGCGAAACCTGTATCGATTGCCATAAAGGCGTAGCCCATATTCTGCCGAATATGAACGGTCTGTCCGCCGCAGGTGCCAGTGAGCTGGCGAGTGCCGCAGCGAAAACACCCGACAGCGCCACGACGCTTTACACCATTCAGACCCAGCCTTTCTGGCTGAGTGCAGATAGCAAGCAGCACAACGCCGGTAATCTGATGGCTTCGACCAGGGTTAACGTCATCAAGCGTGACGGCGAGATGGTGCAGGCGCAGGTTGATGGCTGGCAGCAGGATGGCGTGAATGAAGCATTTTACGCCGCACAGGGTAAACGTATCCTGAGCGTTCTGTTGGGCGAAGATGCACGTAAGGATCTGAAAACCCTCGACACCGTGACCGATAAAGAGACCGGTCAGGTATGGCATAAAGTGGCTCTGCAGGTCTGGCTGCCGAAGAAAAACCTGATCGACGATCAGCAGAAAATCTGGCATTACGCCGCTGACATGATGTCCAACAACTGCACTGGCTGCCACGGCCTGACCGCGCTGGACCGCTTTAATGCGAACCAGTGGATCGGCGTGGTGAAAGGGATGTCCGGGCGCACATCATTAAATGCGGAACAGGTACGCCTGCTGACGCAGTATGTGCAAAAACACGCCAGTGATATGGCTGAACCCACCGCCCAACAGCCGCAATAAGGAGCCAGCAGATGAAAAATAAAACGTCAGACATGGCACATACCGATCAGCCGCAGGAACTTCAGCTCTCACGCCGTCGTTTTCTGATGGGATCCGGCGCGTTGATGGCGCTGCCATTACTGGGCGGTCTGTGGCCGAAATCAGCACTGGCAGAAGCGATTAGCCAGGCGCTGCCGCAGTTCCTGGCGCTACGTCAGGCCCAGCAGGGGATCCTGACCGGCGCGCACTGGGGAGCGTTTGAAGCGATTGTCAGCAACGGCAAAATGGTCGGTGTTAAAGCGATTCAGGATGACCCGTACCCGAATGAGCTGATCGAAATGGCACCACACCAGGTGCATGCGGAAAACCGCATTAAATATCCAATGGTGCGTAAAAGCTGGCTGGAGGGCGGGGTGCATAACAGCCGCCCTGAGCTGCGTGGTCACGACGACTGGGTGCGTGTTAGCTGGGATAAAGCCCAAACGCTTATCGCTGAGCAGATTACCCGTCTGCAAAAAGAAGAAGGTCCGCAGTCCATTTACGCGGGTTCTTACGGCTGGAAAAGCGTCGGGATGCTGCATAACGCTCGCAGCCTATTGCAGCGAATGATGAACCTGTCCGGTGGTTTCCTCGGCTATGCCGGAGATTATTCAACTGGTGCTGCACAGGTCATTCTGCCGCATGTCGTGGGCTCTGTTGAAGTTTACGAGCAGCAGACCACCTGGCCAAACGTGGTTGATCACAGTGAGCTGGTCATCCTGTGGGGTTGTAACCCAATGGTGACGCTGAAAAATGGCTGGAACCTGCCGGATCATGTCGGTCAGCAAGGCTTTAACGCGCTGAAGAAAAAAGGGACCCGGATGATCAGTATCGATCCGGTTCATACTGACAGTGCCCAGGAGTTGGGCGCGGAGTGGATAAGTCCGCGTCCGTACACCGACAGCGCGATGCTGATTGGCATCGCGCATACCTTGTTGAGCGAAAATCTGCACGATAAAGACTTCCTCAAAACCTATACCGTTGGTTTTGATAAGTTCGCGGATTATGTCCTCGGCAAAGACGATGGCATCGTAAAAGATGCGGCCTGGGCGGCTGATGTTTGTGGTGTCGATGCCGACATCATCAAACAGCTGGCGCGTGATATGGCCAAACGTCGCACCATGATCATGGCGGGCTGGGGGATCCAGCGTCAGCATCACGGGGAGCAACAGCACTGGATGCTGGTCACCCTGGCCTCAATGCTGGGGCAAGTTGGCTTACCTGGCGGCGGTTTTGGTTTCAGCTATCACTACTCTTCCGGCGGTAGCCCGACGGCACGCGGTGGGATCCTGGCCGGGGTGTCTGCCGGTAGCCCGACCTCTGCTGCGGCGAAAAACATTGCCCCGGTGCCGGTTGGGCGCATCGCGGACTGCCTGTTGAATCCAGGCAAGACCATTGATCACAACGGCGGCAAAGTGACGTTCCCGGAAGTGAAAATGGTTTATGTCGCTGGCGGGAACCCGTTCCATCAGCAGCAGGATACCAATAATTTGGTCAAAGCCTGGCAGCGCCCGGAAACGATCGTCGTCAATGAACCCTACTGGACGGCGTCAGCGAAGCATGCGGATATCGTTCTGCCGGTGACGACCACCTACGAGCGCAATGATATGGACATGGGCGGCGATTACTCGCAACTGTATGTCTTCCCGTTGCGTCAGTGTGTACCGCCACAGCACGAAGCCAAAAATGACTTTGACGTTTTTGCCGGGATTGCCGAAAAACTGGGCCTGCTTGATGCCTTTACGGAAGGCAAAGACGAAATGTTGTGGCTGAAGGGAATGTACGATGACCTGAAAGCGCAGGCGCGTAATGCGCGCGTGGCGCTGCCGCCGTTCGATATGTTCTGGGCTTCCAATAACTACATTCGCTTCCCGGTGCCGGAAGAGAACAACCAGTGGGTGCGCTTTGCCGATTTCCGCGAGAATCCATTGCTGAATCCGCTGGGCACGCCATCCGGCAAGATTGAAATCTATTCCGATGCGGTCGCGAAAATGAATTACGACGACTGCAAAGGGATCCCGACCTGGATGCCGCCGCACGAGTGGTATCGCGGGCCGGAAGCGGAACAGTTCCCGCTGTCGCTCAACACCGGACACCCGGTTAACCGTCTGCATTCGCAGCTGGATAACACGCCGTTACGCGAGAAGTACGCGGTTCAGGATCGTGAAGCGGTCTGGCTCCATCCGAACGATGCGAAAACGCGTAATATTCAGGACGGCGATCTGCTGCGTGCTTTCAATGATCGAGGTCAGATCCTGGTCGGCGCGGTAGTCACCGAAAAGGTGCGTGAAGGTGTGGTACGGATCAGCGAAGGCGCGTGGTATGACCCAGCGGATCCGACGCAGCCTGGCTCACTGTGTAAAAATGGTAACGTTAACTGCCTGACGTTCGATATTGGTACTTCAAGCCTGGCGCAAGGAAACTGCGGTCAAATGACTCAGCTCCAAATCGAGAAATACACAGGCCCAGTGCTGAAAAACACGGCGCATAACGTGCCCGTAGGCGCATAAAACCGTCTTCCCCCTTTCGCCGTCATCCGACGGAAGGGGGAAATTTTCCTTTCTTTCCCTTCCCGCTATCACCCGAACGACGCGCTGCGCGTTTTATTTTCTCTTCCGACCCCCGCCACGCTTTTTTTCTCTCTCTCAACTGCGATAATTACTGCATGGGTACAATGCAGCGGTGACGCGTTGCCCTTGAGAGGAAAAGACAATGGAATACGAATTTCTGCGCGACATTACCGGAGGCGTAAAAGTGCGGATGTCGATGGGCCATGAGGCCGTCGGGCACTGGTTCAACGAAGAAGTGAAAGATAACTTCGCATTGCTGGATGAGATTGAACAGGCGGCTCAGACGGTAAAAGGCACGGAGAACTCCTGGCAGCAGACGGGGCATGAATACACCGTTTGGCTGGACGGCGAAGAAGTGATGATACGCGCGAATCTGCTGGAAATTTCCGGCGATGAAATGGAAGAGGGGATGAGCTACTACGACGAGGAGAGCTTGTCGATGTGTGGTGTGGAAGACTTTCTTTTGGTGGTCGCGGCCTACCGCAAGTTCATGAATCAGAAATAACCGCTTCACGGTGCGGAGCGTCCCTGCTCCGCCTGCGCTCACACGGCGGGCATATTCCGGCCGTAGTAGATTTCGCGCATCTCTTTCCACAGCAGGTCAGTAATGGCCTTGCGCTCTGCTTCGCTCAAATCTTCCGGTTTGGTGTGGAACATGTAGTGTTTCAGGTCGAATTCTTTCAGCAACATCTTGGTATGGAAGATGTTTTCCTGGTACACGTTCACATCCAGCATGTCATACAGCGCCTTCATATCGTCGGACATAAAATTCTGAATGGAGTTAATTTCGTGATCGATAAAGTGCTTCATGCCGTTCACGTCGCGGGTAAAGCCACGCACGCGATAGTCGATGGTCACAATATCGGACTCCAGCTGATGAATCAGGTAGTTCAGCGCATTGAGCGGTGAAATCACCCCACAGGTCGACACTTCAATATCGGCGCGGAAGGTACACAAACCACCTTCCGGGTGGCTTTCCGGATAGGTATGCACGCAGATATGGCTTTTATCGAGATGGGCGACCACGGCTTCCGGCAGCGGACCTGGGTGTTCGGTGGTGTCGATAAGATGGGGGTCAACCGGCTCTTCGCTCACCAGAATCGTCACGCTGGCGCCCTGCGGTTCGTAATCCTGACGCGCGATGTTCAGAATATTGGCGCCGATAATCGAGCAGGTTTCTGACAGGATTTCGGTCAGACGGTTGGCGTTATAGAGTTCATCGATATAGGCGATATAACCATCGCGCTCTTCTGCCGTTTTCACGTAGCAGATATCGTAAATACAAAAACTCAGGCTTTTGGTCAGGTTGTTAAAGCCATGCAGTTTAAGCTTTTTCAATTGGGTTCACCTCCTCAGATGCAGACAGGGCGTTCTGCAAGTATTGCGGTAGGGCAAAGGCCGCGGTGTGGATAGCCGGATTGTAGTAGCGGCAGGTCAGGTTTGCCTGATGGAAGCGGGCCTGGATAATCTCGGTGGAGAGATGGCGTAGTGCTTCGTTGTCCGTCGCCCAGGCAAAGGTCATGATGCCGCCGTAATAGGTTGGGATCGCCGCCTGATAGAAACTCACATCATTAAAGGAGTGGCTGAGTTTGCGGTGGCTGTCGAGCGCTTCATCCTGTTGCAGGAAACACACGCCGTTCTGCGCAACGAAAATCCCGCCCGGGTTCAGGCAGCGTTTGCAGCCTTCGTAGAACGCCGAGGTAAACAGGCTTTCGCCCGGCCCAATGGGGTCGGTACAGTCGGAGATTATCACATCAAACGTTTGCGTCGTCTGGTTAACAAAATTGACGCCGTCGTCAATCACCAGCTTGAAGCGCGGATCGTCATAGCTACCGGCGTTATGGTTGGGCAAATACTGGCGGCAGAATGACACGACGCCCGCATCGATTTCCACCATGGTGATGGTTTCGATATGTTTGTGACGGCTCACTTCGCGTAGCATCGCGCCATCGCCACCGCCGATAATCAGTACGTGTTTCGCGTGACCGTGGGCCAGCAGGGGAACGTGAGTCATCATTTCGTGATAGATAAACTCGTCGCGCTCGGTGGTTTGCACCACGCCGTCCAGCGCCATTACGCGCCCGAAAGCCGCGTTTTCGAAGATAATCAAATCCTGATGATCGGTTTTCTCGTGATACAGCACTTTATCAACGGCAAAGTACTGACCAAACTGGTCGTGCAGCGTTTCATGCCACAGTGTGTTATCGGTCATTGCGGGATTCCTCCTTCGTTAACACCCCTTAAAACGGGCGCAACATAGTAGCCAACAATGACCGGTGATGCACGGTCATTATTTCAGCAGAAAGGATTACTTGACGTAGGCGAGCAGGCTCAGGGAATCGCGGGCCAGTGCTTTGCACTTTTTGGAAGTCGGGATGCGGATGCCGCTTAAATCGCGGTAGCTGTCTTCGCCGAGTGCCTTCATGTTAAAGGTATCGTAATTACTGAGATCCCACTGATTTTGCTGGGCAAAAAAGACCAAAGCACGGCGAATTTGCTGGTTCGGCAGATTTTGGTAGCCACAGTCGTTTTTCAGGAACACAAATACCGCCGTCAGATCGGCCATATCTTCGGCCTCGGATTCGTTCAGTGCATAGCTGTTAGCGGAGATAGCGAGCAGAGTTCCGAGTACCACAGTTCTAAAAAACGTCTTCATTTTAGTTACCAATGCATCCACGAAAATCAACGTTAGCATACTTCTAAAAGCCGCGCAGGGCTTTATTGATGGGATTATGCTTGACCTTCCGGTAAGGGAAAGGTTTAAGCTCAATAATTCGCCAGCATACGTAAAGGGAGTGAAGATGCAACGTCGTGAATTTATCAAATTAGCCACCGCAGTGGGTGTCGCCAGCGCATTACCGTTATGGAGTCGAAGTGTACTGGCCGCCGATCGCCCCGCGTTACCGATCCCCAATTTACTCACCGCCGATTCCCGCAGCCGCATCTCGCTGACGGTACAACGCGGCAAAACACAGTTTGGTCCGCATAACGCCACGACGTGGGGCTATAACGGCAACGTGTTAGGCCCGGCGCTGCAATTGCAACAGGGCAAAACAGTCACCGTCGATATCCACAATCAGCTGGCAGAAGAGACGACCCTGCACTGGCACGGGCTGGAAATTCCTGGTGAAGTGGACGGCGGCCCGCAGGGCGTTATCAAGCCGGGTGCGACGCGCACCGTGACGTTTACCCCGACACAGCAGGCCGCGACCTGTTGGTTCCATCCGCATCAGCACGGCAAAACCGGGCATCAGGTGGCGATGGGCCTGGCGGGACTGGTGCTGATTGAAGATCCGCACATTCACTCTCTGCTGCTGCCGAAACAGTGGGGCATCGACGATGTGCCAGTGATCATTCAGGACAAACGCTTCGGGGCTGACGGAGAGATTGATTATCAGCTCGATATCATGAGCGCAGCCGTGGGCTGGTTCGGCGATACGCTGCTGACCAACGGCGCGATTTACCCGCAGCATGCCGCGCCAAAAGGCTGGCTGCGCCTGCGCTTGTTGAACGGCTGTAACGCCCGTTCGATGAACCTGGCGACCAGCGATAACCGTCCACTGTATGTGATTGCCAGCGACGGCGGCCTGCTGCCGGAGCCCGTGAAAGTTTCTGAACTGCCGATGCTGATGGGTGAGCGCTTTGAAGTGCTGGTAGACACCAGTGACGGCAAACCTTTTGATCTGGTGATGCTGCCGGTGAACCAGATGGGGATGGCGATCGCGCCGTTCGACAAAGCGCATCCGGTCATGCGTATTCAGCCGCTGCCGATCCCAGCCTCTGCCAAACTGCCTGACGTGCTGGCGACACTGCCTGCGTTGCCGCCGCTCGATGGACTGACTCAGCGAAAATTCCAACTGTCGATGGATCCGATGCTCGACATGATGGGTATGCAGGCGCTGATGAAAAAGTACGGCCAGCAGGCGATGGGCGGAATGGATCACGGTCAGATGATGGGCCACGGCGACATGAAAATGGACGGCATGGATCATGGCAACATGGGCCAGATGAATCACGGCGGTAAAGGCTTTGATTTCCATAACGCCAACCGCATCAACGGTCAGGCCTTCGACATGAATAAGCCGATGTTTGCCGCCAGTCGTGGGCAGTTCGAACGCTGGACGATTTCAGGCGAGGGCGACATGATGCTGCACCCGTTCCACATTCACGGCACCCAATTCCGCATTCTGTCGGAAAACGGCAAGCCGCCAGCGGCCCATCGTGCGGGCTGGAAAGATACGGTGCGAGTGGAAGGCGCGGTGAGCGAAGTGCTGGTGAAATTCGACCATGAAGCATCGAAAGAGCATGCCTACATGGCGCATTGCCATCTGTTAGAGCATGAAGACACCGGCATGATGCTTGGATTTACGGTGTAAAAAAATGCCCGGCGGCGGCTTTCGCCTTGCCAGGCCTACAGGTCGTGTAGGCCCGGTAAGCGTTAGCGCCACCGGGCATTCTATGGGTTACTTACTTCGCGTCGTCCGGCAACGCGTAGGCCACAATGTAGTCGCCCATCTTCGTCCCAAACGAACCGTGACCGCCTGCTGAAATGACAACGTACTGCTTGCCATTCGCTTCATAGGTCATTGGCGTTGCCTGTCCACCGGCGGGCAGACGCCCTTCCCATAGCTTGTCACCGTTGGTCATGTTGTACGCGCGCAGATAGTTATCGGCGGTTGCTGCAACAAACAGAACGTTACCGGCGGTGGAAATTGGGCCACCCAGCATTGGCATCCCCAGAGTGAACGGCAGTTTAAACGGCAGCGGGAACGGCAGGCTGTCCTGCGGAGTACCGATGCGTTTTTTCCATGCGATCTGGTTGGTTTTCAGATCCAGAGCAGAGATATAACCCCAGCCCGGCTGTTTACACGGCAGGCCAAACGGCGACAGGAACGGGTTCAGGGTCACGCCATACGGCACGCCGTACTGTGGCTGAATACCGGTTTCGGTGCCAGACCCTTTCGCATCTGTTGGTGGCTCCATCGGGTTGCCCGGACCGCGTGGCATCAGACGCGACACAAACGGCAGAGCAATTGGGTTAGCAATCGCCACCTGACGATTCGGGTCAACGGAAATACCACCCCATTCGAACATCCCCAGGTTGCCCGGGAACACCAGCGTGCCTTGCTCAGATGGCGGTGTGAAGATGCCTTCATAGCGCAGCTTGTGGAACATCACACGGCACACCAACTGGTCAAACATGGTCGCGCCCCACATATCCGCACCGCTCATGTCTTTCTTCGGACGGAAACTGAGGTCAGAGAACGGCTGAGTCGGGCTCAGACGATCGCCTTTTGCGGGACCTTGCGGCACAGGTTTTTCGGGTGCCGGGACAACGAGCTGACCATTACGACGGTCGAGAACGAAGATGTTCCCGGTTTTCGCCGGTGCATAAACCACTGGAACGGTTTTCCCGCCGACGTTGATATCCGCAAGCGTAGGCTGTGAAGGCTGGTCCATATCCCACAGATCGTGGTGAACGGTCTGGTAGCTCCACGCCAGCTTACCGGTGGTCGCATTGAGCGCCACAATCGCGCTCGCGAAGCGTTCCTGCTCCGGTGTGCGGTTACCGCCCCAGATATCTGGCGTGGTAACACCCATTGGCAGATAAACCATGTCCAACTTAGCGTCATAGGCCGCTGGCGCCCAGGAGTTCGGCGAGTTCAGGGTGAACTTGTGTTCATCGTCCGGGATAGCGTTAGGATCTTTCGCGCCCGGATCGAAGGCCCACAGCAGTTTACCTGTGTTGACGTCGAAACCACGAATCACACCAGACGCTTCACGCGTCGAGAAGTTATCGGTGACGGAACCGGCAATGACGATGACTTTATCGGTCACAATCGGCGGTGACGTCGGCTCGTACATGCCTGGCGTCGTCACCGGCTGGTTGGTTTGCAGGTTCAGTACGCCTTTGGTGCCGAAGGTTTCGCACAGTTTGCCGGTATCGGCATTCAGCGCAAACAGACGACCATCGTTCACCGGCAGCAAGATACGGCGTGGGCAGTCTGCAACCACATCCGCAGGCGCGCTATCGGCTTTCGCTTCGTGATAAGACACGCCGCGGCAGGTCACGTGCTGGAAGAACGTATTGGTATTAAGCTGTGGGTCGAAGTGCCATTTCTCTTTACCCGTCGCGGCATCCAGCGCAAACACACGCTGATGTGCTGAGCAGAGATAAAGCATGTCGCCAACTTTGATTGGCGTCACTTCGTTGGTGATTTCACCCGGATCGTTCGGCTGCTTGAGATCGCCGGTACGGAAGACCCACGCTTCTTTCAACTGATGAACGTTGTCGGCGTTGATCTGCTTGAGCGGCGACCAGCGCTGACCTTCCTGGTTACGGCCATACGCCGGCCAGTCCTGATCGGCGACCTGAGAAATCGGTGCCGCTGGCGTCACTTCCGTGCTCAGCGTGCCGTTGATTTCCTGCGGATCGTGGAAGCCCGCCCAGGTGAGAATACCCGCGGTGACCAGCAGAACCACCACCAGCGCGGCGACTGCGCCCGCCGATGGCACAATCAGGCGACGCCAGACAAACGGCAAAATCAGCCAGATGCCGAAGAACACCAGAATGTCACTGCGCGGCGTCAGCGCCCAGAAGTCGAAGCCGACTTCCCAGACGCCCCAAATCATGGTCGCCAGCAGCACCAGCGCATACAGCCATAATGCAGAACGTTTACCTCGCCACAGCATCGCGGTGACGGCCAGCATCACCAGACCTGCGATAGGGTAATACCAGGAGCCGCCCAATGACACGAGCCAGACTCCGCCGATTAACAGATACAGCCCGCAGAAGGCTGCAAACAGTGCCGTCAACTTCACAAGAAGTCCGCTCTGTTGTGTTTTTGTTTCCGCCATAGAAAGCACACCTATAATTCGTTAATTTTTTAGTAGCAATTAAGTATAGGATTTAACAAGTGTGATCGGAATCACAAATTGAGCTTTCTTATCTCATACACCCGATAAATGTTTTTACTGGTATACTGCATGGCTTGCCGATCAATGGCGTGTACGTGAGTGCATGCGGTTGATAGATTTATCTCTGAAATCAGATGGTTAGTTATATGAAACACACTGTTGAAGTGATGATCCCGGAAGCGGAGATCAAAGCACGTATCGCCGAATTAGGCCGTCAAATTACCGAACATTATCAGGACAGCGGCAGCGAAATGGTGCTGGTTGGCCTGCTGCGCGGCTCATTTATGTTTATGGCGGACCTGTGCCGTGAAGTGCACGTCTCCCACGAAGTCGATTTTATGACGGCTTCCAGCTACGGCAGCGGAATGTCGACCACCCGTGATGTGAAAATCCTCAAAGACCTGGACGAAGACATTCGTGGTAAAGACGTGCTGATCGTCGAAGACATTATCGACTCCGGCAATACGTTGTCGAAAGTGCGCGAAATCCTCAGCCTGCGTGGGCCGAAATCCCTGGCAATTTGTACTCTGCTCGATAAACCGACCCGCCGTGAAGTGGACGTACCGGTCGAGTTCGTTGGCTTCTCGATTCCTGATGAATTTGTTGTCGGCTATGGCATTGATTACGCGCAGCGTTATCGCCATCTGCCGTATGTCGGGAAAGTGGTATTGTTGGACGAGTAAAGGATAAGTTGCCCGGTGGCGCTGGCGCTTACCGGGCCTACGGAGCATTCCGTTGTAGGCCGGGTAAGGCGAAGCCGTCACCCGGCTTTTTTGCAGATTTATTTGTGGTTAATGTGGCGAGTATGCAGATTGGACAACGCTTTACGGTAGCCCTGTTCCAGGCTTTCGCGGTTGGTCGCCGTGACATCAAGGTCGCGCAACAGGCCATCGTGAATACCGTAGGCCAGGCCGTGGATGGTCACTTTCTGCCCACGTTGCCAGGCTGAACGCATAATCGTCGAGTGACCGAGGTTGTACACCTGTTCCATCACGTTCAGCTCACACAGGGTATCCATGCGACGTTCCTGCGGCATCTCGCCGAGCAGTGAACTGTGCTTGTACCAGATGTCGCGAATGTGCAGCAGCCAGTTGTCAATCAGACCCAATTCAGGGTTCTCAACCGCCGCTTGCACGCCACCACAACCATAGTGACCACAAATGATGATGTGTTCGACTTCCAGCACATCTACCGCATACTGAACGACAGACAGGCAGTTTAAATCGGTGTGAATCACCAGGTTGGCTACGTTACGGTGAACAAACAGTTCGCCCGGCTCCAGACCGGTCAGACGTTCAGCGGGAACGCGACTGTCGGAGCATCCAATCCATAGAAAGCGCGGTTTTTGCGCCTGTGCCAGTTTCTGAAAAAAACCGGGATCCTCTTCCACCAGCATTTTTGACCATAGTGCATTGTTGCTGATGAGTGTATCTATGTCGTTCATGGAAGTTAATGACCTGTAACCAAGTAAGTGCGTTGCGCTAATATAGGTCAACTCGGCTTTATTTAAAACCACACATCGATTGCAAGCTTTTAAAAAGAGAAAATGAATGACCATTGCACTTGAATTGAAACAGCTTAAAAAAACCTATCCGGGCGGCGTTCAGGCGCTGCGGGGGATCGACCTGAAGGTCGAAGCAGGGGACTTTTATGCGCTGCTCGGACCCAACGGTGCGGGGAAATCCACGACTATCGGGATTATCAGCTCGCTGGTGAACAAAACCTCCGGCCAGGTAAACGTGTTCGGTTACGATCTCGCAAAAGACGTGGTCAATGCCAAGCGCCAACTCGGGCTGGTGCCGCAGGAATTCAATTTCAACCCGTTCGAGACCGTACAGCAAATCGTCGTTAACCAGGCCGGTTACTACGGCGTTGAGCGCAAAGAGGCGATTGAACGTAGCGAAAAGTACCTGAAACAGCTCGATTTATGGGAAAAACGCAATGAACGTGCGCGGATGTTGTCCGGTGGTATGAAGCGCCGTCTGATGATTGCCCGCGCGCTGATGCATGAGCCGAAACTGCTGATTCTGGATGAACCGACGGCGGGCGTGGATATCGAACTCCGGCGTTCAATGTGGGGCTTCCTGAAAGATCTCAATGACAAAGGCACCACCATCATTCTGACCACTCACTATCTGGAAGAAGCCGAAATGCTGTGCCGCAACATCGGCATCATTCAGCACGGTGAACTGGTGGAAAACACGTCGATGAAAAACCTGCTGTCGAAGCTGAAATCGGAAACCTTCATTCTCGATTTGGCGGCCAAAAGCCCACTGCCAAAATTGGATGGCTACCAGTACCGTCTGGTAGACACGTCAACGCTTGAAGTGGAAGTGCTGCGTGAGCAGGGAATTAACAGCGTGTTTGCTCAGTTAAGCGAGCAGGGCGTGCAGGTATTGAGTATGCGTAACAAGGCTAACCGTCTGGAAGAGCTGTTCGTCACGCTGGTTCATAGTAAGTCAGGAGAACAGGCATGATGCAGCTGTATTGGGTAGCGCTCAAAAGTATCTGGGCTAAAGAAATCAACCGCTTTATGCGGATCTGGATCCAGACCCTGGTTCCGCCGGTCATCACCATGACCTTGTATTTCATCATCTTCGGTAATCTGATTGGTTCACGGATTGGCGACATGCATGGCTTCACCTACATGCAGTTCATCGTGCCGGGCCTGATCATGATGGCGGTGATCACCAACGCCTATGCCAACGTGGCGTCGTCGTTCTTTAGCGCCAAATTCCAGCGCAACATTGAAGAACTGCTGGTCGCGCCAGTGCCAACGCACGTGGTCATCGCCGGTTATATCGGCGGCGGCGTGGCGCGCGGGCTGTGCGTGGGCGTGCTGGTAACGGCGATTTCGCTGTTCTTCGTGCCGTTCCAGGTTCACTCGTGGCTGTTTGTGGGTCTGACGCTGTTGCTGACGGCGATTTTGTTCTCACTGGCGGGCCTGTTGAACGCGGTGTTCGCCAAAACGTTTGACGACATCAGCCTGATCCCGACCTTCGTGCTGACGCCGCTGACCTATCTCGGCGGGGTGTTCTATTCGTTGACGCTGCTGCCGCCGTTCTGGCAGGCGCTGTCGCATCTGAACCCAATTGTTTACATGATCAGCGGTTTCCGCTTCGGCTTCCTCGGTATCAGCGATGTGCCGTTGTTCACCACCGTGGGCGTTTTAGTCGTGTTTATCATCGCGTTTTACGCGCTGTGCTGGTATCTCATCCAGCGTGGGCGCGGGCTGCGTAGCTAATTGCGCTTCTGGCCGGGCAACACCTGTTTGCCCGGCTAACCAAACCTTGATCGAAAGCACCCCTCCTCAACCTTCACTCCGCTAAACTACTTGCCTGCTAAGGAGCTGGACTATGTTGGGTTGGGTGATTACCTGTCATGATGATCGGGCGCAGACGCTACTGGATCGACTGGAAAAGCAATTTGGGCCGTTGCCACAGTGCCGGGCGGTCAGTTTCTGGCGTGGACTCAGTACCAATATGCTTAGCCGCATGATGTGCGATGCGCTGCATCAAACCGATTCCGGTGAGGGCGTTATTTTTCTGACCGACAGCGCGGGAGATGCGCCGTACCGTGTCGCTGCCTTGTTGAGCCATAAACATTCCCATTGTGAAGTGATCTCCGGCATCAGTTACCCGCTTATCGAAACGATGTTGCCGCTGCGAAACACGCTCAGCAGCGAGGCGTTTCGCGAAACCATCGTTGAGCGCGGTTTTCCCGACGCCAGCAGCCTGTGGCACCAGCAGCAAAAAAATCCCCCTTTCGTTCTCCTGCATGACCTGTATGCGAATTAGCCGTTGGTATTAACGCGGCTTTTGTTACACTAATGACTGACTTATCGCACCGGTTAGAGCGCATGCTGATTCGCGTTATATTTTCCTTTCTGATCCTTCTTTCTGGCATGGCTTCTGCCAGTTTGCTGAGCCAGCACGGGCAGCCCGCCCGCTATATGCAAACGACGGAGGACGCGGTTATTTGGGCGCAGGTCGGCAACGATGTTGTCACCGTGGGCAATATCAGTGCAGGACAAATTCTTGCCGTCGTGCCGACCACCGCCGATTACTACGAATTTAGCTTTGGCTTTGGTACGGGGTTCATCGATAAAGGGCATCTTGAGCCGGTGCAAGGCAATCAGCGAGTAGAAGACAGTCTCGGCGACCTGAATAAACCGCTCAGCAATCAGAATCTCATCACCTGGCGTGACACCCCGGTGTATAACGCGCCCAACGTGAGCGGTGCGCCGTTTGGCGTGCTGGCGGATAACCTGCGTTATCCGATCATCGCCAAACTGAAAGACCGATTGAACCAGACCTGGTATCAGATCCGCATCGGCAACCGGCTGGCGTGGGTAAGCAGCCTGGACGCGCAACAGGACAGCGGCATTCCGTTGCTGACTTATCACCATATTTTGCGCGACGAAGAAAACACCCGTTTCCGCCATACGTCGACCACCACTTCGGTGCGTGCCTTCAGCAACCAAATGACCTGGCTGCGCGATCAGGGTTACACCACGCTGACGATGTATCAGTTGGAAGGCTATATTCGCAATAAAATGAATTTGCCTGCGCGTGCGGTGGTGATCACCTTCGACGACGGGCTGAAATCCGTAGACAGGTACGCTTATCCGGTGCTGAAAGAGTACGGCTTCAAAGCGACGGCGTTTATTATTTCATCCCGCATTAAAGGGCATCCGCAGAAGTGGGACCCGAAATCGCTACAGTTTATGAGCGTTTCTGAATTGAAACAGATTCAGGACGTGTTTGATATTCAGTCCCATACACATTTCCTGCACCGCGTGGACGCCAATCGTCAGCCTATTCTGCTGAGCCGCAGCTACCATAATATTCTGTTTGATTTTGAGCGTTCACGCCGCGCCCTGAGCCAGTTCAATCCGCATGTGCTGTATCTGTCGTATCCGTTTGGCGGTTACAACACCACGGCGGTGCAGGCGGCGAATGACGCCGGTTTTCATATGGCGGTGACGACGGTGAAGGGGAAGGTGAAGCCGGGTGATAATCCGTTCTTACTGAAACGTTTGTATATTTTAAGAACGGATTCGTTAGAGACGATGTCGCGGCTGATCAGCAACCAGCCGCAGGGGTAGGTTTTACGCCACCTGTACCGGAATGGCTTTCGCGGTACGCTTCATTTCGTTGTCGCCTTCAAAGTAGGCCACGTTTGGACGCCAACTGCGTGCTTCTGCGTCAGACATGGTCACAAAGCTTGCGATAATCACGATGTCGCCGACGCTGGCGCAGTGAGCCGCCGCACCGTTCACGGAAATGATTTTAGAGCCGCGCTCTGCGGCAATCGCATAGGTCGAGAAGCGTTTGCCGTTGGTCACATTCCAGATATCAATGGCTTCGTTTTCAAGGATACCGGCGGCGTCGAGGAAATCCTGGTCGATGGCGCAAGAGCCTTCATAATGCAGGTCCGCCTGAGTGACTTTTACGCGGTGGAGCTTGCCCTGCAGCATAGTGCGAATCATAACTTTACCTTTACCTTCACGGAACTGTGTCGGGTGACGCTTCGCTTACCCGACCTACGTAGGCCCGGCTAGCTTTTGCGCCGCCGGGCGTATATCACGGCAGTATTGCCCGTTTTTTGACCCCTGTCTATGCCTGTCATTTTCCACGTAGCCAACGTACCTGCTACGTGAAATTTACTGCGCATTCAGGTTAATTCCACCGTTTTGTTATCGATAAGACGCGCCTGGCCGAGCCATGCCGCCATCAGGATCACCGCGCGTTGGCTGGTTTCTGAAAGCGGGAGCAGCGAGTCGGCATCGCGGATCTGAATGTCGTCGGCGCGGAAGCCTTTTTCATTAAGCTCTTGCTCGGCAAGGGCGATCATCTCTTCCAGACCGCGTTCACCTGCCAACAGTTTTTCCGCCATGCCGTTCATCACTTTGCTCAGACCCGGCGCGATTTTACGCTGATCGTTAGTGAGATAACCGTTGCGGGAGCTTAATGCCAGGCCATCTTTCGCACGTACGGTCGGCACACCGACGATGTCGATGTCATAGCCCATATCCGCGACCATCTTGCGGATCAGCGCCAACTGCTGGAAATCTTTCTCGCCAAAGCAGGCGACGTCCGGTTGCACGAGATTAAACAGCTTGCTGACAATGGTAGACACGCCGCGGAAATGACCTGGACGGCTCGCGCCTTCCAGCATCGTGGAAATGCCTGGCACATCGACAAAAGTCTGGGTATCTGTGCCCTGCGGGTAAATATCGGACGGGGCAGGGGCAAACACAAAATCGACTTTGCGCTTGTTCAGCTTTTCGCTGTCTTCCTGCAACGTACGCGGATAGCGGGCCAGGTCGTCGGCGCGATCGAATTGCATCGGGTTGACGAAGACGCTGACCACCACCACATCGGCGCGGTCTTTGGCTTCATCAACCAGTTTCATATGGCCATCGTGCAGGTTGCCCATGGTTGGCACCAGCGCAATGCGCTTGCCTTCCTGACGCAGGCGACGGATATGCTGGCGCAGCAGCGGCAGGGTTTCGATAATCAGCACAACAAACTCCTTAATGGAAACTGTGTTCTTCGCCCGGATACACTCCGGACTCGACCTCGGCAATATACTGCCGCACGGCGGCATGTATGTCGCCTGCATCGGTCAGGAAATTTTTGGCAAATTTAGGAATATGGCCGCCGGTAATGCCGAACGCGTCATGCATCACCAGAATCTGCCCGTCGGTGACGTTGCCTGCACCAATGCCAATGACCGGAATGGTCAACGCGTCGGTGATACGTTTCGCCAATGCGACGGGAACACACTCCAGCACCAATAGCTGAATACCTGCGGCTTCCAGCGCCAGCGCATCGTCGAACAACGTCTGCGCCGCATCACCGCGGCCCTGAACTTTATAGCCACCGAAGATATTCACCGACTGCGGCGTCAGGCCAAGGTGACCGCACACCGGCACGGCGCGCTCTGCCAGCATTTTCACCGTCGGCGCAAGCCAGGCACCGCCTTCGAGTTTCACCATGTTGGCGCCCGCGCGCATCACCACGGCTGAATTCTCAAATGCCTGTTCCGGCGTGGCATAAGCCATAAATGGCAGGTCAGCGAGCAGCAGACAAAGTGGTGCGCCACGACGAACGGCGCGAGTGTGATAGGCGATATCTTCTACGGTGACAGGCAGCGTGGAGTCGTGGCCCTGAACCGTCATACCCAGTGAGTCACCGACCAGCATGACGTCGATCCCGGCATCGGCGAACAGTTTCGCAAAGCTGAAATCATAGGCGGTGATGGTGGCGAAGCGTTTCTTTTCCTGTTTGCATTTCTGCAGCAGGGAGATGGTGGTGGGTTTCATAGCGTTTCCTGATAACGAAAGCCGATTCTTGCGGCATTGTATCAGTCACATTCATGTCGGCAACGGTTTTGCCGTTTACCAATGGTGCGGTTTTGCGCAATCGAGGTTTTGCAGCAGGGTAGTCAGCGAAGTGCCGTTGGGGAAGAGGAGTTCGGGGGCGATTTCTGCCAGTGGCCACAGCATAAAGCCGCGATTATGCATGTCGTAATGCGGCACGGTCAGACGCTCGGTGTTCAGCGTCAGTTCGCCAAACAGCATAATATCGAGGTCCAGCGTGCGTGGCCCCCAGCGTTCGGCTTTACGCACACGGCCCTGCTGGAGTTCAATGCGTTGAGTATTATCAAGCAACGCTTCGGGTGCCAGTTCGGTATCAAGTGCCACAGCGGCGTTGAGATAATCAGGCTGATCCTGTGGGCCGAGCGGGGGTGTGCGGTAAAACGACGAAACCGCCACGAGGGCGGTTTGCGGGATGTCACCGAGGGCTGCAATCGCCGCGTTCACCTGATCGAGTGGTGAAGCCAGATTGCTGCCGACGGCGATATAAACGCGTGTCACGCGCTGCCGCCTGAACGCGGGGCGCGTTTGCGTGGACGGCGATGACGACGACGCGCAGCCGGTTCTTCATCCAAACCGTTGAGCATGTCTTTCTGCGCCGGAGGTGCAGCTACCTGGAATTCGCCCCACCACTGCGTCAGACGTTGCAGTTCGTGGTTGCCTTCTGCTTCCGCACGCAGCGCCAGCAAATCGTAGGCAGCACGGAATTTCGGGTGCTCCATCAGCTTCCACGCACGTTTCCCCTGACGACGGGACATCCGCAGCTGAAGCTGCCAGATATCACGCACCAGCGTGGTAATACGTTTCGGGATAGCCAGTGAACGACAGCCTTCATCCAGCACGTCGTTCATCGCCAGCGCGAAGGCGTCAAAATAGGCCAGACCGCTTTCCTGGGCGATGCGCTGCGCGGTTTCCAGCAGCGGATACCAGAACATAGCGGCAAACAGGAATGCCGGGTTAACGCGCATGTCGTTGTGAATGCGGTTATCGGTGTTTTTCAGCACCTGGCTGATGATGCGTTCCATCGGGCTATCACCGTTTTCGGTGAAGTAGCGGGTGATGGTCGGGAACAGCGGCTGGAACAGGCTGTATTCACGCAGCAGCTTATAGGTTTCGAAACCATAGCCCGCCTGCAACAGCTTGAGGGATTCTTCGAACAGGCGCGCCGGAGGCACGTCGTTAATCAGCGTTGCCAGGCGTGGGATCGGCTCGGCGGTGTCCGGGCTGATACGCATATCCAGTTTGGCGGCAAAACGCACTGCACGCAGCATCCGCACCGGATCTTCACGGTAGCGCGTTTCTGGATTGCCAATCAGGCGAATCACGCCGTCCTGCAAATCGCGCATTCCGCCAACGTAATCGCGGACGGTAAAGTCAGCCACGCTGTAATAAAGGCTATTGATGGTGAAGTCGCGGCGTTGAGCATCTTCTTCAATTGAACCGAAGATATTATCGCGCAGCAGCATGCCGTTTTGGCCGCGCTGCGAGGTGGCGCGATCGTCCGGGGATCCGTCGTGGTGACCGCGGAAGGTGGCGACTTCAATGATTTCTGGGCCAAACATCACGTGGGCCAGACGGAAACGGCGACCGACCAGACGGCAGTTGCGGAACAATTTACGCACTTGTTCCGGTGTAGCGCTGGTGGTCACGTCAAAATCTTTGGGTTTTTTGTCCAGCAGCAGATCACGTACACCGCCACCAACGAGATACGCCTCGTAGCCCGCCTTGTTCAGACGGTAGAGCACCTTGAGCGCATTTTCACTGATATCTTTGCGGGAAATGGCGTGCTTATCGCGCGGAACGACCGCCATTTCAGGTCTTACGTCGACGGTTTCAGTCCCGGTTTCATCACGGGTAAGCACTTTGCGGCAAAAATTAGCGACTCGGGTAAAAATGGTGCACCTCGGTTTTCGTGTCAGTCGTCGGAGTGAGGACAAAAAAATAGCGGCTAATCATAGCTCAGCGCGACGCGTTTGAGAATGCTCGATTTCGGCGACAGCCGAAAGCTTCCAGTTATCCACTGCATTTTTCAGTAGATCCTCGTGCGTCATGTCCTGCCACTCATTAACAATAGTCTGATTCAGAAACTGCAAAGCCCTGATTAATTCCGGGCGTGGGTCACCTGTAGACAACGCAGGTGCATGGTTTTGTTTTGACAGTTTATTGCCATCGCTATTCAGCGCCAGCGGCAGATGAATATAGTCAGGCTCCGGCCAGCCAAAATGGCGATATAACGAAATTTGTCGCACGGTCGGCTCAATTAAATCCGCGCCGCGCACGATTTCCGTGACGCCCTGAAAATGGTCATCAACCACCACAGCAAGATTGTAGGCAAATAATCCGTCGCGGCGATGAATAATAAAATCTTCCCGCGCGAGTGATGCGTCAGTAACGATAGTGCCGCGTAAGCGATCGTGAAAGTGCAAAACGGGCTGAGTTTGATGCAGGCGCAGCGCCGCATTTTGCGAGCCGAGAGAAAGCATGCGGCAATGACCGTCATAAATGCCGCCGACGCTCTGAATACGCGCGCGCGTGCAGGTGCAGTAATAACTCAGGCCTTGTTCGCGCAGCCACGCGAGCCGTTCACGGTAGGCGTCATGGCGCTGAGACTGCCACAGGACGTCGCCATCCCAATGCAGGCCATAATGTTCCAGCTGGCGCAGAATAGTCTGTGCGGCACCGGGAACTTCACGGGGAGGATCGATATCTTCGATACGAACGAGCCATTTACCCTGACGGGCACGAGCCTGGAGATAACTGCCGAGTGCGGCAATCAGTGAACCAAAATGGAGTTCGCCAGAAGGGGAAGGGGCAAAGCGCCCAATATAATCAGAATTTTCCATAGACCAGAAAGAACAAGGCGGGAGAGGACTCCCGCCAGAATTGTATTATACGAAGCGTATGACTTAGCCAGCCATCTGCTTTTCGCGGATTTCCGCCAGCGTTTTACAGTCGATGCACAGATCGGCTGTCGGACGCGCTTCCAGACGACGGATACCAATTTCGACGCCGCAGGATTCGCAGTAGCCAAAATCTTCGTCTTCGACCTTTTTCAGCGTCTTCTCGATCTTTTTGATAAGCTTACGCTCACGGTCACGGTTACGCAGTTCGAGGCTGAACTCTTCTTCCTGGGCGGCACGGTCTACCGGGTCCGGGAAGTTCGCTGCTTCATCCTGCATATGAGTCACTGTACGATCAACTTCATCCCTGAGTTGGTTACGCCACGCTTCAAGAATACGCTTGAAGTGAGACAGCTGGGCTTCGTTCATATACTCTTCACCCGGCTTCTCTTGGTATGGCTCCACCCCAGCGATGGCGAGAATACTCAGGGACGATGTTTTACGGATTTGCCCTTCTTGCATGTTGCTTCTCCTTAACACGCACTATCGATCCCCATGTGGGGGAAAAATCAGGCCGCTATAAATAGCAGAAGCTTTTCAGGATAGCAATTGTCTAAACGTTACACTTGACAACCCTGTGAGGAAAAGCGTATTTGCGCACGCGACCAGCACATTTATTATTCAGTCGTTATCTCGGGTGTTAACACCACGGGCAACGGCTCTATCAGAGTCATATTATCGGCAGAAAGTTCCGCTTTATAAGCCAGAATTTCAACCCCCTTGTTTTGTGCCTCATTCAACAATTGCGCGTACTTCGGATCGATATGGCGCGCGGGTGAAAAACGGGTAATGGCAGAGTGAAGTACCGCAAATAACACCACGGCACGGTCGCCTGAGGCCGCCACGCCCATCAACTCTCGCAAATGCTTCTGACCACGTTCAGTCACTGCATCAGGGAAATAGCCGTACTCTTTTTCCGCTAACGTAACCGATTTCACTTCAATATAGCAGTTTCGGCAGCCTTCCGCCTGTAACATAAAATCAATCCGGCTCCGTTCCGCACCGTATTTCACTTCACTTTTCAATACGCTATAGCCGTTTAATTCAGGAATGGCTTCTGACTCAATCGCTTCTTTTACCAGCTGATTCGCCCGTAACGTGTTGACACAAATAAATGCCCCGGTTTGTGTCTCGGTGATTTCCCATGAATGCGGATATTTGCGGGTTGCGCTGTCCGAAGTGGAATACCAGACGGTATCACCCGGCGTTGCGCAGCCGGTCATCGCGCCGGTATTGGCGCAATGCAGCGTGAATTCCTCGCCCTCAGGCGTGACGACATCGGCAAGAAAACGTTTATAGCGTTTGAGTAAACGAGCTGGTTTGAGCGGGGGCAGAAACTGCATGGTGATTCCTTGTTATTCGGTAAGCGTCCAGCGCTCAAGCGGGGTGTAACGCGTGCGTCCGCGGGCATATTCAGAACTGTATAAGGCGAATCCGTCGATGGGCACGTGCCAGCTAAATCCCGGCGCGGGAATGGGGAGGGCGTGGGCGGTATTGCGCAGCAGTGTAATGTGCGGATGAAACGGCTGCGGGCTTTGGTAACAACCACTGCGGGCCGCCTGCGCGCGAAGCAGATTCGCCAGTTGCAACAAACCGCGTGGCGGCTGACGTGTGCCGAGCCACACCACCTGCGAACGCAGCCACTGTCCGGCGTCGTTGAGATCCAACGTAAACCCCGGCTGGCGGATACGCCCGGCCAATGTGGCTAATGCCCGCTGTTTTTCTGCGCTCACTTCACCGAGAAATGCCAGCGTCAGGTGCAAATTCGCCGCCGCAATCGGGCGTCCGCAGTCGGCAGGGAAATTTGCCGCCCGCCAGTGGATAATCTGCTGCTGAATAGCGTCGGGAAGCTCAAGGGCAAAAAACAGTCTTTTGGGTTCGGGCATGCCTGGTACTCGGTAATGATTTGGCGTAATGCTACAATGCCCGGCTATTTAAAGTCACCCACTGGAGCCTTTTGTGTCGTCATTGCCGGTTGCCGTTGTCCTTCCCGAACTTCTTCAGGCGTTGAATGCTGCGCCGCAGGTGCTGCTCAATGCGCCTACCGGTGCCGGTAAATCCACCTGGCTGCCGCTGCAAATACTGCAACAGGGCGGCATCGACGGAAAAATACTCCTGCTGGAGCCACGCAGACTGGCGGCGCGAAATGTCGCGCAGCGGTTGGCGGAACTGCTGAATGAAAAACCGGGTGACACGGTGGGCTACCGAATGCGCGCGGAAACGTGCGTCGGCAACAACACCCGAATCGAAGTGGTCACCGAAGGTATTCTGACCCGCATGATCCAGCGTGATCCTGAACTGAGCGGCGTTGGGCTGGTTATTCTCGATGAATTTCACGAGCGCAGTTTGCAGGCGGATTTGGCGCTGGCACTGTTGCTCGACGTGCAGCAAGGGCTGCGTGATGATTTAAAGCTGCTGGTCATGTCCGCAACGCTGGACAACGCCCGGCTGCAAACGCTGTTACCTGATGCGCCGGTTATTTCTTCCGAGGGACGTGCGTTTCCGGTTGAACGGCGCTATCAGGCGCTGACCACCCATCAACGTTTTGACGACGCCGTCGCGACGGCGACAGCCGAACTGCTGCGTAATGAATCCGGTTCGTTGCTGCTGTTTTTACCCGGCGTGGGCGAAATTCAACGCGTACAGGACCGGCTCGCCGCGCGGGTGGGTACGGATGTCGTGCTTTGTCCGCTGTATGGCGCGTTGTCGCTAAGCGATCAGCGCAAAGCGATTCTGCCCGCGGAAAAAGGCACGCGCAAAGTGGTGCTGGCGACCAACATCGCCGAAACCAGTCTGACCATCGAAGGCATTCGCCTTGTCGTGGATTGCGCTCAGGAACGCGTGGCGCGTTTCGATCCGCGTACTGGTTTAACGCGCCTGATAACGCAGCGTGTGAGTCAGGCATCAATGACGCAGCGCGCAGGCCGTGCGGGGCGCCTGGAGCCGGGTATCTGTTTACATCTGCTGGGCAAAGAACAGGCCGAACGTGCTGCCGCGCAAGCCGATGCTGAAATATTGCAAAGCGATTTCGCTGGATTGCTGCTTGAGCTATTGCAGTGGGGCTGTCAGGATCCGGCGCAATTACGTTGGCTGGATCAGCCGCCCGCCATTAATTTGAATGCCGCCCGAATGTTACTGGTTCAACTCGGGGCGTATGACGGCAAACAGCTGACCGCGAAAGGGCAGAAAATGGCGACGCTCGGCAACGATCCGCGTTTGGCTGCAATGCTGATTGCCGCAAAGAGCGCAGATGACGTCGCAACGGCCGCTAAACTCGCCGCGATTCTGGAGGAGCCTCCGCGCGGTGGCAATGCCGATCTGGGTATGGCTTTTTCCCGCAATCAGCCGAACTGGCAGCAGCGTGCGAAAGCGCTGATTCAGCGCCTCAATTCTCCTTCTGGGACACCCGATGCCGGACGTGTGAGCGTCTTGCTGGCGCAGGGATTTGCCGATCGTATCGCGCGCAGGCGCGGCCAGGAAGGGCGCTATCAGCTGGCAAATGGCATGGGCGCGATGCTCGATGCCGATGATGCGCTGGGACGTCATGAATGGTTGATTGCTCCCTTGCTGTTGCAGGGCAGCCAGTCGCCGGACGCCCGCATTTTGCAGGCGCAGGCGCTCGACATTGACGCGCTAATGGCGGAATGTCCCGAGCTGTTAACCCAATCTGATACCATAGAATGGGATGAAAATCAGGGGACGCTCAAAGCCTGGCGGCGCAGTCGTATCGGGCAATTAACGGTGAAAGTGCAGCCGCTGGCGAAACCGTCGGAAGACGAATTGCATCAGGCCATGCTCAATGGCATTCGTGACAAAGGACTGGGCGTTCTTAACTGGACGCCGGAAGCGGAACAGCTACGCTTGCGTATTCAGTGCGCCGCCCGCTGGCTGCCGGAGGAAGAGTGGCCCGCCGTTGATGATGAATCGCTGCTGGATGGGCTCGAATCCTGGCTGTTGCCGCACATGAGCGGCGTGCATTCGCTTAAAGCCCTGAAGGCGCTGAATGTCACTCTGGCATTACAGGAGGTGTTGCCGTGGTCATTACGACAACGTCTGGTGAGTTCGCTACCCACGCATTACACTGTGCCGACCGGAAGCCGGATTGCTCTGCGTTACGATGCAGACAATCCACCGGTTTTGTCGGTGCGGATGCAGGAAATGTTCGGTGAGGCCAGCACGCCAACGATAGCCGAGGGGCGCGTGGCGCTGGTTCTGGAGCTGTTGTCTCCGGCGCAGCGACCGCTGCAAATTACGCGGGATCTCAGCGCATTTTGGGCGGGAACGTATCGCGAAGTGCAAAAAGAGATGAAAGGGCGTTACCCGAAACATGTCTGGCCGGATGACCCGGCGAACACGGCACCGACGCGACGCACGAAGAAATATTCATGATTTTCCTGAGGGTGCGGCTCGTCGTGCTCTCCTTGACCCCTCCGGTGAAAAGAGGGGATTTATTTTGAGAGATTTCTTCTTTCACTTGATTGTGAAAGAAAAGAGAATCAGGCGCTTACGCCTGAATTTAGCGGAGAAAAAGTATGGCGGGGAATGACCGCGAGCCAATTGGACGTAAAGGCAAGCCTGCACGTCCGGCTAAGCAAAAGGTTAGCCGTCGTCGTCTTGAGGACGATGAATACGACGACGATGATTACGAAGATGAGGATGAACAACCCATGCCCCGCAACGGAAAAGGCAAAGGCAAAGGCAAAGGCCAGAAACCTCGGCGTAAATATGGCTGGTTCTGGCTGCTGGTAAAACTGGGCATCGTGTTTGCGGTGCTGATGGCCATTTACGGCGTCTATCTCGACCAGAAAATCCGCGCCCGCATCGACGGTAAAGTATGGCAATTGCCTGCGGCGGTTTACGGTCGCATGGTCAATCTTGAACCTGATATGCCCATCAGCAAGAACGAGATGGTGCGCTTGCTGACCGCCACGCAGTACCGCCAGGTGACGGCAATGACCCGTCCAGGCGAATTTACCGTGCAGGCGAACAGTATCGAGATGATTCGCCGTCCGTTTGATTTCCCGGACAGTAAAGAAGGCCAGGCGCGCGCGCGGCTGACCTTTGACGGCGATCGTCTGGATTCGATCACCAACATGGATAACAACCGCCAGTTCGGTTTCTTCCGTCTCGATCCGCGTCTGATCACCATGATGTCGTCGCCGACGGGTGAACAACGCCTGTTCGTGCCGCGCAGTGGTTTCCCGGATCTGCTGATCGACACTCTGATCGCCACCGAAGACCGCCATTTCTACGAGCACGACGGCATCAGCTTCTATTCGATGGGGCGTGCGGTCCTGGCGAACGTCATGGCGGGGCGTACCGTGCAGGGCGCAAGTACCCTGACGCAGCAGCTGGTCAAAAACCTGTTCCTTTCCAGCGAACGCTCTTACTGGCGTAAAGCCAACGAAGCGTACATGGCGCTGATCATGGATGCTCGCTACAGCAAAGACCGCATTCTTGAGCTGTATATGAACGAGGTGTATCTCGGTCAGAGTGGCGACAATGAAATCCGTGGTTTTCCGCTGGCAAGCCTGTACTACTTTGGCCGTCCGGTGGAAGAGCTGAGCCTTGATCAGCAGGCGCTGCTGGTGGGTATGGTGAAAGGGGCGTCAATTTACAACCCGTGGCGTAACCCAAAACTGGCGCTGGAGCGTCGTAATTTGGTCCTGCGTCTGCTGCAACAGCAGAAAGTTATCGACCAGGAACTGTACGACATGCTGAGCGCGCGTCCGTTGGGCGTGCAGCCGCGTGGCGGCGTGATTTCCCCACAGCCAGCGTTCATGCAGATGGTGCGTCAGGAGTTGCAGGCTAAGCTCGGCGACAAGGTGAAAGATCTTTCCGGTGTGAAAATCTTTACCACCTTTGATTCCGTGGCGCAGGATGCAGCAGAAAAAGCGGCCTCCGAAGGCGTTCCGCTGTTGAAAAAACAGCGCAAACTGAGCGACCTCGAAACCGCAATGGTGATTGTCGACCGTATGACCGGTGAAGTCCGGGCGATGGTCGGTGGCGCAGAACCGCAGTTTGCGGGCTATAACCGTGCAATGCAGGCGCGTCGTTCGATTGGTTCTCTGGCCAAACCCGCGACCTATCTGACCGCACTGAGCCAGCCGAATATCTATCGTTTGAACACCTGGATTGCCGATGCGCCGGTGACTATCCACCTGTCGAACGGCCAGACCTGGTCGCCGCAGAACGATGATAAGCGCTTCAGCGGTCAGGTGATGCTGGTCGATGCGCTGACCCGTTCGATGAACGTGCCGACGGTGAACCTCGGTATGGCGCTGGGTCTTCCGGCTGTGACCGATACCTGGCTGAAACTGGGCGCACCGAAAGAGCAGCTCAACGCGGTTCCGGCGATGTTGCTGGGCGCGCTGAACTTGACGCCAATTGAAGTCGCGCAGGCGTTCCAGACCATTGCCAGCGGCGGTAACCGCGCCACGCTGTCTTCACTGCGTTCGGTGATTGCCGAAGATGGAACGGTGCTGTACCAGAGCTATCCGCAGGCTGAACGTGCCGTTCCGGCACAGGCGGCGTACATGACGCTGTGGACCATGCAGCAGGTTGTGCAGCGCGGTACGGGTCGCCAGCTTGGCGCGAAATACCCGAACCTGCATCTGGCGGGTAAAACCGGGACCACCAACAACAACGTCGATACCTGGTTTGCCGGGATTGACGGACGTGAAGTGGTGATCACCTGGGTCGGTCGCGATAACAACCAGCCGACCAAGCTGTACGGTGCCAGCGGGGCGATGTCCATCTATCAACGCTATCTTTCCAACGAAACGCCGATCCCACTGGATCTGACGGCGCCGGAAGATATCGTCAATATGAGCGTGGATGATAACGGCAACTTTATCTGTAATGGCAGCGGTATGCGTCAGTTGCCGGTCTGGACCACCAATCCGGATCAGCTGTGTCAGCAGAGCCTGGCGATGCAGCAGCAGTTGCAGCAACAGCAGCAGGATGCCAATCCGTTTGGCGGTTCAACGCAACAGCAGCCTCAGCAACAACAGCAGCCTCAGCAGCAACAGCCGGCGAAGCAAGAGAAAAGCGACGGCGTAGCAGGCTGGATCAAAGATATGTTTGGCAGTAACTAAGCCGATAACCCCTTCACCGCCTGGTGAAGGGGTTATGTCGGTCGGGTAAATGCAGTACCGTCCGGCCTACATTTTCCTCAATTACGGTTTTTTTTAACCTCTCCATAACTCCCTATCAACCATCCGGTTATTTTTTAAGCCCTTAATTCTGGTAGGGGCGTATTCCACTTGCTATGACTTCCGCGTTTCGCCTATTATTCTGCGGGCATAATAATAATTCTCGTTTACGTTATCATTCACTCAATACCATCAGAGAACAACAATGGCACGTCTCAACACTGCTCAGCCAAACAATACCTCGCTGCGTAAGCTCGCAGTGGTAGTAGCCACAGCGGTCGGCGGCATGTCTGCTTTTGCACAAGCGGCAACACAACCGAAAGAAGAAACCATCACCGTGACGGCAGCCCCTGTCGCACAGGAAAGCGCGTGGGGTCCGTCCCCGACCATCGCGGCTAAACACTCGGCCACCGCCACCAAAACCGATACGCCGATTGAAAAGACGCCACAGTCTATTTCGGTGGTGACGCGTGAAGAAATGGACATGAAGCAGCCGACGACGGTGAAAGAAGCGCTGGCGTATACGCCAGGCGTCTTCGCCACTCGCGGCAGCTCAACGACCTATGACGTCGTGTCTATTCGTGGCTTCACCACCTCTTCAACGGTAAACACCAACCAATACCTCGACGGCATGAAGCTTCAGGGCGATAACTACTCTGAAATGTCGATGGACCCGTATTTCCTGGAACGCGTGGAAGTGATGCGCGGTCCGGTTTCCGTGCTGTACGGAAAAAGTAACCCTGGCGGGATCGTCAGTATGGTCAGCAAGCGTCCGACCACTGAGCCGCTGAAAGAAGTGCAGTTCAAAATGGGCACTGACAACCTGTGGCAGACCGGTTTTGATTTCAGCGATGCGATTGATGACGATGGCGTGTGGTCTTACCGCCTGACCGGTTTAGGTAGCAGCCAGAACGCGCAGCAAGAAAGGGTGAAATCGACGCGATATGCGATTGCGCCGTCCTTTAGCTGGCGTCCGGATGACAAAACTGACTTCACCTTCCTGAGCAACTTCCAGAGCGATCCGGATGCAGGTTATTACGGCTGGTTGCCGCGTGAAGGTACTGTGGTGCCTTACCATGACGCCAACGGCAATGAACATAAATTGCCAACCGATTTCAACGAAGGCGATCCAGACAATAAAATGTCTCGCCGTCAGAAGATGGTGGGCTACAGCTTCGCGCATGAATTTAATGACACCTTCACCGTGCGCCAAAACCTGCGTTACGCCGAAGTGAACACCTTGTACCGTTCCGTCTATGGCAATGGTTATATTGCGCCAGGCCAGATTAGCCGTGCGTATGTGCGTTCTGATGAACAGCTGAACTCGTTCACCGTTGATAACCAGTTGCAGTCTACATTCGCAACCGGCCCGGTGGATCACACCTTGCTGACCGGTGTCGATTACATGCGTATGCGTAATGACATTGACGCAGACTACGGTTCTGCCGATCCGATCAGCATGCAGAACCCGCAGTACGGTGATCCCAATATCAACGTAACGTTCCCGTATGCGGTGCTGAACCGTCAGGAACAGACGGGGGCTTATATTCAGGATCAGGCGGAATGGGATAAGTGGGTGCTCACTGTTGGTGGCCGTTACGATTATGCTAAAACATCTACCCTGACGCGTTCCTCAAATACCACTGCCGAAGTTAATGACCACAAGTTTACCTGGCGCGGTGGCCTGAACTATCTGTTCGACAACGGCATCTCTCCGTACTTTAGCTACAGCGAATCCTTCGAGCCTATTTCTGGCGCGACCATGGGCGGCAAACCGTTCAATCCGTCGAACGGGAAGCAGTACGAAGGCGGCGTGAAGTACGTGCCGAAAGATATGCCTGTGGTGCTGACGGCGGCAGTTTATCAATTGACCAAAGACGGCAACCTGACGGCAGATCCTAGCGCGCCGACCAGCGGCTTTAGCGTTCAGGGCGGCGAAATTCGCTCCCGTGGCCTCGAGCTGGAAGCGAAAGCGGCGGTGAATGCCAATATCAACGTCACGGCGTCCTATACCTATACCGATGCGAAATACACGCAGGATACCTGGTATGAAGGCAAACGTCCGGCAGAGATCCCGCGCAACATGGCTTCTCTGTGGGCGGATTACACCTTCCACGAAACGGCCCTCAGCGGTTTGACGATCGGCGCGGGCACTCGTTACATTGGCAACACCGTCAGCTACTACTCGGCGAACTCACCGAAAGCGTATGAGTCGTTCAACGTAGCGGGTTACATGCTGGCGGATGCGACCATCAAATACGATTTGGCTCGTCTCGGCCTGCCTGGTTCGTCAGTTGGTGTGAACGTCAACAACCTGTTTGACCGCGAGTACGTTTCCAGCTGCTACAGCGAATATGCGTGCTATTGGGGCGCAGAGCGTCAGGTTGTGGCGACAGCCACCTTCCGTTTCTAATCTCCTCTTTAGGCGCGGTTTTCCGCGCCATTTTAACAAGTTGGCCGTTATGCAGGACACCACAACTCAGACCGACACCACGTTCGCCCTGAACGATGTCGCTTTTCGTGTACCAGGCCGTACGCTGCTGCACCCGCTTTCGCTGACCTTTCCACCCGGTAAAGTGACGGGCCTTATCGGTCATAACGGCTCGGGAAAATCCACGCTGTTGAAAATGTTGGGCCGTCATCAGCCACCTTCTGAAGGTGATATTTTGCTGGATGGTCAACCGCTCGAAAGTTGGAACAGCAAAGCCTTTGCCCGCAAAGTGGCTTATTTACCGCAGCAGTTGCCGCAGGCAGAAGGGATGACGGTGCGTGAGCTGGTGGCGATTGGTCGCTATCCGTGGCACGGTGCATTAGGGCGTTTTGGCGTCGCCGATCGTGAGAAAGTGGAAGAAGCGATTGCGCTGGTTGGCTTGAAACCGTTGGCGCATCGGCTGGTGGACAGCCTTTCCGGCGGCGAACGTCAGCGGGCGTGGATTGCGATGCTGGTGGCGCAGGACAGCCGTTGTTTGCTGCTTGATGAACCGACGTCAGCACTGGATATCGCCCATCAGGTCGATGTGCTGGCGCTGGTGCATCGTCTCAGCCAGCAGCGCGGACTGACGGTTATTGCGGTGTTGCACGATATCAACATGGCGGCGCGCTATTGCGATTATCTGGTGGCATTGCGCGGGGGTGAAATGATTGCTCAGGGCACGCCGGAAACGCTGATGCGTAGCGAAACGCTGGAAAAAATCTACGGCATTCCAATGGGGATCCTGCCGCATCCAGGCGGCGCGGCCCCGGTAAGTTTTGTGTATTGATGAATGATTCTCTCCTGATTAGCCGTCGTCGTTTACTGACGGCGATGGCGCTGTCGCCTCTGCTGTGGCAGATGAAAAGCGCGCACGCCGCGACGGTAGACCCGCACCGCATCGTGGCTCTCGAATGGCTACCGGTGGAACTGCTGCTGGCGCTGGGCGTGACGCCGTACGGCGTGGCCGATATTCCCAACTACAACCTGTGGGTGAACGAGCCAGGGTTGCCTGCGTCGGTGATTGACGTCGGCTTGCGCACCGAACCGAATCTCGAACTGCTGACCGAAATGAAACCGTCGTACATGGTGTGGTCGGCAGGCTATGGCCCGGCGCCGGAAAAACTGGCGCGTATCGCACCCGGTCGTGGCTTCAATTTCAGCGATGGTAAACACCCACTCACCAATGCACGTCAGTCATTGACTGAAATGGGCCAACTGTTAGGAATGGAAAACCAGGCCCGCGCTCACCTCACGCATTTTGATGATTTTGTTGCGCAGCACAAACCGCGTTTTGCCGCGCGTGGCAAACGCCCGTTGCTGATGGTCACGCTGCTTGATGCTCGTCATATGCTCGCTTTCGGTCCGAACTGTTTGTTCCAGCACATTCTCGATGACTACGGCATCGTTAACGCCTGGCAAAGCGAAACTAACTTCTGGGGCAGCCAGGTGGTGGGCATTGACCGGCTCGGCGAGTTTACAGATGTGGATGTGATTTGCTTCGATCACGGCAATGAGGCCGACATGCAAAAACTGATGGCGACGCCGCTGTGGCAAGCGATGCCGTTTGTGCGACAGCAGCGTTTCCAGCGTGTGCCCGCGGTGTGGTTCTACGGCGCGACGCTGTCGGTGATGAACTTCGTGCGCATTCTTGATAATGCGTTGGGAGGCAAGGCATGAGCCAGCGCATTGCGCGTTTCCCGGCGCTGTTACTTTTGCTGTTGTTTATCGCTTCGGCGTGGCTGAGCTGGCACAACGTTAACGTGGCGTTGCCGCGTGCGCAGTGGCGTGAAGCGCTGTGGCAGCCAAATGTCGACAGCATCCGCCAGATGCTGTTCCACTACAGTTTACTGCCACGTTTGGCCATTTCATTGTTGGTAGGCGCAGGGCTTGGGCTGGTGGGCGTACTGTTCCAACAGGTGTTGCGAAATCCTTTAGCGGAACCGACGACGCTCGGTGTCGCCACCGGCGCGCAGTTGGGCATAACCTTTACCACCTTGTGGGCAATGCCTGGCGCCCTCACCACGCAATTTGCCGCACTGGTGGGCGCTTGTGTGGTTGGGGCGCTGGTGTTCGGTGTGTCCTGGGGCAAACGGCTTTCGCCGGTGACGCTGATCCTCGCGGGGTTAGTGGTCAGTATGTACTGCGGCGCGGTGAATCAGCTGTTGGTGCTGTTCCATCATGACCAGCTGCAAAGCATGTTCCTGTGGAGTTCTGGTACATTGACGCAAACCGACTGGAGCGTCGTGCAACGGCTGTGGCCACAATTACTGGGTGGCGTGATGTTGACGCTGCTGCTGTTACGTCCGTTAACCCTGATGGGGCTGGATGACGGCGTGGCACGTAATTTGGGGCTGGCGCTGTCACTGGCGCGTCTTGGCGCATTAACGCTGGCGATTATTATCAGTGCGCTGCTGGTGAATGCGGTGGGTATCATCGGCTTCATTGGCCTGTTTGCGCCGCTGCTGGCGAAAATGCTTGGCGCACGCCGTTTGCTTTCACGCCTGATGCTGGCGCCGCTTATCGGTGCGCTGATCCTTTGGCTTTCCGATCAGCTGATTTTGTGGTTGTCGCAGGTGTGGATGGAAGTGTCCACCGGTTCGGTTACCGCGCTGATTGGTGCGCCGCTGCTGTTGTGGTTGCTGCCGCGTTTGCGCAGTATTAGCGCTCCGGCAATGGATGCGGGCGATCGCGTGGCGGTGGAACGTCAGCGCGTGCTGGTGTGGTCTTTGGTAGGTCTGGTCATTTTGTTGCTGGGAATGCTGGTGGCCCTGTCGCTCGGACGTGATACGCACGGCTGGCATTGGGCGAGCGGTGATTTGCTGAATGCATTAATGGAATGGCGTGCGCCGCGAATTCTGGCGGCGTTGGTTGCCGGGATGATGCTGGCGGTGGCGGGCTGTATTATTCAGCGCCTGACCGGTAACCCGATGGCCAGCCCGGAAGTGCTGGGTATTTCCTCCGGCGCGGCGTTTGGCGTGGTGCTGATGCTGTTCTTTGTGCCAGGCAATGCGTTCGGCTGGCTGCTGCCTGCGGGCAGTTTAGGGGCGGCGGCAACATTGATGATAATCCTGATTGCTTCCGGGCGTGGCGGGTTCTCTCCGCACCGCATGTTGCTAGCCGGGATGGCGCTCAGTACGGCCTTTACGATGCTACTGATGATGCTACAGGCGAGCGGCGATCCGCGTATGGCGCAGATCCTCACCTGGATTTCCGGCTCGACCTATAACGCCTCTTATCAGCAGGTCTGGCACACGGGGTTGGTGATGATGGTGTTGCTGGCGCTGACGCCGTTTTGCCGCCGTTGGCTGACGATTTTACCGCTCGGCGGTGATACCGCGCGTGCCGTGGGCATGGCATTAACGCCAACGCGCATTGCACTGCTATTACTGGCGGCCAGTCTGACGGCGACAGCCACGATGACCATTGGTCCGTTGAGTTTTATTGGCCTGATGGCACCGCATATCGCGCGCATGATGGGCTTCCGTCGGACGATGCCGCACATGATTCTGTCTGCATTAGTTGGTGGGATTTTGTTGGTGTTTGCGGACTGGTGTGGACGAATGGTGTTGTTCCCGTACCAAATACCGGCCGGGCTGTTGTCGACGTTTATTGGCGCGCCGTATTTTATTTATCTGCTGAGAAAACAGAGCCGGTAAATCATGCCCGGCGGCGCTGCGCTTGCACGGACCTACAATTTGTCGTTTTGTAGTCCGGGCAGGGCGCTAGCCGCCACCCGGCATCCCGCTTACAATTTAGCAAACACCTTACGCGCCGCGTCAATGGTGTTGTTGATATCCTGCTCGCTGTGCGCCACGGACATAAAGCCTGCCTCAAACGCTGACGGGGCCAGATATACGCCTTCTTCGAGCATCAGATGGAAGAACTTCTTGAAACGCTCTACGTCGCATTTCACCACGTCCTGATAACGGGTCACGGTTTTCGCGTCGGTGAAGAAAATCCCGAACATGCCGCCGACGTTATTCACCACCAGTGGAATGCCCGTTTCACGTGCGGCGCGCAACAGACCTTCCGCCAGTTGATTGGTCAGGCTGGTCAGGGTTTCATGTACGCCAGGCTGTGCCACTTCATTCAGACAGGCAAAACCGGCTGCCATGGCAATTGGGTTGCCAGATAACGTACCCGCCTGGTAAACCGGGCCGGTCGGGGCCAGCGCTTCCATCACGTCACGACGACCGCCAAATGCGCCCACCGGCATACCGCCGCCGATGATTTTGCCCAGACAGGTCAGGTCAGGTACGACGTCGTAGTAATCCTGTGCGCCTGCCAGCGCCACGCGGAAGCCGGTCATCACTTCATCGATGATAAACAACGCGCCAAACTCATCGCACAGTGCGCGCAGACCCGGCAGGAAACCCGGTTCTGGTGGAATGCAGTTCATGTTGCCCGCCACCGGCTCAACGATGATACAGGCGATATCCTGCGGATATTGCTCGAACGCTTCGCGTACCGACGCCAGATCGTTATAGGTACAGGTCAGGGTGTGTTTGGCGAAATCAGCCGGAACGCCCGGGGAGTTCGGCTGGCCCAAGGTCAGCGCACCGGAACCGGCTTTCACCAGCAGGCAGTCGGCGTGGCCGTGGTAGCAGCCTTCGAATTTGATGATTTTGTCACGCCCGGTGAAACCGCGTGCCAGACGGATGGCGCTCATGGTCGCTTCCGTACCGGAGTTCACCATGCGGACCATGTCCATGGTCGGCACCAGTTCGGTGACCAGCTCCGCCATTTTGACTTCCATCTCGGTTGGCGCGCCGAAACTTAAACCGCGAGAGGCTGCTTCAATCACCGCATTGCGGATAGCAGGGTGGTTATGGCCCAGCACCATCGGGCCCCAGGAACCGACGTAATCGACGTAGGCTTTGCCGTCCACATCGTACAAATAGGCGCCGTCAGCACGTTCGATAAACAGCGGGGTGCCACCGACGCCGGTAAAGGCGCGCACCGGCGAGTTAACGCCGCCGGGGATCAATTCACGTGCCGCGCTGTATAGATTCTCTGATTTACTCATTGCGAGGTTCCTGGTTCGTAGAAAGCGTGTTAGCCGACTATTCTAAGTTATTCCAGAAAGGTTATGAATGTTTTGCCCAATTGAAACAATGTAATAATGTGGGAACTTTTAGGCGACGTACCCCCTTTTGGGTGGTTACAATGCAATCCGCGATTTTTCCTGGCAATAATGATAATGGCATGAAACCAGAAACACCCTCTTTCGAATCACAGCAAATCGTTCGTCTGCGCCGTGGAGATGCGGTACGCCGTTTAGTTCGCAGGGATAAAACACCGTTAGCCATTCTTCTGATGGCCGCCGTTGTCGGTACGCTGGCGGGGCTGATGGGCGTCGCTTTTGAGAAAGCCGTTAGCTGGGTCCAGAATGTGCGAATTGGCTCACTGGCTCAGGTAGCGAATCACTGGTTTTTAGTCTGGCCGTTGGCCTTTATTCTCTCCGGATTGCTGGCGATGGTCGGCTATTATCTGGTGCGTCGCTTTGCGCCAGAAGCGGGCGGTTCGGGTATTCCCGAAATTGAAGGCGCGCTGGAGGAATTACGCCCGGTACGCTGGTGGCGTGTCATTCCGGTGAAATTTATCGGTGGGATGGGCACGTTGGGCGCGGGTATGGTGCTCGGACGAGAAGGCCCGACGGTACAACTCGGGGGTAACATCGGGCGTATGGTGCTCGATATTTTCCGTTTGCGCACCGCAGAAGCGCGACATTCGTTGCTGGCAACCGGTGCGGCGGCGGGTTTGGCCGCGGCCTTTAACGCGCCGTTGGCGGGGATCCTCTTTATCATCGAAGAGATGCGCCCGCAGTTTCGCTACAACCTAATTTCCATCAAAGCCGTGTTTATCGGCGTGATTATGTCGAGCGTCGTGTTCCGCATTTTTAATGGCGAAACCGCGGTGATTGAGGTGGGTAAACTCGCCAATGCGCCGGTTAACACGCTGTGGTTGTACCTGGTTTTAGGGATGATCTTTGGCTGCGTCGGCCCACTCTTTAATATGCTGGTGCTGCGTACGCAGGATATGTTCCAGCGTATTCACGGCGGTGACATCAAAAAGTGGGTGTTGATTGGTGGTCTGCTGGGCGGTATATGTGGCCTGCTTGGGTTGATCACACCAGAAGCGGCGGGCGGTGGCTTTAATCTGATCCCTGTCGCGGCGGCGGGTAACTATACCGTCGGTCTGCTGATGTTTATCTTTATTGCGCGTGTGGTCACGACATTGCTGTGCTTCGGTTCGGGCGCGCCGGGTGGGATTTTTGCCCCAATGCTGGCGTTGGGCACGTTGTCAGGCACTGCGTTTGGCATGGCGGCCACGGCCTGGTTCCCGGCCTATCACCTTGAGCCGGGGACGTTTGCGATTGCGGGTATGGGGGCGCTGTTTGCCGCTTCAGTACGTGCCCCGCTGACCGGAATCGTGCTTGTTCTGGAAATGACCGATAATTATCAGCTCATTTTGCCAATGATTATTACCTGTCTTGGCGCAACACTATTAGCACAGTTCCTTGGCGGGAAACCGCTCTACTCCTCGATCCTGACCCGTACGTTGGCGAAGCAGGAAGCCGAAAATGCGGCGAAAGAGAAACCGCCCGCCGGGGAGAATACTTGAACGATTTAGTCAGGTATTAGATAATAGGCAAAAGACCCGGTGAGACTTTAGGCCTGGCGAATTAACTGGAGTATGAAATGAGTGATGACGTAGCGCTGCCCCTGCAGTTTACTGATGCGGCCGCCAGCAAAGTAAAAAACCTGATTGCGGATGAAGAAAATCCGGACCTGAAACTGCGCGTCTATATCACCGGCGGTGGTTGCAGCGGTTTCCAATACGGCTTCACTTTCGACGACAAGATAAACGAAGGTGATATGACCATCGAGAAACAGGGCGTTGGTCTGGTCGTTGACCCGATGAGCCTGCAATATCTGGTCGGTGGTTCGGTGGATTACACCGAAGGCCTGGAAGGTTCACGTTTTATCGTGACCAACCCGAACGCCAAAAGCACCTGCGGGTGTGGTTCTTCATTCAGCGTCTGATCTGCGTGTTTTCGTAGGCCGGGCAAACGTAGTGCCGCCCGGCGATGCAGCTGCCCGGTGGCGCTTTGCTTACCGGGCCTTGTATTATCCCTTCCGTGCAGAGAGAACCGGCCAGTTCTCTCTGCCATGCAGTCCGGATGCCGTACCGGGCCTTAGATACCCGAATCTGTGTCGTAGATAATTTGCACCGGACTGCGCTTCTCCACATC
>DASXML010000062.1:0-67011 GCA_036495715.1 Scandinavium sp.
AGAACAAGCTGAGCAGCTTCGAGGCGAAACTCTGGGCTAAAATTACGTCTGTTACGTCCGGTCATAATATCACCTGTTTTTGATTATGAGGCGATGATATCACCTCTGTTCAGGTGGCCAAATTTAGTGTGCCACTACAGAGCTTCCTTCCTTATGCCAAAAGAGGGCGTTGTGTGATCCCTTCGAGTGCAAGGTAAATGAATGGCTCTGTCGTTCAGCCAAAGAGTACGGGAACTGTCGTTGATGAAGGTTTTGCTGTGAACGTGTCAATGGGGGATTCAGAACCACTGCTACGCCCACAAGCAGCCCTTTTATCCCAATAAAATGGAATATATTCCCGCTACCAGCCGAAAGTTCGATTTATACAACAAATGCCTCCATCGTCAAAACAGCGATGCTCGGAACCTGCACAAACTAATAAACCTTAGTATTTATATGAGTTTATTTGTATTGACTAAACAATGGTTTATTTTTGTACAGTCACAATGCGTTGAGTAGGCCTAAAATAACAGTAACGACCTTGACCAATCAATGTAAAAGCGCAAAACACACTGTAATTAGTTGATTTTAATGCATTAAATTATAAATTTTCGTAATGCATTGTTATTCGCCAGACAGCATGTATAAATATCATAATAACTAAATTATAATTCTTTTATATTCGGCAGATAGGTGGTTAGAATGCGATCAATTGTGATGTTGTTAAGCGTTGTGATCTCCACGCAGGCTTTGGCTGGTGAGCTTCCCAAACCTGCCGGGAAAGTCCTTTTAACACTGTCCGGTAATATAGAAAATACAAATGAAGACGGTAAAGCCGTTTTCGATATCGCAAGCCTTGAGAAGCTAGGTGTGGTGAGTTTCCAGACCGCCTCTCCCTGGTATAATGGGCGCACAACTTTTACGGGTATTCCGCTAAAAAAACTCATGGATTATGTCGGGGCGAAAGGTTCTGTCGTTAAGGTCTCTGCACTCAACGACTACACCACCGTTATCCCTCTCAGTGATTTCAAAAAATACAATGTGATCCTTGCTTCAAAAATCAATGGCGAATACATACGTGTCCGCGACAAAGGTCCGCTATTCATCGTGTATCCCTATGACAGCAAACCTGAACTGAATAATCAGGTCTTTTATTCAAGGTCAGCATGGCAGGTCAGTAAAATGAGCATTGAGTAAGGCTTCAGAAGAACAACATGAACAGAATACTGGCGGCCATAATTTTTTCCCTTTTTATATCTACTGGATATATCTCTTTTCTTGTGCATGAAAGGCAGCAAGAATTGCAGAAACTGACGCACTACGCCAATTCATGGTCTGCTGGACAGCTGGTCTCGGAGTATTACCGGTTCGAATCATGGCTTGGTCTTTACACTATCGATGAGACGATGACACTCGATGATGTGCGTCTTCACCTCGATATTATGCTCAGCCAGAGTGATTTATTGAAAGAAGGGGATTTGGGACAATATATCGATAGCAATAAATCACTTCATGAACTGGCTGTAAAACTCGAAAATACGCTTAATTATCTGGATGCAAATCTTGAGAAAATGAATCGCTCAGATCTCCAGAAATATCTGAAAGTAATGTATTCGCTTGATGCCCCACTCAGCCGCCTTTCATCTGACGCTTTAAACAAAGACGTTAACCTGATCAACAACGCCAACAGCAAAATTCAAACGTTGTACGTTATTTATTCCGCGACCTCGGTGCTGCTAATAATACTGAGCGCGATACTGGGTGTGCTGATTTTTTATCAAAATAGAAATATTTTGAAGGCGCATCTTCAGGTTAAAAATCTCGCTGAAGCGCTTCAGGACTCTAAAGAAAAACTGCAAATCCAGAATACAAAGCTGGAGTATGACGTTTACCATGACCCTCTTACAGAGATGAGTAACAGGCTGTTTTTCTGGGATAATTTAAATAAAACCATCATGATGGCAGAAAGCAATAAAAGCGCTGTGACCGTGATGTTGTTTGATTTAGACAGATTCAAAGAGGTCAATGATACCTATGGTCATGATGCCGGTGATATGTTATTGCGTCAGATATCTCTGCGTCTGAATTCGCTGAATCTTCCTGCAGATACGCTTTATCGCTTAGGTGGCGATGAGTTTGCATTGCTTACAAGTGGTCTGGCAGAAAGTCATGCTGTTTCGTTAGCCCAAAAAATATGTGATCGCATTAACCAGCCCTACACTATTTATAGCACGATTATAAACATAACCACCTGTGTGGGCATTGTTAACTCAGAAACTGAACGCCGTTCCGACTATCTCTATAAATTTGCCGACCTGGCCCTTTATGAAGCCAAAAATGAAGGTGCGAGCAAGATTAAAGTCTTCCGTCAGCGAATGTTAGATAAGCTGCAGGAAAGCAGAACCCTTGAGCATGACATGGCATTGGCGTTAGTGAATAAAGAATTCGTGGCTTATTATCAACCGATTGTAGATTCGTATACTCGGGAAATTTACAGCTATGAAGCCCTTATTCGTTGGGTGCATCCGCGAAAAGGTATTTTGTCACCAGATAGCTTTATACCTGTTGCTGAAAAAACAGGAATGATTATCGAGATGGGGAAATCTGTGCTTGAAATGGCTTGCCGGGAAGCGGCTTCCTGGGCAGTTCCGATTAAAATTTCAGTAAACGTCTCACCTGTCCAGCTAAGCAGCAAAGCCTTTTCAGGAATCGTGCTGTCTATTCTGAAAGAAACAGGGCTTTCGGCCGATCGTCTTGAACTGGAAGTGACTGAATCTTCTCTCTTTATGGAGAGCAATACGCCGATGAATACCCTTAACAAGCTGAGAGATCTGGGCGTGAACATCTCCATCGACGATTTTGGTACGGGATATTCTTCTCTTTCCCGGCTGAGCCGACTTGCCTTCGATAAAATCAAAATAGACAAATCCTTTGTGAATTCGATATCCACCCAAGAAGACGCCCTTAATATCATCAAACTCATCACCGGCATGGCGAAATCCCTCAGTATGAAGACCGTTGCAGAAGGGGTTGAAACACAGGAACAACTGGAAAGTCTTCAGGCGCTGGGCTGCGATTTCGTACAAGGTTATCTGTTTAGTAAACCTCAACCTTATATCGCCGGGGAAATCCGAAACGGTTTAATCCAGAGCGGCGCTCCGGCCTGTTCAAGGCACCGCGAGGCTGATTAACACCTCGCCCAAAATGGCCCTCCTTAACCCCCCTACCCCAAAATTGTGTCCACTCTGTTGCCACACCGTTAACGCCAAAGGTGTAGAACTCAGCAGATAAATCACCGAGCAGGAATCTCTATGAATAACAAACGACGCGCGATCCCCGGGATCCGCCACTATGACGGTCCTGCAGGCGGTTGGGGTGCGCTGAAAGCGACGGCGATTGCCGTGCGCACGCAGATGGACACCTTCGATGCGCCGGCCACGCTGTTGCGCACCAATCAGCCGGACGGTTTTGATTGCCCGGGCTGCGCGTGGCCAGATAAAGAACATAAGTCGACGTTCCAGTTTTGCGAGAACGGCGCGAAAGCCGTGACCTGGGAAGCCACCCACAAGCGCGTAATGCCTGAGTTTTTGGCGACGAATACCGTGGCCTCGCTGCTGGCGAAAAGTGATTTTGAGCTGGAAGGCTACGGTCGTCTGACGCATCCGTTGGTATATCACAAAACCAGCGATACGTTCCGGCCGGTGGCGTGGGAGCAGGCGTTTGCGCGCATTGGGGAGATCCTACGCGGATTAGCGCCCGATGAGGTTGAGTTTTACACCTCCGGTCGCGCATCGAATGAAGCGGCCTATTTATTTCAGCTGTTCGCCCGCGAGCTGGGCACCAATAATTTCCCCGACTGTTCCAATATGTGCCATGAAGCCACCAGCACGGGATTACCGCGCTCGATTGGCATCGGCAAAGGCACGGTTTCGCTCGATGATTTCGATAAGACCGAACTGGTCATTTCTATCGGTCACAATCCGGGCACCAACCATCCGCGAATGATGGGCACGTTGCATGAACTGGCGCGTCGCGGCGTGCCGATTATCGTGTTCAACCCGTTACGTGAACGCGCGCTAGAACGGTTTGCCGATCCGCAAAGCGTTGTCGAAATGGCAACCTACCGCTCAACCGATATCGCCTCAACCTATTTCCAGGTCAAAGCGGGTGGTGATGCGGCGGCGTTAAAAGGTGTGGCGAAACACCTGCTGCAATTTGAAGCGGAACGCGGCGGCGTGCTGGATAGCGCATTTATCGCAGGCCACACCCAAGGATTTGACGATTTTGCCGCAGATATTGCTGCCACCACGTGGGAAGCGATTGAACACGAATCCGGTTTGACCAAAGCCAGTCTGGAAACCGTCGCTCTCGCCTATGCCAAATCTAACGCCACGATTATCACCTACGGCATGGGTGTCACTCAGCACAATAAAGGCACAGCCAACGTACGTTTGATTGCCGATTTGCTGTTGATGCGCGGCAACATCGGCAAACCGGGCGCAGGGATTTGCCCTTTGCGCGGGCACTCTAACGTACAAGGCAATCGCACGGTCGGCATCACCGAGAAACCGACGCAGGCATTCCTGTCACGCATCGAAGACGTCTTTGGTTTTGTGCCGCCCGCTAAACACGGTCACGACGCCGTGGCGGCAACACAAGCAATGATCAGCGGCGAGTCCAAAGCAATGCTGTGCCTCGGCGGGAACTTTGCCGTCGCAATGCCCGATCATGAGCAGGCATTCCCGGCGATGCAAAAGCTGGATCTCAGCGTCCACGTCGGCACTAAGCTCAACCGCACGCATCTGCTGGTCGCCAATGAAACCTATATTTTCCCATGCCTGGGCCGCACCGAGCTGGATATGCAGCAGACCGGCAAACAGTCGGTCACCGTCGAAGATTCGATGTCGATGGTTCACGCCTCCTCGGGCAAGCTGAAACCGGCTTCGCCGCTGCTGCTGTCCGAACCGGCGATCGTCGCGGGGTTGGCAAAAGCAACACTGCCTGATACCAAAGTGGCGTGGATGGATTTGGTGGCGGATTACGACCGTATTCGAGAGCTTATCGAAAAAACCATCCCCGGTTTTGCCGACTACAACGAAAGGATCCGCGTGCCCGGTGGTTTCCGCATGCCGCTGCCACCGACGGAACGCGTTTGGCCGACGGCGAGTGGAAAAGCCATGTTCTCGGTGTTCCACGGCGTGGATGAGAACGTGAAAGGCGAAGGGGAAAACACCCTGCGCATGATCACGCTGCGCAGCCATGACCAATACAACACCACCATTTATGCGCTCGACGACCGTTATCGCGGCGTGTTTGGGCGGCGTGATGTGTTGTTTATGAATGAAGACGATATGGCGCACCTGGGGCTAGAGCATGGCGATCGGGTGGATATTACCACCGCTTTACCTGACAGCACACTTAGCCTGAACGATATTACCGTGGTGGCGTATAACATCGCGTCGGGTTCGGTCGGGGCTTATTATCCGGAAGCCAACGTGCTGGTTCCGCTGGATTATCGTGATGAAGACAGCGGTACGCCGTCGTATAAATCGGTGCCGGTCAGAGTAACGTTACGTTCCAAAGAGATCCGTCCTTTATAAAAAATGGCGGGATGCGTATTTTTCACATCCCGCCGTCTCACTTTTTTATTCCTTCACGCGAGCGCGTTTTCCACGATTTTCTTCTTCACTCTCACTTGCATCGACCAATGAAAAATTGAAGCTCACTTCAGTATGCGGCTCGTTAATATCGCGTTCCTGCGCCAGTTTGCTGTCGGTGATTTTAACCGGGTCAGCAATCAATTCTTCGCGGGTGGCAAAGGCGAAATCATCCCACAGATATTCATCACCGTTGAGGTTAATCTGAGTGGTCAGGTGTTTATAACCCGGCGCGGAAACAAAGAAATGCACATGCGCTGGCCGATTACCGTGACGACCTAACCCGGTCAGCAGTTTTTGCGTTGGGCCATCCGGCGGGCAGCCGTATCCGCAAGGCACTATGCTGCGCACCGCGTAACGCCCTTGCGCATCCGCTTCAACACGGCGACGCAGGTTGTATTCGCTCTGTGACGGGTCAAAGAAGGAGTAACCACCGTGGGTATTGGCGTGCCAGATATCGACCATCGCACCCGCCACCGGTTTGCCGTTCAGGTCCGTCACCTGCCCGTGCAGCCACATCGCTTCGGCTTTTTCACTGCCATCATCCATGCGGGCAAAGCCTTTGCTTAACGGCGCATTGGCGACATACAGCGGCCCTTCGATAGTACGCGGCGTGCCCACCTCATTTCCGGCGGCGGCCTCTTTTTCATCGGCACGCATGTCGAGATAATGCTCCAGCCCTAAACCCGCCGCCAGCAGCGCGGCCTCTTTACGTTCGCCCAGCTCGTTGAGATAATTCACCGCCAGCCAGAATTCTTCGTCGGTAATATCAAACTTTTTAATGGTCTGACACAGGTCGCCGAGCACCTGATGCATGATGGCTTTAAAGCGATCGTTCCCCTGCGCGGAATTTAAGCCGCTGCTGATAGCAAGTAACGTTTCCAGTTCTGTTTGTTTTGCCGGATTAACTGACATTGCGAATTCCTCTTGTAGGGTAAGGTTATTTTAATAAATGACTACTGCTCGTTTTCAATGGATGACGGGTGCAGACACAGCGGCTGGACGGTTATTTCCATATACGGATACAGCGGTAATGCCGTTAATAGTTCGTGAAGTTCCTGATTATCCGCCACGTTAAAAATGCTGACGTTGGCGTATTGCCCCACCACCCGCCAGATATGTGGCCATTTGCCTTCGCGCTGTAAACGTTGCGAATAGGCTTTCTCTCTGGCTTTAATGTCATCCGCCTGCGCCTGGGGCAACGACGACGGAATATTGACCTGCATTTCCACTTTAAAAAGCATGCTGATGTCCTTTTATTTACGCGCGTAATGGCGAAGTTTTTCGTCATCTATTTCGATGCCCAGTCCAGGGGCCGTGGGGAGCGTCACCTGCCCGTCGCTGAAATCGAGCGGGTGCACCACGATGTCGTCTTTTAGTAGCAACGGGCCGAACATTTCTGTGCCCCATTGCATCTTGACCGTTGACCACGCGTGCAATGAGGCAACGCTCCCAAGCGTGCCTTCCAGCATCGTGCCGCCGTACAACGCCACGCCTGCGGCCTGCGCAACGTGGGCCAGTTTCAGCGCCTGCGCCGGGCCACCCGCTTTGGCAATTTTCAGGGCGTAAGCCCCGGTGAAACCGCCGTTTGCCAGCGCATAACCGTCGTGGCTGGTCGCCACCGCTTCATCCGCCAGAATCGGCAGCGCAAAACGCTGACTGAGGATGATTAAGCCTTGTCTGTCCCACAGCGGGATCGGCTGCTCCACCAGATCGATACCACCGTCTTGTAGCTGAGTCATGCCCTTGATAGCAGTGGTCAGATCCCATGCCTGATTCACGTCAACGCGAACGCTGACCTCATCGCCGAGCGCGGCCTTAATCGCCAGCGCGTGACGGATATCTGTCGCCAGTTCGCGCGCACCGATTTTAAGTTTGAAGGTATCGTGCCGCCCTTCTGCCAACAGACGTTTGCCCTCATCGATATCTTTATCGGTGTCGCCACTCGCCAGTGTCCACAGCACCGGCAGGCGCTCGCTTAACGCGCCGCCCAATAGCGTGCTGACCGGCACGCCGAGCAGTTTGCCCTGCGCATCAAGAAACGCGGTCTCGAGCGCCGATTTAGCAAAGGTGTTGCCCTTCACGCTGGCGTTCATTTTCTCTGCCAGCGCCGCCGCCCCGCTGAACGTCTGCCCACACAGTAGCGGTGAGAGATAGGTTTCAATCGCCGATTTAATGGCTTCCGGGCTTTCCGCCCCGTAGCTCAGGCCGCCGATGGTGGTCGCTTCCCCCCAACCGATCACGCCCTGCGCACAGGTCATCCGCACGATGGTCAACGTCTGGCAGCCCATTGTCGTCATCGACAGCTTGTGCGGGCGAACGGTCGGAATATCCACCAGCCAACAGGCGATGGACTCAATGGTGATACTCATGCTTCACTCCTTTGCTTTTGGTGTTGTCTGACGGCAGGCTACGCAGCGCAATCCACGCCAGCAGCGCGTAAACCACCAGCAGTAATGACACCGGCCACGCGGCGTCAAATTCCATCAGCAGCGCCACCGCCAGCATCGGCCCCAGCCCGCCGGAAAAAATTGAACCCACCTCGTGACCCAGCGCCAGCCCGGAATAACGCACCCGCACCGGGAACAGATCGCTCATGATGCACGGCTGGGTGCCAATCATCGCCCCGTGACAAAACGGTAAACCGAGCATCATCGCCAGCAGCACCCAACCGTAGCTACCGGTCGACAGCAGCCAGAAGAACGGAAATGCCATCACCAGCAGGCCAATCACCCCGATGTAATAGACCGGTTTCAGACCAATGCGGTCCGACAGCGCGCCCCAGAACAGAATGGAGAAAAACTCCACCAGCATCGCCAGCGTCACCGCGCTGATGATTTCCCCGGTGCCAATGCCGATGTGTTTGGCGTACACCACCGAGAAAGTGAAAAAGATGTATGACGCGCCGTTTTCCGGCAGACGCAGCGCGATGGCCTGCAACAGCGCTTTCGGGTGTTCGCGCAGCAGAACCAGCAGCGGGATTTTTTCGTGCTTATCGTCCGGCTGGGCCTGGGAGAAGGCTTTGCTCTCGCGGATGTTTTTGCGGATATAAACGCCGACTAAAAAGATGACGATGCTCAACAGGAACGGCACGCGCCAACCCCAGCGCATAAAATCGGCTTCCGGCAGCTGCTGCACCAGATAAAAGGCGAAGGCCGAAAGCACGAAGCCACCGGAGACGCCCATCTGGCTCCAGGCGGTGTAAAACCCCCGCTTGGCCGTTGGCGCGTTTTCACTCAGCATCAGCACCCCGCCGCCCCATTCGCCGCCCGACGCCACGCCCTGTAAGAAACGCAGGATGATCAGCGACAGCGGTGCCCAGAAACCAATCTGCGCATACACCGGCAATAAGCCAATCACGAAGGTGGTTGCGCCCATCAGCGTCAACGTCATGATCAGCGTCATTTTGCGGCTGTAACGATCGCCCAGATGCCCGAACACAATGCCGCCCAGCGGACGTGCCAGAAAACCGACCGCAAAACCGGAAAACGCCAGCAGCGTGCCCTGTAACGGGTCACCGCCCACCGGAAAGAACAGCGGGCCAAACACCAGCGCCGCCGCCGTGCCATAGAGGAAAAAGTCATACCATTCGAGCGCATTCCCCAGTACCGAGGCCCACACCAGCTTGCGCATTTGCTGCGCGTCATGGTTACCCACCGCGACGCTTGCGCTATTTTCAGTTGCCACATTGCTCATTACACGTGCCCCTGTTTGTCGTCGCTATGCCTCAACGTCATGCCCGACGGCATGGTAACGACGGTTGAAATAGACCAGTCCGCGCGGCTGTTCGCTGATGCGGATCGCCTGCACCTGACAGTAAAAGACCGAGTGACTGCCCACTTCGTGACAGTCGGCAATCAGGCAGTCGAAACTGGCTACCGACGAACTGAGTACCGGCGCGCCGCTGGCGAGCACCTGCCAACGGTCGTGCAGAAAACGTTGTTCAGAGCGCAGGCTGGCGTTGGCGAAAATACCGGAGAGTTCCTGGTGGTCGCTGGACAACACGTTGACGCACAGCGTGCCGTTGCGCCGAAAATGCTCGTGCGCAAACGAGTTGCGGTTCATACACACCAGCAGCGTGGGCGGCTGGTCGGTCACGCTACAGACGGCGGACGCAGTGAAGCCAAATTTACCCGCCGGGCCGTCGGTGGTGATCACCGAAACCGCGCTCCCGAGTTGGGCCATTGCATTACGAAATTCAGTTTGCAGTGTCATGGGTTACTCCTTACAAATCGATAACCAGGCGGCCGCACTTCGCGCGCGAACAGCACAGCAACATCTGGTCGCCGTCGGCCTTTTCTTCATCGGTGAGATAGCTGTCGCGGTGATCCGGCTCGCCTTCCAGCACGTCAGTCAGGCAACTGCCGCAAATCCCCTGTTTACAGGAAACGGTGACTTTCAGCCCCGCCTGCGCCAACGCGTCAACAATGGTCTGATCTTCCAGCACCTTAACGGTGATGCCACTGGTCGCTGCCACCACTTCAAACGCTTCACCGCCGGTTTGTACCTCCGCGCTGAAACACTCCTGATGACACTGTTCCGGCAGATAACCGTGGTGTGCTGCCCGTTCGCTGACCGCCTCCATCAACCGCGTCGGGCCGCAGACATAAACATGCGTGTTCGGCGGCACGTCGCTCAGCACCGCGTCGAGATCCAGGCGCTGTTCATCGCTGAAATGCAGTCGTACCTGTTCGGCAAACAGCGCGTTTTCCAGCTGTGGCAGAAACGCCGCCTGCGAACGCGAACGGGCGCAGTAATAGAGCGAGAAAGAGCGCCCGGCGGCATGCAGTTCAGCAGCCATCGCCAGCATCGGCGTGATGCCAATCCCACCGCCAATCAGCAGGCTGTGGCTCGCGTTAGCGTCGAGCGTAAACAGATTGCGCGGCTCGCTGACGGCAATCACATCGCCTTCTCGCAGCGCATGTACCGCCCGCGATCCGCCCTGCGAATGGGCGTCTTTAAGAATACCGAGCTGATAGTGATGCGCGTCCTGCGGGTCGCCGCACAGCGAGTACGGACGCACCAAATCCTCGGTCAGATGCAGGTCAATATGCGCCCCGGCGCTGAACGGCGGCAGCGCGATGCCTTCGGCATGTGCCAGCGTCAGCAGGACCACATCGCCCTGCAACTCGCGTCGGATAACCTGAAGTGTCAGCATGTTGACTCCTTAGCGCATGAACAAGCCGCCGTTGATGTCCCAGGTCGCCCCGGTGACAAACGACGCCTGCGGAGAAGCCAGCAATGCCACGACCTGAGCGATAAATTCCGCTTCGCCCAGTTGGCCGACCGGGATCATCTGCAACAGCCCCGCCATTTTTTCTTCCGGCACCAGCGCATGCACCATCGGCGAATCAATCGGGCCGGGCGCGATGGCGTTGACCGTCACCCCGGATTTGCTGAGTTCGCGGGCAAAGATTTTGGTGAGGGTCAAAATGCCGCCTTTCGACGCGGCGTAGTGTGCGCCCGACGCGGTGCCGCCGTTTTGTCCGGCCAGTGATGCCAGATTAATGATTCGCCCGTAGCCACGGCTGGCGAAATAGCGCCCCATCGTCTGACAGCCAACAAACGTGCCGCGCAGATTGGTGGTGATCACCCGGTCAAATTCATCAACGCTGATGTCCATCACCGGCGTCGCCAGCGTCAGCGCGGCGTTATTCACCAGCACCTCGAGGCTGCCAAATTTATCGAGCGTCGCCGCCAGCGCGCGATCAAAATCCTGCGGCTGGCGAATATCCAGCCCCAGCGCCAGCACGTTTCCCTCGCCGTTATCAAGACGATCCGCCGCCTGCTGCGCACGCGCCACGTCAACGTCGGTCAGCACCACCTGATAACCCTGTGCCAGCAAGCGACTGGCAATCACATTGCCCACCCCGGCCGCCGCGCCGGTCACTAATGCGGTTTGCGTCATACGCCCCCCTTACAGGATGTAACCGATGCTGTGCAGCACATCGTCGCTGTTAACCAGGCGGATCACTTTTTGCGTAATCAACCAGCCGTCGCCCTCGCGCTGCAATTGCCAGGTGATGTCCGCCGCATAATGACGACTGTGGCCTTTGCGGTGTTCCCACAAAGACTGCGCGCCGCGCACGACGATCAACTGCTCGTTCGCCTCCAGCACCCGAAAACGCGACAGCGTGCGCAGCGTTCTGGCGCGCGGGGTGGTGGAAATCGACTCGCCGCTGTACAGGCGTTTCACGCGTTTTTCCCGCATGTGGTGATCGTCGCAGGCGTAGTTCAGCGTGTTTTTAAAATCGGTTTCAGCCGGGTCAATCGGCACCACGTACAGCCCGTCGCGCTGCCACAGTTCCAGCCAGGCGTTGAATTCGCCCTGATCGAGCAGGTCCCCTTCGAGATTAACCACTGTCATGGCGGTAAAGAGTGCAGAATCTGGCGTCATCATTGTTCGCCCTCCGTCATCAACTTTTTCCACTGCTGATACGCCGCGCGCATTCCCGTTTCGGCACTGACGTCGCTGCGTACACCGTCATCAGAACAGTATTCGCCCGCCAGCCCGCGATTAAGCATGATCCACAGGTCATCACCCGCCGTGGCCCCGCGCTGTACGCGCTCCCACGCCTCTGAATCATCCGGCGTGCCGAAGCCCATCGGCCCCTGGAAATGTTCATGCAGACGTAAGCGCGCCTGGTTGGCGATTTCCGGCCCGCCGTCCATGGTGATCACCGCATGGTGGATTTCGGTTTCGTTGACCGACACCGGCTGAAGCACACGGAAGAACGCCATTGAACAGGCGATATTCGGAAAGATATTGAGGTTGAAACCAGACCCGCCGACGGCACGCACAATACGTCTGACTTGTTGCTCGTCGTGATCGACACGCAGTGCGTCGGCCAGTTCAGTGAAGCGTTCCGGGATCGGCGCATCAAGATTGGCATCCAGATCCACCAGTTCCGGGATCATCACCATCACGCTGTGACCGTTACCGAGATCTTCGACATACCCGCTGCCGTCGACGAAATTGAGCATCTCTTCGGTCTGCTTATCAACCGAACTCAGGAACGAACGGTGAACCACCGGGAAGTGATAGCCATCGGTGGTGTTTTCGAGCTGAATTTTCCAGTTGCCGGGAAAGCGAAAACGGTGCGCCGGGCCGGTTTTGATCGGATAGCCCGCGCCCTGCTTCATGAACAAGTCCATCCACTTTTTGGCGGTGCCGAGAAAATCGTCCAGCGGTTCAATCTGCTCGTTGAAGGTGGCAAAAATCATCCCCGCATACTGTTCGGTGCGCAGCGACACCAGCCCCAACTCGCCCTTTTCCAACTGGTCGGCATAGCTTTCCGGGTGCGGCACGCCGCGCAGACTGCCGTCCAGCGCATAGCCCCAGCCGTGATACGGACAAACAAAACTGTTGGTTTTGCCGCTGCGATGTTCGCACACCGTGGCGGCGCGATGGCGGCAGCGGTTCAGCAGTGTATGAACGGCACCTTTGCGTCCACGTACCACGATCACCGGCTGGGTGCCGATTTCAGTGGTTTTAAAACTGCCGGTTTCCGGGATTTCGCTCTCATGCGCCACCCAGACCCAGGTCTTGCTGAAAATACGGTCCAGTTCGAGCTGGAACAGCGCAGCCGAGGTATACAGCGAGGTGTGTACCCGGTCAGATTTCACTAACGCCGCAATCTCCGCGCCGGAAAGCGTCGGCGGCATGGTGGTGTCGATATTCTTCACATTAATGAGGTGGTCGCATTGCATGTCCATTCTCCTGCACGTCTTATTTTTTATCCGGGACGGGTAAAGCATCCGCCGCGTGCCAGTGGTCTACCGGGCGGCTGAACAGGTTGCGGGTGGTGAAATGGCGCATCACCATCGCCCCCGCGTCACGAACAAAGGTCACATTGATTTCCGCCGCATTCAGGTGCGCGCCACCGGCGCTAAACGCCGAGGTTTGCAGCATCAGCCAGCGGCCACGCAGTTGTCCGTTCGGCTCATGCCACAGCGCTTCGGAACAGAGAAAGTGCGCGTTCATCACGAAATGCGCGGGCTGTTGCACATAGCCCGCCATCATGCTGACAATCGCGGCGCGCCCTTGATGACGGCCCAGACGGGTGGCATAGGGTTCGCCGAGTCCTTCCCAGCAGGCGTCTTCGCAGAACAGTTCGCCAATCGCCTGCACCGTTTCGAGGGTATCGAGGCTGTCGCACAAGCGCATGTACTGGCTGATGCACACACGTGCGGCCTGGTCATCTTCGAGCTGCTGTAAACGCAGCGCATCCGGGGCGTTCATCGACGACTCCATCAGTTCTGAATAATCAGTTCACGGCCCACGCGAGCTTCGATTTTGCAGTACTTCCACAGCTTGCTGCCGCTGTCGCCGACCGGCGTGGTGCGGAATAAATTGCACACCGCCGCAACGTTTTCCAGACGCTCGGCGTCGGCTAACACATACGTCGTCCACGGCGCGGTGGTGGACGGGCCGACCATCAGCTGGTCGTCATCCATGTTGCCGATAACGGAGATCCCCGGCGTTTCGTCGATGCCTTTCATCATCACGCCGAACGCGCCCCACACCTGTTTGGCTTCCGTCGGGGTCGCGTCGAAAAAGTTCTGGTTTACGCCGATACAAAACAGCACGCGCAAAGTGGTTGGTTGGCTCATCTGTTGCTCCTTAATCACAAATAACCGGGCAGCGGTTTGCCGCCGAAAAAGACCGTACCGGCATTGAGGTACGAGAGGTCGCCCATAAAGGCATGTTGGGTGATCACCAGCGTGTCGCGCACATAGCGTTGCAGCGGGCTGGTCATCGTTACGCCGCTCATGCCGTTCAGCGCCAGCGCCTGGCGCGCCACCTCGGCGGCCACGCGGGTGACGTGAGTGGATGAAAGACGTAACGCGTTAATCTGTTCGCTGCTGGCGTCGTCGCCTGCCAGCAGACGCTGCCAGACATCATCCATCGCTTCATAAAACCAGGCACGGGCCGAACGTAAATCCGCTTCGCAACGGGCAATTTGCATCTGCGCCTGCGGTCTGTCGGCCAGACGCGGCGCACCGGTCACCGACTGTTGACGATGGGCAATGGTGTAGATTTCGTTGAGTGCGGCGCGGGCGACGCCAAGTGCCACGACAGATAACACCTGGGTGGCGAGTGAAAGCACCGGATAGCGATACAGCGGGCCGTCCAGATTCAGCGCGCCGCCGCGAACAAAGGTCCATTCGTGCGGCACAAAGGCGTCGTTAACCACCAGATCATGGCTACCGGTTCCGGCGAGACCGACGGTGTCCCACACCGGATCAATCTGCACGCTTTCGCGCGGTAACACCGCCATGCGTGGCAACGCCTGATCGGCATCCGGCAGAATGCCTACGCCCAAAACAGACGCGCCCATGCTGCCGCTGGCAAAGCTCCAGCGCCCGCTAACGCGGTAGCCGCCGTCGGCCTGTTGTGCTTTTTGCGTCGGGAAAATACCGCCCGCAAACACCACATCTGGCCCGTCGCGATAGAGTGCTTTCAGGGTGTCAGGCGGCAGTGCGCCGAGGTAAAACGGGCTCATACCGAAACTGGCAACCCAGCCCGCAGAACCGTCGGCGGTGGAGATTTGCTCAACCAGTTCGCAAAACTGCGCCGGGGAACATTCGTCGCCGCCGTACAGCTTCGGCACCAGCGCGCGATATACACCCACCTGCTGAAAACGGGCGATCACATCGGCCGAAATATGGCGCTGATGCTCAAAATCGGCACTGCGAGTGGCGACATCACTCAGCAGCGGAACCAGCTCCTCACGAACATGTACGGCAGACATAGCTTCCTCCGAATTTTTTATCTGCGGCGTTTCGAGGACGAACGAAGCCGCAATGAGTCGTACTCACTGAATCATCTGGAAAAAAGAACCGCTAAGAAGACGTGGCTAGTGGCGTCGTCGCTGAGTCAGCCATTCGGCGGCCTGCACCAGCAATCCGTCGTGGCCTTTGGCGGCCACTAGCTGCAATGAAACGGGGCGACCCTTGAGTTCGCCGACGGGTAACGTGAGTGCCGGGTGGCCGCTGAGATTGAACGGACGCACCAGTCGGGTGAGATTGACTACGCTAAGCGGATCGTGCGCCTCGTCTAGCGTCGGCGGCAGCTCCGGTAACGTTGCCAGCGCCAGCAGCGGCGTTTGCGCCAGTAAGGCATCCACGTCTGATGTAAAGTGCGAACGCACACTTTCTGCGTCCTGCAACGCATCGGCACTGATATCCGCCCCGGCGCGAATGCGGGTCGCCACATCGGCCGACACCTTGCCGCTCGCCAGTAGCGGATTGAGCGACAGCCAATTTTCGTGGCTGATAATCGTCAACCCGGCGCGGTGCGCATCGGCTAACGTTGACAGTTCCATCGGGCGAGGCGCGATGCCACGCTGAGTCAGGAATGTAAGAAGGGTTGCGTCGATTTCAGGCGTCGCGGCGGAAATAAACCCCATCGCCGGAAGTGCGGTCAGCAGCTCGCCGACAGGAACCGACAGCCGCGTCATCACCTGACGTAAAACCTGCGCATCGCGGGAAAATATCCCCACGCAGTCCAGCGAACTGTCGGCGGGCATCACACCCTGGCGACTCAGCACGCCGTAGCCCGGTTTCAGGCCCATGATGGCGCAACAGGCCGCAGGCATCCGGACTGAACCGCCGGTATCGGTGCCGAGGGAGAAATCGACGGAGCCGGAGGCGACCACTGCCGCAGAACCGCTCGATGACCCGCCGGGGATCAGCGCCGGATAGCGTGGATTCAGCGGCGTGCCGCTCCACGGGTTAATCCCCGTCACGCCGAACGCCAGTTCATGCAGCGTGGTTTTGCCGGTCAGCGTGCAATGCTTTTCCAGCAAGGTCGCAACAACGCTGGCATGGTGTTTTTCCACCGGCACATTTTCCAGCGCCAGGCAACCGGCCTGAGTGCGATACCCGGCGACGTCCAGCGTGTCTTTGACCGCGAAATGTAAATCGCCCTCACCGAGGACGAACTGACTGACGTACCCATCGCTCACAGAAACTGGCTTCATGATTCTCACCTTGACCAGAAAAAACGAATCAGATTCAGGCAGGCCGTCAATGCGGCGCTTTGTCCTGACTAACGTTAGGTCAACTATGGAAGAATTACGTGAATATTCAAGTAATATTTCACGTTAAATTCACCGTGTCGCAACAATTAATTAACCTTTATCTTAAAAAGGCTATTTGATTAGGATGATGAAAAACAACGTAAAAACAGGCAGGCAGGGGGAAATGCCGTCATGGTGGCCCATGACGACGCATCAGGAAAAAGTATTGAATTACAGGGGATTATAAGAAATCGCTACCGAGGTCACACATTCGCCATTCGGCAGTATGAACGCTAGAGCTCGTTGAGATTATCCAGCACTTTCGCCAACGACAGATTCATTTTAGCCACCTGATTTGACGTCATGCCCTTGAAGCCTTTATCGAACACTTTGCTCGCCTGAGCATAGGCCTCTTCGACCTTTTGCCGTCCGAGTTCGGTCAACATCACTTCGGTCACGCGGGCGTCATTTTCGCTGCTGGCGGTGGTCACCAGGCCATCTTCCCGTAAACGCCCCACAATTTTGGTTACGGTCGGCATTTTTGCCATCGCGTATTCCGAAATCTGCGAAATGCTGGCTTTACCGTACTGGTGCGTCACCATTAACACCCGAAAGCCGGAGACATCGAGCTGCGCTTTTTTCAGTTCAATTTCCATAATTTGCGTGTAGCGCGCGTAGACGTTCACTATCCAGTAAAACGGGAACTCTTCGCGATGAAAGCCGGCGTCGGATGCAGTCTCTTCAGCCGTGTTTTTTATCGTACTCATGCGTTTCCTTAGCAAATAAAGCACCAGATAACGCGATTATACCTGCGAATCTGTAACGGCTATAGCGCCATCACGCCTACAGAAACCCCCCTGATCTGCAAGGCGCGATCGCCGTCGCATTATGATTCATAAATGCCATGCACATAACAATTACGTATCATTTTCTGAACATTACATTGACGTTTCGCCTGGTTGTTTTCTATACGTTTAGCCGTCCTGCACACGCATAACCACAATGTGGAGCTATTCATGACCGACTTTCCTGCACAAACACCTCTGGACCCACGTCAGCAAGCCGTTATCAAGAAGTTATTCCGTCGGCTGATCGTGTTTTTATTCATCCTGTTCGTTTTTTCCTACCTCGACCGCATCAATATTGGTTTTGCTGGGCTGACAATGGGCAAAGATCTGGGCCTGAGCAGTACCATGTTTGGCCTCGCCACTACCCTGTTTTACGTGATGTATGTGATTTGCGGGATCCCCAGCAATATTATGTTAGGGATTGTCGGCGCACGCCGCTGGATTGCAGTACTGATGATTATCTGGGGCATTGCATCCACCGCAACCATGTTTGCCACCGGACCTAACAGTTTGTATGCCTTACGAATGCTGGTCGGGATTGCGGAAGCTGGTTTCTTGCCGGGTATGCTGTTGTATTTAACCTATTGGTTCCCTTCGCATTACCGCGCCCGTGCCAACGCGCTGTTTATGATTGCGATGCCGGTGACAATGGCGTTAGGCTCGCTCGCGTCAGGATACATTTTGAATATGGACGGACTACTAAACCTGAAAGGTTGGCAGTGGCTGTTTCTGTTGGAAGGTTTCCCGTCAGTACTGCTGGGTCTGGTGGTGTGGTTCTGGCTGGATGACAGCCCATCAAAGGCCAAATGGCTGACCGCCGACGACAAAGTGTGCCTGAACGACATGCTGGAAGCCGATAAGCTAGCGTCAGAAAAAACACAAATCGCCGTCAATAACTCACTGCTCCCACAGCGCAGCATGGCACGGGAGTTATTCACCCCGATAATCATTCTCTATACGCTCGCCTATTTCTGCTTGACCAATACGCTGAGTGCACTGAGCGTCTGGACGCCGCTGATTTTGCGCAGCTTTAACGAAACCAGCAGTAACGTGACCATCGGCCTGCTGAGCGCCATTCCGCAGGTGTGTACCATCGTGGCGATGGTGTGGTGGAGCAAGCGTTCTGACCGACTTAACGAACGTAAAATCCATACTCTGCTGCCGTATTTGTTTGCTGCGGCGGGCTGGATGTTAACGGCGTCAAGCACCCATCCACTGTGGCAATTCAGCGGCATCGTGATGGCCTCAGCGGGTGCATTTGCCGCAATGGTGATTTTCTGGACCACGCCGGATCGCTACATTTCTCTACGCGCTCGCGCGGTAGGGATTGCGGTGATCAATGCCACCGGAATGACAGGCGCAGCGCTCGGCCCATTATTGATGGGATGGATGAAAGACGTCACCGGAAACTTCAATGCCGGGATTTTTATGGTGGCCGGGTTCCTGGTGTTAGGGGCACTGATTATCGCGGTGATCCCAATGCGAAAAGTCAATTCCCGCGAAGCGTCACCGTCATTGTCCACTTGACTTATTTTGCCAAAATTGTACTTTTCAGGACATGAAGAAAATCCTGATTATTGTTCCCGATGGCGGCATGCTGTTTGAGTCCGCCGGTATTGCTGACATTCTGATGCAGGCCAATCGCCTGCATCCGGAAGGCCCAGAGCAACCCTGTTATCACGTGGCACTTGCCACGACCCAGCCGCATCAGGTGATCCACGGCCAGTCGGGGTTAAACCTGCTGGCCGATCACCGCCTGCATGAGCTTGACCCGCGCGAGCCGTTCGACACCATTCTCATTACCGGGCGTGGGCAAAATGAACTGGAAGCCATTGCGGTTGTCGACTGGCTGCATCTTGCCGCGCCACATGCCCGCCGTATTGCCTCCGTTTGTGGCGGCGCATTACTGCTGGCACAGGCCGGGCTGCTGGATGGCAGGCAAGCCACCACCCATTGGCGGCTGCTGGATACGCTGAAAACAGAATACCCGCAGGTGAACGTCGAAGCCGGGCCGCTGTTTATTCAGGACGGGCATATCTGGACCTCCGGCGGCGTCAGTTCCGGCTTTGATTTAACGCTGGCGCTGGTTGAAGACGATTACGGTTTCAGCCTTGCGCGCAATGTGGCCCAGGACATGGTGATGTACCTGCGTCGCCCCGGCGGGCAGCTACAGTTCAGCCGCTATAACCTGCGCCAGAATAACGTCAGTGGGCCGGTAGGCGAGTTACTGACGTGGATCCTCGATAACCTCACCGCCGATTTATGTGTCGAAAAACTGGCGGAAAAAGTCTCCATGAGCCCACGCAATTTTACCCGCGTCTTCACGCGCGAAACCGGCGCTTCCCCGGCGCGCTATGTGGCAGAAGCGCGTCTTTCTGCCGCCCGTCAACGGCTCGAACAAACCCATGACACACTGGACAGAATTGCCGAACAGACCGGTTTTGGCAGCAGTATCAATCTGCGCCGCTTATTTGAAAAACAGCTGCACCTGACGCCGGGCGAATACCGCAAGCGCTTTCACTGCCGCAAAATGGCGTAATGTGATCCTTTTTTGTCATTTACGCCAAAACCGCCCCACCCTACAGTAACGCCATAGACAACAGAGAAGGAGTTGAACATGGTTAAGGTCGGTATTAACGGTTTTGGCAGGATCGGTCGTAACGTGCTGCGTGCGGCATTCGGTCATCCTGATCTCCAGATAGTGGCGATCAACGATCTGACGGACAGCAAAACGCTGGCGCACCTGTTGAAATACGATTCGCTGCTGGGTACGTTTTCCGCCAGCGTCGAAGCCGCCGAAGGGCAACTGCGGGTAAACGGTCAGCCAATCACCGTTTTCAGCGAACGTGACCCGGCAAACATTCCGTGGCGCAACGTAGGCGTCGATATCGTGATTGAAGCCACCGGGTTCTTCACCGATCGCGAAAAAGCGGCAGTGCATATCCACAGCGGCGGCGCGAAACGCGTCATCATCTCCGCGCCGGGTAAAAATGACGATTTAACGGTGGTGATGGGCGTTAACCATCATCTGTATGACCCGCAGAAACATTCGGTGGTCAGCAACGGCAGTTGCACCACCAATGGTCTGGCTCCGGCGGCGCAGGTGTTGCATCAGCAGTTCGGCATTAAACACGGCCTGATGAACACCACCCACGCCTACACCAACAGCCAGGTATTGCACGACCAGCCGGAGAAAGATTTGCGTGGCGCACGTGCGGCGGCGCTGTCCATCGTGCCTTACTCCAGCGGGGCGGCGAAAGCACTGGGTAAAGTCATCCCCGAACTGGATGGTCGTTTAACGGGTTATTCGCTGCGAGTGCCCGTCCCGGTGGTATCGATTGTCGATTTAACCGTAACGCTTGAACGTGACGTGACGGCAGAAGACGTCAATGAAGCTTTCCGTCAGGCTGCCGCGTCCGGTCCCTTGAAAGGCATCCTGGGCTACAGCGATGAACCGCTGGTGTCGAGCGATTATCAGGGCGACCCGCGCTCTTCGATTATTGATGGCCTGTCGACGCTGGTGATTGGTGGCAACATGGTTAAAATTCTCGCCTGGTATGACAACGAATGGGGCTTCTCCAATCGCCTCGTCGATCTGGCATTACTGATGGCGCAAAACGAGCAATAATTCACACCATGAATGACTCCCGGACGCGCCGGGAGTCACCTTCCCCGCTAATTCCCTTTCCATCCAGTCCCGACAAAAATCCTCACTCACCCGTTCCTTCGCTTATAAATCAAACCGATGCAGCATAAATATCCGTGTAATCAGCATTGTATTGTTAATCAGGCTATGTAAAATCATCCTATTCGTGCTAAACACTTGTTAAATATTTAATTGAATCCCGGGTCAGGATGTTGTTCGCTCGGTGACTTGCTCCCTGTGCGTGGTCCACGCCATGAGTCATCTCTGTGTTGTCACTCCACCATGACCATTGGGCATCACCCGATTTGCAGGGAACGTCATAATGAAATTGCGAAATTTATTGCCTCTTTTGGTCGTGACCGTGCTGGTTGGCTGTAAAGCCCCTACGCCGAAAATGACTGACGACACGCTGGTCACCAGCCAGATAAACGGCGTCACGCTCACTCACCGTTATATCGTTGCCGCGCCAACGGAATTTACGCCTGTTAACGCCAGTTACCGTGCGCTGTATGCCGGTTCGGTGATGAACACCCCTGATTTTGGCGGCAAGGTATTGAGCGAACTGGAAAACGGCAAAACGTATACCGTACTCGGCAGCGTCGACCACGACTGGCTGGCGATTGCGCAAGAAGATAAACCGGAACTGATTGGCTACGTGCCGCCGCGCGCGCTGGTCAAAAGCGAGCTGTACACGCAAACGCTGAAGAAAGATCGCCCACGCGCCCGCAAAGGCAGCAGTAAAAAAGCCACCTGCGTGAACGTCGACAGCAACAGCAAAGCCTGTCAGAACGCGAACAGCGGAACCTGGATTATTAACTAATCTTTAGCCTGTTCCTCGTTTCTGTTTACCCGTTTTTGAGATGCATAAAGGAAATCTATGAAACTCTGGCTTTCAGGTGTGGCGTTGCTGCTGGCATCTTCGACCGTATGGGCAGAGAACTACCGTTTTGTGCAGTCGCCCTCGCAGAAGCTGGATATCTGGATCGACAACATAAAGAGCAATTCGCCGCAGAACTGGTGCGCGAAAGAGCTGCCGCTGCGTATCGTTGCCAACGGCGATCAAAATCCGTCGATACTGACCGGTTTTATGCCACGTCTTGGCACACTGCTGGAAAGCCAGTGTTCAACGCTGCAACGGGTTCACTGGCGAATGGAAGATCCACAGGGCGCGATGCTGGCTTTTGGCACCGCCGACAGGGATAACGACTGGGATGTAAAAGTGACCCCAATAGCCGCCGGGGAAACGATGCCACAGCCACTAACCGCAGACCAATCCTCACCTGCCGACCGCACGCCATGGCAGGAATTCACCTTGCAGGATGGCTGTCATTTGCGCACCTTCTGGGCCGCCAATGCAGGCGCCTCCGCGCTGTTTATTCCCGAAGGCAAGTGTGAAAAAGGCGGCTGGCTGAGCGGTCGCAGCGACGTCATTCAAAGTGGTAGCGCGGGTGAAAAACACCTGCAAATGACCTTCGTGCACGGCTTCCCGGTCAGCGGCCTGCGCAACGGCGTCGATGCAGACGATCTGCTGATCACCACGCTGAATAATGAGCGGATGGTAGTCAGCAACGAAAAAGCACCGCAAAGCTGGATGATCCTGCCGTACAAACCTGAACTCAACGCCTGGGCGGCCAGCGGCATGATTGCCGTTAAAGTGCCGCGCGAAATGGCGATGGATGAAGCCAGTCTGCAAACGCAACTGAATCAAGTGCGTAAGGCCTGGGCAGGCTGGCTGGAGCCGAAATCCCCTATTACCCTGCTGTTGGTCGATTCGCTGCAAACGCAGTTACGCGATCCGGCGGTCGGTGCATGGCGCACGCAGAATTGATCTTGTCACTTATTGAGCAGAGATCCGTAGCATGACAGATAACGATTACACACAGCGACCTCCCGACGCTCTGCCGCCAGGTTATCGTTTTGACGAGTTTGAGATCCAGGATGTCATTGACGCCAGTAATGACAACATCGTCTATCGCGCGCTGGATCATCAGCTTGAGCGTCAGGTCGCCATTCGTGAGTTTTTGCCGCGTACTCTGATGGTTCGCAGTGAAACTCAGCGCCTGTTGCCGCGCAGTAAACAGGACCAGTCAGCGTTCAGCGCCGGTCTTGAGGGCTTTATCCATGAGGCTCGTCAGCTTGCGCACCTGAATCACCCGAACGTGGTGCAAATCCTGCGTTTCTGGACCTACAACGAAACGGCCTACGCCGCGACGCCGGTGTACAGCGGTATGACGCTGGCAGAACTTTTCCAGCAGCATCCGGAACGTATTAACGAAGCGTGGCTGCGTCGGATGTTACCGATGATCTGCGGAGCACTGGCGGCGCTGCATGACAAAGGATTTATCCATTGTCGCCTGTCACTCAATAGCATCCAGATTCAGGATAACGGCCTGCCGCTGCTGCTCGAATTTGGTGCGCTACGTCAAAGTGGCGGTGAGAACGGCGAGGTCAACAAAACGCTGCTGCATCCGGGGTTCACGCCGCTGGAGCAATATTCTGACGACGTCGATAACCCATCCGGCCCGTGGACCGATATCTACTCGCTCGGCGCGATCCTCTACACGTTAATAACCGGTTCGCGCCCGCCCGCCAGCGTCACGCGCACGATTCAGGACAACTGTGTGCCATTGACGGAAAGCCAGCCGGACGGTTATTCACAGGCGTTGTTACAGGCCATCGACAGCACGCTGGCGTTAAGACCGGAAGACAGGCCGCAAAGCATTGCTGAATTTACCGCGCTTGCCGGGCTCCCGTTGAACGAGGCCAGCCCTGCGCCGGCGGTAAGCCAGACAGGTTCCATGCTGGTCCCCGTTGATCCGCAGCCTGAAGCTGAAACAACCGCTATTCCCTGGTGGAAAAAACAGCGCTCGCCGCTGCAAATTGCCGCGGGTGTGGTGGTCGGTCTGATTGCTGGAGGATTGCTGTTCGGTCGCGGGAGTTCAACGGATGCGCCGCGCACCGCTTCGGTGACGGGCGCAGTATCAACCGAGCCCACCGCCAAACCGATGAGCAGCAGCGCCGCCCTCGCCCGGGTTTATATTCGGGTCAATGAAGGCGACCAATTGGAAGTGAACGGCAAGGCGCAGAAAACGCCGACGCCGGTAAACGGTTACGCGTCGGTGCAATTTTCACCGGGAGAGTACACGATCGCGCTTCGCAATGGAGAGCAGACACGCACCGCCAATATCAAGGTTGATAAACCGGGTACGTGGTTGTTGAATCCTCAACCTTAGTCGTAAAACCTTTTGCCCGGCGGCATCATAGCCTGCCGGGCCAACCCTCTAAAACCCAATCCCGTAGGCCCGCGCAAGCGCAGCGCCGCCGGGCATTCTTCTCTTACGGGTACACCGTCTGCTTCGGTAACGCGCGGCGGTCCAGCTTACGCAAGCCGATATACAGCAGCGCAGTGCCAAACCAGCCGATAATCCACGACACGTCATTGCCCGCGAAAATCCACGTCAGCGAACCGTGGAACAGCGGGTTTTCGATGAACGGCAGCTGAATAAGCACCCCAATCACATACACGCCAATACCAAAAAAGTTCCAGTAACCGTAGCGCGCTTTCGGGTCAAACAGCGCCGGAATATCGACCTGCTGACGGGAAATCAGGTAGTAATCGCTCAGGCTGATAGCACTCCACGGCACGAAGAAAGCCAGCAGGAATAACAGGAAATGCGTGAAGTGTTTTAAGAACGCCGGTTCGCTCAGCAGCGCTATCACACAGGAAATCGCCACCATCAGCACCACGAAAATCACCCGCGTTTTCTGGCTCAACGTCACCTGCTGGCGGAAACCGGACACAATGGTGGTCAGCGACATAAAGCTGCCGTACGCGTTCAGCGTCGTGAAGGTGATTTTGCCAAAGCAGATGGCGAAATAAATCACCATCGCCATCACTTCACTTTTACCTAAGCCCACGATGTAGCTCACTTCATGGCCCGGAAACGCGCTTCCGGCGATGGCGGCAGCGATCACGCCGAGGGTCATGGATGCCTGGGTGCCTAATACCGTGCCGCTAAATACCGCGAAGAAGGTCTTTTTGCCGGAAACATCACGCGGCAAATAACGCGAGTAGTCAGAAACGTAGGGGCAAAACGCGATTTGCCACGATGACGACAGCGACACCGCCAGCAGGAAATTCGGCAACGTGAAATGGTTATTCTGCGCGATGGTCGCGAAATCAGTCGCCAGCAGCAGCGACACGAACAGCCAGGCAAACGCCAGCACGCCGACGATACTCGCCACTTTGCCGAGTTTATGAATGACTTTATAACCCAGCACCGCAATGACGATGATTATTGCGCTGAAGATGACCATCCCTGCTTCGTTGCTGACCGACAGCAGTTTCGCCATCGCCTGCCCCGCCAGCACCGTGCCGCTGGCAGAAAAGCCCACGTACATGACGCACACCAGCGCCAGCGGGATAACCGCACCGAACACGCCGAACTGCGCGCGGCTGATGATCATCTGCGGCAGGCCGAGACGCGGCCCCTGCAACGCGTGCAGCGACATCACCGCCGCCCCCAAAATTTGCCCCACCAGCAGACCTATCAGCGACCATACGACATCGCCACCCAACACCACCGCCAACGCGCCGGTGACGATCGCCGTTATCTGTAAATTACCGCCGAACCACAGCGTGAACTGGCTGAAAATGTGGCCGTGACGCTCGTTATCCGGGATGTAATCAATGGAGCGCGTTTCGCTGATCCGCGCGTTGTTACTGCCAGCCTGCTCGTCGGTCGAAGAAAATGAAGACATAGATGCCTCGCTAAAATCCCGGTTGATGGTGTTTAAGGGTGTTAACTGCTTTGGTAATTTCCGGTGCCAGCCAGCGATCGTCTTCCCATGGCGCGACCGTTTCACGCAGCAGCGCGAGGCTTGCCCGCGTGGCCGGAGCCAGTTTTTGTTCGCCGTGGAAATGCAGCGCCTGCGCCGCCAGCAGATATTCAATGGCGATGATGTGCCAGAGATTACCGAGCAGCCGTTGCAGCTTGAGCGCGCTGCCGGTGCCGAGGCTCAAATGATCTTCCTGCAACGCAGAGGTGACGAAGTTGTCGAGCACCGCGGGCTGCGCGAGCTGTTTGTTTTCGCCGCATAACGATGCGGCCACATATTGCGCAATCATCATCCCGGAATTAACGCCGGGTTTGGCGACCAGAAACGCAGGCAGGCCGCTGACCAGCGGATTGACCAGCCGATCGAGACGGCGCTCGGACATGCTGCCAAGTTCCGCCATCGCAATCGCCAGTAAATCACAGGCCATCGCCACCGATTCGCCATGCGGATTGGCCTGCGACACCACCCGCCAGTTTTCCGGCGTGCCCAGCACCAATGGATTATCGGTGCAGGCATTGAGTTCTGTTTCAACCTGCTGGCGCGCGTGGTCGAACTGATCGCGGCACGCGCCGTGAACCTGCGGCATGGAACGCAGGCTCAGCGCATCCTGAGTGCGAACGCCGACACTTTCCGCCAGCAGCGGGCTGCCACTCAACAGATGGCGTAATCTTGCGCCGCTGTGCTGAATACCGGGGCTGGCTTTCAGCGCCAGGATCTCTTCGTCAAAAGCAACAATTTGACCGCGCAGGGCTTCAAAGCTCATCGCCCCGGTCACGTCGGCCCAGTCGAGCAGACGCTGCGCATCATCGAGCGCCAGACAGGCCATCCCGGTCATACACGGCGTGCCGTTGACCAGACTCAATCCCTCTTTTGCGCCGGGGGCTATCGGTTTCAGCCCCGCTTCCGTCAGCGCCTGCTGTGCAGGCACAAGGCGTCCCTGCCAGCTCACATCGCCCACGCCCATCAGTGCGAGACCGATGTGCGCCATGTGCGAGAGATAGCCCACCGAGCCTTGCGACGGCACTTGCGGCGTGATGCGCTGATTGAGAAACGCCAGTAACTGTTCAACTATCGCCGGGGAAATGCCGGATTTACCGTGGCTGTAGTTGGCAATCGCCGCGCACATGATTGCCCGCGTTTGTGCCTCATCCAGCAACGGGCCAACGCCGCAGGCATGGCTCAACAGCGTATTGCGCGATAACTGCCCGAGCTGTTCTTCCGGCAGGCTGATGTTGCACAGCGCACCGAGTCCGGTGTTTACGCCATAGGCCACGTGCCCGGTTGCCACAATCAGATTCACGATTTCGCGGCCCTGCGCGATGCGCGACCAGGCGTGGTCGCTTAAGCATAATGTCGCGTTGCCCCGTGCTACGCTCGCCACATCCTGCCAGCGCAATGGCTTATCGCCCCACTCCACGGAGGCACTCACAGCGGCTGCTCCTGGTGGTAGTGGCTGGAAATAAACTGCTGAAAACGCGGCGAACTCTGCTCGCCAAACAGCGCTTCCGGCGCGCCTTCGCAGTCGATATTGCCCTGATGCATAAACACCACGCGGTTCGACACATGACGGGCAAACCCCAGTTCATGCGTGACCACCAGCATCGTGCGACCCTCTTCTGCCAGGCTGCGCATCACTTTCAGCACTTCGCCCACCAGTTCTGGATCCAGCGCCGACGTCGGTTCATCAAACAGCATGACATCCGGATCCATCGCCAGCGCACGCGCAATCGCCACGCGCTGCTGTTGCCCACCGGAAAGCTGCGCCGGGTAATAATCTTTGCGATTCAGCAGGCCCACGCGGTCGAGCAACCGTTCGGCCTGTTCGATGCATTCGCGTTTATTGCGTTTCAACACGTAGTGCGGGCCTTCAATCACGTTTTGCAGCACCGTCATGTGCGACCACAAATTGAAGCTCTGGAACACCATTCCAAGGCGTGAACGCAGGCGTTCAATCTGTTTCGGATTCGCCGCCAACTGATGCCCGCGCGCATGCTGCTTCATTTCAATGGTTTCGCCGCCGACGCTGACTACGCCCGCATCGGGCGTTTCCAGCAGATTGATACAGCGCAACAGCGTGCTTTTGCCGGAACCGCTGGCCCCAAGAATCGAAATCACATCGCCCTTCTGAGCATCAATCGAGATGCCTTTTAACACCTCAAGTGCGCCAAAGGATTTGTGAATACCGCTGACCGACAGGGTGACTGGACGCGAATCGTGCATATTATTCTCCTTTGGTAACAGGCTTGAGCGCGAGGGTGCTCGGGCTCTGGCGGGTATGCGGCGTCAGGCGACGCTCAAGCAGCGCGTACAGCTGAACGATAATAAAATTGAGGATCAGGTAGATCGCGGCGGCACAGAGGAACACTTCCATGGTGCGATAGGTGCGCTGAATGATTTGCTGCGCCACGCCGGTGACGTCCCAGACGGTGACCAGGCTCGCCAGCGCCGTCGATTTGACCAGCAGAATGGCCTCAGTGGAGTACGCCGGAAGCGCATAACGCAACATCACCGGGGCGATAATCCGTCGCAGCAACAGCAGGCGTGACATGCCGCAGGCGCGTCCGGCTTCGATTTGCCCAACCGGAATGGCCAGCAGGCCGCCACGGAGAATTTCTGCCGTGTACGCCGCGGTACACAACGCCAACGCCAACACCGCACAAATAAAAGGTTCACGCAGTAACGGCCACATAAAGCTGTGGCGAATCACGCCAAACTGCCCCAGCCCGTAATAGATCAGGAACAATTGGATCATCAGCGGCGAGCCACGAAACACCAGAATGTAACCGCGAGCGACACTGCTCAGCACCCGCCACTGGCTCATACGCATCGCCAGGATCCCCAGCGCCAGCACGCCGCCGAGCAGGAATGAGCAGGCGAACAGTCCCAGCGTCACCGGCAGCGCGGCGCTCAGTTTAAGGAACGTGTCGCCGAGAAAAGCAAAGTCGATAACCATATGCGCTCCTTAAGCCTGGGCCACGGTACGGCGCTGCCATGCGCGGTTTAGACGGGTTTCAGCCTTGATAAAGGCGCGGTTCGACAGCAGCGTCAGCAGCAAATAGCAGCCGCCACCAATCAGATAGAACAGGAAATAGTCACGCGTCGATCCCGCCGCTATCTGGCTGGCACGCATCAGTTCGACGATGCCAGTCACCGACACCAGCGCCGAATCTTTCAGGCTCATCTGCCAGACGTTCGACAACCCCGGCAAGGCGTAGCGGAAAATCTGCGGCAGCATCACGCGCTGAAGAATGCGCCAGCGCGGCATACCGATGGCCAATGCGGCCTCCACTTCGCCGGGTAAAAGCGCCAGACGCGCGGCGCGATACACCTCGGCCTGATACGACGCAGAAATCAGGCCAATCGCCAGCGCGCCAATCAGGAACGGCGGCACTTCGATAAAGCCGCTTGCGCCGAACATCTGGCCTATCAGCGACACCAGACCGGAGCCGCCAAAATAAAACAGATAGATAATCAGCAGTTCAGGAATACCGCGAAACACCACGGAATAGGCCGAACCCAACAACCGTGCGGGCGCACGCGGTGACAGTTTGGCGGAGGCAATCACCCCACCGACTACCGCGCCGACCAGCAGCGCGGCAACCGACAGCAGCAGCGTGGTCAGCGTAGCGCTGAGGATCAGTCGTCCCCAGCCGTCTTCTCCCAGCCCCAGTAAATTCATCATCTTGACCCTCGCTTACGGCGTGACGTCGGCTTTGAACCATTTCTCGCTCAGTTTTTTCACCGTGCCGTCCGCCAGCGCAGCCTTGATTGCGGTGTCGAGTTTGGCTTTCAGGTCGGCATCTGCCGGGCGCACGCCCATCGCTTCGCCCTCGCCCCAAATCGGGCCAGCCAGTTGTGGGCCGCTGAACGTCAGGTTGCTGTTTTCCGGGCGGGAAAGCGTGGAGTTGGCGAAGGTGATGTCGTCGAACACCGCGTCGATACGCTCAGACTGCAAATCAAGGATCGCATCTGCGGAATTGTTGTATTCACGAATGTCGGCGACATCTTTGAAGTATTTATCGATGAACGGGGTATAAACCGTGCCGGAGGCGATGCCGATGGTTTTGCCTTTCAGCGCCGCTTTCAGAGGGGCAATCGCCGCCTGAATCTCTTTTTCGTCGTCATGCAGCTTGATAGCCGGTGCGGCGGGCAGCAGATTACCTTTCACAGTGATGAACGAGGCTGGCGTCGCGGCGTAAGGCACGGTGAAGCTGACCACTTTTTTGCGGTCTGGCGTTATCACAATTGCATCCATGATCACGTCATATTTCCCGGCGTTTAGCCCGGCAATCATCCCATCCCAGTTCTGCACCACCAGCTTGCACTGGATGCCCATGCGCTGACACAGATTCTCCATCAGCTCTGGCTCAAAACCGCTCAGTTTGCCGCCCGGCAGCGTCAGGTTCCACGGTTCGTATCCGCCTTCTGTCGCGATGGTTATCGACTTCCACTCTTTGGCATACGCGCTCCCGGCGCTCAACAGTAGCCCTGAAAGCAGAGTGGTCAGACAGATCCCGCGAAAAGTGGTGCGCTGCTTCATGATGATTCTCCTGATTTCATTAGCGTGTTTCATGCTGTGTGGCATGGCGAGCAACAAATGACAGAACATGTATATACAACCATTGACTTTGCATCACACTCGTCGAATGATGGATTTGTGAGCCACGTTGTAAATAATTTGTAATCAAAATGAATCGCAAATGTGGCATTAGAGCAGTTTGATGTGCAGAAAACCAGGGAGCAAGTACCATGATTACGGCCTTTCAGATAAACACGCTGCCGGTGACTCGCTGGAAAAACGGCGGCGGGGAAACCCGTGAAATTGTCAGTCATCCTTCGCCGGATGCGCCTTTCTTGTGGCGGGCCAGCATCGCCACGCTCAGCGCCGACGGCCCTTTCTCGCTGTTTCCCGGCGTAGATCGGGTGATTATGTTGCTGGAGGGTGCGCCGCTGTGGTTACGCGGCGGTGAAATCAATCATCATCTGAAACCGTGGCAGCCCTGGGCATTTGCCGGGGAATGGCCGCTGACATCTGAAGGGATTACGCGGGCGGGACTGGATTTCAACATTATGATCCAGCGCGACCGCGCGACAGCCCGCGTCAATGTGGTGACGACGGAATGCGCTGCTGACGAAAACGGCGTGGCGTATGTGCTACAAGGTGTCTGGAAAATGGCCGGTGAACGCTATGAAGCGGGCAGCGGGATCCATTGGCAAGATGAACGTGCGGGTGCGCTGCTGCCGCTCACCGACGATGCCACGCTGTTACTGGCCGAAATCACGATTATCTAATCATCTGTTTTCATTGATTTTTCAAATCTTAACTGTGATCGGGTCATCAATCTTAATTGAGTTGTATAGACAGGAATGTACATTATGGCTTTTATTGTTACATATTCATAACAAACGCCGCAGCGTTTGTCCGATAACCGACACGACTCTGAATCAGGAAGGAATGACCATGCCTCAGACCACCGCCCTCTCCCGTACGGTACGCGCGCCTCATGGCGATAAACTCCACTGCGCCAACTGGCTGATTGAAGCCGCCTACCGCATGATCCAGAACAACCTCGACCCGGACGTGGCCGAGCGTCCGGAAGATTTGGTGGTGTACGGTGGCATCGGCAAAGCGGCGCGTAACTGGGAATGCTTCGAACAGATCCTGCGCTCGCTGGAGTGTTTGCAGCCGGAAGAAACGCTTGTTATCCAGTCCGGTAAACCGGTGGCGGTGTTTCGCACCCACGCCGATGCACCGCGCGTGTTGCTGGCAAACTCTAATCTCGTGCCGCACTGGGCGAACTGGGATCACTTCCACGAACTCGATAAAGCCGGGCTGATGATGTACGGTCAGATGACCGCCGGTTCGTGGATTTACATCGGTGCGCAGGGCATCGTGCAAGGCACGTTTGAAACCTTTGCCGAAGCGGGTCGTCAGCATTACAACGGTGACCTCAGCGGCAAATGGATCCTGACCGCAGGCCTCGGCGGAATGGGCGGTGCACAACCGCTGGCGGGCGTGCTGGCGGGTGCGTCGGTGCTGGCTATTGAGTGTCAGGAATCGCGTATTGATTTCCGGATCCGCACCCGTTATGTCGATTACAAAGCAACGAACCTAGACCAGGCGCTGGCGCTGATTGCCGATGCCACAGCGAAGAAAAAAGCGATTTCCGTCGGCCTGCTCGGTAATGCGGCTGAGATTCTGCCGGAGCTGGTGAAGCGCGCCAACGCAGGTGGAATGCGCCCGGATATCGTTACCGATCAGACGTCGGCCCATGACCCAATCAACGGCTATTTACCGGCAGGCTGGAGCGTCAACCGCTGGCTGGACGAACGTGAAACGCAGCCTAAAGCGGTCGAAAAAGCCGCGCGCGCCTCGATGGCGGTACACGTGCAGGCGATGCTCGATTTCCATCACATGGGCGTGCCCACCGTCGATTACGGCAACAACATTCGCCAGGTGGCGCTGGATGAAGGCGTTAAAAATGCCTTTGATTTCCCAGGCTTCGTGCCGGCTTACATTCGCCCGCTGTTCTGCGAAGGCAAAGGTCCGTTCCGCTGGGTGGCACTGTCGGGTGATGAAGAAGACATTCGCAAAACCGACGCCAAACTGAAAGAACTGTTCCCGGACAACACTCACCTGCACCGCTGGCTCGATATGGCGCAAGAGCGTATTGCCTTCCAGGGCTTACCGGCACGTATCTGCTGGCTGGGCCTCGGCGAGCGCCATCTGGCGGGTCTGGCGTTCAACGAAATGGTGCGTAACGGCGAACTGAAAGCGCCGATTGTGATTGGGCGTGATCATCTCGACTGCGGTTCGGTGGCCTCACCCAACCGTGAAACCGAATCGATGAAAGACGGCTCTGATGCGGTGTCCGATTGGCCATTGCTGAACGCCCTGCTCAACACCGCAGGCGGTGCGACCTGGGTGAGTTTGCATCACGGCGGCGGCGTTGGTATGGGCTTCTCCCAGCATTCCGGGGTGGTGATTGTCTGCGATGGCACGCCGGAAGCCGATAAACGTCTGGCACGCGTCCTGTGGAACGATCCGGCAACCGGCGTTATGCGTCACGCCGATGCGGGCTATGAACAAGCCGTAGAATGCGCGAAGAAACATGAATTGAATTTGCCGATGATTCGTTAAGCTCAGCGACGTTTCAATAATAATCGGGGTCAGGTTACTGGCTCCGATTTTTTATATCCATCCAGTACATGCACGACTATTTTTCCACTTTATGGCTGCGTAGTTTTCGATTGAAAAAATAGATAGTGGTTAGTATCAGGCAATCATAAATTACATTCTCTCAATTGTTACCGGCGTAATATTTCCATCTCATTCGTTTATTTAACAAGCTGATGCAAAAATGTCGTGGAATAAACATAACGCCGTATCCTACGCGCGGAGTCACGCAGGAGCGGGGAGTCAGGGCCGATGCGCTCACTTTGTTAGCAATGCGATTCGGCATGGTGGCGTAAAAATCTCCAACACCCGAGAAGCGAAAGATATGGGCTATAACTTGAGTGCAGCGGGCTTTAAGGAAGTGCATGACAATCCCAAGGAAGGAGATATCGCCGTTATACAGCCCATCCCTGGGCATCCGTCCGGACATACATGCATCTATAACGGCGCCGGGATATGGTATTCAGACTTTGTTCAGCGCACGATGTACCCCGGGCTTGGTTACAGAAAAATTCACCCGGCATTTAAAATTTACAGGCATTACTGAATGAATAAGTTAAATGCAGCATTCATGCTCCTCATATCCAGTACAGCCAGTACAGCCAGTACTGCACCTCAGTCCGCCCTTGAGTTCAATAAATGGTATCTTGAGAAATTTCAGAACACCGATGAATATACGGTTGGCAGCAAAGCGATTGAAAAGTTTGTTATGGCTGACACACTTAAAATCCTACGAAAAAATGATGCAGACACTTGGGCGTACGAGAAAAAAACGGGCGATATGCCCGATTTTGCTTACGATGCAGATTACTTCACAAAAACGCAGGACATCTCAGAAGACTGGCCCAGTAACATTACTCTGGTCAGTGAGCTTAAAGACCCGATTTGCTACAACGTTTATCTTGCATTCGGCAAGGATAAAAAACACATCCTGGCTGATTGCATGGTAAAGGACGGCAACACATGGAAGGTACGAAGCGTGACGAAGATTTCTGACGACCAGTGAGCAAAAGAAAAAACGCCACCCGGCGGGTGGCGTCTGACATTCTGGCAACGCTTATTTCAGCAAACGAACTTTTACCGATTTGCCTTTGATTTTACCCTGCTGCAGCTGCTTCCAGGCATGACGGGCAACGCTCTGTTTCACCGCCACAAAAGCATGGATCGGATGAATATCGATTTTGCCGATGTCTGCGCCGTCGAGGCCCATATCGCCGGTTAACGCACCGAGAATATCACCCGGACGCATTTTGGCTTTTTTACCGCCGTCGATGCACAGCGTCGCCATCGTCGCTTCCAGCGGCGTGATGGTGATGCTGGTCGGCGCCTGCTGCCAATGCACTTTCATGTTCAGCATCTCTTCGAGTGCCGCGGCACGCTGGCCTTCATCCGGCGCGCAGAAGCTGATCGCCAGCCCGCTCTGTCCGGCACGGGCGGTACGGCCGATGCGGTGGACGTGTACTTCCGGGTCCCACGCCAGTTCGAAGTTGATAACCATCTCCAGCGCTTTGATATCCAGACCACGCGCGGCAACGTCAGTTGCCACCAGCACTCGGCTGCTGCCATTGGCAAAACGCACCAGCGTCTGGTCGCGGTCGCGCTGTTCCATGTCGCCATGCAACGCCAGCACACTCTGGTTGCTTTCGCTCAGCGCGTCGCACACCGCCTGACAGTCTTTTTTGGTGTTACAGAACACCACGCAGGACGCAGGTTGATGCTTGCTCAGTAGTTTTTGCAGCAGGGTGATTTTGCCGTTGCGCGAGGTTTCATAAAATTGTTGTTCAACCGCAGGCAGTTCATCAACGGTGTCGATTTCTACCGTCACCGGCTCGCGCTGAATACGGGTGCTGATCGCGGCAATTGCTTTCGGCCAGGTGGCGGAGAACAGCAGCGTCTGGCGATTTTCCGGTGCGTGGCGGATAACTTCGTCAATCGCGTCGGCAAAGCCCATATCCAGCATCCGGTCGGCTTCGTCGAGCACCAGTGTTTGCAGCGCATCAAGCTTCACGGTTTCTTTATTGAGGTGATCGAGCAGACGGCCCGGCGTCGCCACGATGATGTGCGGCGCGTGGATCAGTGAGTCGCGCTGAATGCTGAACGGCAGGCCGCCACAAAGCGTAAGCACCTTAATATTTGGCATGTAGCGCGCCAGGCGACGCAGCTCTTTCGCCACCTGATCCGCCAACTCACGCGTCGGGCATAACACCAGCGACTGAGTGATAAACTGGCTGGCATCAATGTGTTGCAGCAGACCCAGTCCAAACGCGGCGGTTTTTCCGCTGCCGGTTTTTGCCTGAGCGCGGACATCTTTCCCCGCAAGAATGGCCGGTAACGCCGCCGCCTGTACCGGGGTCATGGTCAGATAGCCCAGTTCGTTAAGGTTTTCGAGTTGTTCTGCAGGCAGCGCGTTCAGTTCAGCAAAAGAGGTCACGGTCATTATTCCGGTAAAGATATCGACATTCGACAGCGACGTGGTCGCGGCGATCAAGAAGGGCGTCATCATACCATTGACGCCTTCTTCCTGATGCGTGTTTTTTGCAGGGCACTTTTCGCGCGCTAAACGCTAATCCGCCTTAAACAACGGTACCGTCGCGCCGGTGATGTAACGGCGGCGCAGCCATGACGACAGCGCGTCCATGGTCATGACCACCGCAACCAACAACAAAGTGATAAACATCACCACGTCCCAGTTCCACAGACGCATGTTTTCAGCATAAATCAGGCCGATACCGCCCGCCCCGACAAAGCCCAACACCGCAGCCGACCGGGTGTTGGATTCCAGCTGATACAGGCTTAACGCCAGGAACGTCGGGAAGGATTGCGTGAAAATCCCGAAACGATGCTTTTGCAGACCGTTGGCCCCCACCGCCGTCAGACCACGGCCCGGAGAACGCTCCACCGCTTCATGTCCTTCGGCGTATAAACGCCCGAGTAATCCAGTGTCCTGCATGATGATCGCCAGCACCCCGGCAAGCGGTCCTAGGCCCACCGCACGGACAAAAATCAGCCCCCAGATGGCCATATCGATTCCGCGTAGCACATCAAACAGGCGACGCATGAACATGGCGACAAAACGCGTCACCGGGCCACGCATGACGTTTCGCGCCGCGAGGAACGACAGCAATAGGGCAATCACCGTCGCGGTAAGGGTGCCGGAAAAAACGATCGCCAGCGTGATGCCAATCTGGCTGAAATAGTAGCCGAACGGCCAGTTGACGAAATCATGCCAGACAAACATGCGGAAAAAGTAACGTCCGAGCTGCGTCATCCCGGTACTGAGCTGTTCGTAGCTGATACCAAACTGAATGAAGAACCAGACGTAATACAGTCCCACCGCCAGAGCCAGTAACGCCAGATTGCGCAGATAGCGCCGCTGTGCGCGAAACAGCGCCGGGTGTGCTTCGCGAGAGTGTTCGGTGTCGGTCATCGCTTGCCAGTGTTTCATTTTTTTCCCTCCAGCACCCGCTGACGCAGACGGCCAGACAGCGTATCCAGAATCGACACCACGATAACAATCAGCAGCAGCGTCATGCTCACCTGGTCGTAGCGGTCGAGTTTGATGTTGGTCATCAGCTCCTGGCCGATACCGCCCGCCCCCACCAACCCGAGAATGGTCGATGAGCGGAAATTAATTTCGAGACGCATAAAACCATAAGAGAGAAAAATCGGTTTCACCTGTGGCCACAGCGCAAAACGCATCCGCTGTACCGGGGATGCTCCGCAGGCGGTCAGGCCGCGTACCGGTTTGTCCTGCGCGCTTTCGATAGCCTCATAAAACAGTTTGGTCAGGCTGCCGATGGTGTGCAGGGTCAGCGCCAGAAAACCGGGGATCGCGCCGATACCAAACGCCATCACAAAAATAACCGCCCACGCCAGTTCCGGCATGGTGCGCAGAAAGGCTACCAGCGCACGAATGCCAAAGCGTAATACGGTGGGTGCCCAGGCGTTACGCGCTGCCATAAAGGCCAACAGCGTGGCTATCGCTACCGCCACTAACGTCGAGGCCAGCGCCAGCTGTAGCGTTTCCCAAATCAGCGGCAACTGGATGGGCAGGCGATAACCCCAGTAAGCCAGTGACCCTTTGGTATGCACATCAGCAAACAACACACCGCCGTGCAGCGTTGGCACGGTTTCCAGCATGTAGTCGAGGAAGTTTGGCAACGAATGCCAGATGGTGAGGAGGTTAAACTCGGCGGCCTGTCCGGCGGCGAAATAGAGCACCAGCAGCAGCGCCGACCAGGTGAAGGTGTCGCGCGTCTGGCGCATTTTCACCTGCTGGTAGTAACGTTCAAATTCAATATTCTGCATGTTCACTCGCGGGATAGACGCTCCCCCGCTGACGGCTCGGGGGAGGTGAAAAGGTCTGATTAACGGGCGTTAACCAGCTCGCGTTTCATGTCGATAATCTGTTGGAAATCCGCCACGGTCGCAGGGCCAATGTGCTGCGTGCCGCCCATGGCTTTGATAAAGCAGGAGTGATCCGCTGTATCGAGTTTTTTCACCGCCGCCACCACTTTCGTTTTGAAATCTGCCGGCAGGCTATTGCTCACGAGGATCGGGCCGTTCGGGATCAGCGGCGATTGCCAGATGATGCGGATGTTTTTCATCAGGTCCGGGTGGTCCATGCGGATCAGACGGTTAAACGCGCCTGCGCTGTAGCCGTCGTTATAGTCGCCGACCATTGACGCCCAGGTTACCGCGCCCGCGAACTGACCGTTCAGCACGCCGAGAATGTCCTGCTCATGACCGCCGGAGAACGTGACGCTGGAAAAGAAGTTGTTGTACTTGTTATCGGTGGTGCCACCGAATTTCTTCTTGAATTCCTGATTCGGGATCAGGAAGCCGGAAGTCGAGTCTGGGTCAGCCATGCCGAAGGATTTGCCTTTCAGGTCATCGATGGTTTTGTACGGGCTGTCCGCTTTAACAATAACCACGGAATGGTAACCGCGAGACTGGTCTTTATCGTCCACCGCGATGCCCACAATATCGACCGCTTTCGGGTTGTTGATGTACACCGACGCGTAGGATGACGGTGACATGCTCAGCACCACGTCAACTTTACCGCCCAGCAGCCCCTGGATAACGCCTGAATAGTCTGACGAGTTACGCAGTTTGGTGTCGACGCTCAGTTCCTTGTCGAGAAAATCCTTCACGCACTGGTTATCACCGATTTGTTGGGTGGCGTTTTGCCCACCCAGAATACCCAGATTCAACTCTTTCGGTTGCGCGGCAGTTGTCTGCCAGGCCACCAGCAGCCCTGCCATCATCGCGGAATAACGTAATGCGCTCTTCATGTGCTTATTCATTATCATTGCCCGTGTTGTCTTTGTTAAAGGAGTAACGTTGGAGTTGGATTCAGTGGAGCTGGCTGATTTCATCGCCATAAAGTTGTTGCAGGACATCCAGGCTCAAGTCGTCCGGATGACCGTCAAACACGATTTGCCCCTGCGCGATGCCAATCACGCGGGTGCAGTAAGATTTCACCAGTTCAATCGAGTGCAGGTTGACCATCACGCTGATGCCCTGCTCGCTGACTTCGCGCAGTGCGTTCATGATGCGCTGGGTGTTTTTTGGATCGAGCGAGGCCACCGGTTCGTCGGCCAACAGGATGGACGGGTTCTGGATCAGCGCCCGGCAAATCGCCACGCGCTGCATCTGCCCACCGGAGAGATTTTCCGCACGCTGGAGCGCATGCGGCAGCATGTTCATCCATTCGAGCAGCGCAATGGCGCGGGCGCGGTCCTCGTCGGAGAACACTTTAAACAGGGATTTGAGCGTAGAGGTCTGGCTCAGGCGACCTAATAACACGTTGGTCAGCACATCCAGACGCGGCACCAGACAGAAGTCCTGGAAAATCATGCCACATTCGCTGCGCCACTGGTTCAGCGCGCGTCCACTCAGGCCGGAAACATCATGCGGGAGGCCCATTTCCGGGTAGCTCAACAGTTCGCCGGAAGTCGCGCTGTGCGTGCCATTAAGTACGTGCAGCAGCGTGGATTTCCCCGCCCCCGAACGCCCGACGATCCCCACCATTTCGCCCGCATGCAGGTCAAAATTAATGTCGTTCAGCACCGTCTGGTGTGCGTTGTACGACTTGCATAAGTGTTTCACACTCAGCACTTTGCGCTGATGAGCATGGACGAGCTGCGGTTGAACCGGGTAATCGTTCAGGGAAAAGAGTGCGCGAGCGTTGTTCATAAGTATTCCACGTTGCTTGTTTTCGCCGTGGTTATTAACAACGCTGCGCGTGACGCTTTAATGACAGAAAAACGATAAACAGATGAAGATGTCGCCCAAAGCGGTAACAAAAGTGCTTCCCGTTACCGCCGTGGTTTATCAGGAGTCGGCAAACGCGCCACGGTTCAAATCCGTGACAACCGTGTTCATACGTTCTTCGTTGAGGCGATAGAAGCGGATGGCAATCGCGGTGAGCACGTAGAACACCGACGGGATCACCGAGAACAGCATGATGATGCCGTTTATGGCTTCCGTGGACTGTACGTGACTGCTGGAGGCGTAGTTGTAATACGCCAGCACCCAACCGAGGATCGCCCCGCCCACCGCCACGCCGAGTTTGATGACAAAAATATTGGCGGCGACGTTCATACCGGTGATACGACGCTGGGTTTTCCATTCCCCATAATTATTGGTATCGGTGATCATCGACCACTGCAACGCCGCATTGCCGCCCTGCACCAGTTGAATGAGAATGTGGAAAATCAGCGGTAACACCCAGTACTGAATCGGCAGCCAGAAGCACACCAGACCCAATGCGGCGTTGAGCATGTTTATCCAGAACGAGAATTTCACCTTGCAGAAACGGGTGCCAAACGGCTTGGCGAGCACCGATCCGAACATCGAGGCAAACATGCCGCCGAGCATAAACCAGGTGATGATATCCGCGCCTTTGCCGAGCACGCTGTTAACGTAATAGACCACCGCGCCGCCGCGGATCACCACCGCCACCAGCATCGTGAAGTTATACACCGACAGCACCCACCACTGCTCATTGCGGAACAAAATTTTGACGTCACGAGCGATATTCAGGTTTTCTTCTTTAATCGGCTGAACGCGTTCATGGGTGGTAAAGAAACAGGCAATAAACATCAGGCAGCCAATCACGCCAAATATCCCCATCGATACCTGAATGCCGGTCGCCCGGTCGCCCGGATAAAGGAAATCAGACAGCGGTAATATAAATGCCGTCCCTAATGCGCCCCCAATCGGGGCAATAGCAAAGCGCCATGACTGCAATGAAAGACTTTCATGTAAGTCAGTCGTTAATGCCGCACCAAGTGAACAATATGGAATATTAATCGCCGTATACATCAGCGTCATAAATATATATGCGCCAACGGCATAGACAATTTTTCCACTGTCGGTAAAAGAAGGTATGGAATAGACCAGTACGCAACTTACGGCAAACGGCACGCAGATAGCGAGCAGCCACGGACGGAAGCGGCCCCAACGGGTTGACGTGGCATCAGCGATGGCACCCATAATAGGATCGGTTATCGCGTCTAATAAACGTACCAGTAAAAACATGGTCCCCATTACCGCCGGGGGTAGGCCATAAACATCGGTATAGTAATACGCAAGAATCGCCACCGAAGAATCAAAAACAATATGGCTCGCGGCATCGCCGAGGCTATAGCCGACCTTTTCTCTGACAGATAACTTTTCTCCTGCCACAATATAACTCCCCATCAGTATTATGTTGTGCAACCGGTTTCTTATGTGGCGCTATTTTTTGCACAGCCGGGGAAAGACGGTCCATTATGTTTTTTTGCTAATTTCTTATGTTTTTTGCTTTATGTGATCTCTGAGGGCTAAGGCTGATATTGAGCCGATTTTTTTGTTTTCCTGCTCACATTACCGCGCAACGGGAATTTGTCTGGAAAGGCGCAAAACGTTAACCCCGACACGCACCTGTGCCGATATTCGTCTATGGTTGTAAGCAGCGGAATCAGCGCATCTAAAAAGGAGAATTAACGATGAATAAACCCGTTTTGCGCCGTCCTGACTCGTTGTACCTCGCCCTGCAATTCGCGCTCGGTGGCGCGCTGCTTTCACTGAGCCTGGCGCACGCTCAGGCGGAAGACGCCCCTGCCGCGCCGCAGTCGCCGGATATTTTATTAGGCCCACTGTTTAACGACGTGCAGAGCGCGAAGCTGTTCCCGGATCAGAAAACGTTTGCCGATGCAGTGCCAAAAGGCGATCCGCTGATGATCCTTGCCGATTACCGGATGCAGCGGAATCAGAGCAGTTTTGACCTGCGCCACTTTGTCGACGTGAATTTCACGATGCCGCAGGAAAAAGACAAGTACGTGCCGCCGAAGGGCCAAAGCCTACGCGAGCATATTGACGGCCTGTGGCCGGTGCTGACGCGCACCACCGACAGTGCTGCAAAATGGGACTCCTTGCTGCCGTTGCCAAAACCCTATGTTGTGCCCGGCGGGCGCTTCCGCGAGGTCTATTACTGGGACAGCTATTTCACCATGCTCGGGCTTGCAGAAAGCGGACACTGGGACAAGATTTCGGACATGGTCGCCAACTTCGCCTATGAAATTGACACCTGGGGCCACATCCCTAACGGCAACCGAACTTACTACCTGAGCCGTTCGCAGCCGCCGTTTTTCTCACTGATGGTCGAACTGCTGGCAACACATGACCGTGATGCGCTGAAAACCTATCTGCCGCAGATGGAAAAAGAGCACGCCTACTGGATGGATGGTCAGGATTCATTGCAAAACGGCAAAGCCGATAAGCGCGTGGTGAGACTCAATGACGGGGCAATCCTTAACCGTTACTGGGATGACAAAGACACGCCGCGCCCGGAATCCTGGCTTGATGATGTGAATACCGCCAAAAGTAACCCGAACCGCCCGGCAACGGAAATCTACCGTGATCTGCGCTCGGCGGCGGCCTCTGGCTGGGATTTCAGCTCGCGCTGGATGGATGACCCGCAAAAACTCAGCACCATTCGTACCACCACTATTGTGCCCGTTGACCTGAACTCGCTGATGTTCAAGATGGAAAAAATCATCGCCACCGCCAGTAAAGCGGCGGGCGATGACGCCAAAGCGACACGCTATGACACCATGGCGAGCGAGCGTCAGAAAGCGATGGAACATTATCTGTGGAATGACAAAGAAGGCTGGTACGCCGATTACGATCTCAAAACCCATAAAGTCCGTAATCAGCTGACTGCCGCTGCGCTGTTCCCGCTGTATGTTAATGCGGCGTCGAACTACCGGGCCGATAAAGTCGCCGCCGCGACGGAATCGCATCTGCTGAAACCGGGCGGCATTTCCACGACGACCGTGAAAAGCGGTCAGCAATGGGATGCACCGAACGGTTGGGCTCCGCTGCAATGGGTGGCGACCGAAGGGCTGCAAAACTACGGCAAAGAGAAAATCGCGATGGAAGTCTCCTGGCGATTCCTGACCAACGTTCAGCACACCTATGACAGCCAGCAGAAACTGGTCGAGAAATATGACATCACGTCTACCGGCACCGGCGGGGGTGGTGGGGAATATCCGTTACAGGACGGTTTCGGCTGGAGTAACGGTGTGACGCTGAAAATGCTCGATTTGATCTGCCCGAAAGAACAGCCGTGCGATGACGTACCGAAAACACGGCCAACGCCTGCGGCCAGTGCGGCGCCGGTAACGACCGCTGCGCCTGCACCTTCAAACACTCCGGTAGAAAAAACGCCGTAATCCCGGCGAGGTGCCCGGCGGCGCGTTGCTTGCAGGGCCTACAACGGCAAACCAATGCCCCATAGGCCCGGTCAGCGTTAGCGCCACCGGGTAATAGAAGCACACCCCGTAGGCCCGGTCAGCGTTAGCGCCACCGGGCAATAAACACCAACACTCTGCTACCAAATCTGGTAGCAGGTCCAACATACGATTTATCTTCCGTCGCCCTTCGTTACTGCGTTCATCCATTAAAACCTGAGATAAAGCAGGGCATTCCCGCGCCTCTCATCCCCTTTCTTTGCTTGATTCACTTAACGCAAACAATAATAATTCGCATTCTTTTTAACGAAAACTGACATTTTCGCACATTTTGACACGGTGGCGCACAGGAGTGCCAGGCCGTGTTACTCAGGATTATGCGATGAATAACACACTGCTTCTCAAACGCTCGTCGGTGCTTTGCGCCCTGGCACTGGCGTTCCCTTGCTCCTCTTTCGCAGAAGAAACGGTCGTTGTCACGGCCCAACCGGTTGAATCGGCAACGGCGCAGACCGAAGGCTACACCGCTAAAACATCGACCGGATCGACCAAAACCGATCAGCCGCTGATCACCACCGCGCAGTCAGTCTCCGTTGTGACGCGCCAGCAAATGGAAGATCAGGGCGTGACCAACGTCAGCCAGGCGCTAAGCTATACGCCAGGCGTCTACAGCACCTTTGGCGGTGCAGCAACCCGTTTTGATGCCATCTCGCTGCGCGGCTATCACGGCGGCGACGTGGATAACATTTTCCTCGACGGTATGCGCCTGATGAGCGACGGCGGCAGCCACAACGTCATTCAGATTGACCCGTGGTTCCTTGACCGGATTGATGTGATCAAAGGCCCCTCTTCTGCTCTGTACGGTCAAAGCGTGCCTGGTGGATTGGTCAATCTGACCTCTAAGCGCCCGCAGTTTACCTCTGAAGGCCATCTTCAGGCGTTTGGCGGCACGCAGAACACCAAAGGCGCGGCGTTCGATTACACCGACGCGATTAACAACCAGTGGGCATACCGCATCACCGGTATCACCCGCAATACCGACACCCAGTTCGACAATACCCGCGAAGAGCGTTATGCGATTTCACCATCGCTGCTGTGGCAGCCGGACACGGACACCAGTCTGTTGTTACGTGCCTATCTGCAAAAAGATCCGTCAGGTGGCTATCACGGCTCGCTGCCGCTGGACGGCACGCGCTATGAACACAACGGTCGCAAGCTCAGTAATAGCACTAACGAAGGCGATCCGGGTGATGGCTATCAGCGCCGCGAACAGATTTACAGCTACGATTTCGACCACCAGTTCAACGACGTCTGGTCGGTACATTCCAGCGGCAGCTATACGCATTCAGACGTGAAGCTGGATCAGGTTTATCAGGTCGGCTGGATTGGCGACAGCGATATGCTGGCGCGCGGCTACAGCGGCTCGAAGGGTTCCCTTGACGGTTGGTCGACGGATAATCGCGTTAAAGCGGATTTCAATACCGGCGACGTGCAGCACACCGTGGTGCTGGGCGGCGAATACCATCGCTTCCGCAACGATCTGTGGACCGGCGCGGGCGGTGCAAATCCGTTGGATCCGTGGAGTGGTTATACCCCACAAACCGGGCATACCGTGACGTACAGCGATGATAACAACCGTCGTTATTACCAGGCAGGTGTGTATTTGCAGGATGAAATGGTCTGGAACCGCTGGCATGCCAATCTGTCCGGCCGCTATGACCGTATCGTGTCTGAACAGGTTAGCGACACCTCTGGCACCTCGGCGCGTCGTTCAGACGACCACATCAGCAGCCGTGCCTCGCTGCTTTATGCGTTTGAAAATGGCCTGTCGCCGTACATGAGCTACAGCCAGGCGATCACGCCAGCGATGCTTTCTGGGCCGGACGGCCAACTGCTGAAACCGACGACGGCGGAACAGTACGAAGCGGGCCTGAAATTCCAGCCGCCGGGTACGGCAGATATGTACAGCATTGCGATGTACGACCTGACGCAGAAAGACGTGGCAACGCGTGATACCAATATTGCCACCGCGACCTTCCTGCCTGCCGGGAAAGTGCATTCACAGGGCGTTGAACTGGAAGCCCGTAACCAGCTCACGCCACGCCTGAGCACCATCGCGGGTTATACCTGGAACCGTCTGCGTTTTGCCGATACCAAAGATGGCACCGACGACAACACACCACAGTTAACGCCGGATCAGATGGCATCGTTCTGGGCGCACTATAAGTTTGATTTCGGCATCAGCGCCGGAGCGGGCGTGCGGTATATCGGCAAGCAGTGGGCTGACGACGCGAATACCGAACGTCTGCCGTCAACGACATTGATTGATGCGATGGTTCGTGCCGATTTGGGTGCCTGGACATCGGCCCTGAAAGGCGCATATTTACAGATCAATGCGAATAATCTGACCGACCGGGAATATATTTCCGGCTGCTATGGCACCAATAACTGCTATTGGGGTGCGGAGCGTTCGGTGATTGCCACCGTCGGTTATGATTTCTGAGTGAAATAAAACGACAAAGGGCAGCCAATGGGCTGCCCTTTTTAAATGTCATGTCGATTATGCGTTGCGGCGCAGCAATCTGAAGACCACCAGCACAACGATGGCACCGACAACAGCAACCAGGAAGCTGTGCAGGTTGAAGCCATTAACGTTGCCCATGCCAAACATGGTCGCTAACCAGCCACCTACAACCGCGCCCACAATACCCAGAATACAGGTAAGAATGAAGCCGCCGCCGTCACGACCCGGCATAATCAATTTCGCAATAATACCCGCAATCAGTCCGAATACAATCCAGGTCAGAATACCCATTTTAACCACCCTCTAAATAGAAAAATAACCTCAATAAACACGCGTATATTCTACACGCCGGTTCTCTTAAGTATAGGTATGTATTCCGAAAATAAGGGAATTTGACTAAAATTTTTCTCGACTGAAATATTTTCACCCATTTGTATTAAGTTCTGTTTGCCGCTGCCGATAGTCTATCAAATCTCTGTCGATAAGGAGCCACCTGGCGTGAGTCATTACAATGAGCAATTCCTTAAACAAAATCCGCTGGCAGTGTTAAATGTGCTTCGCGATCTGCACCGCGATCGCATTCCGTTGCGCGTTTCTTGGGGAACGTCGCAATTTATTAGCCGTATTCTCAACATATCCTCTCATGCGCTGATCATCGACTACGGTAGTCAGGAGTATGAAAACCGTGCCGTTCAGCGCGCGGAAAACATCACCCTCTCGGCTGAAACACAGGGTGCGAAAATCGAATTTACTGTGCCAAAAGTCAGCAGTGGTCAGTTCCTCGATTTGCCTGCCTTTACGATGCCGGTTCCGCCGTCGCTGTGGTTTGTTCAGCGCCGGGAGTATTTCCGCATCAGCGCCCCGCTACACCCTGTCTATTACGGCACGGCAAAGCTTGCAGACAGAAGTGAAATCCGTTTTCGCCTATGTGACCTGTCGCTCGGCGGCATGGGGGCATTAATGGTGGAAGCGCCACCACCCGCCCTGAAATCAGGCGTGATGATCCCGCAGATGGAACTGGATATGGGGGAATGGGGAAAATTTCATTTCGACGTACAGCTGATTTCGCTCAGCGAACGCAAAGTGGTGGACAGCAAAAATGAGACCATCAGTACGCCACGACTGAGTTTTCGCTTTCTCAACGTCAGCCCGGCGATTGAACGCACGCTCCAGCGCATTATTTTCTCCCTGGAGCGTGAGGCGCGAGAACGCGCCAGTAAAGTTCGTTAATCTATTGTGCGTCCATGGCCTTTTGCACTTTCCAGATATAACGAGGGGCCTGCGACGATGGGTGGTTTTTGACGATGTAATCGAAGAACTCTTCTTTATCCATGCTGTTGATTTCCGAAATCGCCTTTTTGCGATCGGAGGAGAAGGTTCTCAGCAGCGCGCCCGCCCCGTTGACGTAAGACGTCACCAGCGCGTACTGCATCACTTCCGGGTCTTTAATTCCGGCAAGGACGCCATGCTCCAGAATACTGAAGTACGCGGTGCCCATCGAGATGTTACGCTCAGGATTTTTGAGTTCGCTGACCGACGGGTCACCGCTCCAGCCCATATAGCGATACACTTCGCGCCCGGCGGTTGACGGTTTAAGCTGCATCAAGCCCACAGCACCGGATTTACTCACCGCATTCGGGTTTCCACCTGATTCCACCGCAATAATCGCGGTAATGAATTTTGGATCCAATCCCCAGGCCGCACCGGCCTTCTGGCTGATGGGCATCCACTGCATCGACCGCTGAACCGGGACCGTTGGGTCATAAGGCGGATTCCGGTAATCGTATTTCGGCTTCGAACTGCATCCAGCAAGCAAAACAAATAAAACAGCAAACCATCTCAATTTCACGCTTCTTTCCTTTTCACTGAAGTGTGCGAGCTAATGACAACACGATGTTCAGACGGCATGATAACCGTTTAGTTATCAGCAAGGAATTGCCATGAGTCTGTTTCATCTGATTGCGCCATCAGGCTATTGCACTAACCAGCAGGCCGCTGCCCGCGGGATTGAACGCCTGACTACGGCCGGGCATCAGGTCAAAAATCAGCATATTCTCGCGCGCCGCCAGCAGCGTTTTGCCGGTACTGAAACCGAACGGGCCGACGATATTACCGCGTTAGCGCAACTCTCGGGCGAGAACATCATTGCCCTGGCGGTACGTGGCGGTTACGGTGCCAGCCGTTTGCTGGATATGATCGACTGGCAGGCGCTTGCGGTGCGCCAGCAGAATGCACCGCTCCTGATTTGCGGTCACAGCGATTTCACCGCCGTGCAGATGGCGTTGCTGTGCAAAGGCGTGATCACCTTCAGCGGCCCAATGTTAGCAGGCAATTTCGGCGCAGAGATGCTCAACGAATTCACGTTCGACCACTTCTGGCGCGCGCTGCGTAACCCCGAATTTACCCTTGAATGGCAAGGCAGCGGCCCGGCTTGTGATGTCAAAGGCATGCTGTGGGGCGGGAATTTGGCGATGCTTACGTCGCTGATTGGCACGCCGTGGCTGCCGGAGATTAACGACGGTATTCTGGTGCTGGAAGACATCAACGAACACCCGTTCCGCGTCGAACGCATGCTGCTACAGCTTTGCCATGCGGGCATTTTGAGTCGTCAGCGGGCGATTGTACTCGGCAGTTTTAGCGGTGCGGAACCGAACGATTACGATGCGGGTTACGATTTGCCGGTGATGATCGAATATCTGCAATCACGGCTTAACATTCCGGTTATCAGCGGCCTCGATTTTGGTCACGAGCAACGCACGGTGACGCTTCCGCTTGGCGCTCAGGCGCGCCTGGTTCACGGAGAAAAGACCACAACGTTGTCGATTTCCGGCCATCCGGTTCTCAGCGAATAAAAAATGCCTTCATAGCTCTGATAGATCCATCGTTTCACGGACTTATATGATAACGTTTGAGTATCAATTCACGCGATCAAGGGAGTACGTGAACGTTGGATGCCGGGGCAATAATCAGTCTGTTTATTCTGGGTTCGGTGCTGGTCACCTGCAGTATTTTACTCAGTTCTTTTTCTTCCCGACTCGGGATACCGATTCTGGTTATCTTCCTTGCCATCGGTATGCTCGCCGGAATCGACGGCATCGGCGGCATTCCGTTTGATAATTACCCCTTCGCTTACATGATAAGCAACCTCGCGCTGGCGGTTATCCTGCTGGACGGCGGGATGCGCACCCAGGCAAGTTCGTTTCGCGTCGCACTCGGCCCTGCGCTGTCACTGGCGACGGTCGGCGTACTGATAACCTCCGGGCTGACCGGAATGATGGCGGCCTGGTTATTTCACCTCGATTTGATTGAAGGCATGCTGATTGGCGCGATTGTCGGTTCGACCGATGCCGCTGCGGTGTTTTCGTTGCTCGGCGGCAAAGGCCTCAACGAACGTGTCGGCTCAACGCTGGAGATTGAATCCGGCAGCAACGATCCGATGGCGGTGTTTCTGACCATCACCCTGATTGAGATGATCCAGCAGCACCAGGTGGGGCTGAACTGGATGTTCGCCGTGCATATCGTTCAGCAGTTTGGTCTGGGGATTTTGATTGGCCTCGGCGGCGGCTATCTGCTGCTACAAATGATTAACCGTCTTTCCCTCCCTGCCGGACTTTATCCGCTGCTGGCGTTAAGCGGCGGGATCATGATCTTCGCCGTGACCACCGCCCTTGACGGCAGCGGCATTCTGGCGGTTTATCTGTGCGGTTTTCTGCTCGGCAACCGCCCTATCCGCAACCGCTACGCGATTTTGCAGAACTTTGATGGTCTGGCGTGGCTGGCGCAAATCGGCATGTTCCTGGTGCTGGGTCTGTTAGTGACACCGTCCGATTTACTGCCGATCGCCATTCCGGCGCTGATGCTGTCGGCAGGGATGATTTTCTTCGCGCGTCCACTTTCAGTATTTATCGGCCTGCTGCCGTTCCGTGGTTTTAATCTGCGCGAGCGGGTGTTTATCAGTTGGGTTGGTCTGCGCGGCGCAGTGCCTATCATCCTTGCGGTGTTCCCAATGATGGCGGGCCTTGAGAATGCGCGACTGTTCTTTAACGTCGCCTTCTTCGTGGTGTTGATTTCCCTGCTGTTACAGGGAACGTCGCTTTCCTGGGCGGCAAAAAAAGCCAAAGTGGTGGTGCCGCCCGTCGGCTGGCCGGTTTCGCGTGTCGGGTTGGATATTCACCCGGAGAACCCGTGGGAGCAGTTTGTCTATCAGCTCAGCGCGGATAAATGGTGCGTGGGCGCTGCACTGCGTGATTTGCATATGCCGCGCGATACCCGTATTGCGGCGTTGTTTCGCGACAATGTGCTGCTGGACCCCACCGGCAGCACACGGCTGCGCGAAGGCGATGTACTCTGTGTGATTGGTCGAGAACGCGATCTGCCCTCACTTGGCAAACTGTTCAGCCAGTCGCCGCCGGTGGCGTTGGATCAGCGCTTCTTTGGTGACTTTATTCTTGAGGCCAATGCTAAATTTGCCGATGTGGCGCTGATTTATGGCCTCGACACTGGCGAAGAATTTCGGGATAACCAGCAGTCGTTGGGTGAAATCGTGCAGCATCTTCTCGGTGCCGCGCCCGTTGTCGGTGACCAGGTCGAGTTTGCAGGCATGATCTGGACCGTCGCCGAGAAAGAAGATAATTCAGTGCTGAAAGTCGGGGTACGCGTGGCCGAAGAAGAAGTGGAATAACGGTTGGCGTTTACCCGGTGACAAGCCCTGCGTCACCGGGTAAATATTATATTCCATAAGCCCGACAGCAATGCGCCGCCGGGCAGAATGACAGAAATAAAAGTTACACCGTCACAACGGGTACGCGTAACGCCAGCGCGCACATCAATTCATAACCTACCGTGTCACAGCGGCTGGCAACATCATCGATTTTAATCTCTTTACCCCACAGTTCAACGGGCGTACCGATGCCTGCCTGCGGGCACGGCGTTAAATCAACCGCCAGCATGTCCATCGACACGCGCCCTATCGTTCCGGTGCGAATCCCGTCCACCAGCACGGGCGTGCCGTCTGGTGCGTTGCGCGGATAACCGTCTGCATAGCCACACGCCACGATACCGATACGCTGTTCCTGTTGAGCTTTGTATAAACGTCCGTAACCGACCGTATCGCCCGCTTTAAGATTCTGCACGGCAATGATTTCGCTGTTCAGCGTCATCACCGGTTTTAACCCACTGTTAGCGATGTCCTGCCATTTGCCGGAGGGCGATGCGCCGTACAACACAATGCCTGGACGCACCCAGTCAAAGTGCGCTTCGGGGTGCCATAACGTGGCCGCCGAGTTTGACAGCGAACGCGGGCAGTCCAGCCCTTCCGCTGCCTGTTCAATCTTCGCCATCGCTTCGGTAATGCCGTCCGGGTTTTCGGCATCGGCAAAATGAGACATCAACGTCATGTCACTTACGTTGCTCATGGCACGTAACTGCTGCCAGACGGTATGCACTTTGTCAGGTGTAAATCCGAGGCGGTTCATGCCGCTGTTCACTTTGACATAGACGTCCAGCGGCGCGTTGAGCTTTGCGTTGTGTAGCGCTTTTAGCTGCCAGTTGCTGTGGACGGTGGTGGTGAGACGGTACTGGTCATAGAGCGGTAAATCGTCGGCGTGAAAAAAACCTTCCAGCATCAGAATCGGCCCTTTCCAGCCACGCTCGCGCAGCAGAACCGCTTCTTCAAGATTCAGTAACGCAAAGCCGTCGGTATCGTTCAACGCGCTCCAGATGCGTTCAATACCGTGACCGTAGGCGTTCGCTTTCACCACCGACCAGACGCGCGCATCGGGCGCCGCAGAGCGAACCACCGTCAGGTTTTGCCGTAGCGCCTGCAAATCGAGGCTGGCTACAATGGGACGAGACATAACTGCTCCTTAATTGTGCGCACCGTGCAAATGCGTATGGCGCGACGGCGTGTAGCCTGACTGATAACGGGCCACGCCCAAATCATCATAGCCAATGGCAGGTGTACGGCCAGACAACAAATCACTCAGTAGCTGCCCGGAGCCGCAGGCCATGGTCCAGCCCAGCGTGCCGTGCCCGGTGTTCAGCCACAGATTTTTATACGGTGTACGGCCGACAATCGGCGTGCCGTCCGGCGTCATTGGGCGAAGGCCGGTCCAGAACGTCGCTTGTTCGACATGACCACCGCGCGGGAACAAATCACGCACCACCATTTCCAGCGTTTCGCGACGCGCGCGAAGAAGTTCGGTGTTGAAACCGACGATCTCCGCCATTCCCCCGACACGGATACGCTGTTCGAAGCGGGTGATCGCAATTTTGTAGGTTTCATCAAGAATAGTCGAAACCGGTGCGCCATCGTCATCTTTCACCGGGATCGTCAGCGAGTAGCCCTTCAATGGATAGACAGGGATATCGACAATGCCTTTCAGCATAGACGTGGAATAGGAGCCAAACGCCATCACGTAGGCATCGGCTTTGACGATTTCCTCGCCACACTTCACGCCGTAGATTTGCTCACCTTCCGACAACAGCTGATCGACAGGCGTGTTATAGCGGAAGACGACGCCCGCCTCTTCCGCCATTTTTGCCAGCCGCTGGGTGAATAACTGACAGTCGCCGGTTTCATCATTGGGCAGACGCAGACCGCCGGTCAGCTTGTGCGCGACTTCTGCCAGCGCAGGCTCGACTTCTGCCAGACGACTGGCTTCCAATAGCTGATACGGCACGCCTGCATCCTGAAGCACGGCGATGTCACGGGTGGCGTTTTCATACTGCTGTTCGGTGCGGAACAGTTGCAGCGTGCCGCCCTGACGGCCTTCATATTCAATACCAGTGCTGGCGCGCAATGCCATTAAGCAATCACGGCTGTATTCCGCCAGACGCACCATGCGGCCTTTGTTTTCCATGTAGTGACGGGTGTCGCAGTTGCGCAGCATCTGCCACATCCATTTCAACTGGAACTGCGTGCCATCGAGGCTTATTGCCAGCGGCGCGTGGCGTTGAAACATCCATTTAATGGCTTTCAGCGGCACGCCGGGTGCGGCCCACGGCGCGGCATAGCCGGGAGAGATTTGTCCGGCATTGGCCGCACTGGTTTCCAGCGCTGGACCTGGCTCCCGGTCAATCACCGTGACCTCGTGTCCGGCCTGACGTAAATACCAGGCGCTGGCCACGCCCACTACCCCACTTCCGAGGATAACCACTCGCATAGCGACTCCAGATCCGTAAAAGAACAATCTTCTGATTACAAATTGATAACCCAGTTGAAAATATTATTCAACATAGGCTTTTTTTATGGTGACTCACCTCACACATGCCCTTTTTGCAAAGGTATGCGCGCTTTCGAAATCTCCTGCTGTCGCGCAATTTTCGTCAGCACAAAATTCTGCGTGAGCCCGAAATCGTCGCCGTTGGCGCAGGGAAATCGCGAAGAAAAATATTTGCGGTTCGCACGTTCGCGTGGGGGTGTTCTATCCTTGATATGAGGCTCTCCAGACAGAGAGGGCCGCCAACAATGAGGGCGCGCTAATGGCTACGATTGATTCCATGAATAAGGACACCACACGTCTGAGCGATGGACCCGACTGGACCTTCGAACTGCTGGATACCTATCTGGCGGAAATCGATCGGGTGGCAAAACTCTACCGTCTGGATACCTATCCTCACCAAATCGAAGTGATCACCTCCGAACAGATGATGGACGCATACTCCAGCGTCGGGATGCCGATTAACTATACCCACTGGTCGTTTGGCAAAAAATTCATCGAAACCGAGCGGCTCTACAAACACGGTCAGCAAGGGCTGGCGTATGAAATCGTCATTAACTCCAACCCGTGTATCGCGTATCTGATGGAAGAAAACACCATGACCATGCAGGCGCTGGTGATGGCGCACGCCTGCTATGGGCATAACTCTTTCTTCAAAAATAACTATCTGTTCCGCAGCTGGACCGACGCCAGTTCGATTGTCGATTACCTGATTTTCGCGCGGAAATACATTACCGAGTGCGAGGAACGTTACGGCGTGGATGAAGTGGAAAAACTGCTCGACTCCTGCCATGCGCTAATGAATTACGGCGTGGACCGCTACAAACGCCCACAGAAAATCTCATTGCAGGAAGAAAAGGCGCGGCAGAAAAATCGCGAAGAATATTTGCAAAGCCAGGTAAATACCCTGTGGCGTACGCTGCCGAAGAGAGAAGAAGAGAAAGCGATTGAAGTCGCTCGTCGCTATCCGTCGGAACCGCAGGAAAATTTGCTCTACTTTATGGAAAAAAATGCCCCGCTGCTGGAATCCTGGCAGCGTGAAATCCTGCGCATTGTGCGTAAGGTCAGCCAGTATTTTTATCCGCAAAAACAGACGCAGGTGATGAACGAAGGCTGGGCAACATTCTGGCATTACACGATCCTTAATCATCTGTATGACGAAGGCAAAGTGACCGAGCGCTTTATGCTGGAGTTTTTGCACAGCCATACCAATGTGGTGTTCCAGCCGCCTTATAACAGCCCGTGGTACAGCGGCATTAACCCGTATGCGCTCGGCTTTGCGATGTTCCAGGACATTAAACGCATTTGCCAGTCGCCAACGGAAGAAGACAAATATTGGTTCCCGGATATCGCCGGCTCCGACTGGCTCGACACGCTGCACTTTGCGATGCGTGATTTTAAAGACGAGAGCTTTATCAGCCAATTCCTGTCGCCGAAAGTGATGCGCGATTTCCGCCTGTTCACCGTGCTCGATGACGATCACAACAACTATCTGGAAATTTCAGCGATTCATAACGAAGAAGGCTATCGGGAAATCCGTAACCGGCTGTCGTCACAGTACAATCTCAGCAATCTTGAGCCGAATATTCAGGTATGGAATGTGGATCTGCGCGGCGATCGCTCGCTGACGTTGCGTTACGTGCCGCACAACCGCGCGCCGCTGGATATGGGGCGTCGTGAAGTGCTTAAGCATGTGCATCGTCTGTGGGGATTTGATGTGATGCTGGAACAACAGAATGTAGATGGCAGCGTAGAGCTGTTGGAGCGTTGTCCGCCGCGGCAAAATCTGCTGTAGCCAGAAACAACAAAGCCGGGTTTTCACCCGGCTTTTTACTGCCCGAATGGCGCAAACTTGCACCCTCTGGCATGTTGACCTTAATTAGCGTCCGTGGATCGCTAAATCGCCCGGCAGCGTTTTCTGCATTTTATGCCAGACCAGGCCAGATTCGTGACCGTAGCGACGCACGGTTTCATACACCTGCTCGTGCAGGCCTTGTTCGCAGACTTTCGCCAGTTGATGGTAGAAACCCAATGCCAGACTGCGCGCTTCCGGATTTGCAAAGTAGTGACGACCGATGCGGGTATACAGCCCTTTCATGCCATTCAGGATCAGGCCATAAATCGGGTTACCGGAGGCGAAGGCCAGGCCACGGAAAATGCTGTAATCGAGTTCAGCGAAGGCGTCGGCGTGGTCTTCTATCTGACGCGCTGTCGCCAGCACTTTCATCGCGTCTTCCGGATGCTGACGAAACGCGGTACGGATGAAGATGGTCGCAATGTTAGTGCGCACAGAGAGCAGATTATCAATCAACTGCGGGACACGATCGTGATCGAGACGCGCCAGAGTTTCAAGAATGTTGAGACCCGACGTTTCCCAGAAATTGTTCACTTTGGTCGGTTTGCCATGCTGAATGGTCAACCAGCCGTCGCGGGCAAGACGTTGCAACACTTCACGTAAGGTGGTGCGCGTGACGCCAATCAGTTCTGAAAGTTCGCGCTCTGCGGGCAGGATGGTTCCCGGTGCAAAACGGTTATTCCAGATACTTTCAATGATGTACTCTTCCGCGAAACCCGCCGGGCTCTGCGCCTTAATGACCATAGTGAGATTTCCATTACACAGCGTTGCAAATATGGAACTCATCATACCAGAGCCAATTAGAGGCAGATAGCGCATCGCCGCAATTAAAAGGGGATCCCTGTTTAATTTTAAAAATTTAGTCTGCCCCGGCTTTGCTTGCTTGCAGCGGCGTGAGGACCGATACTCCCTTATTCATCTTCAGGACACTACTTACTTTTGACGGGATCGGAAATCTGTCGTGGAAATATCAACCTCTCGTGCGCTATGGCGCAATTTTCTTGGTCAGTCTCCGGACTGGTACAAGCTGACACTGATTGTCTTTTTGGCAATTAACCCCATCGTTTTTTTCTTCAATCCGTTCATCGCCGGATGGCTGCTGGTTGCGGAATTTATCTTTACGCTGGCGATGGCGCTGAAATGCTATCCCCTGCTTCCCGGCGGTCTGCTGGCGATTGAAGGCGTCATGATTGGCATGACCAGCGCGGAACACGTGCGCGAGGAGATCAGCAGCAACCTCGAAGTGCTGTTGCTGCTGATTTTCATGGTGGCCGGGATCTATTTCATGAAGCAGCTGTTGCTGTTCATCTTCACCCGCCTGTTGCTGACCATTCAAAGCAAAATGCTGCTCTCAGTCGCTTTTTGCCTCGCAGCGGCTTTTTTATCTGCTTTTCTCGATGCGCTGACCGTCGTCGCGGTCATCATCAGCGTCGCTGTGGGCTTTTACGGGATCTATCACCGTGTGGCGTCGGCCCGACCTGGCGATAGCGATGTGCTGGACGACAGCCATATCGACATGCATAACAAAGAGGTGCTCGAACAATTCCGCGGATTTCTACGCAGCCTGATGATGCACGCCGGCATCGGCACCGCGCTGGGCGGTGTGATGACCATGGTAGGCGAGCCGCAAAACCTGATCATCGCCAAAGCCGCAGGTTGGCATTTTGGTGAGTTTTTCCTGCGTATGCTGCCGGTGACAATCCCGGTATTTTTCTGCGGTCTGCTCACCTGCCTGCTGGTCGAGAAATTTAAGTGGTTTGGCTACGGTGAACAATTGCCGCCGAGCGTGCGCGATGTCCTCAAAGAATTCGACACCAAAAGCAGTGAACAGCGTAACCGTCAGGAAACGATGAAACTGGTGGTTCAGGGGATTATCGGTGCCTGGTTGGTTGTTGCTCTGGCGCTGCATCTGGCGGAAGTTGGGTTGATTGGCCTGACGGTGATCATTTTTGCGACCTCGCTGACGGGTGTCACCGATGAACACGCGATCGGTAAAGCCTTCACCGAAGCACTACCCTTCACTGCGCTGTTGACGGTGTTTTTTGCGGTCGTGGCGGTGATTATCGATCAGCATCTGTTCGCACCGATTATCGACTTCGTTTTACAGGCATCGCCGCACGCACAGCTGTCGCTGTTTTACCTGTTTAACGGCTTACTCTCATCCATTTCTGATAATGTGTTTGTCGGCACGGTATACATCAACGAAGCGAAATCTGCGCTTGAGCACGGGGCTATTTCACTGCCTCAGTTTGAAATGCTGGCGGTGTCCATCAATACGGGGACGAACCTGCCTTCCGTTGCCACACCGAACGGTCAGGCCGCGTTCCTGTTCCTGCTGACCTCCGCCCTCGCCCCATTGATCCGCTTGTCGTATGGACGAATGGTCTGGATGGCATTGCCGTATACGGTCGTGTTAACCATCGTCGGGCTGCTCTGCGTCGAGTTTACGCTCATCCCTTACACCAAGTGGATGACAGCACAAGGCTGGCTCACCAGTATTCCGTCGCCTGTTCATTAAACTTTCTCTGATTGACGCCCGGAATGTTTTCCGGGCGATTAAGACTCTTTTACGCAATAATTATCGCCAGCATAGTGGCGCAGTAAATGTTTTCGTTTACACTGCGGTGTCTTAGCACGTTCCAGGGAAATGATTATGTTGCGATTTTTAAACCAATGCTCACGCGGTCGCGGAGCGTGGTTGTTGTTGGCGTTGACCGCGTTTGCGCTGGAAATGGTCGCGTTATGGTTCCAGCATGTGATGCTGCTGAAACCGTGCGTGATGTGCATTTACGAACGCTGTGCGCTGTTTGGCATTATGGGTGCAGGCATTGTGGGCGCGATAGCCCCGAAGACGCCGCTGCGTTATGCCGCGATTTTGATTTGGATTTACAGCGCCTGGCGTGGCGTTCAGTTGGCATGGGAACACACCATGATCCAGCTGCATCCGTCACCGTTCCAGACCTGCGATTTTGCCGCTCGCTTCCCAAGCTGGCTGCCGCTGGATAAATGGCTGCCGCAGGTGTTTGTCGCGTCAGGCGATTGCGCCGAGCGCCAATGGCAATTTCTGACGCTGGAAATGCCACAATGGCTGGTGGGTATTTTTGCCGCTTTCCTGATTATTGGTCTGCTGGTGCTGATTGCCCAACCGTTAAAGCCGAAAAGACGTGACCTCTTTGGTCGCTGATTAACGCGCCCCAAAATAAAGCCCGTCAGTTTTGCGACTCACGGGCTTTTTTATTGTCCCTTCTCACTCCGCCAGACACCCTCTTTTCAGTTTGCTTTCAGTGCCTGGCGACCGTCCTTAGTGCTTGCTCGTAATAAGCGTTCGACTGCCGGGCAACATGTGTCGTTCAAGCGCTTTGTCATCCCAGTCAATACCCAGACCCGGCTTGTTGGAAGGGATCGCATAGCCATTTTCAACGCTCATCGATTCCCCCGTTAAGGTATCGAGCTGCGGGATATATTCCAGCCAACGCGCGTTTGGCACGGCCGCACACAACGACACATGCAACTCCATCAGGAAATGCGGACAGACCGAAACGTTAAAACACTCTGCCAGGTGCGCTGTTTTCAGCCATGGGGTGATCCCGCCGATGCGGGCGACATCGACTTGCACAACGGAACAGGCATTTTGTTGTAGATATTCACGAAAGTGCAGCGGGCTATACAGGCTCTCGCCAACTGCTATCGGCAGCGAGGTATGCTGACTAAGGCGCACATGGCCCTGAATATCATCCGCCGGCAGAGGTTCTTCCAGCCAACCGATATCCAATTCTTCGTAATGTCGCGCGCGGCGAATCGCGTCATCAATCTGGAAGGCCTGATTGGCATCAGTGAAGATTTCAAACTGCTCGCCTGCCGCATCCCGAACGGCCTGAAGACGACGAACGTCCTCTTTAACCGGCAAACCAACTTTCACTTTGGCGGCCTTGAAGCCCTGTTCTTTACACGCTTGCGCGTTATCGGCAAGTTCACTCGCACTGAGATTAAGCCAGCCGCCCTCGGTGTTATACAACGGAATTCGCTGTTGAGCGCCACCGGCGGCAATCCACAATGGCTGATTCGCGCGTTTGCAGCGCAAATCCCAAAGCGCGGTATCAATGGCCGCCAAAGCGAGAGAGGTGATAGCGCCAACAGCCGTGGCGTGCGTGAAAAACAGCAGCTCCCGCCAGATTTGCTCAATGTGGTCAGCCTCTTTACCAATCAGCTGAGGTGCGAGGCTCTTTTCCAGCAAGGAAAGAACCGCCGGGCCACCGGTGCCAATGGTATAGCTATAGCCGAGTCCCTGAACGCCTTCGGAATCGGTAATGCGTACGAAAGGGGTTTCCTGGCAAATAAATGCCTGAATCGCATCCTGTCGGAGGGTTTTGGGTTCCAGCATCACCATAAAAATTTCAACTGATGTAATCACTGCCATGAGACATGCTCCTTAGTCAGAATTTCGCGTGGTCTGTTGCTGGATCCCCAAACCTTCGATGCCTAAACGCATCACCTGCCCTGCTTTCAGATAGACCGGCGGTTTTTGGCCCATACCGACGCCAGGGGGAGTCCCCGTCGAAATGATGTCGCCAGGGTGCAGGCTCATAAACTGTGAAATGTACGACACCAGGTAGCGAACGGAGTAAATCATCGTCGCCGTCGACCCGTCCTGGTAGCGGTGACCGTCGACTTCCAGCCACATCGGCAATTGTTGCGGGTCGCTAATTTCATCTTTTGTCACCAGCCAGGGGCCAATCGGGCCGAAAGTATCGCAACTTTTGCCTTTGACCCACTGCCCCTGACGCTCAATTTGAAATTCACGCTCGGAGAGATCGTTAATCACGCAGTAACCGGCAACATACGCCAGTGCATCCTCTTCGCTGACGTATTTGGCGGTCTTCCCTATCACTACGCCCAACTCCACTTCCCAGTCGGTTTTGACCGAGTGGCGCGGAATGTCGACATCATCATTCGGGCCGACAATGGCATGAGGTGATTTCATAAACAGAATAGGTTCTGGCGGGACGGTGGCATTCGTTTCTGCGGCATGATCTGAATAATTCAGCCCGACACAAATGAATTTGCGTGTGCCGCTCACACAGGGACCAAGCCTGGGTTTACCCGCTACCGGTGGCAATTTTTCAGCGGGCAGTGCAGCCAGACGTTTGAGCATCTCCGGCGACAGCGTGTCCGGGGTTAAATCATCAATATAGGCCGATAAATCACGGATTATCCCGTTGTTATCTAACAAACCGGGGCGTTCCTGGCCCGGATTTCCATAGCGAAGTAAGCGCATTTTCTCAATTTCCCATAATCATAATGACCAGCCGCCATCAATATGATGAACCTGCCCGGTGGTGAACGTTGCATTGCTCAAATAGAGCACCAAATCGGCTATCTCATCCGGGCTGCCAATACGCCCCATAGGCTGGCGTTGAATGAATGCACTGAGCGCGGTTTCATAATCACCGGTATCACGTAAACGCTGCTCAAGCGAAGGGGTCTCGACGGTGCCAGGGCAGATAGCATTACAACGGATGCCCTGACTGATGTAGTCCGCAGCGACTGATTTGGTCAAGCCAATGACCGCCGCTTTGGTCACGCTGTATGCGCAACGATTCGGCACACCTTTCAGGCTGGACGCAATCGACGACATATTGATAATACAGCCTGACTTGCGCGCAATCATTGAGGGTAATACGGCCTGAATAAGATGCACCTGCGACATCACGTTCAGTTGCCAGGCGCTGGAAAACTGCCGATCGTCAGCCTGCAACACATCGCCGTTGTGCACCACACCAGCACAGTTAAACAGCACATCAATCGCACCGACGTTGGCAACCAGATCTCTGACAGCAGCAACATCCAGCACATTTAACACCGCCGTTCGCACACCAGGGTGTTGTGCCAAACGCTGAAGCTTCTGTTCATCCACATCGGTGGCAATCACATCAAAACCGGCATCCGCCATTCTTTGAGCACTGGTAAAACCGATGCCCTGGCCAGCAGCTGTGATGAATACCGTTTTATTCAGCTCGCTTCTCATAAACCTTTCCTGCAAGGAGTCAGTAACGTCTCCATACTGTAGCGGCGTGAATTTATTATTCAAATATGAATTTATGTTTTATATATGCAGATCACAATAATCATCAGGACGATGTTGTTCATCACAACGCACAAAGGAATGGTAAAATCACACATATGATTTTTTCTATCGGTTATGAGGCATCTATGGCGCAGATAAATCCCGAATCAGACATGCAGGAAGATCGTTACCGGGCCCCGGCACTGGATAAAGGATTGGATATTCTTGAAACGCTGGCAGAGATTGACGATGGGTTATCACAGGGTGAAATCGCCGCTGCGCTGGGGCGTAAGCCAAACGAAATTTACCGTATGCTGGACAGGCTGGTGCGCCGTGGCTATGTCGTACGCACCAGCGTTGACCAATATCAGCTGTCGCTAAAGATGTTCGAATTGGCAAACCGTCATTCACCTATGCACCGGTTGGCATCACAGGCACTTCCCCATCTACGTGAGTTTTCTGCACGCTCTCAGCAAGGCTGCCATATTGCCATTTTTGATCGCGGCGGTTTAACCGCCATTGCACAAGTTGATGCGCCAGGGTACTGGGGATTTGGCATCCGTGTCGGCGCGCGCATCGGCTTGCTGGATTCAGGTTCTGGCCATATTTTGTTGGCTTTCTCTCAGGCAGAAGAGCAAGCCTTTATGCTTGCGGAAAGTAAAGATAACGATGGAAAATTGGGAGCGCCATTGGCTAAAAGGCTGGAAATCGTTCGCACACAGGGGTATGAAATCATGCCCAGTCAGCAAGTTGCGGGCGTCTACAACATCGCGGTTCCTCTGTTGCTCAGCGGCAATAACGCGATTGCCGCACTTGCATGCCCGTGGGTGCAACACCTCGACCATATGAACACTCCGTCGCAAAAAGAAGTACTGCAGATGTTGTTTGAGACAGCCAGCAAAATCCGCACCGGCACGACCCCTCTGTAATTCCCCCTCATTCTCTCGTTTGCGGTCTCACTGGCCGCATTATGTTCCTCGCTCTTTTGCGAACCCCATGGCCGTTTGTGTCGATATTTTAAGCGAAAATGTGATCCTCATATATGAATCAATAATTCACATTTGAATTTATTATCATCCATTTGTACATTTCAGACACCAATCAATCACCTTTAATTAACATATGTGTTTTTACTGGATACCGCCGTTAACATCGCTGGCGTGTCACCCATTGAGTACCTTCACCATAAAGCGTTCACAGCATCTGACTCTGGCAAATATAAAGAACCCTACAGGAATAATGCTATGCAGCAGACAACATCTCCCGGACTGACCAAAGCGGTAATGGCTTCAGTGATAGGAACACTCATCGAGTGGTTCGATTACGCACTCTACGGTGCCGCCGCCGGACTTATCATCAATAAAATCTTTTTCCCTGAACTGTCGGAATTTGCCGGTGTACTGGCGGCATTCGCCACCTTTGCCGTCGGATTCATCGTCCGACCATTGGGCGGAGTGATTATTTCTCATATCGGCGATCGATTCGGACGCAAACCGGCACTGGTTTTTTCAATCACATTAATGGGGGTCGGAACGGTAGCGATAGGCCTGCTGCCGGGCTATCAACACATTGGCATTTTGGCCCCGATACTGCTGGTTATTATGCGTATGGCGCAAGGGTTTGGTGCGGGGGCGGAGTACGCCGGAGCACTGACGCTCTTGTATGAATATGCCCCCAAACGCTTGCGTGGATTTTATACAGCACTACTGCAATCGGCGACGATTCTGGGGATTATCTTTGCCAGCCTCGCCTTCTGGGGTGTCTCGCATCTACCTCAGGAAGCCATGACCAGTTGGGGCTGGCGCGTTCCGTTCCTCTCTTCTGCGGTACTGTTTGTGATTGCCGTTTATATCCGCCGCCATCTGGATGAGACCCCGGAATATGTCAAAGCGATGGAACAGGCACAGCAAGAGAAAAAGGAAAACGGACTGCCGTTGAAGATGGTTCTGACCCATTATCCAAAGCAGCTGTTCTGGTGTTTTCTTACCATGACGGGGCATAACGCGAACATCTACATTCTCAGCGCCTTCAGTATCAGCTATATGACCAATACGATGCACATGCCGATGAGCACTGCGCTGAGTGCCGTCTTTATTTCTGCCTGGTTTGCGGTGGTGAGTGCCCCCATCATGGGTTGGCTGTCGGATAAATACAGCCCAGCCAAAATTTACATTTTCGCAGGGCTTTTCACCGCCGTGTTCGCCTGGCCGCTATTTATGGTGATTGAAAGCGGCGATATCGTCCTGATTACCATCATGATGTCGATAGGCTTTGCCATCAGCTATGGCGCTTTTGCAGGGCCACAGGGGGTGATTCTGGCCGATACCTTCCCGACGCAATATCGATTCTCAGGGATCAGCGTCTCGCGTGAGCTGAACGGCATGTTAATCGCCGGCCCGACACCATTAATCTGTACCTTATTGGTAAAAATTGCGGACGGGAAAACGCAATATGTATCGCTGTATCTGACCGTCTGTTGCTTGTTATCCGTGCTGGCAGTGATGATGTTGAAAAAGCGTGTCTCTGCACCCGCACTGGGGATCATGCAGGCACACGGAAAATAGTCATTCAATTCTGATAAGAAATGCCTGAAACAAAAACGCCACCGGCAACGATCGCAGGTGGCGTTTTCTGATTTTGGCAATCAGCCCCGATTGGGATGGTTGAGAATGTGATCTTCCCAGTCCACGACATCCGACTCTTTTACCGCAATATGGCGCACCGAAATGCGCTCGCCGTGCATCGCCGCTTTTGATCCTGTCAGCAACGGATGCCATGTCGGCAACGGTTTACCTTCGGCCAGCAGACGATAAGCACACGTGTGCGGCAGCCATTCAAACGTTGGCAAATTATCACGGGTCAGTTTGATGCAATCGGCTTCGTATTCGAAGCGACGTTCGTAGTTCCGGCACTGGCAGGTTTTGATATTCAGCTGGCGACAGGCAACGTTGGTGAAATAGATTTCATCGCTGTCTTCATCCATCAGTTTGTTCAGGCAGCACTGACCGCAGCCGTCACACAAAGACTCCCACTCGACATCGGTCATTTGCTCAAGTGTTTTACTTTGCCAGAAGGGTGTGTCGCTCATAGATTGTCCGCCATTAAAAACCAGGGTGCACCTTATAACCAGTCTGGCATGCGGATGCAAGTTTTGCCGCCCAACAGGGGCGGCAATTCATGCTTACAGTACGCGCGTCGTGAGGGAATGACCGTTGAACGTCACTTCCAGCTCATCACCGCCGTTGAGCGGGCCAACGCCTTCCGGCGTGCCGGTAAGGATAACGTCACCGCTTTTCAGGGTGAAGAAACGGCTCATGTAGGCAATCAGCGGCACAATCTTGTGGATCATATCTGCCGTATTGCCCTGCTGGCGCACTTCTCCATTCACTTTCAGACTGAGTGGGGTGTTTTGCGGGTCGCCCTGGAAATCAGCGGCGGGAATAAAACCGGAAATCGGGCAAGAATTATCAAACCCTTTCGCTTTTTCCCACGGTTGCCCGGCTTTCTTCATTTTGCCTTGAAGCTCGCGCAAAGTGAGATCCAGCGCCACACCGTAACCGGCAATCGCTTTCAGCACATGCTCTTCTGTCGCCTGTCGCAGCGTGCCGCCAATCAGCACCGCCAGTTCAACTTCATGATGCACAGAACCTAGCCCTTCAGGTAACACCAACGGCTGGCGAATATCGCACAGCGCCGTTTCGGGCTTAATAAACAGCACCGGTTCTTCCGGCGTGGCGCTGCCCATTTCCTGAATGTGTTTCGCGTAATTACTGCCTACACAAACCACTTTACTGACTGGGTAATCCAGTAGCGCGCCCTGCCAGTGATGATGTTGATACATGCCAGCTCCTGTCGTTACGTTATTTTTTCCCGCTCTCCTGGAGATGCTGCTTGAGTAAATCTTCCGGCGGAGGCGGCATTTGCAGGTAATAGCCCTGTTCACTTAAGGCTGTTTTGACCTTTTCCAGTGAGGCGTTGACTAATTGCTTACGCCCATCCAGGGGCAGAATCATTGCAAGCTGCGGCTGACCAAATCCCTTCATTAATTCTTCCGGCACACGGGAAAAATCGTCCTTTTTTTCGACATATAAGTACGTTTGATCGCGCTTGGTACTTTTGTAGATCACACAAAACATGACTTTTACTCTGAATTAGACCGTGGTGACTTGCCACTCTATATTAGTGACTATAACATGCCCTGTAGTCTTCGGAATATCACCGCAGCTGTGCGGCCGATAAATTGAAAATTGAGTAAGGCCAGGATGTCAAACACGCCCATAGAACTTAAAGGCAGTAGCTTCACGTTATCAGTGGTTCATTTGCACGAAGCAAAACCCGAGGTTATTCGTCAGGCGTTAGAAGACAAAATCGCCCAGGCTCCCGCTTTTCTCCAACACGCGCCGGTTGTGGTGAACATCAGCAGCCTTGTTGACGTCACCCGATGGGAACCGCTCCAGCAAGCGATTTCCGCTACCGGTTTACGTATCGTGGGTGTTAGCGGCTGTAAAAATCCCAAATTAAAAGCGGAAATCGACCGTGCGGGCATTCCCTTACTGACGGAAGGGAAAGAGAAAGCCGCGCGTGCGATACCCGTTGCGGCCCCTGCCCCAGCGCCAATTGTTACGCCGGTCACAAAAACGCGAATGATTGATACGCCGGTTCGTTCCGGTCAGCGCATTTATGCACCAAACTGTGATCTGATTGTCACAAACCATGTGAGCGCAGGCGCTGAACTCATCGCCGACGGCAATATTCACATCTACGGCATGATGCGCGGACGTGCGTTGGCGGGTGCCAGCGGCGACAGAGACGCACAAATATTTTGTACCCATCTTGCGGCAGAATTGGTGTCTATCGCAGGGGAATACTGGCTGAGTGAGAACATCACCGCCGATTATTATGGCAAAGCGGTCCGTCTGCGTCTGGACAAGGCCGCTCTGACAATTGAACCGTTAAACTAATCCCTTTTTAACAAGGAATTTTTATGGCACGCATTATTGTTGTGACTTCGGGTAAAGGGGGCGTGGGAAAGACCACCTCCAGCGCGGCCATCGCTACTGGTTTGGCCCAGAAGGGAAAGAAAACTGTTGTTATCGATTTTGACATCGGTCTGCGTAACCTGGATTTGATCATGGGCTGCGAACGTCGCGTCGTTTACGATTTCGTGAACGTGATTCAGGGCGATGCCACGCTGAATCAGGCACTGATCAGAGATAAACGCACCGAAAGCCTTTACATTCTTCCCGCGTCTCAGACCCGCGATAAAGATGCGCTGACCTACGAAGGCGTCGAGAAAGTGCTGGATGAACTGAAGAAGATGGATTTCGACTTCATCGTCTGTGACTCTCCGGCCGGTATCGAAACCGGTGCCTTAATGGCGCTGTACTTCGCCGACGAAGCCGTTATCACCACCAACCCGGAAGTCTCGTCCGTACGTGACTCAGACCGTATTCTTGGCATTCTGTCGTCTAAATCTCGGCGCGCTGAAAAAGGCGAAGACCCGATCAAAGAACATCTCTTGCTGACCCGCTATAACCCTGGCCGCGTCAACAAGGGCGACATGCTGAGCATGGAAGATGTGCTGGAAATCCTGCGCATTAAACTGGTTGGCGTGATCCCGGAAGATCAGTCAGTACTTCGCGCCTCTAACCAGGGGGAACCGGTTATTCTGGATGCCGAAGCCGACGCGGGCAAAGCCTACGCCGACACGGTAGATCGTCTGCTGGGAGAAGAACGTCCTTTCCGCTTCATCGAAGAAGAGAAGAAAGGTTTCCTCAAACGCCTGTTCGGAGGATAAGTTATGGCATTACTCGACTTTTTTCTCTCACGAAAAAAGAACACCGCCAACATCGCGAAAGAACGTTTACAGATTATTGTGGCCGAGCGCCGTCGTAGTGACGCTGAACCGCATTATTTGCCGCAGCTCAGGAAAGATATTCTTGAGGTTATCTGCAAATACATCCAGATCGACCCGGAAATGGTGACCGTGCAGTTAGAGCAAAAAGACGGAGATATCTCCATCCTTGAGCTTAACGTCACGCTCCCTGAAGCGGAAGAATCGAAGTCGTAATACGAAAAACCCCGGAATTCCGTAATGCCGATCAGTTAAGGATCGGTTGACCGATCCAGTGGCTGGTGTAAAAAGGGTTCATGTTCATCATGGACCCTTTTTAAATGGAACTTTCACAAGCCCTCGGCATTATCAATGTCACCTCCCCAGAGCACGCCCGTAGCCTCTCTGACCTCATTCCCTCTGAATTCATTCAGAAGGCGTTAACGCTGACTGATACTGTTACACTCCGCAAACGTAAACTTCCTCTTGAATCCATGATCTGGCTTGTCGTTGGCATGTCCATCTTCTGCAATCGCCCCATGACCGAGATCGTGAATCTGATGGATATCACTGACAGGACCGGTGAGCCTTTCACCGCCCGCAGC
>DASXML010000063.1:0-23037 GCA_036495715.1 Scandinavium sp.
ACGTTGCATCGCGCCCGACCCGAAAGCCGAAAGGGAAAAGCGGAAGGTATCGCGAAGCGACGATTTTGTTAGCCAGAGCCGGGGGTGAAGGGGGCGGCGGCGACTGGCCGCCCCCTTCGTGCGCCCGTTGCCGGGACATGAGAGGAAAGCGTGAACCAGAAGGCGCGCAACGGTTCACCGGGCTTAAAAAGGGCTTAAACTGACATTACCGGAATGAAGGCGGTTTAATCGTTCTGGCGGGCTATTTAGCATATCCCTGGAAGACATTGTCTTTCATCACCGCGACTTTACCGGTTTTGTAGACAATAATCGTGTAGAACCCCTGAGAGTAGACCGTTGCGTCGGCATTGGTTTCGTCTTGTGCCGCGGGTTTCCCGTCTACGCTCACAATACCCAAACGGTCTCTTTTGATGGTGATGCCATCATAGTGTTTGGTAAATGCTGACGTTTTTTTGGCGTCTTGCGCGTGCTGTGGATAGGCTGCCTGGGCGTTCTCCAGCGCCTGTTTTTCGGACGCGCCGATGATCGCGGTTTGTCTGTTTTGTTCGGCAAGATAACAGGTATCCCGGCTCACCCCTTTTGCTTCACAATCCGCCATGCGGGAGGCCTCGGTTGTACAACCCGCAAGAGCCACAGTCACCGACATCATCAGCAAAAACTTCTTCATATTAACCTCATCATGACATTTTTATTTTTTAGCTATCATCCCCGGATCACCGGGATAAATCTGCGGATGAATATCCGCCATTATGAATAAGCGTAGATTGATTCACGTCATGAATGTGTTAGGTGGCAGATCGGATGAATCTGAACGTGCGGCTAAAACAGTTGTAGGCCTAATAATTGTAATGCTATTCATTGATGTGTAGAATGCGTCCGCCAAACCGCCACTAGCTCAGCTGGAAGAGCAAATGACATTTTATGTTGTAGTGTACGAGGTTCGAGGCCTCGGTGGCGGTCCAATTTCTCATAACTCTGGCTTATGCCGGGGTTTCCAGTATCCTGCTCTTAGCCAACGACTCAAAAACATTTAAGGAGAGAGCGATGTTAGAAGGGTATTTTGATCTCGATGACGCGACAGGCACCGATGCTGCCGAAAACCGCAAGCGTCTGCTGGCCGTTCAGGCTGCGTTAGAAATTTCTAAAGCGTCGGTATCGGCCTCTACGGCAAATTCAGGTATTCGTAGCCAGATGGATCTGCGTAACGTGGCGCAAGAAGTCGCCTCATTAGCGGATGCCATTCAGGATGCGCTGGAAGGTAGCGCTTAAGACGCGACGTTCCAAAAAAGCCTCATCACAATTGATGAGGCTTTTTTATTTCTGCCTCCAGAACGTTTCAGCATCATCGTCTAACGTGAAAAAGAAAGGCTTTCACCTCGCCAGTTGCTGTTTTTAAGAAACGCCTCCCACGTCAGACTCCCAGGATTCATTTTCCTGCTCCACTCAACATCCCGGCCCTCTGCAAAGTAGCCATATTTGACGGCATATTCGGCCATGCCGGTTATCTCATCAACGACGGCACCCTGTGCAGCAAATGCGGGGAAATACTGCAACAGCGCCTCCCGCCCATAGGCCGAGCGGTAAACGGCTTTCCTGCCCGTCACCCGACTAAACGTTTCGACCAGCTCCCGAGGCGAAATAAACTCGCCAATCACCGGCAACGTCATGCCGGAATATTTTTCTGGGTTATCAATGATCTCCAGTACGGCTGGGCCGGTCGCTGTCAGAGGATCAACAAAAGGTGCACGGAAATCTTCAGGAAGATAGAGAGGAAACGCGAGGCAATCCGCTGTTGATTGAGGCGGGTAGTATTCGAGCACATTCGTGTAGAAAAAGGCCATCTGAATGAAAGTGCTGCTCACCGGAAGCGTGCGAATGTACGCCTCAATTTTTCCTTTATCGGTGAAATGAGGCGCCCATAATGCACCGTCAGTGATTTTTTCAACGTTCTCCAGACTACTGAACACAATGTGCTTCACACCCGCTTCAACGGCGGCATCCGCGAGTTGCTTACCCAGCGTCTGCTCATGGGTTTCCGCTCGACTGGCGTCCGGGACAAACCCTGGCGTCATTAAAAATACGCCCCAGGAGTCGCTAAAAAGATCAACAAGATGCTGCCGTTGGTTTAGTTCAGGGGAGACTTCTTTGACTTCCGCACCCAACAATGCCAACGCCTTTGCCAGCGGGGAATGTCGGTCACGCGTCAAGGCCCGCACCCGGTAGCGGCCACTTTCCAGCAAGGTCCGTGCAACGCTTCGTCCTTGTTTACTCAATGCGCCAAACAGCGTCATTCGCGGTCTGCTATCTATCAACATTCTGTTCACCGATTTGTTTGGATATGACAGGATTGCATTATTAAAGGGGATGAGAGATAAGTGAAATTGATTGTTTTATGTTGAGGAATCCATTTCATGGATACCAAAAAAGTGGATTTGAATCTTCTTCTGACGCTTGAGGCCTTAATCGCAGAGCAAACGTGACCAAAGCCGCGATGAGACTCCACCTGAGCCAGCCAGCGGTCAGTGCGCAACTCAACCGCCTGCGGGACATGTTTCGCGATCCGCTGTTAATTCCAGGTCGAAGGGGAATGACGCCGACGGCAAAGGCGCTTGAACTGATTATCCCCCTGAGTGAAGCGCTGGAGAAAATACGCGATACGGTGCAATCGCATGACGTTTTCGACCCGGCAACCGATGCTTTAACGGTTACGCTGGCCTGCACGGATTACATTCAGGTTGCCGTCGTTATGCCGCTGATACAACAACTGCAGACGCTGGCACCGGGTGTACGGGTGGCGGTCCGGCACTTTGCGCCGAACCTGCTGGAACAGCAGTTAATCATGGGAGAGGTGGATGCGGTTATTGCGACACCGGGCATAGGGCAAAAACCACTGAGCGTTCAGCATTTGTTTTATGAAAAATATGTGCTGATTGGGCGTGCGGGTCATCCGGAACTGACTGAAACACTGACTCTCGACGATTTCTGTCGGCTGAAACACATTATCGTTTCGCCGGATGGCGGCGGATTTACCACCCCGATTGATACATTTTTGGCTGCATCAGGATTACAGCGTGAAGTCGTGGTTTCCGCGGCGTCGTTTTTGTTTCTTCCGGGAATGGTTTCCATGAGTGATTTAGTGGCGCTTGTCCCGGCGCGGTTAATTCAGACGTCAATGCATCAACTCACCGTCGTGGAACTTCCCTGGATTAACGAACGTTTTGACGTCAGCCTCATGTGGCACACCCGTAGTCAAAGCCACGCAGGCAATCGCTGGCTTAGAGAATTGATTATCCGTTTAAACGCAGAACCGGGCGCGTGAGTACGCCGCGGCGATCTCCTTATTGTCAAATGTAAACGAGGCGGCAGCAGCAGTTGCTCAATATCATCCTGTTATCTGTCGGCGAATCGCCAGGCAAAATAGCCAAACTTGTCCATAATTCAGGATACCTCGTGCCAGCTATCGCACTGTGCTGCGTCTGGCATCCCTGTCATGGAGCGGTGAGACAATCGACACGCAATTTCTTTTCTCTGAGCGCCTGATCATACGGCCCGTCCGTGCCGAGGATGCAAGCTGCCTCTTTCGAATCTATGGCGATCCCGCCACCAATACCTTTAATCCTGCCGGGCCATACCCTGATTTGGTGTTTGCTAAAACACGCCTGGCGCAGTGGCTTGATGGTTGGCGACTGCACGGTATTGGTGAGATGGCCATCTACGACAGACAGCAACCACAGGAGATTATTGGCTTCGGCGGTATCAGCGTCCGGCCACTTCACGACGAGCTGAATTACAATCTGGGCTACCGTTTCGCAACGGTAGCCTGGGGAAAAGGGCTGGCGACGGAATTCTGCCAGCGCATGCTGGACTACGCGTTTGATGAGCGTGAGTTACAGAAGGTGACCGCGGTGGTGCGCTCAAATCATCTGGCCTCACAGCGCGTATTGCTGAAAGCCGGGCTGGCGCTACGGGGACAAGTCGCCGATGTCGCCAATGCGATGCCGAGTCTCTTTTACGCTCTGAAACTTGAGGAGTGGCAGCGCAAACGCCGGGAGATGTTGCGGCATCACAATTCCGGATTAATCGGGTTTTGACAGCATTTAAGGAGATGTGCGAGGATCGTCAACTTTCCAATCCTGGTCATCAATCTTAAGTTGTCATGAAGAAATTATTTATTTGCGCGTTTCTCGCGCTGGCTTTTTTGAGTGGTTGCACAAATTCCCCGGCGCATCGTATCGCCGCATGTGAAAAGAAGGGCGGTTCAGAGGCGGCCTGCACGGCGGCAGAATGGGATTACGAGAAAGTGAATCCGTTACCGCAGTACAACCCCAGCAACTACGATAACGCGGCTGCACTCCAGGCTGCCTTTAACGTGAACGCGGCAAAGAAAGCCACAACCGAATGATATAGGAAGCAAAAAGCAGCCAGCGGGCTGCTTTTTTGTTGGGCAATGTAATCTCAAATCCAGCCAAAGCGGAATGACAGCAGGCTAATAAGGGCAACGGCAGCAAAGACATTTATCAGGAACACGGTTTTACTGGAAACTTCCATAACACCATCCTCATGTTTATTGGCCTCTATTGATATAGTCGCCCGGCAAGCGGTTTGCCATCAGACAAAGTCAGTTTTTACATTCACTCCCTCATAGGCATCAGTTTTTTGTAAAAATTTGATGCGGGTCAAAAAAAGTGGCATATTGCGCGCGGAAATTTTTGATGTAGATCGGGTTTTATTATGACGCTTTACCAGCACATGCTGATTTTTTACGCCATCATGGCCACCATTAGCGCCATCATTACGTGGTTCCTGACCAAAGATAGCAAGCGTATCCGCCTGATTGCGACCGTGCTTATCGGTGCAACCTGGCCGATGAGTTTCCCGGTCGCGCTGCTGCTGTCGATGTTCTGATTTCGGACTGGGATTCTTTTCCTTCTGAGTGTACTGTATAAAAATACAGTTAAAAGATGAAGGAGTTCCCATGTTCAGTCTCCATTCTGAAATTGCCGGTGCCACGGTGCGCTGGCACGATTTTCCCGGTAACGGTATCCCTGTGGTCTTCATCCACGGCTTGGGCTGTGCCTCTTCCTACGAATACCCCCCCATCGTAACGGATCCTGCATTTGGTGGGAGACGAGCCATTCTTATTGATCTTCCCGGCAGCGGCTTTAGTGATAAACCCAATGGCTATGACTACACCACCACTCAGCAGGCGGCAGTCGTGGTAGAAATCCTGGATTCACTGGGCATACAGCGTTGCTGTGTTTATGGGCACAGCATGGGTGGCAGCATTGCCATAGAAGTGGCGGAGCAGATGGGCGATCGTGTCAGCGTGCTGGCCGTCTCGGAACCTAACTTTCACCGTGGAGGCGGCGTATACAGTCGCCAGGTGGTGGCCGAGCCGGAAGCACATTTCGTCACAGAGGTCTTCGGCAGAATAAGGGACAAAGAGACTACGCCCTGGAAAGGTTGCCTGCAAAATACAGCTCCCCACGCAATGTGGCGCGAAGCAAAAAGCCTGGTTGAGGGGGTATCACCTTCATGGATGACGCGCTTTATGCATCTCGGCTGCCAGCGGGCGCTTATTTTTGGTGCCTTTTCACTACCCGATGACGATGTTGCCGCGGTGGTGAATGCCGGTGTTCCCCTGCACATCATTCCTGAGGCAGGACATTCCATGTCCTGGGAAAATCCTTCCGCACTGGCCGCAGCATTGGGGAACATTTTCACTCATGCTGTTCCTGATGCGGTGTGATGCCGGTTAAAGCAGGGCCGTCAGTTTAGCGCGGGATGCCGGGGAAAGATCCAACGGATGGCGATAATCAGGTGCTTCGGTGGCTCGCGTAAATAACGCAACCAGCCAGTCATACACATAGCGTGTGGCGGCATGGGCCGGGCGTTCTCCCAACTGGGTCAGGCGTTCGGTGTTGCTTGCCGTTGGGGCGAACAGCGTGCTGCCTTTCACTACGCGACTCGCCGGACGCGCCTCAACAGGCATATCGGCATAACCCAACCACGCCAGATAGTTGCTGATAGTTGCCCGTAAATGCGCCGCGCTGGCGCGTTCATCCGGCGTGACCGCCTGCAACTGTTTTGGCAGATCCAGACGATAGCTTGTCACAATCAGGAAATCGGCCAACTGCTGCAATACGGCGGGTGTCAGGCCATAGCGGCGGGCATTGCTTTCACTGCGGCTCCACTGGCGCAGATAGTTGACCCACAACGCGTGGGCCTGAAAACCGCTGTCCTGTCGCGAATGACTGCTTTGTTGCGGGTCATCGGCCTGCGCAAACAAATCAACGTTCTCATTGAACAATCCACTGACTTTTTCCTCGCGCGGCTGCTGTACCTGAATCAGTTGTTCGAAACTGGCCAGCGGCGGCAGCAAACCTTCCAGCAGTTCGCCGAGCGTGGAGGCGTGGCTCTGGAGTTCGCGCACCACGTTTTCCACCTGACGACGCACGCCTGCGGCATCGGCTTGCGGATCCTGTTGCCAGCCAGACATCATCTGGCGCAACTGCTGTTGCTGATTCTCCGCAAGTCGTTGTAAACGCATGACGCGCAGCGCTGGAACCGTGGCCTGCGAGAGCCATTCGATAAGCCGTTGCAGGCTGCTGCCGTCCAGCGCCTGTAAGGTCCCCCAGCGCTGACCGGGTTTCTCAATCAGCTGTTGAACGGCCTCATCGAGGTTCAGTTTGCGCACAAATCGGTCGTCCTGCGGGGTGATGGCCCACACCAATCCCGGTAGCGCACCTTCATGTTGCGGCTGAGTATCACTCACCCATTTCGCCAACGCACGGGCGCTGGTTGGGATTTGTGCGCGCGTAGCCGCCGCATTACAGATAAGCAGCAGATCGGGCTGATGTTGTTGACGATAATGATCCAACAGCCAGCGGCATTTGCTGACCCACAATGCATTACCGTCTTCCAGCGTAGGCTGCGGGATGTCGATCACATCGACATTATCCAGCATGCCATTTTCTGTCGGTAGCACCAACTCGACGGTCAGCAGCGCCAGCGCATTCAACGGCAGACTGACGGCATTTTGCAGCTGATTTTCGTTCAGCGGATGCACGACCGTTTCGCCTTCTGGCTCGCTTTCCGGCGTGAGAAAACCGTCGGCGGGCAGGGTAAAACTGTCGACCAGCAGGCTCAACGGGGCAGCCAGTTCACGGGCGTTGCCGCACTGTTGCAGCACATGCGCCAGCGCCAGCCATTGACGCGTCAGTTCCTGTTGCTCGCCCCACAACAACGCCCAGGCGTTAGCGCGGGCATTGAGATCGAGGCACGGCAACAGTTGGATAAACTGCTGCCACAGCGCGTCGTCGATGTTTTGCTGTCGCGCCGGAACCTGTTCTTGCCAGAAGCGGGCAATCGACGCCACGTCTTCTTCGTTGATACCCGGCACTCGTTGAGTCTGGCGCAATGATTGCCATGCGTTCAGACGCGCAGTGACCACCGATTTTGCTACCTGACGCACCGCACCCTGCTGTAACGCGTGTGCAAGGAACACCTGCACCAGTTCAGCCTCATGCATAATGCGCAGACGCAGCGGAAAAGCATCATCCGGCGACTGCGCGGAATGGCTAAAACGCAGCGCCATTCGGGTCAGCGCATGACCGGGGTTGAGATGGGTGAAATAGTCGAGGGTTTTATTGCCGGTTTGCACCAGCAGGCGACCGTTGCCGCTGCTGCATAAGGCGCTGAGCAGATGCGCTTTTGCGGCCTGAGAATGACCGAAAAGCGCAATGCTGGCCGGCGCAGAATGGGCGCTATGCAGTGCCGTTTCCTGCGCTTTCAGTTTGTACAGACTCGTCAGTAACGCGTCGGCATCGGTGTCGAAAATCGGGGAAATCCGGCGGGTGGCGCGGGTCCAGTCGATGATGGTTTGCAGTCGGCTCATTTCAGGTACACGCTCCCGCTGTCGATCCAGTAGTGGCTGCCGCTGTGGCGGCGGTCGGCCAGAGTATTCAGTTTCAGCGTCAGAGCATCCGGTGGTACTGGCGTACCGTCCTGAAGCCGGGCATCCGCCAGTTCAAAGGCTTCCGGGCCTTCGCTGCGGCTGCCGCCCGTAAGTTGCAGTCGTACCTGCAATACGCCGTCGCCAGCGATGGCTTTCGCCACGTCCGGCGAATTGATGCTCAACGTGTAAAGCGGCGTCGCGGGCCAGCGGGCGTTAGCCAGTTGGCGGAAACCGAGCGTGACATTGCCGCGCAGCGGGAAATGTACACGGGTATCCACTTTCGCGCCGGGCTTATCCAAATCAAGTTCTGCGTACCAGATATTTTCTTCGCGCAGAGTATTGACGGTGTTATCCAGCACGCCGAGGTAGCGGACGGTGGAATACGCGCCGATGTCGGCGGCTTTGAAATTAAAGCGCGGCAAGCGTAAATCGAGCGCCAGACTGCACAGCATCGCGCCGACGGCCGCCGTGGATTTCGGGTTGCCGATACGACCCTGCTGGCTGAACGGATACCATTCATGAACGTGATAGTTATCCATCCACACCATACGGTTAACCGGCACAGGTTGCAGGTAGCGGATCAGCGCCTGTACGCCGGGTAAGCAGCCCGGACGCCCGGTGACAAGCAGTACGTCACAGGCATAGTGGGAAATGGCTTCGCATACCGCGTGCAGCGGGGCGGCAATGGTAAATTCGCCCGCCAGCATCGCTTCGTGTAAATCGCGGAAACTGACCTGCAATGGCGTCGCCAGTAAATCAAAGGGTTCAGAACCCGCAGGCAGCGCATGGCTGATGGCTTGCCCGACGTAATTCATGACGTTGCGCGTCGGCTCCTGCGACAGCAGTTCGCCGAATGTCGCGTGCAGTCCCGCCAGCGGATCGTTGATGTCGCTTTCTTCCCAGCCACCCAGAATGGCGTGACCGATTGGCATAAACAGTTGGAGCGCCGTTTGCTGGCGCAATACCGCCTGGGTGTCGATGCGTCCGGAATCGCCAAACAATGTCGCCATTAGCGCGGGCGCGTCGGGAATACCGGATTTTTGCAGCTGGGTTTGCAGGGCTGGCAAGACGCAGCGCTGAATAATATCGAGCAGAATGTCATCGCCCGCCACTTTAAAGCCTTCGCGGAACAGCAGTTGTGGTGTGATTTTGACGTTGCTGCCGGTGCCTTCGTCAAGACGATAGTGGGTGATCGCCATGTCGGTGGTGCCGCCACCCAGATCGACCGCCGCCACGCGTAACGCACGACCCGGACGCGTGCCGGGGTCAGGCTCACGATCGGGACGGGCGAGGGCAGCAAAGAAGGCTTCCGTCTGACCGCCGAAATGCGACATCGCTTCGTTATACAGCCAGACCAGTTGACCACAGCTGGCTTCATCCCATTCCATGTGAATTTTCGGCACCGGAACGACGCTTTTATCCTGCTGTTTTTGGGTCGCGAAATCGTCATCCTGCGGGTGCCAGCCGAGGGCTTTCCACACCAAAGCGATGGCTTCAAACATCCGACGGCGGAAAATCTCGCGTTCCTGCTTCGGCATCGCCGACGGCAGCGTCAGGATAAGCGTACGCAACTGGCGCGGAGAAGACGGGAAACCCAGACGCTGGCGCGTAGCGACGCTGTTAATCTGCCCCAACGCCTGCGCCAGAATTTCACACAGCATGTGCGTCATCAGCGTGCTGCGGCTGTACTGCGGCGAAAACACCGGCATCCGCTCATCCTGCGGCAGCGTAAACAGCGGCTGTCCGTCATCATTCATCAGGTAAGCGAGCGGGAAGGCGGCCGCCAGCGGCTCGCGCTGGGTACGACTGTTCATCTGGCTGAAACGCCAGTCCTGCACGGTCGGCGTTTCGTCCCACAAATAGCGGCGTGGACTGGAAATACCACTATTGCCTTCGGTGCCGACACGCTGCATCGCGAGTTTACGGGCCTCATCGCCCACGCGAACAATGGACGGCCAGACAAACGCATCTTCGCGACCGCTTTCTACCGAAAAGTGTTGTTTCCCAAAGCGCGCTTCGGAGAACTCAAGACGACTGGTGAACAGTGGGGCGTTGAGGAATTGCGGTTCGCTGAGTGAACGCACCTGCAATTCGGCCGTCTGGCGCAAACCATCGTTAGCATCGCCATGATCTTCGATAATCACGCCGCAGGTGTGGCTGTTGCCCACATCCAGAATCAGGTCCACCGGAATGGCCGGCGTGCTGACGGTGGCGGTGGCGATTTTCACTTCCGGCACGTTGAGCTGTTCGCCCAGCAGCGCCAGCAGATTCAGCCAGTGGCCCTGGTATTCAAAGCCACGCATGGCCTGTGTGATTTCACGTTCGCTGCGACTTTCCTCAACGCTGGCGTAGTGGCTGAACACCTCGCGCAGCCAGCCGTCAATCCAGGTCTGATCGAGGAAATCCGCCACTTCATCATCGTGCCAGGCCAGCGCAAAACGGGTGCCGTTGAGCAGATCGTTGGCACCAGGGGCCAGCGCAGCAGGTGCATCATCACGCAGTTGGCTGTCGAGCGCGATCGTCACGCGGTGCGTATTGCCCGCGCTGTCTGGCTCCGGCAGTTTACGAATTTGCACGCGTGCCCAGTTGTCCGGGCCTTCGACGAAGGTGCGTGGCGGGTTAAAACGCAGAAACGGCAGCGGCAGCCACACGCCGTCGAGCACAGCGAGTGATTGCTCCAGCGGCAGCGTGGTTTCAGGTTTCACCACTTCGGCCTGTTGTCCGTCGATGGCGGGCAGCGTGTAGCGGCAATTAACGATATCGTAATTGAGGCGCAGTAGCGGGCCGTTGGCGGTTTTACGCACGAAGCGTCCGTTGCTTAACGAGTCCTGCGGCGTCAGACCAAAATCGAGAAACTGTACGCCGCTATTGGCGATCAGCGTCACGCTCTGTTGGTAATCGCAAAGGGTAACCAGCATGTTTACGCTCTCACTTTACGGAAAGTCAGCGGCACGACGGTATTCGCGTCATAGCGTCCGGTACATTCAGCCACATCGCTGGTGCCCGCTTTGCAGGAGATTTCCGGCATCGGGTAACGCGAACCGTCGCTGCAACGCGCATTGCCACGGCTTTTCACCAGCAGCTCACCGTTCTGATGCAGACCGGAGAAAATCTCGGCTTTGCAGACCACGTTATCGCCATGCACCAGCCGCACGCTGCCTTTGTTATTGAGAATTTGGTAACGCAGCGACGGCGCTTTGCCGGTCACCGGGTCTTTCACGTCAACCAGCACACGCCAGTTGCCGTTAAGGAATTTAGTGGTGCCCGCGCGCATCTGATCAGAGTCCATCACCAGCGCGTCTTTCGGGATGGCGGCGATCAGCACCTGTTTCACTTCCGGTTTCTCTTCTTTCGCAGGCTCAGTGATACTCGCCAGATGCAGTGGCAGGGTTTGCGTCAATTCAGGCAACGGGACCGCAGGTTTTGCCACGGCGTCCAAAGGTTTAGGTGCAATAAATTCAGGTGCCGCTTGAGCGACAACTGGCTCGGCGGAGGTCGTCTGGCGCGGCCAGAGCAGTGGGCCTGCGACAGCTGCCACGAGAATGGCCGCCACCGGCAGGCTCCACAGCGGCACACGACGCGATGTTTTCGCGACCACGGCGGGTGTTTCAACCGCAACGGGGTCTGGAAGGGGGTCTGGTTCGATTTCCGGTTCGACGTCAACGTCTGGCTCAGGGGCGAGTGTCAGCGTCAAGGGTGCAGACAGCAGCGGTTCGTCGGCATGGCTGAGCGTGACGTTCAGCGCTGCTTCATCAGCAATGTCGTCGTCATAGTCGATAACAGGTTCCGGGACCGGGGCAAAATGCAGGCAGCCAAACAGCGCTTCGCGGGCGCTTTCATTCAGATTCACAAAACCCCAGAAGGTGATAACGGGTTTGCCGTCGACGAGGAAAACGTGGTTTTCGCCAGGAAACTGCAACGCTTTTTCCAGCAGCGCGCCAAACAGTTGCTGCGCCGTTTTATCCGACTGCTGGCATTTACGCGCCAGACTCAGCGCACCGTCAGCCAGGGTTTCCAGCTGGTGCAGGGCGCGTTCACGCAGATCTTCATCTGCGGCTTTCCAGGCCTGAACATCGCCATCCACCGGGGAGTACCAGTCCACGCGGTCGCCTTCGTCATTGACCTGCGGGATCGCCAGACACTCCACCAGCGTCTGCTGTTTGCGCAGACGCAGCGTTTCGCGGATCTGTAATGCTGATGCAAATACGGCCTGGCCGCCGCCGCCCACGGACTGGAAATCATCCAGACTGCCGCTGCGTAGTAGAGTTTTTGCCACGTTCTTATCCCATCGACTTTTTCACACCGTTACTCTAACGCAGTAGCACAAGGGATAAACGGACGAGCAAAAGGCAAAAACTGCAAATACTCTGGCTATTGGATTTGCGCTAAAAGCTTGCTTTCTTCGAAACCCCTTAAGTGAAATCAATGGCGAATTAAACGGCAAAATTCATCGGTTAAGCATAACCTGATGCAGTTTGGTTATTTGCCCGAATATCTCCCTAGTGCTTTAATAAAATAAACTAAAAGGCTTATCACTATGTCATTCAACCAGAAAACGCTGCTGGCGTTAGCCGTCAGTGCATTGTTACCGGCAGGGGCCGCGTTGGCGGCAAATAGCGACACCTTAATTTACTGCTCCGAAGCATCACCGGAGTCCTTCAACCCGCAGATTGCCAGCTCCGGCCCAACGTTTGTTGCCAGTTCTCAGGTGCTGTACAACCGACTGATCAACTTCGATCCGCAGAAAAATACGCCGATCCCCTCGCTGGCCACAAGCTGGACCATTTCCCCGGACGGCAAAACCTATACTTTTACGCTGCGTCAGGGCGTGAAATTCAACAGCAATAAATATTTCAAACCGACGCGTGATTTCAACGCCGATGACGTTGTTTTCTCGGTACTGCGTCAGAAAGATGAAAATAACCCGTATCACAAAGTGTCACAGGGCAATTACGAATATTTCACCGACGTGGGCCTCGATAAGCTCATCAAAGAGGTGAAGAAAATCGATGATTATCACGTCCAGTTTGAGCTGACCGAACCGAACGCCGCGTTTCTTGCCGACTGGGGAATGGATTTTGCGTCGATTCTCTCTGCGGAATATGCCGATGTGATGATGAAAAAAGGCACGCCGGAGTACGTGGACACCTGGCCAATCGGCACCGGGCCGTATGCCTTGCAGCAGTACAAAGTCGATTCGCTGATCCGCTACATTGCCAACCCGAATTATTGGGATGGGGAAGTGCCAACCAAACACCTGATTTTCTCTATCACCCCGAATGTCGAAACCCGTCTGGCAAAACTGCAAACCAACGAATGTCAGATTATCCCCGCGCCGTCGCCGGTGCAGTTCGACATTATCAAAAAGAACAAAGATCTGACGCTGCACTCCGTGGATGCGCTGAACGTCGGCTATCTGGCGTTTAATACCGAGAAAAAACCGTTTGATAACCTGTTGGTGCGTCAGGCGCTGAATTACGCCACCGATAAAAAAGCGATCGTCAACGCGGTATTTATGGGTTCCGGTACGGTGGCGAAATCGCCGCTGCCGCCGAAAATGCTCGGTTACAACGTTGGCTTGCCGGACTACGGCTACGATCCCGAAAAAGCCAAAGCGCTGCTGAAGCAGGCGGGGCTGGAGAAGGGCGCGGAAGTCACGTTGTGGTCAATGCCGGTGCAGCGTCCGTATAACCCAAATTCACGGCGCATTGCCGAGATGATCCAGAGCGACTGGGCGAAAGTGGGCATTAACGCCAAAATCACCACCTATGAGTGGGGTGAATATCTCTCCGGCATGCGCAAAGGCGAACACGATTCCGCGCTGTTTGGCTGGATGTCGGATAACGGCGACCCGGATAACTTTGCCGATGTGCTGCTTGGCTGCGACAGCATAAAAACCGGCTCTAACGCCGCACGCTGGTGTGATAAAGGGTATGATGGGCTGGTTAAAAAAGCCAAACTGACCAGCGACCCGGCCGCACGCGCGAAGTTCTATCAGCAGGCGCAGGCGATTTTCTACCAGCAGGCACCGTGGATCGCGCTGGCTAACGGGAAAACCTTCTTCGCCACCCGCAGCAATGTGAGCGGCTATAGCGTCAGTTTGATGGGCAGTGATTTTTCGAAAGCGAAGCTGAATTAAGGAGCAGGTATGTCACATCTGGAAGAGGTCAACACCCGCGTGGACGCGGCGATTGAGACGGGTTCTATCACTGGAATGAATGAACTGCTGATTGTGCTCAGCGATGACGCCGAGCTGAGTCGTGAAGATCGATACGCGCAACAACAGCGTCTGCGCACTGCCATCGCCCATAAGGGGCGTCATCATAAAGAAGAGCAGGAAGAGCGGCACGAGAATTTGACCAAAGGCGGCACGATTATTTAAATTTTCGTCTGTACAGGACAAATGCCCGGCGGCGGCACAGCCTTGCCGGGCCTACGGAGTTGTAGGCGCGGTAAGCAAAGCACCACCGCGCGAATCAGTTAAAACGAGCGTTTCGCCACCAGCCACGCCCCGACAACCAACATCACCGCGCCGCACACCGGGCCAATGAGCGCCCGCCACGGAATACCCTGCTGACGCAGAATATCCATTGCCAGACCGCCGATTAACTGACTCGCCACCAGCACCGCAATGGTCGTCGCGGCACCCACGTATTGGTAACCGCTGATGCTGGCAAACACGAAAAATGAGCCCAGCAGGCCGGGAATCAACGTCCACCATTTGACGCTTGAGGCCAGTTCCTGAAAACCGCTCAGCCCGTGTTTAATCAGCAGAATCGACACAAACAGCACAATCCCGACCAGCGAATTGAGCAACATGGCGATAAGGATCGTCGACGCCGATTGGGTAATTTTCACCATCAGGGTGTTCTGGATAACCAGCCCGATCCCCGCAGCAATCAAAAAGGTGAGGGTTAACGACTGATTCATCCGCGCGCGTCCGGTTCCTGACGTTGGTCGAGCTGTAATTGCATAAAGGTCAGATCCAGCCAGCGACCAAATTTGGTGCCGACCTGCGGCATTTGCGCGGTAGTCACGAAACCGAGCGTTGCATGCAGCTTTAAAGACGCCTCGTTCTGCGATTCAATGCCCGCCACCATCACGTGTTTGCCAATCTGTCTGGCTTCGGCAATAAGCTGAGTCAAGAGTTTACGGCCAAGACCTTGCCCCTGATGTTGCGGATGCACGTACACCGAATGTTCAACGGTATGACGAAAACCGTCGAACGCGCGCCAGTCGCCAAAGGAAGCGTAGCCGGTGATGGTGCCGTTATCATCGCTGACTAACACCGGGTATCCGGCAACCTGGCGGGCGTCGAACCACGCGATACGGTTGTCGGTATCGACGGTTTGATCGTTCCAGATTGCCGCCGTGTGCAATACGGCGTGGTTGTAGATTTCCGCGATCGCCGCGCAGTCTTGCTGGGTTGCGTAACGAATATTCATGGCTGGCCTCGGGTGTTCACTATAGTAGTACGGTATAGATACTATAGTTCTGCCGGTTTTGACAAGAGGCCTGCGCTATTTGGCTATCACCGTGTTGGCAGGTAACAGCCAGTTTGGCGCGGTGAATTTTTTCAGCGCTTGCGGGCGGTACAGTTGGTTCTTCCATAAGCCGTTACTCTGCTGAACGGGCGATGGCTCGGTGCTTTGCAGTCGTGTCACGGCGGCCTGGTGGATCATCATGTCCGCCGATGTGGGGTTATTCAGTTGGCGCGGGGTCGTTTTGTACGGCTTACCGTCGCCCCATTCGCAGTGAATGCGCCCCAACGGATCTTCGTTATAAGGGCGAAGAGTGAGGTTCACTTTCAACGCCGCCAGTTCATCACGCAGCCAGCGATAACTGATATTCGACAAGCCATTGCCGTCATCTGCCGCACTATAGCCGCCGCCCACATCGGCATGAATGCCGGAAAACAGCACCTGTACAACGCCGGAACGCGGGTCCCAATACGTCGGCGTGAAATCGATGCGCTGTTCGTCAATGGCGATGGCCTGGCGACCAAAGCGCACACCGTCGCCGAGTTTGGTGTCTGCAAAGCGGTACAAATCGACGCGTTTGTCGTTCATGTAGGCAGGAATGCCGAGCGATCCGACGGTTTCCCACACCGTAACCGCTTCTATCTGCACGTCATAAATCATTGATACCGGGTCGATCTCCTGACCGAAGAAGTGCGGCGCATCAAGCAGAATATCGGTGAACAGCGAATCCGACACGCCCGACGCTTTACGGTAGTTGGCCCAGACCGCCGAGCCTAAGCGGTAAGCGCTGATTTTGTCCTGCAAATCCAGTTTACTGGCGTCCAGCAGTCCGCATTTGCCAATCATTCCTGCCAGCGCACGCACCGTATACGCACCACGGCTGAAACCGACCAGATAGATGCGATCCCCTTTCTGATAATTACGGCTGATAAACGTATAGCCGCGCACGATGCGCTCGATAATTCCTGCGCCAAACACGCCGCCCATGATTTTGACGTACCAGTTGCGCGAGTCGCCCACGCCGTGCAGGTATTTCGCCACCTGCGTCACCGTGCCCGATGCTGTGGTCGCGGTTTTCTCCTGCTCGTTGCCGAGTTTCAACAGCGTGGGATCGTCAACGCCCAGCAAATCGGTGTACAGGCGATACACGTTAGTGAAATCCGGCAGGCCATCGTCATCGTCTTGCTGATTGGGGCCGTTCCAGGTGCCGTCGGCGCAGAAAATAATGTTTTTGCTCATGATGGGAACCGAAGCAGGGGAAGGTTCTGTTAACTCTAGCGAAGTTGCGTGGGCTTGCCACTCGAAAAGCCGCCGAATGCACTATAGTATTACGCCATGAATACTATCGAAGACAATCTTAACCAGCGCATCAGCACCCGCGTTCGTATCGAGCGTGAATCTCGCGGCTGGTCGCTGAGCGAACTGGCCGAGCGCGCGGGCGTGTCGCGGGCGATGATCCACAAAATAGAACGGGGCGACAGCAGCCCGACGGCGACGATGCTTGGGCGGCTTTCGGGCGCATTCGGGATCAGCATGTCCACGCTGATTGCCCGCGCTGAAATGCAGGAAGGCAAACTGCTGCGCCTCGCGAATCAACCGGTGTGGCACGATCCGCAGAGCCATTATCTGCGTCGGCATGTTTCTCCGCGCAGCGATTTACCGATCGATCTGGTGCAGGTTGAGCTTCCGGCGGGCAGCGACATTCCCATGCCCGCGTCGTCTTATGCGCTTGCGCGACAGCTTATCTGGTTGCAGCAGGGCGAACTGCTGTTTATCGAAGGCGATACGCGCCACGCCATGCTGGCCGGGGACTGTCTCGAACTCGGGCCGCCCAACGACTGCCGATTTATCAATGAAACCAATGAGATCTGTATTTATCTCGTCGTGCGCCTGAACCATTCAGGCTCATAATGGTAAGCACTGCTGATGATGAACGACTAGTCTCAGGGGACGTTTTCACATAAGGAGCAGACCATGAGTCAACACGCGTTACGTCATCGTCGCTGGGTGCTGGCATCTCGTCCACACGGCGAGCCAACACAGGACAATTTCCGTCTGGAAGAGGGCGACGTTCCCACGCCGGGCAACGGGCAGCTACTGCTGCGCACCGTTTTCCTCTCGCTTGACCCTTATATGCGTGGTCGCATGAGCGACGCGCCGTCTTATTCGCCGCCGGTAGAGATTGGCGCGACGATGGTCGGTGGCACCGTTAGCCGCGTCGAGCGCTCAAATCATGCTGATTTCAAGCAGGGCGATTGGGTATTGAGCTACGGCGGTTGGCAGAACTATGCGATTTCCGACGGACAGGGAGTGGTGAAGCTCGGCGATAAGGTAGAGCATCCCTCCTGGGCGTTAGGCATTTTAGGGATGCCGGGTTTCACCGCGTACATGGGTTTGCTGGACATCGGTCAGCCGAAAGCGGGTGAAACGCTGGTGGTGGCTGCCGCAACCGGACCTGTCGGCGCGACCGTCGGGCAGATTGGCAAAATCAAAGGCTGCCGCGTAGTGGGCGTCGCGGGCGGCGAAGATAAATGCCGATATGCCGTGGAAACGCTCGGCTTTGACGTGTGTCTCGATCACCGCGCGGATGATTTCGCCGATCAACTGGCGAAAGCGTGCCCGCAGGGCATTGATGTTTATTACGAGAACGTTGGTGGCAAAGTGTTTGATGCCGTTCTGCCGTTGTTGAACACCTCGGCCCGCGTGCCGGTGTGTGGCCTGGTCAGTGGCTACAGCGCCACGGCGTTGCCCGCCGGGCCGGATCGTTTGCCGCTATTAATGGGCACGCTGTTGAAAAAACGCATTCGGATGCAGGGCTTTATCATCGGTCAGGACTATGGACACCGAATTGAGGAGTTCCAGAACGCGATGGGGCAGTGGCTTAAGGATGGATCGATAAAATATCGTGAACAGTTAACCGACGGTCTGGAAAATGCCCCCGAGGCCTTTATCGGTTTATTAAAGGGCAAAAATTTCGGTAAAGTCGTTATTCGCGTCGGTTCTGACGCGTAAAAAGTCATCCGCGGCGCGTCGAGCGCCGCAACTTTTCGTGCAAAAATTCCATTAGCGTCTTTAATTAATTGTGCAATAACCGTTTTGTATGAAGTGTACGGCCTAAATAACAACCTAATAATTAAATAGTCAATAAAAGTAGCAGATTGATCCATGTTATTTCCAACACCACCCACGATACAGGATATATCCTGCCATCGTGCTGAGTTGTTTGCTCTCGGGCCGTGAAGAGAACAATGATTATGGAAACAGGAAATAACCATGCTTGATTTTGAAAAAGCACAGCGAATGAGTCTGACCACGCAAGTGGAAGTGAATTTGAAGAGTGCGCTGATCATCGGCGCACTGAAGCCTGGCGCCCGTCTGGTGACGCGGGATCTTGCCGAGCAACTGGGCACCAGTATCACGCCGGTGCGTGAGGCGCTGCTGCGACTGGTGTCATCCGGGGCGCTACAGGCCACGCCCGCGCAGGCATTTTTGGTGCCGGAGGTGTCGCTCCAGCGCTATACCGAAATCAATCAGATCCGCAAAAAGCTGGAAAGCATGGCGACTTCAGCGGCGGCAGCGTTGATGACGGAACCGAAATTGCAGGATTTGCGCAGTTACGTCGAGGCGTTCCATGATGCGAAAGCAAAAGGTGATATGGAAGCCGCTTTGCAGGCCAACTGTCGCTTTCGTTTCCGCTTGTATGACTACGCAGAAATGCCGACGTTGACCGCGCTCATCGAACAACTGTGGGTACGCATCGGCCCGTGCTTTAATTATTTGCATCCGCTGTCGTGCGAAGTGTTCAAACAGCATCGTTATTATGACGATCTGCTGGGGGCGCTGGAAAAAAACGATGAAGCGGAAAGTGGGGCGGCGATGTGCCGGGCTATCGATCAGGGCGCGGCTATTTTACAGCGACAGTATGTTAATTAATTTCCGTTATTAATCTGTGTCCATCTGCCCTAAAGTCTGTGCCGGATTATCCGGCACAGACTCACTATTACTGGAACGAATAAGCGACCGATAAACCGACGCCGTAATTACGCCCAGGTGCGGGTTCGTAATAACGTCCGTTGGATTCGTTCACAATGACCGACCCCGCATATTCGCGATCAAACAGGTTATCGACGCGACCAAAGACGTCCATTTTCCAGTTGCCCACGCCAAACTTATAGCCCGTATTCAGACCCACGACGGTCCACGACGGCGCTTTTGCGGTGTTTTCATCGTTGGCCATGATATCGCTCAGATAACGAATATCGCTGCCCGCATACCAGCCAAGCTCCGGCTCATAACCAAACGAGGCGTAACCCATATTACGCGCGATGCCCGGAATGCGGTTGCCGTTGCAGTTGGTGTCGTCGCAGACGTTGGTACGGTAGGTGGCGTCGATCCACGTCCAGGCCGCTTTCAGACGCCAGCTTTCGCCGAACTGCTGATCGAGCGATAATTCAGCCCCCTGACGGCGGGTTTTGCCCGCATTTTTATAGGTCGTACGCCCGCCGCTGCTGGTGTCGGTGACGATTTCATTGTCGGTATCGGTCTGGAACAGCGCGGCGGTCAGCAGACCATTGCCGATTCGCGTTTTGCTGCCCACTTCTACCGTTTCATTGGTAGACGGTTGCAGGCCAAAGTTCAGCCCGCTCTGGTTGTCCGGACGATAGGAGAGTTCATTGATGGTCGGCGTTTCAAAGCCACGGCCCGCTGACACATACACATTCCACGCCTCGGTCACGGTGTATTTCAATGAGCCTGCCGGCAGCCATTTGTGATAGCTGGCGTCGCCGCTGTCGTCGCCATTGCCCGGCGTAACGTAGAAATCGTTAGAATCGAACCACACGGAGCTGTAGCGCACGCCCGCGTCCAGCGTCAGTTTGTCGGTTAACTGCCACTGGGTTTGCAGATACGGGTCGAGATTCCACATCAAATTACGTTCGTTACGGCGCAGCGCCCCTTGCTGACCGTAGTCCGGCACGCCGTTGTCGAGCACATAGTTTTCGTAACCTTTGCGCTTCTCGCTCATGTTTTCGTAGTCGAGACCGGTGGTGAAGGTCACCGGCACCAGCAGTTCGCCACGGTGCGTCCAGCGGGTGTCGATCCCCTGATAATGACGATCGAGATCGATAACGCCACCGGAATGCGAAGGATTCAGCTGCGGCCCCATGGGGATCGACTGATATTGCGTGGTCTGGCGCTCGCCGGCATACATCATCACGCTCAGGTCGTCTTGTTCGCTGAGCTGGCGCTCATAACGCATTCCGGCCTGAGTCTGTTTAATCGTTTTGCGGGTATCGTACTGATCGGCACGCGGTGACTGTTGCGGATCGGCGCGCCATTCGCTGTAGGTCAATCCACCCGGATCGTTGGCTTTGATATCGACACTGTTGAACATCAGCGTCAGTTTGCTGACGTCATTAATGCGCACGCCGAGTTTGGCGTTGGCGAGATTTTTCTGCGCGCCGCTGTCGTCACGGTAGCCGTGCGTGGAGAAGCGGGTGGTGGAGACCGTGTAATCGACATCGCCTGCCTGCGTGCCATCGCCAACAGCGCCGCTGGCTTTCAGGCCGTAACGCCAGCTGCCATAGCTGCCGTAATAACTGCTGGCTTCAATGGTTGTCGGTTGTTGCCCGGTTTCGGTGGTGACGTTCATCACGCCGCCGGAGGAATTGCCGTAGAGCGCCGAGAACGGGCCGCGTAAGACTTCAACGCTGTCGATGCTGTTGATATCAATGTTCGACGTCTGGCCCTGACCGTCCGGCATTGTCGCTGGAATGCCATCGACATACAGACGAATACCGCGCACGCCGAACGTTGAACGCGAGCCGAATCCGCGAATGGAAAGCTGTAAATCCTGGGCAAAGTTCTGGCGGTTTTGGATCTGCAAACCGGGTACTGAGCCGAGAGATTCCGACAGATTGACACGCGGCGTAGCCTGACGCATCTCGTCCCCGTTGACCACGCTGACCGCGGCGGGGGTATCCAGTTCGGAAACGGTTTGCGGCGTTGCTGACACCACCATGGTTTGTTCGTCAGCAGCGAAGGCATCTGGCAAAGGAAGAAGGGGCAAAAGCAAAGCCGGAAGCGCAGCCCGACGGACAGTAATGATTTTCATGCAATTCTCGTGATAAGGAACAAACTGAAACAACTGTGAATATGTTAATGCTTTTGTAAATTATTTGAAAATCATAAGGGCACATTACGTTAAGTGCAGGTTTAACAATGGCACATTTCTGACGTAGCGGCGGATTTATTGCTGCCCTTTTAGGTGATTAATGATTATTATTCTCAATAACTAACGCAGTGCCATGACGCTGCGAGCAGGAAGCATGTCGGGCAGTACATCAATTTGTAGTTCAAAGGGAGTCGTCATGTCTTTACGTCATATGTCCATGCCGCGTTTTCGCCGTTCTCTGCTGTTGTCCTCTTTATTGCTGGCCGGATCGTTCAGCGCACATGCCGCTGACGAGATGCTGCGCAAAGCGGTCGGCAAAGGGGTGTACGAAATGGCGCTCAGCCAGCAGGAAAACGCACTGTGGGTGGCAACATCACAGAGCCGTAAAACCGATAAAGGCGGGGTGGTTTATCGTCTGGATCCGGTGACGCTGGAGGCGACACAGATTATTCACAGCGACCTGAAACCGTTCGGTGCGGCTCTCGACAATCAGACGCAAACCCTGTGGTTTGGTAACACGACTAACGGCACTGTCACGGCGATTGACGGCAAAACCGGCGATGTGAAAGGGCGCGTGGTACTTGACTCACGTCAGCGGAGTGAAACCGTTAAGCCCTTGCAGCCGCGCGAACTGGCGGTAGATGAAAAAACCAACACCGTGTTTGTGACCGGCGTGGGCAAAGAGAGTGTGATTTGGGCGATTGATGGCGCAACACTGAAGCTGAAAGCGACCATTAGCGGCACCGGCAATCGTACCACCGCGCTGGCGCTGGATAACGACGCGCGACGTCTGTACACCGTGAGCGCAGACGGCGAGCTGATCACCATCGACACCGATAAACACAGCATTCTGACCCGTCAGAAATTGGTGGATGACGGAAAAGAACACGCATTCCTGAATATCGCGCTGGATAAGGCGAACCACCGCGCGTACATCACCGATTTCAAACAGCCAGAACTGCTGGTGGTGGACTACCGCAGCGGCAAAGTGCTGAATAAAATCGCGGTGCCGGAATCGCTGGCCGTGGTGTTTAACCCGACGCGCAATGAAGTGTATGTGACGCACCGTAAGGCCGGGAAAGTCAGCGTTGTCGATGCGAAAACACAAAAAGTGGTGAAAACCTACGATACCCCAACCAACCCGAACAGTCTGGCGCTTTCAGCCGATGGCAAAACGCTGTACGTCAGCGTGAAGCAGGCATCGACCCGCGAGAAAGAAGCCACTCAGCCGGATGATGTGATTCGCATTACGTTGTAATGCCGGGCAGCAAAAAGCCGCTCAATTGAGTAATGTCAGTCAGTTAAGCCCTTTTTAAGCCCGGTGAACCGTTGCGCGCCTTCTGGTTCACGCTTTCCTTTCACGTCCCGGCAACGGGCGCACGAAGGGGGCGGCCAGTCGCCGCCGCCCCCTTCACCCCCGGGCTCTG
>DASXML010000064.1:0-10892 GCA_036495715.1 Scandinavium sp.
TACAGAGCGCTGGCTGATGGAATATAACAATGAGCGGCCTCATGAATCCCTGAACAACCTGACGCCGGAAGAGTACCGGCTGATGGCTGAAAAACCTGAACTCTCAAAAAGTGCATGGAACTAAAGCTGGGAGACTTACAATGAGGTAAAAGTCGATAAAGTTAAATTATAACTTCATATAAACCACATTTATCTTAATCCATTACATAACAATGAGTTACGAGATTTATGCTAAAATTTAAATATGATACGTATCAAACAAATCACTCAAAGATTAGAAAATATGCTAAAAATTATTTATAAAAATGTTTTGAATCTCATCGGATGATTGGCTTCGAATGAAAATTACAAAGATAACAGAATTGATTAAAGAGACACCCCAGGTCTTCAAAGGCTTGGGGGATGATAAACAATCTACAAAACCTTTAGAAGAAATGGTAATAGGGTTAGTTTGTTCCGTTGGTACAGATCTAGAATCGATCACAAAAAAAATAAGAGATAGATTGTCCTTATATAAATTCGAATGCTCTGAAGTTCGAATCTCATCAGATGTAATAGCTGAGCTTGACGGTAAGGGAAACTATACCGATAACTATCAAAGAATTGATAGTTTAATGACGAAGGGAAATAAACTAAGGGAAGAGAGTGCATGCAATTACGTATTAGCTCTTGGCGCAATAACAAAAATTAATGAGATCAGGACAAAACACACGCGTTTACAAATAAATAAAAAAGGGATCGCGTATGTTATACATTCTATAAAACACCCGGAGGAAGTTTATAAACTAAGAGAGGTTTACGGTTCGGGATTTGTACTTTTTGGTATTTTCTCTGATGAGCATCGCAGGTTAGATAATTTAATCCGTAATAAAGGGATTAAAGAAGATAAAGCAGAACTATTGATTGCTAGGGATGAAGATGAAGAGTCTGGACATGGTCAGCACACCAGAGATACATTTCATTTAGCTGATTTCTTTTTGAACCAAGATGGACGTGATGATAAGATCAACAACGATATAAAAAGAGTTTTTGATTTGCTCTTCGGTAATCCTTTCATTACTCCAACATTTGATGAGTATGCAATGTATATGGCCTTTTCTTCAGCATTAAGGTCTGCAGATTTATCTAGACAAGTTGGAGCTGTGTTAGCTAAAAATTATGCCATAATGTCAACTGGCGCAAATGATGTACCTAGGTCAGGTGGAGGTTTATATTGGCCATATTTTAACTCAGAGAGCGAAAACTATGAGGATTACCTGGAAGGAAGAGATTATGTGAGAGGTTTTGATTCCAATACTAGGCAGAAAAAAGAAATCATAGATGATATTCTTAGGCAAACAAGTAAGAAATCACGTGGTGATTTAGAAAAAATTCTTAAGAACAGCCTCATTCAAGATATCACTGAATATGGCCGTGTAGTGCATGCGGAAATGGAGGCTATTTTAGCATGTGCTAGAACTAACATTAGTACTCAAGATGCTTATATATATTGTACCACTTTTCCATGTCATAACTGTGCTAAACATATTATAGCCTCTGGGATTAAGAGAGTAGTCTACATAGAACCATACCCAAAAAGTAAGGCATATGAATTTCATTCAGAGTCAATAACCAATGATGAAAGAAATATTGATAAAGTACTTTTCGAGCCTTTCATTGGAATAGGACCAAGAGTTTATTTTAATCTGTTTTCTCTTGTTAATGGAAGTGGGAATAAGATTAAGAGAAAAGATAAATCCGGAAACGTTGTCAAATGGAATGAGTCTGAAGCATCATTGAGAATATCACTCTTACCTATTTCTTACTTGGAAAGAGAACAAATTTCTGTTAACTTATTCGCAAAGATCATAGGGGTTTAACATGTCTATCGAAAATGGTTTTATTAAACATATAGTTGCAACAAAGAAAAGAATTAATGAATGGCCAGAGTGGAAAAAAAGTCTATTGGGCGGAGACGATCTATCTTCCATGTCAATAAAAGTGTTAAACAATATTGTTATACAGCAAGATAAAAGAATAAAGAATAAAGAATAAAGAATAAAGAGAGCCTCGAAGAAGGCTCTTTTCTTTTTAATACATGCGACGTTTTTAGACTAATTATCTTAAAAAGAAATCAGTGTACCACTGAAGCATAGAGCGTCTCTTTTCTAAATATTGCGCATGATTATAAGTGCCGCGGATACTATTCTTATCTACATGCGCTAATTGCATCTCAATCCATGTACTATCAAATCCCTGTTCATGCAAAATTGTCGACATTGTATGCCTAAAACCGTGACCTGTAGCACGTCCTTTGTAGCCAAGTAACTCAATCACTTGCGATACGCTTTCCTTCGAGATCGGTTTGCTGCGGTTGTTCCTGCCAATAAAGATGTAAGGGTAATGGCCGGTAATAGGTTTGAGCTATTTGAAGAGGTCAACTACTTGAGTAGATAAAGGAACAATGTGAGGCCTACGCATTTTCATACGTTCAGCGGGGATTTCCCATATACCTTTCTCAAGGTCAACCTCATCCCATGTAGCAAAGCGCATCTCTTGGGTTCGTACACCGATCAGCATGACGATTTTTGTCGCATTCTTAGTGATGATGCTGCCGGTATACGCTTCGAGATCCCGAATAAAATGAGGCAACTCTTCGGCAGATAGAAATGGATGATGTTTTTGCTTAGGAACGGCCAGAGCGATGGCTAAATCAGGCGCAGGATGTATTCAGCACGGCCAGTTATGATTGCGTAGCGATAAACCTCACCGCACCTCTGACGCACCTTACGTGTTTTCTCTAGTGCTCCACGCTTCTCTATACGTCTCAATACTTCAAGCAGTTCTAACGGTTTGATTTCACTGATAGGACGTTTACCAATGAACGGGAACACATCTTGTTCAAATGTCTTAATGATTTATTCGCGATAGGCCACTGTCCAGCGGTCAGCTTTGTTGGTGTGCCATTCTCGACATATGGCTTCGAATGAATTCTCTGTTGAGAGTTGCTGTGCCAGTTTTTGGGCTTTACGCTCTTCTACTGGGTCTATGCCGTTTGCTACCTGCTTGCGTGCTGTATCGCGTTTGTCGCTAGCCTCTGCAAGCGAGACGAGACTGTAGGAACCAAATGATATTAACCGGGCTTTACCTGCAAGCCGGTAGCGGAACCTCCATCCTTTGCTCCCGTCGGGATTTATGAGCAGTGATAAACCCTGTCCATCATTAAGGGTGTAGGGCTTGTCCTGTGCCTTAGCGCGTCGAATTTGTATGTCTGTAAGTGGCATGTGTATAAGTGAAATCTGTGTATAAAAAAATCATACACAACACTATACATATTTTTCGTGGATTTAGGGAGATTCCCTCGGACTGATACGAATGGTGTTATTAGATAACTTGCTGTAAATAATGGTTTTAAAGGGCTTTGTCGGACATGGTGAGATGATATTTGGCGGAAGATCACAGGAGTCGAACCTGCCCGGGGCCGCTGGCGGTCCCATCTGGATTTGAAGTCCAGCCGCCTCACCGGAGACGACGACCTTCCGCGCCTCGATTGCTACATGGAGGCGGGGCGCATTATAGCTACTTTCAGTCAGTTACCCCACTCTTTGATGTAAATATTTCACCTCACCTGTGTAATAAGCCGTCATATCAGCCATAAACCCTCACAAAATCCTCAAGTTACATTTTTACACATTCTTCTTCGGAACCACGATCACAGAAAACAAGAAACGTAATCCGCTAACGAGATATCGGAATTCCATCGGCGCGGACGATGGATTACAAACATGTAACCGGTTACCGCGTCAGATGACTCGCTAAGGATTACAAAATGACCCGTGAAGTGTTGTCCGTGAAGGAGAAGATTGGCTACGGCATGGGAGACGCCGCCAGCCATATCATTTTTGATAACGTCATGTTGTACATGATGTTTTTTTATACCGATATTTTTGGTATTCCCGCCGGTTTCGTTGGCACCATGTTTTTGCTCGCCCGTGCGCTGGATGCCATTTCCGACCCGTGCATGGGCCTGCTGGCAGACCGCACCCGCAGCCGCTGGGGCAAATTCCGCCCGTGGATTTTGTTCGGCGCGATCCCGTTTGGTCTCGTCTGCGTGCTGGCCTACAGCTCACCAGACCTCACGCACAACGGCAAACTGATTTACGCCGCCGCCACTTACACGCTGCTCACCCTGCTCTATACCGTCGTCAACATCCCTTACTGCGCGCTCGGCGGTGTGATCACTGACGATCCAACCCAACGCATCTCCCTGCAATCCTGGCGCTTCGTGCTGGCCACTGCGGGCGGCATGCTCTCCACGGTATTGATGATGCCGCTGGTGAACCTGATTGGCGGCGACGATAAAGCGTTTGGCTTCCAGGGCGGCATCGCGGTGCTGTCGGTTGTGGCGTTCCTGATGCTGGCCTTCTGTTTCTTCACCACCAAAGAACGCATTCAGGTGCCGCCAAGCACCTCGTCGATGCGTGAAGATTTACGCGACATCTGGCACAACGACCAGTGGCGCATCGTCGGCCTGCTGACCATCCTCAATATCCTCGCGGTCTGTGTGCGCGGCGGCGCGATGATGTATTACGCCACCTGGATCATGGGCTCCGCCGGGCTGTTCACCGCCTTCCTTTGCACGTACTGCGTCGGCAACCTGATTGGCTCGGCGCTGGCGAAACCGCTCACCGACTGGAAATGTAAAGTCAGCGTGTTCTGGTGGACCAACGCGGCGCTGACGGTGCTGAGCGTGGCGATGTTCTTCGTACCGATTCAGGCCAATCTGGTGATGTTCAGCTTTATCTTCGTGATTGGCGTGCTGCACCAGCTGGTGACACCAATCCAGTGGGTGATGATGTCCGACACCGTCGATTACGGCGAGTGGTGCAACGGCAAACGCCTGACCGGCATCAGCTTTGCAGGCACGTTGTTCGTGCTCAAACTCGGCCTGGCGCTGGGCGGCGCGATGATTGGCTGGACACTGGCGGCAGGCGGTTACGACGCCGGGGCGAAAATCCAGAACAGCGACACTGTCAGCATCATTATCGCGCTGTTTACCCTGGTGCCGGCGGCCTGCTATCTGCTGAGCGCCATTATCGCCAAGCGTTACTACACGCTGAAAACCCCACTATTAAGCAAAATCATGGCGGATATCGCGCAGGGCGCGCGCCGCAATCAGCAAGAATTTGAGCAGGCTCCGGTCAGCAAAGAATTAGCAAACTAAGAGGAACAAGGCATGAAAATCAGTGATGGGAACTGGCTCATTCAACCTGGCCTGAATCTTATCCACCCGTTGCAGGTGTTCGACGTCGAACAACAGGGCAATGAAATGGTGGTGTACGCCGCACCGCGTGATGTGCGTGAACGCACCTGGCAGCTGGATACCCCGCTGTTTACGCTGCGCTTTTTCTCGCCGCAGGAAGGTGTGGTCGGGGTGCGCATTGAGCATTTCCAGGGCGCGCTGGACAACGGTCCGCACTACCCGCTGAACGTGCAGCAGGACGTGAAAGTCGAGATGCAAAACACCGCCGAGTTTGCCGAGCTGAAAAGCGGCAATCTCAGCGTGCGCGTGAGCAAAGGTGAATTCTGGTCGCTCGACTTTTTGCGTAACGGTGTGCGCATCACCGGCAGCCAGGTGAAAAACAACGGTTATGTGCAGGACGCCAATACCGATCGCAATTATATGTTTGAGCGCCTGGATTTGGGCGTGGGCGAAACCGTTTACGGGCTCGGCGAGCGCTTCACCGCGCTGGTGCGCAACGGCCAGACCATCGACACCTGGAACCGCGACGGCGGCACCAGCACCGAGCAATCTTACAAAAACATCCCGTTCTACATTACCAATCGCGGCTACGGCGTGCTGGTGAATCACCCGGAGTGCGTGTCGTTTGAAGTCGGCTCCGAGAAAGTGTCAAAAGTGCAGTTCAGCGTCGAAGGCGAATATCTCGAATACTTCGTGATCGACGGGCCAACGCCGAAAGACGTGCTGAACCGCTATACCCAGTTTACGGGCCGTCCGGCGCTGCCGCCGGCGTGGTCATTCGGTCTGTGGCTGACCACCTCGTTCACTACGAATTATGACGAAGCGACGGTTAACAGCTTTATCGACGGTATGGCCGAGCGTAATCTGCCGCTGCACGTGTTCCATTTCGATTGCTTCTGGATGAAAGCCTTCCAGTGGTGTGATTTCGAGTGGGACCCGGTGACGTTCCCGGATCCGGAAGGGATGATCCGCCGCCTGAAAGCCAAAGGGCTGAAAATCTGCGTGTGGATCAATCCGTACATCGGGCAGAAGTCGCCGGTGTTTAAAGAGCTGAAAGAGAAAGGCTATTTGCTCAAGCGCCTGGACGGCTCACTGTGGCAGTGGGATAAATGGCAGCCGGGGCTGGCAATTTATGACTTCACTAACCCAGAAGCGTGCCAGTGGTATGCCGACAAACTGAAAGGCCTGGTGGATATCGGCGTCGACTGCTTTAAGACCGATTTCGGTGAGCGCATCCCGACCGACGTGGTATGGCACGACGGATCCGACCCACAGAAAATGCATAACCATTACGCCTTCATCTATAACGAACTGGTGTGGAATGTACTGAAAGACACCCTCGGCGAGCAGGAAGCCGTGTTGTTTGCGCGTTCTGCGTCAGTCGGTGCGCAGCAGTTCCCGGTGCACTGGGGCGGCGACTGCTACGCCAACTACGAATCAATGGCGGAAAGCCTGCGCGGTGGGTTGTCGATCGGCATGTCCGGCTTTGGTTTCTGGAGCCACGATATCGGCGGCTTTGAAAATACCGCACCGGCGCATGTCTACAAACGCTGGTGTGCGTTCGGGTTACTTTCGAGCCACAGCCGCCTGCACGGCAGCAAATCCTACCGTGTGCCATGGGCGTACGACGATGAATCCTGTGACGTGGTGCGCCATTTCACCGAACTGAAATGCCGGATGATGCCGTATCTCTACCGCCAGGCGGCAATTGCCAACGAAACCGGCACGCCGGTACTGCGTTCGATGATGTTGGAATTCCCGGCAGACCCAACCTGCGATTATCTCGACCGTCAGTACATGCTGGGGGATTCAGTGCTCGTCGCGCCAGTGTTCTCTGAGGCGGGCGATGTGCAGTTCTATGCGCCAGAAGGCCGTTGGACGCACCTGTGGCATAACGATGAAGTGCAGGGCAGTCGCTGGCACAAACAGCAGCACGACGCGCTGAGCTTGCCCGTATACGTGCGTGATAACACGCTGCTGGCACTGGGCAACAACACTCAGAAACCGGACTACGCGTGGCATGAAGGCACGGCGTTCCAGTTGTTCCATCTGGAAGACGGGCATGAAGCCGTGTGCCAGGTTCCAGCGGCAGAGGGTTCGACAATCTTCACACTGACGGTGAAACGTCAGGGGAACACGCTCCACGTGCAGGGGAATGGCGATGCCCACGACTGGACGCTGTGTCTGCGTAACGTTCAGCAATTGGCTGGCGTGCAGGGCGGAACGCAGTTCGGTAGCGAATGGGGTGTGGTGGTTGCGGCTGAGGGCAATTCCGTGGTGATTACGCTCTGACGGCTAATGTCGGTGTCCCTTCTCCCCAAAAGGGTGAGGGGACACTATCAGCACTCAGCCGCAGGGAGGGATCAGTGCAGCCAGGTCACGCCATCTTGCGGCATAAACAGTTGGTTATAACGACGCTGGAAGGCGTTGAATTCTGACACATCAGGATCCAGCTCGCGCAGGAAACTCAGCGCCAGACGAATCTGCGCGTCGGTTACCGGGGCGGCAAGACGCGCTTTTTGCAGCTGGCGGTGCCAGAAATGCATATTGGACTCGCTGGCATCAACAACGGCTACCTGCCAGATAAGCAAAATCTGCGCGGCATTCTGCAAATGCGCTTCATTCGGACGATGCAAATAATGCAGGAACTCCTCGCCCATACGCTTACCCATCTGATCGATCATCGATTCTACGTGCATGGGCGTGATCGCCAGCCGTTCACTCAGGCGTCTGATCGCCCGGCGCGAATCCGAGGTGATGACCCGAAACCCCACCACAAATACCACTACCAGAGTGGCTAACGTCAACCAGATCATGTGTCCTCTCAACTTACTTCAGCTCGCACATGATAATGGCATCCACGGTGATGTCGACAGCCAGACATACCATAATGTGATTTATTGCTTAAGGGATTGGCATAATGAACACAGCCACCGTCCAGTGGCTGCGTAATCTGTCACTGGAAACCCGCCAGCGCTGAATCACTCAAAAAATAGGCCTAGCTTGTTAAATACGCCCGGATCGCTCTGGTGGCGAGTCACCTGGTTGACATCTTCCAGTTTGTCGATTTGGCTGATCATCTGCTCCAGGCGCTGGTCGTTGTTCACCAGCAGCCAGATGCGGCTTTTGTCGCTGTTCTGAATTGGCAGGCAAAGAATGCCTTCAACGTTAAACGCACGGCGAGCAAACAGGCCGCATACGTGCGTCATGACGCCCGGATGGTTGCGCACGGTAAGTTCCAGGATGACGTTGTCATGAATTGCGTTTTGCATGGCTTATTCCCCCACCATTTCAGTATTTGCAGCGCCCGGCGGCACCATCGGCCAGACTTTTTGTTCAGGATCGATACGCACGTGAATTAACGCCGGTCCAGGGCGGGAAATGATGGCCTGCAATGCTGCCTGCGGGTCTTCTTCCGCGTTCAGGTCGCAGGTTTGCAGACCAAAGCCCTGTGCAATCAGCATAAAGTTAATCATGCCCGGGTAGGTTGCCGCAAACACGCCCTGCTTGTAGAACAGGCTCTGCTGCTGATGTACGAGTCCCAGCGCCTCGTTATTCATCAGAATAATTTTGACGTCGAGCTGATTTTCCGCCGCCGTCGCCATCTCTTGAATGTTCATCATCAGGCTGCCGTCACCAGAGAAACACAGCACTTTGCGATGCGGATTGGCCAGCGCTGCACCAATCGCCGCAGGCAAACCAAAGCCCATGGTGCCAAGACCGCCAGAGGTCAGCCACTGACGCGGGCGGTTGAGCGGATAAGCCTGCGCCGTCCACATCTGATGCTGCCCCACGTCGGTGGAAATAATCGCGTCGTCATCCACGCAGGCCGCCACGGCGTTAATCAGGCCGTAATGGGTCAGCGGATCGCTTGCTTGTGGTATGGCAGAGGGGAATTCCTGCTGCAAATCATTCACCAGTTGACGCCACTCGGTGCGCGGCTGGGCTTCAATCAATGGAATTAACTGATCAAGCACTTCACCGACATCAGCCTGAATCGCCACGTGCGGCTGCTTGATCTTACCCAGCTCTCCGCGGTCGATATCGACGTGAATGATTTTGGCGTTCGGGCAGAATTGCTCGGTTTTGCCGATCGCCCGGTCATCAAAACGCGCACCTAAAACAATCAGTAAATCAGACTGTTGCAGAATATGGTTAGTGCTGCGCGCGCCGTGCATGCCAAGCATACCCAGCGACAGCGGATGCGCTTTCGGCAACATCCCTAGCGCCATCAGCGTCATCGTGGTCGGCAGGTTGGCTTTTTCCGCCAGTTTACGAATGTGCTCCGGGGCGTTGATTACACCACCGCCCAGATACAGCACCGGGCGTTGAGCAGCGTTAATCATCGCCGCCGCGTCACGCACATCGGACAGATTAAACACCGGCGCAGGCGCTTTGCAGCCCGGCATTGGCAGGTCATCGATATCAATTTCAGCGGTCTGAACATCCTTCGGAATATCCACCCACACCGGGCCTGGGCGGCCTGATTGCGCGATACGAAACGCATCGCTGATCACCTGCGGAAGCTCTGAGATGTCGCGCACTAAATAGTTGTGTTTGGTGATGGGGATGGAGATGCCGTAGGTGTCCACTTCCTGGAACGCGTCGGTGCCAATCATTGAAGCGGGCACTTGCCCGGTAATGCACACCAGTGGGATGGAATCGAGGCGCGCATCGGCAATGGCGGTGACAAGGTTAGTGGCACCTGGACCGCTACAGGCCATGCAGACTGCTGGTTTGCCTTGCGTACGCGCCATGCCCTGGGCAATAAACCCTGCGCCCTGTTCGTGGCGAGCCAGTACGTGGCGAATTTGTTTACTTTGGCTGAGGGCATCGTACAGCGGCAAAACCGTCCCGCCGGGAATACCCGTCACCGTGGTAATGCCCTGACGTTCCAGCAGATGAACGATTAACTGCGCGCCGGTAAACCGCTTAGCCTGTGACGTCGCCTGCAATTGCGCCGCTGTGGATGACATTGTGCCCGAAGTTGTCATGCTCCAGTCCTTCTTCTTCTGGGCCGACTTTCCGGGGAGGCTTAAACAAAAAACCCCGCCCGGTTTGCGCCGGCGGGGTTTGGAATCGTGCGTTCCGGACCCTACGGCGCATTGCCGACGACCACCACCACACGCACGACGACCACTGCGGCTGGTAGCGCAGTTGGTAGTAGGTTCAGTGCGTTAAGAGTAGCGTTCATTAGGGACCATGACGTTGAATGATTGACTGGATTTATACAAGCATAGCCAGCCATAGACAGCAAGACCTTTATGCTTTGCCGTGAAAATCTGCGTTAGCGATCACGTTTCATTGCAAAACCATCAGAAAGCACAAAACCCCGCCGGAGCGAGGTTTTGTCAGTGGTTTTACGGTGGGTAACCGCCAAGCACACTGTGTTACGTCAACCCAAAAAGTATACGCGATCGGCGGCGTTCGCGCAATTTCAGACCTGAATTGCGGCGTTATTGTGTATGAACCCGTTAAGCGAACCTGTCGATAAAATAACTGTTCATACATGGGTCTTCCCTTATTGTGGTGGCTAAGGGCATGATAGCGATAGTTTTTATACTCAGAGATTGCTGCCATGGACGAAAAATCCCTCTATGCCCACATCCTCAACCTGTCAGCGCCATGGCAAGTTAATTCTCTTTCCCTT
>DASXML010000065.1:0-108070 GCA_036495715.1 Scandinavium sp.
CTGAGTATCCGCGAAACAGCCGATGCCACTGGCTACAGCCCCTCTCAGATATGTCGAATTCAAGCGCTGCACCGGAAAATCAATTCAGAAGTGGAGTAACTACGTTACAACTATGCTACACAAGGGATATGATTTTTCTGGCTTTTTCAAAGTGATCCAGCTTCATCTCCATGATCCACCATTCGGCTACTTCCATGAGTAATTCCGGGTCATCATTCTTGTTGGCAAAAAAAGCATAAAATGACACGCCAACATCATCCCCTTTCGCCGCTATCTTAGCTTCACATACCTTCACAATCTTCGCTCGAATACTGGCTCTCACAATCTTTCCCTGATGGTTGCTGAGAACACATGCTAACACACATAGGTGAATGGGCAGGATTGGTCAAAAATTAACCTTAACGAATGGAAGGGACTTCCCCTGATTATGCGCCTGATTAACTCTTGTGCAATCATGGGGTACACATCGTCCCGGAGGAATTCGTTATGACTATCACGACTGTCGGTATCGATCTTGCTAAAAATGTGTTTGCTGTTCACGGTGTTGATCAAAATGGTAGAACTGTTCTGGTTAAGCCTAAAGTATCGCGTGCTGCACTTCCTGAGTTAATTGCAAGTTTGCCTCCCTGTGTTATCGGGATGGAAGCATGCTCCGGGGCTCACTACTGGGCAAGATTGTTTCGGCAGTATGGTCATGAGCCGCGTCTGATGGCTGCTAAGTTTGTATCGCCTTATCGTATGGCCGGAAAATCAGGAAAAAATGATGCAGCTGATGCTCAGGCTATCTGTGAAGCTGTTCGTCGTCCGCATATGCGGTTCGTACCAGTGAAAGACGAAAGCCAGCAGGCCATGCAGTGTTTACATCGTACCCGTCAGGGCTTTATTGAAGAGAAAACAGCAACGTATAATCGTCTTCGAGGATTGATATCTGAATTCGGTGTCATCGCGCCACAAAGTACTGATGCCCTGCGCCACATGGTTTCTGTGCAGAAGAGCTCTTTACCGCTTCAGGTTCAGCAATGTGTTGATGATTTGCTGGAACACGTTGATCGCATTGAAGCTAACATCACTGAATATGATCGAATTTTGTCCCGCATGGCCAAAACAGATCACCGCAGTCAGCGGCTGATGGAGCTAAAGGGCGTTGGTCCCACAACGGCCTGTGCGCTGGTCGCCAGTATCGGTAATGCACATGATTTTAAAAATGGACGTCAACTGGCTGCCTGGCTGGGGCTGACGCCATCACAATACAGCAGCGGCGGAAAGTCGAAGCTCGGCAGGATCACAAAAGCCGGTGATTCGTATCTGCGAACGCTTCTGGTACAGGGGGCTCGTTCAGTGCTTATTGGCGCTGAGAAAAGGACTGACTCATTCAGCCGTTGGGTTTGTATGTTGGTTGAGCGCAGAGGGTACTGGCGGGCTGTTGTAGCCATCGCCGCCAAAAACGCGCGGTTATGCTGGGCATCACTACATTACGGTGATGATTTCCGGCTGTACTCAGCCAACTAAAACTCGAAGCAGTATAACCATCTGACCTGCAACTCGTTGATGATAAAGGGTTAGACCCCGTGAGGCCTATCTGGCTATTGTACAGGATATACGTATCCGCTTAACGAACAAGAACCTCACGCGCGTCTTTCATCAGGGTCCGAATCGATGACGATTCATCATGACCGTTTATAGTACCGCAGTCTCTCCCCTTTATTTTTAGCTGTAGTGCAGACAGAAACCATAAGTACCGGCGTTGACATGCCGGGGAAGCCCTTATAGTACAATAATTTCCGATATCCAAACTGACCCCCTGTAGAGGAACAACTGCGGCAACTGGTTCCGGCTCCCGGAGAAACAGACGCCCCCCAGGCGAATATTGAGCAAGCTTCACAACACCTGGATTCTCTGATTCATGTACTGGGACAGTTGTCAGCGCAGAAGGGGGATGCCCTGCCAGAGAAATCAGTACCTGCAGCGGAGTAAACGGAAAATTGTTATTCGGTTAAGTCCTGGTCATGCACCGTAAAATTTCCCTACTACTGCAGGAATATTAAACAGATCGGCAATAACTCGCACAGGATATAGAACGAAAGCAAACAAGATTGGCATGCTGATCAATACGATCTCCCGGGCGGCTGAAGACTCTAGTGTGTCTCAGAATGAGATGATACTCGCGCTGGCCTAACCGACTTTGCCCGTTTGCTGACACTGGTGTAATCCGGACAGCGCAGAGGAATGCCCATCAGGGAAAAAATGGAATCAATAAAGCCCTGTGCGGCCCGCAGGGTCAGCCGGAGTAAGCGTTTAATCACTAGAACAGTCGTGATGGCAAGGTCAGAATAACGCGGGGCCTCCCTCGTGATGAAGGCGTTGCTGACTCATACCAGGCCTGAATCGCCTCGTCATCCAGCCAGAAAGTGAGCGAGCCACGGTTGATGAGGGCTTTGTTGTAGGTGTGCCAGTTGGTGATCCTGAACTTCTGCTTTGCCACGTTAATGCCTGTGCTGCCTGAATGATGCGTGATCTGATCATTCAATTCCGCAAAAGTTCGATTTATTCAACAAAGCCCCGGATGGTCAACTGTGAGCTGACTGCATGAAGCTGCTCAACCGGGGATAATTTTGGTGGCCGGAAAAATCTGAGGTTTCGGCGTACAACCCCAGTTAGCGCTTAAGTATCAGCTAGGATCCGACGCGACGTTTGGTAATGCGACTTCCAGAAACCGTTAGCCATGCTAGATATGGTCACACCTTTATTTCTTGATGCATGAATGAATTCGTTGTTTCCGACATAAACCCCTACATGCTGCGTTTTCGGTGATGTTTTAAAGAACACAAGGTCGCCCGGTTTTAGCCTTCCTTTAGCAATGTGATGGCCTCTTCGCATTTGCTCTCCAGCAGTTCGTGGCAGACTCGTACTGACAAGTTCCTGCATCAATGCTGAGCAATCAATACCACGATGTGAATGCCCGCCAAAACGATATCGAGTACCTTTCCATCTTGAGTATTTCTGGTAAATTTTTGATTGCATTGTAATTGAAGGTGTAGCTATTCGGGCGGGGCTTTTTGAGGGAGTTAAGCCTGAAGGTGTATGAGATGCATAGGCATAATTTACCGTCAAGGTGGTTACACAAAAGAGCGTTGAAGCCAGCAGTTTTGTTAAATACATAAAAAATCTTCTAAAAATGAATTATATCCATATGATGTGAGCTCTGAATGATAACCATCATACGGAATTCAATCATTATCAATAAAGTTTATTTTTGTACAAGAAGTGAAATCGCATTCTTTCCTGGTGTTATCCTCCTGATAATTAAAAACTTACATCTCACATTACCTTAATGTAATGCCTCACTTACGCATACAATCTGTATGAAACAACCACACAATAACGTTAATGGATATAATAATGCAACGTGCCATCAGTAAGGCTGAAGCACTGGAAAAGAGAGGGTTATGGCGAAGGGCTGCAACACAGTGGCTAGAAGTGATGAGCCACAATTTGGATCATGCTCGACAGGAGGAAGTTTGTAAGCGGCGGAAATATTGCCTTTTTCAGGCGAGATCACTGAAAAACCGAAAAAACTAAGCCAGGCGGACTGAACAACGTTGTAGAAGGAGTACATTGTTAAACGAATAAGCTCTGTTGAGCGCTGTCCGGCAATGTAGTTCACTGCCATAGCTCTGCGCCATTGGCATGTTCCGCTGACCGTAGTTCCGCAATGTAAGTGCGTGTAAAATAAAGTTATTTATAAATCAACCACTTTGTCAAAGCTCAGTAGAAATGTCTATTCTCTGGCTCGTTAGAAATGTCTATTAAGTGCCGATTTTTTATTATAAAAAACAGATTTGGATTTGATGACTGAGAATGTACAATGCAGGTTAAGAGTTACCAATTTGATGCTAATATCAAATTGGCAACTCTTAATCATTCAAACCAAAATTTGGCAGGATTAAATTAACACGCCAAATTATTTACACCCTACACCCTACACCCTACACCCTACACCCTACACCCTACACCCTACACCCTACACCCTACACCCTACACCCTACACCCTACATCGTACCGTTACGCATCCTCATGGCTCGGGTCATGTCATACGAACATTTATCTCTGTCATTATATGTTAACTCTATGAGTTTCTCTAAATTCTCAGGCTTCCAGTATATCTGATCCCAGTTAACAACTGAAATGTAAGAATCCTTTCTCATAAAATTATCAATTATCCTTGCTGGCATATATGGAAATCTTTCTTCGAATATTGATCTTTTATCAATGTTTGTCCATGAAGATGTTCCTGGGTGTATCTGCGTTTTTTCACTTTCCCCATGAGTAGACCTGATGTAGGTCGTCCCTGTACTCGGTAAATTGACGACTAATATACCTGATTTCTTGTTTTTGGGGCTGTCTCTCATGCTGGAAAACACCTCCCAATCAATATGCTTTCTATTCTTTGTTTCCAATCCAACAAGTAATATTAGAACCGAAGTATCTCTCAGATAATCATCCCTGATTATTTCCCTTATTTTTTGAGCGTCTTCATCTTCGTCAATATCACCAAGTGAAACAGAACGATTTATGAATATATCATGCTCTTTATTCATTTCTTCTAATCTATTTTTGTACAGCTGATCATTTGCATGATGATAGCTGATGAATACTTTATGCTTCCCCATTGCTTTTATCCTTTAGCTGTATGTACCTCCTTCATTTTGCACCATAATCCATACCATATAACAGCTCTTTTTTTGAGTGCATCGTTTTGTCATGGCATTCGCTTATGGCATACTAAAGAACACCTAGACGCCTCGAAATCCCGTATCTTGCATCGCTATACGTATCCGGGTCAGGCGCCCATAACCCGCAGCAGTGGACTAAGGAGTATGTGATATGTCTGACCCAAGTCTAGCCAAGCCTTTTCTGGTTATTTATATTGTCTGGCACCCAATGTTTTCCGATGGAGCTGCATTAGCAGAAACACTCCGTAGTCATTTTCGTCGTGAACTTTACAAAAACATTGCGGGTGGAACCGGTTTGAGTGTTATTTTTCGGTCTGAAGTATTGCCTGAAACAGGGAAACCACTGGCAATTGATCTTTCTGAATCAGAAACGACGGCGGTTATTGTACTTGCCGAATCAAATATAGCTAAGGACCACGATTGGAAAATTTGGCTTCATGAACTCTCAGTGGAGACAGTAAACGCTGGATTGGGCACTCACATTTTTCCTGTGGCAATTGAACATGAAGGATTATCAACTGGCCTTGAAGAACAGGCTGTGCGTTGGGATCTTTGGCTTCAAGAAAATAGCAGCGATGTAGCATCGATGCAGCTGCGATTAATTAGCACCCTAACTTATGAATTTTGTCGGATGTTGCGCCACTATCTTGAACATCTAAAGCAACCAGACAAATCTGATGATGAACTACTTCAATACCTTCGAAAAGTTCAGATATTCCTAAGCCATTCTAAACATGATTCGGATGGTGAGCGGATTGCATACTTAATACGAGATCAATTGCACAAGGGGAATGGGCTTAGCTCATTTTTTGATGTCCATGACATCCCAGTCGGGCTACGCTTTAATGAAGTGCTACTTAAGCAAGTTGCGCAAAGTGCTGTCGTCGCTATTCACACTGACACTTATTCTTCACGTGAGTGGTGTCGGAGAGAAATTATTGAAGCTAAGCGTTACAGCGTACCATTGGTTGTCGCAAACTGTATCAATGAGCTTGATGAGAGGGGATTTCCCTATATGGGGAATGTACCAATCGTTCGAATGGATCCTCAACAAACAAATCGTATTAGTATAATTATTGCACGTTTGTTGGATGAAGTGTTGAAGGATTTTCTATGGCGTTGCCGTGTTCAATTGGTTGATTGCAATAAATATAATATTCGGTTTGTTCCACGAACGCCTGAATTAATTTCGCTTGCAGGTCTATCGTTTTCAGGGAGTGGGCAACCGTTGATTATTTATCCTGATCCGCCTTTAAGTGCTGAAGAGGAGCGCTTGTTTGAAGAAATTAAACCAGAAATTAGATTTCGTAGTTTTACTGAGTGGATGGCAGGAGGAATTGCATAATGGCTTATCGGGAAGCACTGAGTCAGCAAGTAATAGCGATTTCAATATCTGATAGCCCGGATATGCCGCTTTTGGGCCTGAGTGAGCAACACTTATCTGATGCCATGGCAGAAATATCAAGGCACCTTTTGGCGCTCGGATCCAGAATTGTGTATGGAGGAGATCTACGTATAAATGGTTTTACCTCATTATTGTTTGAACTGGTATCCAGACACCGTAGGGATGCGGACGAAGGAGATGTACGTCCGAGTGTATTGAATTATCTTGCTTGGCCAGTTCATATGCAAAAAAATGAAGCTGAATTAATCGCCCTTAGTAATGATCTTAGTGGAATGGCAGAACTAGTTCTTTTTGACCACGATGGTTCACAATTGCCACTGCAAGAACGATTACAGCGAGCACCGGTAACTCCACTAGAAGCTGACTGGGGGATAGGGCTGACAGCTATGCGCAAGGCTATGTTACGTGATACGCATGCAAGAATAGTCCTGGGGGGGCGCGTTGAAGGTTACAAAGGGACAATGCCGGGTATTGCCGAGGAAGCGTTGATGTCAATTAAAGTGAAGCAGCCGCTTTTTATTATGGGTGGCTTTGGTGGATGTGCTAGAGATATTGCTGAATCACTCAACATGGCCTCCCCGATTAGTTCTGCTGAAAAACATTGGACAGGCCGTGAAATGTTTAATGGCTTTACTTTTGACGATCTCAATAATGGTTTATCACAAGAAGAAAATATTATTCTAGCTCAGACACCTCATGTAGATCAGGCCATAACAATGGTCTTGAGGGGACTTTTCCGTAAATACAGTTGAGTATGCTTATAGTTTTCAGCTACGCCGAGACAACTTGATTATGAGGTTTTCGGCGTTTGCTGCCATAATTTCTCTGCAACCATTAGTTGTCTTACCGTTTCGATTGAAATGCTGATGCTTTGTGACGATACCAGCATTCTTCGTGCTTGCGTAGGGCCTACGCGCTGACACTCTGTTTTCAGAAAATGGATAATTGTGGCTTTGAGTTCTTCCGGAAGTCGATGATTACTGGGTTTTCCACGCCTCTGGCTGACTAGGCCGACAGGCCCTGCCTGTATGTATTTCGCAATCAGACGGCGACAGTGACGCGGGGTTATCTCCATTGATGAAGCCGCATCAGTCAGTCTTAATTCACTAGCGAGCACGGCTTCAATGAGCTCCAGTCGGTACAACTCTCTGAGAGACATCATGACTTTTTCATCTGTTTCTGGCATGTCTGGTCTCTTTTTATGATGTTTTAGCCGCTACTGCTCTATCTCGGGTTCATCTTTTACCGAAAATAGCCTCCGAGCTATCCTGAAGCTTTATTATGGCCTCAAGCAGGTCGTCTTCGTTTAGTGAACGCTGAGATTTATTAATGCTGGGTGCATGCCGTCTGCGGGAAGGCTCATCACCAGTACAAGGTAACGATTGTGAACGATTATTATCCCGTTTTTTCTGCACCTGACGGGCAATATTCAACACATGGCCAAGTCTCTTGTTATCCACAATTGCGACGGGATCGACCTCAGAAAGTCGGTCATAGGTGGAGTAGGGCAGCAGCACGCCATTTAGTCGCAGCTCCTTATATCCGTCAGGATAGTGCCAGACATCAATATACTTGCCGATGGCTCTTCGACTGTATTCGCTGTCCTCAATCAGATAGAGCATTTTATCGTATTGTACGGTCAGACTTTTTGATACACGACGGGGCTCTCGCCAGGTAAATTCCGCATCAAGGTCATCGTCTAATGCCAGCGGCCGGTGCGCGTTAAAATCATGCAGGGGTTCTTTGGCAAAGCGCCGGTTATAATCCGCCATGTATTCTTCGGCAAATGCATTGGCCGCTTCTATCGTACAGATCCCCTTAAGCCTGAGCTCCTTAACCAGACGGTCCTGAAGTGTCAAATGAGCACGTTCCACACGGCCTTTTGCCTGACTGGTTTCTGCGCACAGTGGGGTGATATTGAGGCAGCGCATGGCCCTGGCAAACTGAGTTTCACCGGGCCCGGTGGTGGCATGCTTATTATTAACCCGGAAGACACTGGCTTTATCACTGTAAAGGATCATGGGCTTACCGTATTTTTCGATATAGCCACGGGTGGCTTCAAAATAGGTAAATGTGGATTCTGATTTCACAAACAGCAGGTGCATCAGACGACTGGTGGCATCGTCAACATAGACCAGCGCTGTACAGGGGCGACCCCGGTTTTCAAACCAGTGGTGGTCGCAGCCATCAATCTGTATCAGTTCGCCAGTACAGGGGCGACGATAACGGGGCTGATGGATTTTCGGCTGACGTTGTTTGCGGGGGATCCAGAGTCCGGCTTTTATCATGAGGCGTCTGATGGTTTCCTTGCCGAGAACCAGACCGTGAACTTCCTCCAGTTTTTCCCGGGCTAACGTCGGGCCAAAATCGCGATAGCGTTCCCGGATGATACTCAATGCCTGGTCTGTCAGTGAGCGTGGTAACAGGCGATTTCCGGTACGGCCACGACTCTGGTTATTCATGCCAAGCGGCCCAAGCAGACGGTAGCGTTGCAGCAACCGGCTGCAATGCCGTGGCGTGATACCGAGCATCTCGGCCGCCTTGCCAGGACGCAGGTTACGTTCAATGACATCCTGAAGGATTTTGAGGCGGTTGATTTCTTTCACGGTGAACATCCCGGCGTCATGTATAGCCATAGAAAACTCCTCATCAGGAAAAGTGAGTCGTTGACTAGACATACAGGTCTGAGAACTATAGCCTAGACATTCCTAATGAGCCACAAATAGACATTATCATAGAGCCACTACAACATCAGTTAAATCTTGTTCAATTTCGGTAAAATCTTCCTGTTTACTGGCGATGAACTAAGCGCACACAAAAAATCACGGCCAATAGAATGATTTTTGGACACTTTTTCCGATAGTGCCTAAACGTCCAAGCAAAACCGCACGATTTGTCTCTGACGGGCGCCATAAGTGGGGAAGCTGGAAAGGTGAAAGACGCACGAAACACTACATGTTTACCAGCACCATAAATAAGAATGAGCCCTTTAAGCCAGAAGTGAAGCCTCAGACGTCAGGTCAGCTTTGTATTCAGCACGACATTTCTACATTGGCTAGACAGCTAAAACGGCCTCAGGGCGATTTGTCACTCTGAGCCAAAGAAAGAGCACCTCTTACCCCAGCCTCCGTAAACACGCCTGATGAATTTTGAGGCCATGCGTGACTATGTACCGGGCTGATTGGTACTTTAAGCCCATCCAACTATCGATACATCCAAAAAATACCTGTCAGCGGCGGAACGGGCGCTGTTTTGACCACGTGAATTCCGCTTCCTTTAGAGCTTCGGCCGGCTCAGTCTTTTTTTTGGCCACATAGCGCGCGGCGTATATCTGAGCCCGTGCCCGGCTGAGTACAATATGTCTTTCCGGTCGATTAAGTTTTTTTCCTTTGGCCCGCTCAGCTTCCACCATAGCATCATCAATAAATTTTTTTTCCGCCGGGGTTAACGCTGTCAATCGTGTCATAACAATCTCCTGATAAAAATATTCTCGCCACGGTGCAGGTGGTTGGAACAGCTTCTTAAAACTGTAGCGCGGATAGCGCTTTGCCAGCTCAGTCAGCGCATGGATCTCCGGTTCATCACGCCGGGTATCGGGCTGATAAAAATACACCGTCCTGCTCCGTGATAACGTCCTGTAGGCCTGGCGTAAACTCATGGCAAATTGTGCCGTAAGATAGCTGACGAGTTCATGCTTTATTACTGGTTTTAAAGTTTTTTTCGATGACGTCTTTCAGTGTCCGGCACTCAAGGCTGAGATCCGCAAACATTTGCTTGAGGCGTCGATTTTCATCCTCCAGGTCTTTCATCCTTTTGATATCAGAGGCTTTCATACCTCCATACTTTGCTTTCCAGTTGTAGTGCGAAGCTTCATAGATACCAGCTTTAATCAGTATGTCGGAAGATCTCTTAAAGTGAATGGTTCGTTTTGCAGGGATAATTACAGTAGCGTAAGTGTGTTTTCATGATTTTTATATACAACCTATAATATTTATATGAATTGAATGTGAGTAAAAAGGTCCAGCATCAACTTTATGGATGAAATGTTTTAAATGTAGCCCGGCGTCGAAATGATAAAAATCCAACACCGGACAAATCACAAAAAGTTACAAAAAACAAAGGTCAGCTATCATTCAATTAATGAAGGTAAATACCCACAAAATATAAATTCAATGAAACTCTCTCCCATAAAAACCATATTTAATAAAGATTAATTAAAAATTAATCTATCATGTCAGTTTTTTAGTACCCTGAAGGTATTTTTTTCAAAATCGTGATTAGCTTTCCTTTTTCCATCATTATGTATCCACCTTTCTTTAAACTTGCTAATATTTCAAATACATAACTTTTTGACAACCGTGTCCTGCCTGTAATAAATGCAGCTATATTTTCATTGAAGTCATCTTGATTTTCGTACATGTGCAAATATCGATAGAGCATAGATACTATTATCGTATATCCAGAATTATTCGCAGATTTTGTTTGTTCATTTAAAACAACTGAAAATAGCTGCGCTACTATTGACATTACCATTTCTACTTTAGAATTATTAATGTTATTACTTGCATAGTACTTTTGTTTTTCAATCCGCCGAAGGATTACACTGGTTTCGCATACATACAGAAAATCGATCATAGGAGATAAAATCTCAAGAAATCCTAGAGGCGCAAATTCTGGAATTGACCACGTATATATGTAATCATTATGTTTAATACCGGTAACCTCTCCAGAAATGAGTATATATACATATTTCTTGTCCGGTATAAAATATTGCCCAGCTTTAAGCTTCACCTCAACATTATTGATGCTGTGTATTTCACTTATTTGTACTTTCATGACTTTTTTTCTGGATCCCTTTAAAGACATATAAAAATAACCCCTTATATCACTCATCTAATTAATGGCATTGTATGGATTTGATAACCCCAATAACTGCCATGATGACATTATTTTATTTAAAGCATAAAAATCAACTAATTAAAGTGTAAGTGTGACTTTCTACACGAATAGACCTCAAACCCCTAATACCATCTCCTCTCTAAAAACTTCTCTAGAACGAAAAAAGAGCAAGGTTTTAAAACGTCTAGATAAAGTTATTCGCCAACTAGTTGGTGCTATAAATCATGCAAGCCTGAATAGAACATTAAAATTCGAGTTAGGCATTGAGTTAGATTTCCTAGGCCGGGAAATGATTGGTATCATAGTTGTTAATGAATTATTTGATGAAGATAGACACACTTATATGTTAGAATTAATGAAGATATATGAAAAAATAGATCTCCCATGTTTAGTGCTGAGCTATATGGAACTCTATAGCCATTCTTATCATTTGGATTCGATAATTTTCTTTGATTGCCTGAAGGCAAACCATACAGAGAGAGTCAAGCGTGGGATAATGCTTGAAACTAAGTTCCAGAGCGAAAAAGTGATGTAATGTATATCCGGTGTTATCATGAAAGCGATATTACCGCCTGCATCGCTTTGACCTGCCACCAGGATTAGATACAACCTTCAGTTAGTAATGTCAGTTGGTTTTTCTTCATATTTCTCGTTTCGCCAGCTCGCTGCAAATTCAGCCGCCGTCAGGTAATTCAGCGATGAATGTGGGCGGCATTCGTTATAATTCTGCCGCCAGTCATTAATTACTTCCCGGGCATGAAGAATATCGCCGAACCAGTGCTCATTCAGGCATTCATCCCGAAAGCGGCCATTGAAACTCTCAATAAATCCGTTCTGCGTTGGCTTGCCCGGCTGGATTAAGCGCAACTCAACACCATGAACCGTACCGGTTTTGTGGGAGAGAATTAAGTCCGGGAACTTAGGCTGCCAGATCCCTTATTCCCGATGGAAGCGTAATATGCTTTTTCTGCTTCAGCAGGTGGGATGTGGCCGAGCCGCTCAAGCAACCGACGATTGTTGTACCAGTCCACCCATGCCAGTGTGGCCAGCTCCACTTCCTGTCTGTTTTTCCAGCTCTGTCGGTGTATCACCTCCGCTTTGTACTGCCCGTTAATACTTTCGGCCATGGCATTATCATAAGAGTCACCCGTGCTGCCCGTTGAAGCCAGAAGCTCCGCTTCCCGCAGCCGCTGTGTGTACGCCAGCGATACGTATTGCGAGCCTTTGACGCCCTTCTAAGTGTCAAGTCGTTATTTGAGTGCTGTTGATCTGCCGATTTTGTTTTCGAAGCAGTGTGAAGACCTCGCGGGCGATATAACGTTTCAGGCAGCGTAGCGCTTCCATTTTCGAATGTCCTTCAGCTACCCGTTTCGCCACATACTCCTGCGTTCTTGTGTCTGTGCGTAATCGACCAATGGCAATAATATGCAGAGCGCTGTTGGCCGCGCGATCACCACCGCGGTTAAGTCTATGCCGGTTTGTTTTACCGGAAGAGACCGGAACAGGACTGACGCCGCATAACGCTGCGAAACCAGACTCAGAGTTCAGGCGTTGAGGATTATCACCAGCCGTAATCAGCAGCTGCGAAGCACATTCATATCCCACCGCTTTACACTTGATAAGCTCCGGTGCTAGTTCGTCGACTATTGACGTTATCATGATGTCCAGATCGGCTATTTCATCATGTAACTCAAGATAGCGGCGGGCCAGGGATTTCAGCGCAATACGATAAGCATCCTGGACATTACGGTAAGCGGTAACATCGGGGCGCCACGAGGCCAGGGTTCGGATCAACTGCATCCTCGTGAAGTGACGTATCTGATCACGTAGCTCATCCGGGGCAGAAACAATATTCATCTGGATCATCTGAAGTGCAATACGCCGTGCAGCAACAGCTGTTTTGCGGCAGACTTTCAGGACACGTAACGCTTCAATCATTCCGCTACGCGTTTTCGGTGTGACAGTGCGTATGCGTGAGAAAGCAGCATGAGCGGCACTTTCTGCATCGATAGTATCGCTTTTACCACGTTTGCGGCGTTCCATTTTATCCGGTGCTGTGACCTCCAGAACTTCAATTCCGGCACTCTGGAGGAAGCGCAATAAACCTGCACCGTAGGAACCTGTGCATTCAACGCCAATGCGCTTAACAGTTCCGAAAGATGCCATCCATACCAGCATCTGTCGGTAACCCTGGCGTGTTGTCGCGAAAAACTCGCTGCCTAAAAACCGATTATTTTGATCAACCACAGCAGCAACATGTAAATCTTTGTGCGTATCAACGCCACCAACGACAGGTGATGAATGAACGGGTTTTGTCTGTGTCATAGGTTATTTCCTGCGACAGAAATTATTCGTCATTTCTCCTGACGATAACCCGGACAGGACAGTAAAGAGACAAGCCGTCAGGCCCTTCTTGAGTCACGCGCATCGGTGAGGAGAAGCCTCGCATGAGGTACTTCCCGGTAGCCGACGGGTCCAGGGAAAGACACATTGCTGGTCGATCAGAGTGTGAGTCAGGAAACCGGGAAGTCTTCACTGCATCAGTGATCTCACCAGTCAGGCAAAACAGCAAGCTTGATGAAGAAAACTGACACCGACATTCTTACTATCCGAATGATGGATAGTGCCGGATGGCCGCCGGGCCCACAGAGCCTGCTCCAGCGCATCCAGTACGAACGTGGTTTCCATCGACGATGATACCCGCCACCCCACGATAACGCCTGCGAAAACATCGATGATGAACGCCACGTAGGCGAACCCCTGCCAGGTGCTCACATACGTAAAATCTGCCACCCAAAGCTGATTGGGACGTTCTGCCACGAACTGACGGTTTACCCTGTCGCTTGCCGCAGCTTCTTTCCCGCTGACTGTAGTCCGCACTTTTTTACCCCGAAGCACACCAGCGAGGCCCATGCTCTTCATCAGTCGCGCGATGGTGCATCTGGCCACGCTGAAGCCTTCACGCTGCAACTGCCTCCAGACTTTCCGGATGCCATAGACACTGTAGTTTTCGTCATACACTCGCTGTATTTCCGGCTTCAACTGGTCGTCACGGCGGTCACGCAGACTACGTTTCTCCGGGTGCTGGCGGTACTCACGGTGCCGGTAGTACGTCGACGGGGCAATATTCAGCTCATGACATACCGGTCCGACCCCGTGACTACCGCTGAGGGTATCCAGCAGCGGCATTATTTTTTCCACAGACGGTCGTACTCCGCCTTCGCAAAATAAGCCGAGGCCTGGCGCAGGATATCGTTGCTGCGGCGCAGCTCACGAACCTCCTGCTCCAGCTCTTTGAGGTGCTGGCGCTCATCGCTTGTGAGCCCGCCATCGCCGGCACCATTATTGCGTTCATGCTGACGCAGCCAGGCCCTGAGCGTATCGGGGCTACAGCCAATTTTTGGCGCGATGGAGTTGATGGCGGCGTGTTCTGAGTGATATTCGCGGCGCTGTTCCAGCAGCATTCGGACAGCGCGCTCACGCAGTTCTGGTGGGTAACGGTTTGCTCGTTTGGATGTCATTTCGGGTCTCCTTTCACTGAGAGTTTAGTCTCCCGAAAACCCGGTGCGGTTCAGTGGTAGCTACGCACCCAGTTCTTCTTCCGGCCAGCCCGGTAATCGTTGAAGTACATCCGTCACCAGGCATGCGGATCAAGGCCGTACATCTTCGCCGTTTCCACCAGGCTCATGATTTTGGCTGCACGCTCACCCGAGCCCGCGAATAGCCAGTTGGAGCGGCCCATCACCACCGGGCGGATGGCCCGTTCAGCGCGGTTGTTGTCCAGCGGCAATGCGCCATCTTCCAAGAAGCGGCTAAGCACCACCCGAAGTTTTAGCGTGTAGGTGAGCGCTTTACCCAGCGCCGAGTTTTCTGGGCACGCATCCTTTTGCAGCTCCAGCCACTGCCACAGCTTCTCCAGAACGGGGCGTGCATCAGGGAAAGATCACGTAAAGTATGTTTTTTACGCAGTAATTTGACAGCTTTTTGATCTGTAGCAAGCAGGTATTCAATGGTGCTATCCCGTCCCTCAGTAATGTGATCTGATATTATTCATTCAAACAAAGATATGATGTAATGAATCTTGAAGAATATAACTATTATACCGGATTATCGGCAGGCGTGGAAAGTTGAGTGTAAATTATCTGACATCTTATTGCTGACTATTTGTGCTGTTATCTCAGGAGTCGAAGGGTGAGAAGATATTGAAGATTTTGGCAATGTCCATCAGGGTTTTTTGAAGTTATATGGGGATTTTGATAACGGGATCCCTGTTCATGATACGATTGCCAGAGTAGTCAGCTGTATAAGCCCTAAAAAATTCTATGAATGCTTTATTAACTGGATGAAGGAATGCCATACAGTAGATGAGTATGTTATTGCAATTGACGGTAAAACATTACGTGGCTCTTATGATAAAAACAGGCGGTGTGGTGCTATTCATGTAATTAGCGCATTTTCAAGTATGAGTGACGTTGTTCTGGGGCAACTGAAAACATCTGAAAAGAGAAATGAGATTACCGCCATGCCAGAATTGATAAATCTCCTTGATATAAAAGAGAAAATTGTAACCACAGATGCCATGGAATGTCAGAAAGATATTGCTGTAAAGATCCGTAAGCAGAAAGGTGACTACCTTCTTGCCGTGAAAGGTAATCAAGGGAAATTATATCGTGCAATAGAAGAACTTTTTCCTGTAAAACGAATAAATGACTCTGCATTGGATAGTTTTTTTACAGACGCAAAAAGTCATGGGCGGCAGGAAACTCGATTGCATGTTGTCAGTGATATTCCTGATGAGCTTATCGATTATACATTTGCCTGGAAGAATTTAAGGAAAATAGGTATGGTAGTATCCTTTCGGTCAGATATGAACGACGAGAAGAAAGAACCAGAAATGCAGGTGCGTTATTACATAAGCTCGTCAGATATATCGGCAGAGAAATTTGCATCAGCAATGCGAGGTCACTGGTCGATAGAGAATAAACTGCACTGGCGGTTAGATGTGGCGATGAATGAAGATGATTGTTGTATAAGAAGAGGTGATGCCGCTGAATTATTTTCGGGGATAAGATATATAGCAATAAATATATTATCAGCAAACAAAGAATTCAAAGCCGGACTGAGCAGAAAGATGCGCCGGGCGGGGATGGACAGGAATTACCTCGCGTCAGTCCTTGCGGGCTGTGGTGTTTCGTAATCTTTCCCTGAGACTAAGGCTGCTAAAAAATACATGGACTCCTGCTGGGCTTACACTGCTGGAAAATAATCTGTCCCTGCCAGTTACCAGACTCATGTTTTTATTTCCAGGTCGTCCGAGGAGTGCGTTGGGAGAAATGAGGCGGCAGTTAAAAAATAAATAAAGCTTTAACAAAATGCGATGCAGTTTACCAAATTCCAGGTAGACAGAAAAATATGCTTATCTGATTCGTCCATAACATCTGCTGACAACCGTTGAGTCGTCTGCATTGACACCCAGGCGAGCAGATGTTTTTCTGGATGCTGTTTAATGAATTGTTGTACCGAATGAGTAAGCAAAGAATTATTCAGTCCGTCTGTGAAGCAGATTTGAGCGATAAAACGCTGTAATTGCTTCTCCTGAATTTCCTCTGTTATTTGTGGCCAGTCTCGCTCCGAAAGTGTCATGCACAGAAAACAGACAAGTAAAAAATTGAGTGCCTCCTCTGTTTTTTGCATTGAAACACCTAATGTTGGCAACACTAAAATTGAAGCCAGCATCGCTGGTTGTGTCTTATGGATATCATCAATCAGTAATCCTTTTTTATTTAAATCCATAGACTGAATAATGTGTATCGCTTTTGTCAGGATTTTGCTGGATATTCGGCTCAACGACATATCTCTGATTATTGTGGAAAACGTCATTATACAGGATAACGTGATGAAATGTCGCGTTGATGATAGCGAGTTTCTGTACGCGACAGAATGTTATGTCGGTGGCCTGCACAAGTGACGTTGTGGCTTGCGATAGTAGGGGATATGTCGTTGAATTGCAGATTCGGGCTTGTATGAAATGGTTTTTGAGGCCCGGCAAAAACTGGCGATGACAATATTACTGGATGCTTTTGTAGCGAGAGGCTAAGATCATCTTGCTGTACTGTTGCTTGTGCAACATGCCAATGTCCCGGGACCTGAGAGGGGCGCCTTCGGGTGGTCACTAAGCCAATACCACGTAGCCTGAGAGTGGTGCCTTCGGGTGGTTAAACCTGTTAGCCTTTGAAAATAGGAGTCGCTTTTTTTTGCGAGTAAGGCTTTGAATTCACTTCTGTGTTTATCGTCTGATAACACGTTAGCGCTTGTTTCAACCATCCGTTGAAAGGTTAAGTTGAACACAACGCAGCGTCACTTGGGTGCGAAAGTAATGAGCACCAAGTGACGCGCGTCGCGCATACCCCGCAAAGCCCACGTACGGGCATTTTCAACACGTCTTACCAACTGAACAACACGTACCGGAAATTTTAAGAATCTTTCGGATACGTATTACCTCACTTTTATTTCCCTTTCCGAATAAATACTTAGCCAGAAATAGCATCTCTACCCTTCAGGAATATTGTCAATACGACATCGATGGCGACACCAGCAAGCTGGTGTGTGGAGGCAGTCTGATGATTATCAGCCCGGTGCAAACCGCGAACAGGTCAGAGACCTGGGGAGCCTCGCAATAACTCAACATTTCGCCGCCCCGATGCACAGATGTCTGTTGAGTCGCAGGATGCGCAACCCTCACCGTGTCGTCGGGGTGAAATTCTATCGTCTGCAGAATGTGCAGCCGATGACAGCACTTTTCCGTTCACACGGACGGAAAAGCACTGCCATCTGTTTGAGCGGAGGGAAGGTTATGTCAAAACTGCATAAAAATCTTAGTGCCCTGGCGCGCCGGGCTGAAGGGAGTTTTAAAACAATCGCAGACCGGATGAAAATTGCTCATCGGTTTGCCGATCGCCTGCTGGTGCTGAATATTCAGATACGAGATATGCGGCATGTTAAAACCAGCTATATCCGTCAGTATATTCGTAGCAGGCAAGAGGAAAATATTGCTTCGCGTACGCTACAAAATGAAATGTCTGTCATCAGATCTCTGCTAAAACTGGCCGGAAAAACAGCGATGGCCGATCCCACTCATCCTGTACTGAATAACCGGGCGCTGGGGATTGCCGGGGCAAGCCGTGAGGGAACGAAAGTTGCCATACCAGAAATGGTCTACCAGCAGGCATTACAGCAGGTTTTTATCAAAAATGAAGGTGCGGGCTGTGTGATGGCATTGTCTCGTCTTCTGGGGCTCAGAGCAGAGGAAGCGGTTCAGTCTGCGAAATCCTTGCAGACATGGCAACGCGCGCTTATCAGGGGTGAGAGCAAAATCAGGGTCGTATTTGGTACGAAAGGCGGTCGTCCCAGGGATACAACGGTGTTAAAGCCTGCTGAAACGTTGCGGGCGATCGAGTCCGCGTTGGCCTGTGTGGCCAGGCAAAACGGGAAACTGATAGATAAACCCGCATTACATCTTGCGATTGAGCAATACCGTAATGTTGTGCGCGACGCCGGTCTGACAGGAAAGCATTCGCCGCACAGCCTGCGATATGCCTGGGCGATGGATGCCATTCAGCACTACCGCCAGCAAGGATTCAGCGAGAAAGAAGCACTGGCTATGGTATCAATGGATCTTGGGCACGGTGATGGTCGCGGGTACTATGTTGCGCGGGTATACAATAAAGTGGATGTAGAATAATGATACTCAAAAGCCGGGGTATTTTCAGGCAAATTGGATCCTGAAGACCACCAGTAACCAGCAAAGATGTTTATTCACCATAAAGCCAGAGTTTTATTATTATTTGGAAAATAAGTGGCTTCAAAGAGGTTTCTTTCGGCGATAAGGTTTTGACTCATTGGTTATACTGCCAAAAATAATAGCGTTTGGGATTATTAAGGAGATATGTCATGGGGAAAAAGAAAAAAGGTGCTCAGGTTTCAGGTGATCTGCGAAAACGCGCTGCGGCTGAAGCGAAAACAACAATGCGCGAAGTCAGAACGCTGAAGCTCCGGGAGTTCATTGACATGGAAAACCCGCTGGATGTCGATCAGTTACGCGCGGAAGCGATTGAACTGAAGTCAGACGATATCAACGATGATTTTTTACAGTGGTATCAGGACAAAACGGGAGCAGGCACGGAGTCATTATTTGGCCAGGCATTTAATAGCCACCAATTTTTTGAGTTATTACTGGATATTGGTGCAAAAAATCCTGAAACCGGAAATATCAATTTGAATGTAATTATTTCCCTCTTCAAGGAGCCTTTCAGCACACTGCCGCATATGCCTGCAGCGTGGTCCGGTGGTCAGGATGAATATCAATTTTTGACCAGCCTGCTGACTGAGTTCCTGGCGCAGCGAGGATATATAGAAAACTTTGATGATTTCCTCACGCTTGATGAATATATAGAGCAGGCGCTGGACAATGATTATTCATTTTTTGATAACGAACCTGCAGTGTTCTCATTTTCCGGGCGAGTGTAATGTCTGAATTGGCGAGGCAGGAATGACGTTGTTTGTCCTGGAGACAAATACGTCAAAAATTTTATGCGTCGGCTTGTCGAAACGGAAAAGCTGCATTACGCTGAATTTGCAATCTGTTGTCATCCTGGCAACTGCCAATGTTCCGGTGATTTGAGAGGAACGCCTTCGGGTAATCACGAACTATGTCACTGCAACCTGAGATGTGACACCTTTGGGCGGTTAAACCTGTTAACCTCTGAGAACAGGGACTCTTATGAGTTGAGGTCTCATTTACTTACTGCACTTTGATGTTATACACCTTTCTGCCACTGTGGGACTTTGCTCCCATGGGCCAGGTTCCCTCATCCGAAGGAACCGCTATGACCAGTATTTCCTGTATTTCCTGTATTTCCTTACGCGATCTTACTCTGGCCGCAATCAAGCCAGTTGACTTCATCGTCTTTCTTTCTCATATCGAAGGTGAGCTCATGCTTGCCTGTGCGATGAGGCGACTGGGGTTTTTTGAACGAACCGGACACCGGGATGATGAACTGGGCTGGGATGCTGCAGAAGCCCCTTTTTTCTATGCCGGGCGTTTGTTTGGACAGGCCATTGCTTCAGGTGCAATTTCGGAAACCAGATTTTCACATCAGGCTTCCGGGCTTCTTCAACTTTGCGAAAGCGTATTCTGCCGTGGTATCCGGGAATACGGTTTCAAGGTCGGTGTGACTGAAACTGGCGTGCCTGGATGCGAAGGCTGGCCTTTTGATGATTTTGACTTCAAACCAGCATTTTATTTTTATGTTACCTGGGTTGAACACCTTATTAAAACGTCGGTGACAGGATACTGAATTAATCCATCTTCCGCGTTTTCACCGCATTTTCCTTTCTTAACTGAGCGCATTGCTCATCGACATCTTCCCGGAGGGGTAACCCTCAGGGGCTCCTCCATCCTAAGCTGAGGAGCTCTCATGATTCGATTCACGTCAACCAGACTGCGTCCATTGCTGTCACAGCAGGGCGGTATGCGCAGGCCACTGCTACTTGAGAAAAATCTGGGGATTTATATCCGCGTACCGGATGATAAATGCCCAGGTGAATGGCTGAAAGCCTGGGCCGAAGGATGCAATCCGTCTGTGGATGAAAACTGGTCGGATAACACCGATGCGTTGATCCCGGAGGCGGAATATTCCTTTCAGACATTTATGACGCAGACTCAGTTCGACGCCATTCTCAATGAACATCACGATCTGCTCATGAACCCGGTCAGATACGGGCCAGGTGGTGGTGCAACCATTCATAAAGAGACCAGTCCTCCGGCAGCAGTATTTGTTCCCGTGGCTGAATTTCGGGACAGGATCCGCTGGTTATACGATCAGTCTCTGGTGCACTTCCATGCCTGTAAGGGCAATGCTGAGCGATTACGCTGGCGCAGTCAGGCGCTTTACGTTCTGGACCAGGTGATCCGCCTGGACAGTAAGCGTGCGAAAACCAATGACTATGAGATGTTTGTCAGTGCCGTTAATAGCGTGCGCGGCAGGATCCGCGATGTCATGCTCGACGGTTCGTTGCGTTATTACTGACGTCGTCAGGTGAATGTTGTTTCAGTTCTGACAGATTACTGTCTGAGACATTCACTTCCACTCAACGGTGGCACACTCTTCTGCCACCGGGAGAAGTGTGCCTGTATTTCGGAGGTACATTCTGATGGCAACCGGACAACACCACAGAGCCAGTGCGAAAGCGCGGGACGATTTATACCAGCAGGTCACCGACAGGATCATCACCGCGCTGGAAAAAGGCGTCCCTCCCTGGCGCAGGCCCTGGCGATCTGGCCGACAGGTATACGGAAATGCACTGCCCGTGAATGCGGCAACCGGACGTTACTACAGTGGCGTCAATATCGCTTTGTTATGGATGGCGGCTGAAGATCGCGGCTTTTCAAGCGATCGCTGGCTGACGTATCACCAGGCACAGGCGATTGGGGCCCAGGTACGTAAAGGTGAGTCTTCATCACTGGCGATTATCTACAAACCGTTTGAGAAACAGGCAAAGGATCATGATGGTAATCTCCTTTATCGCGATGGTGAAGCGGTGATGGAGTCCCTGGTGATGCTCAAACCCCTGCAACTGTTCAATATCGGGCAATGTGATGGTCTGCCTGATTCAGCGCTGGATGCGGAACCTGCCAGCATTACTTCGGAGACCCGAAAGACGCTCAGCGAAGCGCAATATGCCCGGGTTCTGACGGTCCTGAATGAGAGTGGTGTCAGTTGCTCATCTCACCGGCAGGACAGGGCGTATTACAAGCCTTCTACAGATCAGATTGTGATGCCCATGACCACGCAGTTTGAGTCTGATGCGGACTACTGGTCGACATTGCTGCATGAACTGGTTCACGCGACCGGGCACAGTAAACGCCTTAACCGCGAAGGTATTACATCCTCATCCCGTAAGTTTGGCGATCCGGTGTATGCCTTTGAAGAACTCATCGCGGAAACGGGCAGTGCTTTTCTCTGCGCTGAACTTGGCATTTTTGGTGATGTACAACACGAAAGCTATCTGGCCGGTTGGCTCAGGGTTCTGCGTGAGGACAAAAAAGCCTTTTTCCGTGCCTGCCGGTTTGCCCGGGAAGCATCGAATTTTCTGCTGCAATTCCACGGTGATGAGCCGGCGGAGATTGTGTAAACCTGCGTGACGACAGCAATGTCGTCAGCATCCCCTGAGGGACCTCTCCCTCCGGGGAGTCCCTCTTTTCATTGCAATGGTAAGAGGAGTGAACGCTATGTTTTCATGGTGCCAGAATCGCCTGGAAGTGACCGGGAAATCCGTTTGTATCGAAGTGATGCAGTCCTGGGTTGCCGGCACGGAAAAGCCACGTTATCGCCATGCTATACGGCAGGCCATCAGACTGTTTCTCGCTGGTTGCGCCGGTATCCTGAGACCGGTCAAAACCACGACGTTTGATATTTATCCTTTACTCACAGAGGCCGGAACTGGCTCTCAGACAGCCCCCAATCAGGCATTCCAGCATTTTCTGGAATTGTTGGGTGTGGATGCCTGGCTTGATGACACAACCGTTTCCCGGATGGAGAAGATTTACCTGCAGTCGGGTCTGGGATCACTGAAATGGGATGATATTCCCTTCGGTGCACGCCAGACCATAACGCAGCTGATGATGCTTCATTATGTGGACTGGTTTGGCCTGACCTCCGCCAGCGCCCAGATTGACCCTGCAGAACGCTGGGAATGGCTTGGCACGATGCCGGTGACGACATGCACCTGTGACATGCTGATGGTCATTCCTTCGCGCCTGGCAACAGAGCTGAACGGTAACAGCGGTCTTTTCCGGGGGATTTCTCTTTCATCAGAGTTGTATATGCAGCTCTTTGACATGGAATATCCTGCGGGACATCAGGCTGTGTGTAGTCATGATGGCATCAATTCACTGTCACTGACGTTCAACACTCCCTGGTACCCGCCTTCAGCAGAAGTGGTTGGGGAGATGTCTCAGCTCTTTGACTGCGAAATCCGTCACTACTGGAAATCGCAGGATGTGGGCTATTCCGGATATAACTGCTTTGACAAGGGTTACCATGTCGACAGCGGGCCGTATCCGGAGGAAATGCTGCAGTTGTCGTCAGAAGAGGGAGCCCGGTTGTATCTGGTGACGCCGGAAATGGCTTCACTGGTGACTGTTCTGCCTGCGTCTGGAGCATAACGACGGGCAGTTTTTCGTTAACTATCAGGGCCACAGCACATGCTGTGGCCTCATTTTATCCGGCAGGGAACAGTGTTCCCTGCCGGGGCATGCTTCCCTGAGAGAGGAAGTGTGCATGAACAACATGATTGATGCGGAACGTGCGTTTCTTTCGCTTTTCAGCCAGACCGCCCGTTATTACAAACGTCATCAGGTTTTTGAGGACTTCATCAGTTGCAGTGTGATTGCTATCCAGAACCGGCTTCATTTCAGCGACCAGCGTGAGCAGAAATATTTGCGCATCGTCGGACGTTATGAAAAGGAAGATGTTTCCCGTTTTGCTCAGTTACTGTCGCATGTGGTTTGCGGGCTTGAAGCGGAAGCCGGCGATTTTCTGGGCAATGTATTTATGCAGCTGGAACTGGGTGACAAATACCGGGGGCAGGTATTCACGCCCTGGTACGTCGGTAAAATGATGGCCGGTTTACAGCTCGGGGATACTGATGCGCTGTTCAGGATGAAACCTTTTGTTACGCTTTATGAAGGGGCATGCGGTGCCGGTTGTCTGATCCTGGCATTTGCCAGCGTATTACGGGAGGCCGGTTACTCTCCTCATCGCTATCTGTGGGTGTCTGCGACCGATATCGATCCCCTTGCGGCCGGGATGGCCTATATCCAGTTATCACTCTGCGGCATTCCCGGAGAAGTGGTGGTGGGTAATTCACTTAACGATGAGCGCCGGCGGGTATTATACACACCGGTGCATTACTGGGCAGGATGGTCTGCCCGTCTTCAGGAAGGAGGTCCAGGTACATCCGGAACCTGAATGATGAAACGGACGCAGACGGGGCAGTGCCCTGTCTGCGAATGTTTATTCAACGCGCTTTCTTTGGCGAAGTACCAACACCGGCCAGTCGTGGTGAAATGAGCTTCTCCAGCGCCATTGTGAAATCAGGATCTCCAGTTGCATGATTGCCCGGGCCGCGGGTTTAAATGGCACGCGCCTGATACGATAGCGGTAATACTCATGCGGGAACTGAGTCACCAGCCACCGGCATCGGGCCGGTGTAAGAAGGTGAGAGGCGAGGATCACCGAATATTTCTTGTCCGCCAGCGCGGCAGTAACACAATGTATTAGTCCAGCCCGAAACCAGAGAAGTCTGGAGGAGGATATTCCAACGGTTTTCTGTAAGGGAGATAAATGGATGTGGATCCTGCGGTGGTGACGAACAGAAATACAAGGGGAGTGGTAAAAAAAACGGCAAAGCATATTGACTGGCTTCAAAGCGAACGGGAGCAGCATAAAAAATGCTATTAACCACAGAAATAAGAAAGAATGTCCGCTGGGTGTAATAAGGGATGAGAGACTTACACTGAGAGTAATCCACAGAACAACAAGTAAAATAAAAACTATTTTTTGCACATGAGCCTCTTCTTTCTGGCGAAAATATCATGACATATAACGGCAGAAGAAAAATGAAGCAGTAAAAAAATCAGGTTCCTTAAAATAAATTAAAATCAAGTCGGTTTTATATCTGTAGTGATTCAGTATTTTCTGTTGTCATAAACAGGGATTGGTTTAGCGTTATAGTTCTTTAACGCAAACGAGGCATCATTATGTTGGGGTTGAAATGGTCTGCAGGGCGACAGCGCAGAACAGATGCGCAGAGTAAACCCTCCGCGAGCACATCACCCTCGCTCACAGCGGGTTTTCTGCCGGTGTTCACGGGAGACGAACTGTTGCGGGTAAAAGCACGACAACAGTTGTTGAGACAGCTACAGGAGAATTGTCCACTTTCCTCATCCCGCTTTGAGGCATGGTGGGTGATGCCAGCCCAACTGTTGGCTGAAAATGTGCAGTTACTGCCTGCGCGGTGGTCTGGTCCTTTTTCCGGGAGTGGGGGATTTCTGGACCAGAGTCTGACGAGCGCGGTGCAGGCTGTCCGGCTTGCTCGCGGCATGATGTTGCCACGTGGGGCGGCGCCAGAAGAACAGGCAGAGCAGCATGCAGGGTGGTTGTGCGCCGTGTACTGGGCGGCGCTGTGCCATCATCTGCACTGGCTCTCAGCTGTTGAAGGGGAGGAGCACTCTGGTGGTATCTGGTATCCGGGGATGCATGTGCCCCAGGATGCCTGGCGCGTAAAAGTCCGGGAGTCAGGTGCTCGTGGCGTGCTGAACCCTGTTTTCATCGCAGGCAGATTACTGCCGGATGAGGGGATTATCTGGCTACAGCGTTGGCCGGAAATTGCAGAGGCATTGCTGGCATTTCTGGAGGGTGATGAGCGTTCTGTCATCTGCGGGATTATTAGCGATGCTGTTAAACAATACGGGTTACATGATATATCTTTATATCACAGAGTGTTACAGGAAAAGCCCAGCTTACAACGTAAAGACTTTTCGTCATTGTCCAATAACAATAATGTTTCAAAGTATTCTGATTCGATAGCAGACGAACAATTTTCTTATGATGTAACTCATCCAACCAGTTTACCCCCGGATGAGGTATCAGCGCTGCCCGATCAGATCCCCCTGGTTTCTGCGTTTGACTGTCCGGATATTCAAAAAGACAGTACAGAAGACAGCACCAGTGAATCTGTAGTTCCATTGCCAGCGGATGATTTTTTTGCCGAACCTGAACAGAAAATCAGCCTGATTCCACATGGCCCAAATAATCATGAGCCTTCCGGAGAACTTTTCTGGGAATGGCTCAGAAATGCAATACATGACGGCACGTTGACGATAAATAAACATGACAGCATTGCTCATGTGGTGGCTCGTTTTGTTTTTGTGTCCTCCCCGGACTGTTTTTTTAAATATATCGCCACTGTCTGTAACGTGACGACTGATAAAGCATTACTGCAAAAAGGTTTTGAAGCACTGAATATTCATTATTCACAAAATGGCAAGGGGTTATTCCATTGTCATAAATACGGCTCGCCTGAAAAACGTGGCCGTTATACCAAAATGTCGGGCTATCTGATTGCCTCAGACATTATTTTTGAACGTGGGCACTGTCCTCCGGGCAGTGATTTTTTGTCACCAGGGAATTAGCAAAACAATATGACCACATATTTTATTAACTGAGGTAATTATGAACACAACATTCGACGATTTACTGAGTGATTACTTTTTCACTAAATCACTGCGACCAGCGACAGAGTGGAGCTACAACAAAGTGGTGAAATCCTTTCAGCACTTTGTGGGTGACCAGATGTCGCCGGAGCAGGTGGACAAGAAACTGGTACTGACCTGGCGTCGTCAGGTCATCACCGATAACCATCTGAGTAAAATTACCTGGAACAACAAGGTGACACACATGCGTGCGCTTTTTAATCACGCGATTGCGCAGGGGCTGGTCACCACGGCCGATAATCCCTTTAATGGTGTGCTGGCTCGCCCGGATATCAAGCGTAAGAAGACGCTGACGGACGGGCAAATCAAACGTATCTATCTGCTAATGGAAGCCCGTGAAGCGGATGAGAGCATTGGAATATTCAGGGAAAGTATTCGTAGTGCGCTGAGACCCGCCTGGTTCTGGCTGACGGTGCTGGATGCACTTCATCGTACTGGCATGCGGCAAAATCAGCTGCTGCATATCCGGCTGTGTGATGTTGACCTGGACAATGGCTGGATCACGCTGCGACCGGAAGGTGCGAAGAATCACAAAGAGCATCGCGTTCCGATTACGGCATGCCTTCGTCCACGGCTGGAGAAGCTTTATCACCTGTCGGTAGAGCGGGGTGCGCAGAAGGAGGAGCAACTGTTTAATATTTCCCGTTTTGTTGACGGGAAAAAGATGAGCAGCCTGAATATGGATCATCCGCCGCTGAGAGCATTCTTCCGTCGCTTGTCGAAGGAGTGCCAGTTTACGTCGAGCCCGCACCGGTTCCGGCATACCATTGCCACCAATTTGATGAAGCAGCCGGACAGGAACATCAAGATGGCACAGGACCTGCTTGGGCATTCGACACCGGCTATCACACTGGAATATGTGGAGGCCGATCTTGACCGGGTAAGAGCCTTGCTTGAGGAGATGGAAAACGTATGAGAGGGGGACTTAAGTTAAATCTAAGCGATTGATAAAGAAAATGGTAGTTTTTTGGACGCCCGAGATTGACACATCAGGAAACTGAGGGTAAATAGAAACCTGAAGTGTAATGGATGCAAGAAATCCAGAGGATGCGGAAACATCCTCCGGATTCTTAAAGTCCCGTGTTCAACATCGATGCGGTAAGCAAACTACCATATGATGCTGGGGACCACTGTCTTGCTCGTTGGGTATCACACTACCCTGACGAACAGGCTCTGAAGAGTGGTGCCCGGAGGCGGAATCGAACCACCGACACGGGGATTTTCAATCCCCTGCTCTACCGACTGAGCTATCCGGGCAACGGGGCGAATTAAACCCTAAACAGCGTTTCGCGTCAACCCAAATCACGGAAAACACGCGCGTTTGCTTAACTTTGCGGCAATTTGCGTGAATTCGCTGCGATTTACGCCACTCGCTGGCATGTCAGGTTAATGCGCCTCCGGAACGACACTGGGCAAAGCGTAAAATATCTTCTGCCAGACGTTGTGCGGTGTCGACATCCTGCTGGCTGCGTTTGACCAGTAAACGGCTCAGGCAGCCTTCCAGCACCAGTTCCATCTGTTTTGCGACCATCGCCGGGTCATCGACTTCCAGCTTCGTCAGCAGCTCGTGGGTGAACGCATGAGCGGTACGTTTTTGTAAATCCGCCAGTTGATGAATCGGGTGTTCTGGATCCGGATAAAACGTACAGGCGGCGATAAACAAACAGCCAGGATAGCGATTGTTGCTGACGCATTCGGTCAGCGCACTATAGCGGGCCATTAATTTTTGCTCGCTGGTGAGTGCTTCGTTGAGCATCAATTGGCGACGCCAGATATCCACTTGCTGGCTCAGAAAACGCAGCACGTCATACAGCAGCGCTTCTTTATCGGGCCAGAAACGTTTCAGAGAGTCGAGTGGCGTGTTGACCTCTTTGGCCACCATCTCCAGTGTTGTGTCGGCAATCCCTTTTATCTCAAGCAATTGCAGGGCTTTACCCAATACGTCTTCGCGTTGCACGACTTTATCCTCCGTTTATCCCTTTAAAAGTGTCGTTTACCGGGCCAGTTTCTGCAAATGCGCGTGAAATGCGCTCGCGTCCATAAACCCGGCAACCCGCATGGTTGGGATCTCTTTACCTGCGGCGTCAAAAAATAGAATGGTGGGTAGGCCGGGAACGTGCAACTGTTTAAGCAGCTCCGCGTCCTGTGCTGTGTTGCGCGTCACGTCGGCCTGCAGCAAAACGCTCTCTTTCAGCGCTTGCTGGACTTGTGGATCGCTAAAGGTGTATTTCTCGAACTCTTTACAGGCTACGCACCAGTCGGCGTAGAGATCGAGCATCACCGGCTTACCCTTGGCGTTTGCCAATGCCTGATTGAGTTCATCGACATTCGCGATGCGAGTAAAATTCAGATGTGCTTGTTGCTGTGTTTGTGCGGTGCCAAAAGCCCAATCCTGGAGCGGACGGGCGCTGATAAATGCCGCCGCCAGCAGGATGATTTGCACCACGCGCATCCACGATTTCTTCGCCGCCAGGCTCGTGATGAATGCCCAACCGAAGAAGGCAACGCCGAGCATCGACCACAGCCGCAGTCCCCAGACGTCACCGATAATGCGCTCAAGCAGGAATATCGGCAACGCGAGGATCACAAAACCAAACGCGATTTTGACCTGTGCCATCCACGGGCCACTTTTCGGCAGCAGTCGGTTGCCAAAGACGGTGACCAGAATCAGCGGTAATCCCATCCCCAACGCATACAAATACAACGTACCGCCGCCGAGCCACAGATTGCCGCTTTGTGCGATGTACAGCAGGATGGCGCTGAGCGGGGCGGTTGTGCACGGCGAACAAATCAGCCCGGCAATCGCGCCCATCGCAAAGACGCCGCCAGCTGAGCCACCCTGTTGACGATGACTCATCAGCGCCAGACGTGTTTGCAGCGAAGAAGGCAGTTGCAGGCTGAACAGGCCGAACATCGACAGCGCCAGCAGGATAAATACCGCTGACAAACCCATCAGGACATAAGGATGCTGGAGTGCTGCCTGGAATTGTAATCCGGCAGCGGCAACCACCAGGCCGAGCGCGGTGTAGGTCAACGCCATGCCCTGAACGTAGATAAATGCCAGCAGCAGCGCGCGACTTGTCGAAAGGCGCTGTTTACCGCCGAGCACGATGCCGGAGATAAGCGGGTACATCGGCAACACGCACGGCGTGAAGGCGATGCCGATGCCAATCAGCAGCGCCCAAAGGGCCGAGAAGGGGAGCGTCCCGGTGGTGTCAGTAGACGGCTCTTTCTCATGGGGTGGAACCGCTGGGGGAATGGCCGCAGCCGCCGCTGCATTCAGCGGAACAACCTTGGTTTCAGGGGGGTAACAGAACCCGGCTTCGGCGCAGCCCTGATACGTCACCGTCAACGTCGCGCCCTGGCTGGCCTGGCTGATGGTCACGGGCAGCGTCAACCGATGGCGGTAAATTTCACTTTTGCCAAAGAACTCATCCTGATGCCATTCGCCGTTGGGCAATTGTAATGGGGCTATCGACGCCTGCGCGGGCGTGATGCTGACCTGTTTGCGATACAGGTAGTAGCCGTCTTTGATCTGCCAGCTCAGATTAAGGTCGTGGGCGTTCTGCTGAAAGTCGAAGGCAAAAGCCTGATCGGCAGGAATAAAATTGGAGCGGCCAGGTGCGTCAAACAGTCCGGCGAAAGCTGTTGTGCTGCACAGCAGCAGGATCAGCGTAAGGAATCGTTGAGCCATGAGCGGTAATCATTGTCTCCGTGGGAAACGGGTAAAACCAGTAATTCTGGCGTTTGATACGGGTGATGTGACTTCAGGCAATCGAGCAATGCCTGCTGGTGATCCGTGTCAGATTTCAGCAGCATCTGCACTTCATACTCCTGTTCGAGCTTGCCTTCCCAGTAGTAGAGCGATGTCGCACCCGGCAAGAGCGTGACACACGCCGCGAGCTTTTCAGCCAGCACTTTGGCGGCCAGATCCTGGGCGGTCGCTTCATCCGGGGCGGTACAGAGCACAACAACGGCGTCAGGCAGGGTCATCGTCAACCTCGTATCGGCGAAAAAAGGCACTATAGCACGATGTGCAGGCGAGGGGAGGAATGACTCGGGCCGCTGAGCGGCCCGAGTTTAAGGATTTTTACACGCGGGTGTGCTTTACAGAATGAAGCTACCGAGTACAAAACCGAAGCACACGGAGAAAATCACGCCCATGGTGCCGGGGATAAAGAACGGGTGGTTAAACACGAAACGACCAATGCGCGTGGTGCCGGTGTCGTCCATTTGAACGGCGGCGACGAGTGTCGGGTACGTCGGCAGAATAAACAGGCCTGATACCGCAGCAAAAGAAGCGACCGCCGTCAGTGGAGAGACGTTCAGCGCCAGCGCCATTGGCATCAGAGCTTTCGCCGTTGCGGCCTGAGAGTAGAGCAGCGCAGAGGCAAAGAAGAAGATAACCGCCAACAGCCACGGATGGCCCTGAATCACGCTGCCTGCTGTCTCTTTGATCCAGTCGATGTTAGCGGACACGAAGGTGTCACCCAGCCACGCCACGCCCAGAATACAGATACAGGCGCTCATTCCGGCTTTAAAGGTGCTGGAGCTAAGAATACTGTCAGTTTCGACGCGGCACAGGATAGTGGTGAGTGTCGCGACGCTGAGCATGATAATCAGAATGGCGTTGGTGGTGTTCATCAGCGGAGTGGCGACCAGGCCCAGGCTCGGGCTGTTAACGATGGCGTAAACCACCACGCACACCACGCCAAGCAGGAACATCAGCACTGACAGTTTTGCCCGTGGCTTGATTTCCATCTGGCGTTCGCCGCGCAGTTCAACCAGCCCTTCTTCCAGGCGTTTCAGGTACACCGGGTCGTCGGAGAGCTTGGAGTTAAACATCATGGTCACGATGAAAGACATCAACAGCACCGCCATCAGCGTGGAAGGGATAACCACCGACAGCAGGTGAATGTAGCTGATGCCGTGGCCTTCCATCACCGACGACATGTACACCACGGCGGCAGAAATTGGTGAGGCGGTAATGGCAATCTGCGCCGACACAACGGCCGTGGAAAGCGGGCGGCAAGGCTTAATGCCTTGTTCTTTCGCGACTTCGGCGATCACTGGCAGGGTTGCCAGAGAGATATTACCGGTGCCCGCGAAAACGGTCAGGAAATAGGTGACGATAGGCGCAAGAATGGTGATGTATTTTGGGTTTCTGCGCAGCAGTTTTTCCGTTTGATTGACGAGGTAGTCCAGGCCACCGGCAATCTGCATGGCTGAAATCGCCGCAATCACCGCCATGATGATGGAGATAACGTCAAAAGGGATATGCCCTGGCTTCACGCCAATGATGGCCAATACGAGAACGCCTAAGCCACCCGCGTAGCCGATACCAATGCCTCCTAACCTCGCGCCGATAAAAATCGCCACTAATACAATGATAAGTTCGATAACTATCATGACCGCTTCCTTGAATGTTGGATGTTGGATACGTAAATGTTATTTTTTTGATATTCCAGAAATGAAAAAGGCACGTCACCGCTGACGTGCCTTGCATGATTCTAACCTGAATTATTCCTGTTCGCTTTCATCAGTAAAGCGCTTAGCTTTATAGGCCGGGTGCATTAGGTTTTGCGGAGAGAAAATATCGTCCAGTTCCGCTTCGGTGAGCAAACCGCGCTCCAGCACCACTTCACGCACGCTCTTGCCGGTTTCTGCACAAATTTTGCCGACGATATCACCGTTGTGATGGCCGATGAACGGGTTGAGATAGGTGACGATCCCGATGGAGTTATAAACGTAGCTCTCGCACACCGCTTTGTTGGCGGTAATGCCGTTGATGCATTTTTCCAGCAGGTTGTAGCAGGCGTTGGTCAGAATGTGGATCGACTCAAACATCGCCTGACCAATCACGGGTTCCATCACGTTCAGCTGCAGTTGTCCCGCCTCGGAGGCCATTGTCACGGTGATGTCATTACCAATCACCTTGAAGCACACCTGATTCACCACTTCTGGCACCACCGGGTTTACTTTGGCTGGCATGATGGATGAACCGGCCTGCAATTCTGGCAAGTTGATTTCGTTCAGGCCCGCGCGTGGGCCGGACGAGAGCAGACGCAGGTCGTTACAGATTTTCGACAGTTTTACCGCCAGGCGTTTCAGGGCGCTGTGAACCATCACATACGCGCCGCAGTCGGAGGTGGCTTCAATCAGGTCTTCTGCAGGGACAACCGGCATGTTGGAGACTTCCGCCAGTTTTTGTACCGCCAGTTGCTGATAGCCGTCTGGCGTATTCAGGCGTGTGCCGATGGCGGTCGCGCCGAGGTTCACTTCCAGCAGCAGCTCTGCCGTGCGCAGCAGGTTTTTAGTTTCTTCTTTCAGCAATACGTTGAACGCGTGGAATTCTTGGCCGAGGGTCATTGGAACTGCGTCCTGCAACTGGGTGCGACCCATTTTCAGCACATCCTGAAACTCAACTGACTTGCGCTGGAAGCCGTCGCCCAATTGATTGATAGCGTCAATCAGTTTGGTAACAGAGGCATAAACCGCGATGCGAAAGCCTGTTGGGTAGGCATCGTTGGTGGACTGGCATTTGTTCACGTGATCGTTAGGGTTCAGGTACTGATATTCCCCTTTCTGGTGGCCCATCAGCTCCAGACCAATGTTCGCCAGCACTTCGTTGGTGTTCATGTTCACGGAAGTGCCCGCGCCGCCCTGATAGACGTCGACCGGGAACTGATCCATGCATTTGCCGTTATTCAGGACTTCATCACATGCGGCAATAATGGCGTTGGCAACACCTTTAGGAATGGTGTGTAGCTCTTTATTTGCCAGTGCGGCAGCCTTCTTCACCATCACCATTCCCCGGACAAACTCTGGAATGTCGCTGATTTTGCTGTTGCTGATGTAGAAGTTTTCAATCGCTCTAAGAGTATGGACACCATAGTAAGCGTCCGCTGGAACTTCCCTGGTACCCAACAAATCTTCTTCGATACGAATGTTGTTTAACATGTGAACCTTCTTGATTAAGCTGCTAATGAATTTGCTCTACACACAGGATGAGTGGGGCCATGTGTGTTTTTTGACCGACGATTATTTCCTTAATCGGCCCAGAGCCCATGATCATATGCTGATAATAGCGAATTGCCGTAATCTGGATCACTTATTATGCGCCGATTCGCATCAGAGATTTATTAATCTGTGAAATGAATCACCGCAAAGAGTGTGCGGGAAAAAAGAACGGCTGCGCCGATTGAAAACGGTGATTTCGCCTCCATCTCCAGAACACGCGAATCGCAAACTCATTCAAACCGGCGCCGGAAGCGGCGGTTGCTTAACAGGAGACACCAGTGCGCTGGATACCTTTACTTGCCGTTTTTTTGTACGTCTACATTGAGATCTCGATTTTCATTCAGGTCGCGCATGTGTTGGGCGTACTGATGACCCTGCTGCTGGTGATTTTCACCTCGGTCATTGGGATGTCGCTGGTGCGTAACCAGGGCTTTAAAAACTTCATGCTGATGCAGCAGAAAATGCAGGCAGGCGAAAGCCCTGCGGTGGAAATGATCAAAAGCGTATCGCTGATTATCGCCGGTCTGCTACTGGTGCTGCCGGGCTTCTTCACCGATTTCCTCGGTATGCTGCTGTTACTGCCGCCAGTGCAAAAACACCTGACGCTCAAGCTGATGCCACACCTGCGCTTTGCGCGCACGCCGGGCGGTGGTTTCACTGCGGGTGGCTCGAACGGTGATACGTTTGAAGGGGAATATCAGCGTAAAGATGACCAGCGTGACCGTCTGGAAGATAAAGACGACCGTTAAGTTCTTTTTGCCCGGCACTGGAATATCAAAACCCCAGTGCCGGGCAGTAAACGTGCCCCCAGTCCCGCGTCAGTCCCCATTCTTGTTTCAAATCATTCATCACATCAACTTGTTGCGGGAAAGTGAGCATCCTGCCCTTCCAGGGCGCATGGCGTTTTGTGACGAATGTCGCTTTAAAAATTTTTTTTGGATTTGCCCCTTGAAGGTGCGTAAGGCGGCCCCCATCTCTCAGGTCACTAGCCGGTAAACCGACTGCGGCCCGGCGTCACCCATAACTGATAAAGACCTTCTCAAAGGAGAGCTATCAATGAGTATTCGTCCGTTACATGATCGTGTGATCGTCAAACGTAAAGAAGTTGAATCCAAATCTGCGGGCGGCATCGTTCTGACCGGTTCAGCAGCAGGCAAATCAACGCGTGGCGAAATCATCGCTGTCGGTAAAGGCCGCATCCTGGAAAACGGTTCAGTGCAACCGCTGGACGTGAAAGTGGGCGACATCGTCATTTTCAACGATGGCTACGGTGTGAAGGCCGAGAAGATCGACAACCAAGAAGTGCTGATCATGTCCGAAAGCGACATTCTGGCAATTGTTGAAGCGTAATCCACGCGCGACACTGAACATACGAATTTAAGGGAAAGAGAAAATGGCAGCTAAAGACGTAAAATTCGGTAACGACGCCCGTGTGAAAATGCTGCGCGGCGTAAACGTACTGGCAGATGCAGTGAAAGTAACCCTGGGCCCAAAAGGCCGTAACGTGGTTCTGGACAAATCTTTCGGCGCACCGACCATCACTAAAGACGGTGTTTCTGTTGCACGTGAAATCGAACTGGAAGACAAGTTCGAAAACATGGGCGCGCAGATGGTAAAAGAAGTGGCCTCTAAAGCAAACGACGCTGCAGGCGACGGTACCACCACCGCAACCGTACTGGCTCAGTCCATCATCACTGAAGGTCTGAAAGCTGTAGCGGCTGGCATGAACCCGATGGACCTGAAACGCGGTATCGACAAAGCGGTCGCTGCAGCGGTTGAAGAACTGAAAACCCTGTCCGTACCGTGCTCTGACTCTAAAGCTATCGCTCAGGTTGGTACTATCTCTGCTAACTCCGATGAAACCGTGGGTAAACTCATCGCGGAAGCGATGGACAAAGTGGGCAAAGAAGGCGTCATCACCGTTGAAGACGGTACCGGTCTGCAAGACGAACTGGACGTAGTTGAAGGTATGCAGTTCGACCGTGGCTACCTGTCCCCGTACTTCATCAACAAGCCAGAAACTGGCGCTGTTGAGCTGGAAAGCCCGTTCATCCTGCTGGCTGACAAGAAAATCTCCAACATCCGCGAAATGCTGCCCGTTCTGGAAGCCGTTGCGAAAGCGGGCAAGCCGCTGGTTATCGTTGCGGAAGACGTTGAAGGCGAAGCGCTGGCAACGCTGGTGGTTAACACCATGCGTGGCATCGTGAAAGTGGCTGCGGTTAAAGCACCAGGCTTCGGCGACCGTCGTAAAGCTATGCTGCAGGACATCGCAACCCTGACTGGCGGTACCGTTATCTCTGAAGAGATCGGTATGGAGCTGGAAAAAGCAACGCTGGAAGATCTGGGTCAGGCGAAACGTGTTGTTATCAACAAAGACACCACCACCATCATCGATGGCGTGGGTGAAGAAGCGGCAATCCAGGGTCGTGTGACTCAGATTCGTCAGCAGATTGAAGAAGCCACCTCTGATTACGATCGTGAAAAACTGCAGGAACGTGTAGCGAAACTGGCTGGCGGCGTTGCCGTCATCAAAGTGGGCGCGGCGACTGAAGTTGAAATGAAAGAGAAGAAAGCGCGCGTTGAAGATGCTCTGCACGCAACCCGTGCAGCAGTAGAAGAAGGTGTGGTTGCTGGCGGTGGCGTTGCGCTGATCCGTGTTGCAAGCAAGCTGGGCGAACTGCGTGGCCTGAACGAAGACCAGAACGTGGGTATCAAAGTTGCGCTGCGCGCGATGGAATCCCCACTGCGTCAGATCGTGCTGAACTGTGGCGAAGAGCCATCAGTTGTCGCGAATACCGTGAAAGCGGGCGACGGTAACTACGGTTACAACGCAGCGACCGAAGAATACGGCAACATGATCGACATGGGTATCCTGGATCCAACGAAAGTGACCCGTTCTGCTCTGCAGTACGCGGCATCCGTTGCTGGCCTGATGATCACCACCGAATGTATGATCACTGATATGCCGAAAGGCGACGCGCCTGATTTAGGTGCCGGTGGTATGGGCGGTATGGGTGGTATGGGCGGAATGATGTAATCTCCCTTCATTCTTCAGGTCGCCTAACTGCAACCTGAATTATTTAGGGACATCATTTCATCCAGAAATAAACCCCTGTGGCATATAATGTCACGGGGGTTTTTCTTTTGGTCATCTTTTTAGTATAACGTTCACACGGACAAGTTGTGTCCAGCCCATCAATAACGAGGAATAACATGCGCGTAATAGTCTGTGCAGGGATCGTCGGTGCCGCTTTAGTGCTGGCAGGCTGCAGTTCCAGCAATGAACTGACCGCAGGCGGGCAAAATGTTCGCTTTGTTGAAGACAAGCCGGGCACCGAATGCCAACTGGTCGGCACCGCAACAGGCAAGCAGAGCAATTGGCTCTCTGGCCAGCATGGTGAAGAGGGCGGTTCTATGCGTGGTGCCGCAAACGCACTGCGTAACCAGGCTGCGGCATTGGGCGGCAATGTCATTTACGGTGTGAGCAGCCCGACGCAAGGCATGCTTTCAAGCTTTGTCCCGACCGACAGCGAAATGATCGGCCAGGTTTATAAATGCCCTAACTGATACTTTTCAGTTCTGAATGCGCCCTCTACATTGAGGGCGTTTTGTTATTTGGCCTTTGTCGATTTTTGCCAGAGCGAATGTATTGCCCGCAAACAATGTTCTCGCGGTACGTGAATGGCACCAGAAGCTAATGTGCTCACCGAGATCTGGCACGATTTCCCCTCCAGCTTTTTCAATCGTGGACTAAACGCGAGCAGCCGCTGGGCAATGGCCAGCGTTTCTTTGTTGTCGCCACGATAGCGGGATTTAACCACTGTACCGCAAGCCTGCTTTTCGCCGTGTTCATCCGTGTAGTGATACACCAACGCCACTGTTTCGCTAAAAAGCGCGAGCTTCCAGGCCGGGTGTGAGTAGGTGTCATATTCGATTTCGCCATCGGGATGAATATCCGCATCATATAACGGAACAAAATCCAGCAACGAAGAAAGACGCAGCGACAGCGGGTGCATACCGGCGTTGTTAACTGCATGAGATATCGCACTTACGAACAATGCGATTTGCACATCCCCAATCACCAGTGACGTCGTATTACCGCCTTTAAGCGTTAATGCTAATCGCAGCTCAGTTTTACTGTTGTTCTGCGGTTCCATCTTCTCAACGCGCAGGCGCACATCCGCTTGAAGCAGTTCACTGTGCGTCAGCGTGGGAATATGTTGGTGCATCGCCGCCGTTACCGCTTCCTGCTGCTTTTTGAAAGCCGCTTTGTCTTTGGCATTGCGCTGATTTTGTAGGTGTAAACGGTATTCGAAGCAGATAAACAGATCGCGCAGCGGTAATGCGGGGATCAACAGTAACTGTTGTTCGTTAGGATGATTTACTTTTAGTGCCAGCGCCATAAATTGGTCGCCGTGGCGAATGACGCCGGTGTTGATGCCGGAAATGGTTGAGCTCATCTTATTCTCCCTGATCTAAGCGGGGCTTAAAATAGCACCCGCAGGGAGTTGGTAAGAGTCGGTTTCCGGACTTTTGGCCTGGACGTTAGAGTTGACGCAGCTGCAAATCGAGTGGTGTTTTGCTCGGCTCGCCGCCAATTTCACGGGCCAGTTTCGGCACCATATAACCAGAAACCAGCGTCAGGAGTTCACGCATAATGGCGCGGGCTTCATTATCGCTCACCATAAAATACGCTGCGCCCTGGACTTTATCGAGCACGTGCAGGTAATAAGGCATCACTCCCGCATCAAATAAGGCGTTGCTCAATTCAGCCAGCGTTTGCGCGTTATCGTTCACATCACGCAGCAATACGCTTTGGTTAAGCAGCGTTACGCCTGCCGTTTTCAGCTTGCGCATCGCCAGACGAAATTCATCGTCAATTTCCTGGGCGTGATTGATGTGGTTCACCAACAGAATTTGCAGCGATGAATTTGCAAAGCGCGCCGTCAGCGTATCGGTAATACGTGCAGGAATGACGATCGGCAAGCGGCTGTGAATGCGCAGGCGTTTGATGTGTGGTATAGCTTCCAGCGCATCAATCAGCCACGTCAGTTCATTGTCTTTCGCCATCAGCGGATCGCCGCCGGAGAAGATGATTTCATCAAGCTCTGGATGCGCTACGATGTAGTCCAGCGCGGTCTGCCAATTGCGCTTATTGCCCTGATTATCGGCATAAGGGAAATGGCGGCGGAAGCAGTAGCGGCAATTCACGGCGCAGCCACCTTTCACCAGCAGCAGTGCGCGGTTGCGGTATTTGTGCAGCAGTCCAGGCACCACGCTGTGCTGTTCTTCCAGCGGATCGGTGCTGAAACCGGGCGCGGCGACAAACTCCTGCTGTGAGGTCAGAACCTGGAGCAAAAGAGGGTCTTTCGGGTTACCTTTTTGCATCCGCGCAGCAAACGCCCGCGGCACACGCAATGGAAATAACCGTTTTGCTTCGCGTCCGGCGAGCAAATTTTCATCAGCGTCTACATTTAAGAGACGCAACAGTTCATCAGGATCGGTGATTACATCGGCAAGTTGCGATAACCAATCTTCTCTGGATGGGGTGTTTAGGGTTACAATATGCGCCATTTTGTGGCTTAGCTACCAGTTAACAAATTTAGAGGGCCTTATGGCGACTTATTCTAGCAACGATTTCCGTGCCGGTCTTAAAATCATGATGGATGGAGAACCGTACTCGGTCGAATCCAGCGAATTCGTAAAACCAGGCAAGGGCCAGGCGTTCGCACGCGTTAAGCTGCGTCGTCTGCTGACCGGCACCCGAGTTGAGAAAACCTTCAAATCCACCGACTCCGCCGAAGGCGCAGACGTTGTCGATATGAACCTGACTTACCTGTACAACGACGGTGAGTTCTATCATTTCATGAACAACGAAACCTTCGAGCAGCTGGCTGCCGATGAGAAAGCGGTGGGTGAAAACGCCAAATGGCTGCTGGACCAGGCTGAGTGCATCGTGACGCTGTGGGACGGCCGTCCAATCGCTGTGACCCCACCGAATTTCGTTGAACTGGAAATCGTTGAAACCGATCCAGGCCTGAAAGGTGATACCGCAGGTACTGGCGGCAAGCCAGCGACGCTGACTACTGGCGCAGTCGTTAAAGTTCCACTGTTCGTACAGATTGGCGAAGTGATCAAAGTTGATACCCGCTCTGGCGAATACGTTTCTCGCGTGAAGTAATTCATGCTATAAAAAAGTCGGCACCGCTTTCGTTGTGCCGACTTTTTTTCAGGAAGCAGGGATGATGAACCGTCTACTCAAACTCTTCTTTATACTTTTATTCAGTGCAACGCTGCTTTCGGGCTGCAACACCTTCCGTGGCTTCGGTCAGGATGTCCAGCATCTGGGCAACTCCATCTCGCACGCCGCCAGTTAATCTCTTCACATCATCTTAAAATTTCGCTGTTTTCATCCAAAACGGGCGATTTTGTCTATGCTTATGTTGCTACAGAACGACTACTTACTGGCAATAAAAGGATGACATTATGCTTAAGAAAACCATTGCTGCGTTCTTTTCTCTCCTGGTGCTTTCTTCCGTGCTTACGGCGTGTAATACGACCAAAGGGATGGGGGAAGATATTTCTGATGGCGGCAACGCTATTTCAGGTGCAGCGACCAAAGCACAAAATTAATGAAGTTCGGTACGGCTTTTTGGCCGTACCGCTATTCCACGCACTCGACCGGTGGAATAAACGGTGAAAAACGATTTTCGACTTTTAGCTTCATGCGGATATTGCGTTTATAGGTATAAACCGTTTTTCCGTTAATCTGCATTTCGTTAGCAATTGCCTGATTGCTGGCGCCTTCCATCCAGAGCGACAACACTTTTTCTTCCTGGCGCGTTAACAGTGGCGTGGCAATACGTGCCGGATTGGCTATTGGTCTGCTCTGCAAGGTCGTCATAATGTGTCGACCCAGCCCGTCGAGCGGGGCTTTTTTGGAGAGGGCTTCTCCGACGTTTTTAAAAAAGAACGGCTCATCCTGTAAGCGAATCAGGCGCGAGCGCTGTTCACAGACGGTCAATAGTGCAGGCAGGAAATGTGACTGCTGAAGATCGTGCTGAAAACTGATGAAGTCAGCGATAACTAAGTGCGGCTGCCAGCTTTCAACATGGGCTTTTGCCAGTAATAAGCTGTTCAGGTGAGTAACCAAAAACGTTGATGAACCACCATTGACCTGTTGCAACCATTTTTCCAGCCCAAGGCGGCTGAAACAACAGCGGTCAATAATCAGGATTTTATACATACTGGGTAGGTAAGCGCTTCATAGTGTGCAGATGCAATAGGATCAGTGAGCCATCATAAAGACTATCTCTATCAGACAAAAAGGCGATCTCAGCACTGAAATGCACTTATTTCACTTAATCGTCGTTGAAAATGAACTTAACGCAAATTGCTTGCATCCCTGAATCCAGCGGTTAAAATAAGCACTCTTCAACACCTTGCGGGACGACCTGCAAGCGTATCTAAAAAACCGGGGACGGCCCCTACACGGAGTCAAAATGTCCTGGTTAATTCTTGTTGTTGCAGGTCTTCTCGAAGTGGTTTGGGCTGTCGGCCTGAAATATACCCATGGTTTTACGCGTCTGGCACCGAGTGTGATTACGGCGGTGGCGATGATAGCCAGTATCGCGCTGTTGTCATGGGCGATGAAAACCCTGCCTGTCGGCACCGCTTATGCTATCTGGACCGGTATCGGCGCCGTCGGCGCAGCCGTTACGGGTATGCTTCTGCTCGGTGAATCGACCAGCGTGGCGCGTATTTTCAGCCTCGTGCTGATCGTCTGCGGAATTATCGGCCTGAAACTCAGCGCCCACTAATACGTCTGATTTACCCAAATTAATTTCTGAACGGGGAAACCCTGCCGGGTCGCGATATCCAGCATCTGTTGTTTCATTTCTGCGGAAATGGTCGGCGTACGTGCGAGGATCCATAAGTAATCGCGATCCGGCCCACACACCAGTGCGTGTTTGTACTCTTTATCAAGCGAGATAATGTTATAGCCCCCATAGAATGGCCCGAAGAAGGACACTTTCAGCGCCGCTCTGTCAGGTGAGCCGGTGAAATAGGCCACGCCATCTGTTTTCTGCCATATCCCGCGATCCGGGTTATAGCCTTTGTTCAGAACGTCAATCCCGCCATCGCTGCGAGAGCTATACGTGGCAGTGACTTTTTCCAGCCCACTTTCAAAATTGTGGTCCAGACGGGCGATTTCATACCAGGTGCCGAGGTATCGATTGGCATCAAAAGGGGAAACGACCGTCACGCCGGCCGGCGGAACAGGGTTACTACAGGCAACAACCAAAAACGCAGCAGCAACAGTCGCAATGATGGGCAGCAGACGCATGGTAATGTCCTTGCAGGTTTTTTGTGAGTATAGATACCGGGCGCAGAAAAAGTACGAAGCGGGGAAAGAAATATGCCCGACGTGTGCCGGGCATCTCAGCTTTAAATAAAAATGACACCAACAAGGGTGATAACAGTCAGGATTGCTGCCAGACCATAGAACACCCATTTGCCATTCGGTACATGAATTTTTAGGTCATGCATGGCGTGATGAATGCGGTGCAGGCCACACCACAGTGGCAGAACAATCATCAGGAACAGGAACGCGCGGCCAATGAAGCTCTGGGCAAAGGCCAGCACGCGCTCGTAGCTGAACGCGTCATGCGGCGCCAGACCGAGTGGCAGTAAAATGCCGACCAGCAGCACCATTACCGGTGCGATAATCGCACCCCACATGCCGCCTGCGCCAAACAGTCCCCAAAATACGGGCTCGTCCGAACGTTTTGGATTTGGATTGATCATTTTGGTCTCCTTACCAGAACAGTGCGACAAACAGAATGACGACGGTGACGACAATTGTCACACCCCACAGCGCTTTAATGACCGGCTCTGGCCCGAGTTTCTCGCCTTTAACGATAACGTTCGCCGCTTTTGGCGCCAGTTCGAACCAGGTTTTGGTATGCAGTAATGCCGCTGCCAGGGTAATCAGATTCAAAACGACCACAATCGGGTTTTGCAGAAAACCGACGTATCCGGCCCACGATTCTGCGCCATGTTTCAGGGCGAAAAGCCCATAAATTAACACGATGCTGAACCATACCGTCGGCACAGCGGTCCCTTCACGAATCATATAGAAGCGATAAAAGGGCAGTTTCTTCCACCACGTCGCGGTCATGGGCTGCACGTAGGGTTTGCGTTTAGTTGTCATGATGCACTCCTTAGCGTGGTTTCAGGGTGGCGATAAGAAAGTCCTTCGAACTTTCCACTTTGCCCTGCTGAATGGCGGCGGCTGGATCGACGTGCTTCGGACAAACTTCCGAGCAATAACCGACAAAGGTACAGCTCCAGACGCCATTCTTGCCGTTCAGTTGCGCCATGCGCTCCTTTTTACCGTGGTCGCGGCTGTCTTCGTTGTAGCGATGCGCCAGAGTAATCGCCGCCGGACCAATAAACTCCTTATTGAGACCAAACTGCGGGCAGGCCGCGTAGCACAGACCGCAGTTGATGCAGCCAGAGAACTGGTGGTATTTCGCCATCTGCGCCGGAGTCTGCTTATTAGGGCCTTGTTCCGGCGTGCGCGGGTTGCCAATGATATACGGCTTAATCGCTTCCAGACTTTCGATAAAGTGGGTCATATCAACCACTAAATCGCGTTCAATCGGGAAGTTCGCCAGCGCTTCGACTTTCAAGCCATTCACGTATTCGCGCAGGAAAGTTTTACAGGCCAGTTTCGGCACCTTGTTAACCATCATGCCGCAGGAGCCGCAAATCGCCATACGGCAGGACCAGCGATAGCTTAGATCCGGAGCGAGGTTATCTTTGATATAGCCGAGTGCGTCCAGTAGCGACGTTTGCTCGTCATAAGGCACGTCATAAAAAGCGCTGTGCGGGGCCGTGTCCACTTCCGGGTTGTAGCGCACGATCTCGATTTTCAGGTTTTTCAACTCAGCCATTTGCCGTCTCCTTCTTCTCGGCTGCTTCCGCTTCTGCCCCGTAAACGCGTTTTGCAGGAGGCAGCGTCGTGATTTTCACATCGCTATAGTCGAGGCGCGTGGTGCCATCGGTATCGCGGAAAGCGAGGGTGTGCTTAAGGAAGTTAACGTCATCACGCTCGGTGCAGCCTTCGTCTAAACGCTGATGTGCGCCACGAGACTCCTTACGTGCAAGGGCTGAATGCGCCATACATTCCGCCACGTTCAGGCCGTGGCCCAACTCGATGGTGTACAGCAGATCGGTGTTGAACACGCTTGAGGTATCGGTAATGCGTACGCGCTTAAAGCGTTCCTGCAATTCCGCGAGCTTATCAATGGTTTTTTGCATCAGTTCTGGCGTGCGGTAGATGCCACAGCCTTCTTCCATCGACAGGCCCATTTCATCGCGAATTTTCGCCCAGTTTTCGTTGCCTTCTTGATTCACCAACGCTTTGAGGCGTTTTTCAACATCGACAACCTGCGCATCCAGCGCTGCGCTGTTGGCAACGCCTGCGGTTGAGGCTCGTTCCATGGCGCGTTCACCCGCCATGCGGCCAAACACCACCAGTTCTGCCAGTGAGTTGGAACCCAAACGGTTTGCGCCGTGCAGGCCAACAGAGGAACATTCACCGACAGCGAACAGGCCTTTGATACGGCTTTCGCACTGCTGATCGGTTTCAATGCCGCCCATGGTGTAATGTGCGGTTGGACGCACCGGAATCGGTTCTTTCACCGGGTCTACACCCACGTAAGCTTTTGCCAATTCGCAAATGAACGGTAAACGCTCGAGCAGTTTTTTCTCGCCGAGATGACGCAGGTCGAGATATACCACGTCGCCGCGCGGCGTCGGGATGGTGTTGCCTTTGCGCCATTCGTGCCAGAACGCCTGCGACACTTTATCGCGCGGGCCCAGCTCCATATATTTGTTCTTCGGCTCACCAAGCGGGGTTTCCGGACCCATGCCGTAGTCCTGTAAATAGCGATAGCCGTCTTTATTCACCAGAATACCGCCTTCACCGCGGCAGCCTTCGGTCATCAGGATACCGGAACCCGGCAGACCGGTCGGATGATACTGAACGAATTCCATATCACGCAGCGGTACGCCGTGGCTCAGCGCCATGCCCATACCATCGCCGGTGACGATGCCGCCGTTGGTGTTGTAGCGATAAACACGCCCGGCACCGCCTGTCGCCATTACGACCGCATTGGCGCGGATCTGCATCAGCGTGCCTTCCATCATGTTCATTGCCACCAGACCACGCGCCTGGCCGTCATCGACCAGAATATCCAGCACAAAGTGCTCGTCAAAACGTTGAATTTGCGGGAATTGCAGTGACGTCTGGAAGAGCGTGTGCAGCATATGGAAGCCGGTTTTATCGGCGGCGAACCAGGTACGTTCGATTTTCATTCCACCGAAACGTCGCACGTTCACCGACCCGTCTTCACGACGGCTCCAGGGGCAACCCCATTGCTCGAGTTGGGTCATTTCGGTCGGGCAGTGGTGGACGAAGTAGTCCACGACGTCCTGCTCACAGAGCCAGTCGCCCCCGGATACGGTATCGTTAAAATGGTACTCAAAGCTGTCATGATCCTGCGTGACCGCTGCGGAACCGCCTTCAGCGGCAACGGTATGACTGCGCATGGGATAGACTTTCGAAATCAGTGCGATTTTAGCGCTGGGATTGGCTTGTGCTGCGGCAATCGCAGCCCGTAATCCCGCTCCGCCAGCACCTATAACGACCAGATCGGCATGAAAGGTTTGCACGACATTCCTCCAGAATTGTTGTTATTTCGCAACACACCTAACCAAAGGTAGTTCACTCAGTCGGCATGGCAATTGCGAAAGCGTTTCCACTGCTCCTTTATGGGTAACGCAGTATATCCGCAAGGTTGTGAGGGAAAATTGACGCGTTCGATTTTTTTGCTGATCCATTCGACTGTTTATCATCGAAATTGATGGACTGCGTCACGAAATCCCGTTTACGTGGCAAACGGGCGATTTCACCGGGCAAAATTTGTCTCATGCAGCGCTTGCGAGTAGACTTCGTGCCCTTATTTGTCTTCGGAGAGTTTTACCATGAGCGAAACGGCCACCTGGCAGCCGAGCGCCTCCATCCCCAATCTGTTAAAACGCGCGGCCATTATGGCGGAAATCCGCCGCTTCTTTACCGACCGCGGTGTGCTGGAGGTGGAAACGCCGTGCATGAGTCAGGCGACGGTAACGGATATTCATCTGGTGCCGTTTGAGACGCGTTTCGTCGGTCCCGGCCATTCTCAGGGTATTAATCTCTACATGATGACCAGCCCGGAATACCACATGAAGCGCCTGCTGGCTGCGGGATGTGGCCCGGTGTTCCAGTTATGCAGAAGCTTCCGTAACGAAGAGATGGGGCGTCATCACAACCCAGAATTCACCATGCTGGAGTGGTATCGTCCGCACTACGACATGTATCGCTTGATCAATGAAGTCGATGATCTGCTACAGCAGGTACTGGAATGTCAGCCAGCGGAAAGCCTCTCTTATCAGCAGGCGTTTCAGCGTCATCTGGAAATTGATCCGCTGTCGGCGGATAAAACGCAGTTGCGTGAAGTGGCGGCGAAACTCGATCTCAGCAATATCGCAGACACCGAAGAAGATCGCGATACGCTGCTTCAACTGCTGTTTGCTATGGGTGTTGAGCCGCATATCGGCAAAGATCGCCCGACGTTTGTTTACCATTTCCCGGCAAGTCAGGCGTCATTGGCGCAGATCAGCACCGAAGATCACCGCGTAGCGGAACGCTTCGAGGTGTATTACAAAGGCATTGAACTGGCGAATGGTTTCCACGAACTGACCGACGCTCGCGAACAGCAGCAGCGTTTCGAGCAGGATAACCGCAAACGCGCCGCGCGCGGCCTGCCGCAGCAGCCTATTGACGTCAATCTGTTGGAAGCACTGAAAGCAGGGCTGCCGGACAGCTCCGGCGTCGCGCTGGGCGTTGACCGCCTGGTTATGCTGGCGTTGGGCGCGGAAAGCATCGGCGACGTGATGGCCTTTACGGTCGATAGAGCGTAGTCGTCTCTTCGCCCTCTTCTGTCGGAAGAGGGCGAAGCCGAACGCCTGAACTTACAAACTTCCCGCCGGGCGGCTACGCCCCGTTGACGTCAGTGTCCTTCCTGTTTTTCGTCCATCCATCGTTTCTAAACGCATCTGGAACGGTGGGAATGGCATATCGATGCCGTGCTCGCGGAAGCCAGCCAGAATCAGCTGGTGAATTTCATGACGTAGCGGCATACGGTGAATCATCTCGGCGGCGTAGATACGCAGCTCAAAAATCTGAATACCCTGCTGCAAATCCACCAGGAATACCTCCGGCGCCGGATTGTCGATAACCAGCGAGCAGCGTTCTGCGGCGGTCATCAGAATCTGTGTCACTTCTTCGCTGTTGGCATCCGACGGGGCCGGAACGGTCAATACCACACGGGTAACGGAATCCGACAGTGACCAGTTGATAAACTGCTCGGTGATAAACGCTTTGTTCGGCACGATGATCTCTTTGCGATCCCAGTCGCTGATCGTCGTGGCGCGGGTGTTGATCTTCGTTACGCTACCGGTCAGATCGCGGATCGTCACAGTGTCGCCAATGCGGATCGGTTTTTCGAACAGGATTATCAGGCCAGAAATAAAGTTGGCGAAGATCTCCTGTAAGCCAAATCCAAGACCGACACCGAGTGCGGCAACCAGCCATTGTAGTTTTGCCCACTCGATACCAATCATCGAGAAGCCCACCAGGCCGCCAATCAGCATCAACAAATATTTGGTGATGGTGGTGATGGCATAACCGGTGCCCGGTGTGAGGCTGAGGTGTTGTAACACCGCCAGTTCAAGCAGCGCGGGGAGGTTACGCACCAGCTGGGTTGTGACAATAAACACCAGAATGGCGATCAGCACGGCCCCAAGCGTAATCGGTTCAAGACTTTCGACCCCTTGCACCGTCGAGGTGACATCCCACAGCGAGATGTTTTCAAGGAAGCTAAATGCCGAGTGAATTTCTGACCACAGCACAATAACTGACACCAATGCGATCAACATCAAAATGGAACGCACCAGCCGCAGCGACTGCGCGCTGAGGGTGTCGAGATCTACTTCGCTGAGATCCACTTCCGGTGAACCTTCAAACGTGGTGCTGTGGTGCGGATCCTCTTCGCCGCGTGCGCGCTGAGCCAGCATTTCCGCACGGCGATGTTTGGCGCGGTCAAAGGCGATACGACGGCGCTGGATCAGCATCCAGCGGCGGATTACGTGATAAATCACCAGCAGCAGGAACCAGATGGCGACAGACGTTTCCAGACGCGCCAGTAACGCTTCAGCCGTTGCCAGATAACCGACCAAAGCGGCCAGAATGGCGACCAGCGGTGCACCCATCAGCAGGTTCCACAGCATCCGGTTGAGCATGTTCTCGCCGCTGCCCTCTTTATCGACGTACAGCGGGATCCCGGCACGTTTTAAACTCAGTGTCACAATGGCTAAAGCGCCGCAGATCAGCACGAAGCAGAGTCTGCCGAGTGAGGAGATGAATTCGCGGTCGCGAAGATTATCGAACATAAACAGCGCCATAATCAGCGGCACGATAAGCCCGATACTCATCAGGTAATAGCGCATTGCCCGCGCGACACGATTATGTGGCCAGCCGAAATGCGCGATGAACAGGCCATTCGGGCGGGCGAAGGCGGCACAAATCATCACCACCCATAGCAGCGGAACCGTCGCGGTAACACCGTTGCCAATGGCTACTGCGCGTGGGTACGGCCAGGCTTCCTGCAATCCATAACCGAGCGTCATCCACAGCACTGGCAGCGGTGAAGCCACCAGAATCGACCAGAACACCGTGCGCAGCGTGAGCCAGAAGTGATCCTGCGTCACTTTACCTACCCGGCTGCTGGAACGTTCCAGAAAGCGTGTGAAGTGCTTGCGCGAGCTGATACTGAAGCCAACGAGGATCAGCGCGGCGAACAACGGGATCAGTGTCTCTTTGCTGGTCAGCATCATCACCGACGCTTTGCCGAGTTGGCTAAAGGTGTCGAGTGAAATCAGGCGATGCAGATCCCGCGCGATGTCCAGTGGCCAGGCGAAAGTGATAGGGCTGACGTCAGACGTCCAGAACAGATAGCGGTGGGTCGCCTCGTTAATTTCTTTGAGCGCATCTTCTAACTGACCATTGGTCACTTTCAGTTTAGTCAGCTCAAGAATGAGCGTATCGCCGCCCTGCAACAACGAGTTCAGTAACTCGCGCTGTGTGCGTAACTGGGCATCCAGGATCCGTGATTCATTCGATGTGAGCGCTTTTCCGTCGGCCAACTGCACCGGCTTAGTGCTGAGCAGTTTTTCATAGTTCAAACGATGGACGCGCAACTGCGCCATCTCGGTATCAAGCTGCTGCGGCTTGGGCATTTCCGGCAGGCGAGAAACCTGATCGCGCAACGTTTCGCCCAGCAAATTAGAGGAGCCCAGCCACTGCGATTGCTCGCGTAGGGTATTAAGCGCCTGACGCACCTGCAATGTCTGGTTAGTGGCTTGTCGCTGCTGCGATGCCACAAGATCCATGCGTTGCGCCTGCTGGTTGAGCGCCTGTGACAGCTCGCGGTTGCGGGTGAATTGTTCGACGATCTCCGGGGGGAGATCGGCGTTGTTTTCGGCTAATAATTCGGTGCTTTCCAGCGCTTTTTCAGCTTCGCGCTGGCGTTGGCTGTTGAGCTGATTACGCAGCGCCTGAAGGTAGGCATCAAGCTGTTCGCTTTGCTTTTGTGCAAGCTCCGAGCGCATACGCGCCAGTTCTTGACGGTTGTTGGCAGAAAGCTGTGCCAGTTCAAGTTCATCCACCAGGGCTTTCAGCTTGGCAGATTCCGCCTGCAAACTCAGATTTTGCGCCTGTGCACCCTTGCCGGAGGCACTGCCAACCCGGCGTTCAATATCGTTGAGTTGGCGGCGTGCGTCAGTTTGTTGCTGTGGCAACTGGCTGAGCGAATCGGCAATTTCCCGGGCGCGTTCCTGCTCCTGCTGAGCCTGCCGGCTCTTTTCCACCAGTTGGCTGCTGACCTGCAGAATTTCCTGATTCAGTGCATCGGTAGTGAGTCCTTCTGGCGCTGGACGCGGCTCATCGCTCTGCTTCGCCAGCTGCGAGCGGAGTGTTTGGGACAGTTTGGGGAAGTTATCGATGGCTTGTTGATATTGCTGAGCGCGCTCAAGCGAACCTTTGCGTTCTTCGAGCGCGTTCAGCGCGGACTGGAGCGCCGCGACGGCTTCAGGCTGAGCGGGCTTCGCCGCTTTCGCCTGTTCCAGTTCCTGGGTAATTTGTTTGGCGTCAGGAGCGCTTGCAGCGTACGCCCCCATGCTGAGGCACCAGGCCATCAGAAAAGTGATAATCAGGCGCACGTCAGCGATCCTTCTGGTTAGACCTGGTCGGTTTTATCGGCAGTCGGTGGAACCGTTTCGTCCACGGCTGCGGTTTCATCGGCCACTGGCGGAACCGTTGCGGCTACTGGCGCGACAACCTCCGCTTCCTGAGTGGCGAAAATTTCAGTCGAAACCGCCAGCGGCTCGCCGATTTTGGTTGCCGACAGGCTCGCCAGTTTTTCAGCTAGCTGCACTTTGCCCGGCGCAAACAGGTTGATAACGGTTGATCCGAGTTTGAAGCGGCCCATTTCCTGGCCTTTCAGCAGGGCAACAGAACCTTCGCTTTCACCCGCAGGCCAGGTCCAGCGTTTGATAACGCCTTCACGCGGCGGCGTGATAGTGCCAGCCCAGACGGTTTCAATGCTGCCGACGATGGTGGCACCAACCAGAATCTGTGCCATTGGGCCAAATTCAGTATCAAACAGGCAGATGACGCGTTCGTTACGTGCGAACAGGTTTGGCACGTTTTGTGCGGTCAGGTGATTCACCGAGAACAGGTCGCCCGGTACGTAAATCATTTCGCGCAAGATGCCGTTACACGGCATATGTACGCGGTGATAGTCGCGTGGCGACAAATACGTCGTGACAAACGAACCATTGCGGAACAGGTCTGCCATCAGGTAGTTGCCGGCCAGCAGCGCTTCCAGGCTGTAGTCATGGCCCTTCGCCTGCAAAATTTTATCGTTTTCGATGTTGCCAAGCTGGCTGATGACGCCGTCTGCGGGCATGACCAGCACACTTGGGTCGGTATCGAGAGGACGCACGTCGTCACGCAGTGGGCGAACGAAGAAATCGTTAAAGGAGCGGTAGCTCGCGGTATCCGGTTTCTGCGCCTCGGTCATGTCGACCTTGTAGAATTTGACAAACAGATCGATGACAAGCTTTGTCAGCCAGCCTGCTCGTTTGCTTGCGCCCCAGCCTGCGAGGCGGGTAAGCCACAGTTTAGGCAGAATGTATTGAAGCGAAAGTTTAAATGAATTTAGCAAGGTAGCCTCCAGGCCAATGGTTATGCCATTCCAGACTCTTATCTGAGCCTTTTAAAAAAAGGGGCTGATTCTATCGGCGTTCAGCTTAAATGTCAGTTGCCGGTATCAGAAAAGGTTTTACGCGATTTTACCTCTGACATACTTTCGAGGATGCGATGATAATTTTCAAAGCGCGTTTCAGCGATTTCACCTTTTTCAACAGCGTCACGAATTGCGCAGCCCGGATCGTTGTCGTGCTTGCAGTCGCGGTATTTGCACTGACCTAAATAGTCGTGGAATTCGACAAAACCGTTGAAGATTTGTTCCGGCTCCAGATGCCAAAGGCCAAATTCGCGTACGCCCGGCGAGTCAATCACATCGCCACCGTGTGGGAAATGGTACAAACGCGAGGCGGTGGTGGTGTGCTGGCCGAGACCTGAGTTGTCAGAGACATCGTTGGTGAGGATCTCTGTTTGCAGACCAAGCAGGTTGTTCAGTAGGCTGGATTTACCTACGCCAGACTGGCCCGCAAAGATGCTGATACGCCCGGTTAGCGCCTCTTCCAATGGCTTCAGGCCATCTTTCTTGTGGCTGGAAACCATCAGTACGGTGTAGCCAATTTTGCGATAGATATCCATCTGCTCATTCACAAACGCGAGGCCTTCGTCATCAAGAAGATCGATTTTATTCAGAACGAGAAGCGGCTCAACGTCGAGTGTCTCGCAGGCAACAAGATAACGGTCGATAATGTTCAGTGAGAGCTCAGGCAGAATGGCTGACACAATCACTATCTGGTTGATATTTGCGGCAATCGGTTTTACACCATCATAAAAGTCCGGACGCGTCAGCACCGATGTGCGTTCGTGAACGGCTTCCACGATGCCTTTGACGTTAACGCCTTCTGCGGCAGATTTTCCTGGTCGCCAGACGACGCGGTCACCCGTGACCAGCGAGCGAATGGTGCGGCGAATGTTACAACGATGGGTCGTGCCTTCGGTGGATTCTACATCGGCATGCATGCCAAAGCGGCTGATAACGATGCCTTCAGCTTTTTCGCCAAACAGGTTGTCATCGAGATCGGGCTTCTCTGAAGTCGTTTTAAGACGGCGCTCGTGGTTGGCTTTTACCCGGCGCTGCTGACCTTTGGAGAGTTTATTTTTACTCAATCGTACTGACTCCTGGTCGCCCCTGAGGGGCAAAACCTCTATGATACACGCTATTTTATATGAATATAGTCGCTGTGACTGTGACGCGAGAAGGGTGGAAAATAGCATGAGTGCAAATGAAAACAACCTCATTTGGATCGATCTTGAAATGACAGGCCTCGATCCCGAGCGCGATCGCATTATTGAAATCGCAACCCTCGTGACCGATGCAAATCTGAACATTCTGGCTGAAGGGCCGACCCTGGCGGTACATCAGTCTGATGCACAACTGGCGCTGATGGATGACTGGAACGTGCGCACCCATACCGGCAGCGGTCTGGTTGAGCGAGTAAAGGCAAGTACGTCTGACGATCGCGCGGCGGAACTGGCGACAATTGAGTTCCTGAAACAGTGGGTGCCGGAAGGTAAATCCCCTATCTGCGGTAACAGCATCGGCCAGGACCGCCGTTTCCTTGTGAAATATATGCCAGAGCTGGAATCCTACTTCCATTATCGTAATTTGGACGTCAGCACGCTGAAAGAGTTGGCGCGTCGCTGGAAACCAGAAATTCTCGATGGCATTAAGAAAGAAGGGACTCATCAGGCGATGGATGACATTCGTGAATCGGTGGCCGAACTGGCGTATTACCGCGAGAATTTCATTAAGCTGTAAGAGAAATGCCCGGCGGTATCAGCCTGCCGGGCCAATGAATCAGGCATTTGGCGTAAAAACCGGCAATGTGACGAATATTCCATCACTTGAACTGAATTTCAAAAAAATCGCGAGAAGGGGGGTTGCAGGTGCTTCGAATTCTCGTATAATGCGCCTCCCGTAACGACAGAGAATTACACGTTACGACAGCACCAAATTTGCGGGAATAGCTCAGTTGGTAGAGCACGACCTTGCCAAGGTCGGGGTCGCGAGTTCGAGTCTCGTTTCCCGCTCCAAAATTTGTGCAGTAAAGTTGAAAGTATCGCAAGATACGGACTACCCAAGCGGGAATAGCTCAGTTGGTAGAGCACGACCTTGCCAAGGTCGGGGTCGCGAGTTCGAGTCTCGTTTCCCGCTCCAAAATTAGTGCATCACAAGTTGAACGTATCGCAAGATACGACGCACCACCCAAGCGGGAATAGCTCAGTTGGTAGAGCACGACCTTGCCAAGGTCGGGGTCGCGAGTTCGAGTCTCGTTTCCCGCTCCAAATTTCTTCAATCAAACCCCTTTATCCACAGCGTTAAATGACGTTGGGGACGATTTTTATTTCCTCTGACACACTCTTGTAAACAGACTTATCCACAAGTATAAGAAATTCCCTGGAAAATCAAATTGCTTCAATGTGTGAATAGTAACTTTTTAATTAGTTGATTTATAACAAGAAAAATAGATTTAAAATTGTTACTGAGATCGCTTGACGAATTTTGCATCCTTGAATTTCAATGTGTTTTTATTTTTATTCACACCCTGTGAATGAATCACGCATCTCTCGGCAACCCCTTTTCAATCACCCTCACCAGCCGCTGTTTCTGTGGTAGTTGCACCTCAACTACGCAGGCATTTCGCTTGTCGATTTGCTGCGCAATCGCCCAATCTATATGTTCATCGAGAAGTGGGTGCTCACCCCGGCGACTTTCCAGTGCCTGTAAATTCCGCTCATCCCACGGGGCATTGCCGAGCGCAACGGAGATATTTCGCAGCCAGCGTAAATGTCCAATACGACGAATCGGCGAACCTTCAGTGACTTTCAGGAAATGCGCTTCGCTCCAGGCGAACAGCGCAATCAATTCCGGCGCGTGTAGTGCTTTGCGCGGGCTGAAATCCTCTTCATCCGTGAGTTGCGAATAGCGATTCCACGGACAAATGAGCTGGCAGTCATCACAGCCGTAGATGCGATTGCCCATTAACGGGCGAAATTCTTCCGGGATTGCGCCTTCCAGTTCGATGGTCAGATAGGAAATGCAGCGACGCGCATCGACGGTGTAAGGCTCAACGATGGCGCCTGTAGGGCAAATGGTCATGCAGGCAACGCAGCGCCCGCAATTTTCTTCCACTGGTTTATCAATGGGTAACGCCAGGTCGATCAGCAGTTCGCCGAGGAAAAAGAACGATCCCGCATCACGGCTAAGAATAAGTGAGTGCTTACCTGTCCAGCCAAGCCCGGCTTTTTCGGCGATAGGGCGCTCCAGAACAGGCGCGGAATCAACAAAAGGTCTAAAATTCAGCGAGGCACAATGCACCTGGATTTTTTCGCCAAGCTTTTTGAGGCGATTGCGAAGCAGCTTGTGATAATCACGCCCAAGGGCGTAACGGCTGACGTAGCCAAGTGACGGATTTTTCAGGGTGCTGGCAAACGCCGCGTTGGCAGGCAGATAGTTCATCCGCACGCTGATCACGCGGAGCGTGCCGGGCAGGAGTTCGTGAGGGCGGGCGCGTAGCATTCCGTGACGTGCCATCCACTCCATTTCGCCATGGTACTGTTTGTCCAGCCATGCCTGCAGTTGGGGTTCACTGGCGCTGAGATCGGTATCGGTGATACCGACGTGCTGAAAGCCCAGCTCGGTGCCCCACTGTTTGATGTCTTGCGCTAATTGATTGAGATCGAGGGGCTGTGACATGACGGACCATACAATGACGAGAAACCCCGCAAGTATACCACACACCATCTGGTCTGCGGATGACCTGCGTCGCGCCGAAAAAGTGGCCGCCGATGCGCTCGGTCTGACACTCTACGAATTAATGCTGCGTGCCGGTGAAGCGGCGTTTACCGTCGCGCGCGAAAATTACCCTTCTGCCAGACACTGGTTGATTTTGTGCGGGCATGGCAATAACGGTGGCGATGGTTATGTGGTGGCACGTCTGGCGCAGGCGGCAGGCATTGCCGTCACATTACTGGCGCAGGATAACGATAAACCGTTGCCGGATGAAGCAAGCGAAGCGCGTGATGCTTGGCTAAATGCCGGGGGCGTTATTCATGCGCAAAATATTGTCTGGCCTGAAGATGTTGATCTGATTATTGATGCGCTGCTCGGCACCGGGCTGACCAGCGCGCCGCGTGAGCCTGTCGACGCGCTGATTGCTCGTGCGAACAGCCATTCCGTGCCGATTGTGGCGCTCGATATTCCTTCCGGATTGCTTGCCCAAACGGGGGCCACGCCCGGCGCGGTGATTCACGCTACCCATACCATTACGTTTATCGCGCTCAAACCGGGTTTGCTGACCGGCAAAGCGCGTGATGTGACCGGCGTGCTGCATCATCACGCGCTAGGTCTTGATGCCTGGCTGAATACGCAAACCACGCGGCTTACGCGTGTGGACGCCAGCCAATTGTCAGACTGGTTATCGCCGCGCCGCCCGACCTCACATAAGGGCGATCACGGTAAGCTGGTGATTATCGGCGGCGATCATGGCACCGCGGGCGCAATCCGTATGGCCGGTGAAGCCGCGTTGCGTGCGGGAGCGGGACTGGTGCGAGTACTTACTCGCATGGAAAACATCGCCCCCATTGTGACCGCTCGCCCTGAGCTGATGGTGCATGAACTCACCCCGCAACGCCTTGATGACGCTTTGGAATGGGCGGATGTGGTGGTGATTGGCCCAGGCCTTGGGCAACAAACATGGGGCAAACAGGCACTGCGTAAAGTGGAAAACGTCCGTAAGCCAATGCTTTGGGACGCCGATGCGCTGAACCTTCTGGCAATCAACCCGGATAAACGTCACAATCGCGTATTGACGCCGCACCCCGGCGAAGCCGCGCGATTACTCCATTGCAGCACGGCAGAAATTGAAAGCGATCGCTTACTTTCTGCGCAGCGTCTGGTAAAACGGTATGGCGGTGTTGCCGTGCTGAAAGGCGCAGGGACGGTCATTGCTGATGAAGAGCACGGTATTGCCATTGTGGATGCCGGAAACGCAGGGATGGCGAGTGGCGGTATGGGTGACGTGTTGTCCGGTATTATTGGCGCGTTGCTAGGCCAGCACCTCTCGCCGTATGATGCTGCTTGTGCCGGCTGTGTGGCGCACGGCGCGGCTGCTGACGTATTGGCCGCGCAATCAGGAACCCGTGGCATGCTTGCCACCGATCTTTTTTCCACGCTTGTGCGTGTTGTTAACCCGGATGTGATTGACGTAAACCATGATAAATCGAGTGATTCCCTTACCCAATGAGCAGGCAACATTAGATCTCGGCAACCAGCTTGCCAAGGCCTGCACAGGCGCAACCGTCATTTATCTCTACGGCGATTTGGGCGCCGGGAAAACCACTTTCAGCCGCGGATTCTTGCAGGCGCTGGGCCATAAAGGCAACGTCAAAAGCCCGACTTACACGCTCGTGGAACCGTACACCCTCGAAAACCTGATGGTGTACCATTTCGATTTATACCGCCTTGCCGATCCTGAGGAGCTTGAATTCATGGGGATCCGCGATTACTTCACTGACAATGCCATTTGCCTGGTGGAATGGCCGCAACAGGGCGCGGGTGTGCTGCCTGAACCGGATGTCGAAATTCACCTGGAGTACCAGGATCAAGGGCGAGAGGCGCGCGTGACGGCAGTCTCCTCACTGGGTGAATCTTTACTGGCACACTTGGCCAGTTAACCTGAGGGATGACGGGATGACGTATCGCGTTAAAAGTGGGTGGGTTGCTGGCATCATGATGCTGTTTTGTTTGCAGGCAACGGCGGCGAATTTATCCGATATTCAGGTTTCCAACGGCGATAAACAGGCCCGTATCACGTTCAGTTTCATGGGTGATCCTGACTATTCCTTCTCGCAGGAAGGAAAACGCAGCGTGGCACTCGACATCAAACAAACCGGGGTTATCCAGGGCTTGCCGCTCAATTTCAGCGGAAACAATCTGGTGAAAAGCATTCGCTCTGGCACGCCGAAGGACGCTCAGTCTTTACGGCTGGTCGTTGATTTAACCGGCGACGGCAAAACCCGTGCGGTGAAACAGCAAAGCGGCGGCAATTATACGGTCGTCTTCACCATTAACGCCGATGCACCGCCACCACCACCACCACCGCCTCCGGTGGTGACGAAGCGTGTGGAAACACCACCGGTTGCCGTGGCATCGCGCCCGGTTGAACCTCCCCGTAATCCCTTTAAGCCGCAAAACGATCGCCTCACCGGTGTGACCAGCAGCAACACGGAAACGCGTCCGGCTGCACGCGCTCGCGCGACCAGCGTGAGCGGCGACAAAGTGATTATCGCCATTGACGCGGGCCACGGTGGTCAGGATCCGGGGGCGATTGGCCCTGGCGGCACCAAAGAGAAAAACGTCACCATTTCTATCGCCCGCAAACTGCGTGCGCTGCTCAACGATGATCCGATGTTTAAAGGCGTGCTGACCCGCGACGGCGATTACTTTATTTCAGTAATGGGCCGTTCAGACGTGGCGCGTAAACAGAACGCCAACTTCCTGGTGTCGATTCATGCGGATGCTGCGCCTAACCGCGATGCGACCGGCGCATCGGTATGGGTGCTTTCCAACCGCCGCGCAAACAGTGAAATGGCGGGCTGGCTCGAACAGCATGAGAAGCAGTCTGAATTGCTGGGCGGGGCGGGGGATGTGCTGGCGAACAGCCAATCTGACCCGTATCTGAGCCAGGCGGTGCTGGATTTACAATTCGGCCATTCCCAGCGTGTCGGGTATGATGTGGCTGTTGATGTGTTGGGCCAACTCCAGCGCGTGGGTAATATTCACAAACGTCGCCCTGAACACGCGAGCCTTGGCGTTTTACGCTCGCCGGATATCCCCTCGATTTTGGTCGAAACGGGGTTTATCAGCAACGGGGGTGAAGAACGCCTGTTAGGCAGTGATAATTACCAGCAGCAGATAGCCGAGGCCATTTACAACGGGTTGCGCAATTACTTTAACGCGCATCCATTGCAGAGCGGGCCGCGCGGTGAAGCCTCGCAGACGGCCAGCGCGACAGGCCCTAATGGGACGTTAATTAATTAAGGATCGCTTCATGCCGATACAGGTTCTACCGCCACAGCTTGCGAACCAGATTGCCGCTGGCGAAGTGGTCGAACGCCCTGCGTCGGTAGTGAAAGAGCTGGTTGAAAACAGCCTGGATGCGGGCGCGACCCGCATTGATATTGATATTGAACGCGGCGGAGCAAAGCTCATCCGCATTCGCGATAACGGCTGCGGTATCAAAAAAGACGAACTGGCGCTGGCGCTGGCGCGTCACGCTACCAGTAAAATTGCTTCGCTCGATGACCTCGAGGCGATCATCAGCCTCGGTTTTCGGGGTGAAGCGCTGGCGAGTATCAGCTCCGTTTCCCGTCTGACGTTAACCTCTCGTGTTGCCGAACAGCCGGAAGCCTGGCAGGCCTATGCCGAAGGGCGTGACATGGATGTGACGGTGAAACCCGCAGCGCACCCTGTCGGCACGACGCTCGAAGTGCTGGATTTGTTCTACAACACCCCGGCACGGCGCAAATTCATGCGCACCGAAAAGACCGAATTCAGCCATATCGATGAAGTGATCCGCCGCATCGCGCTGGCGCGTTTTGACGTCACTATCCATCTCAGCCATAACGGTAAAATGGTGCGGCAGTATCGCGCCGTGGCGCAGGACGGGCAGAAAGAGCGCCGCCTGGCGGCTATCTGTGGCACGCCGTTTGTGGAACAGGCGCTGGCTATCGAATGGCAGCACGGCGATTTAGCCATGCACGGTTGGGTGGCGGATCCGCAGCAGTCTAACGGTCAGTTTTCTGAAATCCAGTATTGCTACGTCAATGGCCGCATGATGCGCGACCGATTGATTAATCACGCGATTCGTCAGGCCTGCGAAGATAAATTAGGGGCCGGAGAACAGCCCGCGTTTGTGCTGTATCTGACTATCGACCCGCATCAGGTCGATGTGAACGTCCATCCGGCAAAACATGAAGTGCGTTTCCATCAGTCGCGGCTGGTACATGATTTTATCTATCAGGGCGTGGTGAGCGTGCTGCAACAGCAGATCGCAACGCCTTTGGCGCTGGTTGAAGAAGATGAAATGCCCGCCCCGCGTGCGCTGCCGGAAAATCGTGTGGCTGCCGGGCGAAATCATTTTGCCGAACCTGCGGTAGCGCGAGAGCCTGCTGCACCGCGCTATGGTTCTGCCTCTGGCGCTTCATCCGGCGGCGAGAGTACGCGCGCACAAGTTGGCACAAACTGGCCAAACGCGCAGCCGGGCTATCAGAAACAGCAGGGCGCGCTGTACAAGCAACTGCTGGATACGCCTGTCGTTGAGCGCAAAACCACGGCTGAGCCTGTAGCAGAGAGCCTTGCGGGACACAGTAATAGCTTTGGCCGGGTGCTGACGATTGTGGCGGGTGACCGCGCGCTGCTCGAACGTGACGGCAAATTAAGCGTATTGGCCTTGCCTGTTGCCGAGCGTTGGTTGCGTCAGGCGCAACTTTCGCCGGAAAGCACCGTCGTTTGCGCACAGCCGTTGTTGATCCCGCTGCGATTAAAAATCTCGGCAGATGAGCAAGCGGCACTCAAAAAGTCCCTGGCGGTATTAGGGCAATTAGGCATTGAAATTCAATCAGAAGCGCATCATGTGACGGTGCGGGCGGTGCCTTTACCCTTAAGACAACAAAATTTACAAATCTTGATTCCTGAACTGATAGGCTACCTCGCGCAGCAATCAACCTTCGAGGCAGAAATGCTGGCGCAATGGCTGGCGCGTAACCTCGCAAGCGAACACGCGCAGTGGAATATGGCGCAGGCGATTGCCATGTTGACCGACGTCGAACGTCTGTGTCCGCAGTTGGTGAAAGCGCCGCCGGGTGGCCTGTTACAACCTGTTGATTTGAATACGGCGATGAATGCCCTTAAACATGAGTGATGTAACAGAAGCAGGCCTGCCAAAGGCCCTATTTTTGATGGGCCCTACGGCCTCCGGTAAAACCGCGTTAGCCATTGAGTTGCGTAAAGTTTTGCCCGTAGAGTTGATTAGCGTGGATTCTGCCCTCATTTATCGAGGGATGGATATCGGAACCGCAAAACCGGATGCGGCGGAGCTTGCCGCTGCACCGCATCGGTTGCTGGATATTCTCGATCCGGCCCTGTCGTATTCTGCAGCGGATTTCCGCCGCGATGCGTTGGCCGAGATGGCAGAGATTACCGCAGCAGGGCGAATCCCGCTGTTGGTGGGTGGTACCATGTTGTATTTCAAGGCGTTGTTGGAAGGGTTGTCGCCGTTACCGTCGGCAGATCCGGCCATCAGAGCCAAAATTGAGCAACAGGCAGCAGAGCAGGGATGGAATGCACTGCATCAGCAACTTCAGGAGATCGATCCGGTTGCGGGCGCGCGTATTCATCCAAATGATCCGCAAAGACTTTCCCGGGCACTGGAAGTTTTTTTCATTTCGGGTAAAACTTTAACGGAACTGACGCAAACGTCAGGAGAAGCTCTGCCGTATAAGGTGCATCAGTTCGCCATCGCCCCGGCGAGCCGTGAACTGCTCCATCAACGAATTGAGCAGCGTTTTCATCAGATGTTGGCTTCAGGTTTTGAAGCAGAAGTACGGGCGCTTTTTGCCCGTGGTGATTTGCATACGGATATGCCTTCCGTTCGTTGTGTGGGATACCGCCAGATGTGGTCATACCTTGAAGGCGAAATCTCATATGATGAAATGGTTTATAGAGGTATTTGCGCCACGAGACAGTTGGCCAAGCGCCAGGTAACCTGGTTACGCGGTTGGGATGGCGTTCACTGGTTAGACAGTGAACAACCTGAACAGGCGCTCAACGATATGTTAAAGGTTGTTGGTGCGGGTCTGGGCTGAACGTGTAAAATTAAGACGTATCGTGCGCAATTTTTCAGAGCCGTAAGGTTCTAAGTACAAGCCCGAAGTTTGTGGGTAACACCCTGAAAACCGTGGGTATAACAAGCATATAAGGAAAAGATAATGGCTAAGGGGCAATCTTTACAAGATCCGTTTCTGAACGCACTGCGTCGGGAACGTGTTCCAGTTTCTATTTATTTGGTGAATGGTATCAAGCTGCAAGGTCAAATTGAGTCTTTCGATCAGTTCGTGATCCTGTTGAAAAACACGGTCAGCCAGATGGTCTATAAGCACGCAATTTCTACAGTAGTTCCGTCTCGTCCGGTCTCTCATCATAGCAATAACGCCGGCGGCACTACTACGGGTAGCAACTACCATCATGGTAGCAACGCGCAGTCTTCATCTGCGCCGCAAGACAGCGAAGAAACCGAATAAGGTTGCTGGCTGTTTTTCCACGTCGGGGAGCCAGACAGTTCGGTTCCCCGCTGGTATTTTAGGAGATATAACGCTTGTTTGACCGTTATGACGCCGGTGAGCAGGCGGTGCTGGTACACATCTATTTTACGCAAGACAAAGATATGGAAGATCTTCAGGAGTTCGAATCCCTGGTCTCTTCCGCCGGTGTCGAAGCATTGCAGGTGATTACCGGTAGCCGTAAAGCGCCGCACCCAAAGTATTTTGTTGGTGAAGGTAAGGCTGTCGAAATTGCGGAAGCCGTGAAAGCAACGGGTGCGTCCGTTGTCTTATTCGACCATGCATTAAGTCCGGCCCAGGAGCGAAACCTGGAGCGTTTGTGCGAGTGCAGGGTTATCGACAGGACCGGTCTTATTCTCGATATTTTTGCTCAACGTGCTCGTACCCATGAAGGGAAATTGCAGGTTGAGCTGGCGCAGTTGCGCCATCTGGCTACGCGTCTTGTACGCGGCTGGACCCACCTTGAACGACAGAAAGGCGGAATTGGTTTGCGCGGCCCGGGTGAAACCCAGCTCGAAACTGACCGTCGTTTATTGCGTAACCGCATCATGCTCATTCTCTCTCGTCTGGCGAGAGTGGAGAAGCAGCGCGAACAGGGACGCCGTTCACGAAAGAAAGCTGATATTCCGACTGTGTCGCTGGTGGGTTACACCAACGCAGGGAAATCGACGCTGTTCAATCAGATTACCGAGGCGCAGGTTTACGCCGCAGACCAACTGTTTGCGACGCTTGACCCGACCCTGCGCCGGATTAATGTCGCCGATGTGGGCGAAACCGTTTTGGCCGATACCGTCGGTTTTATTCGCCATTTGCCACATGACTTAGTGGCGGCGTTTAAAGCGACGTTGCAAGAGACGCGTCAGGCGACGCTGCTGCTGCATGTGGTGGACGCGGCGGATGTCCGCTTGCAGGAAAATATTGATGCGGTGAATGTTGTACTCGATGAAATCGAGGCTGACGACATCCCGTCACTGATGGTGATGAACAAGATCGATATGCTGGACGATTTTGAACCGCGTATCGACAGGGACGATGAAAACAAACCAATTCGGGTCTGGCTTTCTGCGCAGACCGGGGTTGGCGTACCACTGCTTTTCCAGGCTTTAACGGAACGGCTTTCTGGTGAGGTGGCACAGCACACGCTGCGTTTACCGCCGCAGGAAGGGCGTTTGCGAAGCCGGTTTTATCAGCTTCAGGCGATAGAAAAAGAGTGGATGGAGGAGGACGGCAGCATCGGTCTGGAAATACGTATGCCGATCGTGGACTGGCGTCGCCTCTGTAAGCAAGAACCTGCGCTGTCAGACTTCGTTGTCTGACAGACAGTTGGCCTGAAGATTATTCGCCTTTACACCCGGCAATATAGCCATATACCTGGGTAATTCGAGTTGTAGGAAGGCGGCAAGGGAATGAATCCCAGGAGCTCACTAACGTAAGTGACTGGGATGAGAGAGTGCAGCCAACGCACCTACGGCTCGAAGTAATCAGGTATACACCGCATAACAAATATGGAGCATATACATGGCGTGGAATCAGCCCGGTAATAACGGACAAGACCGCGACCCGTGGGGAAGCAGCAATAATCAAGGCGGCAACTCTGGGGGAAATGGAAACAAAGGTGGTCGCGATCAGGGGCCTCCCGATCTGGATGATATCTTCCGCAAACTGAGTAAAAAGCTCGGTGGCCTGGGTGGCGGTAAAGGTGGTTCAGGCGGTGGCAACAGTTCTTCTCAAGGACCTCGTGCGCCAATGGGCGGACGCATCGTCGGCATCGCTGCCGCAGCGGTCGTTATCATTTGGGCGGCGAGCGGGTTCTATACCATTAAGGAAGCGGAACGCGGTGTTGTGACGCGCTTTGGTAAATTCAGCCATTTGGTTGAACCTGGCCTTAACTGGAAGCCAACGTTCGTTGATGAAGTTACGCCGGTGAACGTGGAAGCGGTTCGCGAACTTGCGGCTTCCGGCGTGATGTTGACGTCTGATGAAAACGTCGTGCGCGTTGAAATGAACGTGCAGTACCGCATCACCGATCCGCAGAAATACCTGTTCAGCGTCACCAGCCCGGATGACAGCCTGCGTCAGGCCACCGACAGCGCCCTGCGTGGTGTTATCGGCAAGTACTCTATGGATCGCATTCTGACCGAAGGTCGTACCGTTATTCGTAGCGATACCCAGCGTGAGCTGGAAGAGACCATCAAGCCGTACAACATGGGTATCACTCTGCTGGACGTCAACTTCCAGACGGCTCGTCCGCCGGAAGAAGTGAAGGCCGCGTTTGATGATGCCATTGCCGCACGTGAAAACGAGCAGCAGTACATTCGTGAAGCGGAAGCGTACACCAACGAAGTTCAGCCACGTGCGAATGGTCAGGCGCAGCGTATTCTCGAAGAAGCGCGTGCATACAAAACCCAGACTGTCCTTGAAGCACAGGGTGAAGTGGCGCGTTTCGCCAAGCTTCTGCCTGAATATAAGGCGGCTCCGGAAATTACCCGTGAGCGTCTGTATATCGAGACGATGGAGAAAGTGCTGAGCCATACCCGTAAAGTGCTGGTCAACGATAAAGGGGGCAACCTGATGGTTCTGCCGCTCGACCAGATGCTGAAAGGTGGCAGTGCCGCGCCTGCAAAAAAGAGTGACAGCAGTGGCGCCGATAGCCTGTTGCGCCTGCCTCCTGCGTCCAGCTCAAGCAGCAGCGCCGGTAGCAATAGCAGCAGCGCACCGTCTTCAACCGATGACAATATCATGGACCAACGCCGTGCTAACGCGCAGCGTAACGACTACCAGCGTCAGGGGGAATAACGATGCGTAAGTCAGTAATTGCGATAATTATCATCGTGCTGGTGGGCCTCTACACGTCACTATTTGTGGTGAAAGAGGGCGAGCGCGGTATTACGCTGCGATTTGGTAAAGTCGTTCGTGACGATGAAAATAAACCGCTGGTGTATGCGCCAGGTCTGCACTTCAAAGTGCCGTTTATTGAATCGGTTAAAACGCTGGATGCGCGCATTCAGACCATGGACAACCAGGCCGATCGCTTCGTCACCAAAGAGAAGAAAGACCTGATCGTTGATTCCTATATCAAGTGGCGTATCAGTGATTTCAGCCGTTACTATCTGGCAACGGGCGGCGGTGACGTCTCTCAGGCCGAAGTGCTGCTGAAACGTAAGTTCTCTGACCGTTTGCGTTCTGAAATTGGTCGTCTGGATGTGAAAGACATCGTGACCGATTCCCGTGGTCGTCTGACTATCGAAGTGCGCGATGCCCTGAACTCCGGTTCTTCCGGTGCGGATGACGAAGTGGCAACGCCAGCAGCAGACAGCGCTATCGCTGAAGCGGCTGAACGCGTCGCGGCGGAAACCAACGGTAAAGTGCCTGTTATCAACACCAACAGCATGGCGGCGTTAGGGATTGAAGTGGTTGATGTTCGCATCAAGCAGATCAATCTCCCGGCTGAAGTGTCCGAAGCGATTTACAACCGTATGCGCGCTGAGCGTGAAGCGGTTGCCCGTCGCCACCGTTCACAGGGTCAGGAAGAAGCTGAGAAATTACGTGCTACCGCAGACTATGAAGTGACCAAAACGCTGGCAGAGTCAGAGCGTCAGGGTCGTATCATGCGCGGTGAAGGTGATGCAGAAGCGGCGAAACTGTTTGCTGACGCATTCAGCCAGGATCCGGATTTCTATGCCTTCATCCGTAGCCTGCGTGCCTATGAGAACAGCTTCCAGAGCAATCAGGATGTGATGGTGCTCAGCCCGGACAGCGATTTCTTCCGCTACATGAAGACGCCGAACAGCACGACGCGCTAAACTAGCCGGCAGTCTCTTTACTGAAAAACCACCGCATCGGCGGTGGTTTTCTTTTATCAGGATAAATCATGAACTCAACAATTTGGCTCGCGCTTGCGCTGGTGTTGGTCCTTGAAGGGCTTGGGCCGATGCTCTATCCGCAGGCGTGGCGCAAAATGGTGGCCGCACTTTCGCAGTTACCGGATCATATTTTACGTCGTTTTGGCGGCGGTCTTGTGGTGGCGGGCGTAGTTATCTACTACATGTTGACGAAAACGATGGGTTGAAGAGGGCTTGGCCTGACTTGCCAGATTTTGCCTGGAAAAAGTGCTGTATCTCTGAAAAAGCGATGGTAGAATCCTTTTTTAAGCAAACGGTGATTTTGAAAAATGGGTAACAACGTCGTCGTACTGGGCACCCAATGGGGTGACGAAGGTAAAGGGAAGATCGTCGATCTCCTGACTGAACGGGCTAAATATGTTGTACGCTACCAGGGCGGTCACAACGCAGGCCATACTCTCGTAATCAACGGTGAAAAAACCGTCCTCCATCTTATTCCATCAGGTATTCTTCGCGACAATGTGACCAGCATCATCGGTAACGGTGTTGTGCTGTCTCCTGCTGCGCTGATGAAAGAGATGAAAGAACTGGAAGACCGTGGTATCCCGGTTCGCGAACGTCTGCTGCTCTCTGAAGCATGCCCGCTGATCCTTGATTATCATGTTGCGCTGGACGTGGCGCGTGAAAAAGCGCGCGGTGCCAAAGCTATCGGTACTACCGGTCGTGGTATCGGTCCTGCTTATGAAGACAAAGTGGCCCGTCGTGGCCTGCGCGTTGGCGACCTGTTCGACAAAGCGACCTTCGCCGACAAACTGAAAGAAGTGATGGAATATCACAACTTCCAGCTGGTGAACTTCTACAAAGTGGAAGCGGTTGATTTCCAGAAAGTGCTGGATGATGTCATGGCTGTTGCTGACATCCTCACCGCGATGGTTGTCGACGTTTCTGATCTGCTGGATCAAGCGCGTAAGCGTGGTGATTTCGTAATGTTTGAAGGTGCTCAGGGTACGTTGCTGGACATCGACCACGGTACCTATCCGTACGTGACCTCTTCCAACACCACCGCTGGTGGCGTGGCGACGGGTTCTGGCCTGGGTCCACGTTATGTTGATTACGTACTGGGCATCATCAAAGCCTACTCTACCCGTGTCGGTGCAGGTCCGTTCCCAACTGAACTGTTCGACGAAACCGGCGAGTTCCTCTGCAAACAGGGTAACGAGTTTGGCGCGACCACCGGTCGTCGTCGTCGTTGTGGTTGGCTGGATGCGGTTGCCGTGCGCCGTGCCGTACAGATCAACTCCCTCTCTGGCTTCTGCCTGACCAAACTGGACGTTCTGGATGGTCTGAAAGAAGTGAAAATCTGCGTAGGCTATCGTATGCCTGATGGCCGTGAAGTGACCACCACGCCGCTGGCAGCAGATGACTGGGAAGGTATCGAGCCGATTTATGAGTCCATGCCGGGCTGGTCTGAGACCACCTTTGGTGTGAAAGCGCGCAGCGGCTTGCCGCAGGCGGCGCTGGACTACGTTAAACGTATCGAAGAACTGACCGGTGTGCCGATTGATATTATCTCAACCGGCCCAGACCGTACCGAAACCATGATCCTGCGCGACCCGTTCGACGCATAATCATGCCAGGGGCGCAATTCTTGCGCCCCTTTGTTCCCGCTTTCCACCTTCCCCTGCTTAAATTAATTAACCGCTATTTAGCTGGCTGGTTTATCATCAATGTAAATACGCGTCATCATTCAAGCTGCCTCTTTGTTGGCTGCGCCCGGTCACTGACTTGTGTAAGCTCCCAGGCGTTCGCTCAGTTGCCGCCGCGATGCAACCTGAATGATTTAACGTATTTCTATACTTTTTTCCCTGCTTTGAGGTTGATGTGCAGTTAACGAGTTTCACAGATTACGGATTGCGTGCGCTAATCTATATGGCATCGTTGCCGGACGGTCGAATGACCAGTATCTCTGAGGTGACAGAGGTGTATGGCGTATCCCGTAATCATATGGTTAAAATTATCAACCAGTTAAGCCGTGCAGGTTTCGTTGACGCCGTGCGCGGTAAAAACGGGGGTATTCGCTTGGGCAAACCGGCAAAGGACATTTGCGTTGGCGATGTGGTGCGTGAATTAGAACCCTTAACGCTGGTGAACTGCAGCAGCGAGTTTTGCCACATTACGCCAGCCTGCCGTTTGAAACAGGCGCTTTCTAAGGCCGTGAACAGTTTTCTCAAGGAGCTGGATAACTACACGCTGGCCGATTTGGTTGAAGAGAATCAACCGCTTTTTAAATTATTGCTGGTGGAGTGACCTATCACTTCACCGGAGCTGACAACGGAGGAACCGCTATGTCACACGATCCTTTCAAAGAACGCGAAGCTGAAAAATACGCGAACCCGATCCCTAGCCGGGAATTCATCCTCGAATTCATTACTAAACGCGAAAAACCCGTTAGCCGAGATGAGCTGGCGAATGAGCTGAATATCGAAGGTGAAGAACAGCAGGAAGCCCTGCGTCGTCGCCTGCGCGCCATGGAGCGCGACGGGCAACTCGTTTTCACTCGCCGTCAGTGCTATGCGCTGCCGGAACGTCTTGATCTGCTGAAAGGCAAAGTCATTGGCCATCGCGATGGCTTTGGCTTCCTGCGCGTCGAAGGACGCAAAGACGATCTCTATCTCTCATCCGAACAGATGAAAATGTGTATGCACGGCGATTTGGTGCTGGCACAACCGCTGGGAGCCGATCGTAAAGGCCGCCGCGAAGCGCGTATCGTACGCGTCCTGGAACCAAGAACCGGGCAGATCGTTGGCCGTTACTTTACCGATGCGGGCATCGGTTTTGTCGTGCCGGACGACAGCCGTCTGAGTTTTGATATTCTCATCCCGCCGGAAGAACTGATGGGCGCGATGATGGGCTTTGTGGTGGTCGTTGAGCTGACTCAGCGTCCGACGCGCCGCACCAAAGCCATTGGTAAAATCGTGGAAGTGCTGGGCGATAACATGGGCACCGGCATGGCCGTGGACATGGCGTTGCGCACCCATGACATCCCGCACGTCTGGCCGCCAGAAGTCGAAAAACAGATAGCCAGCCTGAAAGAACAGGTGCCGGAAGAAGCGAAAATCGGCCGTGTGGATCTGCGTGATTTACCACTGGTGACCATCGACGGAGAAGACGCCCGCGACTTTGATGACGCCGTATTCTGTGAGAAGAAACGCGGCGGCGGCTGGCGTCTGTGGGTGGCTATCGCTGACGTCAGTTATTACGTGCGTCCACCGACCCCGCTGGATACCGAAGCCCGCAACCGCGGCACGTCGGTTTACTTCCCGTCGCAGGTGGTCCCAATGCTGCCGGAAGTGCTGTCCAACGGTCTGTGCTCTCTGAACCCGCAGGTCGACAGACTCTGTATGGTCTGTGAAATGACCATCTCGGCTAAAGGCCGCCTGACAAGCTATACGTTCTACGAAGCGGTAATGAGCTCTCATGCGCGTCTGACCTACAACAAGGTCTGGCATATCCTGCAAGGCGATCAGGAGCTACGTGAGCAGTACGCGCCGTTGGTGAAGCATATCGAAGAGCTGCACAACCTCTACAAAGTGCTGGATGTCTCCCGCGCTGAACGTGGTGGGATCTCGTTTGAAAGCGAAGAAGCGAAGTTTATCTTCAACGCTGAGCGCCGCATTGAGCGCATTGAGCAAACGCAGCGTAACGATGCGCATAAGCTTATCGAAGAGTGCATGATCCTCGCCAATATTTCGGCGGCGCGCTTTGTCGAGAAAGAGTCGGAGCCTGCGTTGTTCCGTATTCACGATAAGCCGACCGAAGAAGCGATTACCTCTTTCCGTACCGTACTGGCGGAATTAGGCCTCGAATTACCGGGTGGCGCTAAGCCAGAACCGCGTGATTATGCCGAACTGCTGACCTCCATCGCCGATCGCCCGGATCACGAGATGCTGCAAACCATGCTACTGCGTTCGATGAAACAGGCGGTCTACGATCCGGAAAACCGTGGACACTTCGGTCTGGCGCTGCAATCTTACGCGCACTTTACTTCGCCGATTCGTCGTTATCCGGATTTGTCGCTGCACCGCGCCATCAAATATTTGCTGGCGAAAGATGAGGGCCACACAGGCAATTCAACGGATACCGGCGGCTGGCATTACAGCATGGAAGAGATGCTGCAACTGGGTCAGCACTGTTCGTTGACCGAACGCCGCGCCGATGAAGCGACTCGTGAAGTGTCTGATTGGCTGAAGTGCGATTTCATGCAGGATCAGGTGGGCAACGTCTTCCCGGGCGTTATCGCCAGCGTCACCGGCTTCGGCTTCTTCGTACGCCTCAGCGATCTGTTCATCGACGGCCTGGTTCACGTATCGTCGCTCGACAACGACTACTATCGTTTCGACCAGATCGGTCAGCGTCTGATTGGCGAATCTGGCGGGCAGACATACCGTCTTGGCGACCGTGTGGAAGTGCGCGTAGAAGCGGTCAACATGGACGAACGTAAGATCGACTTCTCGCTGATTTCCAGCGAGCGTGGCCCGCGTAACGTCGGTAAAACTGCGCGTGAAAATGCGAAGAAACCGGGCAATGGCAAGTCTGGCAGCAAACGTCGCCAGGCAGGCAAAAAGGTAAACTTTGAGCCGGACAGCGCCTTCCGTGGCGATAAAGCCCCAGCCAAACAGAAGCCAAAAGCAGCGAAGAAAGAAGCTGCCAGTAAAAAAGCCAAAAAGCCGTCGGATAAAACGCAGAAAATCGCTGCGGCCACCAAGGCTAAACGCGCCACGAAGAAAAATGTAGCCGAGTAATATCAACCTTCGCTCTTTCTTCTCTTTAAAAAGAGAGGCCGGGGCGAAGGGATTAACGATCAACAATTTACGAGTATATTCATGAGTGAAATGATTTACGGCATCCATGCGGTGCAGGCACTGCTGGAGCGCGCCCCCGAGCGTTTTCAGGACGTTTTTATTCTGAAAGGCCGCGAAGATAAACGTCTGATGCCGCTGATCCATGCGCTGGAAGCTCAGGGCGTGGTGATTCAGGTCGCAAACCGCCAGTTCCTTGACGAAAAAAGCGAGGGCGCTGTGCATCAGGGAATTATCGCCCGTGTGAAAGAGGGGCGTAAGTATCAGGAAAACGATCTGCCAGACTTGCTTGCTCAGTTCGAGAACCCGTTCCTGCTGATCCTTGATGGCGTAACCGATCCGCACAATCTCGGCGCATGCTTGCGTAGCGCCGATGCAGCAGGTGTTCATGCGGTGATTGTGCCGCGCGATCGTTCTGCGCAGCTCAACGCGACGGCGAAAAAAGTCGCCTGCGGAGCCGCTGAAAACGTGCCGCTGATTTCTGTCACTAATCTGGCGCGTACCATGCGCCTGTTGCAGGAAGAGAACATCTGGATTGTCGGCACTGCCGGTGAAGCGGACCACACGCTGTATCAGAGCAAAATGACGGGCCGTATGGCGTTGGTGATGGGTGCGGAAGGGGAAGGGATGCGTCGCCTGACCCGTGAGCACTGCGATGAGCTGATCAGCATACCGATGGCGGGCAGCGTGTCGTCACTGAACGTTTCCGTTGCCACTGGTATCTGCTTGTTCGAAGCGGTACGTCAGCGCGGGTAATATGTTGTGCCGGGTGGCGACCTCGCCTTACCCGGCCTACAAAAGAACGGTTCCGTTGACCTGACAAGCATCGCGGCACCGGGCAAGAGAGTCACTCATCCAAAGACCGCAAATGGTCATCCTTCCTCAGCGTCATCAGCGCGACAATACTCACCACAGCCGTTGCCATCACGTAATAAGCTGGAATATCGAGATTTCCCGTCTGCTTAATCAGACCGGTAATAATCAGCCCCGCACAGCCTGAGAACAACGCGTTCGACAGCGAATACGCCAGCCCCAGCCCGGTATAACGCACTTTGGTAGGGAACATTTCCGACAACATCGCCGGACCCGGCCCTGCCAGCATTCCCACTAAACCGCCTGCAATCAGCACCACAATGCCTTTTACCAGCAACGTACTGGATTCTGCCTGCAACATTTTCAGTAGCGGCAGCGCCAGTACCAGCAACAGAACGGCGGCGATAACCATGACCGTACGACGGCCTATTTTATCGCTGAGGATCCCTGATGGAATAATGGTGATAGCAAAGCCGATGTTAGAAATCACTGCAATCAACAGCGCCTGGTTAAACCCGGTATGTAGCGCAGATTGCAGGTAGGAAGGCATGATAACCAGATAGGTATAACCGGCGGCAGACCACACCATCAAACGACCAATGCCGATGGCAATGGCTTTAGCTGTGCCGCGGGTGCTGGCCTTGACGGGGGCAGCGTCCTTTTTTTGCTGACGCACGAAGCTCGGCGTCTCTTCCATGTTCATTCGTAGCCACAGCGCCACGCCACCCATTGGCAGCGCTAAGAAGAACGGTACGCGCCATCCCCAGTCGAGCATTGCTTCCGGACTCAGCAGGGCAGACATCAGCGCGACTATTCCCGCACCGGCAAGCAGGCCGAGCGCAACGGTGAAAGACTGCCAGGCCCCGTACAAGCCGCGTTTACCGCGTGGAGCAAATTCAGTCATCAGCGACACGGCACCGCCGTACTCGCCGCCAGCAAACAGACCCTGCAAAATGCGCAACAGGGTAAGCAGCAGCGGGGCCGCGACGCCAATCGTGGCGTACACCGGCACGAAGCCAATCGCCGTTGTTGCCAGCGTCATCATTACCAGCACCAAAATCAGCGTGGGTTTGCGTCCGATACGGTCACCAAGTCGACCAAAAACCACAGCGCCCAATGGACGAAAGAAAAAGGCTACCGCGAACGCCGCATAGGTGAGGATTAGTCCGGTGAGTGGCGCTTCGCCCTCCAGCTGGAAGAAGTTTTTGGCGATCACCGTTGCCAGAAAACCGTATACCGCAAATTCATACCACTCGATGAAATTGCCGATGGAACCGGCAATCAGTGCCCGCTTGTGCGCCCCTGTTGCCACTGATCCTGTTTGCATAAAGAGTCCCGATTTGTACATTGCATTAACGAATGAATAAATTATTCCATACATAAACAATAAGAAAATTTAAAATTCTTATGCCTGTGATGCACTTCACGAAGCCAGTGGATTCTTTTTTGTCCGGTCTTTGACGGGCAGATTTGCAGCGCGCTGACCATACTTACGGCTGACGCCAATGAAGGAAGGAGACATGATGCCCTGGCAAACGCATACCGTTTTCAATCAGCCGACGCCGCTTAACAACAGCAACCTTTTCCTCTCTGACACCGCGCTCCATGAGGCGGTAATGCGAGAAGGGGCCGGTTGGGATGTGGATTTATTGGCCAGCATTGGGCAGCAGTTGGGGGCCGCAGAATCGCTCGAACTGGGGCGGCTTGCTAATGTGAATCCCCCTGAATTGCTGCGCTACGACGCGACGGGCGAGCGGCTCGACGACGTACGCTTCCATCCGGCCTGGCATTTGCTGATGCAGGGGCTTTGCGCCAACCGTGTGCACAATCTGGCGTGGGAGGACGATGCGCGCGTGGGATCGTTTGTCGCCCGTGCGGCGCGTTTTTTGCTGCATGCGCAGGTGGAAGCCGGGACGCTGTGCCCAATAACTATGACCTCTGCCGCCACGCCATTGCTGCAAAAATTGTTGCCGGAACCTTTTTCCGACTGGCTAACGCCACTGATGAGTGACCGCTATGATTCGCATTTGCTGCCGGGCAATCAGAAGCGTGGGCTGTTAATCGGCATGGGAATGACGGAAAAACAGGGCGGTTCTGATGTACTCAGTAATACCACGCGGGCAGAGAAAATCGACAGCGGAATGTACCGGCTGGTGGGTCATAAATGGTTCTTCTCCGTCCCGCAAAGCGACGCCCATCTGGTGCTGGCGCAAGCGAAGGGCGGCCTGTCGTGCTTTTTTGTTCCGCGGTTCCTGCCTGACGGGCAACGCAACGCGGTGCGGCTGGAACGGCTGAAAGACAAACTCGGTAACCGGTCTAACGCCAGCAGCGAGGCCGAATTGACCGATGCCTTTGGCTGGTTGTTGGGCGAAGAGGGTGAGGGGATTCGGTTGATCCTCAAAATGGGCGGTCTGACCCGCTTCGACTGTGCGTTGGGCAGCCACGGGCTGATGCGGCGCGCACTTTCGGTGGCGCTGTATCACGCTCATCAACGGCAGGTGTTTGGTAAAACGCTTATTAATCAGCCTCTAATGCGCCAAGTGCTCAGCCGTATGGCGTTGCAGCTGGAAGGGCAGACCGCTTTCTTATTCCGACTGGCGCGGGCGTGGGATAATCGAATTTTACCGGAAGAAGCGCTGTGGGCGAGGTTGTTTACCCCGACGGCAAAATTCGCCATTTGCAAAGCAGGTATTCCTTTCGTTGCAGAAGCGATGGAGGTTCTCGGCGGCATCGGCTATTGCGAAGAGAGCGAGCTGCCGCGTCTGTATCGCGAAATGCCCGTCAACAGTATCTGGGAAGGCTCCGGCAATATCATGTGTCTTGATGTGCTTCGCGTGTTGGCGAAACAGCCAGGCGTGCTGGAGTTACTCAGCGCAGAATGTCATGAAGTAAAAGGGCAGGACCGGCATTTTGACAGAGCCTGGCGGCAGCTTCAGCAGCGGCTACGAAAACCGTCGGAGGCGCAGGGACGTGAAATCACCCAGCAACTTTACCTGCTGGGCTGTGGTGCACAAATGCTGAAAACGGCAACGCCGCCCGTGGCGCAGGCATGGTGTCGGATGATGCTCGATACGCGTGGGGGAGTGCTTCTTGATGACCGGCTACAGGATGATTTGCTGCTGAGGGCGACGGGCGGTGTAGGGTGAATCGCGGGCAGACGCTCAGTGTCTGCCCATAATATCAGGCATACAGAATGGCCTGCACGCGCCAGTTATCAGGGTGCTGCTCTTCGTACATCTGGGTAATGCGATACCAGCTCGCCCCTTGCTCGTCGGCTTTGAGGGCAATGACACGTTCGACGTCCTGAAGTGAGCCTGAAATATTATTGACGGAAATTTGACCGATTTCATTCAGTCCGGTCACACAATCGGCACTGGCAAACTCCGCAGACTGCGCCGTGGTGTTCGAAAATCCTAAAGAGAAGGTAAAGGCGTTTTTCATCGTCGTCAGCTCCATTTCACGTAACCCGAGGGTAGTCCTGGCTATCCTTTACAGACAATCTTCCTTATATATCGGCATGACGTCATTGTGCATCGGGAAACGTGAACGGCTGAAAAGCAATGTAAATATGGCTAAATTATGCCCGCTCAGGGTTTGCGATACATAATTGCCTGTGAATACCATTGCCCGGGAACCATCGTGTCATCAATCATGACGATCACGTAGTAATCCGCTTTAGCGGCGGTGACTTTCGCCTTGATAACGGCTTCAACATCCATCGGTGAACCGTAAACCATGGCGCTGACAGTGCCGATTTTTTGCAAGCCTTCCGTTTGATTCCGCTGGATTTCCTGCGGATGACTGGTCAGCGGTGGTGGTGCTTCAGGTGTGCCCTGAAGTACGCTACATCCACTCAGCAAAAGCACCAACAACAGAGGTGCAAAACGTCGCATAGCCATATCCCGTTTCCTGATAATCATTAGTGTAGCGATTAATAAATTGCGTTTAGGGGGAATGTTCCCGAACTGTTATCTGTGGCGCGATTTTCGAATGAAAACATCGTAAAAGCGTAATCCATCTCTCAACATTCATCGCGCAGTAAAAAGGGTAAACTTGCGCATGGAAAGCTCGCGTGTCATACCAGCATAAAAGAAGGAGAAGATAAATGATTGAACTTGAAATGCGCAAGCTGGCGGGCAGTGAGATCCTTCATGCTCATCCGCAGGGAAAGGCCGGTTTTGCATTGCCCTGTATCGTGTTTTATCACGGATTTACCTCCTCCCGTTTGGTCTACAGCTATTTTGCGGTGGCGCTCGCGCAAGCCGGTTTCCGCGTTATCATGCCGGATGCGCCCGATCACGGTTTGCGTTATAGCGGCGATGCCTCCGCACGCCTCCAGCGCTTCTGGCCGATTTTGCTCGGTAGCTGCCGCGAGTTTACGGCGCTACAAGACGCTATTATTGCGCAAGGCTGGCTGGAAGAGGGACGGCTGGCAGTGGCGGGCGCTTCCATGGGCGCAATGACGGCGCTGGGGATAATGACCCATCACCCGGAGGTGAAATGCGTCGCCAGCCTGATGGGCTCCGGATTTTTTACCTCGCTGTCGCGTTTGCTGTTTCCCTCTCCCGACTTCCCCGCAGAACTGGCCGAGTGGGACGTTGAACACCAGTTAGAAAAACTGGCGACCAGGCCGCTGTTGCTGTGGCACGGCGAAGACGACGATGTCGTGCCTGCCGCAGAGACATTACGGTTGCAGCAGGCCATGCAACAACAAGGGCTGGATAGCCAGCTTATTTGCCATTGGCAGGCAGGCGTGCGCCACCGTATTACGCCGGAAGCGCTTGATGCCACCGTGACGTTTTTTCAGCATACGCTTTAAACGCGTAGAACTTTGACACCCTGAGCCTCAAGCTGTTTGAGGATTTCAGGGTTAGCATCTTTACCGGTAATGAGAATATCGATTTCATCTGCGCGACTAAACAGCATTCCCGCGCGTTCACCGACTTTACTGCTATCGACCAATGCCACCAGTTTCCCGACACCGTTTAGCATTTTTTGCTCCGCCATTGCGGTTAGCATATCCGTTTTGTACAGCCCGTCAGTAGTCAGACCTTTACCGCTGGTAAACATCCAGTGCCCGGCGTACAGCGTGTTTTCACTGCCCTGCGGGCTGAGAGTGATAGCCTGGCTTTTATTGTACTGACCGCCAATGATAATCACGCTTTCGTGTTCCTGGTCGATGAGAAAATTTGCCAGCGGCAGGTAATTAGTAATGATCTGTACCGGTTTACCGCACATTTCCCGGCCTAGCAGAAATGCCGTTGAGCCGCAGTTGATCACCACGCTTTCACCTGGGCTAACCAGTTGTGACGCGGCGCGGGCGATACGCATTTTTTGGTCGTGATTCAGCGCTTCGTGGATGTTCATCGGCGTCCAGCGTGGGCGCTGCTGGCTGATGGCTTCGGCACCGTTGCGCACTTTTTTCAGGCGACCACTTTCATCCAGCTTGTTGATATCCCGGCGGGCAGTAGCGGGGGAAATAGCGAGTTTTTCAATGACCTGTTCCACGGTGACAAAGCCAGATTGTGCTAGCAATTCGAGTAAGATTTGATGCCGTTGTGCTTCCGTCATGAGCTGTTCCGATGATCTATGATTTTTACTGATGATATTTGAAAACACCTAAAATTACTAAATCAACATCATCTGGCGAGCCAGCGCTGCGTTCATCCCCCCGGATCGGTGCAGCGCCAGCAAGGGATCACAGGAAGGATTTAAACGGCAAATCCGGTTCGATGGTAAAGCAATCGTCGAAACCACGGGGGTAGTGGTACTCAAAATTGTCTTTATCCAGCGGCCAGGTAAATTTACCGCCGACCTGCCAGATAAACGGCTTAAAGCCATATTTAAGACGATCTTTTTTCATTTCCCATAGCCCCCGGATTTCCTGCGGATCGGCCTGGAAATTCGACCAAATATCGTGGTGGAATGGAATTACGACTTTCGTATTGAGCGCTTCTGCCATACGCAGAATATCAGCGCTGGTCATTTTGTCGGTAATGCCGCGCGGGTTTTCGCCGTATGAGCCTAGTGCTACGTCAACCTGATGCTCGTTGCCGTGTTTGGCGTAGTAGTTGGAATAGTGAGAGTCACCGCTGTGATACAGGTTGCCCCCCGGCGTTTTGAACAGGTAGTTCACCGCCCGCTCGTCCATTCCGTCCGGTAGAATGCCAGCGGCTTTTTGATCGGCGGGCAGGGTGATCAGCGCGGTGCGGTCAAAGGCATCCAGTGCGTGAATTTCAATGTCTTTCACTTTTACCACATCACCGGGTTTGACAACGATGCAGCGTTCGCGCGGCACACCCCAACCCACCCACAGATCCACACAGGTTTGTGGGCCGATAAAGGGGACGTCATCGGCACAGTTTTGCATCACTGCGGCGGCGACGTTCACGTCGATATGATCGTTGTGATCGTGAGTAGAGAGCACCGCGTCAATCTGGCGGATGGCAAAAGGATCGAGCACAAAAGGCGTCGTGCGTAGGTTCGGCTGTAGCTTCTTCACGCCCGCCATTCGCTGCATCTGGTGACCATTTTTCATCAGCGGGTTACCGTGGCTCTGTTTGCCTGTTCCGCACCAGAAATCGACGCAAAGGTTAGCTCCACCCTGAGATTTCAACCAGATACCGGTGCAACCCAGCCACCACATCGCGAACGTACCCGGCGCAACCTGCTCCTGCTCAATTTCTTCATTCAGCCAGCTTCCCCATTCAGGAAAGGTGTTCAGAACCCATGATTCACGGGTGATGGTGTTCACTTTACTCATCGCGATACTCCTCATTTGTTATCAAAATAAATCATTAAATGATTGTTATTGATTAATTCTGACACTGATTATTCACGAATGCAACGCCCCGATTCGCTCTTTTTAGAAAGGGGTGTACCGGATTGATACGGGTTTAAATAGAGTGCTGTTAATAATAATGTCATTTAAAACAGTGCGTTGATCTTATTTTGCGAACGTTAACTTGTGACGGAAGTAAACCTTGTGAAACGCAGGGATATAAATTGCGTGGTGAGTCACATTTAATCAAATTCAATCTTGTTGTGATTACTTTTGATTATTAAAGTGTGCGACACAACCTTCGCTGAGCGCGACATGCTCAGGTTTTATCTCTTCTGGAGAGTGTTATGGGGATCCTCTACGACATCTTTACCGTATTTTTTAACCAGGTAATGACCAATGCTCCGCTGTTGCTGGGCATTGTGACCTGTCTGGGTTATATCCTGCTGCGCAAAAGTGCCAGCGTGATCGTTAAAGGCACCATCAAAACGATTATCGGCTTCATGTTGTTGCAGGCGGGATCCGGCATTTTGACGGGAACGTTCAAGCCCGTGGTCGCGAAAATGTCGGAAGTGTATGGCATTAATGGCGCAATTTCAGATACCTATGCTTCGATGATGGCAACGATCGAGCGAATGGGAGATGCCTACAGTTGGGTGGGTTACGCGGTGTTACTGGCGCTGGCATTGAACATTGTTTACGTGCTTCTGCGGCGCATCACCGGCATTCGTACCATCATGCTCACCGGTCACATCATGTTTCAGCAGGCCGGACTTATCGCTGTGTTCTTCTACATTCTCGGCTATCCAATGTGGACGACCATCATTTGTACTGCGGTACTGGTGTCACTCTACTGGGGCATCACCTCCAATATGATGTACAAACCAACCCAAGAAGTCACCGATAACTGCGGTTTCTCCATTGGTCACCAACAGCAGTTTGCCTCCTGGATTGCTTACAAAATTGCGCCGTACCTCGGGAAAAAAGAGGACAGCGTGGAAGATCTGAAACTGCCCGGCTGGTTGAACATTTTCCACGACAACATCGTTTCGACTGCCATTGTCATGACCGTGTTCTTTGGCGTTATTTTGCTCTCCTTTGGCGTAGACGTGGTGCAGGCGATGGCGGGCAAAGTGCACTGGACTATCTACATCTTGCAAACCGGCTTCCAGTTTGCGGTGGCCATTTTCATCATCGTGCAGGGTGTGCGCATGTTTGTGGCGGAGCTCTCCGAAGCGTTCAACGGGATTTCTCAACGGCTGATCCCGGGGGCTGTACTGGCCATCGACTGTGCGGCAATTTACAGCTTCGCACCGAACGCCGTGGTCTGGGGCTTCATCTGGGGGACGGTCGGCCAGCTGATTGCGGTCGGTATTCTGATTGGCTGCGGTTCCTCGATCATGATTATCCCAGGCTTCATCCCGATGTTTTTCTCTAACGCCACCATTGGGGTGTTTGCTAATCATTTTGGCGGCTGGCGTGCGGCGCTCAAGATTTGTCTTGTCATGGGGATGATTGAAATCTTCGGCTGCGTCTGGGCGGTAAAACTGACTGGTATGAGCGCGTGGATGGGAATGGCTGACTGGTCGATTCTGGCTCCGCCAATGATGCAGGGCTTTGTGACCACGGGCCTGTTATTCATGGTGGTTATCATCGTGATTGCACTGGCTTACATGGTCGTCGCCGGGCGTGCATTACGCGCTGAGGAAGACGCAGAAAAACAACTGGCAGAGGCCTCTGCCCACTAAAAGGATCTGAGTTATGACGGTAAGAATTCTGGCGGTTTGTGGTAACGGGCAGGGCAGTTCGATGATCATGAAAATGAAGGTTGATCAGTTCCTGACTCAGCAGGGCGTGGACCACAGTGTGAACAGCTGTGCGGTAGGTGAATACAAAAGCGAGTTGAGCGGTGCGGATGTCATTATCGCCTCAACGCACATCGCCGGCGAAATCACCGTGACGGGCAACAAATATGTCGTCGGCGTACGCAATATGCTGTCCGCCGCAGACTTTGGCCCAAAACTGATGGAAGTGATCACTGCGCATTTCCCTCAGGATCTGAAGTAAGGAAGCGGCGATGAAACTACGTGATTCACTGGCTGAAAATCGCTCTATTCTGCTTCAGGCGGAAGCGAAAACCTGGCAGGAGGCGGTAAAACTCGGTGTTGATTTGCTGGTAAAGGCTGACGTAGTCGAGCCACGCTATTACCAGGCCATTCTCGACGGCGTGGCGCAGCACGGGCCTTATTTCGTCATCGCTCCCGGCCTTGCTATGCCGCATGGACGTCCGGAAGAGGGAGTGAGAAAAACAGGTTTTGCGTTGGTGACGCTCAAAGAGCCGCTGATGTTCAACCATGAAGACAATGATCCGGTCGACATTCTCATCACCCTGGCGGCGGTGGATGCCACCACCCATCAGGAGGTTGGGATCATGCAAATCGTCACCCTTTTTGATGACGAAGCCAATTTCGACCGTTTACGTGCCTGCCGCACCGAGCAGGACGTGCTGGATCTCATCGATAACGTCACTATGGCGAGTGCCTGAAAGGAGTTGTTATGTCTCATTCATTACCGATGTTGCAGGTTGCGCTGGATAACCAAACGATGGCTGATGCCTACGCCACCACGCGATTGATTGCGGAAGAAGTCGATATTATCGAAGTGGGGACCATTCTTTGTGTCGCCGAAGGTGTGCGTGCGGTGCGTGATTTAAAGGCGCTATACCCGCATAAAATCGTGCTGGCCGATGCCAAAATTGCCGACGCCGGGAAAATTCTCTCACGCATGTGTTTTGAAGCTAATGCCGACTGGGTGACGGTTATCTGCTGCGCGGATATCAACACCACCAAAGGTGCGCTGGGTGTGGCGAAGGAATTTAACGGTGATGTACAAATTGAGCTGACAGGATTCTGGACCTGGGAACAGGCGCAGGAGTGGTATCAGGCGGGCATTCAGCAGGTGGTTTATCACCGCAGTCGCGATGCTCAGGCCGCGGGCGTGGCGTGGGGCGAGGAAGATATTAATGCCATCAAACGCCTTGCGCAGATGGGCTTTAAGGTGACGGTGACTGGCGGCTTGGCGCTGGAGGATTTACCGTTGTTTAAAGGTATTCCGATCCACGTGTTTATCGCCGGGCGCAGTATTCGTGATGCGGCGGACCCGGTTGACGCCGCGCGCCAGTTCAAGCGCTCAATTTCCCAGTTGTGGGGTTAAGGAGCCGCTATGTTGTCGAAACAGGTTCCGCTGGGTATCTACGAAAAAGCACTCCCCACCGGGGAGTGTTGGCTGGAGCGCCTGAACCTGGCGAAAGGGCTGGGTTTTGACTTCGTCGAAATGTCCATTGATGAAACCGATGCCAGATTGTCGCGCCTTGACTGGAGTCGTGAGCAAAAAATGGCGCTTGTCAACGCTGTCGCAGAAACCGGCGTGCGGGTGCCTTCGATGTGCCTGAGTGCTCATCGTCGTTTCCCGCTCGGCAGCGAAGACGATGCGGTGCGCGAGCAGGGGTTGACGATCATGCGGCAGGCCATTTTGTTTGCGCAGGATGTGGGGATTCGGGTGATCCAGTTGGCGGGCTACGATGTCTATTATCAGCAGGCAAACGACGAGACGCGCCGCCGCTTTCGGGAAGGATTAAAAGAATGCGTCGGAATGGCGAGTCGCGCGCAGGTGACGCTGGCGATGGAAATCATGGATTACCCGCTGATGAACTCCATCAGCAAAGCGCTGGGCTATGCGCACTATCTCAATAATCCGTGGTTTCAGATTTACCCGGATATCGGCAATCTATCGGCATGGGATAACGACGTGCCGATGGAGTTGCAGGCGGGGATCGGTCATATCGTGGCAGTACACGTCAAAGATACGCAACCTGGTGTCTTCAAAAATGTACCGTTTGGTACAGGCGTAGTCGATTTCGAACAGTGCTTCAGAACGCTTAAGCAGAGCGGTTATTGCGGTCCGTATCTGATCGAAATGTGGAGCGAAACGGCGGAAGATCCGCTGGCCGAAGTGATCAAGGCGCGTGACTGGGTGCGCGAGCGAATGGCGCTGGCGGGTTTAGTGGAGACGGTATAATGGAGCAGCTGAAACAACAGGTTTTTGCCGCCAATATGGATCTACCGCGTTATGGGTTGGTGACGTTTACGTGGGGCAACGTCAGCGGCATCGACCGCGAGCGCGGGCTGGTAGCGATCAAACCCAGTGGTGTTGCGTATGAGGTGATGACTGCCGACGACATGGTTGTTGTAGACCTGGCCGGCAACGTGGTGGCGGGCCGCTTCCGCCCGTCATCTGACACGGCGACGCATCTGGCGCTGTATCGTCAGTACCCCAATATTGGCGGCGTGGTGCATACTCACTCGACGCACGCGACGGCCTGGGCGCAGGCAGGACAACCTATCCCGGCGTTGGGTACGACACATGCGGATTATTTTTTCGGTGATATTCCTTGTACTCGGCCACTGAGTGAAACGGAAGTACAGGGCGATTACGAATTGAATACCGGGAAAGTCATTATTGAAACCCTGAGTCAACGAGAGCCGTTGCATACCCCTGGTGTTGTGGTCTGGCAGCATGGGCCATTTGCGTGGGGTAAGGATGCGAACGATGCGGTGCATAACGCGGTGGTAATGGAAGAAGTGGCAAAAATGGCATGGTTGACGCGGGACATCAATCCACAGTTCAAGCCCATCGACCGCTGGCTGAGTGAGAAACATTTCAGTCGTAAGCATGGCCCGAATGCTTACTATGGTCAGCAAGACAGCGGGCAAAAGTAGCGCAAAAAAAGCCCCCGAAATCCGGGGGCAGAGTCAGGGCAAAGTCGTTCTGTTGTTTTCCTGGTGCTAGCGGTAAACGTCAGCGCTGGCATGAATTAAGCCATTGCTGCCGGGTTCATGGATAAGGATTGGGTGATAGTATTTGGCGCCACGGGCGTCACTCTCTTCACTCAAGGCTTGATCTGCTTCGCTTTCGGTGGCGATGTTATGATTAATGTAAATGACGCCTAAGCTCTGCACATCGTCCATATTTCTGGCCTGTCGACCGTCGATTTTGATGGCTGCCATCGCGTTTGCACTGAGCAAAAATGCAGCCATTACAGCGATTGCGATGTTTTTCATGATAGTGACTCCATACTGCGTGCTGCGTTGAACTGAAGTCTCCTGCTGTTCCCGATGAGGTATACGTTAAGTGTAATCGTTCCTTTTCGATTCATAAGCGACCATTTCTGATGCAGTTGTTCAAAAAAATGGCGCATTTCGTATTGCTTAATGTTAAGCCACTGACTTCCTTCCGCTTTGCCCTTCGTGCGAATTATTTGTGCAATCACCTTGAGTTTCTGGGGTAGCGCAAGTATGATTACGCGTCAATTTTTCAGCCGCACTTTAACCACGTTCCTTGCCTCCATGGGCCGCGGCTGACCCAGACAGGAGGCTGAATAATCCGTAAGGAGCAATTCGATGCGTCATTACGAAATCGTTTTTATGGTCCATCCTGACCAGAGCGAACAGGTTCCGGGTATGATCGAGCGTTACACTGGTGCAATCACTGCAGCAGAAGGTACGATCCACCGTCTGGAAGACTGGGGCCGCCGTCAGCTGGCTTACCCGATCAACAAACTGCACAAAGCACACTACGTTCTGCTGAACGTTGAAGCTCCGCAGGAAGTGATCGATGAGCTGGAAACAAACTTCCGCTTCAACGATGCCGTTATCCGCAGCATGGTTATGCGTACTAAACACGCTGAGACTGAAGCATCTCCAATGGTTAAAGCGAAAGATGAGCGCCGTGATCGTCGCGATGATTTCGCCAATGAAACCACAGATGATGCTGAAGCTGGGGATTCTGAAGAGTAATCGTGATGGCCAACCGTTTGGTGTTGTCCGGCACAGTGTGCAAGGCGCCCCTTCGAAAGGTTAGCCCATCAGGAATTCCTCACTGCCAGTTCGTGCTTGAGCACCGTTCGATGCAGGAGGAAGCCGGTTTTCACCGGCAGGCGTGGTGCCAAATGCCCGTTATTATTAGCGGACACGAGAACCAAGCCATTACTCACAGTATAACGGTCGGCACGCAAATCACCGTTCAGGGCTTTATCAGTTGCCACAAGGCACGAAATGGACTGAGCAAAATGGTGTTGCATGCCGAGCAGATTGAATTGATAGATTCTGGAGACTAGCCAAATGGCACGTTATTTCCGTCGTCGCAAGTTCTGCCGTTTCACCGCGGAAGGCGTTGTAGAGATTGATTACAAAGACATCGCTACGCTGAAAAACTATATCACTGAAAGTGGTAAAATTGTCCCGAGCCGTATTACCGGTACTCGTGCAAAATACCAGCGTCAGCTCGCTCGTTGTATCAAGCGCGCTCGCTACCTGTCCCTGCTGCCGTACACTGATCGTCATCAGTAATCGGCCACAGTCCATTAACACGACTTTGAGAGGATAAGGTAATGCAAGTTATTCTGCTTGATAAAGTAGCAAACCTGGGCAGCCTGGGTGATCAGGTAAACGTTAAAGCGGGCTACGCTCGTAACTTCCTGGTTCCACAGGGTAAAGCTGTTCCAGCTACCAAGAAAAACGTTGAATTCTTCGAAGCACGCCGTGCTGAACTGGAAGCCAAACTGGCTGACGTTCTGAACGCTGCTCAAGCTCGCGCTGAGAAAATCAACGCACTGGGCACCGTTACCATCGCGTCTAAAGCAGGCGACGAAGGTAAACTGTTCGGTTCTATCGGTACTCGCGACATCGCTGATGCAGTTTCTGCTGCTGGCGTGACCGTTGCTAAGAGCGAAGTTCGCATGCCGAACGGCGTTCTGCGTACCACTGGCGAGCACGAAGTGGACTTCCAGGTTCACAGCGATGTGTTTGCTAAACTGGTAGTAAGCGTTGTTGCTGAGTAATTCATTACTCTAAAATAACGACAAATCGCCGGCCTTGTGCCGGCGTTTTGCTTTTCAGGCCTACCTGATTCTCCCTCGTACTTTCCTCTTGTATGGTAGCTATTCGCCGAGCATTTCCGGATAATGAATTAAAACGCGATTTTAATTCAGGTCAAACTCATGGAAATGGTTACGCCCGCTCCGCTCTTTATGCGCAAGAATGTCGTCTACGCTGGCGCAACGCTGTGTTGTTTGCTGTGGGGCAGTTCTTATCCTGCCATCAAAAATGGCTACGAAATTTTCCAGATTGCCACTGACGATATTCCGTCGAAAATCATCTTTGCCGGCTACCGGTTTTTGTTTGCCGGACTGTTGTTGTTGCTGTTCGCGATGGCGCAGCGTAAACCGATTGCACGCCTTAACCGCCAACAATTTGGCCAGCTTACGCTGCTTGGCCTGACGCAAACCTCTATTCAATATGCGATTTTCTATATTGGACTGTCGTTCACGACCGGCGTGAAAGGCTCGATAATGAATGCCACCGGCACGTTCTTCAGCGTATTGCTGGCACATTTCATCTATCAAAACGACAAACTCAGCTATAACAAAACGGTGGGCTGTATTCTTGGTTTTGCCGGGGTGATGCTGGTGAATTTCAGCCATTCGCTGATGGATTTTAGTTTTGCCTGGCGAGGAGATGGCTTCGTGGTGCTGGCGGCGTTTATTCTTTCGGCGGCAACGCTGTATGGGAAGCGTATCTCGCAAACGGTCGATCCGACCGTCATGACCGGTTGGCAGTTAGGCATCGGGGGGCTGGCGTTAGTGGTGGGCGGTTATCTCAGTGGCGGCACGTTGACGATTCACGGTGTGGAATCGGTGGCGGTATTGGGCTATCTGACGCTGCTCTCTTCGGTGGCCTTTGCGTTGTGGAGTACGTTACTGAAATACAATCGTGTCAGCATGATTGCCCCGTTCAACTTCGTTATTCCAGTGGCGGGCACAGTGTTGTCGGGTATTTTTCTCGGCGAGAACATTCTGGAGTGGAAATACGCGTTGGCGTTGGTGCTGGTGTGTTCGGGGATTTGGTGGGTGAATAAGGCAGTGCGTGAACGTCGCCCGGCAGGCTGAATGCTACCGGGCGAAAATGTTAACGAACGCGGATATAGCTGCCATCTGACTGGCGGGTAAACAGCACCTGCTTATCGCTGCCGTTATCAATCGTTAGCGCCGTCACCACGCCGTTAGCATTCTGGCGCACCTGCACCATTTGCCCGGCCTGCAATGAACTCAGCGGTTTTCCTGACCCTTCCACTTTCGACATCGCATAGACATCCGTTGGTGGCAGGTTGTGGTCGCGGAACAGCTGCGCCAGCGTTTTACCCGGTTCTACGCGGTAGCTACGCCACTGTTGCTCGATGCCCGGCAGCGATTGAGTCTGCGCAGGCGCGGTTTGCGGCTGAGATTGGGTTTGTACCTGTTGCGGCTGTTCGTCCGGCTGCTCTTCCTGCACCACTTCTGGTGCGACAGGCGCGGCCTGGCCAGGATCGTTCACCGGTGGCGAAGAGACCAGCGGCGGGAGCGGCTGTTGCAGATTGCCCTGCTGCGGTTGGGACTGTGACTGGATGTCGATTTGCGCATTTCGGCTCATCGGCTGCGCGGGCGCATTGTCACCAGAAGGAAGCAGGAAGCCGATAATCACCAGCAAAAAGCCAGCGATGATACCGCGACGGTGCTGCGGTGGCAGCGGGTCCATTAATCTGAAATTATCCGGTGCATGCCAGATTTTTAACAACGTAGGTTGTAGTGCGAATCGCCCGGGCATGGGTCACCTCCTGCTCCGCGTTTCCCTGTTTTGTCCCTCAGTATATACATTATTCTGCCGAGACAAAGTTTTACCCGATGCGGCCTGGCTGTTATGCTGCCCGCTGATTTTCATCCGATGAAAGGAAAGACCATGGCAACCCCGACTTTTGACACCATTGAAGCCCAGGCCAGTTACGGAATCGGCCTCCAGGTAGGACAACAGCTTAGCGAATCCGGCCTGCAGGGCCTGCTGCCAGAAGCACTGGTCGCTGGTATTGCTGATGCACTGGAAGGCAAACAGCCACAGGTTCCGGTGGATGTCGTTCACCGTGCGCTGCGTGAAATTCACGAGCGTGCTGACGCCGTTCGTCGCGAGCAATTCGAAGCCATGGCGGCTGATGGCGTGAAGTATCTGGAAGAAAACCGTGAGAAAGAAGGCGTGAGCAGCACCGAATCCGGTCTGCAATTCCGCGTTCTGACTCAGGGCGAAGGCGCAATCCCCGCGCGCACCGACCGTGTTCGCGTTCACTACACCGGTAAACTGACCGACGGTTCCGTGTTCGACAGCTCTGTTGCGCGCGGCGAACCCGCTGAATTCCCGGTTAACGGCGTGATCCCAGGTTGGATCGAAGCCCTGACCCTGATGCCAGTTGGCTCCAAATGGGAACTGACTATCCCGCAAAACCTCGCTTACGGCGAGCGTGGCGCTGGCGCATCCATCCCACCTTTCAGCACCCTGGTTTTCGAAGTAGAACTGCTCGAAATCCTGTAAGGCGCTCGATCCTCTCCCGGGAACGGGAGAGGATGTCAAAAGCAGTGCAATATCCCTAACTTCGAAACTTACTAGCATTTAATCTTGCATTGGCGCGCAGCCAGTGTATTTTTGTGAGCTGTTTCGCGTTAGCTGAGTGATATAACACTCACTTTAAACATCTTATTAACATTATATTCATTTCATAGTATTCAACCCGCCGATTCTTACCTACTATCGAACAGTCTTAAAAAACTGAAACATCGACAGATGTATTCAATGGCCGTAGAGCCAGCACAACACAACAGGAACAACAGGAAGAAATCACATGGTAGATCAGGTAAAAGTTGCGACGGATGATGACGCATCGTCCGAGCAGTCGCTACGGCGCAATCTCACAAACCGGCATATTCAGCTGATTGCTATCGGTGGCGCGATAGGCACCGGGCTGTTTATGGGCTCAGGCAAAACCATCAGCCTGGCCGGGCCGTCGATAATTTTTGTCTATATGATTATCGGCTTCATGCTTTTCTTCGTCATGCGCGCAATGGGTGAATTGCTGCTGTCGAATCTCGAATACAAATCCTTCAGCGATTTCGCCGCCGACCTGCTCGGCCCGTGGGCGGGGTATTTCACCGGCTGGACCTACTGGTTCTGCTGGGTCGTCACCGGCATGGCGGACGTTGTCGCGATAACGTCATACGCCCAGTTCTGGTTCCCTGGCTTATCGGATTGGGTGGCATCAATAGCGGTCATTGCGCTGCTGCTCGGCCTGAACCTCGCCACTGTGAAGATGTTCGGCGAGATGGAGTTCTGGTTTGCGATGATCAAAATTGTCGCCATCGTCGGGCTGGTGATTGTCGGTTTGGTGATGGTGATGACGCACTTTACGTCGCCAAGCGGCGTGCAGGCTTCGTTCGATCACCTGTGGAATGACGGCGGCTGGTTCCCGAAAGGCATCAGCGGATTCTTCGCCGGTTTCCAGATAGCGGTGTTTGCCTTCGTTGGTATTGAACTGGTGGGGACAACGGCTGCGGAAACCAAAGATCCGGAGAAATCCCTGCCGCGCGCGATTAACTCCATTCCAATCCGCATCATCATGTTCTACGTGTTTGCGCTGGTGGTTATTATGTCGGTTACGCCGTGGGGTTCCGTAGTGCCGGATAAGAGCCCATTCGTTGAGTTGTTCGTGCTGGTGGGCTTGCCTGCGGCAGCGAGTATCATCAACTTTGTGGTGCTGACGTCTGCGGCTTCATCTGCCAACAGCGGCGTGTTCTCGACCAGCCGTATGCTGTTCGGCCTTGCGCAGGACGGCGTTGCGCCAAAAGCGTTCGCCAAGCTTTCTAAACGTGCAGTGCCCGCGAAAGGCCTGACCTTCTCCTGCATCTGCCTGTTGGGCGGCGTCGTCATGCTGTACGTGAACCCAAGCGCGATTGCGGCGTTCACCATGATAACGACCGTGTCGGCGATCCTGTTCATGTTCGTGTGGACCATCATTCTGTGTTCGTATCTGGTCTACCGCAAACAGCGCCCGCAGCTGCATGAAACGTCGAAATACAAAATGCCACTCGGCAAATTGATGTGCTGGGTGTGTATGGCGTTCTTCGTATTTGTGCTGGTATTGTTGACGCTGCAAGAGGATACCCGTCAGGCGCTGATCGTCACCCCGCTGTGGTTCGTGGTGCTGGGGCTGGGCTGGTGGTTTATCGGTAAAAAACGTTTGGTGCAGTAATATTATATTGATTGCCGGATGGCGCTGCGTTAAACCGGCCTACAGAACAGCGTAGGCCCGGTCAGCGTAGCGCCGCCGGGCAAACATCACTCCCCCGCTAACGCGCGCGGGAACAGCACATTGTTCTCCAGACTGATGTGCTCCATCAAATCATCAATCATCTCGTTAATGCCGTTATACATCGCTTTCCAGGTGGTACAGGCTTCTGGCGGCGGCGTCACGTTATTGGTCACATGCTTGATCACGTCCAGCAGTTCGCCCGCGTCATCATGCTCGCTTTCCATCACGCTGATCGGCCCCATTGCCTGACGGCCCATGCCTTGTTTGATCATCGGGAACAGGATCTGCTCCTCTTTCATCATGTGGCTGGAGAGCTCCTGATGCAGCGCGGTCAGATATTTGGTCAGGCCTTTTGGCACATTCGGTTTATCCGCGTGAACGCGCTCCACTTTGGTGGCTTGCAGGATAAGCTCCGGCAACTGTTCGCGATGACGGTCGTGATAGCGCACAATGATGTGGTCAATAATTTCGGCAAGCGGCGTTACGCGCCACTCTTTTTCGACGGGTTGCTCTGCCAGTTTGACCAGTTCAGCTTCTATCTGAGCCACATCCAGCTCTTTACGTGCCGCGGCACGTTCCAGCGTTTGCTTCCCGCCGCAGCAGTAATCCATATCGTATTGACGAAACAGAGCAGACGCGCGCGGAATTGAGAGCGCCAGTTCACCTAAAGGTTGATCGCGAAAGGCCATAGTCGTTACCTCATCTGTAAAATATAAGATGCATTTTAAATGCATCTTTAAGATAAGAAAATACCCCTTTGGGAATAAGGCACTATTTTCGGGGGGCTTCGTGCAGTGCTTGCAGTAGAGGTTTTTGCGGTTTGGCCCGCACCGCAATCACCACGCCGATGACCAGCAGCGCGATGCCGATGAACGTCAGCAGTGGAGGCAGGCTTTGACGCAGCATAAAGGTATACAGCAGGCCAGCCAGCGTTTCGAAAACGATCAATGGCCCGACGATCACCGTCGGCAGCCGCTGGCTGGCGATGTTCCAGCATAATGCACCCACCCATGAACAGAACACCGCGATGGCGATCATCAAGGTGATAAAGCGTTCCGGACGCGGGCCGAACGGTAGCGGAAAAGATTGCCCCTGGCCGCTGAGCCACAGGCAGGCGAGCACATAACCGAGCAGCGAAACGGGCAGCGTGACCAGCGCCTGTGCCGTTGCCCACATCATCGGATGTTTATCCGAGTTTTCCCGCAGCCAGCGGGCGTTACGCAGCGCATACCACGCCCAGCAAACAACAGAGATAAACGCCAGACCGATGCCACTGCCATAGCGCCACCCACTGAAGTCGGTGAGACCGTGACTGAGTTCGGCGATATTCACACACAGTAACCCTAGCGCGATGCAGCCGAGCGCCGGCGCCATCCCAAGCCAGGAAAGTTTACCGTCGCGCTGGCTGTAAAGCAGATTAGCAAATACCGGGATCACCACCGGCAGCGTACCGATGATCATGGTCGAAACGGGTGCGCCCGCACGCTGAATTGCGCTGGCGAGGCAGACGTAATAAATGAGATTGCCCATCATCGTCAGGCCCAGCGCGGTCAGCCAGTCGCGCTTGCCGAGCTGCTTGAGCCGCGCACGCCCCAGCCACGCCAACGGCAGGGCTATCAGGCCAAGCGCCAGATAGCGGCCCATCGACTGCAATACCGCCGGGTATTCCGGCACCAGCAGCGGCCCGACAAAAATCAAACCCCACATCAGCCCCGCCAGCAGGGCGTACAACACACCACTCATCATCATTTGTACCTTATTCGTAAACAGACGCAGTGTAGGGAGCGCGCTGGCGGTGCGTATTGTATGAGGTTGCGCATTAGCGCAGGAAAACTTGTTTCTGGTAGCGAACAGGCGTGATGCCGTAGCGGCGCGTAAAAGCGCGGGTCAGATGGGACTGATCGGTTAACCCCGTCGCGGCGGCGACTTCGGCGGCGGGCATCCCGCGGGTCAGGAAATCTTTGGCACGCCATAAACGAATGGCCATTAACATCTGATGTGGCGTGACGTGATAACGGGCTTTGAACTGGCGCTGGAAATGGTACGGACTGAGTGCGACCACAGCGGCGAGTTGGTCAAGCGTCACCGGGTGCATATAGTTGTCGTGCAAATACTCTCTAATGCGTTCAAAGCGATGGGCCGCTTCCTGTGCATTCGGCGCATGACGTGCAAACGGGCGGAAAGTATCGATCAGGTCAAGCAACAACCCTTTTTGTGCCAGCGGGTCATCGGTGTTCCACAAACCATAAATTTGCTGACAAAGCAGGGCGGAACGCTGCGTGTCGTGGCGCACCACATCGCTAAACCACCAGTCACGAATGCCCGTCACGTCTTCCAGTAAATTCGGTTCGAGATAGACCATCCGATAGCGCCAGCCGTCGGCAGTTTCGGCTTCACCGGTGTGTAATTCATCAGGATTCATAGTGACGACGGAATTGACGGGGGCAATATATTGCGTGCCACGATAGCGAAAACGCTCCGCGCCGAGTTCAATCGCGCCAATTCCAAAGGCTTCGTGGGTGTGCAGTTCAAAAGCGTAGCGTGAAATATGGGCATGATAAAGCTCCACCCCCGGTACATCGGGCAGATGGCGGAAGCTGGCACAATCTTTCTCGTCTGTGAACTGCTGAGGAACACCCTGCACGCTAATCTCCCGCGGAATATCTCGTCATTATCGAAGATACCCCGTGGGGACGCCACAAAAAAGGGCAATGGTTAGCGCTTATAGGATGCTTTTGACGCTTTCAGACAGCGGCGTCGTCGGGCGTTGAATAAGCTTGCTCAGAGTATGGCTGTCATCAAACAGACCGCCTTTGGACGCGCCTCTCGCTGATATTTAACAATCTGCTCGATCGCTTCGAGTTTGAACTCCGGGGAGAAGGTGCGTTTAGCCCGACGAGTTTTGATCATGCATCACTTCATATTCACTGTTTGAACATTAACAGGATTTCGAGGTGGCCTGAATTAGCGAGCCACTACAACGGGATGAAGCCAGGGAGATCACGGAGCGCTGGTTGAAGGAATATAATAGCGAACGACCTCATGAATCCCTGAATAACCTGACCCCGGAAGAATGCTGGCTGATGGCTGAAAAACCGGAAACCTCGAAAAGTGCATTAATTAAAACGGGTGTGCTTACGCCGAAATAATACAAAAGGTTTTTGCTAAAACGCCATTGGTAATTTATTCAACATAACCAGTTTCCCCTTTTCAATTTCCAGGTAGTTACCTTTTCGAAGCGCAGAAATTATGTACATTATTTGACTGCGAGAACTTCCCGTTCTTCGCTGAACAAATGGAGTCATTCTTATTTGATTGCGAATATGGTCGGGATAGAGCCAGAGTTCAATGAGGATTGACCGAACTTTACTATATGTATCAACACCAATAAGTTCACGCTCTCTTGAACTCATCACCAACATTCGTTGTGCCAGAATATTACAGATATCACGCCATAAGTTCAAGTCATCACATTTTTGCACGAATGTATCGAGAGGAATTTCATAACCATAGCAATCACTTTCAGCATGAATATAATGCCGTGGCCGTGTTGGGATCTCATTGAACGTACTGTACCCATCAATTAGACCAACTACAGAAGGCGGAAAGAGAGTATAGACATATAAATCATCTTCTGAGTTACAGATAGAACAAAAACCATCTGTAAGTAAAATAATACTGGCAGTGACCTTATTATTACCAAGCTGATGACATTCATCTTGGGCTAAGAAAAAGGGCGTGCAAAAAGGGATTAATTTATTGTGCAGCCCTTCAATGGCCTGAAAACATTTTGTTTTTGATGCAAAATCGAAAGAACTACCGTTAGACATACATTCATGGACAACTTCTATACTCATCTACTTAACTCTTTATAAGCGAACGATGTTAATCAATGTGATTAACAGAGCGCTTAAATATATTTGATTTTCACACAGACAATTTATCACAAAATCTTATGGTTTCAAAATAACAAATCGGCAGGATAAATAATTAAAATCATAATATTATTATAAATAGCATTCATGCTAACAACTCGATAACTTAAGGCAATCTTTCATCATCATAAAAAAGACATAAATGCAGTTACCCTCTTACGTAGCCCTATGAGGTTTCTAAATTTCTACTATTCCACCTTCAATTGATCAGTGTTGTCACCCTAACACAAGCGTCGGCTGCTTGAACGTCTTGGGCACATTCCCCCGGCTGAAGCATAAAAAGCGTATTACGCTTCCATCGGGAACAAGGCTATGGCAACCTGAGTTCCCGGCCTTAACTCTCTCCAACAAACCCGGTGCGGTTCAGTCTCTCCGGCATCGAGCCTATAATGGAAGAGTTGACAGAACGTATAGGAAATAGAGGGGCAAATTTTTTGTATAATCCCTCTATTACCTTGAGGTTTAATATATTATCTATAAGTGATAGAAAAAGTGCCTTTTGCTTGAAAGTCTCCGGGTTCGACAGTCTGACCAGAAATCGATTTTAAGGTTGCATTGAAATTGAGCATATGGTCATTTCCCTGGTCACATAACGCCGGATCGTTACAGGAAGGATAATATTTATGAACATTTTCATTCGATTCCATTGTGTCTGCAAAGGGCTGGCCGCTATTAGGTTTTAAAATGGATAACGCGCCACTTAACGCTTGCGCCTCAATCAGTACACCCACGCCTTTTGCAGCTCCAGGATAATCCTGGCCGTAAGTATTAGTCAGCAATACTTCATCAGTATCCGTGTTACTACTTGTCAGACGTACTTCAATGTCTTTAACACCCATGCAGTTTTCAAGGTTAATATGGAAAGGTACTGCTTTAGGGTTATTATTCTGCTGAAGTTCATTGGCATCGTAATCATTACCCATTACAACCGTATTACTCCCGTTCATAATCTCCGAAGTAACTTGCGTGGCAAAACAGGTGGGTGCTGTGAGTTTTGCCTGGGCTTGCAAACGAACCGTAATGCTAGAGCCTGAACCATCAGCACTTTTGAATTCGAAAGCGTCAATAAGAGCAGGAAGAATATCTTCCCCTGAACGTGCATTGTCGAGTTGCTGATCAACATAAAAAGTCAGTTTAATATGAAGATTAAACCCACCCAGCAATGTGTTACCTGTGGCATTACACTTTCCGCCACCATTCAGAGTACCATCGATCGTCATTGTACCCGTTGAAGGCAAGGGAAAGGTGCTAGGAGAAAATGTTGTATTAGAACCATCTTTTGTCCCTCTGAAATCAATAATGTCCAGAGAGTAATATATTCCTGGGATAGGGGTAGCAAAAAGATCTTTACCGTCTGCCTTCAGACCTGATGGTTCTAATAGAGATCTAAACTCCATCTGATTAGTCCCTCCACCCGTCTTACAAAATAAGCCACCATCGCCGATGACAGATGAATCTTGTTCAACAAAATCAAAGGTGACTCCGGCTGCCTGTAACGAAGGAGCAGGGGTCAGCATCAGTTGAGTCATACCACTTCCTGGATACCGATCGGTGACAACTCCAGAGGCATTAGCATTATTAATGGTGCCACTGGTATATCCGGCCATGATATAGGCATTGGCAGAGATAACAGGAAATATTAACAGCGTGGCTAAAAATATTGACTGAAAGAGATAGGGTATTCTTGAATTATTAATCATAGTAGGCCTCAATCAAGACTTGCGTTCTTACACCCCCAGGATAAACCTCGCGGCTATCAATTTGTTGGAAGCGGGTATAAAAAGTGTAGATATCCTTTTCCGGGTCTCTACCCGTGATATCATAGGCAAAATCACGGGGGTTACCGCCTGAGTCCAGAACATTGATAGTTTCACCATTATTAAGAGCATAGAAAACCACTACGCCGACCCCTACTGCGCCCCCTATACCTTCCGATAGCATATTCGGGAAAATTTGTTTACTCGAGCCCTGAAGCTTATAGCCAGCAAGTGGAGACACCGTAAGATGCAATTCACTTGCATCAGGACGGTATTTTGAGCGACAGTCTTTTAATGTCACCGTAAATTCTTTTCCGCCACCCTGATAAATCTCTGGGGTAAAAGGACTTTTCATATCACCTGGGGTATAAGAACCTGTGCCAGGATCATAAGGCCCCAGGTGATTATGATCGCCAAAATAACCGAGCCCTACCGTGCCCAATTCAACCATGCTGTTATTAATGATTACCTCACAAGTATCATTAATAATGTTGGCGCTAAAGTTTACTGTATATTGTTTATCCACGACGTAACCACCAGAAGTCACCGGTGTTGGTTCATCAGCATTTGCACATGAAGCTACAAGGAATAATATAAAAACCGAAGGCCGTATAGGATAACATTTATCCCTAAAAGTTTTTTTCATCATATTTCTCATATAATAACCTTAAGGGTAATCAATCTGAATTATAGCCGCAGAGGAAAAAGACCCGGTCGTCACATCGCCAATGGAATACCCATCCGCCACGGTAAGTCGTGCTGAAAAATAAAACTCGGGTATGGATGTTTCCCCAATCTCAAAAGCTAGTGGAATAATACTATTCCAACCTGGAATCGCCGAATTACTACATTCAATTCGTGTATCAGGTACATTGGTATAAACAGTCTGCCATAATTGCAATGAAACGGCTTCTGCTTTATTAGAGGATGAATTGGTGTTGGCGAAATTTTTTCCATCACAGGCACCAACAGGAAGGATATGCACATATGCAGTGCCGCCGTCTTTAGGGTCGGGGTAAACAGGGCATGAATCTATCGTTATAGAGAAACGTATAGTTGAATCACTAGACCCTGCGGCGAGTGATGATTTACGGACATCGCCAAAATCAGCCTCGGTTGTTTCAATATCGTTGACTTTTAAATGCGTAACGCAGGTGCTATCGGCATGAACCACCGTAGAATGAATATTTAATGTCAAGGGTGATTGATCATCAGCCGCTTCTGCCCATGACAAATAAAAACATGTCAATGTTAATGTAAAAATGATTAAAGCATTATGTCGGATTGTTTTCATGCTCATAGCCCTGTTACTCATAGCTGAAACTTAGTGTTGCGGTGGCGTTAAAATCCCCTTCTTTTACAGCCAGGGTTCGCGAAATAGCACGCAGTGCTGCTTTCATATTCACTCCGTTTTCTATTTCATCAGCATTCCACAGTAAGGCTCTGTCAGTATTGAGTTTGATGAGCGTTGTCATATCACTGGTGCGATAAAACCCAACGCCAATATTAGTAGTGCTTCCTTCTCCGCCTTTTGGAGAAATATAATCATTATTAATGGAATCACCGCTAATTCTGGTGCTGATTTGACTGATGTTCTGAGGGCAACCTTTTGCCACTAGCTTAAAATCGGTGTCAGCCTCTGTTGAACCAGAAACAATTTTGTCGATCTCAACAACACCCATCTCGCCATCATTTTTACCGGCTGCCAAAGTATAATTTCCGTCGCTTCCTGCGGTTATCGCAGCGCCTTCAATCGTAATATTGCACGTATGTGTTGTAATCTTTGCTTCAAAGATTATGTCAACATTTGTAGTAGGAGGAAGGCCAGCTAAAGCGCTCGTTGCTTTGAGTAAGACACAAAGCATTACTCCATAACGGTAATTTTTGTCTGACATAAGTCACCTGCTTCTATTGATAACATGCAGTAATGTATTCACGAAAAAAGTCGCTATAAGAAGCTGACACAATGTCAACTTCCTTTCATTAATGACTGGATACAACACAAACCTGATTCGTGAGTACAAGAGTGTGCCCCAACATTGTCGGATTTTCAGGAAGTTGATAACGTACATAACACGTTTGATCGTTATTACTGCCCCAGACGACTTTAATTTTTCCACTATCCTGAATACCGCGGATAAACGCTTGTCCGGCTTGTCCGACGTTGCCGACCATTTGGTTATCTGAGTCGAAAACTTCTGCCCCAAGAGGGATGGGTTGCTGGTCATTGCGTGACAGGTAAAGCAGGGCTGAGCGACCTTCGTCAGTTTCAAAATTAATCATTGTTATGGCTCCCTGACGAGGTACACTTGTTCCGCTCGTGCTCTTCAACTCGACGTCATTTTCAAGAGTGGAAACATCAAGCGAAACGCGGTTCTCACGATAGGGTGTCATGGAACTTGTGACACCGTACCCCCAACGATCAACCGTACTATTGCCGTAGTTAATCCGTGCCCCTTTTGCTCCAGGTGCCTTCACTAAGACCATGGTATCGGTATCATTAAAGCTATCATTACTGAATGTCAGCCCTCCCGAGTGCAGTACAAATCCACCGTTAGTATTCAGAGAATATTGTCGCGAATCGTCGCTGCTCGCCGAAGCTGAAGTTGACCATGTGCCAAAGTCGCTTTCATAACTCATATAGCCACCCACTGAACTGGTGTCGCTCCGGTCTGAGTGCGTCTGCTGATAACCTGTGTTAACGCTATAACTAAATAAGCCCGACTCACTATTGCCATTACTGCTGACGTTTAACTGGTTGCCGCCTTTAAAGTCACTGTTGAAGCTGCTTTCAATGGAGCGGAAACCGGATTGCTTATGCTCTCCACCAAAGATCACTTCCAGAGGGATGCTGAAGCTCAAATAGAGGCTATCATCAGCTTGATCATCTTCGTCATAGCTGCGTTGCAATGTGATGCTGTAGCTTCCCCAGCTTGCTCCGTTGCTATAACCTGCTGAATAATTTTTGCGCTGCTCATCTCCACCCCAGTAATCCTGCCAGCTGAAGTTGGTATAAAATGAGCCATAATCAATGTCACCAAATTGCAGAGGCTGGCTTACACTCAGTGTCACTTGATTTCGTAGTCGTGAGTAATTATCCAGACCATACGGATTACCGTCCTCATCCTGCATATTGTGTTTGACGTTATCAATGAGCATCATGGCATCATTCAAGCCAAGATAGTTTTCCGTTGAATAGCGATAAGCCGCAATATTTAGTGAAGTATTCGTTTCGCTGAGTAATTTACTGTATGAGAGACGGTAACTTTGGCCTTGATATTTTTGGTCATCAGGTATTTCGACACTTGAACGGGTGACGTCAAACGAGAAAGCCCCGATGTCAGTATTCATCCCGACACCTAACAATACTGAGTAATAGTTGTTATCCGTGGCCTGAATACCGGTATAGCCGGTAAACATATTATTCAAACCATAATACCAGGTTCCCTGTACGAGATTGGGTTTATCTTGCAGGTTGTTCTGTTGGATTTCCCCGGCGCTAAAATCCCAGCGCGACATTCCGGGGCGGAGTAACTGAACGACCGACGAGAAAGGCACGCTAAATTTGCGTTTAGTGCCATCAGATTCTTCTACCGTTACCTCAAGCGAAGAGCCATAGCCCGAAGGACTAAGATCGTCGATCGCAAATTGCCCTGGCGCCACCGTTGTTTCATAAATCTTATAACCATTTTGTTCAATGGTAACTTTTGCATTACTGTTCGCAACACCTCTGACTACGGGGGCATAGCCAGTGAGTTCTGAGGGTAACATACGATCGTCGCTGTAGAGCCTGGCCCCGCGGATACTGACCGAGTCAAAGGCATCACCTGTCGTGTATGCTTCGCCTAATTGCAGTTGAGATCTCCAGGCTGGAATATCTCGTTGTACGTAACGATTCTGATACTGAATATCAGTTGTACCAGAATCGCTATTCCAGTTGGCGTTGCCGCGTGCACGGAAGTGCCACGCGCCGAGATTGATCCCAGCATTTAGACCGAAATATGATGAGTCTGACTCATTACCATCATTTGTATTGTGGTAAGCATTGACGTTGTAAGACAGCATTGCCGCATTGATGCCATCTTCCCAAAGAGAAGGAGAGACGTAGTTATGGTATCTTCTCTCAAGGGCTATTTGAGGAATGCTTAAATCCATGCGTAGGGCAGCGTTGTCAAAAACGACAGTTGCTGCTGGCACCAGTTTTTTTAGGTCTAAGCAACGTCCTTCCAAAGAGTCGGAAAAAGAAGTATCGCTTGACACTTTATCTTTGATTACTGCTTGCTCAAGCTGACTTTTATCATCTGGCTGCTTAATGCCAAGCTGCGCAATATTTTTAGAGGTAAAGCAGGGAACGGCTGATTTTGTTCCTACATCTACAAAATCCAGCTCAACAACCCCTGCCAGTTGTTCATTAATATAAATATTAACTTTATAAATGCCCGGCAGCGTTGGATTTCCATTGGAATAACGGCTCAAATCAATGTTTTCTGCCGCAGCACCAACCAGGAATGTATTATCATATTCAGCAGATGATGCAACTTCTGCCTTTGTAGTAGGGGCCTGGGCTGCAAATATTGGGCTACTGTATATCAACTCCATCGCGCTTATACCAGATAAGCAACATAAGTAAAGATATTTATACTTCATGGCAACATCCTGTTCCGTATTAGAAAACTCCAAATTTATAAGTTAACGACAATTTTGTCTTTCCCTCCAAAATCATTGATATAACTATATTCGAGTTTTGCGCCAGATACGTTTGTAGTTAAACCATTAATAGCCATCGTGGTGTCACTGCCTGGTGCTACCATGACCTGGTTAACAGGATATTTTTTACCATTAACCATCAACGCGATGTTGGAAAATGAGACATGATATGCAGAGCTATTATTTGCTTTCAGTTGCAAATGCTCATCTTTCGTTACCAACTGCCATTTCAAGTTTTTTGCAGCTTCTGCGGAAGAACCCAATAGTCCTTCTGGTCGATAAAAAAGCTTAATCCGGGTCTTAAATGCAAATTGCAGTAGATTTTGTGTAGCTAATTTTTCAGCGCTTGGCTTGGGTGGAATTTCTAACACGTTCAACCAAAAGACGCTTTCTTTATCTTTAGGAAGTGGGCTACTGCCGGTAAACATCACGCGCAGTGTTTGGCCTCTTTTTGGCTCCATGCGGAAAACGGGCGGAGTGACACTAAATGGAACCTGAAGCTTACTCGGATCAATATTATCTTTACCGGTATCCAGCCACGTCTGAACCAACAGTGGTTTGGCTCCTTTGTTTTCAAGTTGTACCATCACATCTTTGCTTTTTTCTTTATAGATAACACGTGTGCTGGAGAGGACAATATCGGCCTGAGACAAAGAACTGAACAATAACATGATGGTTGTAACAAGCAAACAACCTGTTTTCTGAAGAGTAGATGCTGACATAATAAGTCTCTTGAATTAAGATAACAGGTAAAACAGATACGCAGATAACTTCCATTACCTGGCATCAATAATATACATTAAAAATCCCCTCATTAGACATGAGGGGATTGGCGTAATAATTATGAATTATTAATCGTAAGTCACATCGAAGGTCGCGTTGGTACTAACCAAACCGCCTGTTACGGTATTAATATTAGTATCAGCCTGCACATACGAGGTCACAAATTTGAAGATACCTGTTTTCGCTGTAGTATCCATTGTTGCAGCATGTTTGGCATCATCAGGACGACCAATCAGAACTTGTACTGGTGCGCCGCTGATAACATCGTGGATTGCAACATTAACGTTAGTAGCGTGATCGCTGATTTTGTCGTTGTTTTTCAGTGTACCGTTAGTAACGTCAACAAATTCAGGGGAGCTGAAGCTGATATTAGCACCCGTTTTATCGCAATCAGTCAATAACAGTTCAAACGAGGTCTGGCCTGCACCCAATGTTGTTGCTTTAACGCCACCCGCAGCAATAACGTCTGCTGACGTTACAGTTGGCATTTGAACCGATACGTTAGTCGCCAGCGCACCATCTTTGGTGGTGATTTTACAGGTTTGGTCAGAAACGGCACCGTTAATAACAACCAGCCCTGCGTCTGCTGCCATTACAGAAGCGCTACCCATTGTCATTACTAATGCTAAAGTTGTTAAGCCCAGTTTGTTCATTGCCATTTTGAAAACATCCTTTTCGTTCAGTATATGGGGGGTATATTAATATTGTATAATGCATAAATTATAAATTCACTGCATTAATAACCTTACTTTCCATAAGGTTTGAAAAGTCTACAACATTATTTTTTATTTTAAAACTCATTTCTATGTTTTATTTTTTCAGTTGCTCGCTCTTTCTTGTTATGTTTTTTATAGTAAAAGGAACCCGCCAAGGTTATATTTCCTCGGGTGTGCTGGAGAGAGGGTTAGCATTCTATCTCTCATCATTAATCCATATTATTTGATGGATTAATATATTTACTGGTGATGAATTATTATCGATAAATTATCTTAAATGTTGCTGTCGCATCCGCTCTTCCCGAAGTTACATTACTCTCGGTCTGAATGTAACGAGCATTGAATTGCAATGGGACTGCACCCTGCGGAACATTTTTAATCAATTCATAGGGTGTATCTTCGGGAAGATTTAATGGGATAACATGGCTGCTACTGTCTAAAATCTGGATGCCGATGCCGCTAGCTGAATCTTCAGTATTATCCAATTGTAATATTGTGTTGTCACTATTAGCTGTTCCACTAAAAACAATATCAACATTGACACCTTCATTGCAGTTTAAGTTGATATTAAAAGGGACTGATTGTGAGGTACTATTTACTCCTGTAAATGTTGTATCTGCACTAACGCCTTCCGATGCCGTTAGATTCACCGTTTCGTCATAGCTCTCTACATCGCAGGTAGGGGCAGGGACGGTAACCTGAAAATTGGACAGCTGAAGGGAAATCCCCTCGATGCCACTGAACCATATCCCTCCGTTTCCCAAGGCTGACAAGTTTGCCGTCCCCCCCGTCACGGGACCCGTGACAATGATTTCAACGCTAAAATTAGCGCTAAATTCACCCGCAAAACCATCAGTCACATGCGCGGTTTCTTTGGGGCTAGTCAGAAAATGAGCACTAATATCATTAAAACCTGCAATGTTTGGCAGGCTGTAGTAAATGCGAACACCTAATCCTTCGACACCAGGAATTTGATAGACTCCTTGCCCGGCGAAACCCGGTGCTTCTTCTGCACCATCAATAGAAAAACCTTCATCCATATCGTACGTGCCTGAGCATGACCCACCGCCGCCGACTACGTTGATAACGGTTCCTGGCACCACGACAGTTCCTACGGGTGTATCTTGTGCAACGGTAACCGGGCCAATGACAGCATTACCTGTAACATTTGTCATTCCTCTGCATGTTGCATGCACTAACGTAGAGGTACATAGAGCCAACAACATAATCAGTACCGGGAGCAGAGTATTTGTCGCAAACACTTGCAGCTCTCTTAAATTTCTCATCTTATTACCATCATTTAATATGAATTCATTCTTAGTGACACTCCGCTGTTACCAGTAACAGGGCTGATAGCTGTTGCTGTGAATCGTGCGGGTTTATGTCGGCACGACATTGTTCACTGGTGGTCGAGCCCCACTTAACGTGTAGGTTCTGATTATCAGCAATGCCCGTCATATAGACCTGACCACCATCGCCTACCAGGCTTGCATAGTTGCTGTTATCCAGTGTGGCCGTTGCACCAAAAGGTACCGGTTTCCCGTGATATGTTAGCGTCACCAGCACTCTAGCCCCCATTCGGGCATCAAAGTTCACCAATACCAGTGCCCCTTGTGTTGGAATGACTTCCTGTACGGACTCCTGAATATCAGTATTTTTAGGTAGGCTACGGGTATCCAGTGAAACCCGATTACGCCTGAAGGCCGTGGCGTATGGCACGACGGCGTAACCACGCCAGTCGGTATAAATTCCTGTTCCGCTACTAATTTTCGCACCGGCAACGTCTGGTACACGAATCAGCACCGAGGTATCACCCAGAGGTTGAGAAAGTGTTACGCCATGAGGGTGAATAACGACCGCACCTTGCAAACCATAATTAAGCTGTTTGCTGTCCTTGTCATAGCTGTAGCCCGTCGTCGCTACACCGTAAGTCCCGCGATAGGTAGCGCTGGCATTGGCACTATTTCCTTCGCCCTGGTTGCCCATATTTTCCTGAATGTTATAGCTCAGATTGTTATCTTTCAGCGTCGTGCCATTTAACCCAACGCTGTTCCTGGACTTCCCAGATTTGTCGCCGCTGTAGCTGTAACTTGCCCATGCGTTGGATAGCCAACGATCAAGTGGGATACTCACCGATAGCGAAAATTGATTATCACTGTCGCTTTGTGGTGTTTTGGTGTGACTGAAGTTAACGTTCCAGGTAATACCTGCCCAGGAGGTGTTATAGCCCGCGTTTAAACTTCTTTCGACACCATCAAGTTGCCAGTAATCCTGTTGATAACCCGATAAGTAAAAGGAACCCCACTTACCCATTGACTGATCGATACTGACCTGCAGGCGGCGATGTTTGGTATTGGTGTCGCGATAAGCGAACGTGTCATTGTCATCGCTTTCACCTCTGTCGCTGCGTATTGCTTCTTCAAAGGTGTAATAATCCTGCGTTGAGTAGCGATAACTGGCGAGCGTCAGGCTAGTGTCGGTCGCGGTAAAATTTTTAGCGTATTGCATCCGCCAGGATTGCCCCTTGGCCTCTTCAACCTGGTTTTTCAGGGTGGCACTTGCTGTCGTCACATCCGTTGAAATTGAACCTATTGCCCCCAGATCAATCCCCATTCCTAAGGCAGCTGAACGGTACATTTCTGCCCCCATTACGCCGCCATAAAGCGTAATTCCATGAGAGAGGCCGTAAATCAGCGTGGCTTCGCCAAATTGCGGATTATCCGTGTTCGAATTGCTAGAACGATATTCGCCACCTACAACGCTATAAGCAAAACTCCCTTCACGGCGCATGATAGGAACGGATGCAGTTGCCTGAATAAAAGAGCGCTCGGTACCATCCGCCTCTTTAACCGTAACTTCCATATCTCCACCAGCTGAAATAGGTGACAAATCCCGAATCTCAAAGGGTCCTGGAGACACATAACTTTGGTAAATCACATAACCGTTTTGCTTGACCGTAACCTGAGCGTTACTTTGCGCAGTGCCATGAATCACCGGCGCAAAACCACTCATGCTGTAAGGACGCATATTATCGTCCGTCTCAAGCTTTACTCCGCGGAATTGCACGCTGTCGAAAATATCGCCATTAGTGTATGCATCACCGAGTGTGACCTGGCTTCCTAATGCGGCAATGCTCCTTTGAGCATAGGTGTTGATTGACTGCCAGCCTTCTCCACCTTGGGTGTAGCTTGAATAGTTACGAAATCGCCATGCACCGAGGTTAATACCGTTGTTCAGGTTCAAATAATGGTTCTCTTCGCGTTGTTGATTGCCATTTTTTTGCCATGTTTCTGAACCACTGAACGCATAATTGCTGAAGAGCATTGCAATTCCGTTATCCCAGAGCTTTGGATCAACATAACCAGAAGCGGTGTTGTCCATCGCTACCTGCGGTACTGAGATATACAAACTTAACGTTTCAACCTCGAAGAGAGATGAAGCGTCAGCGATGTAGTCAGCTATGCTTGAAATAACCGCGCTGTCGGGTAAGTTACCTAATTTTTTTGTACCGTTTGCTTTTACCCCCATGGCGATAAGATCGGCTTTCGTCAATACTGGGTTAAGCGCAGAGTGGTCATCATTGACTTTGAACTGAACTTCACGGTGATCAACCTTTTGGCGATTAATATAAATATCAACCAGGTATGTACCCGGGATTACCCCATCATTTTCCGCAAAGCGTTTAACGGCATCAAGATTTTCAGCAGGAGCTCCGGTTTCAAGCGCTTTCAGATTGTAAACCTCTTGAGCACAGGCATAATCTGCATGCCAACAAAGCAAAAAGAACACTACGAGCGAGAGTGAAAATAACCAATCCTTAGCAAATAAAAAACATACCAGTACAGCCGGTATAAGCCTGTTTTTATTTTCTGTATATTCGGACCGCACTATCTCAACTCCTGCATAGGCTTCCTACCTGAAATTTTTCCAGATAGATATTCAGCTACTGGGAAATAGCTGATGTTGTCGCACCATAATCATTAATTGCCGACCATTCGACCTTACCGCTAGCACTGGCCATGGTGTACTGTTGATGGCCAAACGGAGGAACCATCATTTTTACAGCCCCATTCCCTTGGAAAATCACCGGCTTGCCGCCTACTTTTAATTCCCTGAACGTGACAAAATAAGGTCCAGCATTCTCAACATTGAGTTGATTGCCGCTACGCGTGAACTTCAAGTGTTTGTAGGCCTCATTCGCCTGACCAGCTAAATTAGCAGGTCGATAAAAAAGCTTAATCTGGCTTTCCGTTGCAATCTGCAATTTATTGGAACCATTAGCTTTCTCGGCATCAACACCGGGGATCGATTTAACATTTAGCCAAAACACGGATTCCCTGTCAGCCGGCAGCGCAGACGTTCCGGTATAAATCAGGCGGAAAACATTTTCATGTTGCGCTGTAAGTTTTATTAATGGCGGAGTGATAACAAACGGGGGCTTTTTTTTGTCAGAAGCATCGACATTATCGACCCACGCCTGTACCAGATAATTGGTTTTACCACTAAGATTCTTAACTTGAACGGATGTTTCATTCGAGCTTTCGTCATAAATTACACGAGTGCCACGAATAATAACGCCTGCAAATACGTTATGAACAAAAGCGGTGCACAGCATTATAAATAATATTTTTTTCACACTAACAAACCCTATTGCAAGTAACAATAACCACAGTTGCTTTTGTTACTTGCATGAATCATTATATTAATAATATGTTACTTTGAAGGTGGCATCCGCATTCGCTTCACCTTCAGTGACTGTGCCTGTCCCGGTTCTTACATATTTGGCAGTATAGTCAAATGTATGTGCACCACCTCCAGCCGTAATGCCTGTAAGATTGAATGCACTATTTTTTGCATCAGATTCATCGGTGACAAAGTTAATTGCGTCAGCACCACGAAAAATAGCAATCCCAACGTTAGCCGCAGGTGTCCCAGCCACGGAAGAGACGCTAAGTGCTTTCTGTGTCCCAGCAGCAGGAGAGTTACTGTCAAAGGTAATGTTCACTGAACCAGCAGAGTCAGTGCATTTTTCTAAACTAATACTGAAATCCTTAGCGGAATTCGGCGCGGGATCATCAACGTTATCACCAAATTCACTGGCATCAACCGTATTTAACGTGACGTTCTGATTATCATCTCCCGTTTTTATTTCACACGTCGAAGCGGTAACTAAACCTTTAAAATGGATAATGCCGGTTTCTTGGGCTGCAGTTGCGAGTGAGCTGGCGCTCGCGATAATCATACCGATAGCAAAACTAATGCTTTTAGCCTTCATGATAATTCCTCTGAATATTATAGATCTTAGGGGGCTTGCGTTGTAATAAATTAGAAGAAATACTTAAGCACTTTTACTGGCTTATGTACCTTGTGACACGGCATTCTGAAATGCGGTTTCTATGGGGATAGGGCCGCTCAATACGTAATGATTCATTTAGATGCTAAATTAAAAGTACACTCAAAAAGAACATTGTATTCAGCCAGCTGATAGCGTCACAATCTTTCTGCTGCACATTAGACCCTGGTTGTCATCTTTGAGCCACTTGATGAGTGCAAAACCGGTTCTTTGAAAATCCGAAGAACCAGATATGATGCTCTGTAAGAGGATGTTTCAACACCAGGAGAAAAGAGTGAGAGAGAACTTCGATTATAACCTTATCAAATATTTAGTGGCGATCATGGAGACAAAAAGCATGGCGGGCGCTGCCGACAAGCTCGGCGTGACTCCATCAGTTGTCACTTATTCAGTAAACAAACTCCGTAAATATTATGAAGATCCGATTTTTGTGCGGGTTAAGAATGGCATTCAGCCTACCACGCTAGCGCGTAATCTTTATCTGCAATTTAAGCCTCTCAATGATTCTATTGAGAATGGGTTCGTTAACACGACAGATAAAGTACCAGCAGAGAACAGTAAGTGGACGATACGGATTAGGTCTAACCCATTGATTGAATATGTTTTATCTATAAAAGCATTACATTCCCCGGAGATTTTAGAAAATATTTTTCTTGAATTTCATTCGATGGAACACTTATTGCTGGATGAACGGATACACCGCCTTCGTCGTAAAGAAATTGATGTTGATATCGGATTTTACATTGCTGGGGATAGCAGCATTACCTCTGTGCCATTGTGCCCAATCAGCCTCGGTATCATCTGCCGCAAGGATCATCCTCGAATCAAAGATAGCATCACAGTAGAGGAGTGGTTGCAGGAAGATCATATCGCCTTGTAGTGGCACACTAAATTTGGCCACCTGAACAGAGGTGATATCATCGCCTCATAATCAAAAACAGGTGATATTATGACCGGACGTAACAGACGTAATTTTAGCCCAGAGTTTCGCCTCGAAGCTGCTCAGCTTGTTCTCGATCAGCATTACACCGTTGCCGCCGCTGCCACGGCAATGAATGTCGGTAAATCCACGATGGATAAGTGGGTCCGACAGTTGAAAGAAGAACGAGCGGGAAAATCACCCATAGCTTCACCAATGACACCAGAGCAGATTGAAATACGCGAGCTGAAGAAAAGACTTCAACGCGTTGAAATGGAAAGAGATATATTAAAAAAGGCTACCGCGCTCTTGATGTCAGACTCCCTGAACAGTTCTCATTAGTTGAGAAACTCAGGGCGCGGTTTCCTGTTGCCGTTGTGTGCAACGTGTTTGGGGTTCATCGCAGCAGCTATAAATACTGGCGGCAACCAAAGAAGTCTGATGCCACACGCGTGGCATTACTCAGTCTTGTTCGTGAAAGTTATCGCGAAAGTAATGGCTCCGCAGGTGCACGTAATATTGCCGCGATGGTCACCACCAAAGGCGTAAAACTGAGCCGCTGGCGGGCAACAAAGCTGATGAAAGAACTTAATCTCATCAGTTGTCAGCAGCCTGGACATCGTTATAAGAAGACGTCTAAGGAACACATTGAGACCCCTAATTATCTGGATCGCCAGTTTGCTGTTACAGAGCCTAATCAGGTCTGGTGCGGTGATGTGACTTATATCTGGACGGGAAAACGCTGGGCTTATCTGGCTGTTGTACTCGATTTGTTTTCCCGTAAACCGGTCGGCTGGGCGATGTCATTTTTCCCTGATTCCGCACTGACAGGTAAAGCCCTGTCGATGGCCTGGGAAGCACGGGGAAAACCGGCTAATTTACTGTATCACTCGGATCAAGGCAGTCACTATACCAGCAGGAATTTCAGACAGTTACTGTGGAGATATCAGATAAAGCAAAGCCTGAGTCGCCGGGGGAATTGCTGGGATAATAGTCCGATGGAACGTTTTTTTAGAAGCCTGAAAACGGAGTGGATGCCGGATAATGGATACGCTAATTTTAGCGAAGCTAGCATAGCGATAATGAATTACATAACGGGATATTACAGCCAGCTCAGACCTCATCAATATAACGGTGGTTTGACGCCGAATGAATCAGAGCGATTGTTCTGGAAAAACTCTAAAGTCGTGGCCAATTTTTGTTGACCACTACA
>DASXML010000066.1:0-14480 GCA_036495715.1 Scandinavium sp.
AAACGGGAAAAATGCGAAGCTGATAATCGGGGCGATGATGCGGAAACTGGCGCAGGTGGCGTACGGGGTTCTGAAATCAGGACAGCCGTTCGATGCCACGCTGCATATGGAAAATGCTTGCGTGGCATAACAGTATCTACATTTTGTCAGATGTTACGTTTGCCGGGCTTATGTTTTGTTCGGTGGTTTGTAGGCCGGTGCAAGCGTAGCGCCGCCCGGCAATACTTCGGTTACAACAATCCCTTATCAATAAACGTCTGGCGCGTCGCCACGTTCAAATCATACTCACTCAGTTTCTCCGGCCTGACCCATGCAATCTCCTGAAATTCTTCGTTGAATGTCACGTCGCGGTTGTGGCTTACGCAGTCGAACATCAGGTAAATCATGTAAATCTCTTCTTTCGTGCCATCGGCATAGGTCTTAATGCGTGTATCGTCGCGGAAATGCCACGGCGTGATTTTCTCGATCTGCAACTTGTCGCCAAGCTCCTCGCTAATTTCACGCAGCAACGCTTGCTCCATCGTTTCGCCTGGTTCCATCCCACCGCCTGAAAGCGCCCATTGACCGGGGAATACGCCTCGGTCATCGGCCATTTTGCACAGCAGATACTCACCGTTGTTTTGAATAATCGGGCAGACAATTGTCCTTTGGCGCATTGGCTTATCCTCATTTAGGTTTCGCTCGAGTGTACCAAACTGGTCGGTCGTTGAGCGCCGAATTAGCCTTATTCTGTTTTAAACTTCCAAATCACCAAACGGTATATAAAACCGTTACAGCTTTCATCCCCGTTATAAATATTATGACTGTCGATAGTCATCACATTTATAAGGGTTCGCAATGGCCGTTACATCACTGAAAAAAGGAACACTGGCGCTGACAGCCTTGCTGCTGGCGACTCAGGCGCAGGCGACCGAACTGCTGAACAGTTCCTATGACGTTTCCCGCGAGCTGTTTGCGGCCCTTAATCCTCCTTTCCAACAGCAGTGGGCGAAGGATAATCACGGTGACAAGCTGACCATCAAGCAATCCCATGCCGGTTCCTCCAAGCAGGCGCTGGCGATTTTGCAGGGGCTGAAGGCTGATGTGGTGACCTACAACCAGGTGACGGATGTTCAAATCCTTCACGACAAAGGTCATCTGATCCCGGCCAACTGGCAGAGTCGTTTGCCGAACAACAGCTCGCCGTTCTATTCAACGATGGCGTTCCTGGTGCGCAAGGGCAACCCGAAGCAAATTCATGACTGGAACGATTTGGTGCGCAGCGATGTGCAGCTGGTGTTCCCGAATCCAAAAACATCCGGTAATGGCCGTTATACCTATCTGGCGGCCTGGGGCGCGGCGGCGAAAGCCGACGGCGGCGATAACGCTAAAACCGAACAGTTTATGACCCAGTTCCTGAAAAACGTTCAGGTGTTTGATACCGGCGGTCGCGGTGCGACGACCACGTTCGTTGAGCGCGGCCTCGGTGATGTGTTGATCACCTTTGAATCCGAAGTGAACAATATTCGCAAACAGTATGAAGACCAGGGTTTTGAGGTCATCGTGCCGAAAACCAACATTCTGGCTGAGTTCCCGGTGACGTGGGTCGACAAAAACGTCAACGCGAACGGCACCGAAAAAGCGGCGAAAGATTACCTGACCTGGCTGTACAGCCCACAGGCGCAGACCATCATCACCGACTACTACTACCGCGTGAATAACCCGGCGGTAATGGAAAAACTGAAAGACAAATTCCCGCAGACCGACCTGTTCCGCGTGGAAGACCAGTTCGGCTCTTGGCCGCAGGCGATGAAAACCCATTTCGCCAGCGGTGGCGAGCTGGATAAGCTGTTAGCCGCGGGGCATAAGTAATGTTTGCTGTTTCCTCCCGACGCGTGCTACCGGGCTTTACCTTAAGCCTCGGTACCAGTCTGCTGTTTGTGTGTCTGATTTTGCTGCTGCCGCTCAGCGCGCTGGTGATGCAGCTGGCGCAGATGAGCTGGGCGCAATACTGGGAGGTCATCACCAATCCTCAGGTGGTGGCGGCCTATAAAGTGACGCTGCTGTCGGCGTTTGTGGCGTCTATTTTCAACGGCGTGTTTGGCCTGCTGATGGCGTGGATCCTGACGCGCTACCGTTTCCCAGGACGCACGCTGCTGGATGCGTTGATGGATTTACCCTTTGCACTGCCAACGGCAGTGGCGGGTTTAACCCTGGCGTCGCTGTTCTCGGTCAACGGTTTCTACGGTGAATGGCTGGCGAAATTTGATATCAAAGTCACCTATACGTGGCTCGGTATCGCCGTCGCGATGGCGTTCACCAGTATTCCGTTTGTGGTGCGTACCGTTCAGCCCGTGCTCGAAGAGCTGGGACCGGAATACGAAGAAGCGGCGGAAACGCTCGGTGCAACGCGTATTCAGAGCTTCTGTAAAGTGGTACTGCCGGAACTTTCCCCGGCGCTGCTGGCAGGCGTGGCGCTGTCGTTTACCCGCAGCCTCGGCGAGTTCGGCGCGGTGATTTTCATCGCCGGCAATATCGCGTGGAAAACGGAAGTGACGTCACTGATGATTTTTGTGCGTTTGCAGGAGTTTGACTATCCGGCGGCGAGCGCGATTGCTTCGGTTATTCTCGGCGCATCACTGCTGTTGCTGTTTTCCATCAACACCTTGCAGAGTCGCTTTGGTCGACGGGTGGTAGGTCACTAATGGCGGAAATAACGCAATTGAAACGCTATGACGCGCCCCGCATCAACTGGGGCAAATGGTTTCTGATTGGCGCCGGTATGTTGGTTTCGGCCTTCATCTTGCTGGTGCCGATGATTTATATCTTCGTCCAGGCGTTCAGCAAGGGTCTGATGCCGGTGCTGCATAACCTGGCTGACCCGGACATGCTGCACGCCATCTGGCTGACGGTGATGATTGCGCTGATTACCGTGCCGGTGAATTTAGTGTTTGGCACGCTGTTGGCGTGGCTGGTGACGCGCTTTAACTTCCCGGGGCGTCAGCTGCTGTTAACGCTGCTGGATATTCCGTTTGCGGTGTCACCCGTCGTGGCGGGCCTCGTGTATTTACTGTTCTACGGCTCCAACGGTCCGCTCGGCGGCTGGCTGGATGAACACAATGTGCAGGTGATGTTTGCCTGGCCGGGCATGGTGCTGGCCACCATTTTCGTGACCTGTCCGTTTGTGGTGCGTGAACTGGTGCCGGTGATGCTGAGTCAAGGCAGTCATGAGGACGAAGCGGCGGTGCTGTTGGGCGCTTCCGGCTGGCAAATGTTCCGTCGCGTGACGTTGCCAAATATACGCTGGGCGCTGCTGTACGGCGTGGTGCTGACCAACGCTCGTGCGATTGGTGAGTTCGGTGCGGTGTCGGTGGTGTCCGGTTCGATTCGGGGTGAAACGCTGTCGCTGCCGTTGCAGATTGAGTTACTTGAGCAGGACTACAACACTGTCGGTTCATTTACTGCCGCGGCCCTGCTGACGTTAATGGCTATTGTGACCCTGTTTTTGAAGAGTGCGGTGCAGTGGCGCCTGGAAAACCAGGAAAAACGCGCGCGCCAGGAGAAACATCATGAGCATTGAGATTGCCAGCATTAAGAAATCGTTTGGTCGCACCCAGGTGCTGAATGATATCTCCCTGGATATACCTTCCGGGCAGATGGTGGCGCTGTTGGGGCCGTCCGGTTCTGGCAAAACCACACTGCTGCGCATTATCGCCGGGCTGGAACACCAGAGCAGTGGCCAAATTCGCTTTCAGGGCACTGACGTCAGCCGTTTGCACGCCCGCGATCGTAAAGTCGGTTTTGTGTTCCAGCATTACGCGTTGTTCCGCCACATGACGGTGTTCGACAATATCGCTTTTGGCCTGACGGTGTTACCGCGACGCGAGCGTCCGAATGCGGCCGAAATCAAAGTGAAAGTGACCAAATTGCTGGAAATGGTTCAGTTGGCGCATCTGGCCGATCGTTTTCCGGCCCAGCTTTCCGGCGGGCAAAAACAGCGTGTGGCACTGGCACGTGCGCTGGCGGTCGAACCGCAAATTCTGCTGCTCGACGAACCCTTTGGCGCGCTTGATGCGCAGGTGCGTAAAGAGCTGCGCCGCTGGTTGCGTCAATTGCACGAAGAACTGAAATTCACCAGCGTGTTTGTCACCCACGATCAGGAAGAGGCGATGGAAGTCGCAGACCGCGTGGTGGTGATGAGTCAGGGCAACATCGAACAGGTCGACGTGCCAGAACAGGTGTGGCGAGAACCCGCGACCCGCTTCGTGCTGGAATTTATGGGCGAGGTTAATCGTCTGCAAGGCACCGTTCGCGGTGGGCAGTTCCACGTTGGCGCGCACCGCTGGCCGCTCGGTTACACGCCCGCGCATCAGGGGCCGGTGGATCTTTTCCTGCGTCCCTGGGAAGTTGACGTCAGCCGACGCACCAGTCTTGATTCGCCGTTGCCAGTCCAGGTGCTGGAAGCCAGTCCGAAAGGTCACTACACCCAATTGGTGGTGCAGCCCCTCGGCTGGTACGACGAAGCCCTTACCGTCGTGATGCGCGGTGACGATGCGCCACAGCGCGGAGATCGTCTGTTCGTTGGCCTGCAACATGCACGCCTGTACGACGGCAAAGATCGTATTGAAGGCATCGATCAAATCGAAAACCAGCCGCTGGCAGCAACCGCCTGACGGTTTACCCTTTGCGTAAAAAGGCTCATGGAAACATGGGCCTTTTTTTATTTCGCCGGAATGGGGGTAAGAATAAAACAGCAATGAATAAAAATGGTGTGAGCGTCACAGAGAGTTACGCCTGAGTGCCATTTGCGCATAATGACTTGGCATCACTCTTGCTGTCTAATGAAGATATGCCTTAATAAATATCACGATTACAAAAGGTAAGTATATTAACGCAACGTGCGAGGTCATGATGGTGGATATTAAGCAATGTGAAGATTTCTTCCCTTCTGAAGACCATGCCTTTTGTGTGTTTATGCTGAGCGATCAGGCGGTGGCTGATTTACATGGACATGAATTTGATGAATTAGTCATTGTACGTAGCGGCAGTGGTTTTCATATCGTTAACGATCATGCGGAAATGATCCGCGAAGGGGATTTCTTTTTCGTCACTGTCAACGATGTTCACTATTATGAAGCCACCATTGAACTCTCACTGATTAATATCCTGATCCATCGCGAACGGTCGTTTAAATATATTAAAGATATTGATCCATTGATTGATGCCATCGGTGAGAAAACGCGGCCGCTTGATGAAGATTATCATTCGCTATCCGTCCACTCGCTGAATACCGTTATCGATCTTGCGGAAAGTATTAGCCAGCGGCGTGATGATGCGTTCGACGCGCTTTATTTTTCCAGTACTGAAGCAGCATTTTTGCAAATGCTGACTCTCCTTTGTGAGGCACTGCGTACCGACAAAAACGCTGGCGAAAGCGTACGGAATAAAGTGTATCTGCTGGACCATATTCGTCGGCATTACGCCCAGGAGATTAACTGGAAAGGCGTTTGCGAGGAGGGTGGAATAGCGCTACGCACATTGTATCGTTTCTTTCACGAGATGACCGGCAAGACCCCGGAAAAATTTCAACAGCTTTATCGTTTACTGAAGGCGCAGGAGCTTTTACGCACTACGGATATTCCGGTGAGTCGAATTGCTATGCTTTGTGGTTTCCTCAATCCGCCGCGTCTGACCGAGGCCTATCGACGCCATTTTCAACGCACGCCGTCGCAGGAGCGACAATTGAGTTCCTCTGTTAATACGGGGAATTAACAGAGTGCAACGGGGTTAGACATTATCTTCTTACACTCACCAACGTATTTTTACTTTTGTGCAGCGATGTACTGCCCAAATTTTTATATCGGTGTTCAGATTATGCATTCAGGCGTTTATTGATTATTCAAATAACATTAATGGAGTGTGTATTATGTCTGAGATCAAACAACCCAATCCCTGGTATGTCGGGGTCGTTTCAGGGATGGCGTCTTATATTGACTCTGCGGCGATTGTCTCGAATGGCACCGCTCTCGTGATATATCAAAAAACGCTGGGGACGACGGCCACCGAAATTGGCGTCCTTTCCGGCGTGCTTACGCTCTGTATTGCACTCGGCGCTTTTTTTGGCGGACGACTGGGTGATTATTATGGCAGGCGAACCGTCTTTATTATCACCATGGCGATGGTGTTTATTGGCACGTTATTTTTATCCTTCGGCGCTTCTTTTGCGCTATTACTCAGCGGAACCATTTTGGTTGGGCTGGCGACCGGGGCCGATCTCCCTGTTTCTCTGGCGACCATTTCTGAAGCGGCCAACGATAAAAATCGCGGGAAAATTATCGGCCTGTCGAATCTGCTGTGGTTTGCGGGCATTTGTACCACCATGGCGATTTCGGCGCTGGTGGGAGGTTGGGGCAAATTCGGTGCACAGATCCTGTATCTGCACGTTGGTGCGGTGGCGTTTATTTTGCTGCTGTTGCGCTGGTCTTTGCCGGAATCGCCGATGTGGCTCGTCGCGCATAAAGAACGACAGAGCGGCAAGGCTACCGTGCGTGCGCAAAAGAATTCGTATGCCGATCTGGTGCGTGGCAAATACCTGTGGCCGCTCGTGGCCCTGTGTCTGTTCTACATGTTCACCAATCTGGCGGCCAATACGGGCGGACAGTTTGGCGCATACGTTGCGGTCAACGTGGTGGGGATAAGCGTGGAAAAAAACGCGCTGTGGAATCTGCTGTTGATGCCCGTCGGCGTGTTGTCCGGCCTGCTGTTCATGAAGATGGTCGATACGCCGAAGCGGATGCCGGTATTTATCGTCGGTGCCTGCTTTTTTGCCGGGGGATTCTTCATGCCCGTGGTGTTGAATTTTTCACCTACATCCTGGTTTTGTTGTTTGCTGTTCACCGCCATCGGCAGCGGGATGGCCTTCGAAGGGATGATGAAAGTCTGGTCGCAGGAGTCTTTCCCGACCATGCTGCGCGCCACTGCACAGGGGGCGATTGTCGGTCTGGCGCGCCTGACCTGTGGCGTTCTCGCCTTTGTGACTCCAGTGTTACTCGATGCCGGGCCTGTCGTGCTCTACACCATTCTCTCTGCCATCGTCGCGTCGGGCATGTTGATCGGCTGGCTGTGCTTCCATGCGAAAACGCGTAACGAGTTTTCCAGCGAGGCGGAATTGCTTAGCGATGAGCTGGCTGCGGATTTGCCCCTTTCTGCTCATGTCACCACGCCGAATTAAACCCATTTCATTGAGGAGTTTTTGATTATGCTGTCTGTTACTCATCTCACCCTTGACGGGGAAACTACGCTCACTGGCGTGGACCGATTACCGGTTGTTGGCTGGAAAATTCACAGCGATAAGCACAATGTTTTACAGCGTTCATGGTATTTACAGGCCAGTACCGTTGCTGATTTTTCGACGCTGATTTTTGACAGTGGCGAGGTCATCGCTGAAACGTCCAACAATATTGAGTTGGGCGATGCCGCGCTGTTGCCTTCTACTCGTTATTACCTGCGGGTGCGTATCCGCGATAATCACGGCGAAGCCAGTGCCTGGAGCCCGACGGCAACATTTGTCACCGGGCTGCTCCGCACGCCGTGGTTGGCGGAGTTTATTTCTGCTGAAACGGCGGCGGATAAAGCAACGTCGAAAGGGACGCTGCTGCGGAAAACGTTTTCCCTCGTGTCGCACAAACCCATCGCGTCGGCTTATGTTCACGCTACGGCGCTGGGTATCTACCAGCTGTTTCTCAACGGCGAGCGCGTCGGGAAAGATGAACTGACGCCCGGCTGGACCAGCTATCGCCATCATTTGCTGTATCAAACTTATGACGTTACCGCGCAGATTCAGCAGGGCGAAAACGCGATCGGGGCAGAGCTTGGCGCAGGTTGGTTCAAAGGTGATATGGGCTTTAGCCGTCATCGTAATTATTACGGCGAACAAACGGCGCTGTTGTGCCAGTTGGTGATTCAGTACGAAGACGGCACGCAGCAGATTGTCGCCTCCGACCGTTCGTGGCGCGGCAATGATTCTGCACGTGTATTTGCTGAGATATACGACGGTGAACGGTTCGATGCGCGTCAGGTTCAGGCAGGCTGGGATCAGGTCGGATTGAGTGATGCGTCATGGCGGGCGGTCAGCATCATCAACTGGGATAAAAATACGCTGGCGGCCCAGGGCGCAGGAACGGTTCGCCAGATGGAGAGGCTGTCGGCGAAGGCGCTGATTATTACCCCTCAAGGCGATAAGGTCCTCGATTTCGGCCAAAACATGAGCGGCTGGGTTGAGTTTCGGGTCAACGGCCAGTGCGGAGATACCGTACTGTTGCGCCATTTCGAAACGTTGGACGCCAACGGGAATGTTTATCTCGATAATCTGCGCAGTGCGAAACAGACCATTGAATACCGCCTGAAAGGCAAGGGTGAAGAGGTGTGGCATCCGCGCTTTAGCTGGCAAGGGTTCCGCTATGTACAGGTGGAAGCCTATCCCGGTGAACTGGATTTAAACGATTTCACCGCGATTGTTATCCATTCGGAAATGGCTGGCACGGGACATTTTAGCTGTTCGAATCAGGATCTTAACCAGCTACACCACAACATCCTGTGGGGGTTGAAAAGCAACTTTGTCGATGTACCGACCGACTGCCCGCAACGTGATGAACGCCTGGGCTGGACCGGCGATGCGCAGATTTTCTGTCGCACAGCCAGCTACCTGATGAACACCCGCAGTTTTTTCGCCAAATGGCTGACCGACCTGAAATACGATCAAACCGTCGAGGGCGGCGTGCCGCATGTGATCCCCGATATCCTGGCAGGGCATTGCGACCAGGATAAGTTTCTTGCCGAAGGCGGCACCCATTCAGCGACAGGCTGGGCGGATGCTGCGGTAGTGAACCCGTGGACGATGTACCTGATGTATGGCGACAAGCGGGTGCTGGAGAACCAGTACGCTAGCATGAAAGGTTGGATCGATTTCATGCAAGCCCACGCCGATAACGATATCTGGCGCTATAAATTGCAGTTCGGCGATTGGGTGGCTCTTGACGCGAAAGAGGGCAGCTATTTCGGCGCGACGCCTGAGGATCTTATTTGCACCGCCTGGTATGCCTATTCCACGCAGCTGTTCGCAAAGGCGGCAAACGTGTTGGGTGAGATGGACGACTACCGTTATTACAGCGCCTTGCAGGCGCAGATTGTCGAGCGTTTCCGGCAGCGATTTTTCACCGCTGACGGCAATATGACCGCCCGCACCCAGACGGCGCATATCCTCGCACTGTGTTTCAATCTGGTGCCTGACGCTTTGCGTCAACAAACCGCCGATGCTCTGGTGGCGTTGCTGCACGAGCACGATGGACATCTGGTCACCGGTTTCCTGGGAACGCCTTATTTCTGCCATGCATTGAGCCAGAACCAGCACCCCAAAGAGGCCTGGGCGCTCCTGCTAAAAGATGATTTCCCGTCATGGTTGTATCAGGTGAAAGCCGGAGCGACGACCATCTGGGAGCACTGGGACGGCATCAAGCCCGATGGTTCGATGTGGAGCCCGGATATGAACTCGTTCAACCACTATGCCTACGGCGCGGTGGGCGAGTGGGTGTATCGCACAGTGGCGGGCATTGACGTTGATGAAAGCGCGCCTGGCTTCAAACATGTCGTCATTTCACCCCTGCCGGGCGGTGGGTTGAGTTGGGTGGATGCGCGGTATCAGTCGATTTATGGCGAGATTAAGGTGAACTGGAAAGCGATGGCCGGGCGCATCGTTCTGATATTCAGCATTCCGCCTAATACCACCGCAACCGTGAAGCTGTCTGAGGTCAAAGAGATTATCGCGTCGGGTGCGCTGAAATTTACTCACGCGCAGGGAGAATGGTCCGCTCGCTGCGGATCGGGAGAATATCGGATTGAGTATTCGCCCCATGAATCGGTAGACCTGACTGACACAGACTGATAGCTTAACGTCATCACACTGAGCAAGCGGCCCGCGTGGCCGCTTTTTCTTTGCAAGTCTGGACAGAACTCGTGCATACATTAGAACACACCATCGGCAATACCCCGTTAGTCAAACTCCAGCGCCTCACACCTGATAACGGCAGTGAAATCTGGGTCAAACTGGAAGGTAATAATCCCGCAGGGTCAGTCAAAGATCGGGCCGCACTGTCGATGATTGTACAGGCAGAAAAACGCGGTGAAATCACACCTGGCGATGTGCTGATTGAAGCCACGAGCGGCAACACCGGCATTGCGTTGGCGATGATTGCGGCGCTGAAAGGCTATCACATGAAACTGTTGATGCCTGACAATATGAGCCAGGAGCGCCGTGCGGCAATGCGCGCCTATGGGGCTGAACTTATTCTTGTCAGCAAAGAGCAGGGCATGGAAGGTGCGCGTGATTTAGCGCTGGAAATGGCCGGGCGCGGCGAAGGCAAACTTCTCGACCAGTTTAACAATCCCGATAACCCTTACGCGCATTACACCACCACCGGGCCTGAAATCTGGCAGCAAACGGATGAACGCATGACGCATTTCGTGTCCAGTATGGGCACGACGGGCACGATTACCGGCGTGTCACGTTTTCTGCGTGAGCAGGAAAAGAGCGTCACCATTGTGGGGCTACAGCCGGAAGAGGGCAGCAGCATTCCGGGCATTCGTCGCTGGCCCGCGGAATACATGCCAGGCATTTTTAATGCCGCGCTGGTGGATGAAGTGATGGATATTCATCAGCGTGACGCGGAAAATACCATGCGTGAATTGGCGGTGCGGGAAGGTATTTTCTGCGGCGTGAGTTCCGGTGGCGCTGTTGCCGGTGCGATCCGGGTGGCGAAGGCGAATCCGGGGGCGGTAGTGGTGGCGATTATCTGCGATCGCGGCGATCGTTATCTGTCGACCGGTGTGTTTGGTGAAGAGAGTTACAGTCAGGGTGCGGGGATATAACGGTCGTGGAGATGATTTTATTCCGGGATAAAACCCGAGCGCAGCAGGCTGATATTGTGGCTGTGCAGTCTCAGGTGGTGTATGGCAGCGTGGGCAACAGCATCGCGGTGCCGAATATCAAACAGCATAATTTGAACGTGCTGGCCGTACCGACGGTGCTGTTCAGCAATACGCCGCATTACGACACCTTCTACGGTGGTGTGATCCCCGATGAGTGGTTTAGCGGCTATTTGCGTGCGCTTGAAGAGCGCGATGCGTTGCGTGAACTCAAAGCGGTGACCACCGGTTACATGGGCAGCGCGAGCCAGATTGCGATTCTGGCGCAGTGGCTGAAGACGATGCAGGAAAAACACCCGCAGATGATGATTCTGGTCGATCCGGTGATCGGCGATACCGACAGCGGCGTGTACGTTAAACCAGAAATTCCAGCCGCCTACTGTGAGCATTTACTGCCGCTGGCGCAGGGCATTACGCCTAACGTGTTTGAGCTTGGTGTGCTGAGCGGTAAACCGTGTGGCACATTGGATGAGGCGATTGCTGCGGCGAAAAGTTTGCTTTCAAATACGCTGAAATGGGTCGCTATCACCAGTGCGCCGATTGTGGACGATAACGACATTCATGTGGTGCTGGTCACCGCAGAGAGCGTCGATATCAGCGGCTGGCCGCGAGTAGCGACCGATTTGAAAGGCACGGGCGATCTGTTTTGTTCTGAGTTGATAAGCTCAGTCGTGCAGGGAAAAACGTTGCAGGAATCGGTGCATACGGCCGGAAGCCGGGTGGTTGAGGTGATGGGGTATACGCTCGAAAAAGGCTACGACGAACTGATATTGCCTCCGCGGTAACGCGGAACAATAGAAACAAAAATGGCGCCCGAAGGCGCCATTTTTCTATCCATGCAGCATCAATTACTTTTTGATACGGATAACCGGGGTTTCACCCACGGTCACGCTGCCGGACAGTTTGATCAGCTCTTTGATTTCGTCCATGTTGGAGATAACAACCGGTGTCAGGGTAGACTTGGCTTTCTCTTCCAGCAGTGGCAGATCGAACTCGATAACGGTGTCGCCAACTTTAACGCGCTGGCCTTCTTCTGCGATACGTTTGAAACCTTCGCCTTTCAGTTCAACGGTGTCGATACCGAAGTGAACGAACAGCTCGATACCACTGTCGGACTCGATAGAGAACGCGTGGTTGGTTTCAAAGATCTTACCGATAGTACCGTCAACCGGCGCAACCATTTTGTTGCCGGTCGGTTTGATAGCAATGCCATCACCCACGATTTTCTCAGCAAAAACAACATCCGGCACGTCTTCGATATTGACGATCTCGCCAGAGAGCGGAGCTATAATCTCAATAGTTCCGGTGTCTTTCTTATCATCAGAAACCAGAGATTTCAGTTTATCGAACAAACCCATGATCTTCTCCTAAGCAGTAATTTGGGCCGCATCTCGTGGATTAGCAGATTGTTTTTTCTTCAATGAACTTGTTAACCAACGCCATTAAGTCATCCGTTGTTGGTTGCGCAAGCGCCTGCTCTGCTAAAACCTTCGCATCTTCGAAGTTCGTGTTACGGATAATCTTCTTAATGCGCGGGATGGAAATGGCGCTCATAGAGAATTCGTCCAGACCCATACCCAGCAACAGAAGTGTAGCACGTTCATCGCCTGCAAGCTCACCACACATGCCAGTCCACTTGCCTTCAGCATGAGAAGCATCAATAACTTGCTTGATCAAGGTGAGAACAGACGGTGACATTGGCTGGTAGAGATGCGAGATCATATCATTACCACGGTCAACTGCCAGAGTGTACTGTGTTAAATCATTGGTTCCGATACTAAAGAAGTCAACTTCTTTAGCCAAATGACGTGCAATGGTCGCAGCGGCCGGTGTTTCCACCATCACGCCAACTTCAATGGTTTCGTCAAAGGCTTTACCTTCGTCACGCAGTTCCTGTTTGTAGATTTCGATCTCTTTCTTCAGTGCACGCACTTCTTCAACAGAGATGATCATCGGGAACATGATGCGAAGTTTGCCGAAAGCGGACGCACGCAGGATAGCGCGAACCTGATCACGCAGGATCTCTTTACGATCCATCGCGATGCGCACGGCGCGCCAGCCCAGGAACGGGTTTTCTTCTTTCGGGAAGTTCATGTACGGCAGCTCTTTATCGCCACCGATGTCCATGGTACGGACGATCACCGCCTGAGAGCCACAGGCTTCAGCAACGGCTTTGTACGCAGCGAACTGTTCTTCTTCAGTTGGCAGCGAGTCACGGTCCATGAACAGGAATTCTGTACGATACAGGCCGACACCTTCAGCGCCATTGCGCTCTGCACCGTCGATATCACGAACGGTACCGATGTTGGCACAGACTTCAACCTGGTGACCGTCGAGAGTGATTGCTGGCAGGTCTTTCAGTTTTGCCAGTTCTGCTTTCTCTTCAGCAACCTGCGTCTGAATCTTACGCAGTGCTTCGATCTCGTCGTTGGTCGGGTTAACGTACACTTTGTTGTTAACCGCATCGAGGATCAGGTAGTCGTCGTTTTTCACTTCAGAGGTAACGCTACCGGTACCCACGATCGCTGGCAGTTCAAGAGAACGCGCCATGATTGAGGTGTGGGAGGTTCGGCCACCGATGTCAGTGATGAAACCCAGCACCTTGTTCAGGTTCAGCTGTGCGGTTTCAGACGGCGTCAGATCTTTCGCTACCAGGATAACTTCGTCCTGGATGGAGCTTAGATCGATGATTGCCAGACCAAGGATGTTGCGCATCAGGCGCTTACCGATGTCGCGTACGTCAGCCGCACGTTCTTTCAGGTATTCATCATCCAGCTCTTCAAGAGCAGTCGCCTGACCTTCGATAATTTCATGGGCTGCCGCGTCGGCAGTCATGTACTTATCTTTAATCAGGGCTATGATTTCCTGCTCCAGCTCCTCATCTTCCAGCAACATAATGTGGCCTTCGAAGATGGCTTCTTTTTCTTCGCCGAACGTTTCACCAGCTTTCGTTTTAATCGCTTCCAGCTGCGCGGACGCCTTAGCGCGACCGCTCAGAAAGCGTTTAACTTCCTGGTCGACGCTATCGGCAGAAATTTTCTTCCGGTCGATGACAATTTCATCTTCTTTCAGCAGCAATGCTTTGCCGAAAGCGATACCCGGGGATGCTAAAATGCCTGAAATCATAACCCTACCTTACTTGTGACTGATTTTAAAAAGAACTCGTGAACTTACTCGAGTTCAGCCATCAGTTTAACCAGATGCTCAACTGCTTTCTGATCGTCTTCGCCTTCTGCAGAAATGGTCACTACGGTGCCCTGGGTCAGACCCAGAGTCTGCAGTTTGAACAGGCTTTTAGCGCTGGCGCTTTTACCGTTGGAGGTCACGGTGATCTCAGAAGTGAAGCCTTAGCTTCTTTAACAAACTGAGCGGCAGGGCGAGTGTGCAGACCGTTCGGAGCGGTAATGGTAACTTCTTGCTGGAACATTATATTTCCCCAACTTATAGGTTTAGTGTTGTGGAACTAAAGTCTAGCCTGGCGGCTTTACTTTAGCCTGTATAGATTAGCGCCGGCGGATACG
>DASXML010000067.1:0-1661 GCA_036495715.1 Scandinavium sp.
ACTCTCGGTGGTCAAATTGTTCTCGTGAATAATCAGCTATCTGTGAGCAACGGGTCATTTGTTCATGCCGAAGGTCTTGGTTCTGGGCACGGCGGCTCGGTTTCAATCAACGCTGGTTCGGTCGATATCAATGCCAAATCTATCCTAAATGTCAGCGGTATCGGCAATGCCGGGGGTGTGTCCATCAACGCCGCGGCGCTGACAATTGATGCCGGTGAAATCAACGCCGACAGCAGCACTCTCGGTGGTCAAATTGTTCTCGTGAATAATCAGCTATCTGTGAGCAACGGGTCATATGTTCATGCGGAAAGTTATGGTCTCGGGCGCGGCGGCTCGGTGACGATTAACGCTGGAAATATTGATTTGGACCGTTCAGTAATCGACACTGATACGCATGGGAGTGGCAACGCCGGTAATCTAGCAGTTAACGCCGGATCAATATCGATTTCCAATGGAGGCGAATTCTCTTCTTCCACCTACAGTTCGGGGTCTGGAGGCAATATCGCTATAAATTTGACCGGAGATTTGCAGATCCACAATGGCTTGAACCCAGCGTTCGTCACGGGCATCCTCGGGACGGCGTTTGGTTCCGGAAAGGGTGGTTCTGTTGCGGTCAATGTCGACGGTCATATTGTTTTGAATGGCGGTTCTGGTGTCGCAGAAATCGGGGCTGATTCATTCGGTTCTGGCACCGGGGGGAATGTGGCGGTTAATGCTGGCTCGATATCCGTTGCCAATGGTGGTGAGATTTCGAGCAATGCGTTTAAAACTGGCAATGCCGGGACGGTCGATGTCAATGCCAGCGGCCTGTTGTCGGTAGATGGAGGAACTAAAGGAATCGCCGTCATCTCTACCGATTCGTTAGCTGCGCAAGGAAATGCTGGGAGCACCCGCATCAATGCTGGAAATTTGTTCATTACCAGTGGTGGCGAGATTTCGAGTGACGCTGCTTTTGGCACCGGTCGCGCAGGATCGGTTGCGATAAATGTCGCTGGAACACTGACTCTCGATGGCGGAAGCACGGGTATTGCGCTTATTTCGGCGTTTTCGGCATTAAGCAAAGGAAATTCTGGTGATTTAACGGTCAAGGCATCGGACGCTGTTGTTCGTAATGGTGGTGAAATCTCAACAACCGCGTTAGGTACCCAAGGAAACGCCGGAAATATTTTGATTGTCGTTTCGGGAAACCTTACGATCGATGGCGGCGCGATCGTATCCAGTACCGGCGCGCTTCCGGGAATTGAAAGCACCGGCAACGCTGGCAATGTCAGCGTCAGTGCAGGGTCCTTAGAGGTCACCAACAAAGGGATTATTTCGGCCAACACTGCCACTTCGGGCGAGGCTGGGATTGTTACGGTTTCTACGGGTAGCCTCTCGATCTCTAATGATGGCGCGATCGTTAGCAACACGTTCGGAGCGGGAAACGGTGGCAGCGTGCTTGTCACTGCTGATCATCTAATGATTTCCGGGGCCAACAATGGCCTCCTGACCGGAATTGCCGCTAATGCTGAAACAGGTCAAACCGGAAACGCCGGCAATGTCGTCGTGCGTGCCGGCGATTTGACGATCCTGCATAATGGCGAAATCGCCGGAAACACATTTGGGACTGGCAATGGCGGTAATGTGTCAGTCGATGTGACCGGTCCCTTAATGATCGATGG
>DASXML010000068.1:0-1899 GCA_036495715.1 Scandinavium sp.
TGGCTATCCGGCGCTGCCGGCACGTCGTCAGGTGTTGCCATGGGGGTCTCCTTAACATGAAGCCCTTCGAGGGCCCGGGCTATTTCGGGAAGCAGCGTATCGCGCAGGCGCTCGAGGCCACGCGACTGATGCAGGTCGTTAAAGTCGGTAAAACCTTGTTCGATTTCTGAGGACGTCAGATCAGGCAAAATCGCGACACCGCCCGTCATTTCTGCTGCGCGAGATGCAGCAAGTACCCCTTTGTTTATCTCTTTGGCATGATCAACATCGGCCATAAACAGATGAGAGCTGTCGGGGTAGCGGGCTTTCAGCACTTCAGCCACCGCCATCATATTGCCGGCATCAATGGTCATCACCACTGAGCGTTGGGTCACCATATGCAGGCTGCGTGCTGTGGCGTATCCCTCTGCATAAAGAATGGGATCACCGTTTTTCAACTCACCTCCCTCAACACGGAAGTGCCCCAACTTAGGCGCGTCCTTGAACAGATATTTTCCGCCATCGGGTGGGATGTACTGCAGGGTTCTGAACTCACCATCAACATCATAAAACGGCACTATCAGTGCCCCGTTACGCGTCTGCCGGACATCCGTTGCCGCGGTCACCCCCTTGCGTGTCAGGTAGCCATGGTCAGGATCAGCCGCTGGCAGTCTGGCATGCAGTGCTTTCGCGCTGGCTGACTGCCGGGCATACAGAGCAGCCTGTTCGCTCTCAAAATCATCCTTTGCCTGACGCATGATCGCGCGAATATGAACCCGTTCAGTCGGATCGGCTTCACCTTCGCGACCGCTGGCTTTCCAGCGGGTGATATCCCGGTCATCCTCGGCCCGGTGGTAGTTGATGTACCAGCCAGCCGGCTTAATTCCATCCAGAAAACCGCGATAGACGCCATCAACGTTGCCTTTTTTGCCCTCCACGACCGGCACACGGTGGCGCTTTCCGTCCATCACGGGCAGACCATCCAGCACCAGCCCCCCACGGGTCAGTTCATCAAAGAACTCAGACTGCGGGTCACCGCCTCCCGTACTGCGGATGGTTTTGTCGGGCAGCCAGGCCTTCACCCGGCTGAGGTCCGCACCGGGCCGGGCGTACCAGAGTTGTTCTTCTTTGCTCCACGTAATGGCGCTGCGTCCGTCGGGATGTTTTCCGGCAGCAGCCCGCGCCTCATCGCGCTGGTCCGGCAAAATGGCAAGCCATACCGGGTAGTCAGCTGTATGCATGTAGCCTCCTGTATTAACCAGGTCAGGGACGATTATTCGCCGTCAGTAAAACGCCGGTACCACCACGGGCGACCGCTGAGCCTTTTGCCACGGGCAAGACGGGCGGCACGCGTAGCGAGCTCGCCCGCACCCCAGCCGAACATTTGCATCAGGCGAAAAATGGCGATGACCACCGTAACGATGTAAAGCGTGTCCATAGAGGGAAAGCGGAACCAGAAGAGGTAAAGGAGAAACAGCCAGCCAGGAATACCCCAGACGTCAAGTCGCCGCCCGGCATCCCGCCAGAATCCCGGTGGATATCCCGAATTTTTATCCTGACTCATACCGTTCCCTCCTCTAATTCCCGCCGCTGGCGCGGTGACATCACCACATTTAGCTCTGTTGCCGGGATACGTTCCTCACGGAAGAGTTGCCAGGCCTGGTCCACGATACGGCGCTTTTCCAGCCGGATGAGGGTATTGATATGGCCCCCCCATTGGGACCATGGCAGGCCACCCAGCTTTTCACGCAGGTAGTAGTCGATGATGATGTATTCACGCACCGCGATACGTTTGCCATCCGTGGTGCGCAGGAGAGTCTGCACCACGACATACTGCAGAACACCCAGCAGTGCCCACGCCATGGCATCACGACTTTCGTGGGGAAACTCATTGATCAGACGGGAAAACACTTCACCGGG
>DASXML010000069.1:0-7348 GCA_036495715.1 Scandinavium sp.
TCACGAGTTACCGGCCCAAAAATACGCGTGCCGATTGGCTGCTCGCTGTTATTGTTTAAAATAACGCATGCATTACCATCGAAGCGAATGACAGAACCGTCCGGGCGACGAACACCCTTCTTGGTGCGCACCACTACCGCTTTCAGCACGTCGCCTTTTTTCACCTTACCACGCGGAATTGCTTCCTTGATGGTGATCTTGATGATATCGCCGACGCCTGCGTAGCGACGGTGCGAGCCACCCAGAACCTTGATACACATTACGCGACGTGCACCGGAGTTGTCGGCGACGGTCAGCATAGTCTGTTCTTGGATCATTTTAGTGCTCCGCTAATGTCAACTACTACTGAGACTCTAAAATCAGAGCCGTTAAAAAGCCCCATATCGAGGGCGCAGCATTATAACACCGCTCTCAAGATAAGGGTAGAAAAAATAAACGGCTCATTTCTGAGCCGTTTATTCGTTTGAGAACGCGTACTGTATTACAGAACCGCTTTCTCTACAACGCGAACCAACGTCCAGGACTTAGTCTTGGACAGTGGACGGCATTCACGGATTTCAACCTTGTCGCCGATACCACATTCGTTGTTCTCGTCATGTACGTGCAGTTTGGTCGTACGTTTGATGAATTTCCCGTAGATCGGGTGCTTCACAACACGTTCGATGGCAACAACAATGGATTTCTCCATTTTATCGCTGACAACGCGACCTTGCAGAGTACGGATTTTATCGGTCATTACGCACCCGCCTTCTGAGTCAGTAAAGTCTTAACACGTGCAACATTACGACGAACCTGCTTCAGCAGGTGAGTCTGTTGCAGCTGGCCGCTTGCAGCCTGCATACGCAGGTTGAATTGCTCGCGCAGCAGGTTAAGCAGCTCGGTGTTCAGCTCTTCAACGCTCTTTTCACGCAGCTCATTTGCTTTCATTACATCACCGTCTTAGTTACAAAGGTGGTTTTGATAGGCAGTTTCGCTGCTGCCAGGCCGAAGGCTTCACGGGCCAGCTCTTCCGGGACACCGTCCATTTCATACAGGACTTTACCCGGCTGAATCAAGGCAACCCAATACTCCACGTTACCTTTACCTTTACCCATACGAACTTCCAGCGGCTTCTCGGTGATCGGTTTGTCCGGGAATACACGGATCCAGATCTTACCTTGACGCTTAACTGCACGGGTCATAGCACGACGTGCTGCTTCGATCTGACGTGCAGTCAGACGACCACGGCCAACAGCTTTCAGACCGAAAGTGCCGAAGCTAACATCCGTACCCTGCGCCAGACCACGGTTGCGGCCTTTGTGCACTTTACGGAATTTTGTACGCTTTGGTTGTAACATCAGCGACGCTCCTTATTTACGGCCTTTACGCTGCTGCTTTTTAGGTTGAGCAGCCGGTTCCGGTTGTTCAACAGCAGCCATACCACCCAGGATCTCGCCTTTGAAGATCCATACCTTAACGCCGATTACACCGTAAGTGGTGTGCGCTTCAGAGGTGTTGTAGTCAATGTCAGCACGCAGAGTGTGCAGCGGTACGCGACCTTCGCGGTACCATTCGGTACGTGCGATTTCCGCGCCGCCCAGACGGCCGCTAACTTCAACTTTAATCCCTTTAGCGCCCAGACGCATTGCGTTCTGTACAGCACGCTTCATAGCACGACGGAACATAACACGACGTTCCAGCTGAGAAGTGATGCTGTCAGCAACCAATTTTGCGTCCAGTTCAGGCTTACGAACTTCGGCGATATTGATCTGTGCAGGAACGCCAGCGATATCCGCTACGACCTTGCGCAGTTTTTCTACGTCTTCGCCTTTCTTACCGATAACGATACCCGGGCGAGCAGTGTGAATAGTCACACGAATGCTCTTAGCCGGACGCTCGATTACGATACGAGATACAGACGCTTTTGCCAGTTCCTTAGTCAGGTACTGGCGGACTTTAAAATCGCTGTCCAGGTTGTCAGCGAATTCTTTGGTGTTCGCAAACCAGGTAGAGTTCCAAGGTTTTACAATACCCAGGCGAATACCATTAGGATGTACTTTCTGACCCATTGCTAGTCTCCAGAGTCTCAGCGATCGGACACAACCACAGTAATGTGGCTGGTGCGCTTCAGGATGCGATCTGCACGACCTTTTGCACGAGGCATAATGCGCTTCATGCTAGGGCCTGCGTCTACGAAGATTTTCGAGACTTTCAGATCGTCAATGTCAGCGCCATCGTTGTGTTCAGCGTTAGCAATGGCAGATTCCAGAACCTTCTTAACCAGTACAGCCGCTTTCTTATTGGTGTAGGTCAGAACTTCCAGGGCCTGCGACACTTTCTTACCGCGAATCAGGTCTGCAACTAAGCGAACCTTCTGAGCAGAAGAACGAGCATGGCGATGTTGAGCTAAAGTTTCCATCTCTTCCTCCTACCTTATTTCTTCTTCGCTTTTTTATCAGCAGCATGGCCGCGATAAGTACGAGTCGGTGCGAATTCACCCAGTTTGTGGCCGACCATTTCGTCGGAAACAAATACCGGAACGTGCTGACGACCATTATGGACAGCGATGGTCAAACCGATCATGTTAGGAAAGATCGTTGAACGACGGGACCAAGTGCGCAGGGGCTTCTTGTCACCGCTTTCCACCGCTTTCTCTACCTTCTTCAGCAAGTGCAGGTCAATAAAAGGACCTTTCTTGAGAGAACGTGGCATGGCTTATCCTCTAAAATTATTTGCTACGGCGACGTACGATAAATTTATCAGTACGCTTGTTGCTGCGGGTCTTCTTACCTTTGGTCTGAACGCCCCACGGGGATACCGGGTGCTTACCAAAGTTACGACCTTCACCACCACCATGTGGGTGATCGACTGGGTTCATCGCAGTACCGCGAACGGTAGGACGAACACCACGCCAGCGTGCAGCACCTGCTTTACCCAGAACGCGCAGCATATGCTCAGCATTGCCAACTTCGCCCAAGGTTGCACGGCAGTCTGCTTCGACTTTACGCATTTCACCAGAACGCAGACGCAGGGTGACATAAGCACCATCGCGAGCAACGATCTGAACGTAAGTACCAGCGGAACGTGCCAGCTGACCGCCTTTACCTGGTTTCATTTCTACGTTATGAACAGTAGAACCAACCGGGATATTGCGCATCGGCAGGGTGTTACCTGCTTTGATTGCAGCATCAACGCCAGACTGAATCTGGTCGCCAGCTTTCAGGCCTTTAGGGGCCAGGATGTAACGGCGCTCGCCGTCTTTGTACAGAACCAGCGCGATATTCGCGGAACGGTTCGGATCGTACTCAAGACGTTCAACAACTGCCGGGATACCATCTTTGTTGCGTTTAAAGTCAACAATACGGTATGCCTGCTTGTGACCACCACCAATGTGACGAGTGGTGATACGGCCATTGTTGTTACGACCACCGGATTTGCTGTTTTTTTCCAGCAGCGGAGCAAAAGGTTTGCCCTTGTGCAACTCAGGGTTGACCACTTTAACTACGTGGCGACGACCCGGAGATGTCGGTTTACATTTAACAACTGCCATTGTATTACTCCTCCGACTTACTCAGCGCCGCCAACGAAGTCCAGATTCTGGCCTTCTTCCAGGGTGACGTAAGCTTTTTTCCAGTCGCTACGACGACCGATACGCTGTCCGTGACGCTTCACCTTGCCTTTAACAACCAGGGTGCGTACGGTATCAACTTTGACTTCAAACAGTTTCTGCACAGCAGCTTTGATTTCTGCTTTAGTCGCGTCTTTAGCAACTTTGAGAACGATGGTATTGGTTTTTTCCATCGCAGCAGACGCTTTTTCAGAAACGTGCGGTGAACGAATCACCTTCAGCAAACGTTCTTCACGAATCATGCCAGCATCTCCTCAACTTGCTTAACAGCATCAGCAGTCATTACGACTTTGTCGAAGGCGATCAGGCTAACCGGGTCGATACCATTCGCGTCACGTACGTCAACCTTATGCAGGTTACGTGCGGCCAGGAACAGGTTCTCGTCCAGCTCACCGGTGATGATCAACACATCTTCCAGAGCCATGTCTTTCAGTTTCTGTGCCAGCAGCTTAGTTTTAGGTGCATCTACAGAGAACGTCTCGACAACGATCAGACGATCCTGACGTACCAGTTCGGACAGAATGCTTTTCAGCGCTCCGCGGTACATCTTTTTGTTAACTTTTTGACTGTGGTCCTGCGGGCGAGCAGCGAAGGTTACGCCACCGGAACGCCAGATCGGGCTCTTGATAGAACCTGAACGCGCACGGCCGGTACCTTTCTGGCGCCACGGCTTTTTACCGGAACCAGTTACTTCAGCACGGGTCTTCTGAGCACGAGTACCCTGACGAGCACCAGCTGCATAAGCAACTACAACCTGGTGAACCAGCGCTTCGTTGAAGTCACGACCGAAGGTAGTTTCGGAAACAGTCAGCGCGCTCTGCGCGTCTTTCAATACTAATTCCATTGCTATCTCCTCACGCCTTCACAGCTGGTTTAACGATCAGGTCGCTACCGGTTGCACCGGGAACTGCACCTTTAACCAGCAGCAGGTTGCGCTCAGCGTCAACACGTACTACGTCCAGGCTCTGAACAGTGACACGCTCGTTGCCCAGCTGACCTGCCATCTTCTTGCCTTTGAACACTTTGCCCGGAGTCTGGTTCTGACCGATAGAACCCGGAACGCGGTGAGACAAGGAGTTACCGTGAGTAGCGTCCTGGGTACGGAAGTTCCAGCGCTTAACGGTACCGGCGAAACCTTTACCTTTAGAGGTACCGGTTACGTCAACTTTTTTAACTTCAGCAAACAGCTCAACGCTAATGTCCTGACCTACGGTGAACTCTTCGCCTTCTGCAAGACGGAATTCCCAAAGACCACGGCCAGCTTCTACGCCAGCTTTAGCGAAGTGACCCGCTTCCGGCTTAGTTACGCGGTTAGCTTTTTTAGCACCGGTGGTAACCTGAACAGCACGGTAGCCGTCGTTAGCCAAGTCTTTAACCTGAGTAACACGGTTTGCTTCAACTTCGATTACGGTTACTGGGATAGATACGCCATCTTCAGTGAAGATGCGGGTCATACCCACTTTTTTACCGACTAAACCAATCATTGTATCAACCTCTCAATCGCTCGATGACCTGATTAACCCAGGCTGATCTGCACGTCTACACCGGCAGCCAGGTCCAGACGCATCAGAGCATCAACGGTTTTCTCGGTTGGCTCAACGATGTCAACCAGACGCTTGTGAGTGCGAATCTCGTACTGATCACGCGCGTCTTTGTTAACGTGCGGAGAGATCAGAACGGTAAAGCGCTCTTTGCGAGTTGGCAGCGGGATCGGACCACGGACTTGCGCACCAGTGCGCTTTGCAGTCTCGACGATTTCCGCGGTTGATTGATCGATAAGACGATGATCAAACGCTTTCAGGCGGATACGGATTCTTTGGTTCTGCATGAGACCAGAGCTCCAATTATTTTATAAACGAAATGGCCACTACCCACATCCATTACGATTGATGGAGGAGCGTAACCGTTCTTGCGTAGTTCCCCAATTGGGAACATTGTCGACAACAAACTACATTGCCGGAGTTCATATCGAACCCGCTGTCAATTTTGACAAGCCCGCGCATTATACGTAAATCTGACGGTGACGCAAGCAGTGTTTATAAATCCGCCATTTCATCTCGCGAGCGCAGACGCAATCCTTGATGCAAACGTGCACATCAATACGATTCTTTGGAAGCCTGCTCGGGCTTCCGCTCATACTCATTTGCCTCGTTTTCACGTTCTACTAATACTCTCCATATCTTCCTTACCTCGGGCATCAAGACATGTTGGGCATGGCACTTCCCTTTGTAATCCTCTATTGCACATTAACTCTGCTGCTTGCCTGGCAAGATGCAACAACGGGTCTTTTACCCGATCGCCTGACCTGCCCCTTACTCTGGAGTGGTTTGCTCTTTCATATAGCCATTCAGCCAGAACAACTCTCTGCTTCCGTTCTCGGCGCAATGCTAGGCTATTGTTCACTGTTTGCACTTTGTTGGTTATATCGGGGGATTCGTCATCGAGAAGGATTGGGGTATGGCGATGTGAAATTCTTTGCTGCGCTCGGGGCATGGCTGGAATGGCAGAAATTGCCGATGCTCATTACTCTTGCAACCGGATTAGCACTGTTGTTTGTTTGCGTGTTGGCACTTGTTCAGCGTTCCGGGCGAGCATTAAAAAACCCGCTGCGGTTTGGCCCATTTCTGAGCGCAGCGGGTTTGATCTCTGGCTGGCAGAGCTGGGCTAATCTTCTACTTTGATCTGTGATTGCAGGTAATTTTGGATACCCAACTTACCAATCAAATCCAGTTCAGTCTCGAGCCAGTCGATGTGCCCTTCCTCATCGGCAAGGATCGTAATCATCATATCGCGGCTGACATAGTCATGAACGGTATCCGCGTAAGCGATCGCTTCCCGGAGGTCTTTCGCACCTTCGAGTTCAAGCCTCAGATCAGATTGGAGCATTTCCTCGACATCTTCACCAATGCCAAGTTTGCCGAGATCCTGCAGATTTGGGATGCCTTCAAGAAATAAAATACGCTCAATATATTTATCCGCGTGTTTCATCTCATCGATGGATTCATGATATTCGACATCGTTGAGGCGCGTCAGGCCCCAATTTTTGAACATTCTCGCATGGAGAAAGTATTGATTGATTGCGACAAGCTCATTTCCCAATAATTTATTGAGATGACTTATGATTTTAACATCACCTTTCATTATGTAGTCCCTCCGCTTCCACTCATAGAAGCGTAGAACGGGCTACAGGGATGTCAAAGAAAAGACTAGAGCGTTCAGGCGATCTCTTTAAATTCTGGCATCTGAGTTAATTCATCCTGCATTATCTCGCGTGCAGCGCGAACGCATTTACCACATTGATTTCCAACGGGAATAAACTTGCGGAGTTGTTGAAACGATTGCGGTTGAAACTGACGAACAGCCTGCCGAATTTTTTTATCACTTACACCATTACACAAACAAACGTACATGATCGCTCCCGTTCAATTTATGCTCAAAGTGTAAATGAGAATAGTTATGATTACAATAGCACAATTACAGAACCGACGCGGGGGATTGCCTGAAAAATGCAAAAAACTGTGACAACGCTGAATAATAAATAGCAAAAAGGGCGCCGAAGCGCCCTTTTTTATTCAAAACTAATTAACGAATAATTAGCTCAGAACTTTAGCAACAACGCCCGCGCCAACGGTACGGCCGCCTTCACGGATTGCGAAACGCAGACCGTCATCCATCGCGATTGGGTGGATCAGGGTAACAACCATTTTGATGTTGTCGCCCGGCATTACCATCTCTACGCCT
>DASXML010000070.1:0-8929 GCA_036495715.1 Scandinavium sp.
GTGCGCTGGATACGATGCAGTCCACGCTTGATGCCGCAGCCCAGGCTTATGTGGAAGCGTATCTCAGTCGTCGTGACCAGGATACGGGCACCATGGCGGATGCCGAGACGACCATCCAGCAAGCCGCCGCTGCCTATGAAATCACGGTGAACAGCGCGCTGAATCAGTTGAACTACAAAGATTCACTGCAGAGCCAACTGACCACGCAGCTTAAGACCTACGGCTGGCTGGCCCTGGGAGCCTGGTACAACACCTTTGCCACGGCCAACAGCAAAACGAACGCGGTGGCCAACGCAGCACCGGTGACATCCGGACCAGGGCTGCACGGCGAAACTGGGACCGGCGATCTGTATCACCAGGTATTCACAGCATATCGTGCTCAGATGCAGAACAGCCCATACACTGCCCCTCTGGGCTCGCAAACGGCGAAAGATGATGCTGCTGCTCTGAACGCAACTGATCCTGATGCGGTATTCGTTAGCTTTTATAAAAACCCCATGCAGAACGTTACTAATACAATTGCAACAGCTCAGATTGGTACCGATGCTGATTTTTCTCATCAGGTTAATCCGCTGATTAAAATGCAGATCATCGGCGATTATACACTGGGTGCAGCTGAAGCAGCGATGACAGCTTATACCCTCACACTGGCCGCCGCTTCGACGGCAGATAACTCCGTCATGGGGAAACTCGGCGGTCTGCTGCTGATCAACCCGGGAGCGGTGGTCAAAGACGTGCTGACTGAACTGGCGCCACCGTTTTACTTCCTGATGTTGCTGCTGTTTGCGATCGGTTTTTCACTCGCAGTGTTCCTGCCTGCAGTCCCGTTCCTGTACTGGATGGTCGGGGTGTTTAACTGGCTGGTCAGCGTCATGGTCGGCTGTGCGGCGGGTCCCATGTGGTCTGCGACCCATCTGGGAGCTGAGGAAGACAAGGGCAGCCGCAGCGCGTATGGCTACATCTTCCTGATTGACATGATGTTACGCCCATCGCTGATGGTGCTGGGGTTCTTCTTCGCCTCTGTGGCCGTGATGGCGGGCGGTACGCTGCTTAATCTTCTGTTTGGTTCTGCACTGGCCAACGCGAATGCATATTCCATTATCGGGCTGGTCAAAATGGTGGGCTGGCTGCTGATTTATGCACGTATCGCAACCTTCGGTGTAACCCGGGTATTCGGGCTACAGGCGACCCTGGCCGACTACGTGATCGTGTTCCTGGGCGGTGCAGGTATGGCGGGGATTATGGGCGGTCTGGTCGATGACGTTAAAGGGATGTTCGCAGCAGCCGGTGGGGGAGCCCGACGGGTCCCAGGTCTTAATAATGTGCCTGCTCGACAGAGTTCGTCAGGAGAAGATGGTGTGCAATGAATATACCTGGCATTATCAACAGGTGTGGATATACTTCAATCAGAGAAAAACGCGGCAGGAGAATGCCATGAAGGTTGTGCAACGTACTGATTCAAAGCCAGAAACATTGTGGTTGCTTGTCAGGTTTGTCTATTATTTTTTAGCCCTTCCCTGCCTTCTGTTTTTCATGGCAGCCAGTCTGATAATTTACTTAAATAATCAGCCGGGAGGCCATGATGATCCGGCTATGGCTGGCTTTTTCATCCTGGTATGGTGTGCCGTGTTAATTCCGTTAGGCATGCGCCGTTACTGGAAAGTGTCCCGTCGTCGTCAGCTGAAAAAAATGGTCGCCATGCTCAGCAGCCCTGAGCGTTTCAGCCCACAAAAGCAACATCAGGTGCTTGATGCGGGACGCGGTAAATATCTGGGGATCGATATCCAGCGCGGCACTATCCTGTATATCCATATGGTGAAAAAGGGGCTGATCGACGTGGTCGGCCTTAATATGCAGGGCTGGACGAACCGTGAACTTGAAGGGACTGCGCTGCGCCTGTACACCCGTATGCCAGACGTACCTGTACTGAATGTGTATGCGCACCAGATAGTGGCCAAAGAACTGTTCAACACCCTGGGGGCGATGAGCCATAACAGCTACTCCGAGCCGTTCCCGAAAGAACCCTGGCCGGAGTATGTTGGGCGCCAGAGCCGCTTTGTCGAGTTTGAACACAACGTAGTGGTTCCACAGGTCGTCTGACGCCTCCTGACATTCTGACGCTTTTCCTCTGACACCGGCCCCGTGCCGGTGTTTTCATATCTGTAGCCCGGTGGACTTTCTGTGTCCCCGTCTTTCTCCGGATTTCCTCACATGACAACCTATAACCCGAACGCCCCCGGCAGTAATGAGCCGGCAGTGGCGATGGTCACCCTTTGTATGACGGCGGTGTTGTGCTGGATTTATTTCACCGACTTTGTGCGCTGGAGCTGCTTCACCCTCTACTGGCTCTGGCGTTTTGCCGACTTTCCGCAGATCCACAATTATGCCGCCATGCGCATCAATCTGCTTGCCGCGACAGGTAACGGCGCGGAGTCCGTCGGTCTGAATGAATGGATCGCGGTGCTGAATTTCACGGCCGGCATTTTGTTTGTTCCACTGGTCCCGTTACTGGCGGTGACCAGTTGGGCGCTGGCACGGCATCCTGCGCAGGGCTTTCGTAGCCGTCGCGCGATCGATGTTCACTCCTTACCTGACATCATGGCGACCTTTTCACCGTCAGTTGTCCCGGTCATGGCAAATCAGGGTAGCGATGGCCTGATGAACGATACCTCGCCGGAAAATGCCTGGGCGCAGAAGCCCGAAGAATTTGCTGAGCAGCACGGGCTGATTAAACGTCGTGTTCTGGACAGAGAGGCCGCACGTACTCGCTTCAATGCACAGGTGGGGCCGGCTATGTCCGCCCCGGAGCACTGGCAACCGCATGAGCGGGCATTGTTCACCGTTTTTGGTTTGCAGGTGTTCGCGGATGACCGTCAGGCGGCGACCCGACTGCTGGACGATCTCAATCGCTCCTGCATGATTCGCCGACTGTTCAGAGCCCCTGAGTTCAGAAGCACCCCGGACTGGCATCTGGCTGAGTTGCATCTGCCCCGTGTGCTGGCCTGCTCTGGCGTCAGCGAATGGATGGCGATGCATGGCACCGTTTGTTCGGCCCTGGTGGGGCTGTACGGTCGGGATTTACGTCTGCCACCGGCCCGCTTCCGCTGGCTGAAAGGGTGCGATCGTACGCTCTGGTATGGCTTGCATACGGCAGATACCGCCAAGGTTTTTGTCGAGGGGGCCGGAATCGTGGCGCAGGCAAGAGCTGAACAAATGGCGGCCCGCCTGGGGCTGCCGCGACCGCCGCTGATGACCGATGAGGCGATTGTCGGGCTGCAGCTGGAGCTGGAATCCCTTGGCCTGGTTCACCCGATTGACACACGTGCACCGCGTACAAAACGCCGGCGCAATGCTCCCTTCCCGGAGGCGCTTTATCTTCCGGATCAAACAGATGATGAATTTGCAGACAGTGCCGATGTGCGCTGAGGAATAACATAATGATGACGTATTCACATACTGAAGGGCCATTTGAGGCCGAAATCGCCGGTAAATTACTGAGTGTTCGCCGCAATTATCAACCACTGTTCACCTGTCGTATAAAAGCGCAGCCGTGGTTCGTCATGCGCAACGACGCCTTATATGCACAAAAATTTATCGACATGCCTGCTTCGCTCTATCAGGGAGAAGATGCGGGACAGCTTCTGGCCTGTCTGACAGGTGTGCTTCGTAAGCGTGAAGGGCGCATATCTGACTGCCGTTTGCTGGGTTTTGGTTTCGTGGTCGCCGTGTTAATGATAACTGGCGGCTCAATCATGTTATCCGTCACAAATCTGCCTTCTCCGCTTAGCTCCCTTGACGGACCTCCTGTGCAAATGCCGGCAAAACGTCTCAGCCATTCAACGTCAGGTGAGCCGAATGTTTTGCCCGGTCCGGTGAGTGTGGCGGCTGATGAATCTGGTCGTTCGCTTGTTGCAACACCCACTGATGGCTGGAGCTTATCAGCGGAAGCGCGTGCTGCACTGCCTGACAAATTGCACAAAGCGTCTTCCCGTGGTCTCTTCACTGTACCGCTGTCCAGCGGACATACACGCACAATTTATGTCTTTGCCGACCCGGAATGTGCCAACTGTCAGCGGATGGAGCGTCACTTTGAAACTGCATCAGGTCAGGTGAATGTCGTGATTTTCCCGGTCACTACAGAAGGTGGCCAGGATTCACTCACTGCCCTGACGCCAGTTATGGCGTTGTCGGAAGCTGAACGTGCATCCGCCTGGAAATCATTGTTCTCTGCCGATGCCGGTGTGAGTGTGCCGGGCGCAGCAACAGCAGGTTCTCCGGAGCCAGAGAAAGCTGAAATCGCCAGGGGAGCCATTGGCGTCAACGAAGTTGCTTTTCGGGCATACCGTTTGCCTGGAACCCCGTGGACAATTTCGGACGATGGCCGCTATGTCCCCCAGGCCGTGCTGAGTTCACCCGCTGCGCTGAAAGCCTTCCTGGAGGGGGGTAATCATGATGGACAATAATGCGGCAATAGACAGTACCCGTGTCAGCCGGCATGTCGGCCGCTCCTGGCTGACCGATACGCTTGCTGAGGCAGGTTCGCTGGTATGGGCGATGATTGCCAGTGTCACTGCGGGGGCCATATGGCCAGCCACATTGCTGTTGAGTCTGCCTGTACTGCTGTTCTGGGCGCTGGTCGTGGCACCCTCAGGGCGATGGAAAATGCCAATGCGTATGCCGATGGATATGAATCGCGATGATCCGTCGACCGAACGACAGATACCTGCAAAGCTGCTGGGTTTTCTGCCAATAACCACCTTAAGGCCTCAACTCAGCCGGGCAGCAGGGGTGCTTTATGCGGGCTACCTGCGCGGGAAGGACGCAGGCCGTGAGTTGTGGCTGACCAAAGATGACCTTTGCCGCCACGTTATCATGTTCGGTACCACGGGGGCGGGCAAAACCGAGGCGCTGCTGGGATGGGTTTATAACGCACTGTGCTGGGGGAAAGGACTCATTTATTCTGACTTTAAAGCGCAGAACGATGTGGCACTGGGCATCGCTTCTCTGGCCCGTCGCTTTGGCCGCGAGGATGACCTGCGGATAATGAACTTTATCAATGGCGGTCGTTCACGCGCACAGGAGCTGCTGGAAGATATTAAAGGCCGGCCCCAGACGAATACCATCAACTCGTTCATCCTGGCGCAGGAGTCCTATATCACCAACCTGATGGACTCGATGCTGCCGAAAACAGGGGGGAATGGCGGGGACTGGCAGGAGAAGGCCCGCTCAATGAACCAGGCGCTGATTTCGGCACTGGTGTATAAGTGCCGGCGCGAGGGGACGGTGATGTCGCAGCGTACCATTCAGTCACATCTGCCGCTGCGTAAAATTGCCGGACTGTATGTCCAGGCCGTCGAAGAACAGTGGCATGACGATATCATCCATGTGCTGGAAAATTATCTCAGCACGCTCGCCGGTTTTGATATGGACAAGGTGGCCACGCCGTCCGAATGGGATCCGGAGGCCAATCGTCAGCATGGCTACCTGATGCAGCAGTTCACCCGTATGCTGAGTCTGTTCAATGATACCTATGGACATGTTTTTGCGCGTGATGCCGGTGATATTGATCTGCGTGATGTGGTACATAACGACCGTATTCTGGCTGTACTGGTGCCGGCGCTGGAAATCTCCAGCAACGAGGCTGCAACGCTGGGGCGTCTGTATCAGTCGCAGCTGGCGATGATCATCAGTCAGGACCTGGGGGAAAAGCTTGAAGGTCGCCCTCAGGACAATATGAAGGTCCGCAAGTTTAAAGGTACCTTCCCGTTCCTGTGGATCAATGACGAAATCGGTGCCGGTTACACCGAAAAAGTAGGGGAACTGGCCACCCAGGTGCGATCGCTGGATTTCTGCCTGCTGCTCGCAGGTCAGGAAGTGCAACGCCTTAAATCAGCGGCAGGTGATGCTGTCTGGACGCTGATTGCCAATATGGGCACACGCATCACCGGTAAAATCATGGATCCGAAGGACACGCTGGAGATCCTGCAACTGATGGCAGGTACCGAATACCGGGCGCAAATGGGCGCGCTGGTCCAGCAGGGCGGGCTTACCGGCGGCTGGGATGATGATACCCGACTGACTATCCGTGAGCAGAAAAAAGTGGAAGTCGAGGAAGTGCAGTCCCTGCAGGAAGGGGAGAACGTCACGCTCTTCAAAGGGCAGGTGATCCGCGGCAGTTCCCTGTACATCAGTGATATCGACAAGCTCAGCCGTGAAGAAATTCGCATCAACCGCTTCGTGGAGGTCGCTCCGCCATCGGAGCAGGCTCTGCTGGCCACCACCCCATTCCGCCGTCGACGTAGTCACATTTGTAGCGATCGTGTGCAGCGTATTCTGCGTATACTGGATGAATCACCGGGCCCGCAGGATACCACTTTGCTGGTACTGACCGATCCGGCACTGGCCGCCGTCTGTGAATTCGGCTTCGAATGCGAATTCAGCTGGAAGCGAGCACCAGGTGCTGCGGTTCGTTCGTCAATTCTGTGGCGATTGGTCCAGGAAAGCCTGCCGGTGCGTGGCAGGGGATTCCGCAGCCGTCTGAGACAACCCCGTCTGATGAACGCCGACCTTCATGCCATTGAGAAAGCGGCTCAGAACCATGTTGTGCTCACACCTGAAAAGGCGGTATCTGCGACGTAAAATAGTGGGTGAGTATCGTAATGATCAGAGGTGTTATTTGTTGTAGAATCATCAGCAAGCCGGGTTCTCCCGGTGAGGCGCAATGTTGCGGGGGCTTGATCCCCGGTGGCTTTGTCGCTGGAAAGAGAAAACCCCGTACATTGTTCGGAATTAACCGGCAACATATCGGGGGCCATCCTTTGACTCGACAACAACAGGATAGCCGCGAACAGTTGCCGTTGCAACTAAGGCGGTTATATGTGTTAAGCCTATGCGGTAATGTCCCTTTTGATCAATTCTGAAATGTCACCCATTATTTTCTCGGGAGGATATTTCATGACAAAAGAGATAATTAGCATGAGTTACAAAGAACTCGACCGGCTCCAGATTATCCGTGAGTCGGTCAGCCGCCATATTACGCAAGAACAGGCTGCCGGTCGGATTGGGGTTTCAGTCCGGCAGGTAAAACGGCTCGTACAGCGCTTCCGTACAGAAGGCCCCCAAGGGCTGGTTTCTCGGCGACGTGGAAAGCGTCCCAACAATGCATTCACTCCCGAATTTCGTGCTCACGTTATCTCTCTCTCATCAGAGAAAAATATCCGGATTTTGGTCCCACCTTTGCTTGTGAAAAATTACAAGAAAACCACGGTCTTTCGCTATCAGCGGAGACATTGCGTAAGTGGATGGTTGAGGAAGGGTTATGGCGGGAACGTCGCCGAAAAATTGCCCGTATTTACCAGAGGCGACAGCGTCGTCCATGCTACGGTGAACTGATACAAATAGATGGTTCGCCTCATGACTGGTTTGAAGAACGAGGCCCCCGCTGCACGTTGATTGTGTTTATCGACGATGTCACCAGTGCGCTGATGGCACTGAAGTTTGCCCCAGCCGAAACGACCCGGGCTTACATGGAAACGCTTCGTGATTACCTCGGGAATCACGGCCTGCCTCTGGCACTTTATTCTGATCGACACAGCATTTTTAGAGTGAACAATCCTGAGCGTGAGGGGGAATTAACACAGTTCACCCGGGCAGTTAAAACGCTCGGGATTGAACCAATTCATGCCAATACACCTCAGGCAAAAGGCCGTGTTGAACGGGCGAATCAGACGTTACAGGACCGGCTGGTCAAGGAATTACGGTTACGGGGGATCAGCGATATTGAAACGGCTAATGCCTGGCTGCCAAAATTCGTTAAAGCCTATAACAAACGCTTTGCAACAGAACCGCGCATTACAGGCAATGCTCATCGCGAAATCCTGCATTCCAGTGAAGAGCTGGGGTATATCTTCTCTTATCAGGCCCGCCGGGTGTTGTCGAAAAACCTGACATTCCAGTACAAAACAAGCGCCTTTCAGATCCGCAGTGAAGGGCAGGGCTACCGGCTGAGGTATGCGATCGTCACTGTTTGCGAAGATTTTAACGGCAATATTTCTGTTTTGTATGAGGGTAAAGCACTCGGATGGGAAAAATATGTCGACGGACCGGAGCCGATCCCGCTTGATGATGAAAAGAGTGTGCATGAGCGGGTAGAAAATGCACGCTTCGACTTACGCTCAAAATACTATGTCAAACCCGCAGCGGATCACCCGTGGCAAACACGCAGAACACAAAGTATGCAGCCTGTAAAACCCAGAAAACTACCCAGAAAGAAAGCGGACACAGGCAAATCAGGGTGAAACCAGGACACATGCATCTGTCTGCATAGCCATGCATTGAGGTAGAATTATTCCTGCGCGTTTCTGACGGGTTCTCGGGTGGTTTGTTACCCTTTTTACCGGTTATCCGCCAGAAGCGCCCTGAGCGCGTTTTAACGGTGCGTACAATTAGGGCGTTATGGTAAATTTCATTTGTAATGGTCAATGCCTGCTAAGAGCGAGGAAAGGACTTTTAGTTGCAAAAACCCTTTAAAAGCCACAAGAACTTAGCCCTCAAACAGAGCATAAATTTCCGGCTACATTGGATCATCAGACAATTAAACGTTGTTTCTCTCATGCTCAATGAGCCATTCTTTGCGTGAAATGCCACCGCCATAACCGGTCATCCCTCCATCTTTTCCAATTATCCTGTGACAAGGGATCACAATCGCAATCCGGTTTGCACCATTAGCCGCAGCGACGGCGCGTACAGCATTGGGTTTATCAATCAGTAGCGATATGGCCTGATAGTGGGTAATCCCCCCGAAAAACCGGTGTGTTGTTAAGTAGAATTTTCTCGTAATCTGAACCGGGGAGATCTCTATGAAAAAATCACGTTTTACTGACAGCCAAATCATGGCCATCCTGAAGCTTGCTGAGGCCGGCACACCTGT
>DASXML010000071.1:0-344924 GCA_036495715.1 Scandinavium sp.
ATTTTGTTAGCCAGAGCCCGGGGTGAAGGGGGCGGCGGCGACTGGCCGCCCCCTTCGTGCGCCCGTTGCCGGGACGTGAAAGGAAAGCGTGAACCAGAAGGCGCGCAACGGTTCACCGGGCTTAAAAAGGGCTTAACTGACTGACATTATCGCTTAGGCGGCCATTTTTTTTGCCCTTATCACTGGAAAATGCCAAAATAGTGGCTGTTTATACAGTATCCGGATGTTCAGATGGCACTCACCGCCGCGCTCAAGGCGCAAATCGCGTCATGGTATAAGGCGCTCCAGGAACAGATCCCTGATTTTATCCCCCGGGCACCGCAGCGGCAGATGATTGCTGATGTGGCGAAAACCCTCACCGGTGAAGAGGGCAGGCATCTGGCTATCGAAGCGCCAACCGGCGTCGGTAAAACCCTTTCCTATTTGATCCCCGGCATCGCCATCGCCCGCGAAGAGCAGAAAACGCTGGTGATCAGTACCGCCAACGTCGCGTTGCAGGATCAGATTTTCAGCAAAGACTTGCCGCTGCTGAAAAAAATCATCCCTGATTTGCGTTTCACCGCCGCCTTTGGCCGTGGGCGATACGTTTGTCCGCGTAACCTGACCGCACTTTCCAGCAGCGAAACCACGCAGCAGGATTTGTTGGCGTTCCTCGAAGATGAACTCACGCCCAACAGTAAAGAAGAGCAGAAACGCTGCGCGAAGCTGAAAGCCGATCTGGACAGCTACAAATGGGATGGACTGCGCGATCATACCGATCAGAATATTGAAGACGATCTCTGGCGGCGTATGAGTACCGACAAAGCCAGTTGTCTTAACCGCAACTGCCACTATTACCGCGAATGCCCGTTCTTTGTGGCGCGCCGTGAAATTCAGGAAGCAGAAGTGGTGGTGGCGAACCACGCGCTGGTGATGGCGGCGATGGAAAGTGAAGCCGTGTTACCCGAAGCAAAAAATCTGCTGCTGGTGCTGGATGAAGGCCATCATCTGCCCGATGTGGCGCGCGATGCGCTGGAAATGAGCGCCGAGATAACCGCGCCGTGGTATCGCCTACAGCTCGATTTATTCAGCAAACTGGTCGCAACCTGCATGGAACAGTTTCGCCCGAAAACCTTCCCGCCGCTGGCGGCCCCGGAGCGATTGAAAGAACACTGCGACGAGCTGTACGAACACATTGTTTCGCTGAATAACATTCTCAATCTTTATATGCCCGCAGCCCCCGAAGCGGAGCACCGTTTTGCGATGGGTGAATTGCCGGAAGAGGTGATGGTGCTCTGTCAGCGACTGGCGAAATTGACCGAGATGCTGCGCGGGTTGTCGGAGTTGTTTCTTAACGATCTCAGTGAAAAAACCGGTTCACACGACATTGTGCGCCTGCATCGTGCGCTATTGCAGATGAACCGCGCGCTGGGCATGTTTGAGGCGCAAAGCAAATTGTGGCGGTTGTCGGCGATGGTCCAGGCATCGGGTGCGCCCGTCACCAAATGGGCGACGCGCGATCAGCGTGACGGTCAGCCGCACGTCTGGTTCCATTGCGTCGGGATCCGCGTTAGCGATCAGCTGGAAAAACTGTTGTGGCGACGCGTGCCGCACATCGTTGTCACCTCCGCGACGCTGCGTTCGCTGAACAGCTTTTCGCGATTGCAGGAGATGAGCGGTCTGAAAGAAAAGGCGGGCGACCGTTTTGTCTCTCTCGATTCACCGTTTAATCATGTTGAGCAGGGGAAAATCATCATTCCAAAGATGAGCGTCGAGCCGTCGATGGACAATGAAGAGCAGCATCTTTCTGAAATGGCGGCCTATTTCCGCGAACAGGTGGAGGCCAAAAAGCATCTCGGCATGCTGGTGTTGTTCGCCAGTGGGCGTGCAATGCAGCGTTTTCTCGAATACGTGCCGGACTTGCGCCTGATGCTGTTAGTGCAGGGCGATCAGCCGCGCTATCGGCTGGTGGAACTGCACCGTAAAAAGGTCGAAAGCGGCGAGCGAAGCGTGCTGGTGGGGCTACAGTCGTTTGCAGAAGGCCTGGATTTGAAGGGTGAACTGCTGAGCCAGGTGCATATCCACAAGATTGCATTTCCACCGATTGATAGCCCAGTGGTGATAACCGAAGGTGAATGGCTGAAAAGCCTTAACCGCTATCCGTTCGAAGTGCAAAGCCTGCCGAGCGCCTCGTTCAACCTGATTCAGCAGGTCGGGCGTTTGATTCGTAGCCACAGCTGCTGGGGCGAAGTGGTGATTTACGACAAGCGTTTGCTGACGAAAAATTACGGCCCACGCCTGTTGAATGCGCTGCCGGTATTTCCGATTGAGCAACCCGATGCGCCAGAAGGTATAGTAAAAAGTAAAAGTAAACCGACTCGGCGTAAGCGACGCTGAGATTGTCGGCCTGTTGCCAGGAGTTATGCATGGACTATCGCAAAATCATTAAAGAAGTTGGACGCGGAAAAAATCACGCCCGCGACCTGGATACCGATACCGCACGCGGGCTGTACGCGCAGATGCTGAAAGGCGATGTGCCGGAGCTGGAGCTTGGTGGCATTCTGATTGCGCTGCGCATCAAAGGCGAGGGCGAAGCGGAAATGCAGGGCTTCTATGAAGCGATGCAACACCACACGGTGCGCCTGACGCCGCCGGTGGCTAAACCGATGCCGATTGTGATCCCGAGCTATAACGGCGCGCGCAAGCAGGCGAACCTCACACCACTGCTGGCCATGCTGCTGCATAAACTGGGCTTCCCTGTGTTGGTCCATGGCATCAGTCACGATCCGACGCGCGTACTGACCGAAACCATTTTTACGCTGCTGGGCATTGAGCCGACGCTGCACGCTGGGCAGGCGCAGGCGAAACTCGACGGTCATCAGCCGGTGTATATGCCGATTGGCGCATTCTGTCCGCCGCTGGAAAATCAGCTAGGGATGCGCTGGCGCATGGGTGTACGCAACAGCGCACATACGCTGGCGAAGCTCGCCACGCCGTTTGGTGAAGACGACGCGCTGCGCCTGTCGAGCGTTTCTCATCCGGAATATGTGCCGCGCGTCGGCAAATTCTTTGCAAGCATCGGTGGACGGGCGCTGTTAATGCACGGGACTGAAGGGGAAGTGTACGCGAACCCGCAACGCTGCCCGCAGATAAGCCTGATTAATAGCAAGGGAACGCGCATTCTTGTCGAGCGCGAGGACGAGCTGCGTGAGGTGACGTTGCCTGAATCAAAAGACCCCGAGGTGACGGCGCGGTGGATTGAGCATTGCGTGGCGGGTGTCGAACCGCTACCGGTGTCGCTGAAAATTCAAATGGCGTGTTGTCTGGTGGCGACCGGGGAAGTGATGGATATTGACGCTGGCCTGCAACGGGTTAACGACTGCTGGTAAATTATCAGCAAAAAAAGCCCGTCCAGTGGCCGGACGGGCTGTACAAAGGGTTAAACAAGTACAATAGGGCAATGGTCAATGAGGGTTAAATCTGTTCCGGCAATTACTTGTAAATCACCGCAGTACCGCTGATTTTGTTATTGGTGTTAGCAGAAGTAATGCTGTAACCGGTAGCGCCTGCAGCAGCGGCTTTCTCAGCCAGTTTCGCTTCCAGACCATCCAGAGTCGTTGCGCCGTCAGCAGACACGGTACCCATTTTGTTCAGGCTCTGCGCTTCAGTGGTGGAGACCGGCTGGGCCGCAAACACACCGAAAGAAAGAGCGGAAAGGGCGATAGCAACAGCAGCAGTTTTAATGGTTTTCATGGTTAATCTCTCGCAGGTTATTCTTTAAATGTGACGTTGTTCCGTCGATGTGATGAGTATCACGTTTTTCGACGACAGATAAAATCGAATAGACTTGATGGACTTAATCGAAAAATTTGAACAATTAATAAATTACTGATTATTAATAAAATAAAATTGGTTCAGACAGCGAAAGCCACGCGAGAGCGTTGAGTGGGTAATTAAGTGCACGAATTGCGACTTTTTTCGACGAAAACTGTGCGCGTAAAGACAACCGGTTGCGCTGTATTGGAAGCTGTAGTTTTGTCAGTAAATCTGGATGTTGCGCGTGGGTTGGAACTATACACCGATCTTATTGTGCTTTTAAAGCGTTTATTCTGATGATTACTGGAGGCTTTATTCCGGGCAGAAAAAAGAATGCGCCTGCATAATGAGGCGCATTTCTGGGTAGGATAACTTCAACAGATTATTTGTAGATGGTCGCCGTACCGAACATTTTGTTCTCACCGCTGGCAGAATTTACGACGAACCCTTTCGCACCTTGTTCATGGGCTTTCTCGGCCAATTTGGTTTGCAGATCTTCAAAATCATCCGCGCCAGAAACCGATACGGTGCCAGATGGCCGGAGTTGCCCGGTATCGCCTTGCGTTAGCTGTTGAGGCTCGGCGGAAGCCGAAAAAGAGAGCATCGACAACGCACCAGCAGCGACCAGAATCAACATTCTTTTCATGTGCACATTCTCTCTGTATCCATGGGGACACTCTAAGTGTAGGTGGTGAAGAAGTGTGACATACCGCAAAAAATTGATGATGATCTGCTCGTTTTTTGAACGACATTAATTGACGAAAAACTGACAAATCAGCCACCGTCAAGTGGCTGATTAGCGGAAGGATTATCGTGCGTCAGGGCGGATCAGATCAAAGCGATGACTTTCGTCAATGCTGTAATAGGCGCTTGGCCCGCCTGCGCGCAGCACCGGCCGGGCTTTGGCGGTCTGGTAAATACCGTTTTCCAACAGCGATTCATCGATGTGCACCGCCACTACTTCACCGAGCACCAGCCAGGTATCGACCGCCGTACCGTCGGCGCCCGTCAGCTGAATGCACTGCGACAAACGACATTCGAAATTCACCGGGCTTTCCGCGACGCGCGGCGCGCGCACCAGGCGACTTTCAATGGGCGTCAGCCCTGCACGCGCAAATTCATCTTCGCCGTGCGCAAGGCTCGCAGAGGTTTCGTTCATCGCACTGGCAAGATCAACGGTGGTGAGATTCCAGACGAACTCTTTGGTTTCGACGATATTGCGCACGCTGTCTTTCCAGCCGCTGCTGGCAAAACCAATGATCGGTGGGCGATAGTTAAAGCAGTTAAAGAAGCTGTACGGCGCAAGATTGCGCTTGCCCGCCGCATCCACGGAGGCAATCCAGCCAATCGGGCGAGGGCCAATGATGGCATTTAGCGGGTCGTGGGGCAGTCCGTGGCCGTCTGAAGGCTGATAAAAATACATAGCGCACCTGTCAGTTTAAAGGATTATGCAGACTCACTTATTTACGCCACCCGCGTCAACGGGTATCTTACGCTGCCGTCCACAGGAGGAAGCCATGAAAGCCCAAAAGCCGGGATTACACCCGCGCAACCGTCATCACGACCGATACGATTTACCTGCACTGTGCAAGGAAATCCCTGCGCTGTCGGCGTTTATCGTCACCAGCCCTGCCGGGGAACAGACCATTAATTTTGCCGATCCCGAGGCGGTGAAAACCCTGAATGAGGCGCTGCTGGCGCACTTCTATCAGGTGAAAGCGTGGAACATTCCGCAAGGCTTCCTCTGCCCGCCGGTGCCTGGTCGCGCGGATTACATGCACTATCTCGCGGATTTGCTGGCAGAAACCACCGGTAGCGTGCCGCAGAACGCCAGCGTGCTGGATATCGGCACCGGGGCGAACCTGATTTATCCGTTGATTGGCAGCCACGAATACGGCTGGCGTTTCACCGGGACTGAAATCAATGCCGAAGCCATTGCGGGCGCACAGGCAATTATTGACGCCAACCCAGGCATGACCCGCCAGATCCGTCTGCGTCGTCAGAAGGATGCGCAGGCAATCCTGACCGGCATTATCCATAAGAATGAATTCTTCGATGCGATGGTCTGTAATCCGCCATTCCATGACTCTGCCGCCACCGCGCGTGAGGGGAATGAGCGCAAGCGTCGCAATCTCGGCCAGCAGAAAAATGATCCGCTGAACTTCGGTGGTCAGGAACAGGAATTGTGGTGTGAAGGCGGCGAAGTGGCCTTTATCCGCAAGATGATCGACGAAAGCCGTCAGTATGGCCGTCAGGTGATGTGGTTTACATCGCTGGTATCGCGCGGCGACAACCTGCCGATGCTCTATTCCGCATTGACGGAAGCGGGTGCGGTGAAAGTGGTGAAAAAAGAGATGGCCCAGGGGCAGAAGCAGAGCCGCTTCATTGCCTGGACTTTCCTTGATGACGACAAACGTCGTCGTTTCGCTGCACGCGCACGCTAAGAAAGATGATGCCGGATGGTGCTAACGCGTATCCGGCCTACATTCTCCGTAGGTCGGGTAAGGCGAGAGCCGCCACCCGTCATGCTGCTACGGCGCTGGCGGTAATGCAGGTGGCTGTGGCTCGATAGCAGGGAGCACCTGATACGTCTGCACCGGTGCGCGAATGCCTGCACGATCGAAATGTTTTTTCACCTGCGTGTCCAGCGCAAAACGCACCGTCCACTGTTTCAGCGGCAGGGTTGTAAACGACACCCGCAAGGTAAACGACGTATTGGTTAGCCCGACCAACCCAGCAAATGACGGTTCGCCAATCACCAGCCCGCGAATCCCTTCCTGTTCCATCAGATCGGCAACCGCCGCTTTCAGGGCGTCATTGGCTTTATCGACATCTTCCCCGCGATCCACATCATAGTTTGCCACCACCGAACCGATGCCGCGCACGAAGTTGGCGAAGGTCGTTATCGATGACCACGGAATGATGTGATACGCGCCGGTGTCCTGACGCACTCCGACCGAGCGGATCGTCATCCGTTCCACAGTGCCGGTGAGCGGTCCGATAGTCACCAAATCGCCGGTGTTCATGCCGTTTTCAAACTGAATGAAAATCCCGGTGATAATGTCTTTCACCAATGTTTGCGAGCCGAAAGAGATAGCCAGCCCCAGCGCCCCGGCACCCGCCAGCAGAGGCGCAATGTTCACCCCAATTTCCGACAGCAAAATCATCACTGTAATCGTGCTTATCACCACTGCCAGTGCGTTACGGAACAGCGTCAGCAGCGTGCGGGCGCGGGCGCTCGGCAGCGGACGACCGTGAATATCGGAAGCCAGACGGTTTTCAATCAGGCTTGCGAGCAGCGTCCAGCCAATCGCCGAGAAGAATAAAATCAGCGCGATACGAATCAGCACGTCCACGGTTTTTTCACCTGCACCGTTGTGTAGCCAGTCCCAGAAATCGAACAATCCCCAAGCGCTTAACAGCATCATTACTGCCACGCAGACCGTCAGGATCCGTGCGACTTTTAATGACGCCGACAGCCAGCCATTCAACCGCTTTTGCAGTTCCGGGTAATTACGCTGGGTTTCGGGTGACAGGGTGATGGTTTTGGCAATCCAGCGCGACAACATACCGGAGATAAACGCCGCAATGCCAATAATGGCGAGGCTTCTGACCGTCGCACCCATCATAAATTTCAGGCTGTTGCCGGGGTCGAAGAGTGAGAAGAAAAACAGCACGATAAAATAGGCGCTGGCAAGCCAATGCCAGACCAGCGCAAACGCGCGAATGAACAGGCTGAAAAAGGCCAGCGAGCGGTTCGCTAACGCAATCAGGCTGTCGGTAATGGTTTTCTTATTGTGGAAAATCAGCCACAGCGCCCAGGTGGTGATGCACAACATAATGACGACGTTTGCCAGCGCCCCGGTTTGCACGTTCACCTGATTGGAAATAATCGGCACGGCGACGATAAGCCCGTAGCCAATCAGGCTGCTCAGCAGGCTCAGGTGCAGGCTCCAGTAGCGCGCCGGTTCATTCTGCACATTGAACGGGCGCAGGTCCGGCACGCGTGGGCAGAAAATCAGTCGCAGAATGGCTTTAAAGAATTCAATAAGTGCAAAAGCGTTCAAGAACAGACTTTGCTGAAACGCCACGGTGCGACTGCCTGCATTGAGCCTGTCGCTAAGCATTTGCCCGACAAACAGGGTTAATCCCAGCAGCAGCAGGTCGATAATCAGCGCGCCGGTTATCATCGCCGGAAGATGCAGCCAGTTGCTGCGATCGCGGTTTTTCTTGCGTCCCCACTGGCCCATTTTGCGGTACAGCGGCAGGGCACAGAGGCGCAGTAATCCATAAAAGGCAAAGACCAGCACCGCCAGCAGCAAAAAGTGCGTCACGGCGTTGCTAAACGTTTGAGGATTAAAGGCTTTATGCGGTGCGGTGGAGATATTGCGCCACAGCTGCGCAAAGCGGGTCGAGAGCGCCTCGCCATAATGCCGGCTGACGTCGGTGACGCTTTCCAGCACCGTTTTCTCGTCGCTGACCGGCGGTGGCGTGAGCTGTGGTACTTTTTCCTGCGGCGGTGTGGCGGCGGCGCTGCGCAGTTGTTTGATTAACTCCTGGCGTGACGCGTCATTTTCCAGCACGTCAGCCAGAGCGGCATAGGCTGCTTTTTTCTGCGTCGCATCGGGTTCTGCGGGAGCGGGTTGACTGGTCGCGCCAGCGGTGGGCGTTGTCACACCGGGAAGGGTCACCGCCTGGAGCGGGGCACAAAACAACGTCGCAATCAGCAACAGGATCCACGGCACAAGCGACTCCCTTTCAAATCATCAACAAAATGATAAGTATAGTGGCTTGGGACGCGTGGTCAGATTTTGAGAAAAATCTCTCCCCCGGCAGAGGGAGAGTGAAGGGTGTTACGACACGTGCTGCAAAAATTCCTGCAGGCGCGGGTTTGGCGGGTTATCAATAAGGGTTTGCGGATTACCGTCTTCGGCAATTCGGCCTTTATCGATGAAGATCAGACGCGAGGCCACTTTCTCAGCAAAGCTAATTTCGTGGGTCACGATGACCATCGTCATACCTTCTTCGGCCAGATCCTGCATGACTTTCAGCACTTCGTGACGCAGTTCCGGGTCAAGCGCGGAGGTTGGCTCATCGAACAGCATCATTTTGGGTTTCACCGCCAGCGCACGCGCGATCGCCACACGCTGTTGCTGACCGCCGGACAGTTCAGACGGGTAGTGATGACCACGATCGGCAAGGCCAACCTTTGCCAGCAGCTCTTTCGCCAGCTTTTCTGCCGCGGCTTTGGACGCACCGCGCACGCGCTGTGGCCCGAACATGACGTTTTCCAGCGCGGTTAGATGCGGGAACAGATAAAACTGCTGGAACACCATGCCGGCTTCCTGACGAATCAGGCGCTCGTCAACTTTCGGGTCATTCACCTTCAGACCATCGACAATCAAATCACCGCTGGTGATTTCTTCCAGCTTGTTGATGCAGCGCAGCAGGGTGGACTTACCGGAGCCGGACGGCCCGATAATGACCACCACTTCACCTTTGGTGATGTTCAAATCGATGTTGTGCAGCACCTGAGTCTGACCAAAGTGCTTAGAAACGTTTTTAAATTCAATCACAGGATTTTCATCCTTCTTTCAAGGCGACGCAGGACGAAGCTGAGCACAAGGGTGATGAGCAGATAAATAACCGCGACGGCGCTCCAGATTTCCAGCGCTCGGAAGTTGCCCGCGATGATTTCCTGACCGGTACGCGTCAGTTCGGCAACGCCGATAACGATAAACAGCGAGGTGTCTTTGATGCTGATGATCCACTGGTTACCCAGCGGCGGCAGCATACGACGCAATGCTAAAGGTAGGATCACGTGGCGAATGGTTTCGCGACGAGACAGCCCGAGCGCGAGGCCCGCTTCGCTGAAACCTTTATGAATCGACAGCACCGCGCCACGGGTGATTTCCGCGATGTAGGCACCGGAGTTGATCATGATGGTGACGACCGCCGCCGAGAACGGATCGATACGCAGATCGTTAAAGGCTAACGGCAGGGCGAAATAGATAAACATGACCTGTACGACGATAGGCGTACCGCGGATCACTTCGATAAACACGAGGGCGATGTGGTTCGCTATCCAACCGCCATACGTACGGGCAAAACCGGCCACCAGACCGATGAATAACCCGCCCACTAACCCCAGGACCGAAATCCATAGAGTCATTTTGGCGCCTTCAAGCAAGATAGGAATGGCAGGCCAGATGGCGCTCCAGTCAAACTGCATGATGATTTCCTGTTACCGTGGTTCAAAAATAACAGGGGCGAAAGGTCGCCCCTGAGAACAGTGAGTCTTAATAAGAATAATTATTTTGGTTCAGTACCGAACCATTTTTTATAGATTTCGTTGTACTGACCGTTTTCACGCAGTGTTTTCAGGGCGCCGTTCACTTTCTCACGCAGGTCGTCGCTGCCTTTTGGGAAAGCGATGCCGTAAGACTGTGCTTCCAGAGACTCACCGACCGCTTTGAACTGGCCGCGGCCTGCGGTTTTGATGAAGTACAGGATGTTTGGCGTATCGTGCAATACCGCGTCAGCGCGGTTAGTGCCGAGTTCCATGTAGGCGTTATCGATGTTCGGGAACTGGCGCAGATCTTTGGTCTTGATGTTCGCTTTCGCGTAATCAACAGAACCGGTACCGCCTTTCACTGCAACGACTTTGCCATCCAGGTCTTTTACGCTCTTGATGTCATTGTTGTTGGCTTTCACCATCACCAGCAGGCCGCTTTTGTAGTAGCCATCAGAGAAGTCGATAGCCTTTTTACGTTCGTCGGTAATGGTGATACCCGCCAGCGCCAGGTCGATGTTTTTAGTTTGCAGCGCAGGGATGATGCCGCTGAAATCCATTGGCTTCAGGGTGTAATTGAGCTTCAGCTCTTTAGCGATAGCGGCCCACAGGTCCACATCGAAACCAACGTATTTGTCACCCTGTTTGAATTCGAAGGGAACGAACGCGGTGTCAGTCGCCACAACCAGTTGTTTTTCCGCAGCCTGAGAAGAAACGGCAAAGGCCAGGGTCAGTGCAGCCAGTGAAACTTTGAATACAGACTTCATAGCATTTCCTTTTATAACCACGGGGCAATCCCCTGCGAGAATAGTTCGCCTATGAAATAATCGTGCCAACTTTACAACTTATTGTTTTGCAAAGAGGTGATGGAGACCCTTTGCACAAAACGCGTTGCAAGGCACACGATATGCACCACAATGGAGCGCTAAAATGGTGCAATTCAGCAGGCACGTAAGGCGTATGGGTATTAAGCGCAAATTACACTGATAAAACAATCTTTCGTTAACGATTGTGTGAAGTGATAATTACAATTGGTTTACTTTTGCAGGCGGGAACGCGAAGTTTATGCACTATAAAAGTGCAAAACCCCTCGGGCGAGGGGTTCTAAGATAAGAAAATCGTATGGTTATTCGATGTTAGATTCAATGAACCACAGGAATTTATCGAGATCGCGTGAGGCTGCGGTCAAGATATCTGCGGTGTCATCGTCTTTGGCTTCACCAATCGCTTTACGTACGTCATTGGCGACAATTGCGTAGCGGTCAGCCAGTTCTTTCAGGTGATCCTGAACGGTATGAATATCCAGCGGGTAGCTTTTCAGCGGCGTCTTGTTGTTGATGACCTGCGTTGTACCCAATGCCACGCCACCCAACTGCACAGCACGCTCTGCCATCGTATCCAGATGATCGGTCAGCGCAGTGCGGAAGCCGTCAAGCATCTCATGGACGGCAATAAAGTTAGCGCCGCGCATATTCCAGTGGGCCTGTTTGGTGATAAGAGACAGATCAATGAACTGAATGACCTGGCGATTCAGTAGCTCAATCGTTGCTTTTTTTTCGCTGTCCGATACATCGTTGCGGGTATAGAGCAGAGTAGATGTTTTGGTTTTGACCAGTTTTGCAGTAGCCATTCTCATATCCTCTTGATGCATAGTCGGTGAATTACTGGAGAAAAGTATAGCACCCGCTGTCCATTCTGCCGGAACGTTAGTACCTATCGGTTTAATAGCGCGAGTGAAATTGAATTCAGTTAATTTCTTTATAAACAAATAGATAGATTATTTATTTGTAAGTGATAACTAATTGACTAAGAAAGGTCTGTTTATTGCGGGAATATTTACACTGAGAAATGGTTGTGTGGTGAAATAAATTCTAGTGGCCGTAGGATGTTATAACCTACGGCGTAATCTTATTCAGTAATATCGACTTTCTCTATTTTGCTTTCGCGACGAAGCGTGAGCGTTGAGCCCATTGAGGCCGCCATGATCGCCAGCAGGGCGAGGGATTGTGTGCCGGTCAGCGTTTCCCCGAGGAAGATCATGCCAGAGACTGCCGCCAGAGCCGGCTCCATGCTCATTAACGTGCCAAAGGTGCGTGTCGGCAGGCGAGTCAGCGCAATCATTTCCAGCGAGTAGGGCAGCGCCGTGGACAGAATAGCAATACCTATTCCTAAGGGCAGAATCGACCACTGCCAGAGCACTTCTCCGGCCTGAAATGCACCAATGGGAACAAACACCAGTGCTGCAATCAATGAGCCCATCGCGACGGTCGCCGGGCCATGCTCTTCGCCCGCACGTTGCCCGGTAATAATGTACACCGCCCAACAGGCACCCGCGCCGAGCGCCAGTGCCGCACCGGTTAAATCGACATGGGCAATGTTCTGCCCGAGCGGCAGAAGGAACCACAGACCTAAAACCGCCAACGCCACCCACACAAAATCAATGGGACGACGGGAGCCGAACAGCGCTACCGCCAGCGGGCCAGTAAATTCCAGCGCCACCGCAACACCGAGGGGAATACGTTGAATTGACAGATAGAACAGATAGTTCATCGCCCCAAGCGACAGACCGTAAAACAGGAGCGGTAGCCGCTGTTCGCGTGTGAATCGCAGACGCCATGGTTTAAAGACGCACACCAGAATCAACGTCCCGAGCGCAAGGCGCAGCGCGGTGACACCGGGCGCGCCCACGACAGGGAAGAGTGATTTTGCAAGTGCTGCGCCGCTTTGAATCGAACACATGGCAATCAATATTACGAGGATCGGCAGCCACACCGGCACCTTACGCGACAACCCTGGCATCCTTTCTCCTGTCATTTTTTGTCAAAGGAAGTAAAAGAGGCAGTGTAAATGAATTACCCCTTTCTGGTTTAGAGATTGTTGAAAAAAAGCTAAGTGAGGCGTCGTACAATAAAGTTCAGTCAACGGAGAAAAATCCTGCTCTTTTAGGACTAATCTGGATGAATGCGCCATTTAGTTAGCGCAATAATGGCAAAATCTGCGAGGAACTTGCTGATTTTCAAAAGGGATTGTCAACGATGGAAACGTTTAGTTACATGAAAGACACCCTTCGACAACGCGAATCGTAAAAAGTTTCCGGAAAATTTTGATATATTTAAAACTTACGGATTTACTTGAAGCACATTTGAGGTGGTTATGAATAAAATTGCACGTCTTTCAGCACTGGCTATCGTCCTGGCTGCAACCGCAGGTACTGCTGTAGCTGCTACTTCTACCGTTACCGGTGGCTACGCTCAGAGCGATATGCAGGGCGAAGCGAACAAAGCAGGTGGTTTCAACCTGAAATACCGTTACGAGCAGGACAACAACCCACTCGGCGTGATCGGTTCTTTCACTTACACCGAGAAAAACGGTAACGACAGCGGTACCTACAACAAATCTCAGTACTACGGTATCACTGCTGGTCCTGCTTACCGCATCAACGATTGGGCAAGCATCTACGGTGTTGTCGGTGTTGGCTACGGTAAATTCCAGGCTAACGACTTCCCAGCTAGCAAATCTGACATGAGCGACTACGGTTTCTCCTACGGCGCAGGTATGCAGTTCAACCCAATCGAAAACGTTGCTCTGGACTTCTCTTACGAGCAGTCTCGTATTCGTAACGTTGACGTTGGCACCTGGATCGCAGGCGTTGGTTACCGTTTCTAATCACTTCGGTGATAATAAAAAATCCGCCTAAGGGCGGATTTTTTTTGTCTGTCATTCGAGGGCTAACGTTAATGGGCGGCGGTATCGAACACGTCCGTGCCAAGATGGTTGTAGTCCACTTTCTGTAGCTGGAAGTTGGTGATGTAAACCGGACCTGCCTTTTGGTTCGACACAAAGTGATACGGCGTGGCAATCTCTTGCGTCTGAATGCCGGTCCACTGCGAGAAGAAACTCAGGAAATCGTTAGCTGAACGACGCGCTTTAATCACACGATGGGATTTGTCATCGCTGGAAAGCACCATAAACGGCACCTGGAAGTTCTGCTGGAACTTGTCATCATGCGCCAGATACTGCACCGATTTTCCTCGTTCCTTAAAGGCTAATCCGTGGTCAGAGAAATACACCAGCGAAAAGCTGTCACCGGAATTGCGCAGCTGATCGTACAGCTTGCTCAGCAGCTGGTCGGTTTGCGTCATGCTGTAGAGATAGCATGAGGTCTCTTTCGACTGCACGAAATCCGTGTATTGCCCCTGTGTTCTGTCACAGGCCTGCGGGTGTGAGCCCATCAGGTGCAGCACAATTAGCTGCGGCTGCGTCCGTTCGGTTGCCAGCACCTGGGCGGTCATTTTCAGCAGATCGTCATCTTTGGTATTTTTATCCGCTTCAAAATCCCCATTTTTCAGGAAGTGCACTTCATCGGCGCGCTTGGCGATACTGGCGATGGCGGTGTCGTATTCGCCGATTTGCCCCTGGTTTGAGAACCACCAGGTCTGGAAACCGGCACGGTTAGCCAACGTCACGAAATTATCCTGATACAGCGGTTTGCCGTCGACCACGCGATTGAGCGTCAGGCCGAGGGATTTTTGCGTTGAGCCACTGGCCGCGATGTAATCGGTAAACAGCGCCCCGTTCACCGAGTTTTCAAACGGGGTGTTATCCCAGTGACCGCCAAACGCGCCCATCGCATCGCGACGCGCGCTTTCGCCAATCACCACCACATAAGTGTGATATTTCGGCTTCACCGCAACCACGTTCCAGGTGTCTTTCAGATTGGAAAACTGTGCCAGACGTGCCTGTTCATCTAAAACTTGTTGGTTGCTAATGGCGACATCATGCACAAAGCGCACGGCGGGATAGCCAATTTTGCTGATACGGAATACGCCATCCCACGCAATTTCCTGCACCGGGCGTACAAACGCGACGCCGACGCAAAACAGCAGACACAGCAGGTCGATTTTGCTCCATGCGCGTTTGGCTTCCCGTTTGCGGCGAACGGCGATGACGCCGAGCGCGAAAATAAACAGCGAAATAAAATAGCTGTACCAGGGGAAGATGGTGAGAATTTCCGTGGACTCTTCTGCGTTGGTTGAATGCAGTGCCAGCAGGGTATTAAAGTTTGGCGCACCGTAGGCCTGACCAAACGGATAATAAAAAGCAGCGACCAGGGAATATATCCCCAGCAATACTTTTTGCGTGCGCGGCACGGCACGCCACAGTACATGTAGCAGGCAGGTAAACGCGACGGTATACAGCAGGCTAAAAGGGTATCCCAGCGCCAGATTCATCAGTAATGATTGTAAAAAGTAAAATCCGGTCCATGGATTCAGCGCCAGGCCACGGGCGGCCAGCGTTTCTTTCAGCGTTACATTCATAGGTCACAATCAAAAAGCCGCCATGCGCATCCCTTGGCGTCAAAGGGTAAAACCTGCCTGGCAGTGCGAGAAGAATGGGGTTCATCGAGGCGCAAAAGCTGCAGGGATGCGAGAAGATAAATTTGATGAATGACTGCGTCAACTACTCATCACAAATTGTTTTGCGAGGGCGATAGCAATTCCAGAAGAAAGGAGGGGTTTTACAGGCCAAACGACCAGTGTAGCGGGGTGTTATGACAGAAAAATGAAGCGGCGTACCGCGACGCCGCATTTAGTGAGAAGGCTTATCCTGCTGCGGTTTGCTGCTGAAAATATCACACAGCATATTGATGAGCATCAGGCGCACTTTAAAAGGAGAATGAGTAAACACGGTTAAGCACCTCTTGAGTTCGTTCATAGAAACCTCCTGAACTTTCCGCACCTTCATTCCGTGAAGGATGTTCGTATTACATACAGATATAGCACAGGCTATATTACTTAGCTATGGCTAAAACGTTAATTTTTTGTGCTCAGGTCACTATCCTATACAATGGAGCTCAACGAACTGATGCACTGACGCGTCACCGCGAAGAGGAAGCACAATGAGCCGTCGCCCGGGTATCCCAGGACTGAAAAAAGTGACGCAATTGGTGAATGTCGAAGAACACGTTGAGGGCTTTCGTCAGGTGCGTGAAGCGCATCGCCGTGAGCTGATTGATGATTACGTTGAGCTGATTTCCGATCTCATCCGCGAAGTGGGTGAAGCACGCCAGGTGGACATGGCGGCACGGCTCGGTGTATCCCAACCAACAGTTGCGAAAATGTTAAAGCGTTTGGTCGGGGTTGGGCTGATTCAGCAAATTCCCTGGCGCGGTGTGTTTCTCACGCCCGAAGGTGAAAAACTGGCGCAGGAAGCCCGTGAGCGTCATCAAATTGTGGAAACCTTTTTGTTGGCCATTGGCGTGAGCGAAGACACCGCTCGCCGTGATGCTGAAGGGATGGAACACCACGTCAGCGAAGAAACGCTGGAACGTTTTCGTCAGTTTAACCAGCAAGCAGGGCTGCACGCTGAATGAATCTCCCTTTTCTGCGGTCGCTGCTACGTGACCGCTTTTTACATCTCCTGATCCTCATCGGTATTCTGCTTTCCTTCTTTGCTCCTTTTCACCCTGCGGCATGGCCCACCGCGATTGACTGGCACACTATTGTCACATTAAGCGGTCTGATGCTGCTGACCAAAGGCGTTGAGCTGAGCGGCTATTTCGATGTACTGGGCCGTAAAATGGCGCGCCGTTTTGTCACCGAACGCCAACTGGCGATATTTATGGTGCTGGCGGCCGCCGTGCTGTCTACGTTCCTGACCAACGATGTGGCGCTGTTTATCGTGGTGCCGCTGACGATTACGCTGAAGAAATGGAGTGCGATACCGGTTAACCGGCTGATCATCTTCGAAGCGCTGGCGGTGAATGCCGGTTCATTGCTGACGCCGATTGGTAACCCGCAAAACATCTTGTTGTGGGGACGTTCCGGACTTTCTTTCTTATCATTCAGCTGGCAAATGGTTCCGCTGGCGTTGGCGATGATGCTCACACTGCTGCTGTTATGCTGGTTCTGTTTCCCCGCTAAGGCGTTGCATTTTCAAAGTGGCGATCGAACGCCCGCCTGGAAACCGAAACTGGTGTGGTGCTGTGTGGCGTTCTACCTGATTTTCCTGATGAGTCTCGAACTGCGTCTGGAGTTATGGGGCCTGGTTGTTCTGGCCGTCGGTTTCCTGCTGCTGGAGCGCCGGGTGGGGTTTAGCGTCGACTGGACGCTGCTGCTGGTGTTCATGGCGATGTTCATTGATGTCCACCTGATGACGCAATTACCCGCATTGCATCACGCTCTGTCGGGCGTGAGCGGTTTGTCTGACGGCGGCCTGTGGCTAACGGCGATTGGTCTGTCACAAATTATCAGCAATGTGCCATCGACCATCTTGCTCATTAACTACGTTCCGCCGTCGATGCTGCTGGCGTGGGCGGTCAACGTCGGGGGATTTGGTCTACTGCCTGGCTCACTCGCGAATTTGATTGCACTGCGAATGGCTAACGATCGCCGCATCTGGTGGCGTTTTCACCTCTATTCTGTGCCGATGCTGCTGTGGGCGGCAGCCGTCGGTTACGGCCTGTTGATACTGTGCAGATAATGCGAATTTGTCAGTTTTTCCTGGCAAATGTAGAGCAACCTCCTAAGTTTAGTTAACGGCGAAATTGTCACGCCGTTAACTCACAGGACCGTTGTGACGCTATGGCTGAGACCAATACCCCTTCCGAAAACGAACAAAATAACGACGCGCCAGCGCGCAAAAAGCCCGGTAAAAAGCCGCTGATTATTCTCGGGATTGTCGTCGTGGTGATGCTGATCATCGCCTTCATTTGGTGGTTTATGACCCGCAATGAAGAAACGACCGACGATGCCTTCACCGATGGCAATGCCGTCACCATTGCCCCGAAGGCCGCAGGCTACGTCACCGAACTGAAAGTATCGGATAACCAGCGGGTGAAAAAGGGCGATTTGCTGGTGATTATCGACCCGCGTGATAACAGTGCCCAGCGCGATCAGGCTAACGCGCAACTGGGACTGGCGGTCGCGCAACTGCATCAGGCGCAGGCACAGTTGGCGCTCTCCAAAGTGCAATATCCCGCGCAGCGCGATGAAGCGCGTGCGCAGGTGCTGAAAGCGCAGGCCGATTTAGCCAATGCCGAAGCGGCTTATCGTCGCCAGCGCGGCGTTGATCCGCGTGCGACCACACAACAAAATATTGATTCCGCCAATGCGCAGTTGCGCAGCGCGCAGGCGGGGTTAGCCAGCGCCAAAGCACAGTTGGAAGTGGCCGATCAGGTTCAACTGCAAATCCGTCAGCAGGAGACCAATGTTGAAGCGCGCGAGCGTCAGGTCGATCAGGCCAAAGCGCAGCTGGAAACCGCCGAGCTGAATCTTTCTTATACAGAGGTACGTGCGCCGTTCGATGGCTTCGTCACCAAACGCAATGTGCAAACTGGCACGCTGGTGCAGGCGGGCACGGCGCTGTTTTCACTGGTGTCAGCCGATGTGTGGGTAACCGCCAACTTCAAAGAATCGCAGCTTGAGCGCATGAAGCCGGGCAATAAAGTTGCCGTTTCCGTGGATGCCTGGCCGGACATGAAGCTGGAAGGGCACGTCGACAGTATTCAGCAGGGGAGCGGTGCGAAGTTCTCGGCTTTCCCGGCAGAAAATGCCACCGGCAACTTCGTTAAAATTGTCCAGCGCGTGCCGGTCAAAATTGTGATTGATAAAGGGCTGGATGCAAACCATCCGCTGCCGCTCGGGCTGTCAGTCGAGCCGAAGGTCACCGTGGAATGACTGACAGCAGCCATGAAAACTGGCGACCGGCCAGTAATCCGTGGGCGGTGGCGATTGTCGTCACGCTCGCGGTGTTTATGGAAATTCTCGACACCACTATCGTCAATGTGGCGTTGCCGCATGTGGCGGGTTCGCTCTCTGCCAGCTACGACGAATCCACCTGGGTACTGACCAGTTATCTGGTGGCGAACGGTATCGTCTTGCCGATCTCTGCGTTCCTCAGTCGCCTGCTCGGGCGTAAGCAGTTCTTCATCATCTGCATCGTGATGTTCACTATTTGTTCATTTCTGTGCGGCATCGCCACCGAGCTGTGGCAAATCATTCTGTTTCGCGTGATGCAGGGCTTTTTTGGCGGCGGCTTACAGCCCACGCAGCAGTCCGTTTTACTCGATTATTTCAAACCGGAAGACAGGGGCAAAGCCTTTGGTCTGTCGTCGATTGCGATTATCGTGGCGCCGGTGATGGGCCCGACGCTCGGCGGCTGGATAACCGACAGCTACTCCTGGCGCTGGGTCTTTTTCATCAATATTCCGGTCGGTATTCTTACCGTGCTGGCGGTATATCAGTTACTCGAAGACCCGCCATGGGAGAAAAAAGCCGAAGGCAAAGCCAGTATCGACTGGACCGGTATTGGCCTGATAGCCCTTGGCCTCGGCTGTTTGCAGGTGATGCTCGACCGTGGCGAAGACGACGACTGGTTCCATTCGAATTTCATCATCACTTTCGCCGTATTGACGCTGATTGGCATCGTTGGCGCAATTTATTGGCTGCTTTACGCGCGTAAACCGGTGGTGGATTTACACTGCATGGCCGACCGTAACTTTGCCGTTTCCTGCCTGCTGATGGCTGGAATGTCGATGATCCTGTACGGCAGTTCGGTGGTCATTCCCCAACTTGCGCAGCAGGATTTGGGTTATACCGCCACCTGGTCGGGGCTGGTGATGTCGCCGGGGGCGGTGCTGATCGTGCTGACTATCCCGCTGGTGCTGAAACTGATGCCAATTGTGCAAACGCGCTGGATCATCGCCTTCGGTTTTACCTGCCTGGCCGTATCCTTTTTCTGGTCGCGAAACCTGACGCCCGCCATCGATTTTGAAACGCTGGTGCTGTTCCGCTGTGCGCAATCGATCGGATTGGGCTTCCTGTTCGTGCCACTCACAACCATCGCGTTTATCTCGATCCCGCGCCGCCTGAATGCCGATGCGGCCGCGCTGTTCACCATGTTCCGTAACGTCGCCGGGTCGGTCGGGATCTCACTTTCCACCGCAGCGATCACCGAAAGGGCGCAAACCCATAGTGCTTATCTGGCCTATAACGCCACGCCATTTGACGAATCCTTCCAGTTGACGCTTAAACAGGTGGCGCAGGCAATCCGCAATTTCACGACGCAGGTGGGCGATCCGCTGAGTCTTGCCAGTGGGCAGATGTATAAACAGCTGATCGCGCAGTCGCGTTTTCTGGCCTATGTCGATGTCTTTACGATTTTGAGCGTGGTCGCGCTTTGCCTGATCCCGTTTTGTTTACTGCTTTCGCCCGTCAGGAGCGAAGGCAGCGCAGGAGCACACTGATGATGCACCGCCGTTTAACCTTTACCCTGACCGCGCTGTCGTTGCTGGCGGGCTGTTCTGTCGGGCCAGACTATCAGTCGCCACAGCCAAAAACGCCTTCGCACTGGAACGATCCGGGCGATGAAACCGCGCAGTCACAAACCGCGACCCAGGCGGTGAATACCCGCTGGTGGACGACGTTTAATTCCTCTGAGCTGAACAGCCTGATTGAGCGCGCGATTATCGGTAATCTCACGCTGCAACAGACTGCATTACGCATCGCCGGGGCGCGTGAACAACTGAATCAGGCTAACGGCGCGTTCTTCCCGTCGGTAAACGGCAGTTTGCAGGCCACGCGTCAGCAACTGGGCGTTGAGGGCGAGCTGAAATCACAGGGCGTTTATGACCAGATAGACAGCGTTGACCCGGATTTGAAGGGCGCATTACAGCCGCTAACCGAGCCGATCCATCTTTACCAGGGCAGCTTTGACGCGCAATGGGAACTGGATTTGTGGGGCAAAGTGCGGCGGCAGACCGAAGCGGCGCAGGCACAGCAACAGGCGGCGATTGAACAGCGCAACGATGCGCTGGTGTCGCTGGAAGCGGAAGTGGCGCGCGCGTGGCTGCAACTGCGCGGGACGCAAAGCATCATGGCGACCATGAACACGCAGATTGCCAGCGCGCAGGAAACGCTGGAACTCACCGAAAGCCGCCAGAAAGGCGGGCTGTCACCGCAAATGGATGTTGAAAATGCCCGCGCTCAGCTTGGCAATCTTGAAGCGCAGCTTCCACAATATGAGGCGCAGGCGCGGCAGGCGATGAATGCGCTGGCGATCCTGCTCGGCCAACCGCCGGGGGCGCTCGACAACGAACTCAGTTCACCGCAGCCGCTGCCAAAACTGCCGGACGTGGTGCAGACCGGCATTCCGTCGACGCTGGCTCGCCGTCGCCCGGACGTGCGCGAAGCCGAAGCCAATCTGCACGCGGCGACGGCGCAAATTGGCGTGTCGGTGGCGGAACTGTTCCCTAGCCTGACGCTGAACGGACAGTTTGGTTTGCGTAATACTGAAGCCAACTGGCTCACCGACTGGAGCAGTCATTTCTACAGCGTCGGCCCGCAAATCTCGATCCCGATTTTCCAGGGCGGGCGATTAGTGTCGAGCGTCAAACTGGCGCGTGCGCAGCAGGGCGCGCAGGTGCTGCAATACCGGCAAACCGTGCTGACTGCGCTCGGCGATGTGGAGAACTCTCTGGTCAGCTATCGCAGCGATCAAAAACAGGAACAGGCATTACAGCGCACAATAGATGCGTTGCAAAGTGCCTTTGATCTGGCCAGTTCGAGTTATAAGCAAGGTCTTGCGACGTTTATCGATGTGCTGGATGCACAGCGGCAATTGGCTCAGGCCGAACAGCAGCACGCCCAGGCACAGGTACAAAGCCGCATTGACCTGGTGGCGCTGTACAAGGCGCTCGGCGGCGGCTGGGAAACTTACCAGAACGTCCATCTGCCGGATTACTCGGTGTTTGGCGATGCACCTCGCGGATAAGGTTCAGAGGATTGGGCAAGAAACGGGCAGGAACGCCCCATTCGCATTGCGGTATGGCGAGCTATAACTAGTCAACACTCACCACGACATCTCCTGAGGAGAACGTTATGCGTTATCAGAAATTAGGCAATACCGGGTTGTTTGTCTCTGAACTGTGCCTTGGCACCATGACATTTGGCGGCGAAGACGGCATGTGGGGCAAGATTGGTCAACTGCAACAGGCCGACGCCGAACGGCTGGTGGGCAGCGCGCTGGATGCCGGCATTAACTTTATCGACACCGCCAACGTCTATTCGGAAGGGCGTTCGGAAGTGATAACAGGCCAGGCCCTGAAAAACCTCAAAGTGCCGCGTGAAAACGTGGTGGTCGCCACCAAAGTGTTTGGCGAAACCGGTACGGCGGGCGTGAACTCGCGCGGCAGCTCGCGCTATCACATTATCAACAGCGTGAAAGAGAGCTTACGCCGGATGCAGCTCGATCATATCGATCTCTTTCAGCTGCACGGCTTCGACCCGGCAACACCGATTGAAGAAACACTGTACGCGCTGGATAACCTCGTGCAGCACGGTCACGTGCGCTACATCGGCGTGTCGAACTGGTCAGCGTGGCAAATCATGAAGGCGCTGGGGATTTCCGACAAACTCGGGCTGTCGCGTTTTGCGTCATTGCAGGCGTATTACACGATTGCCGGGCGTGATCTTGAGCGTGAACTGGTGCCGATGATGCAAAGCGAAGGTGTCGGGCTGATGGTCTGGAGCCCGCTGGCGGGCGGTTTCCTCAGCGGTAAATACGGTCGTGACGGACAGAACGAAGCGGGCGGTCGCCGTCTGGAATTCGACTTCCCGCCGGTGAACAAAGAGCGCGGCTTTGATTGCATCGATGTGATGCGCACTATCGCCGACAGCAAAGGCGTGTCGGTGGCGCAGATTGCGCTGGCATGGCTGTTACATCAGCCGGTGGTCAGTAGCGTGATCATTGGGGCTAAACGTCCGGATCAGTTGGCGGATAACATCGCTGCCACCAATATTCGTCTCACGGGAGAAGAGTTGAAACAGCTCGATGCTGTTAGCGAATTGCCGCGCGAATATCCAGGCTGGATGCTGGAACGTCAGGGCGAATACCGCCGTAATCAGCTGAAAGGTTAATTTCCCTTCCCTCGTAAATCCCCGGCGGCGCTGTGCTTGCCGGGGCCCACGGTTTTCTACAGCGGCGGCGAGGCCTGAATCAACGCCGCGATTTTCTCAAGTGTTGGTTTTGCAGCGCTGAAAAAAGCTTTCAAACCAGAGCAGAGATAATTCAGCCCTGTTTCGCCGTCCGGAGCGCGAACGATGCGGTTTTTCGGGCATTCCCTCCAGCATAACTTGAGATGCGGACAGCTTTTACAGTACTCGGGCAGGGTATTTTTCTTGCCCATACCAAAAGCCTGCTGACGCTCAGAAAACACCATTTGCGCCAATGATTGGTGATGAATATTCCCGAGTTTGTATTCCGGGTAAACGTAGTTAAACGTCACCAGCGTCCAGGTCTGTTCCGTGTAGTTGTTCATGAAGATGTCGTAGCGTTCCTGCGGATCCTGCCAGAGATCGGGGATCTGCGCCAGTGCCGAACAGGACAGGAGAAATATCGTCGCTGTCGAAGACCATCGGTTGCCCAGTCCGGTCTTTGTTCGGCAATTGAACTCCGGCGATCTTTTCGAAACTGCTCACAAAAAACGCATAACCCTTTTGCCTGATTGTTCATTTCGTTCTATATGACTAGTCATGATATTTAAATGACTAGTCATATAGACGGAGAGCAATAATGAAAAAACTGCCGAAGGATTTTTTGTGGGGTAACTCGGTGTCCAGCATGCAGACCGAAGGTGCCTGGAACGAGGGCGGGAAGGGCAAATCGGTGTATGACATTCGTGAGCCGAGCGAGTTTGCGTCCGACTGGAAAGTGGCCACCGATTCTTACCACCGTTTCGAGGAGGATTTTGATTTAATGCAGGATCTGGGCATGAACTGCTACCGTTTCCAGATTGCCTGGAGCCGCGTTTGCCCGACCGGTGACGGTGCGTTCAATGAAGAAGGCATCGCGTTCTATCATCGCTTTATCGATGGGCTGATTGCGCGTGGCATCGAGCCGATGATCTGCCTGTATCACTTCGATATGCCGCTGGCGCTGGCCGAAGAGTACAACGGTTTCAATGACCGCCGGGTGATGGATGCCTTCGTGCGCTACGGCGAGAAGATGATCGATTGCTACGGCGACAAGGTGAAATACTGGCTGACTTTCAACGAGCAGAACATTTTCCACATGCCCATCGCCTTCCGCATTTCGGGCTATATGCGTGGCGATGAAACCTTGCGCGAACTGTATGAAATTCAGCACCACACCATGGTCGCGCACGTTAAGCTGACCAAATATCTGCAACAGAATCATCCGGGCAAACTGATGGGTGGGATGCTGGCGCATCAGCTGATCTATCCGGCGACCTGTAAACCGCGTGATATCTTCTGTGCGCAACAGTACGACGAATTCCTCAACCAGAACCTGCTGCGCGTCTATGCGGGTGAAGGCTATAGCCCGGAAGTAATGGCGGTGGTGAAGCGCGAAGGGTTCGACGATATCTACCGCGAAGAAGACCTGAAGCTTATCAACAGCAACAAAAACGACTACATGGCGTTCAGCTATTACGCCAGCCGTACGCTCGATACTGACCCAATCCCGGAAGGGACTGCGGTCAATTATTACCTCAAATACGGTGACAAAAATAACCCGTTCCTGAAAGCCACCGAATGGAACTGGCAGATTGATCCGCTTGGTTTCCGCAGCATCATCACACGCTACTACAACGACTGGCGTCTGCCGGTGTTCCCAATTGAAAACGGTATCGGTGTCATTGAGCAATGGGACGGCGTGAATCAGATTGCTGATGACTACCGTATTGCCTATCACCGTGACCATATCAACGCCATGAAAGACGCAATTCTTGAAGACGGTGCGGACGTGATCGGCTATCTCGGCTGGGGGCTTATCGACATTCTCAGCTCACAGGGCGATATGCGTAAGCGCTACGGTGTGGTGTACGTCAACCGTGAAAACCACGATCTGAAAGACTTGAAGCGCGTGCCGAAGAAAAGCTACGCGTGGTTAAAACAGGCGATCCGCAGCAACGGCGAAGAGATGTAACGCCAGAGCCGAATCGGGTTATCCCCCTGATACGTTGAGCCATAATGGGTTGGCTTGACGTATTAAGGGAATGCGAGTGAGTGAAGAAAAGGTCTCTGCAAATGTCTGATAACGTTACATCCAATATGCAGTCTTTTACCGATCGCTTCGTGGAGTTTTCGGCGCGCATTGCTAACCAGGTTCACCTGCGTTCTTTGCGCGACGCGTTTGCCGGTGTTATGCCCATTTTTATTTTGGCAGGGCTTGCTGTACTGGTGAACAACGTAGTGTTTCCGTGGATTTTTGAAGGCGACACGCTGGTGCGCTTTAAGGTCTGGGGGGAGGCGATTATCAACGGCACGCTCAATATTGCTGCGCTGCTGATAGCGCCAATGATCGCATGGTCGTTGGCGCGTAATAAAAACGTCGGTAACCCGGTTTCGGCCGTCGTCATCGCGTTGTGCAGCTTCATTATTATGATGCCAATGCAGGTGGATATGGTGCCGGTGGGCGGAAAAGTGGCGGTCAGTCTGACGTCCATTCTGACCTTCGCCAATATCGGTTCCACCGGCATTTTCGCCGGAGTGATCATCGGCCTGTTAGCGACGGAAATTTTTATTCGTATTGCGCAATTTAAGCGGCTGGAAATTAATCTCGGTGAAAACGTGCCGCCTGCGGTGAGCCAGTCTTTCTCATCGCTGCTGCCGACGATCATTACGCTGTCGCTGTTTGCGGTGTTTGCCGCGCTGCTCAACAACCTGTTGCACACGGATTTGATTCACCTGATAACGACGCTGATTCAGCAGCCGCTGCGGTTGATCAACACCAGCCTGCCGGGCACGATTTTCATCTATAGCTTTGGTAACTTCCTGTTCACACTGGGTATTCATCAATCGGTGGTCAACAGCGTAGTGCTGGAACCTTTCCTGCTGATAAACACTAACGAGAACATGCTGGCGTACGCCGCCGGGCAGCCGATTCCGCACATCATCAATAATATCTTCGTGCCAACATTCGGCATGGTCGGCGGAACGGGCAGCACCATTTCCCTGCTGATTGCTATCTTCTTGTTCTCGCGCCAGAAAGCGTCGAAACAGGTGGCTCGGCTGGCCATCACGCCGGGGCTGTTTAACATCAACGAACCGGTGATATTTGGTCTGCCGATCGTGTTTAACGTCCCGTTAATGATCCCGTTTGTGCTGCTGCCCGCCATGGGTATCTTCTTTGCGTGGGTATGTACCACGCTCGGTTTAATGTCGCGCTGCGTGGTGATGATCCCGTGGACAACGCCGCCGGTTCTGAGCGCATGGCTGGCGACGGCAGGGGATTGGCGAGCGGTCGTGGTTCAGTTGATAATCATCGTCTTTGGTGTATTCTTCTACCTGCCTTTCCTCAAGATTGCTGAGCGAGTGGCCTTAAGAAACAATGGGATAACAGATTAAATAAGGAAAGGGCAATGGCGGCGAAGTATCTAGCTATCGCGCGAGAAATCAAGAAGCGGATCATCAGCCAGCGGTATCCCGCCAGCTCGCCGTTGCCCGATCAGTTTGCGCTGGCAGCTGAATTTCAGACCAGCCGCATGACTATTCAGCAGGCGATTCGTCAGCTGATTGTCGAAGGGCTTATCTACACGCGCCAAGGGCAGGGCACTTTTGTGCGTAAAAACTTCCTCCAGCTTTCGCAGTGGGATTTGCCCGGCAGCGACTACTTTGGCGCGACCAAAACCTGGGAGCATTTGGGCACGGTCAGCAGTCAGGTGGTGCGTTTTGAATTACGCTTTCCCAACGAAAAAGAACAATCTTCCTTGCTGATTAACGCCGATGCGCCGGTCTATGATTTCGTGCGTCTGCGTTTGCTCAACGGCGAGCCAATGTCGCTGGATTCAACGGTGATGCCGGTGAATCTGGTGCCAGGTCTTAACAAAGGCCATCTTGAAAGCTCGGTGTTTCAGTATGTCGAAACGCTCGGGCTAAAGATTATGGGGTCGTATCGCGTGGTGCGCGCCATCAAACCGGGTGAGCTTGAGCTGCAGCATTTGGTCTGTGAAGCCAGCGATCCGGTACTGGAAGTGGAGCAGGTAATTTATCTGGAAGACGGCACACCGCTGGAATATGCCCATTGCCACTATCGCTACGATCACGGTGGAATTGTCATTGTGAATAATGGCTAAAAGCTGCCTTCTGGGGCACAGGATGCGAAATATTCGTTCGTATCCTGAATGTACAGATCGTTCTGGCAAAGCGTGCTCGCTTTCTTTTTTGTGCCAAAGGTTGAACGTAATTTCTGTATAACCGAATAGCTAATTTTTCGTGTGTTTGTCCGGGAAAGACCATATTCATGGTCGATTTCATGAACATGCTTAATGGTCGGGGCGGACACGTAAAGTGGGGTTTTGGATAGCTGGACGAGTTTGCTAATCCAGATATCATCCGCACGAGGGCACACGGTCATATAATCTTCATTATCAAGGAACATCGGATCGATGTGTGATTTTTTAAGCACCACACCGCCTAATCCTGTAATGATGTAATTATCCTGTACAACAATGGGCAGGGCAATTAATGGAAATTTTCTATAGGTATCAAGAATATTGTTTTTCTTCTTTACTGTTTCCCGCACTCTTGCAGCAACAACGCATTTTTGGTCATAGCGTTCGAAATCAGACAGTAAGCTCTGCGTCCAAAGTTCGCTATAGATGGCGTCGTCATCCGCATAAATGAGAATGTCTTCATCTGATGCAGCGCGGAGAGCAGGGAAAAGCTTACGATAAGGGCCGGTGTTTTTCACCCACTTAAAGACCAGGGACGTACCGGTTTTTCTGATTTTTTCAGCCCATGCGGGTTCTTCAGTGATTCCTTCATCACTGAGATAAGCTTCTCTGGATACCCAAACAACAATCTGATCGACGGGAACTGACTGATTCGCCAAAGACCAAACGGTCTGAGAACAGAGGTACAGGCGCGATTTAGTTGTTGTTAAATTAATACTTATCATCTTTAAACTCATAACCCAATAATAAAACCCGGAGGAATTAGCGCTCTGGATTTACCTCATTGATACAGGCTTCTGGATACTATCATTCACCCAGACATTTGTAACTGATAATGAGTGCTATTGGTCGCTGCTTTCACATTGGCATAGCGCAATTAAAGGTGAGGAATCGGACTGGATTTTGAACTATTTGGACAGATAAAGCTTGTGGCTGAATGCTTCTGGTAAAAAAAATACCCCAGTAATAACTGGGGTATTTTTTATGCGGAGGTAAAAATCAGTTCAAACGAACCGGCATACCTGAGCGATCTTGTACGGCCTGGTCAACCACGGTGCTGTCGACATCGGCCTGACCGGTGATGGCCTGGACAGATTTGTTCAGCGTGATTGGCACGATTTCGCCCCCGTTGAACTGGGCGTCAGTCGTTGACAGTGGGTTGTGAACCTCAATGTAGCGGCTGCCGTCTGGCTCAGTCGTTGCTTTAACAGGCTCATCAATGAACTGAACACGTGTACCCACTGGCACATTCTGGAACAGGAATTTGATGTCGTCGTTACGCAGACGCACACAGCCGTGGCTTACGCGCAGACCAATACCAAAGTTGGCGTTGGTGCCGTGAATAGCGTACAGACGACCAATGTACAGCGCGTACAGACCCATAGGGTTGTCCGGGCCAGCAGGAACAACGGCGGGCAGCGGGTTGCCGGCTTCGATGTATTCTGCGTGCATTTTGGCGGTTGGCGTCCAGGTTGGGCCGGCTTTTTTACGCTCAACTTTAGTGGTCCAGTTGATTGGGGTATCTTTACCCAACTGGCCGATACCGATTGGCAACACGATGACCGTGTTGGTGCCCGCCGGGTAGTAGTACAGACGCATTTCGGCGCTGTTAATGACGATGCCTTCGTGCGGGGTGTCCGGCAGGATCAACTGCTGAGGAATGTTGAGCACGGTGCCGCCTTTCGGCAGGTACACGTCAATCCCCGGGTTAGCTTCGGTCATGTTGGACAGGCCCATCTGATACTGCGCAGCGAAATACTCGAGTGGCTGCTTGTTGTCATCAGGGATAGTGATCACCTGATTCTGGCCAATCAGACGGCTACCGTCGGTTGGCAGAGGATAGGTCACAGCTGATGCAGTGTTGCAAAAGCCTATAACGGCAAAAGCTGCCGCGAAAAGCGTAGATATTTTCATTTTCATCTTATGCGAAGTATCGGTGCCACGCAGGCTGTTGTGAGAGAAATGGAACCCTTAATGGGAGCGCATTATATGTGCATTCCACGCCGCAGGGAAATCAGATGTGGACGAAATCACATTTTTTTCACCGTATGGCTTCATGCTGACAGCATTCAGAGTGCACGTGCAAGGCGATTTTTATTCCCAATTGTGGCAAAATAGGCCGTTTGTCACATCTTTTAGGATACTCCCGTGTTAGTTACCAGTAACGTCACCATGCAGTTCGGCAGTAAGCCGCTGTTCGAAAACATCTCCGTGAAATTTGGCGGCGGCAACCGCTACGGCCTGATTGGCGCCAACGGAAGCGGTAAATCCACCTTCATGAAAATTTTGGGCGGCGACTTAGAGCCGTCTCTCGGCAACGTATCGCTCGATCCGAACGAACGCATCGGTAAGCTGCGTCAGGATCAGTTCGCCTTCGAAGAATTCTCCGTGCTCGACACCGTTATCATGGGTCACGCTGAGCTGTGGGAAGTGAAGCAAGAACGCGATCGCATCTACAGCCTCGCTGAAATGAGCGAAGAGGACGGCTATAAAGTCGCTGACCTCGAAGTGACCTACGGTGAAATGGACGGTTACTCTGCGGAATCGCGCGCGGGTGAGTTGCTGCTCGGTGTGGGCATTCCTGTAGAACAGCATTACGGCCCGATGAGCGAAGTCGCGCCGGGCTGGAAACTGCGTGTGCTGTTGGCGCAGGCGCTGTTCTCTAACCCGGACATTCTGCTGCTCGATGAACCGACGAACAACCTGGACATCGACACCATTCGCTGGCTGGAAAGCGTGCTCAACGAGCGTAACAGCACCATGGTTATCATCTCGCATGACCGTCACTTCCTGAACATGGTCTGCACCCACATGGCCGATCTGGACTACGGCGAGCTGCGTGTTTATTCCGGCAACTACGACGAATACATGACGGCGGCCACCCAGGCGCGCGAACGTCTGCTGTCTGATAACGCCAAGAAAAAAGCGCAAATTGCTGACCTGCAATCCTTCGTCAGCCGCTTTAGCGCCAACGCCTCTAAATCTCGTCAGGCAACCTCTCGTGCCCGTCAGATTGACAAAATTAAACTGGATGAAGTGAAAGCGTCTAGTCGTCAGAACCCGTTCATCCGTTTCGAACAGGACAAGAAACTGTTCCGTAACGCGCTGGAAGTGGAAAAACTCACTAAAGGTTTTGATAACGGTCCGCTGTTTAAAGACATCAATCTGCTGCTGGAAGTCGGTGAAAAGCTGGCGATCCTCGGTACTAACGGCATCGGTAAAACCACCATGCTGAAAACGCTGGTGGGCGATTTAACGCCAGAGAGCGGTACCGTGAAGTGGTCTGAAAACGTTAAAATTGGCTATTACGCTCAGGACCACGAGTATGAGTTCGAAAACGATCTCACCGTATTCGACTGGATGAGCCAGTGGAAACAAGAAGGCGATGACGAGCAGGTTGTGCGTAGCTTCCTGGGTCGTCTGTTGTTCAGCCAGGACGACATCAAAAAGCCTGCGAAAGTGCTCTCCGGCGGTGAGAAAGGTCGTATGCTGTTCGGCAAGCTGATGATGCAAAAACCGAACATTCTGGTGATGGACGAACCGACTAACCACCTGGATATGGAATCGATCGAATCGTTGAACATGGCGCTGGAAATGTATCCAGGCACCCTGATTTTCGTTTCCCATGACCGCGAATTCGTTTCTTCTTTGGCGACCCGCGTGATTGAAATTACGCCAGAGCGCGTTATCGATTTCAGCGGCAACTACGAAGATTACCTGCGCAGTAAAGGTATCGACGGCTAATTGTCAGCACCCCGGCGCGCGCCTGCGTGACCGGGGTTTCTTTCTTCATTTTTTCTTAACTTTTTTAAACCTTTCAGCAACAACTCACCGATTCAACGCTCTCCCCATTATTTCTGCACAATTCTATGACGAAATAGCGGCTGAATTTTCAGTTGCAGGAGGGGCTATGAGAGAGTTTTCGTTTTACACAAGCGTGGCTGAACCCACCCTCTATCGTTACCACATCCGGGAATCCGGGCCGGTTTATTACGTGACGATAAGCGTCATGCAGGACGATACGCCCGAGCAAGTGATTGGCAGCAAAGTGCTGCGCAACATCACCCGAAATGATGTTATCCACGAATGTTTGTCGCATTGCCGACGCAGGAGTGGGCAGGCGACGGCGCAGCAGCGAATGGCTCTGCTAACGGGCCTTCGTAACTGGGTGATATGCAGCGTCGCGGTGCTGACGTTTATTCGTCTGATGATGATTAAAAATTGAATTCTGCCTGTCACAAACTGTGTATCTGAACAGGACGACGCTGCGATGATGATTGTGCTGACGCTTCTGAATCTAACGCTTTACTGTGTATTGATCGGTTTTTTGATTGCGGTGGTTTGAAGGGAAAATACCCTGCCAGGGCAGGGTATTGGGAAGCGATGTTAATGATGGTGCGGTACGGGGACGGGGAAACCATTCTCGGTTGTTGGCGCGCTGGTAAACGTAGCCGGGCCATAAGCCTGCGCAATCGCACCGTCATTATCATCCCCGGAGAAGCGGCTAATGGCGGTCGATTTCGTCGAACCCGTCGACTGAACGGCAATTTCAGGAGACTGCTTTTCCTGGAACGCCAATGCGCTGGTGGAACAAAGTGCAAGAGCAATAACAACTGCGGTAGATACTTTCATTATGAGAGGTCCGCAAAGTAAGGGGCTCTCTTACGTTATATCCGGCGCACAAAAAACGCCACGCGAGATTACAGCCGTGGCGTACTTTGTTACAGGTGGACAATAATCTGTTTGCCCCTCCCAAGGGAAGGGCGACGGGAATGTTACAGACTCCACTCACTGGAGGCTTTGCCGTTAATCAGCAGTTGGCGTTTCTCGCCTGCCGGTAACGTCACTTTCAAGGTTTTCCACGCCGAACGGAAATCACCGCGCGGGTTCATTTTCAGGTTGATGGCGCTGCCAGAGCACTCCATTTCCCATTCCAGCCACAGCGCTTTGCCGTCTTTGTAGCCCCAGGTTTCACCATCATCTTCAAACAGCAACCCACTGTCGTTGCCCACGCCTTTCAGCGGGAACAGTTTCAGTTCGCGGTTATCGTCGGCGGCAACATTGACGTGCTTAATACGATCGCTCAGCGGCAGGCCCGCCCCGGCACGCACCAGCAGTGGCAGTTTTTCCAGCGGCGCGTCAACGGTAATCCACTGCCCGCCGGAGAACCATTCGCCGGTGTAGAAATCATACCAGCCGGTTTCGTTGGCAGGCAGCCAGACTGGACGCTGACGCTGGCCCTGTTCGACGACGCTTGCCACCAGCAGATCACGGCCCAGCAGGAAGTCATCGCACTCTTCGAAGGTTTGCGCGTCGTGCTCATGATCGAGGAACGTCGGGCGCAGCATCGGTTCGTCATCGGCATGCGCCTGCCACAGCAGGGTATACAGATAAGGCAGCAGACGGTAACGCAGCTCGATGGCACCACGGATTGCCGGGGTGATCGCCGGATACATCCAGGGTTCGTTAACCGTCTGGTCATCATTCCACGAGTGAATGGTAAAGCGCGGATGCATCACGCCGTTTTGTACCCAACGCACGAACAGCTCGGCGTCTGGCTTATCGCCGGAGAAACCGCCGACGTCATGACCGACGTTAAACAGACCGGACAAACTCATGCCAACGCCCATGCGGGTGTTGTAGCGTAGCGTGGCCCAGTTAGTGCGGTTATCGCCACTCCAGGTCTGGACATAACGCTGCATCCCGGCGCAGCCGGAGCGTGAGATCAGATACGGGCGTTTTTCCGGGGCGAAGCGTTGCTGCGCTTCCATTGAGGCGCGCATCATCAGCAGCGGCATCACTGGACGCACATGCTTGATCGCGACTTCCTGACCAAAACCGTGGCAACGTGCTTCGCCGTCCCACACTTCGTATTCGTTGTTATCGTTCCAGGTGGAGTCGATCCCCATTTCCAGTAGCTGCGTGGTGACGCCTTCTTGCCACCAGGCGACGGTCGCCGGGTTGGTGAAGTCGAGGTGTGAGCCTTCGTCATCCCAGAACACGGAGCGTTCCGGTGCGTCAGCGTCTGAATCGCGTACAAACAACCCTTTCTCCGCCACTTCGTTATAGCGCGGGTGATCCTGCAACAGGCACGGCTTGATGTTCGCCGCCAGTTTCAGGCCCGCATCGTGGAACGCTTTGCTCATCACTTTCGGCTGCGGCACTTTGTCGTAGTTCCAGTTGAACACGTAGCGCTTGCCGTTAATCGAGGTGTAACCGGACGAAAGCTGGAACGAATCGCACGGAATGGCGTGTTCGTCGGCCAGGCGAATAAAGTTCATCAGCTGATTTTGTGCGTCCGGCGCATCGGTATAATGCATGGTCGAGCCGCTGTAACCGAGACTCCATTTCGGGCCAAACAGGGTTTTCCCGGTCAGGCGCACGAACGATTTGGTGATGTCCAGGACCCGTTTACCGGTGAACAGGTAGTAGTCGATATCACCGGCTTCTGCCTGCCAGCGGCGATAGGCGGTGTGATAGTTGTCGAGTTCATTACCCAAATCTAACCAACTGCTGCTCAGGTTGTCATAGAACAGACCCACGCTGACGTCGTCACGGCGGGTGATGGTAAACGGAATATGTTTGTACAGCGGGTCGGTGCTGGCGGCGTTATAGCCCATCGCATCGAGGTTGCGCATTTCGAAGCGCTTACCGGTACGCTGCAAATCACCGGCTTTTTCACCGAGGCCATAGAAACGTTCGTCTTTCTGACGTTTCAGATAGTGAGCCACGCCGTCGCCGTGGGCATTCACCAGATAGGCGCTGGTGGGGCGGTCGCCGGTCAGATACTGCCATTCGCCCGCGTCATTACGGTAATGCCACTCCAGCCACAGCGGCTGATGTACCGTCACACGTAGCTGCGAGGTGCTGATGGTCAGCTGATTGTCGTCTTTCTCCAGCGTCCATGACGGTAGGCTAAAGCCCGACAGATCGTCACGCGAACGGCCTTCCCATGGCACGTCCTGCCCTGGCGCAATGCTCCAGGTTTTATCGAGTGCCAGTTTGCCCTGGCGTTTGAGCAGTACGCGGAACAGATTTTCTTCCAGCATGTACAGGCACAAAGTGTGCTGCCCGTCGACGATCAGTTCAACGTGATGGGCGGATTGTTTATCGAAAGTCCAGTGTTTAAGCGTCTTCATAATTAAACCTACACTCAGGCGCGCTTGGCGCGACGTTCAGCAATAAATGCAACCAGGAAAACAGCGCCAATCAGGTCAAAGAAGCCCATGGCGATGAACAGCGGGTTAAAGCCAATTTTGTCGGCGGTAACCCCAATAATCAGTGAGAAGGCAAAGCTTGCGATCCATGCGGCGGAGCCACGCATGCCGTTGACCGTGGCCATCTGGCCTTTGTCGAAGGACTCGACCACCAGAGCACTCAGCATGCAGGAGATAATTTGGTGACCGAAACCGCCGACGGAAATCAGGGCAATTGCCACATAGGGATTGTTGGTAAAGGCCATCATCGCCAGCGACAACATCAGGAACGCGCCGGAAACGGAGGAGGCCACCACCGAGTTCACGCGAGTGCAGCCGAACAAGCGGGTATAGATTTTGGTCAGATAGCCGCTGGCAATGCTGCCGAGATCGGCGGCGAGGAACGGCAGCCAGGCGAAGAGAGCAATTTGCTTCAGATCCATGCCGTAGGTTTTTGACAGGTACAGCGGCACCCAGAAACTCATTACCGCCCAGGCCGGTTCTGCCATAAAAGCCGGGATGGCGATACCGTAGAAGCGTTTGTTTTTGCTGATATTGCTCAGGGCTTTGAAGAACGGCAGTTTAACCGCTGGCGGCTCATTATCCTGCTGAATATAGGCCAGCTCTTCTTTGCTCAGGTTCGGGTGCTGTTCCGGGTTGTGATAGAACGTCCACCACAGCACTACCCACACCAGCGCGAGGAAACCGGTAAACATAAACGCACCCTGCCAGCCGAAAGAGGCGTGGGCAAAGTAGATAATCGGCGGTGCTAACATCGCCCCAATCGAGAAACCGACGCCCGCCCAACCAGCGGCGACAGGGCGCTCCGATTTCGGGAACCACTCGCCGATGGTTTTGGCGTTAGCCGGTGTGGCCGCCGCTTCCGATGCGCCCATACCGAAACGCAGCAATGCGATATGCAGCCAGCTTCCGGCCCCGGCGTGGGCAATACAGGCAATCGCCCACAGAATAGCGCAGACCATAAAGCCGAGCTTCAGGCCAATCACGTCAATCAGCCAGCCACAGATGGGCTGGAAAATCGTATAGGCGAGCTGGAACGCGCCGACAATCCACGAATATTGTTCGGTCGTAATGCCGAGTGAGGTTTTGAGTTCAGGGGCGAGGATCCCCAGAGAGTTACGCGTAATGTAGTTAACGGTCACGCCCAGAAGGAAAAGCACCAGCACCCACCAGCGCAGATTTTTCACTGCGCGGCGTGATTTGCTGACCGTCACGTCGTTGTTAATACCTTGGCTCATAGAATTCTCCATAAGACGGTTTGTAGGGGGAAGATAACCCACTCATTCCGTGAGTTGTTACACCAATTGCGCTATTTTATTGAAACCTAATGGTTTTCTTTTGCTGAGTTGCCGGATAACTAGTATGGAAGTTGTCAGGCCAATTCAGAGTAGGACAGAAGAATGCGGTGCAATAGTGCAATTTATGCAAGTTTTTTCATGAGGTGGCGGTATACTCCCTTTTAATTAACCTTACCCCCTTAAATAAAGAGGGAATAGCTCATGAAAATTCTTTCATTTGCGAAATGGAGGTAGATCACATAATGGACAAAAAGCTCAAAATCGCTGAAATATCGGCACGTACCGGGCTGTCGGCAAGCACGGTTTCAAGGGTGTTAGCGGGCAAGGCCAATACCAGTGAAAAGGCGCGTGACCGCGTATTGAACTGCGCGCGTGAGCTAGGTGTGATGGAGGGCATGGCCGCCGGAAGAATGCTGCTCAATAGCCTGATTGTTTTTGCGCCGCAGCGCGCGTTCGATGAGCGGTCCGACATCTTTTACTACCGCGTGATCCAAAGCATCAACAAAGCGCTTTCTCCCCATGAGGTTCGCCTTCGCTACTGTGCGCTGGAAGAAAACGACAGCGATGCCAACCTGTTTTTGGCGCGGATGAATGAAGGGGAAACGCAGGCGGCGATCCTGCTCGGTATCGACGATCCCCATATTCATGATCTTGCCGCTGATTTCGCTAAGCCCTGCGTGCTGATTAACTGTCGCGATGAAAAAATGCGGCTGCCGTCGATAGCACCGGATCACCGGTTAATCGGCCAGTTTGCCGCGCGCTATCTGTTCGACATGGGTCATCGGGCAGTGATGAACGTCATGTGCCTGCGGCGTTACACCATGGAGCTACGGCTGGTGGGTATTCGCGAGGCGTGGAAGAACGGCAATCTGCGTTTTCAGGATGCGAGCGATTTGATTGCGGTCCCGAGCTTTAGCGCCAAAGAAACAGAAGAAAAAGTCGGTGCCTGGCTGGATGCGCAAGGCGAAAAGCCGTTGCCGACCGCATTTCTGGTGGGCGGCGATTTTATGGCTGCGGGGACTATTAATGCGTTACAGCAGCGCGGTTTGCGGGTGCCGCAGGATGTCTCAGTGATGAGTATTGATGGTTTTAATCTGGCGGCGATTCAGGACGTACCGCTTACCGCCATTCATGTGCCGCGCGATGAACTGGGCACGGAAGCGGTGCAGATGCTACAGCAACGATTGATTCGCCCGGAAGCGCCCTGTGGTTCACTGCTGCTGCACGGCACGTTGTCGGTGCGAGAATCGGTACGGCGGATACGTCCTGGAAGGCGACGCACCGCCGTGGTACGCGAAGGGTTATACGATGATTAATCAGCCATGCCTAACGCGCGCTTGCCGTGGATGTTCAGGTCATTCAGCGTGAAACGATCTGCCCAACTGGACTCGTAATCTTCACGCGGGAAGTCGCCCGGCGATGCACCCTTTTCCAGCGCGACTTTCACGTTGTGCGCATAGGCGAGGTTTTTATCGCACATCGGTGCCGCCGGAATGTACATCACATTTCCCCAGCCCTGTTGGTCGTTAACCGGCGCAACAGAGTGGATCACGTCGCAGTGCCACCACACCGAATCACCCGGTTCCAGCGCCGGAATTGAGGTCAGCGCTTTGATCAGCAGCGGATGCCACTGCTCGGAAATTGGCAACACGCGCCCCGGTGCCACGCCACACAGCTCATCTTCCGGCACATCGTCGAGCAACGGGCGCAGTAATATGTACGCCATTGCTTCCGGGATCGGCACCACGTGCAGCAAGCCTTGATCCGGGATCATCTCCGACAGCGCGGTCCAGCCCTGGAAGGTACGGAACACGGAGCATTTGGTGGTGTTCTCAATCGTATACTCTTCCACATCGGTGCGATGCGCCGCGTCCCACGGGTCGAAATGCGTAAAATCACCGTTGAAGACGTTGGCGAACACCTGCTGATAAGCGGGCAGTAACCAGCGTTCCAGTGCGCCGGAATCGGTATGCGCGCCGAGGCCTTTTGAGGTGGTTCCCGGTGGGCGACGGCGAATGCGGTCAGGGTAAATCACACTCACATCCGGGTTGAACCACTGCTTGCCTTCGCTTTCAAAACGCCATAAACGGTTGAGGAATGACTGTACTGCCGCCATTTCATTGCTCTGTCGCGCCTGCATTTGCGCCTGCGACCAGTAGATCGGATAGATCTCCGGGCGCGAAGCGGTCAGGGTGCCGAAGAAGTTATCGCCCGGGCCTTTATACACATCATCAAACTGATTGCGGTCGAGATACTCCAGCATCGAGCGATCCCAATCCAGCGCCTGCTCACGTGGGAAATGCCCTTTAATCACCGCACAGCCGCGACGCTTAATCATCTCGCGTTGGGCCTCCGTTACCTTGCCGTCAGCGAGATCAGCATATTTTACACTCGGCCAGACGGAGACACCGCTGGCTTTCAGCGCATCGATTTCCGCCAGGCGGGCTTCAATGTGCGCCGTCAGAGGGTCGAAGACCGCCTGCACATCGCCAATCTGCGCGCGCAGCGATTTTTTAAGTTCACGGATTGCCGCTTTATGGTCGGCGGGCAGGGTTTCACTGCTAAAGGTAAGCGCCATGATGGACCTCTCAATCTTTCATTCGAAAGTAATTTAACTTACAAGTGATACTTTAAGTTAAAAGGAAGTTAATGCAAGTTAAAAATCTTGATGCAATCCACACTCCAGGAAAGAGGGCACAGAAAAAAAGGGAAAAACCGGAGCGGGGGCTCCGGCTTGAGATCAGGCGTCGAACGGGGAAGCGTTATCCAGTACGGCCTGAATGACATTCAGCGCGCCTTCGTGATTATTGTCATCGGTCTGATAGCGCGCAATGGCTTTGATGCTGTCGGCGGCGTTGGTCATGGCAAACGAATATTTCACCAGTTTCAGCATCTCGGCGTCGTTACCGCTGTCGCCAATGCCGACGCATTCCTGCGGCGAAAGCTGCCAGTTTTTCAGCAGACGGCTGATACCGTTGGCTTTATGCAGGCCCGGAATAATCAAATCGACAAAGCCGAAGCCGCTGGTGACGGGCTTCATAATACCGTCGAGCGACACGTGCAAGGCGTCAATCAGCTGTGGGATGTCGCTGTCCGGCAGATTCAGTGAGAACTTGAAAATCTTGTCGTCTATCTGCTGGTAGTCAGAAATGGGTTTCAGGCGATGGTAGTGCTTTGACATCAGCTTCACAAAGGCTTCCGGCGCTTTGTCGCTGACGTACGCGCTTTCCAGACCACAGGCGACGAAATTCAGCTGCGGGTCTTTCAGCAGTTCGCCGATCACCACCTGTGATTCGTGACGGGTCAGCTCGCCGTGGAACAGTTCCTGCCCGTGCTGATAAACCAGCGCACCGTTTTCGGCGACGAAGGAAATCTGTTCGCGAATTTCAGGGAAGAAGGAAATGAGCTGATAGTACTGATTGCCGCTGGCAACGACGAACTCAATACCGCGCTGCTTAAGCTGCTGGAACTGCGCCAAAAAGCGTTCACGGTTGTACTGCTTGGCATCATTAAGAAAAGTTCCGTCCATATCGGTGACGATAACTTTAACGGTCATACGAAGGCTCCTGGCTGTGACTGCGACCAGCAACATTCTAATTACAATGTGACAGGAATCCCAAATTTATTTCATTCGAAAGTTTACCCGTCGTCTTTCGCGCGGTGGGAGCGCACAAATTTTCGGCCTCCCCACAACACGAAATCCATAGGGTAAACAGGATGAGGGTAAATGCCCGGCGGCGCGGTGCTTGCCGGGCCTACAAGATAAGGCATTTCCGCCTGGTATAGGCCCGGTAAGCGAAACGCCACCGGGCAATCAGAGTGTTAAAGCGTATGTTCTGTACGCGCAATAATATCGTCCTGCGCATCCGGCGACAGGGCGGTGAAGAACGCCGAGTAACCCGCCACGCGCACTACCAGGTCGCGGTACTGATCCGGGTGTTTCTTCGCTTCCAGCAGCGTTTCGCGCGACACAATGTTGTACTGAATATGCCAGCCCTTATGCACCTCGAAGAATGTACGCAGCAGCACCATCAGCTTCTGGCGGTCGCTGTCGTTATCGAGCGTTGCCGGATTGAGCTTCTGGTTTAGCAGCACACCGCCGAGGATCGCTGCCGTCGGCAGTTTCCCCACCGAGCCAATCACCGCCGTTGGGCCGAGATGATCGGTGCCGGACGCCGGGCTTGCACCTTCTGCCAGCGGAGTATGGGCTTTGCGTCCGTCCGGCGTTGCCATGGTGGCTGCCCCGAACGGGACGTTGGCGGAAATAGACGACGTACCCGCATAATAATCGCCGCCGATAGGGCCACGACCGTGGCGCGGGTTGTGATATTGCTTTAACTCGTCGATATAGGTTTGATAGGCGCGAACCAAAAGCGCATCAACGGTGTCATCGTCATTGCCGTATTTCGGCGCGCCGTTAATCAGACGCTGACGCAGCTGCTCGTGCGTCAGTCCGTCGAAGTCATCGGCGAGTGCGGCGGCGAGCTGCTGTTGTCCAATCGTACCCTGTTCAAATACCAGTTTTTTGACGGCCGCCAGGCTGTTGCCGAGATTCGCAATCCCAACTTGCAGACCCGATACCCAGTCGTATTTCGCGCCGCCTTCTTTGATGCTTTTCGCCCGCTCGATGCAGTCGTCGACCAGCGCCGAGCACAGAATATCCGGCACATTTTCTTCCAGCATGGTGTCGACCACGTATTCGATTTCAATCGACTTGCGTGTGTAGTAGCGAATCTGCGTATCCCATGCCGCCATCACTTCATCGAAGCCGCCGAAGTTGCCCTGCGACAGCGCTTTTGTTTGCGGAAGGAACACTTCGCCGCTGGTGGCGTCACGCCCGCCTTCCATTGCCGCCAGCATCACGCGGGCGAAGTTGATAAAGCTCATGCCAGTACAGCGGTAGCCCCATTTGCCGCCCACCGCCGTTTCGATACAGCCGATGGCAGCGTAATCGTAGGCATCTTCTTTTTCGATGCCGAGCTTGATGAATTCAGGAATAACGATTTCATCGTTGTTGAACGCCGGCATACCGAATCCGCAGCGGATCACCTGCACGCAGGCGTCGAGGAAATCGCTGCTCATGCCCGCGTGATAACGCACGCTGAGGTTTGGCTGAGTTGAACGTAAACGACCACAGGATTCCAGAATTGCGTAAGAGAGTGGGTTCACCGCATCCATTGCTTCGTTGTTCACCAGCTTTTGCCCGCCGATGGTGACGTTCTGATACAGCGGGCTGCCGGCAGAGGCTTTCGAGTGCGAGCCGGAACGGATTTTGTTCACTTCCAGCAGCTTCAGCCAGCAGTTGTGCAGCAGTTCAATCGCCTGCTCGCGCTGCAGTGAATTGTTCAGCTCCACATCGCGACGATAGAACGGATACAGATACTGGTCCATGCGACCGAACGACACCGAGTGACCGTTGGACTCAACTTGCAGGATCAGCTGAATGAAGTAGCACAACTGCAACGCCTGCCAGAAGGTTTTCGGCGGTTCGTGGGCGATAACGTCGCAGTTTTCGGCCATCGCCAGCAGTTCGTCACGACGCGCTTCGCGGCTCTCTTCGCTCGCCATTTTACGCGCCAGTGCGGCAAAGCGTTTAATGTGCAGGCTCACTGCTTCCAGAACGATATCAATACCTTTCAGGAACTGTTCGCTGTGCAAATCGTCCAGCACGGTCAGGTTAATCCGCGCGCGACGCTCGGCCACTTTTTCACGCAGGCCGTCGAGACCTTTTTCCAGCAGCAGCGGGAAGTTCACCGCCAGGTGCGCATCGCCCGAGGTCATATTGCCTTCGGCTTTGATAATGCCGGTCGCCAGCAGCGCTTTTTGCTCGTCGGTGAACATGCCGTAGCAGCGGTCCTGCACGGTCTGACCGTTCCACCACGGGCAAATTTCATGCAGTACGCGTTTGTTGTCTTCGCTCACCGCAAAGCCCGCGCCTGGACGGTCGGCAAGGTCATCAATCTCTTTCTCAATCCAACTGACGGTGTATTCGGGGAAAATCGGTGCGGCGCGGACCTCGCTTGCCTGGTTGCCGATAATCAGCTCGTCGTGTTTGATCCAGAGGGTGCGTTCGGCCAGATGATGGGCCAGCGCCAGCGCGCGGCGTACCGGGATCGGCTTATCCATATTTTGCTGATAAACCGCAGTGTAATGTTGAGCACGCTCGGTGCAGACCGGCGGCTTCACAATGTGCACCAGTGCATTTTTATGTGCCTGGATACGGGCGGTGAGTTTGTCGAGAGTCAGGGTGGTCATCGTATTATCCTCGTAGGGTTGCCGTCAGCCCTTTTGCCTGGGCGACCTGCTGCGCAAAATCCAGCAGTTCCGGGGCATCGAGCGGCTTATCAGGGGCAGAGTAGGGCACGCCGAGCAGGCGGTATTTGTTCATGCCGAGCGTGTGATAGGGTAAAAAGTGAATGTCGTTTACCTGTAATTCATTGGCGGCAAAATCGGTAATGGCTTCAATGGACGCTTCATCGGCGTTAAAACCCGGAATCAATGGCACGCGAATGGTCATTTTTTTGCCGGCCGCCGCCAGTCGTTTTAAGTTATCCAGCACGCGTTTCGCTGAGCCGTCGGTCCACTGCAAAAATTTTGCCGGATCGACATGTTTTACGTCGGCGAGAAACAGGTCGATGTACGGCAGAGCCGGCTCCAGATAACGCCAGGGGACATGCAGACAGGTTTCCACCGCGGTGTGAATACCTTGCTCGTGGCTGGTTTTCAGCAGTGCCAGCGCCAGTTCCGGGTTCATAAACGGCTCGCCGCCGGAGAGCGTCAGGCCGCCACCGCTGCGATCGTAAAAGGGTTTATCGCGCAGGACGGTGGCCATAATGTCGTCGACGCTTTTCACTTCACCGCACACGGTAAGCGCCTGCGTCGGGCAACAGTCGGTGAGCGCGTCCAGATGCGGTTGTTCGAGATTTTCGCGATGGATAACGAGGCCATTCAACGCGCGTTCAATCACCCCCGGTGCGGCCTGATGGCAAAGCTCGCAGCCGTCGAGGCACAAACGTGCGTCAAACAGCAGCTCCCGCGTGCGGGCGCGGCTCTCCGGATTCTGACACCAGCGGCAGCCAAGCGAGCAGCCTTTCATAAAGACAACGGTGCGGATGCCGGGGCCATCGTGGGTGGAATAGCGCTGAATGTTGAAGATCATGACTCACCTCTCTTGTTTCATATAAAGATTAAATAACTTTCGAATGAAAGTGATTTTGACGTATATCAACAAAGCGAGAGGTTGCGGCATGGTAGTCTTAAAGCATGCAGAATCTCACACATTAAGGAACCGTTATGGAACTCTATCTCGACACGTCTGATGTTGCTGCGGTCAAAAAACTGGCCCGCATTTTCCCGCTGGCTGGCGTCACCACCAACCCGAGTATTGTGGCGGCGGGCAAAAAACCGCTGGAAACGCTGTTGCCAGAATTGCAGGACGCGCTGGGTGGACAAGGGCGCTTGTTCGCGCAGGTCATGGCGAACACCGCAGAGGGAATGGTCAACGACGCACGTAAGTTGCGCGGCATTATTTCCGATCTCGTAGTGAAAGTGCCGGTAACGGCGGAGGGGCTGGCGGCGATTAAAATGTTGAAAGCCGAAGGCATTCCAACGCTTGGCACGGCGGTGTACGGTGCCGCGCAGGGCTTGTTAGCGGCGCTGGCGGGGGCGGAATATATTGCGCCTTATGTGAACCGTATCGACGCGCAGGGCGGTAATGGGATTCGTAGCGTGGAAGAGTTACAACAGTTGCTGGAACTGCATGCGCCGGAATCAAAGGTGCTGGCGGCGAGTTTTAAAACGCCACGTCAGGCGCTGGATTGCCTGCTGGTGGGCTGTCAATCGATAACCCTGCCGCTGGATATCGCGCAGCAGTTTATCGCTTCTCCGGCGGTTGATGCGGCCATTGATAAGTTCGAGCAGGACTGGTTGGGTGCGTTTGGTCGCACGACGCTGTAATGATTGCCGGATGGCGCTGCGCGTATCAAGCCTACAACACCCAATTTGTAGGCCCGGTCAGCCTTAGCGCCACCGGGCAACAGCCTCATACCGAACCACATACCTCACAGCCCACATAACGCATCAATTTCATCTCCCGAAACTGACAGGTCATCGCGTCATACATCACGATTTTCCCGGATGCAGGCGTGCCATAGGCAGTTAATAGCTTAATAGCTTCCATCGCCTGCAACGAACCGATCACGCCAACCAACGGGGCCATCACGCCAGCTTCCACACAGGTAAGGGCATTTTCACCGAACAGACGACTCAGGCAGCGGTAACACGGTTCGCCGTCGTGATATGTGAACACGCTGATTTGCCCTTCCATGCGGATAGCTGCCCCCGACACCAGCGGCGTTTTATGCTGATAACATCCGGCGTTAAGTTGATTGCGGATTTCGACGTTGTCGGTGCAGTCGAGCACCACATCGTGCGCGGCAATCTGCTCTGCCAGCGCATTTTCACCCAGTTGGGCGTTAATGCAGGTCAACTGCACGTGTGGGTTAATTCGCGCTAGTGCATCACGGGCGGAATCCACTTTCGGCATATCGATTGTCGCATCGCTGTGCAGCGTTTGGCGCTGTAAATTCGACAGCGACACGGTATCGAAATCGAGCAGTGTCATGTGTCCAACGCCCGCCGCGGCCAGATATTGCGCGGCGGCGCAGCCAAGGCCGCCAAGGCCCACGACCAGCACGCGTGACTCTTTTAGCCGCTCCTGACCGTCAAAATCGAAACCGCGCAACACGATTTGCCGGTTGTAGCGCAGCATCTCCGCATCGCTCAGTTCCACGCTCATTACAGGCCTCCGAACAGCGCGTTAAACGGTTCAACCTCGACCCATTCACCCGCGTCCACATTCCCGCGATCGCGTTCCAGCACGATAAAACAGTTACCCTGGCTGAAAGAACTGAACACATGCGAGCCCTGATGCCCGGTAGTGGCGACGGTTAAATCGCCTTCCGCGTTGCGAGTGAGTACGCCGCGCTGGAAATCGAGGCGGCCCGGCGATTTTTTCAGTCGGGTTGAGGTGCGCACACGCAGACGTGGCGGCAGGCCCGAGGCCGGATTACCGCTCAATTTCGCCAGCAATGGCTGCACCAGTTGATAGAACGTCAGCGCCGCAGAAACAGGGTTCCCCGGCAGACCACAGAACCAGCTCTGGCTCAGCTTGCCAAAGGCAAAAGGTTTGCCCGGTTTGATAGCCAGTTTCCAGAACGCGATTTCGCCGAGTTCGTCGAGAATGGTTTTGGTGTAATCCGCTTCGCCAACCGACACGCCGCCGGAGCTGACCACCACGTCGGCCTGCTCGTCGGCGCGAATAAAGGCCGCGCGCAGTTGGTCCTGATCGTCAGGAATAATGCCGAGATTGATCACTTCGCAACCGAGCTGTTCCAGCATCAGATGCACCGCCAGGCGATTGGTGTCGTAAATCTGGCCCGCAGCCAGCGGCTCGCCAGGCAATTTCAGTTCATCACCGGTAGAGAACACCGCCACGCGCACTTTACGCATCACGTCTACGTTAGCGATGCCGAGCGACGCCAGTACCGGCAGTTCAGACGCCGTCAGGCGAGTGCCGCGTGGGAAAACGGCGTGGCCTGCGGTGATATCTTCGCCACGCAGGCGAATGTTTTGACCTGCTTTGACGTTAGCGGTAAAACGCACGCCGTCGTCGGTTTGTTCGGTTTCTTCCTGCATCACCACCGCGTCGCAACCTTGCGGGACGGGGGCGCCGGTCATAATGCGCACACAGGTGCCTGCCGGCCATTCATCATCAAAGGGTTGTCCGGCAAAGGCTTTTCCCGCCAGCGGCAGGGGGGTTCCGTTCGCGAGGTCAGCCAGGCGCACGGCATAACCGTCCATCGCCGAATTATCAAAACCCGGCACGTCGAGCGGGGACACCACATCTTTGGCAGTAATGCGCCCAAAAGCCTGCACCAGCGGCAGCCGTTCAGTGTCATTCAGCGGGGAAATGCGTTCAAGCATCTGCGTTAGCGCCACATCAAGCGGCATCAGTCCGGCGTTAAAATCCATTATTTACTCCTGCGACAAGTCGTCTATTGCGCCCATTATGGCAGAAAAGCGTCCCGGACTGTATGTCATGGCCCACCGGGCTTTACAGTACCGGTAGCACTTTCTATATTCAAAAAACATATAAGTTAATCGACACAATAATGATATTTATAGAAAAAGCCTGTCGTCAGCCGAAGGAAGGGCGCAATGAGTAATGCAGTGATCGCCATTCATGGCGGGGCCGGGGCGATTTCCCGCGCCACAATGTCGCCTGAGCGCGAACAACAATACGTCGACGCGCTCTCTTCTATCGTCGAAGCGGGTCAGCAAATGCTGGAACATGGGGCCAGCGCGCTGGACGTAGTAACGGAAGCTGTGCGTCTGCTGGAGGAGTGCCCGCTGTTCAATGCCGGGATTGGCGCTGTGTTCACTGCCGATGAAACCCATGAACTTGATGCCTGTGTGATGGACGGTTACTCGCTGCATGCGGGCGCCGTGGCGGGGGTCAAGCATCTGCGTAACCCTGTTCTCGCGGCCCGCACCGTGCTGGAACAAAGTCCGCACGTGCTGTTGATTGGCGAAGGGGCAGAGGATTTCGCCTCGCGTCACGGCATGGAAAAAGTCCGCAACGATCTGTTTTCAACTCCGGAACGTCTTTATCAACTGCGCCAGGCGCAGGACGCGGGTGAAACACGGCTTGATCACAGCGGCGCACCGCTGGATGAACGGACAAAAATGGGCACGGTGGGCGCTGTAGCACGCGATCTGGCAGGCAATCTTGCGGCCGCCACCTCAACCGGTGGGATGACCAATAAATTACCGGGACGTGTGGGTGACACGCCGCTGCCCGGCGCAGGTTGCTACGCCAATAACGCCAGCGTGGCGGTCTCTTGCACCGGTACGGGCGAGGTCTTTATGCGCACGCTGGCGGCTTATGATATTTCGGCGTTGATTGAATATAGCAACCTGAGTTTGCAAGACGCTTGCGAGCGCGTGGTGATGGAAAAACTCCCGGCGCTCGGCGGCAGCGGCGGCCTGATTGCTGTCGACAGGGAAGGCAACGTGGCGCTGCCGTTTAACAGTGAAGGCATGTACCGTGCGTACGCCTATGCGGGCGATACCTCAACGGTGGGAATTTACCGGTGACCGGAGGAAACGTGCCGCATAACCCTGAAATCGACACCAATGATGTGCTGGTGGTGCGTGATCTCAACATCGCCTTCCCGCAGGGAAAACAGACCGTCTCAGCGGTGAATCATCTCTCATTTAGCCTGAAACGCGGCGAAACGCTGGCGATTGTCGGCGAATCTGGCTCCGGAAAATCCGTGACCGCACTGGCGTTGATGCGCTTACTGGAACAGTCCGGCGGCGTGGTCAGCAGCGAATCCATTTTATTGCGGCGACGTAATCGTGACGTTATCGACGTGAATGCACAGAGTGCTTCGCAAATGCGTCACGTGCGCGGCGCGGACATCGCGATGGTGTTTCAGGAGCCGATGACCTCCCTCAACCCGGTGTATACCGTGGGCGAGCAAATTGCCGAATCTATCCGTTTGCATCAAGGCCTCGGTCGCGGCGACGCGCTGAAAGCGGCGAAAAAGATGCTCGATCAGGTGCGCATTCCCGAAGCGGACATCGTACTGAAACGTTATCCGCATCAGCTTTCCGGCGGGATGCGTCAGCGCGTGATGATTGCGATGGCGCTGTCATGCCGTCCGGCGGTGCTGATTGCCGATGAACCGACAACGGCGCTGGACGTCACCATTCAGGCGCAGATTTTACAGCTGATCGACGTGCTGCAAAAAGAGATGGAAATGGGGGTGATTTTTATCACCCATGACTTGGGCGTGGTGGCCGACATTGCCGACCGCGTGCTGGTGATGTATCAGGGCGAAGCAGTAGAAACGGGCAGCATCGCACAAATTTTCGATGCGCCGCAGCACCCGTATACGCAGGCGCTGCTGGCGGCGGTGCCAACGCTGGGGTCCATGCGGGGCACTTCGCTGCCGCGTAGTTTCCCGTTGTTGAATGCTAGAGCACAGACCGACGAACAGGATACCGTGGTTCCCGGCGAACCGATTTTAAAGGTGCGTGATTTGGTCACCCGTTTTCCGCTACGCAGCGGAATTTTCAATCGCGTGACCCGCGAAGTTCACGCCGTTGAAAAGGTGAGTTTTGATTTATGGCCGGGGGAAACGCTGGCGCTGGTCGGCGAATCTGGCTCAGGAAAATCCACCACCGGACGCGCGTTGCTGCGCTTAGTCGAATCACAAAGCGGCAGCATCACGTTCAACGGCGCGCGTATTGATACGCTGGCTGACAGCCAGCTCCAGCCGCTGCGCCGCGATATTCAATTTATCTTTCAGGATCCGTGGGCTTCGCTCGATCCGCGTCAGACCGTGGGGTATTCCATTCTGGAACCCCTGCGCGTGCATAACATCATGTCGGAAGCTGACGCCCAGCGCCGTTTGGCGTGGTTGCTGGAACGTGTTGGACTTCAACCGGAACACGCCTGGCGTTATCCGCACGAGTTTTCCGGCGGCCAGCGGCAGCGTATTTGTATTGCCCGCGCGCTGGCACTGAACCCAAAAGTGGTGATTGCCGACGAAGCGGTTTCGGCGCTCGATGTGTCGATTCGCGCGCAAATCATTAATTTATTGCTCGATTTACAGCGAGAAATGGGCATGGCGTATTTGTTCATTTCTCATGATATGGCGGTGGTCGAACGTATCAGCCATCGTGTCGCGGTGATGTACCGTGGAAGGATTGTCGAAATGGGGCCACGCAGCGCCGTATTCGAAAATCCGCAGCACTCATACACGCGCAAGCTGATGGCTGCCGTGCCGGTCGCCGATCCGGCGCACCGCCGTCCGCCGCGGGTGCTGCTGTCCGACGAAATGCCCGGCAATATTTATCCACAGGGCGAAAACATTGCCAGCGTGCCGTTGGTTCAGGTCAGCCCGGGCCATTTTGTCGCCCGGGAAGAGACCCCCAGCGCGCTGTTGCGCTAATAATAATCAGGAGAACAACAACATGACACAACAGATTTCAGGTAAATGGCTGCTGGCATTGGGTGTTGTTTCCGCCCTTGCCACCGCGCCCGCTTTTGCGGCAAAAGATGTGGTGGTCGCGGTCGGATCGAATTTCACGACGTTGGATCCGTATGACGCCAACGATACGCTCTCCCAGGCGGTGGCGAAGTCGTTCTATCAAGGGCTGTTTGGCCTCGATAAAGACATGAAAATGCACAACGTGCTGGCAGAGAGCTACACAGTGTCCGACGATGGGCTGGTGTATACGCTTAAACTGCGCGCCGGCGTGAAGTTCCAGGACGGAACGGATTTCAATGCCGACGCGGTAAAGATCAATCTCGACCGTGCCAGCAATCCGGATAATCATCTCAAGCGCTATAACCTGTATAAAAATATCGCCAGCACCGAAGTGGTTGATCCGCAGACGGTGAAAATCACGCTCAAACAGCCATTCTCGGCGTTCATCAATATTCTGGCCCATCCGGCGACGGCGATGATTTCCCCGGCGGCGCTGAAAAAATATGGCAAAGAGATTGGTTTCCATCCGGTCGGCACCGGGCCGTATCAGTTGGACACCTGGAATCAGACTGATTTTGTGAAGGTGAAGAAATTCGCCGGCTACTGGCAGCAAGGGCTGCCGAAACTCGATACCATCACCTGGCGTCCGGTGGTCGATAACAACACCCGCGCTGCGATGCTGCAAACCGGTGAAGCGCAGTTCGCGTTCCCGATCCCTTACGAGCAAGCGCCATTGCTTGAGAAAAACAGCAAGCTGGAACTGGTGGCGAGCCCGTCAATCATGCAGCGCTATATCAGCATGAATGTCACCCAGAAGCCGTTTGATAACCCGAAAGTGCGTGAGGCGATCAATTACGCCATTAATCGTCAGGCGCTGGTGAAAGTCGCGTTTGCCGGTTATGCCACGCCTGCGACTGGCGTATTGCCGCCGTCCATTGCCTATTCACAACGCTACAAACCGTGGCCATACGATCCGGCCAAAGCGCGTGAATTGCTGAAAGAGGCCGGCTTCCCGAACGGATTCAGCACCACGCTGTGGTCGTCGCATAACCACAGTACCGCGCAGAAAGTATTGCAGTTCACCCAGCAGCAGCTGGCGCAGGTCGGCATTAAAGCACAGGTGACGGCGATGGACGCGGGCCAGCGTGCGTCAGAAGTGGAAGCCAAGGGGCAGAAAGAAAGCGGCGTGAGAATGTTCTACACCGGCTGGACGGCTTCGACGGGTGAAGCCGACTGGGCGCTGTCACCGCTGTTTGCCTCACAGAACTGGCCGCCAACGCTGTTCAACACAGCGTTTTACAGCAACCCGCAGGTCGATAAAGATCTCGCTGGCGCGCTAAAAACCAACGATCCAAAAGAGAAAGCGCGTCTGTACAAAGAGGCGCAGGACACCATCTGGAAAGAATCGCCGTGGGTGCCGCTGGTGGTGGAAAAGCTGGTTTCCGCACACAGCAAAAATCTGACCGGGTTCTACATCATGCCGGATACCGGATTCAGCTTTGACGAAGCTGATCTGAAGTAATGCTTAATTATGTCCTTAAAAGACTACTCGGTCTGATCCCAACACTGCTGATTGTAGCCGTGTTGGTATTCCTGTTTGTGCATCTGCTGCCGGGCGATCCGGCACGCTTAATTGCCGGGCCAGAAGCGGATGCGCAGGTGGTTGGCATGGTGCGCCAGCAGTTAGGGCTGGACCAGCCGCTGTACGTTCAGTTTGGGCACTACATCGCCAATGTAGTCCAGGGCGATTTCGGTATGTCGATGGTGTCGCGTCGCCCGGTGTCAGAAGAGATCGCCAGCCGCTTTATGCCGACGCTGTGGCTGACGCTCAGCAGCATGATTTGGGCGGTGGTTTTCGGTATGGCGATGGGTGTCGCGGCTGCCGTGTGGCGTAATCGCTGGCCGGACAGGCTCGGCATGGCGATTGCGGTGACCGGCATCTCTTTCCCGGCATTTGCGCTGGGGATGCTGCTGATGCAGGTCTTTTCCGTTCAGCTTGGCTGGTTGCCGACCGTCGGGGCCGACAGCTGGCAGCACTACATTTTGCCGTCAATCACGCTCGGTGCTGCGGTGGCCGCCGTCATGGCACGTTTCACTCGGGCCTCGTTTGTCGATGTGCTCAACGAAGACTACATGCGCACTGCGCGCGCCAAAGGCGTAAGCGAAACTTGGGTGGTGCTCAAACACGGCCTGCGCAACGCGATGATCCCGGTTGTTACCATGATGGGACTACAGTTCGGTTTTCTGCTCGGCGGCTCGATTGTGGTCGAGAAAGTATTCAATTGGCCGGGGCTGGGGCGTTTGTTGGTGGATTCGGTGGAGATGCGCGATTATCCGCTGATTCAGGCGGAAGTATTGCTCTTTTCGCTGGAGTTTATTCTTATCAATCTGGTGGTGGACGTGCTGTATGCCGCCATCAACCCGACAATCAGGTACAAATAAGTGCGACTGTTAAACTGGCGACGTCAGATTGCCATGAAGGCGTTACCCGGTGTTATTTCCGGGCAGGTGCGTACGCCATGGCATGAATTTTGGCGCAAATTTCGCAAACAGCCGGTAGCGATGGCGGCGGGCATCTTTGTGCTGCTGCTGATTGTGGTGGCGATCGTGGCCCCGTGGATAGCGCCGTTCGATGCGGAAAACTACTTCGATTACGACAGGCTGAATGACGGTCCGTCAATGATGCACTGGTTTGGTGTCGACTCGCTCGGGCGCGATATTTTCAGTCGCGTGCTAGTGGGCGCACAAATCTCGCTGGCGGCCGGGGTTTTTGCGGTGCTGATTGGCGCGATTGTCGGCACGGTAATGGGGTTACTCGCAGGCTATTACGAAGGCTGGTGGGACCGCATTATCATGCGTATCTGCGACGTGCTGTTCGCTTTTCCAGGAATACTGCTGGCGATTGCCGTGGTGGCAGTGATGGGCAGCGGCATGTCGAATGTGATTATCGCGGTGGCGATATTCTCCGTACCGGCCTTCGCGCGGCTGGTACGCGGTAACACGCTGGTGCTGAAACAGCAGACGTTTATCGAATCGTCGCGCAGCATTGGCGCCAGCGATAGCACCATTATTTTTCGTCATATTTTGCCCGGTACGGTGTCGTCGATTGTGGTCTATTTCACGATGCGTATTGGCGTGTCGATAATCTCTGCCGCCAGCCTGTCATTCCTCGGTCTGGGTGCGCAGCCGCCGACGCCGGAGTGGGGCGCGATGCTCAACGAAGCCCGCGCGGATATGGTGATGTCCCCGCACGTTGCGTTGTTCCCTGCACTGGCGATCTTCCTGACGGTACTGGCGTTTAATCTGCTCGGCGATGGCCTGCGCGATGCGCTGGATCCGAAGATAAAAGGGTAGGGACAATGTGGGTTTGTTGCCCGGCGGCGCTTTGCTTGCCGGGCCTACAAAAGTAGACCCGTAGACCTGATAAGCGTCGCGCCATCAGGCAAAATGACCCAGCGAGAGGGTCACCGGGTTAGTCGGAGACGCGGGATTAAACGCGTGAACCCCACAGGTCGTACTCGTCGGCGTGTTCTACTTTCACACGCAGCACGTCGCCTGGTTTCACGCGGGTTTCGCCGTTCAGGTACACCGCGCCATCGATTTCCGGGGCATCAGCCATACTGCGGCCAATCGCGCCTTCTTCGTCCACTTCGTCGATGAGTACCATGATTTCGCGGCCGACTTTCTCTTGCAGGCGCTCGGCAGAAATCTGCTGTTGCAGCTGCATAAAGCGGTTCCAGCGCTCTTCTTTCATTTCTTCCGGAACCTGACCGTCCAGTTCGTTGGCAGTAGCGCCTTCAACCGGGCTGTATTTGAAGCAGCCGACGCGATCCAGACGCGCTTCTTTCAGGAAATCGAGCAGCATCTGGAAATCTTCCTCGGTTTCACCTGGGAAGCCGACGATAAAGGTCGAGCGCAGGGTCAGGTCCGGACAGATTTCACGCCACTGTTTGATGCGTGCCAGCTGGCGATCGACAGACCCCGGACGCTTCATCAGTTTCAGAATACGCGGACTGGCGTGCTGCAACGGGATATCAAGGTACGGCAGAATTTTGCCTTCCGCCATCAGCGGGATCACATCGTCCACGTGCGGATACGGGTAAACGTAGTGCAGACGAACCCACACGCCGAGCTTCGCCAGCTGTTCACACAGGCCGACCATGCTGGTTTTTACCGGCTCGCCGTCGTGGAAACCGGTGCGGTGCTTGACGTCAACGCCATAGGCGGAGGTATCCTGGGAAATCACGAGCAGCTCTTTCACGCCCGCATCCACCAGGCGTTTGGCTTCAGAGAGCACATCGCCAATCGGACGGCTATCGAGATCGCCACGCATCGACGGAATAATGCAGAAAGTGCAGCGATGGTTGCAGCCTTCGGAAATTTTTAAGTACGCGTAATGACGCGGCGTCAGCTTCACGCCCTGTTCCGGCACCAGGCTCAGGAACGGGTTGTGCTGCGGCTTAGGCACATAATGATGCACATGTTCCAGCACCTGCTCATAGCTGTGCGGCCCGGTGATTTCCAGCACTTTTGGGTGCACTTCACGGATCTGATCGACCTTCGCGCCGAGACAGCCGGTGACAATCACCTTGCCGTTCTCTTTCAGCGCTTCGCCGATGGCTTCCAGGGATTCCTGCACCGCGCTGTCGATAAAGCCGCAGGTGTTGACGATGACCATATCGGCGTTGTCGTAGCTTGGCACCACGTCATAGCCTTCGGTGCGCAGTTCGGTCAGGATGCGTTCAGAGTCCACCAGGTTTTTTGGACAGCCCAGCGAAACAAAGCCGATTTTCGGCTGCTGCGTTACATTGCTCATAGCTTAAAAAGTATTCAATTTTGGGAAGGATTAGGCAGGGATTCTACAGAGTTCCTTCAGGGATTTATAGAGAGTGATGCAGAAATGGCTGATGCGCATGAGTGATTGTGGTTTCTGATTTCATCTCTGCGTAATGGGGCTCTGGAAGCATTTGATTCTAATTATTTAAAGTTCTTTGATGATTCTAAATGGCCTGTTATCCACCTTCAACACAGCCGCCGGACGTATAACGATGAGTGACCCGGACCAGTCCACCACAGCCAACGGGCAAACACTGTGCGTCTACAGCAATAGCATCTACACGTTTACCTTCGTCACGAAGTCGAAGAATTGCCCGTACAGCAAAACTTTTGATACTGCGGATAGTGAATAGATTTTGTCAAAACATTCACCACGCGAATGAAATGAAACGCAGTTTCATTTAGGGGGGAAATCGCTTCCTGATAAAGGGTATTATTTATACAATGAACGTTGATTAGAACTAATTCACTTTACGTAGAGGGACTTATGAAACAGTACACCAACGAACTTACCGCCGAAATGCTGGCAGCATTTGATCAGTCACCATTCACTGCCGAACAACTCGCCGGGATGAACGAAGAAGCCCGTAGCCTGATAGCAGAAAGAAATGCCTACAACCTCGCTCATCCGGTCACAGCAGCTTATCTCATCGCTACTGAAGGTAGCTTAACCCGCAACGGGGGAACGGTTTACAGCGAGTACAGTGGGCAGCAGATCCAGCTTGATGATGGCTCACTGGTCAACGTGTCGCGTGTTGGCGATGAGGTTCGTTACCCGGATGGAATGACTGCGAAGATTAGCACCGGAGCCGGAAATACGCCGGGCGAATCTTTAGCTCTCGTTGGAAGCTCGCTGGATAATGGCGATGAAATTATTAGCAGTCCTCAAGGCCGTGGCAGAAGAGCCGTTCGAGCCGGGGAAACGTTGCCAGCTAACTTTCTGAAATAAGGAGATTCAGCTATGGCATCGGTTAACAGAGGCTGCACTGTTCACGGTAAGAATGTTGGGTTACACGGAGATAAAACCTCCACAGGCTCACAATGCATCGCCGCACGCCCTGGTATGTCTGTTATGGGTAAGTGGAAACTCTACATTGGTGATAAGACTACCCCCTGCCCGAAATGTGGGAAGGTGGGCGTGATTATTACCGGTGATCACCGGCACTCAAATGGCGCTGCTGTCGCGGTGGATGGTGCAGAAATCCTTTGCGGGTGTCCGAGCGGTTCAAACTTCCTTATTGCGCCTGGTACAGTTGAAGTTAATACCCCATCCTGGGCTGCAACTCCCATAGAGCCAGAACAACACGCCCAAACCGCCAAGAAAAAACGCACTGGTGTAGATTCTGGCTTTTGTGTTGTTCCACAACAAGCAACAACAGAATCTTTCGAAAGCATCCTGTTCGCTGGTGCTCAGCCAGAAGGAACACGTGAACTTTACCGCTCTCTGAACGGTGCAGGTAAAGAATACAAAGCCGGGTCTATTCTGCTGGTGGTTGATCCTGATAAGCAGGACAGCGAACAAATCGCACATATGCAGGCCGCGAAAGCGCGAGTTGATGCGGCATTAGCGCCACTGACACACCAGGAAGCTAACTTCCTCCATAAGCATAAAGATACCATTGATCTGTTTACCTCCCGCACAAGTACGGCAACGGGGGTCGCTTCGGAGGCCGCTGGAAAATATTTTGAGAAGGTTGAGAGTGTTTTAGCCCAAATCCAACAGACATACAAAAATCAATACATCACCAGCGGATCGTTAATAGGCGAACAGTTTTATGTTCAGAGACGGCAACTATTCAGTGAACTTGATGGAATCCTTAACGATTTCACCCGCCACAAGCTCGCTTTGCAAGATTATCCAGATATAAAAAGTGCGTTGGGGCTTTCAACCAGTTCAATCACACATCGATGGAATCAGACCGGGGTTGCTGACATTGAAGGCTACGCCACCTTCATGGAAAATGCTGCGAAGTTCGTTAAGATAATGAAAACAGCGGGTTATGTTGGCATTACGCTTGATGGCCTTAACAGGCTGGATAAGGTCTATGAGGCTTGTACAGTTGGTTCCAACTGCGGTAAAACAGCTTTTAGTCAAGTTGGAGGTTTTAGCGTTGGCACTGCCGCTGGGATTTACACTTCATCTGCGGTGTACAGTGGAGCTACTGCCACTTGTGCCGTTGTACTTGGGGCTTTGACCATTGAGGTTGGCGCTGTTGGAGCATTAGCATGTGGTGTCGTTGTATCTGGTGCTGTCGGTTACGGTGTTGGTGAAGTTGGTAGTAACGTCGGTGAATTTGCAGGTGAGAAAATATATGAGGTAGTCAGATAAATGTTAACTTCATCAGATCTGATTATCTGCGGGTTCGCGATTTTAAGCCTTATCTGTGGCATTGTGGTTGCAACACTTTCTTTCCTCAACAAAAAACGTTTCTCAACGATTTGCAGCTTGTATAAAGAAAAATTCGGCTCAATCCCTATCGGCGCAGTCATTTTTGACAAAGCAGATTCAATCGGTTTTAGTTCAGGCTATGCCGCGAAAATTAACTTTATCGTAAATCCGTTGATCTTTGGTAAAAGCTCCGTAGAGAGTACCAATGATGATGTTGACTTCATTCGAGGATTATCGCCCCACCTCAAAAACTGGTTTATTGTCGAGTACGCTTTCTCTGTTCTCGGATTGCTATCAATCGTTATCGCCGGATCAGTTCTGTACTTCCGATAGTGAGGGCACAGTCTGCGACACACGACAATTCCAGCGCTGTAGATGCCTGACGTAGGGTTGAGTGAAGCCGCTTTATCGGTCAGCTTAACTATTAAGAAAACCCGCTTTGGCGGGTTTTTTGCTTTCTGAACAGATGAGAAATGCGCTAAGCGAAGAATGTATTATTTTTGACTTTGGGCAGCCCAGCGAAACAAAGCCGATTTTCGGCTGCTGCGTTACATTGCTCATAGCTTAAAAAGTATTCAATTTGGGGAGTGGTTAGGGCAGGGATTCTACAGAGGTCGACGGCAAATTTGTACTGGATAATTGCAGCTCGGGCCGGTTTTCGGCTTAATGACGCAGGATGACCATTCAGTTTCGTTTATCAGGAGGGAAAATGACGACGAACAAATACATTTCTGTCTCGACGCGTCCGTGTATGAGCGCACTTTGTTTTGCGGCGGCGTTGCTGGCTTCACCATTGGCTGTCAGTGCGTCAGAACCGATTTCTGCGCAAAAATTGCAGCAGATTGTTGATGGTACGATCAAGCCGCTGCTGGAAAAACAGCAAATTCCAGGGATGGCAGTGGCGGTGGTTTACCAGGGGAAACCGTACTTTTTCCAGTATGGTCTGGCTGACGTGAAAGCGAAGCGCCCGGTGACGGATCAGACGCTATTTGAACTGGGATCGGTTAGTAAAACCTTTACAGGCACGGCGGGCGGTTATGCGGTGCAGAGTGGGCTCATCAATCTGCATGACCCAGCAGCGGACTATAGCAGAGCGCCGATGTCTGCGCAGTGGCGGAAAATCACGATGTTGCAGCTGGCAACCTACACAGCGGGAGGCTTACCCTTGCAGTTGCCGGATAGCGTAACGGATGGCAGTTCGCTGTGGTCTTATTACAACAACTGGCAACCACAGTATGCGCCAGGCACGATGCGCAATTATTCGAACGCCAGTATTGGCCTGTTTGGGGCGTTGATGGCGGCAAAAAGTGGGCTGAGTTTCGAGCAGTTCATGAAAAAAAATGTGTTCCAGCCGCTTAAGTTGAACCACACGTTCATCACCGTACCACAAGCAGAAAACGCGAATTATGCGTGGGGTTATCACAACGGTAATCCGGTCCGTGTCACGCCGGGGGTGCTTGATGCCGAAGCGTATGGGGTGAAAACGACTATTCGCGATATGGCCACCTTTATGCAGGCCAATATCGCACCGGATGCACTTCCAGCAAGCGACAGTACGCTTAAAAAAGCCATTGGCACGGCACAAAGCGGTTATTACAACGTTGGGGATATGTATCAGGGATTAGGCTGGGAGATGTATCCGTGGCCTGTCAATGCGCAGCAGGTGATTGCCGCCAGCGAGAATGGCATCGCGTTGAAGGCAAGCCCGGTAATGCTACAAACACCTCCGCGACCAGCAACGCCTGCTACCTGGCTGCATAAAACCGGCAGTACCAACGGATTTGGCTCTTACATTGCGTTTGTGCCGCAGCAAAAACTCGGCATCGTCATGTTGGCGAACAAGAACTACCCGAACCCAGTGCGCGTGACTGCGGCCTGGCAAATTCTGAATGCATTGCAGTAAAGGTCTTTCTCTCCCCGAAATGGGGAGGAACCTTCAAAGATGGATAACCTCAGGTTTACGATCCCTCACGCTATGGTGATCCTCACGTAGCTCATCGGCCGCTTCTCTCGATCTGGCTCGAATATCATCACTATCAGCGACATGGCGCAGTAAATGATCGGCATTTTGCACCTGATAAAACGCATGCCCGTGACCGCTCGCCATCAGCTGCCCTGAAAAAAGCGCGCACAGCAGCAGAACAACTGATAACCCTTTTTTGAACATTTTCGCACCGTTTGGTTGTGAAGACCGGCGCACTATACCAATCGTTGCCATGCGTTACTATTCAGTTTTTCAAACAAAGCATCAACAAGTGTTGCTTTTTCGTACCTCCAGGTTAAAACCTTTACAGTCAATGGGGGCAGTTTAAAAGAGTGTAAATTTACGCTGAATTCTTGACTGGATGCATCTTTATGCACAAAAAATGACCATACTATAACTGTGACATTGGACGACACAGGAGGAAAGGTATGAATGTTGACAGACTATTGCGCAATCTGTTGAATAAACTGATGAATGCTCAAATTGACCTCGCAGCCTACCTGCAACTCAGGCGGGCTAAGGGCTATATGTCAGTCAGCGACAATGACCATCTGCGTGAAAACTTGTTTGAACTTTGCGGTGAGCTGCGTCATAACGCGGCGGCGCTTTCGTCATCATTGACGCCCGAACAAAATGAGGCATTACACACTGCCGGTGACGCACTGGCCTCCGCTGCGGTGTGTCTGATGACCGGGCACCACGACTGCCCCTCGTTCATTACGGTTAACCCAGATGCACTGCAACGCTGTCTCGACATCGTCTCCAGCAATATTCAGGTGATGAATAAATCAGCACCGCTGGCGCACGCCTGATATCCCCGGGGGAGGCGACTCCCCCTCATGGTTAAGTTTTTGTAAAAATCCCGACCTCATCCGACACGCTGGCTACCCTTAACGCATTCGCCGTGACAGGAGCTTTCTATGCACCGTTTTGCTCTGAGTTTACTTCTGGGATCCTTGCTGGCGTCGCCTGCCTTGTATGCCGCCGATGTTCGGGTGGATGTGTTGCAACGCAAACTCGATCACCCGTGGTCATTGGCATTTTTGCCGGACAATAAAGGCCTGTTGATCACCCTGCGCGGCGGACAGTTGCGTTTATGGCAGGAAGGCAAAGGGTTGTCAGACCCGATTGTCGGTATTCCGCGCGTATGGGCCAACGGGCAGGGCGGATTGTTGGATGTGGTGCTGGCCCCCGATTTTGTTCAGTCGCGGCGCGTGTGGCTGAGTTACGCTGAAGTGGGTGATGACGGCAAAGCGGGTACGGCGGTGGGCTACGGACGGCTGAGTAAGGATCTTTCACGCATTGATGCGTTCCAGGTGGTGTTCCGGCAAATGCCGAAACTCTCGACCGGCAACCATTTCGGTGGACGATTGGTGTTCGATGGCAAAGGGTATCTCTATATTGGCCTTGGCGAGAACAATCAACGCGCCACCGCGCAAGATCTCAATAAATTACAGGGAAAAGTGGTGCGCCTTACCGAGGACGGTAAAGTACCGCCGGATAATCCGTTCGCGAATAAAGCGGGCGCGCGCCCGGAAATCTGGTCGTATGGCATTCGTAATCCGCAGGGAATGGCGATGAATCCGTGGAGTCATACGCTATGGTTGAACGAACATGGCCCGCGCGGCGGGGATGAAATCAATATTCCTGGACGTGGGAAAAATTACGGCTGGCCACTGGCAACCCACGGCATCAACTACAGCGGATTGCCGATCCCTGAAGCGAAAGGGGAAAAAGTGGCGGGTACTGAAGCCCCCCTTTTCTACTGGAAGCAATCGCCAGCGGTGAGCGGGATGGCGTTTTATAGCGCCAGTAAATTCCAGAAATGGCAACACAAGCTGTTTGTTGGCGCGTTGAAGGACGAGGAAGTGATCGTGCTGAATGTGAACGGCAATGACGTTACCGAAGAGGCACGTATTTTAGGCGACAGAAAGCAGCGTATTCGCGATGTCCGTGTCGGACCCGACGGCTATTTGTATGTGCTAACCGACGAGTCCGATGGTGAGCTGTTAAGGGTTAGCCCGACACCCTGAGCCTCAGGTGACCGGGATCATCACCACGTTTTGATAAGCCGGACGGCGCGAAAGTTGCTGATACCAGCGCTGTAAATTCGGGTGCGGCTGCCAGGTTTTGACCGTTTCCATCAGGTTATAGATGAACGGGGCAACGGCGATATCGCCTGTGCCAAATTCATCACCAGAAAGCCACGGCGACTGAGCAAGTGCGGCATCCAGAATAGTGAAGAGTTTTTCACACTGCGCGATCCCCGCATCAATGGCGGCGTGGTCGCGTTGTTCGGGCGGCGTTCTGACCAGTCCCATCAGGATCACCCTATGTGCCGGAGAAAGCGAACCGTTGGCCCAGTCCATCCACTTTTCACCCTGCGCGCGTTTGGCCGGATTTTCCTGCCATAGGCCATTTTGTCCGTACTGCGCGGCGAGATAGCGCACGATAGTGTTCGATTCCCACAGCGTAATGTCGGTGGCGTCGTCATGCAGCAGCGGCACCAGGCCGTTCGGGTTTTTAGCGAGATAGTCAGGGTCATGATTCAAGCCGAATTCCAGTCCGGCAAGGATCTGGTCATAAGAAAGACCAAGCTCTTCCAGCGTCCAGCGTACCTTTTTGACATTTGTTGAGTTGTTTCTGCCCCACAGCGTAATCATCGTCACTCCGTAATAAGCACATAATGGAATCGTCATGGTGGGTTAAATTCAACGTTCACACAACCGTGATCAAAAAAATCTCCCCGTTTTCAACACAAAGCGTCGTTCTTGCGTAAACTTTAAAAACTTTACCAACGCATTGTTTCTTTAAGGTCATTTCTACGTTATTACTCACCGCCTGTTGTTGCACGGCGTCAGTGACGTAGCGTGTTTTTTGGAATGGATACTTGGGTGGCTCTTATGACGCGAACTGTTGTTTCTCCCCGCGGCCTGGCAGCAGGCTCTCTGCTTTTACTTCTCGTGGCTCCTGCCTTGCAGGCGGCTGATGCTGTTCAACAACCGGAAGCCCCGCCGGTAGACGCCAAAGCGTGGATCCTGATGGATTACGCCAGCGGCAAAGTGCTGAGCGAAGGCAACGCTGACGATAAGCTCGATCCGGCCAGTCTGACCAAAATTATGACCAGCTATGTCGTCGGTCAGGCGATTAAAGCCAACAAAATCAAAATGACCGATATGGTCACCATCGGCAAAGATGCCTGGGCGACGGGGAACCCGGCGCTGCGTGGTTCATCGGTGATGTTTCTGAAACCGGGTGATCAGGTGTCGGTTGAAAACCTCAATAAAGGGGTGATTATTCAGTCCGGCAACGATGCCTGTATCGCGCTGGCGGATTATGTCGCCGGCAGTCAGGATTCGTTTATCAGCCTGATGAACAGCTATTCGCAGAAACTCGGCCTGACCAATACCACGTTTAAAACCGTCCACGGTCTGGATGCGCCTGGACAGTTCAGCACCGCGCGTGACATGGCTTTGCTGACCAAAGCGATGATCCACGACGTGCCGGACGAGTACGCCATTCACAAAGAAAAAGAGTTTACGTTCAATAACATTAAGCAGCCGAACCGTAACCGTCTGCTGTGGAATACCAGTCTGGGCGCGGACGGGGTGAAAACCGGGACGACGGCGGGCGCGGGCTATAACCTGGTGTCTTCAGCACAACAGGGTGATATGCGTCTGATTGCGGTTGTGCTTGGCACCAAAACGGATCGGATCCGTTTTAATGAATCCGAAAAACTGCTGACCTGGGGTTTCCGCTTTTATGAAACCGTCACGCCAATCAAACCGGATGCGACGTTCATCGAGCAGCGCGTGTGGTACGGCGACAGCAGCCAGGCGAAACTGGGAGCCGGTGAAGCGGGTTCGATTACTTTACCGCGCGGACAGCTGAAAAATCTGAAAGCGAGCTACAGCCTCAATGAGCCTCAGCTGACCGCGCCGCTGACCAAAGGGCAGGTGGTTGGTACCATCGACTTTAAGCTGAATGATAAAACCATCGAACAGCGTCCGTTGATTGTGATGGAAGCGGTCAATGAGGGCGGGTTCTTCAACCGGATGGTTGATTTTGTGCTGATGAAATTCCACCAGTGGTTCGGTAGCTGGTTCTCATAATTGCGCTGCCTGTATTGCCCGGTGGCGGCTACGCCTTACCGGGCCTACAAAACCTGTCTTGCTGTCTGTCGGCCGTAAGACAGGCAAGTCTTATTTGTCGTACAGCAGCGTGATCCCACGCTGCTTTGCCAGCGCAGTCAGTTCGTCATCCGGGCGACGGTCGCTGGCAATCACACCAAAGGCGCTCAAATCGCCCATTCTTGCCGGACGCACCTTGCCAAATTTACTGTGATCGACCACCAACACATGTTGCTGAGCATGGGTTAACGCCCAGTGTTTCACCGGCAATTCATCGAGATTAAAACAGGTTGCGCCATGTTCAGTGTGGACGCCTGCCGCTGAATAAAAAGCGATGTCAGGACACAAATGGCTGAGGGTGTCCTGCGGGCTGAGTGGTTTGAAAATGGCGTTGCTGGCATGGAATTCACCGCCGCACAAAATGGCGCGGCACAGTGGTTTTTCCTGTAGCGAGAGAAACGTATTCAGGGAATAACAGACGGCCGTAAACGGCAGCTCGTCGTCAATGGCGTCGATAATCCACGGGGTGGTGGTGCCACAGTCGAAAAAGGCCATTTGGTGTGCTTTCAGCAATTTTACGGCATGGCGTGCGGCCTGACGTTTTTCGTCAACCAGCCGTGTTTTTTGGTCGCTTAACAGGTAATGACTGGCGCTGCGTGGTTCAAGCACCACATAACCGCCGAGCAATACAACAGGCCCGCTAATGCTGTTAAGGTCACGGCGAATGGTCATCTCAGAAACGCCCAGCAGAGTCGCTGCTTCTTTCAGATGGAGCTTATCGCTACGTTTAAGAGCCTGAATAAGCTGGCTGATTCGCTCTTCGCGCCGTGTTTCCATAAAACCCCTGTTAGCCGCAACGCCCTCTGCGTCAGGCAGAGGGTCTGGCGGCAATTTTACCTGCGCATTGGGTCTTAGTCACGCACCCAGCCTTTGCGGATCGGCAATGAGAAGCAGAAGCGGTAGGCCGCTTGCAAACGACGATAGAGCGCCTGACCGAAAAGATGCCACAGCACCTGCGCTGCCAGGCAACCGCTCAGCCCGGCGAGGAACCCTCCGACCATATCAAGCGGCCAGTGTACGCCAAGGTAAACGCGTGACCACGCAATCGCGCCGCCAATCACCAGCAACAGTACGCCGGACCACAGGCGATGCCAGAAGATAAAGGCCAATGCAAAAGTGAAAATGACCGTGCCGTGATCGCTTGGGAAGGAGTCATCCGCAGAGTGATGCAGGAAGTTATAGCCCACGCCCTTAACAAATGGCCTGTCATGCGGGAAAATATGCCCGACGATAAAGGAGAGCAGCAGGCTGATGCCGATTGCCATCGCCACTTTGATAACCAACTGACGCTGAGCGCAGACCTGACCACGCGGGCCCCACAGCCACAATATGACGGCCAGCAGCGGGACGATGGAGATTAAATCTTTAGCGATAAAGGTCGCCATAGAAATCATCCACTGCGGCGACGCTGGCGTGGCGTTGATCCAGTAAAACAGCGAGTAATTCAAATTTTCCAGCATAGCGTGCGGACTCTTACAGTTTGATGACGATGTTCACCTTAAAAATCGTAGCCGGGGCGGTAAAGAGGGATTGTCTTAATTGTCCGGTGCTTACGATTTATGTTCAGGCAGCGTTTACAATTCTGCTTTCAGAAACGGCAGTATAGGGGGCGCAACTTAAGCGAACCTTAAACGAGTAAATTTGTGCTGTAACAGGGTGTTTCCCACACTTTTCGCTATCGCCGTTCACTTTCCTTTATTACACTTCTCGCGATTTTTTCACCTTTAAGAGATTGCATGCACAACCCTTCGCTTTCTGGTAAACGCCTTGGTCGTCAGGCGCTACTTTTCCCGCTCTGTCTGGTGCTTTACGAATTCTCTACTTATATCGGTAACGACATGATCCAACCGGGCATGTTGACGGTGGTAGAACAGTTCAACGCCGGGATGGAATGGGTGCCAACGTCAATGACCGCTTATCTGGCGGGCGGCATGTTCTTGCAGTGGCTGCTGGGGCCGCTGTCGGATCGTATTGGTCGCCGTCCGGTACTGTTGGCGGGCGTGGTGTGGTTTATCGTCACCTGTCTGGCCACGTTGCTGGCGCAGAATATCGAGCAGTTTACGGTGCTGCGTTTCCTGCAAGGGATAAGCCTGTGCTTTATCGGTGCCGTGGGTTATGCCGCGATTCAGGAATCTTTTGAAGAGGCGGTGTGTATTAAAATCACCGCGCTAATGGCTAACGTTGCGCTGATTGCGCCGTTGCTTGGGCCACTGGTGGGCGCCGCCTGGGTTCACGTCGCGCCGTGGGAAACCATGTTTGTGCTGTTCGCCGTTCTGGCGCTGATTTCGTTCTTTGGTCTGCAACGGGCGATGCCAGAGACAGCGACGCGTCTGGGTGAAAAACTGTCATGGAAAGAGTTAGGGCATGACTACGGTCTGGTGCTGAAAAACCTGCGTTTCGTTGCCGGATCATTGGCTATCGGCTTCGTCAGTTTGCCGCTGCTCTCATGGATAGCGCAATCGCCGGTGATCATTATCAGTGGTGAGCAGGCAACAACGTATGAATACGGAATGTTGCAGGTGCCGATCTTTGGTGCGCTGATTATTGGCAACCTGGCGCTGGCGAAATTGACATCACGCAAAGCTGTGCGCTGGCTGATTATCGCAGGGGGCTGGCCGATTATGGCGGGGCTTATTTTAGCTGCTGCGGCAACGGTCGTTTCTACCCATGCTTATCTGTGGATGACTGCCGGTTTGAGTCTCTATGCCTTTGGTATCGGCCTGGCGAATGCCGGACTGGTACGCCTGACGCTGTTTGCCAGTGACATGAGCAAGGGTACGGTTTCGGCGGCGATGGGGATGTTACAGATGCTGATTTTCACCGTGGGTATCGAGGTGAGCAAACACGCTTACCAGTTCGGTGGCAACGGTTTGTTCAGCGTGTTTAATCTGGCAAGTGGCGTTCTATGGCTGGGGCTGATTGTTTACTTCCTGAAAGATAAAACGGTCGGCAGTTCGCGGCAATAAGATGTCGGTTCATGCCCGGCGGCGCTGCGCTTGCAGGGCCTACAAATCGGCTTATATAGGCCCGGCAAGGCGTTGCCGCCGCCGGGTAATGTCAATGAAACGGCGCTTCCCGCTTCAACACCTTATCAATTACCTGTAACACGCCTTCGTCGTTATTGTGCGGTGCGCGATGGTTCGCCGCCTCAATAGCGGCCTCACAGGCATTGTGCATCGCAAAGCCAAACCCGGCCTGACGCAACATCTCCAAATCGTTGCCGCTGTCGCCAAACGTCACCACTTCGCTGTCATCAATGCCCCAACGCTGCTGCAAAATGCGCAGGCCATTGGCTTTGTGTACGCCAGGAATAATGAGATCGATATTACCGTGACCGGTGGTGACGGCGGTCATCACGTCGCCGACGCCTTCATGCAATGCCTTCTGTACTTCTGGCACTAATCTGTCCGGTAAATTCAGGCCAAATTTCAGGAAGGTATCGTCAAGATTATCGAAGTTCTCGACAAGCTCCAGTCGATGGTAATAGCGCGCTGCCATCGTCTTGAGTTCGTCATCGTAACGGTTGAGGGTATACGCGCAGCGCTTGCCGCAGGCGATAATTTCCACGTCCGGCAGGGTATGCAGAAAATCGACCACTTTTTTGAAATGTGCCTGGGGCAGGTCGCAGTTGAAGACATCCGCGCCTGCATCACGCACCCATCCGCCGTTTTCGGCAACAAACGCGATTTCATCGGCAATTTCAGGAAAGAAGGAGATCAGCTGCCAGTACTGATTCCCGCTGGCGACGACAAAGCGAATGCCTTGTTCCTTCATCTGCTGATATTGAGCCAGAAAACGCGCCCGGTTATAGCGTTTTTCATCGCTGAGAAAGGTGCCATCCATATCTACGGCAATCAGTTTAATGCTCATCACGCACGCTCCGTTACAGGTTCAGATTCAGGTTTTGCTACCGCACGGGCGACCAGCGCAGCGACGATGACCAGCGACAGCACTGCCAGCATGGCGCTGCGCAGGCCATAATGTTCGCCGAGGAAACCGAGCAGCGGTGGGCCGACCAGGAACGCCAGATAGCCGGTCGTGGCGACCACACTGACGCGGGTTGGCGCGTCCGGGCCGGTATCACTGGCGGCGGAAATGGTCAGCGGGAAGCCGAGCGATGCGCCGAGGCCCCACAGAATGACCGACACGCCTGCGACCCAATCCACGTCAACGAAGATAATCAGCGCGATGCCAAGCGCCCCCATAATCGCGCTGGCGCGGACCACTGCGACACGGCTGTAGCGGTCGATAAACCAGCCGCCGGTGAAGCGCCCGACGGTCATGCCGAGGGTGAAGCCCGCATAAATCAGTGAGCCGGAGGTTGGGCTAAAACCGTGCCCGTCAACCATCAGCAGCGGCAGCCAGTCATTGGCAGAGCCTTCGGCAAACGCCATTGCCAGCACCACAACGCCAATCAGCATCAGCTGTCCGTCGCGATAAAACGGCACGCCTTTTTCATGATGACCGCTGTTTTCAGCAGAGTTTTTACCTGTGCCATCCGGAATGGCTTTGATGGCGATAATGATAGGCGCAATACCCACCAGCGCGGCGAGCAGAATATGAAGGGTGGCGGAAAGCCCGAATGCCGTCAGCGCCATGCCGATGCCAGCGCCCACCAGCGTGCCGAGGCTGTAAAAACCGTGCATCATGGGCAGCACGGTTTTATTCATTTCGCGTTCGACCGCCGCGCCTTCAACGTTGATCGCCACTTCGGCAGAACCAAAACTGGCACCAAACACCATTAAGCCGATGGCGAAAAACAGCGGCGAAGCAAACCACAACGCCAGGCTGAGCATCGCCATGCCAATCAGCGCGCAGGACATGGTGGTACGGATCACTTTCCGTGTGCCAAAGCGTTTTACCAGCCATGCGGAACAGAGAATACCGCTCATCGAGCCAATCGACAGGCCAAACAACACGATACCCATTCCAGCGGTGTTAACGGAGAGAATGTCGCGGATGGCGGGCGTACGCGTGGCCCACGAAGCCATCAACAGGCCCGGCAAAAAGAAAAACATAAACAGCGCCCACATGCGCAATTGCAGGGCCCGGCGGGAAGAAAGCGACGTCATCCGTAAACTGCCTGTAAAAAGGAGGGAGAGACAACACTAGCAAGGTTGTGTACATTTGTACATAAACAGCAAAAGGAAAATGTATGGCCCGTAGACCGAACGATCCGCAGCGCCGCGAAAGGATCCTGCAAGCGACGCTGGATACCATTTCCCGCCACGGTATTCAGGCGGTAACGCACCGTAAAATTGCCAGCTGTGCCGATGTGCCACTCGGTTCAATGACCTATTATTTCAGCGGGATAGATGCGTTGCTGGAAGAGGCATTTACCGGTTTTACCGACGAAATGCTGATTCAATATAAAGCGTTCTTTACTGACGTCACTTCGCCGCAGCAGGCGTGCGATGCAATTACCCAGCTGATTTTCAGCGCTCAGGTGACAACGACCCGTAATATGGAACTGATGTATCAGCTGTATGCGTTTATTGGCTGCAAACCCGCGCTGAAAAATGTGATGCAAAACTGGATGCAGCGCAGTCAGCAGGTGCTGGAGCAGTGGTTTGATCCGGCGACAGCCCGCGCACTGGATGCGTTTATCGAGGGTATGACACTGCATTTTGTGACTGACCGCGCGCCGCTGGGCAAAGCGGAAATCCGCCAGATGGTGGGGCGGATCGCCGTGACTCATCACTAATAGCGCCCATGACGTAAGCCAGGCGGGATTAGGGATCATACGACATACTGAGAGTTTCGTTTAGTGCTGAACCCTGAACAGGAACCCTCATTATGAATACCGAACTGAAAGGTGGAATTGATATCGCGCTCAAAGTGCCGCCACACCAATACCAACAGACGCTGGATTTTTACCGCAATACGATTGGGCTTGAGGAAATCACCGATAAAGCACCCGCGACGGGGTTTATCCTCGGGCCAAACAGGCTTTGGATTGATGAAGCGCCCGCCATGAGTCAGGCCGAAATCTGGCTGGAACTGTATACACCGAATTTCGCGCAGGCAGAAAAGCAGCTCGAACAACAAGGCGTAACCCGCTGCGACACCGTAGAACCCTTACCCGAAGGCTTTAAAGGCGGCTGGATTATGAGCCCGTGTAATATTGTACATATGGTGAGAGAGGAAGAGGAGTGGTGAGTTGTGGCTTGCGCTAACTCATTGATGGGACAGGAATACTCAATTTCAGGCAACAAAAAACCCATCAACCTTGAACCGAAGAGCGGCGGGGTTGATGGGCTCCACAAAATGGGGACATCAAAGAAAAGCAGTGGCATTACTTATGACTGACGCCCATTCAAAAAGTTCTGCACATCACAGTTTATTTTTCTGCTTATTGCAATCTTCCGATTTATCCTAGTCCCGGCCATATGACGATAATCAGCGTACCTGCGAGTGTTAACAACACGTTAGCTATCGCGTAGGTGCCTGCGTAGCCCAGCGCGGGAATATTACTGCGTGCGGTATCACTGATGATTTCCATCGCCGGGGCACAGGTGCGCGCTCCCATCATGGCGCCAAACAGCATTGCGCGGTTCATGCGTAAAACGTATGCACCAAACAGGAAGCAGATAACCACGGGCACCAGACTCACCAGTAAACCGGCGACTAACATCTGCCCGCCGACGGCGCCGAGTCCGTGACCGATGCCGCTACCCGCGCTTAAGCCGACGCCTGCCATAAACACCATCAGACCGAACTCTTTCACCATATTCAGCGCGCCCTGCGGGATGTAGCCGAACGTTGGGTGGTTCGCTCGCAGGAAGCCGAGCATGATCCCGGCGAACAGCAGGCCTGCCGCGTTACCCACGCCAAAACTGAACGAGCTGAACTGGAACGTAATCATGCCGATCATCAGGCCGACGATAAAGAAAGCACAGAAGGCGAGCAGATCGGTGACCTGACTGTGAATCGAGATAAACCCAATGCGGTCGGCGATGGTTTTCACACGGCGTGCATCGCCGCTGACCTGCAGTACGTCGCCTTTGTTGAGCACGATATTGTCGTCAATCGGCATTTCAATCTGGCTGCGGATCACGCGGTTGAGGAAGCAGCCGTGATCGGTGAGTTTTATTTGCGCCAGACGGCGGCCGACGACGTTGTGGTTTTTCACCACCACTTCTTCGGTGACGATACGCATGTCGAGCAAGTCACGGTCGAACACTTCCTTACCGTTACGGAAGCTTGGGTCGAGACGGGCGTGCGCGTCCGGATAGCCCACCAGCGCAATTTCATCGCCCATTTGCAACACTGCGTCACCGTCCGGGTTCGCCAGAATGCCGTTGCGGCGAATCCGTTCGATGTAGCAGCCGGTTTGGCGATAAATACCCAACTCACGCAGGTTTTTGCCATCGGTCCAGGCCACCAGCTCCGGGCCGACGCGATAGGCGCGAATAACCGGGAGGTAAACTTTACGGTTGGAATCGGTGTCCAGGCCACGTTCGCGCGCGATTTGCTGGGCGCTGGTCTGGAGGTCCTGGTGCTGGAGTTTTGGCAGATAACGTGCACCAACAATCAGACTGACCAGGCCAATCAAATAGGTGAGGGCGTAGCCGACGCTGAGGTGATCGAGCGCCGAAGCCAGTTCGCTGCCCGCCATGCCGGAATGGCGCAGCGTGTCACCTGCTCCCACAAGAACCGGTGTGGAGGTCATTGCGCCTGCCAACATCCCGGCGGTGAGGCCGATATCCCAGCCAAAAAGTTTGCCAAGCCCTAACGCCATCACCAGCGCTGAGCCGACCATGACCAGCGCCAACATCAGATAATTTTTGCCATCGCGAAAAAATATGGAAAAAAAGTTGGGTCCGGCTTCGACGCCGACGCAGAAAATAAACAGCATAAAGCCCAGATTTAAGGCATCAGTGTTAATACTAAAATGCTGTTGGCCTAATAACAGAGAGACCACTAAAACGCCAATGGAATTACCGAGTTGGATGGATCCCAGGCGTAATTTGCCCAGACACAGGCCCAGCGCCAGTACCACAAATAATAACAGGATGTAATTCCCATTTAACAAGTCTGCGACGTTTATATTCACGGAAGCTAACTTCTTGTTTACGAGTAAGTTGTTGAAAGGAATGATAATTTGGGCTAAGGTTTTTCCCGGGCCGCTTGCCAACATCAATAACACGGCAGCCTGTTTTACCATCTCATTTAAGGCCGCTAGTTTAATCGTTCCTGATAGCCGCGGCTAGTCACAATCGTTTGTCCTTATGTAGGTGCTTGACGGCAGGGAATGCCGGAAACTTTATCCAACTGGGCGTAATTGAAGTTTGATAGAGACAAAGTCAGGAGGAATTTTGAGATCTGAACGAGGTTGGGCGGGTATTATCTGCTGTTTTGTCCTCTTTATTGTGGTGTGCCTTTTTCTGTTACTGAATATGAAAGGCGCTATTCGTGCGTCTGGACATCCTGAACTGGGCTTGTTGTTTTTTGTTATCCCCGGCGCGGTGGCGAGTTTTATGTCGTCAAAACAGCGGGTGTTGGTGCCGTTATTGGGCGCAATTCTTGCGACACCGGTGTGTCTGGTGGTGATGCGGTTTTGGGTATTTTCAAACAGGTCGTTTTTGCAGGAACTGGCGTGGATTTTCAGTGCGGTGTTCTGGTGTGCGCTGGGTGCGCTATTTTTCTTGTTTATTAGCGGCTTGATTGAGGCAAGGCGTGGGCGCGGTTAACGCCCACGTAGAGACTTAAGCGTAGAGACCGAGGTTCTCTTTGGCCCAGGCTTCAAAATCGGTAAAACCACCGATGTGAGTCTGATCGACGAAAATCTGCGGTACGGTTTCTACTGGCTTGCCTACGGTTTGTTCGAGGTCGGCTTTGCTGATCCCTTCGGCATGAATATCGATATAACGGAAGTTAAAATCATCACGCTCGGCGGTCAGTTTTTCTGCCAGTTCTTTCGCGCGAACGCAGTAAGGACAACCCGGACGACCAAAAATAACGGTAAACATTGTTCTCTCTCCTGAAACTTAGCCTGACGGCGAATGACGCTATGATGCCCGTGTCGGCGATGCGTTGAAAGAAGGTTCTGCCTTTCGTTCTGATTCCTTAAGACTTGTTTCGCCAAACACAGTTGCTATCCTCCCCGCTATACTCGACGACCGGAGACTGACTATGCGCACACTCGGCTCTCTGCCTAAAAGCGTGTTGATCCTTGAAACCATTGGCATGGTACTGCTGGTACTGGCCTGGCTTTCACTCAAACACTACGTCACTTTACCCGCGCCGTTTGCAAGCCCGATGGCCGGAGTAATAATGATTTTTGCGGGGATCGTATTGATGCTTCCCGCCGCCGTTGCGCTGTTTCGCGGTATGGCTCAGACCATTGCTCCGCAACTGATGCAACGCAACGATAAACCGACTTTGCCTGACCAGGAAAAACGTGATGACGCCGACCATTGACTTGCTCTTAAGCCACCGTTCCATTCGCCATTTTACCGATGAGCCGATAACGCAGGCGCAGCGTGAGGCGATTATCGCCAGCGCGCAGGCCGCAGCGACCTCCAGCTTTTTACAGTGCAGTTCGATCATTCGTGTCACCGACCCGCAGATGCGTGAACAGCTGGTGACAATGACCGGCGGGCAACAGCACGTGACCCAGGCCGCGGAGTTCTGGGTGTTCTGCGCCGATTTTAATCGTCATTTGCAAATTTGCCCGGATGCCCACTTGGGCCGCGCGGAACAACTGTTACTTGGGGCAGTGGATACCGCGCTGATGGGGCAAAACGCGATGGTCGCGGCGGAATCGCTGGGGCTGGGCGGCGTCTACATCGGCGGTATTCGTAACAGCATCGACGCGGTGACTGAACTGCTGAAATTGCCGCAACACGTGCTGCCGTTGTTCGGTCTGTGCCTCGGCTGGCCTGCTGACGATCCGGGTGTGAAGCCCCGTCTGCCCGCCAGCATTGTGGTGCATGAAAATCACTACCAGCCAGTCGATAAAGCAGAGCTGGCGCGCTACGACGAAGAAATAGCGAACTACTACCTCTCACGCGACAGCAACGCTCGCGCGGATACCTGGAGCGATCATATTCGTCGCACGATTGTGAAAGAAACCCGTCCGTTTATTCTCGACTACTTGCACAAGCAGGGCTGGGCTATCCTCTAGACTGAGTGACAGATATAATGCGTGTCCGCTTTTCAGGCGATCACAGTGAGGTGCAGGGTGAAAATAGCCATTTTGTCCAGGGACGGAACGCTCTGGTCCTGTAAACGTCTGCGTGAGGCCGCCGCAAAGCGCGGCCATCAGGTTGAAATTCTCGACCCGCTTTCTTGTTACATGAACATCAGCCCGGCGGCTTCGTCGATTCACTATAAAGGTCGTCAGCTGCCGCAGTTTGATGCGGTGATCCCGCGCATTGGTTCCGCCATTACCTTTTATGGCACTGCCGCGCTGCGCCAGTTTGAAATCCTCGGCAGCTATCCGCTGAACGAATCCGTTGCCATTACACGCGCTCGCGACAAGTTGCGTTCCCTGCAATTGTTAGCGCGACAGGGCATTGATTTGCCGATAACCGGCATTGCGCATTCGCCGGACGACACGAGCGATTTAATCGATATGGTCGGCGGTGCGCCGCTGGTGGTGAAGCTGGTAGAAGGCACGCAGGGCATTGGCGTGGTGTTAGCAGAAACACGACAGGCAGCGGAAAGTGTGGTCGATGCATTTCGTGGGCTGAACGCGCACATTCTGGTGCAGGAATATATTCAGGAAGCGAAAGGCTGCGATATTCGTTGTCTGGTGGTCGGGGATGAAGTGGTCGCGGCGATTGAGCGGCGTGCAAAAGAGGGCGACTTCCGCTCGAACTTGCACCGCGGTGGCGTGGCCACGGTCGCTGACATTACGCCACTTGAGCGCGAAATGGCGATCAGGGCCGCGCAAACCCTGGGGCTGGATGTCGCAGGCGTTGATATTTTGCGTGCCAATCGTGGCCCGCTGGTGATGGAAGTCAACGCCTCACCGGGGCTGGAAGGGATCGAGAAAACCACCGGTATCGATATCGCGGGCAAAATGATCCAATGGATCGAGCGTCACGCGAGGCCTGGCTTTTGTCTTAAAACGGGTGGATAGCACAGGATTTCACCTGTTTCATAGCATCTGAGCGCTTTTTTGCGTAACCTGTTACGCGTTTCATACAGGTACGCTTTTATTTCACAGCAAGAGGTTTCAGGGTTTATGGATTCACTCGTCGTTCCGGGTCTGGATACGCTACGTCAATGGCTCGACGAAATGGGCATCAGCTTCTATGAGTGCGACACCTGCCAGGCGCTGCACTTGCCGCACATGCAGAATTTTGAGGGCATTTTCGACGCCAAGATCGATTTGCTGGACAACGTGGTGTTGTTCTCGGCGCTGGCGGAAGTTAAACCTTCTGCGCTGCTGGCGCTGGCGGGCGATCTCTCCTCCATCAACGCCAGTTCGCTGACGGTGAAAGCGTTCCTCGATATTCAGGATGATAATCTGCCCAAGCTGGTGGTGTGTCAGTCGCTGTCGGTGACGTTGGGCGTGACCTACGAGCAGTTTGAATGGTTCTTCCGTCAGAGTGAAGAACAGGTATCGATGGTCATCCTCGAAGCCGCTTCCCATCAGTTGCTGTTCAAAGGCGACGAAGAGGAAGAAGAAGAGCTGATTGTTGAAGAGACCAAATTCCACTTTCTTCACTAAACCCCTGCGCAATGAACGCAGTTGCCACCCGTGCGACTGCGTAAAACCCACCAATATTCTGCCGTTAACCTCTTCTTAAAGAATTATTCACCACTCCAACGCCACCGATGGCTTATGCAATAAAGTGATCTTGCATAAAAAATTGATAAAAGACGTTTTTTAACCCGAGCTATAGCCGCGAACCCTGGCTAAAGTTATTCTTGCGAAGCCTAACAAGGGCGCGTGAAACACTGCGTTTATCGAGATGCGGCGCGTAATATCCTGAGGCAATTGCGAGCAATACCGGCCGGGAGAGACACACTCTCCTTTTCTTTGCAGACTGACAAAATATGCATGAATTTTGCATGCATCGATGTGCGTATATTTTGGTCCAAATGTTAACGGACGTTGAGAAGGAAAAGAGATATGACCGCTTTGAGTAAGAAATGGTTAACGGGTCTGGTGGCAGGGGCGCTGATGGCAGTCTCCGCAGGTTCGCTCGCCGCTGAACAAAAAACGCTGCATATTTATAACTGGTCTGATTATATCGCCCCGGACACGCTGGCGAATTTCACCAAAGAAACCGGCATTAAAGTGGTGTATGACGTGTTTGATTCCAACGAAGTGCTGGAAGGCAAACTGATGGCGGGCAGCACCGGTTATGACCTTGTGGTGCCCTCGTCGCAATTCCTTGAGCGTCAGGCGCAGGCGGGCATTTTCCAGCCGATTGATAAGAGCAAACTGCCGAATTATAAAAATCTCGATCCTGAAATGCTCAAGCTGGTAGCGCAAAATGACCATGATAATAAATACGGCATTCCGTACATGATGGTCACCACCGGCATCGGCTATAACGTCGACAAAGTGAAAGCGGCGCTCGGTAAAGATGCACCAGTGAACAGCTGGGATCTGATTTTAAAGCCTGAAAATCTCGAAAAACTGAAAAGCTGCGGCGTCTCATTCCTTGATGCGCCAAGCGAAGTCTATGCTGCCGTGCTGCACTATCTCGGCAAAGATCCTAACAGTTCAGACCCGAAAGATTACAGCGGGGCCGCCAATGACCTGCTGTTGAAGCTGCGTCCTTTTATCCGCTATTTCCATTCTTCTCAATACATTAACGATCTGGCGAATGGTGACATTTGCGTGTCGATTGGCTGGTCGGGCGATATTTTGCAAGCAGCAAACCGCGCGAAAGAAGCCAAAAATGGCGTGAACATTGCCTACACCATTCCGAAGGAAGGGGCGATGGTTTACTTCGATATGTTTGCCATTCCTAAGGATGCGAAAAATACCGACGAAGCGTATCAGTTCCTGAATTACCTGCTGCGACCGGATGTGGTGGCAAACATCAGTAATCATGTCTATTACGCGAACGCCAACAAAGCTGCGACACCGCTGTTGAATGCCGAAGTGCGTGACAACCCAGGAATTTATCCGCCAGCGGATGTGCGTGCGAAGTTGTTCACGCAATCTGTATTGTCACCAAAAATTGACCGCGTCGTTACGCGTTCGTGGACGACGGTGAAGAGCGGTAAGTAATTAACTGATTTTCCTGCCCGATCGGTTTTAGGCCGTCGGGCAGGATTCAGAGGAAGGCCGGACTGACAAAAAGCCGTCTGGCAGATGCGCACCAAAAACGTGCATCTGCACTGTGAAGTTCTTTGTATGGCACCGGACCATGCAAATGTTTGTTTTTTGCCGGAGAGCAACACCGTGAACGATGCTATCCCACGCCCACAGGCGAAAACCCGTAAAGCGCTAACCCCGCTGCTGGAAATCCGCAATCTGACCAAATCCTTCGACGGCCAGCACGCCGTGGATGACGTCAGCCTCACTATTTACAAAGGCGAACTGTTTGCCCTGCTCGGCGCATCGGGCTGCGGTAAATCGACGCTACTGCGCATGCTTGCCGGGTTTGAAACGCCAACCACCGGGCAAATCATGCTCGATGGCGTTGACCTGTCGCATGTACCGCCGTATCAACGCCCCATCAACATGATGTTCCAGTCTTATGCTCTGTTCCCGCACATGACCGTGGAGCAGAACATCGCCTTCGGCCTGAAACAGGACAAGCTGCCGAAAGCGGAAATTACCGCGCGAGTAAACGAAATGCTCGCCATCGTGCACATGCAGGAGTTTGCTAAACGCAAGCCACACCAGCTGTCGGGCGGGCAGCGTCAGCGTGTGGCTTTGGCTCGTAGTCTCGCCAAGCGACCGAAATTACTGCTGCTCGACGAGCCGATGGGGGCGCTGGATAAAAAGCTGCGCGACCGAATGCAGCTCGAAGTGGTGGATATTCTCGAACGCGTCGGCGTGACCTGCGTAATGGTGACGCATGACCAGGAAGAAGCGATGACCATGGCCGGGCGTATCGCCATCATGAACCGCGGTAAGTTTGTGCAAATTGGCGAGCCGGAAGAAATTTATGAACATCCTACGACCCGCTACAGCGCTGAGTTCATCGGTTCGGTGAATATGTTTGAAGGGCTGCTGAAAGACCGTCAGGAAGACGGATTAGTGATTGATTCGCCGGGGCTGGTGCATCCGCTGAAAGTCGATGTCGACACCTCGGTGGTGGATAACGTGCCGGTGTATGTGGCGCTGCGTCCGGAAAAAATCATGCTCTGCGAGGAGCCGCCTGCCGACGGCTATAACTTCGCGGTCGGGGAAGTGGTGCATATCGCCTATCTCGGTGATTTGTCGATTTATCACGTTCGCCTGAAAAGCGGCCAGATGATCAGCGCCCAGTTACAGAATGAGCACCGTTATCGCAAAGGTCTGCCGACCTGGGGCGATGAAGTGCGTCTGTGCTGGGATGCAGACAGCTGTGTGGTCCTGACGGTGTAGGGGAGGCGCAATGAGCACATTAGAACCTCCGATTCGCGCGAAACAGCCCAGCGGTGTTGCCGTATGGCTTGCGAAAATGCAGATGAAGCATGGGCGAAAGTTAGTGATCGCCTTGCCGTATATCTGGCTTATCCTGCTGTTTTTACTGCCGTTCCTGATCGTCTTTAAAATCAGTTTCGCTGATATGGCACGGGCCATTCCGCCGTATACCAATCTGCTGGACTGGGCCGACGATCAGTTGACGTTGACGCTCAACATCGGCAACTACCTGCAACTGACGGGCGATCCGCTTTATTACGAAGCCTATTTGCAGTCGTTACAGGTGGCGGCGATTTCGACGTTTTTCTGCCTGATTCTTGGTTACCCACTGGCGTGGGCGGTGGCGCACAGCAAGCCATCAACGCGGAATATTTTGCTGCTGCTGGTGATTTTGCCGTCGTGGACGTCGTTCCTGATCCGCGTATATGCGTGGATAGGGATTTTGAAAAGTAATGGCGTGCTGAATAATTTCCTGATGTGGACCGGCATTATTCATCAACCACTGGAAATTCTGCACACCAATCTGGCGGTCTATATCGGCATCGTCTACGCCTATTTGCCGTTTATGGTGCTGCCGATTTACACCGCACTGACGCGTATTGATTATTCGCTGGTAGAAGCCTCGCTCGATCTCGGTGCAAAACCGCTGAAAACCTTTTTTAGCGTGATTGTGCCGTTGACCAAAGGCGGGATTATCGCCGGGTCAATGCTGGTGTTTATTCCGGCGGTGGGCGAATTTGTTATCCCGGAACTGCTCGGTGGCCCGGACAGCATCATGATTGGACGCGTGCTGTGGCAGGAGTTCTTTAACAACCGTGACTGGCCGGTGGCGTCTGCCGTGGCGGTCGTGATGCTGCTATTGCTGATTGTGCCGATCATGTGGTTCCACAAGCATCAGCAAAAACAGATGGGGGATCATGGATGAATAATTTACCGGTAGTCCGCTCGCCGTGGCGTATTTTGATTCTGGTGCTCGGCTTCACGTTCCTCTACGCGCCGATGTTGATGCTGGTTATCTACTCGTTCAACAGTTCCAAACTGGTGACGGTCTGGGCGGGTTGGTCAACGCGCTGGTACGGCGAGCTGTTTCAAGACGACGCGATGATGAGTGCGGTGGGGCTAAGTCTGACCATTGCCGCCTGCGCGGCGACGATGGCGGCGATCCTCGGCACCATTGCCGCCGTGGTGATGGTGCGCTTCGGGCGCTTCCGTGGCGCTAACGGCTTTGCGTTTATGATAACCGCCCCGCTGGTGATGCCTGACGTGATAACCGGTCTTTCGCTGTTGTTGCTGTTTGTGGCGTTAGGACATGCGATCGGTTGGCCTTCGGAGCGCGGAATGTTGACCATTTGGCTGGCGCACGTCACGTTCTGTACCGCCTATGTGGCGGTGGTGATTTCGTCGCGACTGCGTGAACTGGATCGTTCGATTGAAGAGGCGGCGATGGATCTCGGTGCGACGCCGCTGAAGGTCTTTTTCATCATCACGTTGCCGATGATTATGCCCGCCGTGATCTCCGGCTGGCTGCTGGCGTTTACGCTGTCGCTGGATGACTTAGTGATCGCCAGTTTCGTCTCCGGGCCGGGGGCAACCACGCTGCCGATGCTGGTATTCTCCAGCGTGCGTATGGGGGTCAACCCGGAAATCAACGCCCTGGCGACGCTTATCCTCGGCGTGGTCGGCATTGTTGGTTTAATCGCCTGGTTTCTCATGGCAAGGTCTGAAAAGCAGCGTGTGCGCGATATCCAGCGTGCAAGACGCGGCTGAACCGCTTAAAATCACTGGCGTTGTGTCATCGTCTCCTCGGGTTTCCCGGGGAGACGTTTTCATGGAAGGCCACAATTGCGATTTTTTTCTAAAACACCACATTCTCATGCCCGTCTGAACGTTCCTGCGCTGGTGCAGGTGGCGGCGCTCGCCATTATTCTGATCCGCGCGCTCGATTTGATCATGCTCGTGAATCTGCTCGGCCCGATGGGTATGGTGGAATTTGTTCGTCGTAGCGTGCAAACCTGGGCGCTGACGCTGGTCTTTATGGCAAGCCTGGTTCTGGTCTTTGTGGAAATCGGGTGTGCGTTTTCGCTGGTCAAAGGCCGAAACTGGGCGCGCTGGCTCTATTTACTGACGCAGGTGATTGCCGCAGGTTATCTGTGGACCGCCTCATTAGGCTATGGTTATCCTGAACTGTTCAGCATAGCGGGTGAGTCGAAACGGGAAATTTTCCATTCGCTGATCATGCAAAAACTGCCGGATATGCTGGTGCTGTTGCTGCTTTTTGTGCCGGCTTCCAGCCGTCGGTTTTTCCGTCTGCGATAACGGTGCTACAATCCCGGCCCCTGAAATCTCAAAGGTCAATGTATGCAGTGCGCACTCTATGATGCCGCTCGCTGTCGCTCCTGTCAGTGGCTCGAACAACCGGTATCCGAACAGCTTGCCGCCAAAATGGCGGATCTCCAGCAACTGCTGTCCGCTTCGGCGGTAGAGTCGTGGTGCGCCCCGGTCAGTGGCCCGGAAACGGGGTTTCGTAATAAGGCCAAAATGGTGGTCAGCGGCAGCGTAGAAAAACCGCTGCTCGGCATGTTACACCGCGACGGCACGCCGGAAGACCTGTGCGATTGCCCGCTGTATCCCGCATCGTTCGCCCCTGTTTTTGCCGCACTAAAACCCTTTATCGCTCGCGCAGGGCTGACGCCGTATAACGTCGCGCGCAAACGCGGTGAGTTGAAATATCTGCTGCTAACTGAAAGCCAGCACGATGGCGCAATGATGCTGCGTTTTGTGCTGCGTTCCGACGCCAAGCTGGAACAACTCCGCGCCGCACTGCCAGCGTTGCAGGCGCAGTTGCCGCAGCTGAAAGTGATTTCGGTGAACATTCAGCCAGTGCATATGGCTATCATGGAAGGCGACCAGGAAATTTTCCTCACCGAACAACATGCGCTGGCGGAACGTTTCAACGATGTGCCGTTGTGGATCCGCCCGCAAAGTTTCTTCCAGACCAATCCGACGGTGGCGAGCAAACTGTACGCCACGGCGCGTGATTGGGTACACGAACTGCCGGTGCAACATATGTGGGATCTGTTCTGTGGCGTGGGCGGTTTTGGTCTGCACTGCGCGACGCCGGAGATGAAACTCACCGGGATAGAAATCGCGCCGGAAGCCATTGCCTGTGCGAAACAGTCGGCGGCGGAATTGGGATTACAGAATCTGCATTTTCAGGCGCTGGATTCCACGCAGTTTGCCACCGCGCAGGACACTGTGCCGGAACTGGTGTTGGTGAACCCGCCGCGTAGGGGAATTGGCAACGCGCTGTGTGATTATCTCAGCGAGATGGCGCCACCGTTTATTCTCTATTCCAGCTGTAATGCGAAAACGATGGCGCAGGATATCGGCCATTTACCAGATTACCGTGTCGTACGCGTGCAGATGTTTGATATGTTCCCGCATACCTCGCATTACGAAGTGCTGACGTTGCTTGTCCGCAGATAAGAAAAGCCGGGTGGCGGCTACGCCTGACCCGGCCTACAGAGCATGGATAGGCCGGGCGAGCAGTATGCAGCCCGGCGATGTTGACGATTAATTGCTCATCGCGTCTTTTTTCATGCCGTCTTTCGACATGTTATCCATTTTACCCATGCTGTCTTTTTTCATTTCGTCCTTCTTCATTTCATCCTTTTTCATTCCGTCCTTGCACATGCCGTCTTTGCACATTTTGTCGTGCGATTTTGACATGCCATCTTTGGCCATATTGTCTTTCGCCATACCGTCGTGAGACATCGCGGAACTGTCTTTTGCCATACTGTCTTTGCTCATGCTGTCGGCGGCCTGAACGTTAAACATCATCAGGGCGGAAACGGCAGCGGCTGCAAGCATCAATTTTTTCATGGGTATTCCTCATTTTTACGTTGTGGACTGCGTCGTGTATTAACTGCCACCAAACCAGTTGTAACCCTGATCTTCCCAGTAACCGCCTGAGAACCGATTGGTGACCTCAATCGATAAAACATGTTTCGGGTTTTTGTATCCGAGCTTGGTCGGGATACGGATTTTCATCGGAAAACCATATTTGGGCGGCAGGATTTGACCGTCCCAGGTCAGAGCCAGCAGCGTTTGCGGGTGCAGCGCGGTGGCCATATCGATACTGGTGTAATAATCATCTGCACAGCGGAAGCTGACGTATTTCGCCCGCATGTCTGCGCCAATCAGCTGTAAAAAATGCCTGAACGGCACGCCGCCCCATTTGCCGATGGCGCTCCAGCCTTCCACACAAATATGGCGGGTGATTTGGCTGACCTGCTGCATATGATACAGCTCCGGCAGCGTCCAGCTTTTGGTCTGGCTGACCAGGCCGCTGACGGCTAACTGATAGTCGTGCCCATCCACTTGCGGAATATCTTCCGGGCCGTAAAAGGCGTTAAACGGGAAAGGGCGGGTAATCTCAGACTCGCTATATTCCGGGGCCAGATTGCGATGGCTGAAAATGAAACCCTGCACGCGATCGTTAAAGCGTGACATGCGAGACAGCGCTGTTTCCACGCTTTCGTTATCGCTGATGTCGCAGCCGGTCAGCATCATGATGCCACCGAGCGTCAGCCCCTGGCGTAATAAACGGCGTCTGTCCGGGAGGAGTAATTTTTCTGCATCTTTTACCAGGTCGCGCGCATCGCTCTCAGAAAGAAAAGTGGGCTTTTTCATGATGTTCTCCTTAACGGCCCCGCAGCATGGCGAGTAAAGTGCGCGGCACTAACAGCACCATCAGCAGATGAATAACCACAAACAGTGCCATCGCACTCATACAGAAAAAGTGGATATAGCGCGCGGTCTCATAACCGCCGAGCAGCTCGCGTAACAGCGGAAACTGCACCGATTTCCACAACACCAGGCCGGAAAGCACCAGTCCGACACCCACCAGAATCACCCCGACGTAGGCCAGTTTTTGCACCATGTTGTAGTGGCTGAGGTCGGCGTGTGCGAGTTTGCCACGCAGCGCCTGGCGCAGGTCGTTAAAGAGTTCGCGGGGAGATAAGGGAAGGAATTTACGTTTAAAACGACCGCTGATAACGCCAAGTGTCAGATACACCGCGCCGTTAATTCCCAGCACCCACATCATCGCAAAGTGCCATTGCAATGCGCCGCCAAGCCAGCCGCCGAGGGTGATTTCTCGTGGAAACGAAAAATCAAACAAAGGAGAAGCGTTATAGATGCGCCAGCCGCTGAACATCATGCCCGCGATGGCGATAGCATTAACCCAGTGGCAGCAGCGTACCCACAGCGGGTGAATCGTTTTTGAACGCTCTGATGACATGGTCGGCTCTCCGCGAATGACATGTCCTCAGCATGCACTGCCATTGGTCACCACATCCTCACGGAAGTTTAAATAAAATGTGATAACTCACGGCGGCTTGCTGCGTTAAGCTTGGATAAAAGACTGTTGGTGGAACGCGATGAATAGCCCAAAGAAAATACTGTTAGTGGAAGACGATCAGGATATCGCCACGCTGTTGAGATTGAACCTACAGGATGAGGGTTATCAGATTGTCCACGAAGCGGACGGCAACCAGGCATTAGTGCAACTGGAAAAACAGGTGTGGGACGCGGTGATCCTCGATTTGATGCTGCCTGGCGTTGACGGTCTGGAAATTTGCCGCCGTATTCGCCAAATGACGCGCTACTTGCCGGTCATCATCATCAGCGCGCGCACCAGTGAAACGCACCGCGTGCTGGGTCTTGAAATGGGCGCAGACGACTATTTACCCAAACCTTTCTCAGTACTGGAACTGATTGCACGCGTTAAAGCGCTGTTTCGTCGCCAGGAGGCGATGGGGCAAAATATTCGGATGGAAGGTGGGTTGATTGCCTGTCACGGCCTGACTATCGATCCGCTGGCCCGCGAAGTGCGCTTGCGTGGAGAAGTGATTGAGTTGACGCCGCGCGAGTTTGACCTGCTGTACTGGTTTGCTCGCCACCCAGGCGAAGTGTTTTCCCGTTTGTCGCTGCTGGACCGCGTGTGGGGTTATCAGCACGAAGGGTACGAACACACCGTCAACACCCATATCAACCGGCTGCGTATCAAAATCGAACGCGATGCCGCGGAGCCGGAGATTATCCTTACCGTCTGGGGCAAAGGCTACAAGTTCGCCAGCACGAAAACGGAGGGCACATCATGATCCGTCGCCTAAGCCTCAGCCAACGGCTGACGCTGGTGTTTACCGCTATTCTGCTGCTGTGCGCAGTGGCGGCGTGCAGCGTGCAGCTTTACAGCACCTCTCAGTACGGCAGCGCGATGGTACAGCGGCTCTCCGCAGGGCTTGCGCAGCAAATCGTCAACAGCGAATCGTTGCTTGATAAACAGGGCAACGTCAATCGCCAGACGCTACAGACTTTATTCACCCGGCTGATGACGCTGAATCCAAGTGTTGAGCTGTATCTGGTTTCGCCGCAAGGGGATTTGCTGGCAGACGCTGCGCCGGAAGGGCATGTTAAACGGCAGAAAATAGACGTCGCGCCGCTACAAACCTTTTTGGGCGGTGCGGCGTGGCCGATATTTGGCGACGATCCGCGCAGTCTGGAGAAACAGAAAGTCTTCAGCGTGGCACCCGTCAGGCTGAATGGTGAATTGCACTGCTATCTGTACATTATTTTGCAGGGCGAAGACTTAAATGCGCTTTCCGATAGCGCCTGGCAGAAAGCGCTGTGGAGCACCGTGCTGTGGTCGCTGTTGCTGGTGGCGCTGTTTGGCACCTTGGCGGGAATGATGGTTTGGTACTGGGTGACACGCCCGGTCAAGCAGCTGACAGCCGATGTGCGCGGCTTGGATCAGGACAGTATCAGTGCGATCAAACAGTTGGCGCAGCAAACGCCCGATACGGAAGCGGCCAATGAAGTGGCTATTTTGCATAACACCTTTATTGAGCTGGCGCGAAAAATTGCCAGCCAGTGGAATGAGCTGTCTGACAGCGATCGCCAGCGCCGGGAATTTATCGCCAACATTTCGCATGATTTGCGCACGCCGCTGACGTCATTGCTCGGTTATCTGGAAACGCTGTCGATGAAAGCCGATACGCTTTCACCGGAGGACAACCGCCAGTATCTGGCCATCGCACTACGTCAGGGGCATAAAGTGCGTCATCTTTCACAACAGTTGTTCGAACTGGCGAAACTGGAACACGGTGGGATCAAGCCGCAACTGGAACGTTTTGCGATTGGCGAGCTGATTCAGGACGTGGCACAGAAATTTGATCTCGCTATCGAGACGCGGAAGTTAACATTGCAGGTTGAAATGCCACGCTCGTTGCCGCTGGTGAATGCTGACGTGTCGATGATTGAACGCGTGGTGACCAATCTTCTCGACAATGCGGTTCGCCACACGCCGCAGGGCGGCACTATTCAGCTGCGTGTCTGGCAAGATAACGCGCAATTACAAGTAGAAGTGGCCGACAGCGGGCCGGGTGTTGAACAGGCGTTACGCGAACAATTGTTCCAGCGTCCTTCCGCGCTCAGTGCGAAAAATGCGCGTGAAGACAGAGGCGGGCTGGGGTTGTTGATCGTCCGTCGAATGCTGGAACTGCACGGTGGGGGAATTCGTTTGATGGATGTGACCGCCGGGGCGTGTTTCCGATTTTTTGTGCCGCTGTAAGGGTTTGGTTGGCCGCTTTTTGCCCGGTGGCGCGTTGCTTACCGGGCCTACACTGTAGTTAAATACCGAAGCTTTTGTAGGCCCGGCAAGCTTGCGCCGCCGGGCGAAACCCGGCTTACTGCGGGAACCACTGGGTACTGATTTTCTGGTACGTACCGTCAGCTTTAATCGCTTTTAGCGCACCATTCAGTTTTTCCAACAGTGCTTTGTTATCCGGGCGCACCGCGATGCCAAGTCCGGTGCCGAAATACTGCGGATCGGTCACTTTCGGCGTCGCTGTCCCCAGTTGTGGATTGGTTTTCAGCCATTCGTTGACGACGGCGGTATCGCCAAACACGCCATCAATACGGCCATTTTTCAGGTCGATAATCGCATTTTGGTAGCTGTCGTACGCCACGGTGGTGATTTCCGGGTGCTTATCCTGCAAGTATTTCTGATGCGTGGTGCCGTTTTCCATTCCGATACGTTTGCCTTTCAGTTGCTCAAAAGACGTGAACTCGCCCTTTTTCGCAATCACCAGCGCCGAGTTGGCGTAGTACGGGTCGGTAAAGGCGACCTGTTTACTGCGCTCTGGGGTGATATCCATGCCGGAAATCACGGCATCATATTTTTTGAATTTTAGTGACGGGATCAGGCTGTCAAAAGCGTGGTTGGTGAAAGTGCAATTCGCCTGCATCTGTTTGCATAACGCTTTCGCCAAATCGATATCAAAACCGGCGATCTGGTTGTTGGCATCGAGGGATTCAAACGGTGGATAGGTGGCGGAAACGCCAAAGCTGATTTTATCCGCTGCGCTGGCCCCTGCGGCGACAGTAGCAAGCAGTGTAGCCAGAATAAGTTTCTTCATGGTAAAGCTCCCGTCGGTCAATCTTATGATGTGATACCCCGTCCAGGGCATAGGAACAACCTTGCCATTTTGTGAATTTATATGCAATAAAAATGATTAAATATAATTATTGAAATGAAAAAAAAAGCGGGCTATCTGGAGAGTGCCCGCTTTGTTGCCGATATTTTATGCAGAATTAATTTCGGCGTTCAAACGCCAGCGCTTTGCGTTCGATGAGGCGCATCATCAACGTCAGCAGCCCGTTGACCACCAGATACACCAGACCCGCCGCACCAAACACCATCACATCGTAAGTGCGTCCGTACAGTAACTGCCCGTGGCCCATCACTTCCATCAATGTAATGGTGTAGGCCAGCGACGTACTCTTGAACACCAGCACCACTTCGTTGGAGTAAGAGGAGAGGGCACGTTTAAACGCATACGGCAGCAGGATGGCGAGTGTGTCCTTCTTGCTCATGCCCAGCGCGCCGCAGGACTGCCACTGGCCTTCCGGGATCGCTCGGATCGCGCCATAGAACAGCTGCGTGGTATAGGCGGCGCTGTTGAGCGACAGAGCAATCATTGCGCACAGCCACGGCTCGGAAAGCAGATGCCACAGCACCGGATAGTTCTGCAACTGCGGGAACTGGCCCGGGCCGTAGTAAATCAGGAAGATCTGCACCAGCAGCGGCGTGCCGGTAAACAGCGTAATGTAGGCGCGAACAATCCACACCAACACCGGTGTTTTCAGCGTCAGGATGATGGTGAAAATCAGCGACAGGACCAGCGCCAGCACAATAGACGCCACGGTCAGCGTCAGGCTGGTGTTCAGACCCTTCAACAGTTCGGGTAAATACTCAAGCATCAGCCTGGTCTCCGTTCAAAGCGAGTCGCGCGCAGGTCAATGCGTTTGAGAATGTACTGGCTGACGAGGGTAATAATCAGGTAAATCGCCGCGGCCACGATGTACCAGGTAAACGGCTCCTGGGTACGGGTGGCAATGCTTTTGGTTTGCAGCATCAGATCATTTACGCTGATAAGCGACACCAGCGCGGTATCTTTCAGCAGCACCAGCCACTGGTTTCCCAGCCCCGGCAGCGCATGACGCCACATCTGCGGCATCACCAGACGGAAGAAGATCGCCGCTTTGGAAAGCCCAAGCGCCTGACCGGATTCCCACTGACCCTGCGGAACGGCTTTCAATGCGCCGCGCAGCGTCTGCGACGCATAGGCGGAATAGAGCAGGGAGAGCGCAATCACACCGCACAGGAACGGGCTGACGTCGAAGTTTTCAATCTGCACCTGCACCGGGATGTGCGCAAAACCGAGGTTCAGCGTAAAACCATCAGAAAGCAGAAGCAGCAGCTGCGACGAGCCAAAATAGATAAACAGGACCACCAGAATTTCCGGTAATCCACGCAGAATGGTGACCAGACCGGTGCCAACCCACGCGACAGGACGCCATTTAGCCGACTCCCACACCGCAAAGATCATCGCCAGCGCCAGACCAATCGCCAGAGCACAAACGGCAAGGCCGACGGTCATCCCGGCGGCGCTTGCTAATGGAAACATTTCGTTCATCAAGGCTTACTTATGATTGATGACAAAGAAGGAAAAAACGTGGTTTTTCCTTCTTTGTGGTTAGCAGTCGAAAATCAATGAATTGATTTTCCTTATTTTTTCATCAATTCCTTGACCCTATGTCAATGGACTTACTTCTGGAACCATTTGCTGTAAATGGTCTGGTAAGTGCCGTCTTTCTTCACGTGATCCAGCGCCGTATTCAGCTTCTGTTGCAGGTCGGCATTGCCCTGACGCACGGCGATGCCGAGGCCAGTACCAAAGTAATCTTTGTCCGTCACTTTGTCGCCGATAGCGGCCAGTTTCGGATCGGCTTTCAGCCACTCGGTCACCACGGCAGTATCACCGAATACCGCGTCAATGCGGCCATTCTGCATATCCAGTTTGGCGTTCATATAGCTGTCGTAAGGCACGACGGTGATTTCAGGGTGTTTATCGGTGATGAATTTCTGGTGGGTGGAGCCATTCTGCATGCCCACTTTTTTGCCTTTCAGCGCAGCGATATCAGCCACTTTGCCTTTCTGGCCGACGAACAGTGCAGAGTTGTCGTAGTACGGTTTGGTGAACAGCACTTGTTTTTCACGTTCTGGCGTGATGTCCATTCCGGAAATCACGGCGTCGAAACGACGGAATTTCAGGCTTGGGATCAGGCTGTCGAAGGCCTGATTGGTGAACGTACAGGTGGCGTCGATCTGTTTACACAGCGCGTTCGCCAGATCCACGTCGAAGCCGACAATCTTATTGCTGGCATCCATAGATTCAAACGGAGGGTAAGACGCTTCCATCGCAAAACGAATAGTCTGTGCGGCACCAGCAGTCAGGCTGAAGCTTGCCAGCAAAGCGGCAATCACGATTTTTTTCATTGTCATTGTTCCCGAAAACATCAGTGTGAAAGATAGTTTTTAAACGCTTCGGTCTGCGGATTGGCAAAGCAGCCCGCATCCCCTTGTTCGACGATGTGACCGTTTTCCATATACACCACACGGCTGGCGGTTTTGCGCGCCACTTCGACTTCGTGGGTGACGATCACCTGGGTAATCTGGGTTTGTGCCAGCTCGCGAATGATGCTGACAATCTGCGCGGTGATTTCCGGATCCAGTGCGGCGGTGGGCTCATCAAACAGCAGAACCTGCGGTTCCATCATCAGCGCCCGGGCAATCGCCACGCGCTGCTGTTGGCCGCCGGAAAGATGCAGCGGATAACGGTCGCTATAAGGTTTCAGGCGCAGACGTTCCAGTAATTTCTCAGCACGCGCCAGCGCCTGCTCTTTGGATAACCCAAGCACGCGGCACGGCGCTTCAATCAGGTTTTGCAGCACGGTCAAGTGCGGCCACAGATTGTACTGCTGGAAAACCATCCCGACATTTTGACGCAGATCGCGGATAGCCTTCTCGGAAGGGGCTTTGCTGAAATTGAATTGGTTGCCTGCAATGGAAAGCATGCCGGAGCGCGGCATCTCCAACAGGTTAAGCACGCGCAACAGCGAACTTTTTCCCGCGCCGCTAGGGCCTAGCAGCACCAGCGTTTCACCCTGCGGGCAATGCAGAGTGATGTCGAACAGCGCCTGATGTGCGCCGTAAAAGCAGTTAATGCCTTCTAGTTTTATACTCATCCGGGAAATCTGACACCGATAGCTATTGAGGCCGCAAATAGTAACGTTCACAGAATAGTTATGCAATATTTCTGCGTTAAAACTTATATGTAAACCGTGTTTACACTTAAAGTTAGCACAAAATAGCGAAGGCGTAGGGGCGGAGGAATAAATGTCGGCATTCGTCACAGAATGCCAGACATTTACCCTGAGTGATTAGAGGGAGATTTTACTTAGAGAGCGTCTGGCGCAGCGTGCCAGCCGGGGCATGAACGGTGCCGCCGAGGTAACGTACATCATCGACAGCCCAGCATTGACCCTCACGGACCATCAGCACTTCATCCTGCCAGCTCTGCGAACCTTGTTTCAGTTCAACGCGTAGCGGAATGTTACGGGCATCGGTGTTCGGGATGGTCGACGCGCTTGCGACATCAGCGCTGTCCGGCGGCGTGGTGCGGCTGGAGAACAGGTCTTGCTGCAACAGAGCGCGTTTATTTGGATCATTATTCGCATCGTTAAGCACTTTTGCGAGATCGTCGCTCAAATAAGGACGCAGGGCGGTCATGTCGTTATTACGGTGCTGAATGCGGTAGTCGTAAAACTTCTGGGCCACGGTATCCGGGCCGCCTTCCACGCAAGGGCCTGAACGGGTGCCAATATCCTTGAACGCAGGCGTGACGGTGGTGCAGGCGCTGAGCAGAAGTGCGCAAGGGATGAGAAGTGCAGCGGCAGAGTAGCGCATGAGTGATTTCCTTATAGACTGACTACGGTATTTAGATGTTTTCAAGCATAGCGTATCGGGACGATAATGTGTTTGACTAACCGAGCTAAGGTATTGAAGAAGGAGGACGAATGCAATTCTCAACCACACCGACCCTGGAAGGGCAAACCATCGTGGAATACTGCGGCGTCGTGACCGGCGAAGCCATTTTGGGCGCAAATATCTTCCGCGATTTTTTCGCCGGGATCCGCGATATCGTTGGCGGGCGTTCTGGCGCGTATGAAAAAGAACTGCGCAAAGCGCGTGAAATTGCCTTTAAGGAGCTGGGTGAACAGGCGAAAGCGCTGGGTGCCGATGCAGTTGTGGGCATCGACATTGATTACGAAACCGTCGGCAAAGACAGCAGTATGCTGATGGTCAGCGTCAGCGGTACCGCCGTTAAAGTCCGTCGATGAGGCGTTTACTGCTGATTGTGCTGGTTATGCTGCTGGCGGGGTGCTCCGGTGATAAAGAGGCTGCTCGGCAGGGCATCATCAGTAAACCGGGCTATTTGCTGGATACTAACCATCCGGCACCGAACGCGTACCCGCGCATCAAAGTGCTGGTAATTCACTACACCGCCGGTGATTTTGAGAACTCGCTCGATACGCTAACGGGCAGAGAGGTCAGTACGCATTATCTGATCCCGGAAAATCCGCCGGTGCGCAAGGGCAAACCGCTCATTTGGCAGCTGGTGCCGGAGCAGGATCTGGCGTGGCATGCCGGGGTGAGTTTCTGGCGCGGATCCACGCGCATTAATGACACCTCAATTGGTATCGAGCTGGAAAACCACGGCTGGCAAAAAACGGCGGGGGTGAAAAATTTCGAGCCGTTTGCCGAGGCGCAAATTAACGCGCTTATCCCACTGGCGAAAGACATTATTGCCCGTTATCACATTGAGCCGCAGAACGTGGTGGCGCATGCGGATATTGCCCCGCAGCGTAAAGACGACCCGGGCCCCGAGTTTCCGTGGCGCGAACTGGCGCAACAGGGCATAGGCGCGTGGCCGGAGGCCAATCGGGTCGCGTTTTATCTCAACGGGCGCGCGCCGTCGCAGCCGGTAGCGAGCGCTTCGGTGCTGGATTTGCTGTCGCGCTATGGCTATGAGGTGACGCCAGGCATGAGCTATACCCAGAAAAAACGGGTGATCATGGCCTTCCAGATGCACTTCCGTCAGTCCCGTTGGGACGGCGTAGCCGATGCCGAAACGCAGGCCATCGCCGAAGCATTACTCGAAAAATACGGTCAAGGATGACGGTTAACGCGGCAGTTTGCCGTGATCTTTCAGCCAGTGGGCGGTTTGTGTAATGCCTTCGTCGAGGGTCACGATCGGCTGATAACCCAGTTCTTGCTCGGCGCGGCTGATGTCCAGCGTGAAGTCAAAGTTCAGCTTCGACACACCGTAATGGGTGAACGACGGCTCTTTTGCCGCTTTATTGCCAAACTTCTCCATGCTGCGGGCCACCATATCCAGCATCGGATAAGGCACCGAACGGATGCGGCACGGAATATCCAGTTCGTCGATAAGCTTTTGCACGATGCTTTTCAGGCTGCGCGGTTCGCCGTTGGTGATGTTATAGACGCGCCCGGAAGGCAGCGAATCACACAGCGGCTGGCTGGCGAGCCACATCGCATGAACGGCGTTTTCGTAATAGGTCATATCGACTTGCGCATTGCCTCCGCGTGGCAGCAGCACGCTGCCGTAGTGATGCATCATTTGCGCCAGACGTGGAATAAACACTTTATCGTGCGGCCCAAACAGGCTTTGCGGGCGCAGCACGGTAAAGCGGGTATTCGGGTTCGCCTGTGCCAACAGGTTCACCACTTCTTCACCTGCCGCTTTGCTGCGAGCAAATTCGTTGGCAAAACGCTGCGGACGAAACTCTTCTTTGATCTCGCGATGATGGTGATAATCAAAATAGAGCGACGGCGATGAGATATGAATAAAGTTGCGCACGCCCCAGGCCACGGCCCATTCACCGAGGCGACGGGTGGCGCGAACATTCGCTAAATCGAAGGCTTTCTGAGTGCCCCACGGTGAGGTGAAGCTGGAGCAGTGCCACAGCGTGTCAATGCCGGCGAGCATCACTTTCGCCTGCGAAGATACCAGTTGGGTCAGGTCTGCATGGACAAACTCCGCGCCCATTTTTTCCAGCAGCCGACCCATCGCTTCGTTGCGACCGGTTGCTCTGACGCTGATGCCTTTACGGCGCAGATATTCCACCGCGTTACGGCCTAAGCCGCTGGTGGCCCCGGTGACCAGTACCTTCATATCAATCCACTGTGTCAGAAAAGAATTTCGTGCGCATTTTTCCGTGAATTACGCTGAGTTGCAATGAGAAACTGCGAAGAAAAATTCTCATTTTGCCGATTTTCGCGTGATTTCTTCCGCCAGCGTCGCCATGCGTTTTGCCATCCCCCGGAAAATGAACAAATGCGCCGGGATCATCAGCAGCCAATAGAATAAGCCTGGCATACCGTGCGGATGCCACCAGGCACGAACATCGATTTCGCGATGGTCGCCTTTATCTTTCAGGCTAAAGGTGAGCCGTCCGAGGCCAGGCGCTTTCATCCCAAACAGGAAAGACAGCTGTTTCTGCGGCTCCACGATGATCACTTTCCAGCTGTCGACCGTATCGCCCGTTTCCAGCATTTCGCGCTCAGGACGGCCTTTGGCGAGCTTATGCCCCATCATGCGGTCCATCGCTGCGCGGATATCCCACAGAATATTACCGAAGAAATAGCGCTCTTTGCCGCCGAGCTGATTGGCGACTTGCCACAGTGCTTCGAGGCTCGCAGAGGTGCTGATGGTGCAACCCGCCTGTTTCGGAAAGTATCCATATTCAGGCCGCCAGCGGGCAAACGCCTGGGCGTCATAACCCCAGTCGCTGGAGTTCATCAACTGTTCTTCTTCTTTCAGCGTGCTCTTCACTGCATCGTCAAACGAGATCAACGGCTGTGGGATCAGCTCGCGCAGTTCACGATCGTCGCCCAACAGATCGTGCTTCAATCCCTGGATCAGCGCTTTGGCGGTGGTGGGGGGCACGGAGGTGATGACATTCAAAAACCACACCGAAATCCAGCGGGTAGGGAAGGGAATGGGGATTAGCAGGCGATGGCGGCCGCTGATGCGCATGAAATGTTCAAACTGCTGCTGATAGCTCAACACGTCTGGCCCGGCGGCTTCCAGAACGCGATGTTGCTCTGCCGGATGATTGAGTAATTCCACTAGGTAATGCAGCAGATTTTCCAGCGCAATGGGCGTGGTGCGCGAACGCACCCAGCGCGGTGGCGTCAGCACCGGCAGGTTGTAAACCATATCGCGCATCACTTCGAACGCCGCAGAGCCTGCGCCGACGATAATACCCGCCCGCAGTTCAGTGACGGGGATCGCCGCTTCACGCAGTATTTCCCCTGTTATCTGTCGCGCGCGCAGGTGATCCGATTGTTCGTTTTCGGGTGCTTGCAGCGAACTCAAAAAGATAACCTGTTTCACCGGCTGTTCACGCAGGGCATCGCGCACGTTGAGCGCGACCTGGCGCTCGTGAGCGACGAAATTTCCGCCTTCGCCCATGCCGTGAACTAAAAAATACATCGTGTCCACGCCGTCTAAAAGCGCGGGCAGCGCCTTTGGCCAGTTAAGATCAACGTGATGACAGCTGACGCCAGGCAGCGCCAGCTTTTGCAGACGATCCGTGTTACGTGCCGCAGCCCGCACGGTGTAGCTGCGCGAACTCAGTTCAGTGACCAGATGCTGGCCGATATAGCCGCTGGCGCCAAGCACCAGAATTGTTTGCGACACGCTCACTCCTTAGCGATGTAAAAAGGTTTTCCAGTGGCTAACCACTTCTGCCAACTGTTGACGGCTCACGTCGAGATGCATTACCAGGCGCACAATCGGCGAGGCATTAATCAGTATGCCGTTGGCACGAAAATGTTCGCCCAGCGCCGCTGCGTTATCTTCACCCACGCGCACGAACAGCATGTTGGTGTCGTGACGCATCACGTCGGCACCGATTTCTTTCAGTTGCTCAGCCACCCATGCTGCATTGTCGTGATCGTCCTGTAAACGCTCGACGTTATTTTTCAGAGCATACAGGCCTGCGGCCGCCAAAATGCCCGCCTGACGCATACCGCCGCCGGTCATTTTACGCCAGCGATTGGCGCGTTTGATGTAATCCGCGTTACCGACCAGCAGCGAACCGACCGGTGTGCCGAGACCTTTGGACAGACAGAGGGTGAAAGAGTCGCAATATTGCGTAACCTCTTTCAGTTCACAGCCATACGCCACGATGGCGTTAAAGATGCGCGCGCCGTCGACGTGCAGGCCCAGCCCGCGCTCGCGGGTGAACTCCCACGCTGCTTTCAGATATTCACGTGGCAGCACTTTACCGTTATGGGTGTTTTCGAGGCTCAGCAGTTTGGTGCGGGCGAAGTGAATATCGTCGGCTTTGATTTTCGCGGCGACTTTATCGAGCGGCAACGTCGCGTCGCTGGCGGCATCAATCGGCTGTGGCTGAATGCTGCCTAATACGGCTGCACCGCCTGCTTCGTACAAATAGTTATGTGCGCCCTGGCCGACAATATACTCTTCGCCGCGCTCGCAGTGGCTCAGCAGTGCCACCAGGTTAGCCTGAGTACCGGTCGGCAGAAACAGGGCGGCTTCTTTCCCGCCGAGTTCTGCCGCATAGCGCTGCAGTTCATTAACGGTCGGGTCATCTCCGTACACATCATCCCCGACCGGCGCGGCCATCATCTCTTCCAGCATGGCGCGACTCGGGCGGGTAACGGTATCACTACGTAAATCGATCACGGCATTTCCTTTTACACTTCATCCTTCACGCTGCCTCTGTGCTGGCTGCGTGCGAAAATCCCAGTCACAGAGTTATCTATGCTCCTGGAATTTTCGCTCTTGCCGCCTTGATGCAACATGAATGATTTTGTGTCTGTAATTAAAAGGATACTTTTACCTGAGCCAGTTGGTTTTCGCCAGTTCGATAACTTCATCGCCGCGTCCGCTGATGATCGCGCGCAGCATATACAGGCTGAATCCTTTGGCCTGTTCGAGCTTAATTTGTGGTGGGATCGCGAGTTCATCCTTCGCCACCACCACGTCGATCAGCACCGGACCGTCGATGCTGAACGCCCGCTGGAGTGCTTCATCGACATCGGCGGATTTTTCAACGCGGATGCCGGTAATGCCGCAGGCTTCGGCGATATTGGCGAAGTTGGTGTCATGCAGTTCGGTGCCGTCGGTGAGATAGCCTCCGGCTTTCATTTCCATCGCCACAAAGCCGAGCACGCTGTTGTTGAAGACCACGATTTTGAGCGGCAGTTTAAGCTGAATGACCGACAGAAAATCGCCCATCAGCATGCTGAAACCGCCGTCGCCGCACATCGCCACCACTTGTCGGTTCGGCATCGTCGCTTTCGCGCCCAGCGCTTGCGGCATGGCGTTTGCCATCGAACCGTGGTTGAACGACCCGAGCAAGCGGCGCTTGCCGTTCATTTTCAAATAACGCGCGGCCCACACCGTTGGCGTACCGACGTCGCAGGTGAAAATGGCGTCGTCATCGGCGAAATGACTGATTTGCTGCGCCAGATACTGCGGGTGAATCGCTTTTTCACTCGGTTTAGCAAGGTCATCAAGCCCTTTGCGTGCGTCACGATAATGCTCCAGCGCTTTATCAAGAAACACGCGGTCAGTTTTCTCTTCCAGCAGCGGCGTCAGCGTGGCGAGCGTGGCTTTAATATCGCCGATCAGCGCCATATCGACTTTGCTGTGCGCGCCGATACTGGCGGGATTAATGTCTATCTGAATAATTTTGGCGTCGGTCGGGTAAAACGGGCGATACGGGAATTGAGTGCCGAGAAGCACCAGCGTATCGGCATTCATCATGGTGTGGAAACCTGAAGAGAATCCGATAAGCCCGGTCATGCCGACGTCGTACGGGTTATCGTATTCGACATGCTCTTTGCCACGCATCGCGTGAACGATCGGTGATTTCAGCTTAGCGGCAAATTCCACCAGTTCTTTATGCGCCCCGGCGCAGCCGCTGCCGCACATCAGCGCGATATTATTGGAGTAGCGCAACAGCTGGGCGAGTTTACGCAGTTCTTCCATTTCAGGCACGACAACGGGCTGTGGCGCGTGATACCAGTGGGAACTGGCACTTTCTGGCGCGGCTTTCAGGGCCACATCACCCGGGAGCACGATAACCGACACGCCGCGGTTAAGCACCGCTTTACGCATCGCAATGGCCAACACCTGCGGGATTTGTTCCGGCGTGGAAACCAGCTCGCAGTAATGGCTGCACTCGCGGAACAGCTCCGCAGGATGGGTTTCCTGAAAATAACCGCTGCCAATTTCACTGGAGGGAATGTGCGCGGCGATGGCCACCACCGGAACATGATTACGGTGGCAGTCGAACAGACCGTTGATCAGATGCAGGTTGCCCGGCCCACAGGAACCGGCACAGACCGCCAGTTCGCCGGTCAGTTGGGCTTCTGCGCCTGCGGCAAACGCGGCGACCTCTTCGTGGCGGGTTGCCATCCAGTCGATGGTGCCCATTTTGTTCAGGCTGTCACTCAGCCCGTTAAGGGAATCACCGGTGACGCCCCAAATTCTTTTTACCCCGGCTTGTTCAAGCGTTTTGGCAATGTAAGCGGCAACTGTTTGTTTCATGGGTTTCCTTCTCCTTTTTGTGATACCGCTTACAAGCTTAGATGAAACTCTCTGGCGTGCCCGGCTAAATCCCCTTATTTTCAGCAGGTTTATTTGCGTCATTCTTCGGCATACGCTGATTTTAGTTCAGGGAAAATAAGGAATAACTTCAAATGGTTAAATCTATGTTAATGGACAGTCGGAAATCGCGATCTTATGACGATCTCGGCAGACTGTTGTTGCGCCTGGCAGTGGGCGGATTAATGCTTTTTCACGGACTTCATAAACTGTTTGACGGTGTGGATGGCATTAGCGCGATGCTGGTGGCGAAAGGATTGCCGGGGTTTGTCGCTTACGGTGTATTGGTGGGAGAAGTGGTTGCGCCGTGTTTGATTATTATTGGCGTTTTCACGCGCCCGTCAGCGCTGGTGCTGGCGTTAACCATGGTGGTGGCGTGGCTGATGGTCGGTACAGGAAAAACCTTCGCACTGGATGCGGTAGGGGCCTGGGCAATTGAAAGTCTGGTGTATTATTTTGTCGCCGCGCTGGCGATTGCCTGTCTCGGCGCTGGGCGTTACGCGTTAGGCAGTCAGTCTCCGCTCAATTAAAAACGCCCGGCGGCGAAAGCTTGCCGGGCCTACAACGTTGGGAAGGAGACGGGTTATCTCGTAGGCCCGGTAAGCGAAGCGCCACCGGGCAACCCTTTCCACAAACTCAGGTCAGAACCAAATCGCTTTGAGGATGACAGGAACAAGCCAGCACATAGCCTTGTTTCTGCTCTTCCTCACTGAGCGTCATGGTGCTGCTGACGCGGTACTCTCCGCTGACCACTCGGGTTTTACAGCTGCCACAAACGCCCGCGCGACAGGCTGCATTCACCGCAACCTTATTGCTTTCCAGCGCGTCGAGCAGCGTGGTGCCAACAGGCGCATAGAATTCTTTCGCCGGTTGCAGCTTGGTGAATTTCAGCCCGCTGGTGGCTGCTTGGGCGACCGGGGTGAAGAACTTTTCTTTGTAGAAGCGTGTGACGCCCAGCGCTTTCACATTCTCTTCCACCCATTCCATGTACGGTGCTGGCCCACAGGTCATGACGGTGCGTGCTGCCAGATCGGGGACGCTTTGCAGAACGGACTGGCTCAGACGCCCGGCGACAAAACCGTGTGTGGCGTTGTTTTCAGCGACCAGCGTCACCGGATAGTTGCGCCACTCCTCAGCAAAAATCACGTCTTCGGGTGAACGGACGCTGAAAATCACCTGTACATCGGTTTCAGGGCGGTTTTTTGCCAACCAACGACGCATCGACATTACCGGCGTGACGCCACAGCCCGCCGCCAACAGCAGCAGTTTATCAGCGGGTTTGTCTTCGCAGGTGAAATCGCCTTGCGCATCCGACAGCCACAGATAGTCACCGCGTTTGATCTCGCGGGTCAGCCATTCAGAGCCCGCGCCGTCGTTAATACGACGAACGGTCAGCGTAATGTATTCGCTCACGCCCGGCGTGGAGGACAGCGTATAGGCGCGCATCGTATCCGCAGAATGACGGATGCTCACCAGCGCATACTGTCCGGCGCGATACGAATAATAGTCATGGCACAGCAGCGACAGCGTCCACACATCCGGCGTTTCCTGCTGAATGTGGTGAACCTGCATCCGCCATGGGCATTGGGCCGTAGGCATAGTCATGCTTTTCTCCTTACGCGCACAGCATCTGTTGCAGATCGTGTTCAACGGTCGTGATAGCACGCAGACCAAATTTGTCGTTCAGCACCGCTAACAGATCGGGGGTCAGGAAACCCGGTGCGGTCGGGCCGGTGACGATATTTTTCACGCCGAGCGACAAGAGGGTCAGCAGAATAACAATCGCTTTTTGCTCGAACCACGACAGCACCAGCGACAGCGGCAGATCGTTCACCCCGCAGCCCAGTTTTTCGGCCAGCGTCACCGCCAGAATAATCGCCGAGTAAGCATCGTTACACTGACCGGCATCGACCAAGCGCGGCAGGCCTTCAATGTCGCCGAAGTCCAGTTTGTTGAAACGGTATTTACCACAGGCCAGGGTCATCACCAGGCAATCGTCCGGCACGCTGGTGGCGAAATCGGTGAAGTAGCTGCGTTCAGTGCGTTCGCCATCACAGCCGCCGACGAGGAAGATATGACGCAGTTTTTCACGACTGACCAGATCGATAAGCGTATCCGCTGCGCCAAGCAGCGTCTGGCGACCAAAGCCTACGGTAATCAGGTGTTCGATTTCGTCATACGGGAAGCCAGCGAGCTGCTGCGCCTGTTCGATAACCGGCGCGAAATCGTCGCCTTCGAGATGGCTGACGTTTGGCCAGCCGACGATGCTGCGCGTCCAGATGCGGTCGTCATAGTCGCCAACGGTCGGGTCGATAATACAGTTAGACGTCATTACCACCGGGCCTGGGAAACGGGCGAATTCTACCTGCTGGTTTTGCCAGCCGCTGCCGTAGTTTCCGACCAGATGTTTAAATTTCCGCAGTTCCGGATAACCGTGAGCGGGCAACATTTCACCGTGGGTGTACACGTTAACGCCGGTACCTTCGGTTTGTTGCAGCAGATTGTAGAGATCTTTCAGATCATGGCCGGAAATCAGAATGGCTTTGCCGGCAACGGATTTCACGTTGACCTGCGTTGGCGTCGGATGGCCGTAGGCGTTGGTTTCCCCGGCGTCCAGAATGCTCATCACCTTGAAATTCATCTGGCCGATTTCCATCGAACATTCCAGCAGTGCGTCCATGTCCGCAGGCCAGGTGCCGAGCCACGCCATGATGTTGTGGTATTGCGCGTAGATGTCATTGTCGTACTGACCGAGTACGTGGGCGTGTTCCATATACGCCGCTGCGCCTTTCAGACCATACAGACACAGTAGACGCAGGCCGAGAATATTGTCGCCAATGGTGGCTTTGTCTTTGTTCGGGGTGAACATTTCTGCCTGACGCTGTAAATCGCCGAGATCGTCACTCACCAGTTGCAAACCGGCCATCGGGTTATCTACCGCAGCGTGGGCATCTTTGGTAAGACACTCTGCTTTCAACGCCTCGCGCAGGGCGATAGCTTCACGCGCATAGCCCACAATACGGGGAGAATCAAAGTTAACGTTGGTTAGCGTGGAGAAGAATGCGCGCGGGGCAAAGCTATCGACTTCATGGCTGACGATGCCAAATTCGCGGGCTTTCAGCGCCCAGGCAGAGAGTCCTTGCAGCGTGGCGATCAGCAAATCCTGAAGGTCAGACGTTTGTGCGGTCTTGCCGCACATCCCTTGCGCATAAGCGCACCCGTTACCGGCTGGAGTACGAATGGTTTGTTCACATTGCACACAGAACATGGTCACACCTTTTAAAGTTATATTTGAGATACATGTTTAAGGGTAAGCCTGTGATGGGATACTGAAAAGGGAATTGTCGGGCAACTTACAGGGAGATTGATTTAACGCAATTTTGGCGGCAGAAGGCTCTACCGCCATGGGAGTATTACGCGGAGAAAAACGCCATCAGCAGCGGCACCAGCAGGCTCAGAATAAAGCCGTGGACGATGGCCGCAGGGACAATTTCCAGCCCACCGGAACGCTGTAAAACCGGCAACGTGAAGTCCATTGAAGTGGCTCCGCAGAGGCCAAGCGCAGTGGAACGGCTGCGTAACACCAGGCCGGGAATGAGCATAATAGCGATAAGTTCACGCGCCAGATCGTTAAAGAATGCGGCGCTGCCAATCACTGGGCCAAAAGATTCGGTGAGTAAAATACCAGACAGCGAATACCAGCCAAATCCCGACGCCATGGCGAGACCGGTTTTCAGCGGCAGGTCGAGAATATAGGCATTGATAACACCGCCCGCTAATGAACTCACCGCCACGACGACCGCCACAATCATTCCCCGGCGATTAAGGACAATTTGCTTGAGGGTCATGCCATTATTACGCAGCTGAATACCAATCAGGAATAACAGGAATATCAGGGTATATTCACTGGCCTCGGTGGCGTGCTGTAAAATCGGCCAGCCGGTAAGGCCCAGCAGAAAACCGAGTAATACCACGCCGCACAGCTGTAATGATTCCAGCGCCATCGCAATACGCGAAGGTAATTTCTCCTGGCTGTGATTATGCCGCCAGGGAAGCGTTCGTTCGAGCCACAGCAGGGCAATAGTATTGCACAGCAGAATAACCACAATACTGATAGCGGAATAATGAAAAATGGCGAGGAGATTACTGGCCAGATTATCGAGAAAAGCCAGGCTGATGCCCATAAAAAAGAGAATAACGTACACAATCCAGCTCAGCAGGCGATTAATCAGCTGCAGTGCATGGCGCTGGTGAAGTGGAATCAGATAACCCGCAATCAGCGGCACAAGAATAATCAGCAATCCCGAAAACATGAACGGCCCGGTCCTTTAGAGTGTAAAAGCGCATCTGACACTACCGAAAGAGCGGAAGGGAGTAAAGCCACCAGAAAAAGAAAAGGCCCGGCAGTGCCGGGCCTTCAAGAAATTCAGTGAGGATTAGTCACGTTTTTCAAGCAGAGTGCGGTACAGCACGCCGCCAAGGATGCCGCCAACGATAGGCATTACCCAGAACAGCCACAGCTGTTGCAGTGCCCAACCACCCTGGAAAATCGCCACCGCGGTGCTACGCGCCGGGTTCACAGAGGTATTGGTCACAGGAATGCTGATCAGGTGAATCAGGGTCAGTGCCAGACCAATGGCAATGGGCGCAAAGCCTGCCGCTGCGAATTTGTCTGTTGCGCCCATGATGACCAGCAGGAAGCCGCAGGTCAGCACGATTTCAATCACGATAGCAGACAGCATGGAATAGCCGCCCGGTGAGTGTTCGCCAAAGCCGTTAGACGCGAAACCGCTCGCCGCTGCATCAAAGCCGGTTTTACCGCTGGCAATCAGATAAAGCACGGCTGCCGCAATAATACCGCCGATAACCTGAGCCACGATATAACCAATAATGTCTTTGGTAGGGAAACGACCGCCTGCCCACAGACCTAAAGTGACCGCCGGGTTAAAATGGCCGCCGGAAATATGACCGACGGCATAGGCCATGGTCAGAACGGTTAAACCAAATGCCAGCGCGACGCCTGCAAAGCCAATACCTAATTCCGGGAAGCCTGCTGCCAGTACTGCGCTACCGCAACCGCCAAATACAAGCCAGAATGTACCAAAACATTCTGCCGCGAGTTTTCTAAACATAACCACCTCAAAAAAATAACCGTGACGGTGTCAGGAAATTCTGCACCGGACATTATTTATCGCCACAAAGGGAAAGCGACATAATTAAGAGCCGTTATTTTATGGACTAACACTTCCCCTCACCAGTCAAATAAGGCCGAGAGTATTGATTTAAGATAATACTTGTTCATTCCTTGTACGAAGCTGGAGTGTTTTGAGTATAGTTTAATTTTTTACAGACAAATCGTATGTAAGATTAAATTTATTGCTTTGGTTTATTAATTGCAGGGCTATTAGTTTCCATAAGAAAAAGTAACGGATGTTTTTGTCAAAACATTACTTTTCTCTGGGTATCACCCCCGTAAGCCTGCCGCTATACTCCTGTTAAGGAAAGGGAAGTTTTCAGGCGGAGGGCGTATGCTTCTCGAAAGCGTTGAGATTGTGGGGTTTCGGGGTATCAATCGTTTATCGTTGATGCTGGAACAAAACAATGTATTGATAGGCGAAAACGCGTGGGGCAAATCCAGCTTGCTGGATGCGCTGACGTTATTGTTATCGCCGGAATCCAGTCTCTATCATTTTGTTCGCGAGGATTTTTGGTTTCCCCCCGGTGACGTGCAGGGCCGTGAACATCATCTGCATATCGTTCTCACCTTTCGTGAAATAGAGCCGGGCCGTCATCGCGTGCGTCGCTACCGCCCTTTAGGCGCTTGTTGGGTCAAAGGTGATGACGGTTATCAGCGTATTCATTATCGGTTAGAAGGTGAGTTGGCAGAAGACGACAGCGTGCTGACCCTTCGCAGTTTTATCGATGGCACAGGCCGCGCGCTTGCGCTCGACGACATCGATTCCCACGCGAAGCATCTGGTGCGTCTCATGCCGGTATTGCGCCTGCGCGATGCGCGTTTTATGCGCCGTATTCGCAACGGTACAGTCCCTACGATGCCGGACGTAGAAATTACCGCGCGTCAGCTCGATTTTCTCTCTCGCGAACTGGTCACCAGCCCGCAAAATTTATCGGACGGACAGATTCGCCAAGGGCTGTCGGCGATGGTGCAACTGTTGGAACACTATTTTTCCGAACAGGGCACCACCGAATCGCGTCATCGTTTGATGCGCCGCCGCTCCCATGATGAACAACGCAGTTGGCGTTACCTCGATATTATCAACCGAATGATCGACAAGCCCGGCGGGCGCAGTCATCGCGTGATTCTGCTCGGGCTTTTTTCCACGTTGTTGCAGGCCAAAGGATCGGTACGGCTTGATAAAGATGCACGTCCGTTGTTGCTGGTGGAAGATCCGGAAACGCGTCTGCACCCGATCATGCTGTCAGTGGCGTGGAATTTGCTGAATCTGCTGCCGTTGCAGCGCATCACCACCACCAATTCTGGCGAACTGCTGTCGATGACGCCCGTCGAGCATGTTTGTCGGTTGGTGCGTGACGCTTCACGCGTCGCCACCTGGCGGCTCGGACCGGATGGTCTCAGTGCCGAAGACGGTCGCCGCATCGCGTTTCATATCCGTTTTAACCGCGCATCGTCGCTGTTTTCCCGATGCTGGCTGCTGGTCGAGGGGGAAACAGAAACCTGGGTCATAAACGAACTGGCGCGCCAGTGCGGGCATCACTTTGATGCGGAAGGGATTAAGGTGATTGAGTTTGCTCAGTCGGGCCTGAAACCGCTGATTAAGTTTGCTCGCCGTATGGGCATCGAATGGCATGTGTTGGTCGATGGCGATGAGGCGGGGAAAAAATATGCGGCAACGGTGCGCGGCCTGTTGAATAACGATCGCGAATTGGAACGCCATCACCTCACCACATTGCCTGCGTTGGACATGGAACACTTTATGTATCGGCAGGGATTCGACGATGTTTATCACCGGGTGGCGCAACTTCCCGTTGGTGTCCCAATGAATATGCGGCGGGTGATAATCAAAGCCATACATCGCTCGTCCAAACCTGACCTGGCGATTGAAGTGGCAATGGAAGCCGGGCGGCGGGGGATTGAGGCCGTACCTACGTTGTTACGCCAGATGTTTTCCCGCGTGCTGTGGCTGGCACGCGGGCGGGCAGATTAACGCTGGCAAACGGCGATGGTCTGCGCATGCAGGCCGTCGAGCAATTCGTAGCGGCGACGATATTCGGAGCGCTTCTTGCTGGCAATCTCCTCCATCGACTTGCGCGGCATCGTCAGTGGAAGCAGATAATCCCCTTTTGCATCCAGGTTGCCGCCCAGCGACGCCCAGAAGCCGTTGTAATCCGCATGCAGCTTGTCTTGTTTTTTCCGGCGGTAGCGCACGCTGCGGTAGATATGCGTTTCGTTACTGACGGCACGGATCGTTTCGACGTTCATCATTTGGCCAAATACCATCGCGGCTTCGACTAACAGGCGTTTCGGGAACAATCCGTTGCAGGATTTAGTGGCCGCCTGGATAAGCTCGTGCGGGACGTGAGATTTCGCGCCTTGCATGCCGCCTATATACAGCGTTTGTTTTCCTTCAAACGGGCAGACGGTGAAGGTCAGTTCTGCCAACACGGTATTTTCCGCATCGCTAAATATCAGCGTCGCTTCACCTTCTTTATCAAGAAACGCGTCGGCAAGCAGACGGAGAGTAAAAATCTGTTCGTCGCGTCCGGTGAGCGTCGCGAGCGTCACGCCCCGACGGCTCAGATACGCATTCATCACCGGCACCGGCAAATGCTGAGTCAGGATCTGATAGTGTGAGGTCAACGCCAGCGCGGCATTTTGACGGGGCATATTCATCGATAGCCACGGACGATGCAATCGGCACGGCAGACCCGGTTGTACATGCAGCATCTCATGCAGTTGTGGCTGTGCAGCAAGGCGCGAGAGCAGCGTTGCGGTGGTAAATGGCGTCGCCAGCGAACGCAGCATAAACTTGCGGCGGTAAGCGGGATTTTTCCATGCAAGGCCGGGCATCAGTCGGCCACTACTCAACAGGCGAAACAGTTGCCAGCCGCTTTTTGGGATCGGTTGCTCTGAATAAGAAAGTTCTGCGTTGAGTGACATAGTTAAAGCCTTGCCGGAGTGAAAAGGCGACTTTATCAACGCGTTTCTCAACGTCAGTACAACGAAGCACTGACTGCCTGGAAAGAGAGGGTTTCGTTGAGGAGATGTTTAGATACAATCGTTGGCAGAAGACAAACGTATAGGATTTTTATGAAGCTGAAGGGAAAGCGCAAAAAGAGTTATCTGATCCTCGCCGTGGTGGTCCTGCTGGCAGGCTTTTGGTTATGGCGAACGCTGAACGCGCCGCTGCCAAGCTATCAGACGCTTATTGTGCGTAAGGGCGATCTGCAACAGAGCGTGCTGGCAACCGGTAAACTGGATGCGGTACGCAAAGTTGACGTCGGCGCGCAGGTCAGCGGGCAGTTGAAAACGCTGTCGGTGGCGATCGGTGACAAGGTGAAAAAAGATCAACTGCTGGGGGTTATCGACCCGGAGCAGGCACAAAACCAGATCAAAGAAGTCGACGCGACGCTGATGGAGCTGCGAGCCCAGCGTCTACAAGCGCTGGCGGAACGTAAACTGGCGCAGGTGACCTACGCCCGCAATCAGCAATTGGCGCAAAAACAGCTTATTTCCCGTCAGGATCTCGACACCACGGCGACGGATGTCGCGGTCAAAGACGCGCAGATTGGCACCATTGATGCCCAAATCAAACGTAATCAGGCAACGCTCGATACCGCCAAAACGAACCTCGATTACACCCGTATTGTGGCCCCGATGGGTGGTGAAGTGACGCAAATTACCACGCTGCAAGGCCAGACGGTGATTGCTGCACAACAGGCACCGAACATTCTGACGCTGGCCGATCTCAGCACGATGCTGGTGAAAGCGCAGGTGTCTGAAGCGGATGTGATTCATCTCAAACCGGGCCAGAAAGCGTGGTTTACGGTGCTCGGCGATCCGCTAACTCGCTATGAAGGCACGTTGAAAGACATTCTGCCGACGCCGGAAAAGGTCAACGACGCCATCTTCTACTTTGCGCGTTTTGAAGTGCCGAATCCGCAAGGCGTGTTGCGTCTGGAAATGACTGCGCAGGTTCACATCCAGCTTTCCGGTGTCACTAATGTGCTGAGTATTCCGCTTTCCGCACTCGGTGATGCCACGGGCGATAATCGCTACAACGTGCGCCTTCTGCGCAATGGTGAAGTGAAAGAGCGCGAAATTACCATTGGTTCGCGTAATGATACCGATGTGGAAGTGGTGAAAGGGCTGGAAGAGGGCGACGAAATCATTACCGGTGAGGGCAAACCCGGGGCGGCGAAATGATGGCGTTGCTGGAACTGCGTGATATTCGGCGGAGTTATCCTTCTGGCGAGCTCAGCGTTGAAGTGCTGAAAGGGATAACGCTCGATATCAATGCCGGGGAAATGGTGGCGATTGTCGGCGCATCCGGCTCCGGAAAATCGACGCTGATGAACATTCTCGGTTGTCTCGATAAACCCACCGGCGGTACTTATCGCGTGGCGGGCACTGACGTGGCGACGCTTGACGGCGATGCGCTGGCGCGCCTGCGGCGTGAACATTTCGGCTTTATCTTCCAGCGCTATCATTTGTTGTCGCATTTGACGGCGGCGCAGAACGTCGAGGTTCCTGCTGTGTATGCCGGGGCGGAACGCAAGCGTCGTCTTGAGCGGGCACAACAGCTGTTACAGCGCCTGGGGATGGGCGACCGTACTGATTATCAGCCGTCACAGCTTTCCGGGGGGCAGCAGCAGCGGGTGAGTATCGCTCGTGCGCTGATGAACGGCGGGCAGGTGATTCTTGCCGATGAACCGACCGGTGCGCTCGATAGCCATTCCGGCGAAGAGGTGATGGCGATTCTGCATCAGCTTAAATCGCAGGGGCACACGGTGATTATCGTCACTCACGACCCGACGGTGGCGGCGCAGGCTGAACGCATCATTGAAATCCGCGATGGTGAAATTATCCGTAATCCTGCGCCAAAAGGGGTGATGACGACGGTGAAGAGAATGACCGCTGTCGAAGAGTTATCCGGCTGGCGTCAGTTTGTCAGCGGCTTTCGCGAAGCATTAACCATGGCGTGGCGGGCATTAGCGGCTAACAAAATGCGCACGCTGTTAACCATGCTGGGGATAATCATCGGCATCACGTCGGTGGTGTCCATTGTGGTGGTGGGGGATGCGGCTAAACAAATGGTGTTGGCCGATATCCGCGCGATTGGCACCAACACTATCGACGTTTACCCCGGCAAAGATTTCGGTGATGACGATCCGCAGTATCAGCAGGCGCTGAAATATGACGATTTGTTGGCGATTCAAAAGCAGTCGTGGGTCAGTTCGGCGACGCCCGCTGTCTCGAAAAGCCTGCGTTTGCGAGTGGGGAATAGCGATGTATCTGCCAGTATCGAAGGCGTTGGCTCGCAGTATTTTAACGTCTATGGCATGACCTTTAGCGAAGGCAATACCTTCAACGATGTGCAGTTGAATGGTCGCGCGCAGGTGGTGGTGCTCGACAGCAATACGCGCCGCCAGCTTTTCCCGCATAAAGCCAACGTCGTCGGCGAAATTCTGCTGGTGGGAAACATGCCTGCGACGATTATCGGCGTAGCGGATGAAAAGCAGTCGATGTTTGGCAGCAGCAAAATTCTGCGTGTCTGGCTGCCTTACACCACGATGGCGGGAAGGGTAATGGGCCAGTCGTGGCTCAACTCGATTACCGTTCGGGTGAACGAAGGTTACGACAGCACGCTTGCGGAACAACAGCTGACGCGGTTGCTCAATTTACGCCACGGGAAGAAGGATTTCTTCACCTGGAATATGGACAGCATCTTGAAAACTGCCGAACGGACCACACATACACTACAGTTGTTCTTAACACTGGTGGCGATTATCTCGCTGGTGGTCGGCGGCATTGGGGTGATGAACATCATGCTGGTGTCGGTCACTGAGCGCACGCGTGAAATCGGCATTCGCATGGCCGTCGGCGCTCGTGCCAGCGACGTGCTACAGCAGTTTTTAATTGAAGCGGTGCTGGTGTGTCTGGTTGGCGGAGCGTTAGGCGTGAGTCTGTCCCTCATCATCGCCTTCACGCTGCAGCTGTTCCTGCCCGACTGGGGTATTGGTTTCTCACCGCTGGCGCTGCTGATGGCGTTTATCTGTTCAACGCTGACCGGCGTGTTATTTGGCTGGTTACCCGCACGCAATGCGGCCCGGCTTGACCCGGTAGATGCGTTGGCGAGGGAATAGCGGGCATAAAAATGCCAGCCGTCAGGACTGGCATTTTGACTGCGGGATGGTCACAATGAACTGAACCGCTACGCGACGGCGGCGGTTTCTGCTTCAAAAGGAACAATCACGCTGGCGTGGTTGCCTTTTGGTCCCTGGTGCACATCAAACCGAACGGGTTGCCCGGCTTTTAACGTTCTGTAGCCATCCATTTGGATGGTGGAATAATGAGCGAAGATATCTTCGCCACCGCCTTCGGGGCAGATGAAACCGAACCCTTTAGCATTGTTGAACCACTTAACAGTACCCATTTCCATACATCGACATCCTTCGAGAATCGTTATATTCAGATGGAAAGAACCGGTGGTGAAATCGGCAGGCTGTTCAAAACCTCGCCAACTCTCGCCTGTACAATTTAGATAAATCGGGCAACGCGTCAAGCGACAGATAGCGAACAGCGGTGAAAAATGCACCAAAATTTGAAGCAGTTAACGCTATTGCAAGGAATGTGACAAAAGTCGCGAATAGCAGGAATAGCGAATGGCAGTAATAGAGGATAGTTATCTACGCTTTACTGTAGATTCAATTGAACATGCTCTGGCAAGCCGACGGGATGTTTCCCGCCGGAGCGGCAACCGAAGATGAACACTGACAATGGGTAAGACGCGAGATTGGCTGGACTTCGACCAGCTTGCAGAAGACAAAGTGCGCGACGGGCTACAGCCGCCGTCAATGTATAAAGTGCTATTGCTCAATGATGATTACACGCCAATGGAGTTTGTTATTGACGTGTTACAGAAATTCTTTTCTTATGATGTAGAACGTGCAACGCAGTTGATGCTCGCCGTTCACTATCAGGGGAAAGCGATTTGCGGGGTGTTTACCGCCGAAGTCGCTGAAACCAAAGTTGCGATGGTGAACACGTACGCGAAGGAGAACGAGCATCCGCTGTTGTGTACGCTGGAACAGGCCTGATATCAGGTCTTCAAATTGGGGGAGGTGCCTATGCTCAATCAAGAACTGGAACTCAGTTTAAACATGGCTTTCGCCAGAGCGCGCGAGCACCGTCATGAGTTTATGACCGTCGAGCATCTGTTGCTGGCACTGCTCAGCAACCCATCTGCCCGCGAAGCGCTGGAAGCCTGCTCCGTGGATTTGGTGGCGCTGCGTCAGGAACTCGAAGCCTTCATCGAACAGACCACGCCGGTTTTACCCGCCAGCGAAGAAGAGCGCGACACGCAGCCGACGCTCAGCTTCCAGCGCGTATTACAGCGTGCCGTATTCCACGTTCAATCGTCCGGTCGCAGCGAAGTGACAGGGGCGAATGTGCTGGTCGCCATCTTCAGCGAGCAGGAGTCCCAGGCGGCCTATCTGCTGCGCAAACACGAAGTGAGCCGCCTCGATGTGGTGAACTTCATCTCCCACGGCACGCGTAAAGACGAGCCGACCCAGTCTTCCGACTCCGGAAGTCAACCAAATACCGAAGAGCAAGCAGGCGGGGAGGATCGTATGGAAAACTTCACCACCAATCTGAATCAGCTTGCTCGCGTAGGCGGCATCGACCCGCTGATTGGTCGCGATAAAGAGCTGGAGCGCGCCATTCAGGTTCTGTGCCGTCGTCGTAAAAATAACCCGCTGCTGGTCGGTGAATCCGGCGTCGGGAAAACCGCGATTGCGGAAGGTCTCGCCTGGCGTATTGTGCAGGGCGACGTGCCGGAAGTGATTGCCGATTGCACCATCTACTCGCTGGATATTGGCTCGCTGCTGGCGGGCACTAAATACCGCGGCGATTTTGAAAAACGCTTTAAAGCGCTGCTCAAACAACTGGAACAGGATACCAACAGCATCCTGTTTATTGACGAGATCCACACCATCATCGGTGCGGGTGCGGCGTCGGGCGGCCAGGTGGATGCGGCAAACCTGATTAAACCGTTGCTCTCCAGCGGTAAAATTCGGGTGATGGGTTCCACCACCTATCAGGAATTCAGTAATATTTTCGAAAAAGACCGTGCGCTGGCGCGTCGCTTCCAGAAAATTGATATTACTGAGCCGTCGGTGGAAGAAACCGTGCAAATCATCAACGGCCTGAAACCGAAGTACGAAGCGCACCATGACGTGCGTTATACCGCGAAAGCGGTGCGTGCAGCGGTGGAACTGGCGGTAAAATACATCAACGATCGTCATTTGCCGGATAAGGCGATTGACGTTATCGATGAAGCGGGCGCGCGTGCGCGTCTGATGCCGGTGAGCAAACGCAAAAAAACGGTGAATGTCGCGGATATTGAAACCGTGGTGGCGCGTATCGCGCGTATCCCGGAAAAAAGCGTGTCGCAGAGCGACCGCGATACCCTGCGTAATCTTGGCGACCGCCTGAAAATGCTGGTCTTTGGACAGGATAAAGCCATCGAGGCGTTGACCGAAGCCATCAAGATGAGTCGTGCGGGTCTGGGCCAGGATCACAAACCGGTCGGTTCGTTCCTGTTCGCCGGGCCAACCGGGGTCGGGAAAACCGAGGTAACCGTTCAGTTGTCGAAGGCGCTCGGCATCGAGCTGCTGCGTTTCGACATGTCGGAATACATGGAACGCCACACGGTGAGCCGCCTGATTGGTGCGCCTCCGGGGTATGTGGGCTTTGATCAAGGTGGTCTGCTGACGGATGCAGTGATTAAACATCCGCACGCGGTACTGCTGCTCGATGAAATCGAGAAAGCGCACCCGGACGTCTTCAACCTGCTGTTGCAGGTGATGGACAACGGCACGCTGACCGATAACAACGGCCGCAAAGCGGACTTCCGCAACGTGGTGCTGGTGATGACTACCAACGCCGGGGTGCGCGAAACCGAGCGTAAATCCATTGGCCTGATCCACCAGGATAACAGTACCGATGCGATGGAAGAGATTAAAAAAATCTTCACGCCGGAATTCCGCAACCGCCTGGACAACATTATTTGGTTCGATCACCTGTCAACGGATGTTATTCATCAGGTTGTCGACAAGTTCATCGTCGAACTGCAGGTGCAGCTGGATCAGAAAGGCGTGTCGCTGGAAGTGAGTCAGGAGGCCCGCAATTGGCTGGCCGAGAAAGGCTATGACCGTGCGATGGGTGCGCGCCCAATGGTGCGGGTGATTCAGGACAACCTGAAAAAACCGCTCGCCAACGAACTGCTGTTCGGTTCGCTTGTCGATGGTGGCCAGGTGACAGTCGCACTCGACACGAAAAACAACGCGCTGACGTATGACTTCCAGGCCGCGCAAAAGCGCAAAGCGGAAGCCGCACACTAGCAAGATGTGAAATGCAAAACGAAACCGGGCGAAAGTCCGGTTTTTTTGTGTCAAAGGCGCGCGAAACGATCGCCGCGAAATGTCCCCTCCTTCACAACCCTTTTTTCAGGCATAAAAAGAGATTATTGAATTTTAACGGTTTTTGAGTACAGGCATAAAAAAGGGTAATTTGACGGTAAGACGATTTTTCTGTTAGTAAACAATAGACTTATCGCGTTATCCTTCAGTTCACTGCCGTGCAGGCAGCTTAGAAATTGACAGTCAGCGGGTCTGTGCCCTTCCCGTTGTTCACTGCCGTACAGGCAGCTTAGAAAATCACAAGTGATCCCGTGCTTCGACTTGTAGAGTTCACTGCCGTGCAGGCAGCCTCAAATACCCAATAGACAGACGCAAAAAAGGCCGGGGAGACCCGACCTTTTTCTGCATTCAGCTGCCCGTTAGGGGCTGAAAACGATCAGCGACTACGGAAGACAATGCGGCCTTTGCTCAGGTCGTACGGGGTCAGCTCAACAGTCACTTTGTCGCCCGTCAAAATGCGGATGTAGTTTTTACGCATTTTACCGGAGATATGCGCAGTTACCACGTGACCGTTTTCCAGTTCTACGCGGAACATAGTGTTAGGTAACGTATCGAGAACGGTACCTTGCATTTCAATATTGTCTTCTTTGGCCATCTAGTCCTCGGGGGGGTATCACTACCATAGTTTTGAACCGGCAAGATAATGCCGAAATTCAGCCATTAAGTAAAGATTTACCCGTCATCTTTCGGCCTTATGCCGGCGAGGAGGGTAAAAAAGAGATCGTTTTTGCGCATTACCCGTCTGCCACACATGAACACTGTGACGAGCGCAAACGTAGAGGGGATATTCCTGAAACGATGGCGGGGCAACAGGCAGAAACGACTTCAGGCACAATTATATCACCCTGACAAAAAATGTGCCGAAACATTTACGCGTCAGGCGAAAAGAGCGTGCGTGGCACCCAGAAATGCCCCGGTAGCGGTTGGGCTCGTAGCTCCGCAAGGTATTCAAGATATTCACGACGGGGGATTTCAACGGCACCCAGTGAGGCAGTATGGCTATTCAGTACCTGGCAGTCCATCAGCTTACCGCCGTGGCTTGCAAATGCCTGGCAGAAAACGAGCAGCGCACTCTTCGAGGCATTTTCCGCCCGGCTGAACATGGACTCGCCGCAGAACAATGCCCCTTGCGCCACGCCGTACATGCCACCAACCAGTTCGTTTCCGCACCAGACTTCAATGGAGTGCGCATGTCCAAGCTCGTGCAAGCGATGATAGGCCTGCACGATGCTTTCGGTTATCCATGTGCCTTCATCACGATCGCCTGAGCAGCCTTCAATCACTTGACCAAAGGCGTGATTTAACGTGATGCGGTAGGGTGACGATTTGTGAAATCGCTTCATGCTACGGCTGATATGAAAGGCATCAGGCCATAAAATGGCACGAGGGTCGGGTGACCACCACAAAATGGGGTCGCCGGGTGAGAACCAGGGGAATATGCCGCGCTGATAGGCCATCAGCAGTCGCGCAGGGCTGAGATCGCCACCCAGCGCGAGCAAACCGTTAGGCTCGCGCAGGGCACCTTCCGGCGACGGGAAGGTGATGGTGTGACGTGACAACTGGACCAGCCGCATACAACGAAACTCCACGCCTGAAGATACCGGATAATAATTGAATAGTAGTCTACAGACGCTGTCTGAACTGGTAATAACGCCCCTGTTGGGCCAGCAATTCTGCGTGATTACCATGCTCAATAATTTGGCCGTTGTCCATCACAATTATTTGCTCAAAACGCGCCAGTCCACGCAGGCGATGAGTGACCATGAGCACGGTTTTGTCACGCATCACATCGGCCAGTAAATCAAGGATTTGGCTTTCGGTGGTGGCGTCGAGCCCTTCGGTCGGTTCATCGAGTAACATCAGTGGGGCGTCGTGCAGCAGGGCACGGGCAATGGCCAGACGACGCAGTTCTCCGCCAGAAAGCTGACGACCGCCTTCACCCAGCCAGCTATTCAGGCTGCTATCTTCCAGTAATTTATCCAGGCCCGTGCGAATCAACACGGCTTTCAGCTCGTCATCCGTTGCTGCAGGTGCTGCCAGCAGCAGGTTGTCGCGCAACGTTGCGCTGAAAAGATGTACGCGCTGAGGCACGACGCTCATGCTGCGGCGTAACGTCATTTCATCAAGCGCTGCGATAGGCTGCCCGTTCAATAGCAATTCGCCGCATTGAGGATCCCACGCGCGGGTCAGCAGCTGTAACAGCGTTGATTTACCGCATCCGGTGCGCCCCAGAATGGCAATGTGCTCACCGGCATTAACCTGCAAATTGATGTTGTCGAGTGCGTTTTGCGCCTGTTGCGGGTAGCTAAAGCTGACGTTATTCAGCGTCAGACTGACTTGCTGCGGCACGTTTGAAACGGTTGGCGGGAACGTCACTTCTGGTTTTTGCCCCGTCAACTCGGTGATTCGAAACGCGGAGGCCATCACCTGCCCAAGATGCTGGAATGCGCCAGTAACGGGAGCCAGTGCTTCAAACGCTGCCAATGCGCAGAAGACAAACAGCGCAATCAGCGGGCCGGGTTGGCTATTGCCCCCCACACCGCCTGCTGCCATCCACAACATAGTGATGATGGCGGTTGCGCCCATCAGTAACATCAATGCCTGGGAAAGGGCGGTCAGCTCGGACTGACGACGCTGGGCTTCGTGCCAGCTCAGTTCCGTTTGCTCCATTTGCTCGCGATAGCGGGTGCTGGCGTCGAAAATCGTTAACTCGGCCTGACCTTGCAGCCATGCCGTGAGCTGTTGTCGATAGTCGCCGCGAAGCTTTGTCAGGCTTTCTCCGGTCGGTTTCCCGGCACGATAAAACAGCGGCGGCAGGACGACCAATGTCAGCAGCATAATACCACCCAACGTCAGTGCCAGCGTGACATCCAGGAAACTCAGGCCAAACGTGACCACCAGAATGACGACCAGGGCGCTTATCAGTGGCGAAATAACGCGCAGATAAAGATGATCGAGCGTGTCGACATCAGCCACCACGCGGTTGAGCAATTCACCCTGACGAAAACGTGCCAGTCCGGCAGGGGAGAGCGGCAGCAGCTTGCTGAAAGCGAATACGCGCAGATGTTGCAAAACGCGGAATGTCGCATCATGGCTGACCAAACGTTCGAAATAGCGTCCGGCAGTACGGACGATAGCCGCGCCACGCACGCCCGCGGCGGGCAACATGTAGTTAAAACTGTAGGCTCCGGCAAATCCAACCGCAGCAGAGGCCGACAAGAACCAGCCTGAAAGGGTTATCAGGCCTATGCTTGCTAATAACGTGACAATGGCGAGCACAACGCCGAGAGACAGCAGCCAATAGTGACGTTTATAGAGGGCCAGGTAAGGGGCTAACACGCGCATTTAAATCTCCTCCTGACGATGTGCAAGCAGGCGAGAAAAATGTCCCTGCGCAGCAGCAAGCTCTTCAAATCGACCTTGTTCGACAATCTGCCCTTGGTGCATCACCCAAACCGCATCCCATTTGGCGAGATTTTCCAACTGATGCGTGACCATCAGTGTGGTCTGATTAGCAGACGCTTCCATTAGCGCCTGCATCACGCGCTGCTCGCTGTGTGCATCGAGGCTGGCGGCGGGTTCATCCAACAACAATAAGCGGCAAGGAGAGAGCAGGGCGCGGGCAACGGCAACGCGCTGTGCCTGTCCGACGGATAAACGGCTGGACTGATCGCCAACCGGCGTATCAATACCTTGCGGAAACTGGCTGGCGAATTCGTTGACCCAGGCGCGTTCGAGCGTGTGTTGCAACAATGCTTCACTGGCTTTTGGATTGGCAAGCAACACATTGTCCCGCAGCGTAGGCGCGGGGAGTTGCGGGTTTTGGCCGACCCAGCTCAGTAAACGTCGCCACGCGTCGGGATCCAGTTCACGCAGTTCTGTGCCATTCACTTCCAGCGAACCGTCATACGGCAGAAAACCCGCCAGTGTGTTGAGCAGGGAACTCTTTCCTGATCCACTCTGACCAACCAGCACAACGCGTTCACCTGAACCGAGGCTGAAATTCATCGGCCCGGCAAGCACTTTCCCTTCTGGTGATTTAATCACCAATTCACGTGCTTCAAGAGACACCTGCTGGTTCTCTTCGGGCATCACATTTCCACGCTGTGCCTGTGCCAGTGGGGCTTCGAGGAACGTTTTCAAACTGTCGGCGGCGCCAACGGCTTGCGCTTTAGCGTGATAAAAGGTGCCGAGGTCACGCAGCGGTTGGAAAAATTCAGGTGCGAGGATCAGCGCCAAAAAGCCAGACATCAGCGTCACCGGCACGCCGTAGCTGCCGAAATTCAGTTGGCCGAGATAGGAAAAACCAAAATACACGGCGACGACGGCAATCGAAAGGGACGTGAAAAATTCCAGAACGCCCGAGGAGAGAAACGCAAGGCGCAGTACTTCCATGGTGCGCTGGCGGAAGCTTTCGGAAGCCTGGCGAATGTTGTCGGTTTCGACTTTACCACGACCGAAAATACGTAGGGTATCCATGCCGCGCAGGCGGTCAAGAAAATGACCGCTAAGACGAGCCAATGCCTGGAAATTACGACGGTTGGCATCGGCAGCGCCCATACCGACCAGTGCCATAAACATCGGGATAAGTGGCGCAGTACACAGCAGGATTAATGCCGCCATCCAGTTAGACGGGAATATTGCCAGTACGATAAGCAGCGGTACGGATGTCGCCAGCGCCATCTGTGGCAGATAGCGGGCATAGTAATCGTGCATATCGTCGATTTGTTCAAGAATAAGCGTTGCCCAACTGCCCGCAGGTTTACCCTGGATCCATGCCGGCCCCGCTTGTTGAAGCCTGTCGAGCACCATTTTGCGAATTTCAAAGCGAATATGTTGCCCGGCATGAAAACCGACACGCTCACGCAGCCACACCACCCAGGCACGCAGAATAAACACCAAAATCAGCATGATGAAGGGCAGCAACAGTGCCTCGCGTGGAATATTCTCCATAATCATGTGATGGAGAATGCGGGCCATAATCCAGGCCTGAGCGATAATCAGCACTCCACTGACCGCGCCGAGCAGGCGGGAAAGCATCAGCCAGCGGCGGGAAATAACGCTTTGCTGTTTTAGCCAGCGGGTAAGCTCTTGTTGACGGGTTTTATTCATTGCGTGCTTAGCAGGTGTCTTATAAGAAATCATTAGGCGCAGCAATGTTACAACGAGGAAAAAATAAAGGCGACTTATCGTCGCCTTCTTTACCTTTGTTACTGACTTGTAAAGACTATTTACGCTGATCGGCCAAGCCGTCGAGATAACGCTCGGCATCCAGCGCGGCCATGCAGCCAGTACCCGCAGAGGTGATCGCCTGACGGTAAATGTGGTCCATTACATCGCCTGCTGCAAACACGCCAGGAATGCTGGTTTGCGTTGCATTGCCGTGAATGCCGGACTGCACTTTGATATAGCCATTTTCCAGCGCCAACTGTCCGTCAAAAATAGCGGTGTTCGGGCTATGGCCGATAGCGACAAACAGGCCGGCGACCTCAAGCGATTCAATGGTGTCAGTGTTCTGCGTATCACGCAGACGCAGGCCGCTGACGCCCATCTGATCGCCGGTCACTTCTTCCAGGGTGCGATGGGTATGCAGCACGATATTGCCGTTTTCCACTTTATCCATCAGACGCTTAATCAGGATTTTTTCCGCACGGAAGGTATCGCGGCGGTGGATCAGGTGCACTTCAGAGGCAATGTTTGCCAGATACAGCGCTTCTTCAACGGCGGTATTCCCGCCACCGATGACCGCGACTTTCTGGTTACGGTAGAAGAAGCCGTCGCAGGTGGCGCAAGCAGACACGCCACGGCCCTTGAAGGCTTCTTCGGACGGCAGACCCAAATAACGTGCAGAAGCACCGGTGGCGATGATCAGCGCGTCACAGGTGTACTCGCCGCTGTCGCCCGTCAGGCGGAACGGGCGGTTTTGCAAATCGACCTTGTTGATGTGGTCGAACAGAATTTCTGTTTCAAACTTCACCGCATGTTCATGCATACGTTCCATCAGCAGTGGCCCGGTCAGATCGTTCGGGTCGCCTGGCCAGTTTTCCACTTCCGTGGTGGTGGTCAGCTGACCGCCTTTTTCCAGTCCGGTAATCAACACCGGTTGCAGGTTAGCGCGTGCAGCATAGACCGCAGCGGTATAGCCCGCTGGTCCAGAACCAAGAATAAGCAGTTTACTGTGTTTGGTCGTGCCCATGAGATCCCCATAAATGTTGGCAGACAATGGGCGCGATTGTAGGGAATTTGCTGAGCTAATAAAAGAGTGCAGAAATTTTGTTAACGATATGTGTAATAGATTGCATCAATGAATTGGTGTTTTTATCAGCGTCCGTGATAACAAATTCTACTGCTATCGGGATGATTATAAGGAGATAACATGAGGATTGACCCAGGGTGATAATGAATATCTGGCATGTTGTACTAAAAATCGATGTTTTGCTTTGACAATCCCCTGTGCTTTTGCGAAAACAATGAAGGGAGAAAAAACAGTGTTTGTCGTGTGGTGAATTTTCATGCACGTAAATGCCATTTTTAACCGGGTCAGCATTATCGGCGCATGGCGTGGACAGACGCCATACGAGATAACGGTGACTGCCGACAGGCAACGGCTTCTCAACACGTACCTTTGGGTTGCGCGTTACATCTGGTGACAGATTTTTAACGCAGACGACGGGTACAGGCTCTGAACAGTGAAGTGCACAGGGTCAAGACAGGAGTAGGGAAGGAATACAGAGAGACAATAATAATGGTAGATAGCAAGAAGCGCCCAGGCAAAGATCTCGACCGCATCGATCGCAACATTTTGAACGAATTGCAAAAGGACGGGCGAATTTCCAACGTCGAGCTTTCTAAACGAGTGGGACTTTCTCCGACGCCTTGCCTTGAGCGTGTACGTCGGCTGGAAAGACAAGGGTTTATTCAGGGCTACACCGCGCTGCTGAACCCGCATTATCTGGATGCATCGCTGCTGGTTTTTGTTGAGATAACTCTGAATCGTGGCGCCCCGGATGTGTTTGAACAATTTAATACCGCTGTGCAAAAACTTGAAGAAATTCAAGAGTGTCACTTGGTTTCCGGTGATTTCGACTACCTGTTGAAAACCCGCGTACCCGACATGTCAGCATACCGTAAACTGTTAGGTGAAACCCTGCTGCGCCTGCCCGGCGTGAACGACACCCGTACCTACGTGGTTATGGAAGAAGTCAAGCAGAGTAATCGTCTGGTAATTAAGACGCGCTAACACGGAACAGGTGCAAAATCAGCGTAAGTTGATTACACTCCTGTTAATCCATACAGCAACAGTGCCGGGGAGACCCGGCGCTGTTGTCCGTTTTAGCATCAAGGACCTGGAGAGCCTTTCTTGAGCCAGGAATACACTGAAGAAAAAGAAGTAACCATCGACAGATTAAGTAGCGGGCGCCGACTTCTGGAAGCGTTCCTGATCCTCTGTTCTCTTTTTGCCATCTGGTTGATGGCCGCACTGCTCAGCTTTAATCCTTCCGATCCCAGTTGGTCGCAAACCGCCTGGCATGAGCCGATCCACAATCTTGGTGGAGTGCCCGGGGCATGGCTCGCGGATACGCTGTTCTTCATTTTTGGCGTAATGGCCTACACCTTACCGGTGATGATCATGGGTGCCTGCTGGTTTGCGTACCGGCATAAAGAAACAGATGAGTACGTGGATTATTTCGCGGTTTCGCTACGCCTGATTGGCGTCCTGGCGATGATCCTGACGATGTGCGGCCTGGCCGCTATCAACGCGGATGATATCTGGTATTTCGCCTCCGGCGGCGTTATTGGCAGCTTACTCAGCACTGCACTCCAACCCATGCTGCACAGCAGCGGCGGCACCCTTGCATTATTGTGCATCTGGGCTGCGGGCCTGACGCTGTTTACCGGCTGGTCCTGGGTCAGCATTGCTGAAAAAATTGGCAACTGGATCCTCAATATTCTGACCTTTGCCAGCAACCGTACTCGTCGCGATGACACCTGGGTTGACGACGAAGATTACGAAGACGATGAACATGAAGATGTGCCGCGTAAAGAAGGGCGTCGTGCCCGGATTCTGCGTGGTGCTTTAGCGCGTCGTCAGCGTATTACCGATAAATTCAGCAATCCAATGGGACGCAAAACCGACGCGGCGCTGTTCTCCGGCAAGCGTATGGATGAATCTGAAGAAGCGATCCAGTACAGCGCACGTGGTCAGGCTGCTGATGCCGACGATGTCCTGTTCTCCGGCAATAGTGCAGCGCGTCATCCTGATGCTGATGATGTTTTATTCTCTGGCAACAGCGCTATGCGACCACAGGCGTGGGATGAAAATGACCCGCTGATGCACGGCCAGTCAATAGCCGCAGCTGCCGCTGCGACGGGTTCCGTTCAGGCTTGGGCAGAACATGCTGCACCGGCTATGGCTGCACCGTCCGTTGCGGGGGCCGAAATGGCACCGACAAATGTCGAATGGCAGGCCGCTCCGACACCGCATTCGCCTGAGCCAGTGATCGCTCCGTCTCCGGACAATTGGCCGCCGCAGACCGCTGCGACGAAACCCGACTATGTTGAGCCAGAAGCTTTCCGCCAACTGCCTTCCGTAGAAGAGCTATGGCAAGATCCGGAGCCGCAATATGCGCCGCCGGAACAGCCGTGGCAGCCAGAGCCCGAGTATCATGCGCAACCAGAATATACGCCACCTGTGGAACACGTTCCGCAGATGCCTGACGTCGTTGCTCCGGAGCCGGAAGAAGAAATCAAACCGCAGCGCCCACCGCTCTACTATTTCGAAGAAGTCGAAGAGAAGCGCGCGCGCGAACGTGAGCAACTGGCAGCCTGGTATCAGCCAACGCCTGAACCTGCAACCGTGATGCCGACTATGCCGTCGGTCCCAACGCCGCCTGCCTCTCTTGTTGACCCGATGGCGGCCGTTGCACCTGTTGCTGCCAGTGTTCATCAGGCAACCGGTGCCGCGGGTGCCGTTACTGCTGCTGCGTCTGCCGCGCAGATGTTCAGTCCGATGGAAGCGCCACGTCCGCAAATTAAAGAAGGGATTGGCCCACAGCTTCCACGACCAAACCGGGTTCGTGTGCCTACGCGTCGCGAGCTGGCAAGGGCTTCTTTTGGTATTAAATTGCCTTCACAGCGTATGGCAGAAGAGCGTGAAGAAGAACGCCGTCAACACTATTCTGATGAATTGATGGGTGATGAAGACGTCAATGAGTTGCATCAGGACGAACTGGCGCGTCAGTTTGCTGCCACCCAGCAGCAGCGCTACGGTGAAGAATACGAAGACAATAGTTATGACGGTACGTCTGAAAGCGAAGATGGCGTAGAGGAAGCTGAACTGGCTCGCCAGTTCGCCGCTCAGCAACAACAACGTTATTCCAGTGAGCAACCGCAGGGTGCGAATCCGTTCTCCCCGTCGGATTATGAGTTCTCACCGATGAAAAATTTGGTTGACGATACGCCGAAAGCACCGTTGTTTACGCCAGGCGTAATGCCGGAAGCGCCACAACAGGCGTATCAGCAGCCGCAGCAAATGCCACCACAGCAACCGGTGCATCAGCCGCAAACGCAGCCGTACCAACAACCGGCCCAGGTTTCGCCACAGCAGCCGTACCAACAACCTCAGCAACAGCCTGCGGTTCAGCCACAGGAAAGCCTGATTCATCCGCTGCTGATGCGTAACGGTGACGATCGTCCGTTACAGAGGCCAACCTCACCGCTGCCATCGCTGGATCTGCTGACCCAGCCGCCGACTGAAATTGAGCCTGTGGATACCTTTGCGCTCGAGCAAACGGCGCGTCTGGTTGAAACGCGTTTGGCTGATTTCCGCATCAAAGCTGATGTCGTGAACTACTCGCCAGGCCCGGTTATCACCCGTTTCGAATTGAATCTGGCGCCGGGCGTAAAAGCCGCACGTATTTCAAACCTCTCTCGTGACCTGGCGCGTTCATTATCGACCGTTGCGGTGCGTGTGGTTGAGGTTATTCCAGGCAAACCGTATGTGGGCTTGGAACTGCCGAACAAAAAACGGCAAACCGTTTATCTGCGCGAAGTGCTTGACTGCGCTAAGTTCCGCGATAACCCATCACCGCTGACTGTGGTATTGGGGAAAGACATTGCCGGCGAGCCGGTGATTGCGGATCTCGGTAAAATGCCGCACCTGCTGGTGGCCGGTACGACCGGCTCTGGTAAATCTGTGGGCGTGAATGCCATGATCCTCAGCATGTTGTATAAGGCGACGCCGGATGAAGTTCGCTTCATCATGATCGACCCGAAAATGCTGGAGTTGTCAGTCTACGAAGGCATTCCGCACCTGTTGACAGAAGTTGTGACGGACATGAAAGATGCGGCCAACGCCCTGCGCTGGAGTGTCAATGAAATGGAACGTCGCTACAAACTGATGTCAGCGCTCGGCGTGCGTAACCTTGCGGGTTACAACGAGAAAATCATGCAGGCGGCACAAATGGGCCGTCCGATTCCGGATCCTTACTGGAAACCGGGCGACAGTATGGATGCCGTGCATCCGACGCTGGAAAAACTGCCGTACATCGTCGTGCTGGTGGATGAATTTGCTGACCTGATGATGACCGTCGGTAAAAAGGTGGAAGAACTGATAGCCCGCCTGGCGCAGAAAGCGCGTGCCGCCGGTATTCACCTGGTGCTGGCAACGCAGCGTCCATCCGTTGACGTGATTACCGGTCTGATTAAAGCCAACATCCCGACCCGTATCGCCTTTACCGTGTCGAGTAAAATCGACTCCCGCACCATTCTTGACCAGGCGGGCGCGGAATCACTGCTGGGAATGGGCGACATGCTTTATTCTGGCCCGAACTCAAGCGCTGCGCCGACCCGTGTTCACGGTGCGTTCGTGCGTGATGAAGAAGTGCATGCGGTGGTTCAGGACTGGAAAGCGCGTGGTCGTCCGCAGTATGTCGATGGCATCACCTCTGATAGTGAGAGTGAAGGCGGTGGTGCTGGTCTGGCCGACGGCGAAGAACTCGATCAGTTGTTCGATCAGGCAGTGAACTTTGTGACCGAAAAACGCAAAGCGTCGATCTCTGGCGTGCAACGTCAGTTCCGCATCGGTTATAACCGTGCCGCACGCATCATCGAACAGATGGAAGTGCAGGGGATTGTTAGCGAAGCGGGCCATAACGGTAACCGTGAAGTGCTTGCTCCACCGCCTTTCGATTAAACGCAGCGTTTGAAAAGTTGCGTAAATAGCCAAAAAAATCAGTATTTTCTCCTGTCCTGCTGTAGGCGCTGAGCCTACAGTGGGGACAAAGAGACTCCCGCGTCGGGAGTGACGCATTTAAGGAATGAAGATGAAAAAATTTGCCATCACCTGTGCCTTACTGACCAGCTTCGTTGCAAGCAGCGTCTGGGCCGATGCCGCGAGCGATCTGAAAAGCCGTCTGGATAAAGTGAGCAGTTTCAACGCCAGCTTCACGCAGAAAGTGACCGATGGCAGCGGAAACGCGGTGCAGGATGGGCAGGGCGATTTATCCGTAAAGCGTCCTAATCTGTTTAACTGGCACATGACGCAGCCGGATGAAAGCATTCTGGTGTCTGATGGAAAAACGCTGTGGTTCTACAACCCGTTTGTAGAGCAGGCAACCGCGACCTGGCTGAAAGATGCGACCAGCAACACGCCGTTTATGTTGATTGCCCGTAACCAGTCCAGCGACTGGCAGCATTACAACATCAAGCAAAGCGGTGATGACTTTGTGCTGACGCCAAAAGGCAGCAACGGTAACCTTAAAGAGTTCACCATCAACGTCAGTCGCGACGGTACCATTCATCAGTTCAGCGCCATCGAACAGGACGATCAGCGCAGCAGTTATCAGCTGAAATCCCAGCAGAACGGCACGGTGGATGCATCCAAATTTACCTTTACTCCGCCAAAAGGAGTGACGGTGGACGATCAGCGTAAATAAGAGGCATGCGTGAGCAATCTGTCGCTCGATTTTTCCGATAATGCGTTTCAACCTCTGGCCGCCCGTATGCGGCCAGAAAATTTAGCGCAGTACATTGGTCAGCAGCATTTGCTGGCCACTGGCAAACCATTGCCACGGGCCATTGAAGCAGGGCATCTGCATTCCATGATCCTGTGGGGGCCGCCGGGAACCGGGAAAACCACGCTGGCTGAAGTGATTGCTCGCTATGCCAATGCCGATGTGGAGCGCCTCTCTGCGGTCACATCGGGCGTGAAAGAAATTCGTGAAGCCATTGAACGCGCGCGGCAGAACCGCAACGCTGGGCGTCGTACCATTCTGTTTGTTGATGAAGTCCATCGTTTCAATAAAAGTCAGCAGGATGCGTTTCTGCCCCACATTGAAGACGGCACCATCTTTTTTATCGGTGCAACGACTGAAAACCCCTCTTTTGAACTCAACTCAGCACTGTTGTCGCGCGCCCGTGTCTATTTGCTGAAATCGTTGATGGTCGAAGATATCGAACAAGTGTTAACCCAGGCGATGACCGACAACGCCAGGGGTTACGGCGGCCAGGATATTTTTTTACCGGACGAGACGCGCAAAGCAATTGCCGAACTGGTGAACGGTGATGCGCGTCGGGCGCTGAATACGCTGGAAATGATGGCCGATATGGCGGAGCTGGATGCGTCCGGTAAACGCGTATTAAAGCCTGAGTTGTTGACTGAAATTGCCGGGGAGCGCAGTGCTCGCTTTGATAACAAAGGCGATCGTTTTTACGACTTGATCTCCGCACTGCACAAGTCAGTTCGTGGCAGCGCGCCGGATGCGGCACTTTACTGGTACGCACGCATCATTACTGCCGGTGGCGATCCGTTGTACGTTGCTCGTCGCTGTCTGGCGATTGCCTCGGAAGATGTTGGCAATGCCGATCCGCGTGCGATGCAGGTTGCTCTCTCCGCATGGGATTGTTTTACCCGCGTAGGCCCGGCGGAAGGCGAAAGAGCGATTGCGCAGGCGATTGTCTATCTGGCCTGTGCGCCGAAAAGCAACGCTGTTTATACCGCATTCAAAGCAGCGATGGCAGATGCGCGTGAACGTCCGGATTACGACGTGCCGGTTCATTTACGCAATGCACCGACCAAACTGATGAAAGAGATGGGCTACGGTCAGGAATACCGTTACGCACATGACGAATCAAATGCCTATGCGGCCGGCGAAATCTATTTCCCGCAAGAAATGTCGCAAACACGGTATTACCAGCCTTCTTCTCGCGGTATGGAAGGCAAGATTGGTGAAAAGCTCGCCTGGCTTACCGAACAGGATCAAAATAGCCCCATAAAACGCTACCGCTAAACAGGGCGTTGCGGTAAGGTTATCGCTAAATATCTAATGACCGCAGGCTGCGGTCATTTTCTCTTTTTCATTCGATAAGCACAGGATAAGCATGCTCGATCCCAATCTGCTGCGTACCGAGCCAGACGCAGTCGCAGAAAAACTGGCACGCCGAGGCTTTAAGCTGGATGTAGATAAACTTCGCGCTCTTGAAGAGCGTCGTAAAGTTCTGCAGGTCAATACTGAAAATCTGCAGGCAGAGCGCAACTCGCGATCGAAATCCATTGGCCAGGCGAAAGCGCGCGGGGAAGACATCGAGCCATTACGCCTGGAAGTCAACAAACTGGGCGAAGCGCTGGATGCCGCGAAAGCGGAGCTTGATGCTCTGCTGGTTGAGATCCGCGACATCGCGTTGACTCTGCCTAACATCCCGGACGATTGTGTGCCGATGGGTAAAGACGACAGCGAAAACGTTGAAATCAGCCGTTGGGGTGAACCGCGTAAATTCGAATTTGAGGTGCGTGATCACGTCACATTAGGCGAAATGGCTAAAGGCCTGGATTTTGCCTCTGCGGTTAAACTGACCGGTTCTCGTTTTGTGGTGATGCAAGGGCAAATCGCACGTTTACATCGTGCCCTGAGCCAGTTCATGCTGGACCTGCACACCGAACAGCATGGTTATGTTGAAAACTACGTTCCGTATCTGGTCAACCATGAAACACTGTTTGGTACGGGGCAGTTACCGAAATTTGGCGGCGATTTGTTCCACACGCGTCCGCTGGATGAAGAAGCAGACAGCAGTAACTACGCGCTGATCCCCACTGCAGAAGTGCCACTGACCAACCTGGTGCGTGACGAGATCATCGATGAAGATGAGTTGCCGATCAAAATGACCGCGCACACGCCTTGCTTCCGTTCAGAAGCGGGTTCTTATGGTCGTGATACTCGTGGTCTGATCCGTCAGCATCAGTTCGATAAAGTCGAAATGGTGCAAATCGTTCGTCCAGAAGATTCAATGAATGCACTGGAAGAACTGACGGGCCATGCTGAGAAAGTGCTGCAGCTGCTGGGTCTTCCGTACCGTAAAGTGCTGCTGTGCAGTGGTGATATCGGCTTTGGCTCGGCTAAAACCTATGATCTTGAAGTCTGGTTGCCCGCGCAGGACACGTATCGTGAAATCTCCTCTTGTTCAAACATGTGGGATTTCCAGGCGCGTCGTTTACAGGCTCGCTGTCGCAATAAATCAGACAAGAAAACCCGTCTGGTTCACACCCTGAATGGTTCTGGTCTGGCTGTAGGGCGTACACTGGTTGCCGTGCTGGAAAACTATCAGCAGGCTGACGGTCGTATCGAAGTGCCGGAAGTACTGCGTCCGTACATGAATGGCCTTGAGTTCGTCGGCTGACACAAACCTGTCTCTATCGGAAAAAGCGCCTAAGGGCGCTTTTTTTATACCTGGATTGATACTGAACAATAACCCTTCGGTCGAAAGCGTAGATACTCCCTTCGAATTATAAGCAGCATAAAACTCTAAAAAAGACTGATTTCGCTATATACATATCTATATAGCGACTGGGTCATTTCAACGAGCAATGAAGTGAGTATCCATGAAAATTAAAGCCCCCGATGCCTTGTTGGCTGCGGAAGTCAGCCGTCGCGGTTTGATGAAAACCTCGGCAATTGGCGGACTGGCCATCGCCAGTAACGCATTCACATTACCGTTTACCCGTATTGCCAACGCGGCAGAGGCTATCGCGCCCGCAGGCCTTGCTGGCAAAGTCGTATGGAGCGCCTGTACGGTCAACTGCGGCAGCCGCTGCCCATTGCGTATGCATGTGGTAGACGGCGAAATTAAATACGTTGAAACCGACAATACCGGTGACGATAACTACGACGGTCTGCATCAGGTGCGCGCGTGTCTGCGCGGACGCTCAATGCGCCGTCGCGTCTATAATCCTGACCGTCTGAAATACCCGATGAAACGCGTGGGTAAACGTGGCGAAGGCAAGTTCGAACGCATTAGCTGGGAAGAGGCGTATGACACCATCGCCAACAACATGCAGCGTTTGATCAAAGATTATGGCAACGAATCTATTTACCTGAATTACGGTACCGGTACGCTGGGTGGCACCATGACCCGCTCATGGCCGCCGGGAAAAACCCTGATCGCACGTCTGATGAACTGCTGCGGCGGTTATCTTAACCACTACGGCGATTACTCTTCCGCACAGATTGCTGAAGGTTTGAACTACACCTACGGCGGCTGGGCCGACGGCAACAGCCCGTCTGATATCGAAAACAGTCAGTTGGTTGTTCTGTTCGGAAATAACCCGGGCGAAACCCGTATGAGTGGCGGCGGGGTAACGTATTACCTCGAACAGGCACGGCAGAAATCTAATGCACGTTTGATCATTGTCGATCCGCGCTACACCGATACCGGTGCCGGTCGCGAAGATGAATGGATCCCAATTCGCCCAGGTACTGACGGCGCTCTGGTCTCCGGTCTGGCGTGGGTGATGATCAGCGAAAACCTGGTCGATCAGCCGTTCCTCGACAAATACTGCGTCGGCTACGACGAGAAAACGCTGCCTGCGAGTGCGCCTGCAAACGGTCACTATAAGGCTTATATTCTCGGTCAGGGCAAAGACGGCACGGCAAAAACGCCACAGTGGGCAGCGTCCATCACCGGTATCCCGGCTGAACGTATTGTTCAGCTGGCGCGTGAAATTGCGATGGCGAAACCGGCGTTTATCAGCCAGGGCTGGGGCCCGCAGCGTCATGCGAATGGCGAGATTGCGACCCGCGCTATTTCCATGTTGTCAATTCTGACCGGCAACGTGGGTATCAACGGCGGTAACTCTGGCGCGCGTGAAGGCTCTTACGATCTGCCGTTTGAACGTATGCCAACATTGGATAATCCGGTCGAAACCAGCATTTCGATGTTTATGTGGACCGATGCGATTGAGCGTGGTCCGGAAATGACTGCCACACGCGATGGCGTGCGTGGCAAAGATAAACTCGATGTGCCGATCAAAATGATCTGGAACTATGCCGGGAACTGCATCATCAACCAGCATTCCGACATCAACCGCACGCACGACATTCTGCAAGACGATAAGAAGTGTGAGCTGATTGTAGTGGTCGATTGCCATATGACCTCGTCGGCGAAATATGCCGATATCCTGTTGCCGGACTGCACTGCATCTGAGCAGATGGACTTCGCGCTGGATGCCTCCTGCGGCAATATGTCCTATGTCATCTTCGCCGATCAGGTCATCAAGCCGCGCTTTGAATGCAAAACCATCTATGAAATGACCACTCAACTGGCCAAACGCATGGGTGTGGAGCAGAAGTTCACCGAAGGCCGCAGCCAGGAAGAGTGGATGCGCCATCTGTATGAACAGTCGCGTCAGGCAATCCCTGGTCTGCCGTCCTTTGATGAGTTCCGTAAAGCAGGCATCTTTAAACAGCGTGATCCGGAAGGACACCATGTTGCCTATAAGGAATTCCGCGAAAACCCAGCCGCAAATCCGTTGACGACACCGTCAGGCAAAATCGAGATCTATTCAGCACAGTTGGCTGAGATCGCGGCCTCCTGGCAGTTGACGGAAGGCGATGTTATCGATCCATTGCCTATCTACGCTGCCGGTTTCGAAAACTATGATGATCCACTGGCTAAAGAGTATCCGCTCCAGTTGACAGGTTTCCATTACAAAGCGCGTTGCCACTCAACGTACGGCAACGTTGATGTTCTGAAAGCAGCCTGCCGTCAGGAAATGTGGATGAACCCGATGGATGCGAAGAAGCGTGGAATAGCGAATGGCGACCGAGTGAAGATTTTCAACGGTCGTGGCGAGGTACACATCGAAGCCAAAGTGACGCCGCGTATGATGCCGGGCGTTGTGGCATTAGGTGAGGGGGCGTGGTATGCGCCGGATGCGAAGGGGGTCGATCAGGCGGGTTGTATTAACGTCCTGACCACTCAGCGTCCATCGCCGTTGGCGAAGGGTAACCCGTCGCACACAAACCTCGTTCAGGTCGTTAAAGCGTAAGGAGTAACCGATGACCACTCAGTATGGATTTTTTATTGATTCCAGTCGTTGCACCGGTTGCAAAACCTGCGAACTGGCTTGTAAAGATTACAAAGATTTAACCCCGGACGTCAGCTTCCGCCGTATCTATGAATATGCCGGTGGTGACTGGCAGGAAGATAACGGCACCTGGAATCAGAACGTCTTTGCCTACTACCTTTCAATCGCCTGTAACCATTGCGAAGATCCGGCTTGTACTAAAGTCTGTCCGAGCGGTGCGATGCATAAGCGTGAAGACGGCTTTGTGGTAGTAAATGAAGATGTCTGTATCGGTTGCCGCTACTGCCATATGGCTTGTCCATACGGTGCGCCACAGTACAACGAAGCGAAAGGTCATATGACCAAATGCGACGGTTGTCATGAACGCGTTGCCGACGGTAAAAAGCCAATTTGCGTCGAGTCTTGTCCGCTGCGCGCGCTGGACTTCGGCCCAATTGAAGAACTGCGTAAAACGCACGGTCAGCTGGCATCCGTTGCGCCGCTGCCGTCTGCGCACTTCACTAAACCGAGCATAGTTATCAAACCTAACGCCAACAGCCGTCCGACAGGTGACACCACCGGCTATCTGGCAAACCCGAAGGAGGTTTAAGATGGGAAGTGGATGGCATGAATGGCCGTTGATGATCTTCACGGTCCTCGGGCAGTGTGTGGCAGGTGGCTTTATCGTTCTGGCGCTGGCATTGATGAAAGGAGCGCTTTCTCGCGAGCAGCAACGCCTTGTTGTACTGAGCATGTTTGTTCTGTGGGTGCTGATGGGGTTAGGTTTTATCGCCTCTATTCTGCATCTCGGTTCCCCGTTGCGTGCGTTTAACTCGTTGAACCGCATTGGTGCTTCTTCATTAAGTAACGAAATTGCCAGCGGTTCTGTGTTCTTCGCTGTTGGCGGTATCGGCTGGCTGCTGGCAGTGATCAACAAGCTGCCACAGGCGCTGCGTACGTTATGGCTGGTGCTGACAATGGTACTGGGCGTTGTCTTTGTCTGGATGATGGTGCGGGTCTACAACACCATCGACACCGTACCGACCTGGTACAGCGTCTGGACACCGATGAGCTTCTTCCTGACGATGTTTATCGGCGGGCCACTGCTTGGGTATCTGCTCCTGCGCGTGGCGGGCGTGGATGGCTGGGCGATGCGTTTGTTGCCTGTGGTTTCACTGCTGGCGCTGCTGATCAGCGCTATCGTCGTCGTGATGCAGGGCAGTGAGCTGGCAACGATCCACAGTTCGATTCAGCAAGCTTCCTCGCTGGTTCCTGCGTATGGTTCGCTGATGGCGTGGCGTCTGGTTGTCCTCGCTCTGGCGTTAGTGTGCTGGATTGCTCCACAGCTGAAAGGGCGTCAGCCTGCCATCCCATTGCTGAGTCTGGCTTTTGTGTTGATGTTTGCTGGTGAGTTGATTGGCCGCGGTGTGTTCTACGGTCTGCACATGACCGTCGGCATGGCGATTGCCAGCTAAATACGTCGTGAATGCGCCGGACTGCAACGGTCCGGCGTAACAAATAATGCTACCCGTCCATGAAATTTTTCAACTGAAAATAAGTCACCATTTACCCGATTCGCTAATAAAAACAATGGAATAATTTAATAATAAATTCCATTGCCGTTCCGCTGGATAAAAAACTTCTATTGTTACCCTGAAAACCGCGCCAGCTCTGGTCTGTAGGCAATTGACTTTGCCAATGAAGGTGGCATGATGCGCCCGAATTCTGAACTTCCTCACGGTTTTTTATCCATGTCCATGTATTCCCGCCCAGTGCTCCTTCTGCTCTGTGGCTTACTTTTGTTGACGCTGGCGATCGCAGTGCTGAACACGCTCGTCCCGCTTTGGCTCGCTCATGAGCATTTACCCACCTGGCAGGTTGGAATGGTGGGGTCGTCCTATTTCACCGGTAATTTGGTGGGTACGCTGTTGTGTGGGCGACTGATTAAGCGTCTTGGCTTCAACCGCAGTTATTATCTTGCTTCACTCATCTTTGCCGTGGGCTGTGTCGGTTTAGGGTTGACCGTGGGCTTCTGGAGCTGGCTGAGCTGGCGCTTCCTGGCGGGCGTAGGCTGCGCGATGATCTGGGTCGTTGTCGAAAGCGCCCTGATGTGCAGCGGCACGTCGCGTAATCGTGGACGCCTGCTGGCAGCGTATATGATGGTGTATTACATCGGCACGGTGTTGGGTCAGCTGATGGTTAGCAAATTCCCGACCGACCTGATGAGCGTACTGCCGTGGGTGACGGGTATGGTATTGGCTGCGATCCTGCCATTGTTGTTCACGCGGATAGTGAATCAGCCGCACGAAGAGCATGCGCCAACGCAGGTTTGGCCGATGCTGAAACTACGCCATGCGCGGTTAGGTGTTAATGGTTGCATCATCTCCGGCATTGTTCTCGGTTCGCTGTATGGGTTAATGCCGCTATTTCTGAATCACCAGGGCGTTAGCGATGCCGGGATTGGTTTCTGGATGGCCGTCATGGTCAGCGCCGGGATCCTTGGTCAATGGCCGATTGGTCGTCTGGCCGATCGCTATGGTCGTCTGCTGGTGCTACGTGTTCAGGTGTTTGTGGTTATTCTCGGTTGTCTGGCGATGCTAAGTGGCGCGGCAATGGCGCCGACGCTGTTTATTCTCGGCGCCGCGGGCTTCACACTTTATCCCGTCGCAATGGCCTGGGCCTGTGAGAAAGTTGAGCATCATCAACTGGTGGCAATGAATCAGGCACTGTTGCTAAGCTACACCATTGGCAGTTTGCTCGGGCCGACGTTTACCTCGATGCTGATGCAGAACTATTCCGATAACGTGCTGTTCGTGATGATTGCCAGCGTGTCATTTATCTACCTGCTGATGTTACTGCGCAAAGCCGGACAGCATCCGACGCCTGTGGCACACGCCTGATAGAAAAAGCCTGTCACCCGACAGGCTTTTTTCTTGGCTCGCACTCCGGTAAGGTGTTTGCTTCTCTGCGAAGTAAGGACACCCGATGGAGTTGCTGCGTTTTACGTTAGCCCAGATTGAAGCCTTCGCCTGTGTGTGCGAAACCGGCACGTTGACTCAGGCGGCAAAAAAGCTGAAAAAAGATCGCACCACGGTCAGCGAACTGCTGGACTATCTGGAAGTGGATCTCGGGTACGCATTGTTCGATCGTTCGACGCGACCACTCACGCTGACCCCTCAAGGCCAACTTCTCTATCACCAGGCGCGATTGTTTTTACATGAGGCTGAAGCCTTTTCCCGCATCGCCAAACAAATTCCCGACAGAATCGAAACCCATCTGACGCTATGCTATGACCTGTTTACTCCGCGCGCGCTGTTACTCCGACTGGCAGAGCAACTGCAGGCGCAGCATATTCAGCTGGATATGATTGCCTGCGAGCGCGTTCAGGCAGAGCAATGGCTCGATGAAGGTAGCGTTGACCTTGGTCTGTTTCAGGCGGTGAATCGCTCTGTAAACGATCATCTGCACTGGCGTGCGGTAGGGAGTGTTTCATTGGCGGTGTATGCACGAGAAGATTATTTCCCCAAACAGCCTGTTTCACTGCTTCATTTGGCGTCACAGCCACAGTTGATGCCTTTTCGTGATTTGCCGCCTTCGCTGGCGGGAAGAATACGCATCGCCGACAGGTTAATTCACGTCAACGAAATCACATTGCTGGAAGGCCTCCTGCAAAGCGGTGGCGGTTGGGCGTTTTTGCCAGAACATTTTGCTGTGGAGAGACAGGAAGGCGTCATGCGCATAGAGACCGAAATGGGTGCAAAGGGATTAACACACCCACTGGTGGCGCTCTGGAAGCCCGGCGTCATTAGCGGCCCGATGCTTGCGCAAATCTTGGCGGTAGCCGAAGAGGGAATGTAAAAACAGCCTCCGCAGAGGCTGTCAGGCTTAGTACATCACTTTGTGACCGTACTGCTCAAGGATGCCCTTGACGCGTTCCATGGTCTCTTTCTTCGGCGGATGCACGCCGTCCAGCTTATACTCTTCGCCCATTGCGACCCACTTATGCTTGCCAAGTTCATGGTAAGGCAGCAGTTCGATTTTCTCGACGTTCCCCATATCACGGGTAAATTCGCCCAGACGGTGCGCGGAGTCGTCGTCATCTGACCAGCCAGGAACGACAACGTAGCGGATCCAAACGTTAATGTTCTTATTCGCCAGATAGCGACAAAACTCCAGCGTGCGGTGGTTGGATACGCCAACCAGATTCTGGTGGATTTCGTCGTTCATCTGCTTGAGGTCAAGCATGACCAGGTCAGTCACTTCCAGCAGCTCATCAATCACTGGGTCGTAGCGACGGACAAAACCGTTGGTGTCGAGGCAGGTGTGAATACCTTCTTCGTGACAGGCACGGAACCAGTCACGGACAAATTCGGCTTGCAGGATGGCTTCACCGCCGGACGCGGTTACGCCGCCGCCGGACGCATTCATAAAGTGGCGATAGGTCACCACTTCTTTCATAAGTTCTTCAACCGTGATTTCGTTGCCGCCGTGCGTGTCCCAGGTATCGCGGTTATGGCAATACAGGCAACGCATCAGGCAGCCCTGGAAGAAGGTGATAAAGCGGATACCCGGGCCATCAACGGTGCCACAGGATTCAAAGGAGTGAATGCGACCAATTACTGACATTGCGGTGTTTTCTCCATATATGGCCCATTCGGGGCCAGTGTATGCACAGCTCAAACCGGCTGTGTTAAGTCTGTTTTGACAGATATCCATAGTATAGATGGCTGGCAAAGCAGGCTGGGGCAGGAGAGTAGTTGTTAAAAAGGCCCCACTGCTGTGGAGCCTTTATTGTACGCTTTCTGCTGCGTATTTTCAGTCATTACCCTTCGTCTTTCGCGTTGTATCTTTGTTGGCAGCGTTTGCTCACCCGAATCACTTACTGGAGTAAGCTCATCGGGATTCGCGCGCTTGCCGCCTCAATACAACCCGAAATCCATTGGGTAGCACCATTTACATGGTCTGAGTAAAGGTACGAGTGATAACGTCCTGCTGCTGTTCTTTCGTCAGGGAGTTAAAACGTACGGCATAACCTGAAACGCGGATGGTCAGCTGCGGATATTTTTCCGGGTTTTCCATCGCATCAAGCAGCATTTCACGGTTCATGACGTTCACGTTCAGGTGCTGACCACCTTCGATGGACGCTTCGTGATGGAAGTAACCATCCATCAGACCCGCCAGGTTGGTTTTACGCACTTCGTCGTCTTTACCCAGTGCGTTTGGCACGATAGAGAAGGTGTAAGAGATACCATCTTTAGCGTAAGCAAACGGCAGTTTAGCAACGGAGGTCAGAGAGGCTACAGCACCTTTCTGGTCACGACCGTGCATTGGGTTAGCACCTGGACCGAATGGCGCGCCAGCGCGACGACCATCTGGGGTGTTACCGGTTTTCTTACCATACACAACGTTAGAGGTGATGGTCAGTACAGACTGAGTTGGGATTGCATCACGGTAGGTAGTGAGTTTCTGAATTTTCTTCATGAAACGTTCTACCAGGTCAACCGCCATGTCATCGACACGAGAGTCGTTGTTACCAAACTGCGGGTATTCGCCTTCGATTTCGAAGTCGATAGCCAGACCATCTTCGTCACGAACTGGTTTAACTTTCGCGTATTTGATAGCAGACAGGGAGTCAGCTGCAACGGACAGACCTGCGATACCACATGCCATCGTGCGAACCACGTCACGGTCGTGCAGAGCCATCAGAGACGCTTCGTAGCTGTACTTGTCGTGCATGTAGTGAATCACATTCAGCGCGGTGACATACTGCTTAGCCAGCCAATCCATGAAGTGATCCATACGATCCATCACTTCGTCGAACTTCAGCACGTCGCCTTTGATAGGTTCAGATTTCGGACCTACCTGAATTTTCAGTTTTTCGTCCACGCCGCCATTGATTGCGTACAGCATGGTTTTCGCGAGGTTTGCACGCGCGCCGAAGAACTGCATTTGCTTACCAACAACCATTGGGCTTACGCAGCAAGCAATCGCGTAGTCGTCGTTGTTGAAGTCAGGACGCATCAGATCATCGTTCTCGTATTGCAGAGAAGAGGTATCGATGGAGACTTTAGCCGCATATTTTTTGAAGTTCAGTGGCAATTTTTCAGACCACAGAACGGTGATGTTCGGCTCCGGAGACGGCCCCATGGTGTACAGGGTGTTCAGGAAGCGGAAGCTGCTTTTGGTAACCAGAGTACGGCCGTCAACGCCCATACCTGCGATAGATTCAGTTGCCCAAATCGGGTCACCAGAGAACAGTTCATCATATTCTGGGGTACGCAGGAAACGAACCATACGCAGTTTCATGACCAGGTGGTCAATCATTTCCTGAGCGTCGTTTTCTGTGATTTTGCCCGCTTTCAGATCACGTTCGATGAAGGCATCCAGGAAGGTGGATACGCGACCGAAGGACATTGCTGCACCGTTCTGAGACTTAACAGCGGCCAGGTAACCGAAGTAGGTCCACTGAATAGCTTCTTGTGCATTGGTTGCAGGACCAGAGATATCGCAGCCATATTTTGCAGCCATTTCTTTGATCTGACCCAGAGCACGGTACTGCTCAGAGATTTCTTCACGCAGACGAATAGTCGCTTCCAGTTTAACGCCGTTTTCCAGGTCAGACTGCAGGGAAACGAACTGAGCGTATTTGTCTTTCATCAGGAAGTCGATGCCGTACAGCGCAACGCGACGGTAGTCACCGATGATACGGCCACGGCCATAAGCGTCTGGCAGACCGGTCAGAACACCGGATTTACGGCAGTTCAGAATGTCTTTGGTGTAAACATCGAAAACACCCTGGTTGTGGGTTTTGCGATATTCGCTGAAGATTTTTTTCAGCATTGGGTCCAGTTCGCGATCGTACGCTTTGCAGGAACCTTCAACCATTTTAATGCCGCCGAACGGGATAATCGCACGTTTCAGAGGCTTTTCAGTCTGCAGACCAACGATTTTCTCAAGGGCTTTGTTGATGTAGCCAGCGTCATGAGAAGTGATGGTAGAGGCAACGGAGGTGTCAAAGTCAACTGGCGCGTGAGTGCGGTTTTCCAGTTTAACGCCTTCCATTACATTATCCCACAGGGCAGTGGTCGCATCAGTTGCGCCAGCCAGGAAGGACTCATCGCCTTCATATGGGGTGTAGTTTTTCTGGATGAAGTCACGGACGTTGACTTCTTTCTGCCAGTCACCTTTGGCAAAACCTTCCCAGGCTGTGGCTAACTTTTCATTGAGATCGGACATGTAACACCTACCTTCTTATGTGGATTTTTTATTTACTGCCTGAAACAACCTTTAGTGCTGGTCGTTGCCACGCAGGTAAATGACCCAGTACGTCAACCCGACTAACAGACCACCACCGATAATGTTGCCGATTGTCACCGGGATCAGGTTATCTGTGATGAAGTTCATGACAGTCAAGTGAGAGAAATTTTCCGGGGCTGAGCCGATAGCGGTCCAGAATTCCGGGCTGGCAAAGTGGCGAATGACGATACCCATCGGGATCATAAACATGTTCGCGATGCTGTGTTCAAAGCCGCTGGCGACAAACATCGCGACGGGCAGAACCATAATCATTGCTTTATCCATCAAGCTGCGGCCGGAATAACTCATCCACACCGCCAGACACACCATCAGGTTTGCCAGGATACCAAGGCATACAGCCTCGATAAAAGTATGATGCATTTTGTGGTCAGCGGTTTGTAAGACGTTAAGCCCCCAGCCACCGTTGGCGGCCATATACTCGCCAGATAACCACATTAACAGGACAAACAGCAGAGCACCAATCAGGTTACCAACATAGACGTTGAGCCAGTTCTTCGCTAGCTGACCCCAGGTGATTTTACCGCTCGCTTTAGCGACAACGATAAGCACCGTAGAGGTGAAGAGGTCTGCGCCGCAGATCACACACAGGATAAGTCCCAGTGAGAAGCAGATACCGCCAATGAGTTTGGCAATACCAAACGGCATTCCCGCAGTGCCTGTCGTGGACGTAATGTAGAAGACGAAGGCAATGGAGATGAAGACACCCGCAGTAATCGCCAGGAAAAAAGTGGTGAGCGGTTGTTTCGTTGCTTTATAGACACCCGCTTCTTCGGCCACTTTGGCCATCTCAGCTGGGAGTAAAAGATCAAAAGGGTTGTCAGCTTTCACACTAACTCTCTCTTTATTAAGTCGGCGACGAGATACTAACAAAGCATTATAGAAGAGAAATTGATATAGATCATATCTCGCCTGGCTTATAGGCCCGCAGAACGCATGGTTTTTCAGCGTTCGCGGCGTAACTTTCTGATTATCAAAATAAAAATAAATTTTAAAATTTGCAATTTGAGTTGAATTTTTTCTGTAACCCCCTTTTTAACAGTTAATTAAAATGGAGTAATATGCATTAAAATTAACATCATTGGTAAGCTACTAATAATAGTGTTTACGCATGGTTAACTTAATTATTACAAACCATCGAAAGGGCTGAAGAAATAAAAAAAAGGGGCCCTTTCGAGGCCCCGTAATATAGCGCAGGCGAATAATTTCGCCATAAGTTATTTGTGGTTTTACTTCTGTTCAGCCCAGAAACTGGCTTTAGCGCGTTGCAGTTTTTCGTAGGCTTTCAACAACGACTGATGCGCAGGGAAGGCGACAAGATCGCTATCAACAGGCTGTAAGCCATAGAAGGCCTCTTCGCCGCATAAGGCAGCGCTGGCAGCTTCCACCGCATCTGCACCGTACATGCGCACGAAGGCGTTCAGGTACTGTAGCGGCTCACGTTCTTCTTCCTGAGACAGCAGCAGCAGCGTTTGCAGGCAACGATAGTAGTTGGCGCGCTCTGCGCTGAAGATGGAGGCATTGAACTCCATGGTCCACTCAGTCCAGATCAGTGCCTGCTCCAGGTCGCCGCCGGCCAGTGCCAGCATCGCTTTCAGTTCGCCGATGCGCAGGGTATACCAGCCGTTGTCTTTACCGGTCGCCATGCCGAGCAATTCACGCACGCGGGTGAAGTCGTCCAGACCTTCGTCATCCATCTGCTCGATCAGCGCCAGATAATCTTCTTTTTCCCACTCGCTGTTCGGCAGGGAAAGGATGGTTTCGCGCAGATGACTGCCCATATTGTTATTTGCCAGCCACAAGTCTTCCGCCGGGTAAATATCAGACATGCCAGGGACGATAATACGGCACGCATAAACGCTCAGGTGTTCGTAATCGGCAATATAAACTTCTTTATTTTCCGCGTGGAAAATAGCCATCAGCGTGGCAAATTCTTCATCGGTCGTTCCGGAGAAGTTCCAGTCCACAAACGGGTAGTCTGCATCCTGTTTGAACATATCCCAGGAGATCAAACCGCTGGAATCGATGAAGTGAGTTTCGAGGTTGGCATGCTCGCCCACTTCTTCGTCATCGAAGGTCGGCGGCGTAAACACGTCGAGATCTTTCAGACCACGGCCCTGTAACAGTTCGGTGACGGTACGCTCAAGCGCGACGCCGAAATCAGGGTGTGCACCGAAGGAGGCGAAACAGGTTCCGTTTGCCGGGTTGAACAGCACCACGCAGATAACCGGATATTTGCCGCCCAGTGAACCGTCATAAGCAAAGATCGGGAAACCTTCCGCTTCCAGTTTAGCGATAGATTCCACTACGCTCGGGTAGCGCGCCAGCACTTCATTTGGGATTTCCGGCAGGCTGATACTTTCCGCAATAATGCGGTTTTTGATATGACGTTCGAACACTTCGGACAGACCCTGAACACGCGCTTCATTGCGGGTGTTACCGGCGGACATGCCGTTAGAAACGTACAGGTTGCCGATGATGTTCATCGGAATGTAGATGGTTTTCTGATCAGACTGACGGGTGAACGGCAAACCGCAGACGCCGCGATCGTTGTTCCCTGATTGCAGATCAACCAGCAGGCTGGCGGTTAGCTGATCGTCCGGATCGTAAAACGCGCGCAGTTGTTCATCGAGAATACCTTCTGGCACTTCATCATCGTCGGTCAGCGGGAACCATTTTTCATTCGGGTAGTGAACAAATGGGCCGTTGGCAATGGTTTCACCCAGCCAGAAATCAGCAAAGAAATAGTTGGTGGACAGACGCTCAAAGTATTCGCCGAGCGCTGACGCCAGCGCCGCCTTCTTCGTGGCCCCTTTACCGTTGGTGAAACACAGCGCGCACTCTCTGTCGCGGATGTGCACAGACCAAACGTTAGGCACCGGGTTCAGCCAGGACGCTTCTTCAATGTTAAATCCGAGGTCCGTTAATTTTTGCTGGAAGCGGGCGATGGAGTCTTCCAGAGCGGCGTCTTTGCCGGGAATAAATGTTTGAGTCATGGCGGTCACTTTTATCGTACGGAAAGCGCGCAATCATACGGGTTTTGCGTGTCAGGCGCTATCGTCCCGGCGCGGGCAGCGAAAATAAAAGCCTCAGCTACGCTTAGAATCATTAACCCTCTGTAAAGGCATACAAAATGCAAGCTTTTGATCTGCACCGCATGGCGCTCGATAAAGTGCCTGTCGATTTTCTCTGGGAAGTAGCACTGCGCAGTGTTTATACCTTCGTGTTGGTGTTTATCTTTCTTAAGATAACCGGTCGTCGTGGCGTGCGGCAGATGTCGTTGTTTGAAGTGCTGATTATCCTGACGTTAGGCTCGGCGGCAGGCGACGTGGCGTTTTACGACGATGTGCCGATGCTTCCCGTGATGGTAGTTTTTGTCACGCTTGGCTTACTTTACCGGTTAGTGATGTGGCTCATGTCGCACAGTGAAAAACTGGGGGATTTACTCGAAGGAAAACCGGTGATTGTGGTGTCTGATGGCGAACTGGCGTGGGAAAAACTGGCTGCCGAAAACATGACTGAATTTGAGTTCTTCATGGAGTTGCGACTCAGCGGCATTGAACATCTGGGTCAGATTAAACGCGCAATCATGGAAACTAACGGGCAGATCAGCGTCTATTACTTTAGCGATGATGAGGTCAAACCTGGTCTGCCGATCCTGCCCGGCAAGTGCGTTGAGCGCTTCACGACGATGCCGGAAGAGAACGACTACGCCTGTACGCAATGCAGTGCGATTTTTCATTTGCGGGCGGGTGATAAACAATTATGTGCACGCTGCAGTAACCCGGAATGGGCGAAGGCCAGTCAGGCAAAACGCGTGACCTGACAGGCAAAATGTCGGCATTGTGCCGTCAAGCTGGCAGATTCTGTTGTGTGAGCGTTACCGCATTTTCCCACTCACAAGTTTTAGCCATTGCGGCGTGTGTCACTGAATGGTAAAACCGATAGCCACAGGAAACACTTATGCCTGCGGGCAGATAACTTGTATAGCGTGGTGAGGGGAAATGACTCAGGTCTTTAATTTTAGTTCAGGCCCGGCAATGCTTCCGGCAGATGTGCTCAAACTGGCCCAACAGGAACTGTGTGACTGGCAGGGGCTGGGTACTTCGGTGATGGAAATCAGCCATCGCGGCAAAGAGTTCATCCAGGTGGCTGAAGAAGCAGAAAAAGATTTCCGTGACCTGCTTAATATCCCTTCCAACTACAAAGTGCTGTTTTGCCACGGCGGCGGCCGCGGTCAGTTCGCGGGTGTTCCGCTGAACCTACTGGGCAACAAAACCACCGCAGACTACGTCGACGCTGGCTATTGGGCCGCAAGTGCAGTGAAAGAAGCCAACAAATACTGCACGCCAAACGTTATTGACGCCAAAACCGTCGTAGACGGTCTGCGTGCGGTCAAACCCATGCGCGACTGGCAGCTTAGTGACAACGCTGCGTATCTGCATTATTGCCCGAATGAAACCATCGACGGCATCGCCATTGATGAAATGCCTGACTTCGGTAAAGACGTGGTTGTGGCGGCAGATTACTCCTCAACTATTTTGTCCGGCCCGATAGATGTCAGCCGTTTTGGCGTGATTTATGCCGGGGCGCAGAAAAACATTGGTCCGGCTGGGCTGACGCTGGTTATCGTGCGTGAAGATTTGCTGGGCAAAGCCCATACCGCGTGCCCGTCAATTCTTGATTACACCGTGCTGAACGACAATGACTCGATGTTTAACACCCCGCCGACATTTGCCTGGTATCTGGCAGGTCTGGTCTTTAAATGGCTGAAAGAGCAGGGCGGCGTGGCGGCAATGGACCGTATCAACCAGCAGAAAGCCGACTTGCTGTATGGCACAATCGATAAAAGCGATTTCTATCGCAATGACGTAGCGGCGAGTAACCGTTCACGTATGAACGTTCCTTTCCAGTTGGCGGATAGCGCGCTGGATAAACTGTTCCTCGAAGAGTCCTTCGCCGCAGGTTTGCATGCGCTGAAAGGCCACCGTGTCGTGGGCGGCATGCGCGCGTCGATCTACAACGCCATGCCGCTGGCGGGCGTTCAGGTGTTAACTGACTTTATGAAAGAATTCGAACGCCGCCACGGTTAAGACTTACGTTTTCATCCCCGCAGCGGGTCTGCGGGGTTTTTATTTTCTGCATTTGAGAGTTGAGTTTCATGGAATCCCTGACGTTACAACCCATCGCACGCGTAGACGGCACCATTAATTTACCCGGTTCAAAAAGTGTCTCCAATCGTGCGTTGCTGCTGGCGGCTTTAGCCCGTGGCACTACCGTGCTGACGAATCTGCTCGACAGCGACGACGTGCGCCACATGCTCAATGCCCTGACCGCGTTAGGCGTTCAGTACACCCTTTCCGCCGATCGTACGCGTTGTGAAGTGGTAGGCAACGGCGGCCCACTGAATGCGGATGCCTCGCTGGAACTGTTCCTCGGCAATGCCGGAACGGCGATGCGCCCACTGGCGGCGGCGCTGTGCCTTGGTGGCAACAATATTGTGCTGACCGGCGAGCCGCGCATGAAAGAGCGTCCGATTGGTCATCTGGTTGACGCATTGCGTCAGGGCGGGGCACAGATTGACTATCTGGAGCAGGAAAATTACCCACCGTTGCGCCTGAAAGGGGGCTTTACCGGCGGTGAAGTGGCGGTCGATGGCAGCGTCTCCAGCCAGTTTCTGACCGCGTTGTTAATGACTGCGCCGCTGGCTCCGCAGGATACCCTTATCACCATCAAGGGCGATTTGGTGTCGAAACCGTATATCGACATCACGCTGCACCTGATGAACACTTTCGGCGTGAAGGTGGATAACCAGAACTATCAGCGTTTTGTGGTGAAAGGCGGGCAGCATTATCAGTCGCCGGGTGCGTATCTGGTGGAAGGCGATGCGTCTTCTGCATCTTATTTCCTGGCGGCAGGCGCCATTAAAGGCGGCACGGTGAAAGTGACCGGTATCGGTCGTAACAGCGTGCAGGGTGATATCCGTTTTGCTGATGTACTGGAAAAAATGGGCGCGATCGTGACCTGGGGTGATGATTTCATTGCTTGTACCCACGGTGAGCTAAACGCTATCGATATGGACATGAACCATATTCCGGATGCGGCCATGACCATCGCCACCGCCGCGCTGTTCGCCAAAGGCACAACGACGCTGCGTAACATCTACAACTGGCGCGTGAAAGAAACCGATCGTCTCTTTGCGATGGCGACAGAACTGCGTAAAGTCGGCGCAGAAGTGGAGGAGGGCGAAGATTACATTCGCGTGACGCCGCCTGCGCAGCTGACCTTCGCGGAAATCGGCACCTATAACGATCACCGCATGGCGATGTGTTTCTCGCTGGTGGCGCTGTCTGACACGCCGGTCACTATTCTTGACCCGAAATGTACGGCCAAAACCTTCCCGGACTATTTCGAGCAGTTGGCGCGGATCAGTACCCTCGCATAATCCTCCTCGCGCTACGTCTTCGGGCGTAGCGCAGAATTACGCTTCCTGACATTACCTCTGTTCATTTCTTCTACACTCACCTTCAAACATTCTGTTATTTGCATGCAACAGTAACGGTTACTGGCAATGGCGCGTATAATGCGCGGCGTTTATGTAACTGACGCCTTGAATGAAGGAGAGAACGATGACGGCAATTGCCCCGGTAATCACCATTGATGGGCCAAGCGGTGCGGGAAAAGGCACCTTGTGCAAAGCAATGGCGGAAGCATTGCAATGGCATCTGTTGGATTCCGGTGCGATCTATCGCGTGCTGGCTCTGGCGGCATTACATCATCACGTTGACGTGACCTCAGAAGAGGCGTTAGTGCCGTTGGCGGCACACCTTGACGTGCGTTTCGTGTCCACCGATGGCAACCTTGAAGTTATCCTGGAAGGTGAAGACGTTAGCGGCGAAATTCGTACTCAGGACGTAGCGAACACGGCTTCTCAGGTCGCTGCATTCCCGCGCGTGCGTGAAGCGTTACTGCGTCGCCAGCGAGCCTTCCGCGAAGCGCCGGGTCTGATTGCGGATGGCCGCGACATGGGCACCGTCGTTTTCACCGACGCGCCGGTCAAAATTTTCCTTGACGCCTCTGCGGAAGAACGTGCTCAACGCCGCATGCTACAGTTGCAGGAAAAGGGCTTTAGTGTTAACTTTGAACGCCTTTTGGTCGAGATAAAGGAACGTGACGACCGCGATCGCAACCGTGCGGTGGCCCCGTTAGTTCCGGCTGCTGATGCTTTAGTGTTGGATTCAACACGATTAAGCATTGAGCAAGTGATTGAAAAAGCGCTACAATACGCGCGCCAAAAACTGGCTGCTGTCTGATTAAAAAAGACAGGTGAGCCTCAGAATTTGTAGTACCCCCGCTGCAATGGATTGTGAGTGGGTATGTTAAACAACCCCATCCGACATGGTGTCAGGTGGACGTTAAATCTAACTTCGAAGATTAAACATGACTGAATCTTTTGCTCAACTATTTGAAGAATCCTTAAAAACAATCGAAACCCGTCCGGGTTCCATCGTTCGTGGTGTTGTTGTTGCTATCGATAAAGATATCGTACTGGTTGACGCCGGTCTGAAATCTGAATCCGCCATTCCGGCAGAGCAGTTCAAAAACGCACAGGGCGAGCTGGAAATCCAGGTCGGTGACGAAGTTGACGTTGCGCTGGACGCAGTAGAAGACGGCTTCGGTGAAACCCTGCTGTCCCGTGAGAAAGCTAAGCGTCACGAAGCTTGGATCACGCTGGAAAAAGCATACGAAGACGCTGAAACTGTTGTTGGTGTTATCAACGGCAAAGTTAAAGGTGGCTTCACTGTTGAGCTGAACGGTATTCGTGCGTTCCTGCCAGGTTCACTGGTAGACGTGCGTCCAGTTCGCGATACGCTGCACCTGGAAGGCAAAGAGCTTGAGTTCAAAGTTATCAAGCTGGACCAGAAGCGTAACAACGTTGTTGTTTCCCGTCGTGCCGTTATCGAATCTGAAAACAGCGCAGAACGTGATCAGCTGCTCGAAAACCTCCAGGAAGGCATGGAAGTTAAAGGTATCGTTAAGAACCTCACTGACTACGGTGCATTCGTTGATCTGGGCGGCGTAGACGGCCTGCTGCACATCACTGACATGGCGTGGAAACGCGTTAAACACCCAAGCGAAATCGTGAACGTTGGCGACGAAATCACTGTTAAAGTGCTGAAGTTCGACCGCGAGCGTACCCGTGTTTCTCTGGGTCTGAAGCAGCTGGGCGAAGATCCATGGGTCGCTATCGCTAAGCGTTATCCGGAAGGTACCAAACTGACCGGTCGTGTAACCAACCTGACTGACTACGGCTGCTTCGTTGAAATCGAAGAAGGCGTTGAAGGCCTGGTACACGTTTCCGAAATGGACTGGACCAACAAAAACATCCACCCATCCAAAGTTGTTAACGTTGGTGATGTAGTGGAAGTTATGGTTCTGGACATCGACGAAGAACGCCGTCGCATCTCCCTGGGTCTGAAGCAGTGCAAAAACAACCCATGGCAGCAGTTCGCAGAAACCCACAACAAGGGCGACCGCGTTGACGGTAAAATCAAGTCTATCACTGACTTCGGTATCTTCATCGGTCTGGACGGCGGCATCGACGGCCTGGTTCACCTGTCTGACATCTCCTGGAACGTTGCAGGCGAAGAAGCAGTACGTGAATACAAGAAAGGCGACGAAATCGCTGCCGTTGTTCTGCAGGTTGACGCAGAGCGTGAGCGCATTTCCCTGGGCGTGAAACAGCTGGCTGAAGATCCGTTCAACAACTGGGTTGCTGTGAACAAGAAAGGCGCTATCGTTAACGGTAAAGTGACTGCAGTTGACGCTAAAGGCGCAACCGTAGAACTGGCCGACGGCGTTGAAGGTTACCTGCGTGCTTCTGAAGCATCACGTGACCGCGTTGAAGATGCAACTCTGGTTCTGAGCGTAGGCGACGACGTTGAAGCTAAATTCACCGGTGTTGACCGTAAGAACCGTGCAATCAGCCTGTCTGTTCGTGCTAAAGATGAAGCTGATGAGAAAGATGCAATCGCGACTGTTAATAACAAACAGGAAGAAAGCAACTTCTCTAGCGCTATGGCTGAAGCTTTCAAAGCAGCTAAAGGCGAGTAATCGAGTCACTCTTCACGAGTAACTTGACAGATTGCAGGATTCGTCCTGTAATCAACAACAAAGGGCGGCTACGGCCGCCCTTGTTTAAGTTGTCAGCTTATACTTTCCTGAAAGGAAACCGGAGGAATCATGACCAAGTCAGAGCTCATTGAAAGACTTGCAAGCCAGCAATCTCACGTCCCTGCGAAAGCGGTTGAAGATGCTGTGAAAGAGATGCTGGAGCATATGGCCTCTACGCTAGCCCAAGGCGAGCGCATTGAAATCCGCGGTTTCGGCAGCTTCTCCTTGCATTACCGTGCCCCACGCGTTGGGCGCAACCCGAAAACAGGCGATAAAGTTGAGCTGGAAGGTAAATACGTTCCACACTTTAAGCCGGGTAAAGAATTGCGCGATCGCGCCAATATTTACGAGTGAGTTACTGCGGGTATCCCGCGAACTTGAACGTGAGAAAAGCACCTGCGGGTGCTTTTTTCGTTTTTGTCCTTCTGCAACAAAATCATTTGGCTGGTTCATTTCTGAACGCTTGCCGCAATGTGTTGTATTCATACAGCAACAACGCATTTTGCCTGGAACCACACTCGCATGTTCCACTTTATCCTGGCGACTCTCCTGTCTAAACCCGTAACACTACGGGTGACACGGAGGTGCCATGCGATTACCGACAATAGCTTTCAGCGCCATTATTGGCATTTCACCACTGCTGTGGTTGCCTGAATTACCCTCGGTTCTGGCAACCGGCGTGATAACAATATTAGCAATTGCACTTTGCATCAGAGAGAGCCGATTCAGAGTCGTAGGGCTGACAATGCTTTTTTTCTGCTGGGGTATTTTGGCGGCTCAGAAGATGGTGTTACCTGCGAATACGTTATCCGGTAAACGAATACAGGCTGATGTCGTTATTACTGCGACAGACGGCGAAACAACCTATTACGGAAAAATGCTGCGCATCAATGGGGAGCGGCAGTTTCCTGCACCTGGCATCGTTCTGTACGGTCAAGCCCTGCCTGAAAGCGTATGTGCAGGCCAGGTGTGGCAGATGACAATCCGGTCACGGGCGGTACATGGGCTGCTTAACGACGGCATGTTTGATAGCCAGCGGCATGCACTTTCATTACATCGTCCGTTAACCGGACGCTTTATACAAGCTAGCGTGCTGAAGTCGGATTGCAGTCTGCGAGCGGCAGCAGTCTCATCGCTAACGACTGCTCTTGCACCTTATCCCTGGCAGCAGGTCATGCTCGCGCTGGCCGTTGGAGAGCGAACCACGGTACCTGGCGAAATCAAATTACTCCTACAGCAAACCGGCACTTCACATCTGATGGCCATTTCCGGGCTGCATATCTCTTTGGTGGCAATGATGGGATGGGCCATCATGCGAGGGCTGCAAAGGGGGCTGCCATGTCGAAGAATTGGCTGGCGAACGCCGCTACTCATCAGCATTATTGCCGCATCCATCTATGCCTGGCTCAGCGGATTACAGCCTCCTGCATTGCGTACCCTTATTGCAATGATCGTTTGGCTGTTGCTTCGTGCCAGTGGACGCTGTTGGTCACCGTGGGAGGTGTGGTTGTGCTGTATTGCGGCGATTCTTGTTATGGATCCACTGGCAATCCTGGCACAGAGTTTATGGCTCTCAGCCTTTGCCGTGGCGACACTCATTTTCTGGTATCAATGGATGCCGTACCGGCGTGTGCATTGCAGTGTGTTTCTGAATGCCATAGGGAGCTTACTGCATTTGCAGTTGGGGTTAATGCTGCTCCTGCTTCCACTACAGGTTATCGTTTTTCACGGCGCTTCGTGGACGTCCTTACCGGCTAATCTTATCGCTGTCCCTTGGGTGACATTGGGTGAGATCCCGCTGTTGTTAACAGGCATGGTATTGCATTTTGTCGGGGCTGTTAGTGCAGAGAAATGCGTATGGTTTTTAGCTGACCGTTTGCTGGAAGGGCTGTTCTGGTTTTTGCGTATTCTGCCGCAGGGGTGGCAGGACATCGATTATCGCTGGCAGGGCATCATTATTGCTCCGTGGCTAATGATAATTTTCTGGCGATTTAGCGGCTGGCGGAAGTGGCCTGCGTCAGTAGCGGCGTGCGGCGCTATCCTGACGTTGCCGTTGTGGCGTCCACAGCCAGCGGAAAGCTGGTCAATGACGATGCTGGATGTAGGGCAGGGACTGTCAATTGTCATTAGTCGCCATGGTAAAGCCCTACTCTACGATACCGGGCTTGCCTGGCCGGGCGGGGACACTGCGCAACAGTTAATCGTTCCTTGGTTGCGTTGGCACCACCTACAGCCAGAAGGCATTATTCTCAGTCATGAACACCTTGACCATAGGGGAGGGCTGGATACGCTGCTGAAAACCTGGCCTTCATTATGGGTCAGAAGCCCGCTCGGATGGGAGAGCCATCAACCCTGTTTTCGAGGAGAACACTGGCGCTGGCAAGGGTTAACGTTTCGCGCAGTTTGGCCGTTGCCGGGCACAACGGAAAAGGGCAATAACCGCTCCTGCGTGGTCAGGGTGGATGACGGGCGTCACAGCGTATTGTTGACGGGAGATATTGAAATCCCGGCAGAAATGTCAATGTTAAACCATTATTGGCAGCATCTTGCGTCTACACTAGTTCAGGTGCCACATCATGGCAGTTCAACGTCCTCCTCGCCCACGTTATTACAACGCGTTGGAGGCCATGCGGCGCTGGCTTCAACTGCGCGTTACAACGCGTGGCATTTTCCATCGGATAAGGTGAAAGCACGTTATCTACAGCGGCAATATCTGTGGTTCGATACGCCTCATCAAGGGCAGATAACGGTTAACTTTTCAGCAGAAGGTTGGCAAATCCAGAGCTTACGCGATCAAATATTACCCCGCTGGTATCATCAGTGGTTTGGCGATGCCCGTGATAACGGGTAGAATGTGCGGCTATCTCAACATAAGCTGGTTTTTTGAATGCAGAACGACAAAGATCTTTCTACGTGGCAGACTTTCCGCCGACTTTGGCCAACGATTGCGCCTTTCAAAGCGGGTCTGATGGTGGCTGCGGTCGCGTTAATTCTTAACGCCGCCAGCGACACGTTCATGCTGTCGCTTCTTAAACCGTTATTGGATGATGGTTTTGGTAAAACGGATCGCTCTGTGCTGCTGTGGATGCCGCTGGTTGTGATCGGGCTGATGGTCCTGCGCGGGATCACCAGCTACATTTCAAGTTATTGTATTTCCTGGGTATCCGGTAAAGTGGTTATGACCATGCGCCGTCGCCTGTTTGGCCACATGATGGGCATGCCGGTTTCGTTCTTCGATAAACAATCTACCGGCACGCTGCTTTCTCGTATAACTTACGATTCTGAGCAGGTGGCTTCGTCGTCTTCCAGTGCGCTGATTACCGTGGTGCGTGAAGGGGCGTCGATTATCGGCTTGTTCATTATGATGTTCTGGTACAGCTGGCAGCTGTCGGTGATCCTCATCGTCTTGGCGCCGATTGTTTCTATTGCGATTCGCGTAGTGTCCAAACGTTTCCGTAGCATCAGCAAGAATATGCAAAACACGATGGGGCAGGTGACCACCAGTGCAGAGCAAATGCTGAAAGGGCACAAAGAAGTGCTGATGTTTGGTGGGCAAGGCGTTGAAACCAAACGTTTCGATAAAGTCAGCAATAAAATGCGTCTGCAAGGGATGAAGATGGTGTCCGCCTCTTCCATCTCTGACCCGATTATTCAGCTGATTGCTTCTCTGGCACTGGCGTTTGTTCTCTATGCGGCCAGTTTCCCGAGCGTAATGGAAACGCTGACTGCGGGTACGATCACCGTTGTCTTCTCTTCCATGATTGCCCTGATGCGCCCACTGAAGTCGCTGACTAACGTCAACGCCCAGTTCCAGCGCGGTATGGCGGCCTGTCAGACACTGTTCGCTATCCTCGATACCGAACAAGAGAAAGACGAAGGGACCCTTGAAGTGAAACGTGCAAAAGGTAACGTTGAATTCAACGATGTGACGTTCACCTATCCAGGGCGTGAAGTGCCTGCACTGCGTAACATCAATCTGAGTATTCCTGCAGGGAAAACCGTGGCATTGGTGGGACGTTCCGGTTCGGGTAAATCGACGATGGCGAGCCTGATAACGCGTTTCTACGATGTGGATAAAGGCGGCATTATCCTCGATGGGCATGATATTCGCGAATATACACTGGCTTCACTGCGTGATCAGGTCGCATTGGTTTCGCAGAATGTGCATCTGTTCAACGATACCGTGGCGAATAATATTGCCTACGCCCGCACCGATCTTTACAGCCGCGAAGATATTGAGAAGGCCGCCAAAATGGCTTATGCCATGGACTTTATCAGCAAAATGGATAACGGTCTGGATACGATTATTGGTGAGAACGGTGTTCTGCTTTCGGGTGGCCAGCGCCAGCGTATCGCGATTGCCCGCGCGCTGCTGCGTGATAGCCCAATCCTGATTCTGGATGAAGCGACCTCTGCCCTGGATACCGAATCTGAACGTGCGATTCAGGCAGCACTTGACGAGTTGCAGAAAAACCGTACTTCACTGGTCATTGCTCACCGTCTGTCGACCATCGAAAAAGCCGATGAAATCGTCGTTGTCGAAGATGGACAAATCGTTGAACGCGGGAGCCATCAGGATCTGCTGGAACACCGTGGCGTGTACGCTCAGCTGCATAAAATGCAATTTGGACAATGATCGCACGCATCTGGTCCGGCGAATCTCCGCTGTGGTTACTGCTACTGCCGCTTGCCTGGCTGTATGGCCTGGTGAGCGGTGTCATTCGCCTCAGCTATCGTTTCGGCATAAAAAAAGCCTGGCGTGCACCCGTACCCGTTGTGATCGTCGGAAATCTTACCGCAGGCGGCAACGGCAAAACGCCCGTTGCCATCTGGTTGGTTGAGCAACTCCAACAACAGGGCATAAAAGCGGGGGTTGTTTCCCGGGGTTATGGCGGGAAAGCCGCGCAGTATCCTCTCTTGCTCAACGTACGGACGACAACAGCCGAAGCCGGTGATGAACCGGTGTTGATTTATCAGCGTACTGGCGCGCCTGTTGCGGTTTCTCCCAACCGTAGCGATGCCGTTAAAGCATTACTTGCTGCTCATGACCTCCAAATTATCATCACCGATGATGGCCTCCAGCATTACCGCCTTGCCCGTGATATCGAAATTGTTGTGATTGATGGCGTTCGTCGTTTTGGGAACGGTTGGTGGTTGCCGGCAGGGCCGATGCGTGAGCGAGCGTCACGTCTGAAAAGCGTTGATGCCGTTATTGTGAATGGCGGCGTACCGCGCGCCGATGAAATTCCAATGCAGTTACGCCCAGGGTTTGCCGTCAATCTCAAGACGGGTGAAAAACGCGATGTTTCAACCCTGACTGACGTGGTTGCGATGGCGGGTATTGGTCATCCACCGCGTTTTTTTGCCACACTGGAAAGCTGTGGTGTGCAACCGGTGAAAACGGTCGCTCTCGCAGACCATCAGGCCTTAAGCGCAGCAGATGTGCAGGCGCTGGCAACTGACAGGCAAACACTGCTGATGACGGAAAAAGATGCGGTAAAATGCCGTGTTTTTGCGAGAGATAACTGGTGGTATTTACCCGTGGACGCCGTCTTTGACGACGCGCGTGCCCCACAGTTGATTCAGAAACTTGTGAGCCTGGCGCAGCGCTAATTTATTGCGTGCGACGCAGGCTGAGCTGACGAGGGATTCAAATGTCAGAAGCAACGCTTTCTCTTACCGCCGCACGCCATCTTCATCTTGCCGCGCAGGGGCTGCTCAAGAAACCACGCCGACGTGCGCAGTCCGACGACATTCTTTCTACCATCCAACGCATGTCGCTCCTGCAAATCGACACCATCAATGTTGTCGCTCGTAGCCCCTATCTGGTGCTATTCAGTCGCCTTGGCGGTTATCCGCAGCAGTGGCTTGATGAGGCATTATCGCGGGGCGATTTGATGGAGTATTGGGCCCATGAGGCCTGCTTCCTGCCAAGAACCGACTTTGCTCTGGTTCGACATCGCATGCTTGCGCCCGACAAGATGGGCTGGAAATACCGCAAAGCGTGGATGGAAGAGCATGCCGCTGAAATCCAGGCACTGATGGGGCATATTGAGGTGAATGGCCCGGTCCGTTCAGCAGATTTTGAGCACCCACGCAAAGGCACTGGCGGCTGGTGGGAATGGAAACCTCACAAGCGGCATCTGGAAGGGCTGTTTACATCAGGCAAAGTGATGGTGATTGGTCGTCATCATTTTCAACGTATTTATGATTTGACCTCACGCGTTATGCCGCACTGGAACGATGAACACGATCTCCTGCTACAGGCAGAAGCCGAAGCGTTGATGCTACAAAACAGCGCGCGCAGCCTGGGTATTTTCCGCGGGCAGTGGCTGGCGGATTACTACCGTTTACGTCAGCCAGCGCTACCTGGCTTGCTTGCGCGTTGGCAGGAAGAGGGACGAATCATACCGGTAGACGTTGAAGGACTCGGTTCGATGTGGCTGCATTCCGATTTACTTCCTCAGTTTGACGCCGCGCTGGCAGGGAAATTAACCGCGACCCACAGCGCGGTGCTGTCGCCATTTGACCCCGTGGTCTGGGACCGCAAACGCGCCGAGCAACTGTTCGACTTTACCTATCGTCTGGAATGCTACACGCCTGCGCCAAAACGCCAGTACGGCTATTTTGTGTTGCCACTGTTGCATCAGGGCAGGCTGGTCGGACGCATGGATAGCAAAATGCATCGTAAGACAGGCGTACTGGAAATTTTTGCTGTTTATTTGCAAGACGGCGTGAGGGTGAGTCAAGTGCTTGAAAAAGGGCTGATGCAGGCCATCAATGATTTTGCACGCTGGCAAGGTGCCACACGTATTGAACTCAACCATCGTCCAGGCGAACTTTTCAGCACTCAGCCGACGGGCTGGGAAATTGACGCCGCATAAATGGCCTCTGTGCTATGCTGCGACGATTACTTTTTCGCTCCCACTGGAGGAACTATGGATCACCGCTTACTTGAAATCATCGCTTGCCCGGTTTGCAACGGTAAGCTCTATTACAGTCAGGATAAGCAAGAGCTTATCTGCAAACTCGACAACCTGGCCTTCCCGCTGCGCGACGGGATCCCCGTGTTGCTGGAAAACGAAGCCCGTCCATTGAGCGCAGAAGAGAGCCATCCATGAGTTTCGTTGTCATTATTCCCGCGCGCTATGCGTCCACTCGTCTGCCGGGTAAACCGTTGCAGGACATCAACGGCAAGCCAATGATTGTGCATGTACTGGAAAGAGCGCGTGAATCAGGCGCAGAACGCATCATTGTCGCCACCGATCATGAAGACGTGGCGTGTGCGGTTGAAGCCGCCGGAGGCGAAGTCTGCATGACCCGCGCCGATCATCAGTCTGGTACTGAACGGCTGGCCGAAGTGGTGGAAAAATGCGGTTTCAGTGACGACACGCTGATCGTCAACGTTCAGGGCGACGAACCGATGATCCCGCCGGTGATTATCCGCCAGGTTGCGGATAACCTGGCTGCCAGCCAGTCTGGCATGGCGACACTCGCGGTGCCTATCCACGATGCAGAAGAAGCGTTTAATCCAAATGCGGTGAAAGTGGTAATGGACGCACAAGGCTATGCGCTCTATTTCTCTCGCGCCACTATTCCGTGGGACAGAGACAACTTTGCCAAAAGCCGGGATGTCATTGGCGATACGCTGCTACGCCATATCGGTATTTACGGCTACCGCGCTGGGTTTATTCGCCGCTATGTCACCTGGACGCCAAGCCCGCTGGAGCAAATCGAAATGCTCGAACAGCTGCGTGTGCTGTGGTACGGCGAAAAAATTCACGTTGCGGTGGCGAAAGAAGTGCCGGGCACCGGCGTTGATACCCCAGAAGATCTCGCTCGCGTACGCGCTGAACTGCGCTAAACGTTTCCTCCCCTCAGCCTTGAGGGGAGTGTTTCCCGCCCCGTTTTTCCTCGTTTTATTGCCCCGTTTTTGATCTTATCCGGTGACATCTCCGGCATCGGCGCTCATTATAAAAACAGTAGTCTTCACAGGGGTAACCAGATATGGACCAACTGCGTGCCGAACTGAGCCATCTGCTGGGCGAGAAACTGAGTCGGGTGGAGTGCGTGAGTGAGAAAACGGATTCATCACTGTGGTCTTTGTACGATGCTCAGGGCCACCCGATGCCGCTGCTGGCAAAAAGTTTTACAACGCCAGGGCTGGCGCAGCAACTGGCGTGGAAAGTCTCTACCCTGGCCCGCAGTGGTACGGTTCGCATGCCAGTGGTTTACGGTGTGATAACGCATGACGAACACGCTGGGCCGGATATTCTTTTGCTCGAACGTCTGCGTGGCGTCCCGGTTGAAGCGCCTGCCAGAACACCCGATCGCTGGGAACAGCTAAAAGATCAAATCGTCGAGGCGTTGCTGTCCTGGCACCGACAAGATAGTGGTGGCTGCGTCGGCACCGTCGACAGCACCCAGGAAAATCTCTGGCCGCTCTGGTATCGCCAGCGCGTGGAAATGCTGTGGGGCACGCTGAATCTCTATCACAACACCGGACTGACGATGCAGGACAAGCGCATTTTGTTTCGCACTCGTGAATGTCTGCCCGCGCTCTTCGACGGTTTTAATGATAATTGCGTGCTGGTACACGGTAATTTCACGTTGCGCAGTATGTTGAAAGATTCCCGTAGCGATCAGCTGTTGGCAATGGTTGGGCCGGGCATTACGCTGTGGGCACCACGCGAATATGAGCTGTTTCGACTCTCGGAAAGCGGGCTGTCGGAAGGGCTGCTGTGGCATTACCTCCAGCGCGCGCCAGTTGCAGAAGCATTCCTCTGGCGGCGCTGGTTGTATTTACTGTGGGATGAAGTCGCCCAGTTGGTGAACACCGGGCGTTTTAACCGCGAAAACTTCGATCTGGCGTCAAAATCATTACTGCCCTGGCTCGCCTGAGCTGCCTTTGAGCCATTGCCAAATGCGGCCCACGGTTTCGTAACCCACGCGGTCGCTGTGCATTAACCAGACAGGCGACGGGATGAGACGTTCCCACGGGTTTAACGGCGAGTCTATCGCCAGCTGGTTTGCCGGGGCAGGTAACGGATGCAACCCGGCATGGTGGAAGAAAATCATCGCGCGGGGCAAATGAGAAGCCGACGTCACCAGCAGGAAGGGGGCATCACCAATCGCCTGTTTGACCACGGCGGCTTCTTCTTCCGTGTCCTTCGGCTTATCCAGAACGATAATCTCACTGCGCGGTACCCCCAGACTTTCTGCGACACGAGCGCCGGCTTCTCCGGTACTGACTGGATTGGTCAGGGCGGGAGCGCCGGTGAAGATGAGTTTGGCTCCTGGGTTTTGCTGCCATAAACGAATACCTTCGGCGAGGCGCGGCAAACTGTTACTGATGAGGTTAGAACTGGGTGCCCATTGCGGATTCCAGGTGTAGCCGCCGCCGAGTACCACCACATACTCTACATGTTCCGCTCCCCGCCAGGTGGGATAGGTGTTTTCGATAGGTTTTAGCAAGCTGTCTGCGACCGGTTGCAGGCTTAAAAGCAGTAGCGCCAGCCAGCCAATGCTAAGACAAATCTTGCCACTGCGCTGGAATCGGCTGAACCAAAGCAAACCCAGGCCGAGCGCCATGAGTAACAGCAACAAAGGCAACGGCAAAATCATGCCGCCGATAACCTTCTTTAGCGTAAAAAGCATCCGTATTGGTTCCTTTTTTAACCATCTGATAGGGGATATGCACGGATATTACACCAGATAGCTTCCCTCTCGCTGTGGGTATGACAAAATAGCGGCTTTGTAATGGGCAAATGGAGTCCGGCGTGCAGGATCGCAATTTTGACGGCATCGCGGAACGGTTTTCGCGCAATATCTATGGCACGACCAAGGGCCAGCTGCGTCAGGCGATCTTATGGCAAGATTTAGACATTTTGCTGGATTCCTTCGGTGACGCGCCATTACGGGTTCTGGACGCTGGCGGCGGTGCCGGGCAAACGGCAATTCGGATGGCAGAGCGAGGGCATCATGTTACCCTATGCGACTTGTCAGCGGAGATGATTGCCCTGGCGAAGCAGGCCGCCGATGAGAAAGGTGTGAGCCACAACATGCATTTTGTACAATGCCCGGTGCAGGAAATTACGGGGCATTTGGAAAGGCCGGTTGATCTGATATTGTGCCATGCGGTGCTGGAATGGGTAGTTGATCCGCAAGCGGTGTTAGACGCGCTGTGGTCGGCATTACGTCCGGGCGGCGCGTTGTCGTTAATGTTCTACAATGCTAACGGTCTGTTGATGCATAACATGGTCGTGACGAACTTTGACTATGTCGAAGCGGGCATGCCGAAGACCCGAAAACGTAAGCTGTCGCCGAACTATCCGCGACAGCCGCAGCAGGTTTACGACTGGCTGCACGCCGCGGGTTGGCAAATAACCAGCAAAACCGGTGTGCGGGTCTTTCATGATTATCTGCGTGAAAAACATAAGCAGCATGACCGCTACGAACAATTGTTGGCACTAGAAACACGCTATTGCCGGGAAGAACCCTGGATTAGCCTGGGTCGCTATATTCATGTCACCGCGCTAAAACCGCAGGTAGATACAAGGACTAACGATGAGTGATTTTTCCCAGACAGTCCCCGAACTGGTTGCCTGGGCCAGAAAAAATGATTTTTCGATCTCGTTGCCGGTCGACAGGCTTTCATTCCTGATGGCTGTGGCAACGCTGAATGGCGAAAGACTGGAAGGCGAGCTTACCGAAGGTGAGTTGATTGATGCTTTCCGTCACGTCAGTGATGCGTTTGAGCAAACCAGCGAAACCATCAGCGTGCGCGCGAACAACGCGATCAACGATATGGTGCGTCAACGTCTGCTGAACCGCTTTACCAGCGAAATCACCGAAGGCAACTCTATCTACCGATTGACGCCGCTCGGCATCGGGATAACGGATTATTACATTCGCCAACGCGAATTCTCAACGCTGCGCCTGTCGATGCAGCTGTCTATTGTTGGCGGTGAGCTGAAGCGCGCGGCGGATGCGGCAGAAGAGAACGGTGATGAATTTCACTGGCATCGCAACGTCTATGCGCCGCTGAAGTATTCCGTCGCGGAAATCTTCGACAGTATCGATCTCACTCAGCGCCTGATGGACGAGCAGCAGCAAACGGTAAAAGACGATATCGCCCAGTTGCTGAACAAAGACTGGCGTGCGGCTATCTCCAGTTGTGAAATGCTGCTGTCAGAAACGTCCGGCACGCTACGTGAACTGCAAGATACGCTGGAAGCCGCAGGTGACAAGCTCCAGGCAAACCTGATGCGTATTCAGGATTCCACCATGACGCACGACGATCTGCATTTTGTCGATCGTCTGGTGTTCGACTTGCAAAGCAAACTGGATCGTATCGTCAGCTGGGGCCAGCAGGCTATCGACCTGTGGATCGGCTACGATCGCCACGTGCATAAGTTTATCCGAACCGCTATCGATATGGATAAAAACCGCGTCTTCGCCCAGCGTCTTCGCGTGTCGGTACAGAACTACTTTGACGCGCCGTGGGCGCTGACGTATGCCAATGCCGATCGTCTTTTCGACATGCGTGACGAAGAGATGATGCTGCGTGACGAAGAGGTGACCGGGGAACTTCCGCCGGACCTGGAGTACGAAGAGTTTAACGAAATCCGCGAGCAGTTGGCGGCGCTCATCGAAGAGCAATTGGTTATCTATAAAAACAAAGGACTGCCGCTGGATTTGGGGCTGGTCGCGCGCGAATACCTCACGCAATACCCACGCGCCCGTCATTTCGACGTTGCGCGCATTGTGGTCGATCAGGCCGTCCGTTTGGGCGTAGCACAAGCAGATTTCACCGGACTGTCGCCGAAGTGGCAGCCGATTAATGATTACGGAGCCAAGGTACAGGCACATGTCATCGACAAATATTGAACACGTGATGCCAGTTAAACTGGCACAGGCTCTGGCCAATCCGTTATTCCCGGCGCTGGATAGCGCTCTGCGTTCGGGCCGTCATATCGGTCTGGACGAACTGGACAACCATGCCTTTTTGATGGATTTCCAGGAATATCTGGAAGAGTTTTACGCCCGCTATAACGTGGAGCTGATTCGCGCGCCGGAAGGCTTCTTCTATTTGCGCCCGCGTTCCACGACGCTGATCCCTCGCTCGGTGCTGTCCGAGGTGGACATGATGGTCGGTAAAATCCTTTGCTATCTCTACCTCAGCCCAGAACGGCTGGCGAACGAAGGGATTTTCACCCAGCAGGAACTGTATGACGAACTGTTAAGCCTGGCCGATGAAGCCAAGCTGATGAAGCTGGTGAATAACCGTTCTACCGGTTCGGATCTCGACAGGCAAAAATTGCAGGAAAAAGTACGCTCTTCCCTAAGCCGTCTGCGCCGTTTGGGCATGGTGTGGTTTATGGGTCATGACAGCAGTAAATTCCGTATCACCGAGGCGGTTTTCCGCTTTGGCGCGGATGTGCGTTCGGGTGACGACGCCCGCGAAGCGCAGTTGCGCATGATCCGCGATGGTGAAGCGATGGCGATTGAAAATCGTCTGCAACTCAATGACGAGAATGACGATGCTCAGCCGGATACGGATAGCGGGGAGGAAGAATAATGATTGAACGCGGTAAATTTCGTTCATTAACCCTGATTAACTGGAACGGCTTTTTCGCCCGAACCTTTGATCTTGATGAACTGGTTACGACGCTTTCGGGCGGTAACGGGGCCGGTAAATCCACCACCATGGCGGCATTTGTCACGGCGCTGATCCCCGATCTGACGCTGCTGCACTTCCGTAACACCACCGAAGCCGGTGCGACCAGCGGTTCACGTGATAAAGGCTTGCACGGTAAGCTTAAAGCCGGTGTCTGTTATTCGATGCTGGACGTCATGAACTCTCGCCATCAGCGCGTGCTGGTGGGCGTGCGTTTGCAGCAGGTTGCCGGACGTGACCGCAAAGTGGACATCAAACCGTTCGCTATTCAGGGTCTGCCGATGTCATTCCAGCCGACGGAGCTGGTGACGGAAACACTGAACGACAGGCAGGCTCGCGTCCTCACGCTTCAGGAGCTGAAAGATAAGCTCGAAGGGATGGAAGGCGTACAGTTCAAACAGTTTAACTCCATCACCGACTATCACTCGCTGATGTTCGATTTGGGCGTTGTCGCTCGTCGTCTGCGCTCTGCGTCTGACCGTAGCAAATACTATCGCCTGATTGAAGCCTCGCTGTATGGCGGGATTTCCAGCGCCATTACCCGCTCGCTGCGTGACTACCTGTTGCCAGAAAACAGCGGCGTGCGTAAAGCCTTCCAGGATATGGAAGCCGCGCTGCGTGAAAACCGCATGACGCTGGAAGCGATCCGCGTGACGCAATCGGATCGCGATTTGTTTAAGCATCTGATTTCCGAAGCGACCGATTATGTGGCGGCGGATTACATGCGCCACGCCAACGAACGCCGCGTGCATCTCGACAAAGCGCTGGAATTCCGCCGCGAATTATACACCTCGCGCAAACAGCTGAGCGCTGAACAGTTCAAACACGTCGATATGGCGCGGGAACTGCAAGAACATAGCGGTGCCGAAGGCGATCTGGAAGCCGATTACCAGGCGGCGAGCGATCACCTGAATCTGGTGCAGACCGCATTGCGTCAGCAGGAAAAAATTGGGCGCTACGAAGCGGATCTCGACGAACTGCAGATTCGTCTTGAAGAACAAAATGAAGTGGTGGCAGAAGCCGCTGAACAGCAAGAAGACAACGAAGGCCGCGCCGAAGCCGCTGAGCTGGAAGTGGATGAGCTGAAAAACCAGCTCGCCGATTATCAGCAGGCGCTGGATGTGCAGCAGACGCGTGCTATTCAGTACAGTCAGGCGTTACAGGCGCTGCAACGCGCGAAAGAGCTTTGCCACCTGCCGGATCTGAATCCGGAAAGCGCCGACGAATGGCTTGATACCTTCAAAGCGAAAGAGCAAGAAGCCACCGAAAAACTGCTGTCGCTCGAACAGAAAATGAGCGTGGCGCAAACCGCGCACAGCCAGTTTGAGCAGGCCTATCAGCTGGTGGCGGCGATCAATGGCCCGTTGGGCCGTGACGAGGCGTGGGACATCGCCCGCGACCTGCTGCGTGAAGGTGTGAATCAGCGCCATCTGGCGGAACAGACGAACCCGCTGCGCGGACGCCTGAACGAACTGGAACAGCGCCTGCGTGAGCAGCAAGAAGCCGAGCGTTTGTTGGCTGAGTTCTGCAAACGCCAGGGCCGTCATATCGAAATCGACGAGCTGGAAGCCCTGCATCAGGAGCTGGAAGAGCGCATCTCTGCATTGTCGGACAGCGTTTCTTCCGCCAGTGAACAGCGTATGACGCTGCGTCAGGAACTCGAACAGTTGCAAGGCCGGACGCAAACGCTGTTGCAACGTGCGCCAATCTGGCTGGCTGCACAAAGCAGTCTGACTCAGCTTTGCGAGCAGAGTGGCGAAGCGTTCGAATCCAGCCAGGACGTGACTGAATTCATGCAACAACTGCTGGAGCGCGAGCGTGAAGCGATTGTTGAACGTGATGAAGTCGGCGCCCGTAAACGTGCCGTTGACGACGAAATCGAGCGTTTAAGTCAGCCTGGCGGTTCGGAAGATCAGCGCCTCAATGCGCTCGCTGAACGCTTTGGCGGCGTGCTGTTGTCCGAAATTTACGACGACGTCAGCCTTGACGATGCACCGTACTTTTCCGCGCTGTATGGCCCATCGCGTCACGCGATTGTGGTACAGGATCTGTCGCTGATCGCCGAACAGCTCGAAGGGCTGGAAGATTGTCCAGAAGATCTCTATCTCATTGAAGGGGATCCACAGTCCTTTGATGACAGCGTATTCGCCGTTGACGAGCTTGAAAAAGCCGTCGTGGTGAAAATCGCCGATCGTCAGTGGCGTTATTCCCGTTTCCCGACGCTGCCGTTATTTGGTCGTGCGGCGCGTGAAAACCGTATCGAAACGCTGCATGCCGAACGTGAAATCTTGTCTGAGCGTTTTGCGACGCTGTCGTTTGACGTACAGAAAACCCAACGTCTGCATCAGGCGTTCAGCCGCTTTATCGGCAGCCATTTAGCCGTCGCGTTTGAAGCGGATCCGGAAGCGGAAATTCGCAAACTGAATACTCGTCGTGGTGAGCTGGAGCGTGCGCTTAGCAATCACGAAAATGACAACCAACAGAGCCGCGCTCAGTTTGAGCTGGCGAAAGAAGGCGTAGCGCAGCTTAACCGTTTGCTGCCGCGTCTTAATCTGTTGGCTGATGAAACACTGGCCGATCGCGTTGATGAAATTCAGGAACGTCTGGATGAAGCGCAGGAAGCCGCGCGCTTTATTCAGCAGCATGGCAATCAGCTGGCAAAACTGGAACCGATGGTTTCCGTTCTGCAAAGCGATCCAGAGCAATTTGAACAGCTAAAAGAAGATTACGCTTATTCTCAGCAAGTGCAGCGTGATGCGCGCCAGCAGGCGTTTGCTCTGACGGAAGTGGTTCAGCGCCGTGCGCACTTTGGCTATACCGATTCGGCGGAAATGCTCAACGGTAATACCGATCTCAACGAGAAACTGCGCCAGCGTCTTGAACAAGCCGAAGCTGAACGTGCTCGCGCGCGCGAAGCGCTGCGTAACCACGCGGCACAGCTAAGCCAGTACAGCCAGGTTATGGCGTCACTGAAAAGCTCTTACGATACCAAAAAAGAGCTGCTGACCGATTTACACCGCGAACTGCAGGATATCGGCGTGCGCGCTGATAGCGGCGCGGAAGAGCGTGCGCGTTCACGCCGCGATGAGTTGCACACTCAACTCTCCAACAACCGTAACCGCCGTAATCAACTTGAGAAAGCGCTGACCTTCTGCGAAGCGGAGATGGATAACCTGACCCGAAAATTGCGCTCCCTTGAGCGTAATTATCTCGAAATGCGTGAGCAAGTGGTGAGTGCGAAAGCGGGCTGGTGCGCGGTTATGCGTCTGGTGAAAGACAACAACGTTGAGCGTCGTCTACACCGCCGTGAGCTGGCTTATCTTTCTGCGGACGATTTACGTTCGATGTCGGATAAGGCGCTGGGTGCGCTGCGTCTGGCCGTTGCGGATAACGAACATCTGCGCGACGTGCTGCGTATGTCGGAAGATCCGAAACGTCCTGAGCGTAAAATCCAGTTCTTCGTGGCGGTGTACCAGCACCTCCGCGAGCGTATTCGTCAGGATATTATCCGTACCGACGATCCCGTTGAAGCCATTGAGCAGATGGAAATCGAACTGGGGCGCTTGACGGAAGAACTGACGGCGCGTGAACAGAAGCTGGCAATCAGCTCTCGCAGCGTGGCGAACATCATTCGCAAGACCATTCAACGCGAGCAGAACCGTATTCGTATGCTCAACCAGGGTCTGCAAAGCGTGTCGTTTGGCCAGGTCAACAGCGTGCGTCTGAACGTCAATGTGCGTGAAGCCCACTCCACGCTGCTGGAAGTGCTTGCCGAACAGCACGAACAGCACCAGGACTTGTTCAAAAGCAACCGCCTGACCTTCTCCGAAGCGCTGGCGAAGCTGTATCAACGTCTGAATCCGCAGATCGATATGGGTCAGCGTACGCCGCAGACTATTGGTGAAGAGCTGCTCGACTACCGTAACTATCTTGAGATGGAAGTCGAAGTTAACCGTGGTTCCGACGGCTGGTTGCGTGCGGAGTCTGGTGCGCTGTCTACCGGGGAAGCTATCGGTACGGGGATGTCGATTCTGGTGATGGTTGTGCAGAGCTGGGAAGATGAAGCGCGGCGTCTGCGTGGCAAAGATATTTCGCCATGTCGTCTGCTGTTCCTTGATGAAGCGGCGCGTCTTGATGCCCGTTCCATTGCCACGCTGTTTGAACTGTGTGACCGTCTGGAAATGCAGCTCATCATTGCGGCACCGGAAAATATCAGCCCGGAAAAAGGCACCACCTATAAACTGGTGCGTAAGGTCTTCCAGAATACCGAACACGTTCACGTGGTCGGCCTGCGTGGTTTCGCGCCGCAGCTACCGGAACCCTTGCCCGGCACGGCAGATGCTTCGTAACGGTAAATAGCTATTTTTAAAAAAGGGCGACAACGATGTCGCCCTTTTTGTTATCCTTTTTCGCCGGAAGCGGAGTATTATCTTTAATCTTCTTTACATTTGGTCAGGCAAAACTATTTTTGTCTTTATATACTGAGAGTAAGCCCCGGTTGGTGTGGGCAGTAATGACAAACAGGGGGCAAGGGATGTCACTCCATAAATTATATGGTCGTCAGCTGTCAGCGCTGAGTTTATGTCTGACACTTGCATGCGCTCCACTGTTTAGCGTTCAGGCCGACGAGCCTGAACTGGTGCCTACCGACGGCTCAGCCACGCTGGGTGATACGTCACAGGCGTTGACGCAAACGGAAGGGCAAACGACTGCCGTCGCGATGATGGCGGGGATTCAACCGCTTCCTGAAGGCGCGGCTGCGAAAAGTCGGGCTGATATTCAGGCACTTCTTCCTTCTCATTACATACCGGTATACATGAATCAGCTGGCTGCCTTGTATGCCGCCAGAACGATGAAGCCGATGTGGGAAAATCGTGATGCCGTGCAGGCATTTCAGCAGCAGCTGGCTGAAGTGGCTATTGCCGGTTTCCAGCCACAGTTCACGCAGTGGGTCGAGTTACTGACCGATCCTGCCGTCAGCGGAATGGCACGAGATGTGGTGCTTTCTGACGCGATGATGGGTTATCTCCAGTTCATCAGTAGCATTCCTGTGCAGGGTAATCGCTGGTTATACAGCGATAAGCCTTATACGCTGTCCACGCCGCCGCTGTCGGTGATCAATCAGTGGCAATTGGCGCTGGATAACGGTGTTCTGCCGCAGTTCGTTGCGAGCCTCACGCCGCAGCACCCACAGTATGCCGCAATGCATCAGGCGTTATTGACACAGCTCACCGATTCTCGCCCGTGGCCGCAACTGACCAGCAGTGCCAAACTGTCCCCAGGCCAGTGGAGCAAAGACGTTCCAGCATTACGTGAGATTTTACAGCGTACTGGGATGATGGACGCTGCACCCAACATTGCTTTGCCTGGTGATAACACCGTGGTCAGCCCTTCTGCGGCACCGGTAACACAAGCAAAATCCAGCAATACCAAGCCTGCCGTTTACGATCGTCAATTAGTGGATGCGGTGAAACGCTTTCAGACGTGGCAGGGGCTAGGTGCTGATGGCGTTATCGGCCAATCTACGCGTGACTGGCTGAATGTCAGCCCAGCGCAGCGGGCAGGGGTGCTGGCGCTCAATATTCAGCGTCTGCGCCTGTTGCCGGGCAAACTGTCCACCGGCATTATGGTGAATATTCCGGCTTATTCATTGGTGTATTACCTCGAGGGTAATCAGGTGCTGGCATCGCGTGTAATTGTGGGACGTCCGGATCGCAAAACGCCGATGATGAGCAGTGCGTTAAACAACGTAGTGGTGAACCCGCCGTGGAACGTACCGCCAACGCTTGCCCGTAAGGATATTCTGCCGAAGGTGCAGAACGATCCGGGTTATCTCGAGAGTCATGGCTATACGATGATGCGCGGCTGGAACAGCAAAGAGGCCATCAACCCTTATCAGGTGGACTGGTCAACGATTACCGCATCTAACCTGCCGTTCCGCTTCCAGCAGGCACCCGGTGTGCGCAACTCGCTTGGGCGTTATAAGTTCAATATGCCAAGTTCAGATGCTATTTATCTGCACGATACGCCAAACCACAACCTGTTCCAGAAAGATACGCGAGCGCTCAGCTCCGGCTGTGTGCGCGTGAACAAGGCGTCAGAACTTGCCAATATGCTGTTGCAGGATGCGGGCTGGAACGACTCGCGGATTTCCGATGCCCTGAAAGAAGGGAACACCCGGTACGTGAATATCCGCCAGAATATCCCGGTTAACCTCTATTATCTGACGGCCTTTGTTGGCGCGGATGGGCGGGCGCAATATCGTACAGATATTTACAATTACGATCTCCCCGCGCGATCTGGCGCACAAATTCTGCCTAAAGCGGAACAATTAATCAGGTAAATGAAGTAGTTCAGACAATTCAGGTGTCGTATGATTTAGTCACTTAGGGGCAGCAGAGCTGCAAGGCCCATATTGACTGGGGTTAGGGGACCTTGACGCCGCTTCTTTCGGCAGTTAAGGTGCCCTTCGTGCGCCAGAAGTGCATAAATAACGACCACTTTACTTGTAGACCTGATTATCATGGACAAATTCGACGCTAATCGCCGCAAATTGCTGGCGCTGGGTGGTGTTGCGCTAGGCGCAGCGGCTATCCTGCCGACACCAGCATTTGCTACCCTCTCGACACCACGCCCGCGTGTTTTGACGCTTAATAACCTGCACACCGGTGAATCGCTCAAGGCGGAGTTTTTCGATGGCAGAGGCTATATTCAGGATGAATTAGCAAGACTCAATCATTTTTTCCGTGACTATCGCGCGAATAAAATGACATCCATTGATCCGAAACTGTTTGACCATCTGTACCGTCTGCAGGGATTGCTAGGAACCAACAAACCTGTGCAATTGATCTCAGGGTATCGTTCATTAGATACCAATGATGAATTGCGCGCGCGTAGCCGCGGTGTAGCAAAACACAGCTATCACACCAAAGGCCAGGCGATGGATTTTCATATTGAAGGCGTTTCGTTAAGCAATATTCGCAAAGCTGCGTTATCTATGCGCGCAGGTGGTGTAGGATATTACCCACGTAGTAACTTTGTGCATATTGATACCGGGCCGGTGAGGACCTGGTAACGAAACAGGAGCATCATGAACTATCGTATTATTCCGGTTACGGCTTTCGCCCAGAATTGTTCACTCATCTGGTGTGAGCAGACTAAACTCGCCGCACTGGTGGATCCGGGCGGCGATGCTGATCGTATCAAAGAAGAAGTGACCGCTGCCGGCGTGACACTCATGCAGATCCTGCTGACCCACGGTCATCTCGATCACGTGGGAGCCGCCGCAGAACTGGCAGAGCATTATGGTGTGCCAGTTATCGGACCGGAAAAAGAAGATGAGTTCTGGCTCACAGGGCTGCCGGCACAAAGCCGGATGTTCGGCCTTGACGATTGTCAGCCGTTGACGCCAGATCGCTGGCTGAACGAAGGCGAAACGGTAAGTGTCGGTAACGTCAGCTTGCAGGTTTTGCATTGCCCGGGCCATACGCCAGGTCACATCGTCTTTTTCGACGCAGTTTCGCAGCTGCTGATTTCAGGCGATGTTATCTTTAAAGGCGGAGTAGGGCGCAGTGATTTCCCGCGCGGCGATCATGGGCAGTTAATCGATTCGATTAAGCGTAAATTATTGCCGCTTGGCGATGCCGTGAGTTTTATTCCCGGACACGGTCCGATGTCAACGCTCGGCCATGAGCGGTTGCATAATCCTTTCCTGCAGGACGAAATGCCGGTCTGGTAAAGACAAAACATAAAAAAGGCCGCTTTCGCGGCCTTTTTCGTATCGCCAGAACTACAGCACGGCGACGATGGCTTCGCACAGTGGAGACATATTGTCAGGCGTCATGCCTGCCACGTTGATGCGCCCGGATGCCACAGCATAAACCCCAAACTCTTCACGAAGACGCAGCACCTGATCTTTAGTCAGGCCGCTGAACGAAAACATGCCGTTTTGTTTGATGATAAAGCTGAAATCACGGTTAGCCCCTTTCTCCGCCAGCGTGTTAACAAACAGCTGACGCATGCGCTGGATACGCTGACGCATATCGGTCAGTTCCTGTTCCCAGATAGCACGCAGCGCGTCATTACTGAGAATGGTCGCGACGACTGCCGCACCGTGCGCAGGTGGATTGGAGTAGTTGGCACGGATTACCGCTTTCATCTGGCTGAAAGCGCGGTCAACGGTGTCTGCATCGGCAGAAACCAGCGTACAGGCACCGACGCGCTCATTGTACAGACCAAAGTTTTTAGAGAATGAACTGGCAACCAGCAGTTCTTGATGGACGGCAGCGAATGCGCGCAGGCCTTCCGCATCTTCTTCCAGACCACGAGCAAAGCCCTGGTAGGCGAAATCAAACAGCGGCAGCCAACCTTTTTCAACAGAAAGCTTCGCGAGCTGTTCCCACTGCTCTAACGTAGGATCGATCCCGGTTGGGTTGTGGCAGCAACCGTGGAACAGCACGACGTCACCCGCCTGGGCGCCGTTCAGGCTTGCTACCAGACCGTCGAAATCGAGCGCATGCTGTTCGGCGTTGTAATAGGTATATTCACAGACTTCCAGCCCGGCAGAATTGAACACGCCTTTGTGGTTCGGCCAGCTTGGGTTGCTGACCCACACGCGCTTCACGTCAGTGTTTTTAGCGAGAAAATCTGCGGCCACACGAAGTGCACCGGTACCGCCTGGGGTTTGTGCCGTACGTGCGCGTTTCTCACTCACAATCGCGCTGCCTTTCCCGAACAACAGCTCCTGCGTGCAGCGCCCAAATTCTGGAATACCGTCAATGCCGAGGTAGTTTTTGGTTGTTTCATTTTCCAGCAGATAAAGCTCCGCTTTTTTCACGCTGGTCAGTACCGGGGTTTTCCCGGTTTCATCTTTGTAAACACCAATCCCAAGGTTAATTTTCTCTGGGCGGTCATCGACACGAAACAGATCGGCCAGGCCCAAAATGGGGTCGGCAGGGGCAGCGGTAATGTTCTCAAACATGACGAGGTTCCATTGTGGTTACTGAAGGAAATTCCGCTATCAGGTTAACGGGTGAATTACGAAAAGCCAACCGTTTGCGACAAAAAGCGAGGGGCTTTTCAAAAGTCACTATTATTTACTGCCAGATATAAAAAAACAGGGCCGAAGCCCTGTCTTTCATGCATATAACAAAGTGGCGTACTGATTAGAACTGGTAAGTCACACCCACGGCAGCCATATCGTCGTTGCCGTTGATGCCACCCACGGACTGAGCGTAATCGCTGTCTTTGTCCAGCAGGTTGATGTAGTAGTCAGCCCACATGTTGAAGTTTTTGTTGAAGTAGTAAGTACCGCCAACCTGGATGAATTTCGCCAGGTCTGCATCGCCACCGTTGAAGGTGCCAGAAGCAGGCAGGTCTTTACCTTTGGTCTGAACGTAAGAGATTGCTGGACGCAGACCGAAGTCGAACTGGTACTGAGCAACAACTTCGAAGTTCTGGGTTTTGTTAGCGAAGTTGCCAGCGTTGTCCAGAGTGGTATTCAGGGTTTCAGCGTAGGTTGCTGCCAGGTAGACGTTGTTCGCGTCATACTTCGCACCAAGGCCCCATGCCTGAGCGTGATCACCGTTTTCATCTTTCTTCTGGTCTACGGTACGGTTCGAGTTGCTGTAAGAACCGATCAGGCCAAAGCCTTCACCGAAATCGTAACCCAGGGAGTAACCTACGCCGTCGCCGTTGGAGGTTTTAACATCTGCGCCACGGTCGTTTTTGCCCTGGTACTGAACACCGAAGTGCAGGCCGTCAACCAGACCGAAGAAATCGCTGTTGCGGTAGGTCAGCAGACCGGTGCTACGGCTGGTCATGAAGTTATCAACGTGGTTGCCAGCCCAGGTCATGCCTGAGAAGGACGGCGCCATATCGGTGTAAGAACCTACATCGTAAACGATACCGTAGTTACGACCGTAGTCGATAGCACCTGCGTCTGTGAATTTCAGACCTGCGAAGGCCAGACGGGTTTTGTTCGCCTGTGAACCTTCTGGGGTGTTAGCCATCGCACGGTATTCCCACTGGCCGTAACCGGTCAGCATGTTGTTGATCTGAGTTTCACCTTTGAAACCGATCTGAGCGTAGGTACCGTCGGCATTATTGGTGTCGCCGCTGGTGACGAAGTCACGTTCGCCGTTCACTTTGCCGTAGAAGTCCAGCTTATTACCGGTCTTGTTATAGATCTCTGCTGCGTTTGCCGCACCAGCTACCAGCAGTGCAGGGATAACCACTGCCAGAATATTGCGCTTCATCATTATTTATTACCCTCATTAGGTTTTTTTTATGAACACTTGCCACTGCCATCAATAAATTTCGTCAATAAATATTTACGGAACTATTGATGAGAGTTTGGTGTCTTTCTGTGTCTGAGAGGCATATTTCCATTCATAACAACGTTTCGCTAGCCTGAAAGTGCTACAAATATCGTAAATGAGTAACAAAAAGAAATTATGTGTAATAATTTATGTAAATAAGGGAACTTTGTGAACCACCTCAAACTTCCTTGATAGATGCTGAATAAGTAATCAATTCTATATTCATCTATATGAAAAGCTTATATTTAATTTTTACAACGGCTTTTTCTCTCTAAGAACGCTTCTCATCTCGCTTTTTGTTGACGCCAAATCTTAGCTATTCGTGCGCGTTGCTGGTGGTTACTTTGTATGCTAAGCCCAGGGGCTTTACTTAAGTTCCATAGATGTATTGCTGGAAATATGTGCAGAAGTATTGCAGGACATAGGGTGTAACATTTGACTTAGGGAAGGGGGTTGATGTTTATCTTTGTAGAAATTTGTTCACAAACTCTGACAAAGACAAAAAAAAGCCAGCAGAGTTGCTGGCTTTCATTGGGATGTAAATTTAGAAACTAGCGTTACGCGGTGTGCGCGGGAACGCAATCACGTCACGAACGTTTTGCACGCCAGTAACGTAAGCAATCAGACGCTCGAAACCAAGACCGAAGCCTGAATGTGGCACGGTGCCGTAACGGCGCAGGTCGCGATACCAGCTATAGTCTTCTTTATTGAGACCCATTTCTGCCAGGCGTGCGTCGAGAACATCCAGACGCTCTTCACGCTGGGATCCACCGATAATTTCACCAATACCTGGTGCCAGAACATCCATCGCAGCAACGGTTTTACCGTCGTCGTTAAGGCGCATGTAGAAAGCTTTGATGTCTTTCGGGTAGTTTTTGACAACGACCGGAGCCTGGAAGTGTTTCTCTGCCAGGTAGCGCTCATGCTCAGACGAGAGGTCAACGCCCCAGAACACGGGGTTTTCAAAGGTCTGACCGCAGTTTTCCAGAATGGTGATCGCGTCGGTGTAATCGACCTGCGCGAAATCAGCATCCACAAAACGTTCCAGACGAGTGATAGCTTCGCTATCTACGCGCTCAGCGAAGAATTTCATGTCATCGGCACGTTCTTCCAGGACTGCTTTGAAAACATATTTCAGCATGGCTTCAGCCAGTGCGGCATTGTCTTCAAGGTCGGCAAACGCAACTTCCGGCTCCAACATCCAGAACTCGGCCAGATGACGACTGGTGTTTGAGTTTTCAGCGCGGAAAGTTGGGCCAAAGGTGTAAATCTTGGACAGTGCACAAGCGTAAGTTTCGCCATTCAACTGCCCGGATACGGTCAGGAACGCTTCACGACCAAAGAAGTCTTTGTCGTAATCCACTTTGCCCTGATCGTTACGCGGCAGGTTTTCCATATCCAGCGTAGAGACGCGGAACATTTCACCCGCGCCTTCGGTGTCAGAAGCCGTAATCAGCGGGGTGGAAACCCAGAAATAACCCTGCTCGTGGAAGAAGCGGTGCAACGCTTGTGCCAGCGTGTGGCGAACGCGCGCGACGGCACCAATCAGGTTAGTGCGCGGGCGCAAGTGAGCAACTTCACGGAGGTACTCAATGCTGTGGCGTTTTGCCGCCATCGGATAGGTATCCGGATCTTCGACCCAGCCGGTCACTTCAACGTGAGAAGCCTGAATTTCAAAACTCTGGCCCTGGCCCTGAGACGCCACCACAATGCCGGTAATAATTACTGAGCAGCCAGTGGTCAGACGCAACACTTCCTGATTGTAATTGGGCAGAGAATTACTGACGACGGCCTGTACTGGATCAAAGCAGGAACCGTCATAAACGGCGAGGAATGAAAAACCAGCTTTTGAATCTCGACGGGTACGCACCCATCCGCGCACGGTGACTTCGCTGTCAGCGGCTACGCGGCCCTGGAGTACGTCGGCTACAGGCACAACGCTCATATTTATCTCTCTGTTAGTAGTCCAGAATAAAGTTATCGTTTTCCACCCGAAAAAGGGGGGATCTCTATGTTACCTGTCATCTTTCATGAGACAAGAGGAAATCGTAGCGAGACGGGGAGAATTGAGAAAATAATAAGAAGAAGGGAGCCGCTGCGGCTCCCTTTTGGCGATTAACTGGCCTTTTTTACCTGGGGCAGGTCGAAGGCTTTGCGCAAGGCGCGAACAAAAGCTTTATCGTGGCAGATAGTTTTGCCTGGGCTGTCGGACAATTTCGCCACCGGCCTGCCGTTACATTCCACCAGTTTAATCACGATATTCAGCGGTTTCACCTGAGGGATATCACAGGTCAGGCGCGTGCCGATCCCGAAACTCAAATTCACTCGTGAGGAGAAGTGACGATACAGCTCAACGGCTTTGTTAAGGTCGAGATTATCGGAGAACACCAGCACTTTACTCATTGGGTCAATGCCGAGCTTTTTGTAATGCGCAATGGCCTTCTCGCCCCATTCGAATGGATCCCCAGAGTCATGGCGCAGACCTTGATAGCGCTCGGCAAACTCAGGGCCGAAATCACGTAAGAAGGCATCCATCGTAATACAGTCGGTGAGGGCGATCCTCAACTGATCCGGGTATTCTTCCAGCCACGCGGCAAGCGCTACGCGTTGACTGGTGGCAAGATCCGGGCTGATTTGTTGATGCGCCTGGAACCATTCATGTGCCTGTGTGCCCATTGGCGTCAACGACAGACGGCGAGCCAAATCGTAATTGCTTGTACCGATAAACCACGGCTCTTGTTGCAAACGTTCAACAATGGCCTGCTGTACTTCGCGTGAAAAACGACGGCGGGTGCCGAAATCCATCAGGCGGAATCCGGACATGTCGATGTCCTGGGTGAGCTGATTAAACTCGACCAGTTTGCGTTCAAGTGTCTCAAGCGCCAGTTCAACGCTGGCTTCCGGTGAGCGGTAGCGATGAACGATTTCGCTAATCACTGCCAGCAGCGGCACTTCCCACATAATAACTTCTCGCCACGGGCCTTCAAGGCGAATGTTTAATTTGCCGTTATCGTTACGAACGGAGACCTGCTGCGGGTTGTAGCGGAAATCACGCAGCCACTCCAGGTAATCCTGCTGAAAGAACGGCAGGCCGGAAAGCCACTGAAACTCGTCGTCCTGCAATCGCAGCGACTGCATCGCTTCGACTTGCTCGCGAATGGCGTCTGCGTAAATACCCAGCAGGTCGTCACCGCGGCAGCGGAATTCTGCAGCCACCTGAACATCATAATAATGATGGAAGACGGCCTGCTGCATGTGCAGCTTATAAGCATCAGTATCAAGCAGAGTCTGCAAAACAGGGGAAGCAAATGGTGTCATGGTGCGCAATAGCATCCTCATAAAGGAGCGTTTAGTACAATAAACAACGGCTGAAACCGCAGGAGTATACCTTGTTTATCGATTTATTGAACCCCGATCACACCACAAGGCACCGGACGGGTCGAGGGCAAAACGTGCCGCGTGTTATCAATATGTAGCAAAAAGCGTGTTTGCCCCTGAAAAGATGAACATTCTGCGTAGCGTGAACGTGACAACAGGAATAGACTGGACCGGACACTTTACACAAGATGCTAAAGGTTTTTTATGACACAACAGCCCCAAGCCAAATACCGCCACGACTACCGTGCGCCGGAATACCTGATCAGCGATATCGACCTGACCTTTGACCTGGATGCCGCAAAAACCATCGTGACAGCCGTTAGCCAGGTTTCCCGTCACGCTGCGTCTGCCACGCCACTGCGTCTTAACGGTGAAGATTTAACGCTGATTTCACTGCACGTGAACGACCAGCCGTGGAGTGACTATAAAGAAGAAAACAATCAGCTGGTGATTGGCGGACTGCCAGAGCGCTTCACGCTTTGCATCGTCAACGAAATCAGCCCGGCGGCAAACACCGCGCTGGAAGGACTGTATCAGTCCGGCGAAGCGCTTTGCACCCAGTGTGAAGCAGAAGGATTCCGTCATATCACCTGGTATCTGGACCGGCCGGATGTGCTGGCGCGTTTTACCACCAAAATTATCGCGGATAAAAGCAAATATCCATACCTGCTGTCCAACGGCAACCGTGTGGGGCAGGGTGAGCTGGAAAACGGACGTCACTGGGTGCAGTGGCAGGATCCGTTCCCGAAACCGTGTTACCTGTTTGCGCTGGTCGCCGGTGATTTCGACGTGCTGCGCGACAAATACATCACCCGTTCAGGCCGTGAAGTGGCGTTGGAATTGTTCGTCGATCGTGGCAATCTCGACCGCGCGCCGTGGGCGATGACCTCGCTTATCAACTCAATGAAGTGGGATGAGGACCGTTTCGGTCTCGAATACGATCTCGACATCTATATGATTGTCGCCGTCGACTTCTTCAACATGGGCGCGATGGAGAATAAAGGCCTCAACGTCTTTAACTCCAAATACGTGTTGGCCCGCACCGATACCGCCACCGACAAAGATTATCTCGATATCGAGCGCGTCATCGGTCACGAATATTTCCACAACTGGACCGGCAACCGCGTGACGTGCCGCGACTGGTTCCAGTTGAGTTTGAAAGAAGGCTTAACCGTGTTCCGCGATCAGGAGTTCAGCTCCGATCTCGGTTCTCGCGCGGTAAACCGCATCAGCAATGTGCGCACCATGCGCGGAATGCAGTTTGCCGAAGACGCAAGCCCGATGGCGCACCCAATCCGCCCGGACATGGTTATCGAGATGAACAACTTCTACACCCTGACGGTGTATGAAAAGGGTTCCGAAGTGATCCGTATGCTGCATACGCTGCTCGGCGAAGCGAATTTCCAGAAAGGGATGCAGCTTTACTTCGAGCGTCATGACGGCAGCGCTGCCACCTGTGACGATTTTGTACAGGCGATGGAAGATGCATCCAACGTAGATCTCTCGCATTTCCGCCGCTGGTACAGCCAGTCCGGCACGCCAGTAGTCACTGTGCATGACGACTACAACCCGGAAACTGAGCAGTACACGCTGACCATCAAACAGCACACACCGCCGACCTCTGAACAGCAGGAAAAACAGCCGCTGCACATTCCGTTCGATATCGAACTGTATGACAACGAAGGCAACGTTATTCCGCTGCAAAAGGGGGGGCATCCGGTGCACAACGTGCTGAACGTGACCCAGGCCGAGCAGACGTTCATCTTTGATAACGTCTACTTCCAGCCAGTGCCTTCGCTGCTGCGTGAGTTCTCTGCACCGGTTAAGCTGGAATATAAATGGAGCGATCAGCAGTTAACGTTCCTGATGCGTCATGCGCGCAATGATTTCTCCCGCTGGGATGCTGCGCAGAGTCTGCTTGCCACACACATCAAACTGAATGTGAATCGCCATCAGCAGCAGCAACCGCTGTCGCTGCCGATCCATGTGGCTGATGCGTTCCGCGCAATTTTGCTGGATGAGAAAATTGATCCGGCGCTGGCGGCTGAAATTCTGACGCTGCCTTCAGTGAATGAAATCGCCGAGCTGTTTGAGATTATCGACCCGGTGGCGATTGCGGCTGTGCGTGACGCGCTGACCCGCACGCTGGCGAAAGAACTGGCAGATGAGTTCTTCGCGATTTACAACGGCAACAAACTCGATGTCTATCGTGTAGAACATGCGGATATTGGTAAACGTACGCTGCGAAATACCTGCCTGCGCTATCTGGCGTTTGGTGATGCAGAGCTTGCCGATAAACTCGTCACCCATCAGTACCATCACGCAGACAACATGACCGATTCCCTGGCGGCCCTCGCTGCTGCGGTAGCCGCTCAGTTGCCATGCCGCGATGCGCTGATGCAGGAATACGACGACAAATGGCACCACGATGGCCTGGTGATGGATAAGTGGTTTATTCTGCAATCCACAAGCCCTGCGACCAACGTGCTGGAAACCGTACGTGGCCTGCTGAAACATCGTTCGTTCACGCTGAGCAATCCGAACCGTATTCGTTCGCTGATTGGGGCATTTGCGATGAGCAACCCGGCGGCATTCCATGCGCAGGACGGCAGCGGCTACCAGTTCCTGGCCGAAATGCTGACTGAGTTGAACAGCCGCAATCCGCAGGTGGCTTCTCGTCTGATTGAACCGCTGATCCGCCTGAAACGCTACGATGTGAAGCGCCAGGAAAAAATGCGCGCTGCGCTGGAACAGCTGAAAGGGCTGGAGAATCTCTCCGGCGATTTGTTCGAGAAAATCAGCAAAGCGTTAGCGTAACGCGTCGTCTGTTGTGCCCGGTGGCGGCGGTGCCTTACCGGGCCTACACGAAATTTGCGCAAATAGGTAAGCCGGGCAAGGCGAAGCCGCCGCCCGGTATTTTTTTAACCGTGACGCCGCGCCTGTTCCTCAGTAGTAGCTCGCTTCATTACCCGGTTTAATACTTCGGCTTCCAGTTCCGCCAGACGCGCGGAGCCTTTGCGTCGTGGGCGCGGAATATCGACGGTCAAATCCAGCCCGATTTTTCCCTCTTCTATCAGTAGCACCCGATCGGCCATCGCCACCGCTTCACTGACATCGTGTGTAACCAGCAGAACCGTGAAGCCCTGCGATTGCCACAGTGATTCAATCAGATCCTGCATTTCCAGACGAGTGAGAGCATCCAGTGCGCCGAGGGGTTCATCGAGCAACAATAAACCTGGGTGATGAATCAGCGCCCGGCCCAGCGCCACGCGCTGCTTTTGCCCGCCGGACAACGCCGCAGGCCATTCCTTTGCGCGACTTTCCAGCCCGACGGCGGCGAGAGCGTCCAGCGCCGCATTGCGCCAATTCCCTTTCAACCCCAGTCCGACATTGTCGATAACACTTTTCCACGGCAGCAGGCGTGCGTCCTGGAACATCATGCGCGTTTCCTGCTGGCTGGCGGCAAGCGGCCCATTGCCTGCCAGCAATTCACCGGAATTAGGTTTTTCCAGACCGGCCAACAGGCGTAACAGCGTACTTTTCCCGCCGCCGCTTCGGCCCACAACCGCGACAAACTGTCCGGCCGGAATGTGCAGATTGAGTTCGTTGAGTACGGTATTGCTGCCGTAGCGTTTGCCGATATTGTTAAGTAACAGCGGAATGCCAGGATTCAGACGGGCGGTATTCATACGGTAGTCTCCTTAACATGATAAGCCGGGTTCCAGCGCAGCCAGACGCGCTCCAGCCCTTGAGCGCTGACGTCCGCCAGTTTCCCTAACAAGGCATAAAGAATAATGGCGACCACCACCACATCGGTTTGCAGGAATTCACGGGCGTTCATCGCCAGATAGCCAATACCTGCGTTGGCGGAAATGGTTTCGGCGACGATGAGCGTCAGCCACATCAAACCCAACGCAAAGCGCACACCGACCATAATGGAGGGCAGGGCGCTAGGCAGGATCACATGCCTGAACAAGGCAAAACCGGTTAACCCATAGCTGCGTGCCATTTCCACCAGACCCTGGTCGATATTGCGGATGCCGTGCCAGGTGTTGATGTAAATCGGGAAAAGGGTGCCGAGGGCGACGAGGAATATTTTGGCGCTTTCATCAATGCCGAACCACAAAATAACCAGCGGGATCAGTGCCAGGTGCGGCACGTTGCGCAGCATTTGAATCGAGGTGTCCAGCAGTCGTTCACCCCAGCGCGACAAGCCGCTGATCAGCCCCAGGCCCAGACCCATCGAACCGCCGATGGAAAATCCAACCAGCGCGCGCCATGAACTGATCGCAAGATGCTGCCACAACTCGCCGCTGGCAGAAAGCGACCAGAACGCTTCTATCACCCCCTCCGGCGAGGGCAATATGCGTGTGGAAAGCCAGCCGGTTACGGAGGCAATTTGCCAGACGATGACGATGCCCACTGGCAAAAACCAGGGGGCAATGCGCAGCAGCCATTTATTTGCAGGCGTTGCCATAAGCGCTCCTTAACTCTGTGCGACTTTACGCGGCAGGAATTCGTTAGCCACCGCTTCACCCTGAATGTGCAAGGGCTGCGGCTGCGGAACGTCCGGAATATTGACGTCTACGTGCGGGAACAACAGTTCGCCCACTTTGTACGCCTCTTCCAGATGCGGGTAGCCGGAAAGCACGAAGCTGTCGATGCCGAGTGCGGCGTACTCATTAATGCGCGCCGCAACTGTCGGACCATCGCCAACCAATGCGGTGCCTGCGCCACCGCGTACCAGCCCGACGCCAGCCCACAGGTTAGGACTGATTTCCAGTTTGTCGCGCTGGCCGCCGTGTAACGCCGCCATGCGTTGCTGACCCACCGAATCGGTGCGAGCGAACGCCGCTTGTGCTTTGGCGATGGTGTCGTCATCCAGACGGGAAATCAGGCGGTTGGCCGCTTCCCACGCTTCGGCATTGGTTTCGCGCACGATCACATGCAGACGAATGCCAAACCGCACTTTGCGTCCGTGCTTTGCGGCTTTCTCGCGAACTTGTGCAATTTTTTCTTTCACCTGTTCCGGTGGTTCACCCCAGGTCAGGTAGAGATCAACCTGTTCTGCCGCCAGATCCTGCGCAACGTCAGAAGAACCGCCAAAGTAGAGGGGGGGACGCGGCTGTTGAACCGGCGGAAAGAGCAGTTTCGCGCCGCGCACTTTCTGATATTTACCGTCAAAATCGACGGTTTCGCCTTCCAGCAAACGCCGCCAGATATGGGTGAACTCGGCCGACGCTTCATAGCGCTCGGTGTGATCGAGGAACACACCATCGGCGGCCAACTCTTGCGGATCGCTCCCGGTAACGAGGTTGAACAACGCGCGGCCATTCGACAAGCGATCGAGCGTCGCGGCCTGACGCGCAGCGACTGTCGGTGAAATCACGCTTGGGCGCAGTGCCACCAAAAATTTAAGACGCTGCGTCACCGGGATCATCGACGCGGCGACCAACCAGGCATCTTCGCAGGAGCGCCCGGTTGGGATCAGCACACCGGTGAAGCCGAGCCTGTCTGCGGTTTGGGCGATTTGCTGGAGATAGCCGTGATCAACCGGACGCGCGTTTTCTTCACTGCCAAGATAGTGACCGTCACCGTGGGTCGGTAAAAACCAGAACATATTCAGGCTCATGATTTGGCTCCTTGTTGGGCTGATGGGTGCCAGATGCGGCTTTTAATATCGACTTTTTTCGGCACCAGGCGGTTGTCATAAAACAGATCGGCGGTTTGCTGCTGGCGGCGGGCGGTTTCATCGTTCACCGGGCCAATGGCCGTCGGCGGCCGATGGTTCAGGTAACTGGCGATCACCGCCTCCGGTAGACCCATCGTTTTCGCGAGCAGTTCGGTGCTCTGCTGACGCTGGCTGATGGTCAGCGCATCGGCCTCGCTAAAGGTGTTGAGCACGCCTTCAATAAAGTGGCCATTTTTCTCTGCGTAAGGACGTGACGCTAAATAGAAGGAACCGGTTTGCTTTAACTGACTGCCATCGGTTAATACGCGTACGCCGCCCTGTAATAACGCAGCGGAATAATACGGATCCCAGATGGCCCAGGCGTCAACGTCGCCCTGCTGGAATGCCGCGCGCGCATCGGCGGGTGTCAGATAAGTTGGCTGAATATCGGTGAATTTCAGTCCTGCCTGCTGGAGTGCACGCAGCAACAGGTTGTGCGAACTGGAACCTTTCTGGAACGCAACCTTATGGCCTTTTAGCTCTGCGACGGTTTTAATCGGACTGTTTTCCGGCACCAGGATCACTTCCGCTTTCGGTTTAGGTGGTTCAGCCCCGACATACACCAGATCGGCTCCGGCAGCCTGGGCGAAGATCGGCGGAATATCACCGGTGCTGCCCAAATCGATGCTTCCCACGTTCAATGCTTCGAGCATCTGCGGGCCGGCGGGAAATTCTATCCACGAGATTTTGGTGTTCGGGTAGCGTTTTTCCAGCAACGCATGGCTTTTCGCCAGCACCATACTCACGCTGCCTTTTTGATAACCGATGCGTAAGGCGTCCGGTGCAGATTCAGCCGCATGGCTCCAGGCGGAAAGCGTTAATAATCCGGTCAGGGCAAGTGTGCGAAAGTGAGGGCGGAACAGATTAAACATGAGCAACTCCTTGCTTAAGATGGAAAGCCGGCGCACGGATGTCACGGCGGTGCAGCGCTTGCCAGAAGGTTTCCAGCGCACTGTCGAGGCGTTTTTCAAGGTTTGGACTGAACTGCGGTTTGTGCTGGTAGTCCTGAACCTGGCTGTCGTCAGCAAAGACGCCATGGAGGATTTCCTGCGCTTTTAACGCATTAAGTACAGGTTTTAGGGCGTAATCGACGGCCAGCATGTGGGCCACGGTGCCGCCCGTGGCCAGCGGTAGCACCACTTTGCCTTCCAGCGCGCGTTCCGGTAGCAGGTCGAGCAAGGTTTTTAAGGCGCCTGAAAAAGAGGCTTTATAAATAGGGGTGGCGACAATCAGCCCATCAGCCTGTGTCAGTTGTTCGATGAGCGCTTGCAGGGCAGGGCTATCGAAACGGGCATACAGCAAATCTTCCGGCTCAAAGTTTTGCAGGTGCCAGTGGCACACCTCGACATCCACCCGGGAGAGGGTTTCTCTGGCATATTCCAGCAGGGCGCTGGAACGTGAAGGAAAACGCGGACTGCCTGCTAACGTAATGACACGCATAACCTCTCCTTATAACTAAATGTTTGCTTTTATCTAACATTGATAACATTTGTCTGGAGTGTGTCAGAGGGCGAGTCGTTCGCTAAATGATTTATCCGGCACTGGATTACTGAAAAGCGCAAATAAGTAAACGTTTGCGCTTTAATCGGCATTTTTTGCGACAGGTCAATTCCCTTTCACGGTCGGATCGAACATAATACGGCCCCGGTTTGCTACCGGGAATCCAGGAGAGTTCATGTACTACCCCTTCGTTCGTAAAGCCCTTTTCCAGCTCGATCCAGAGCGCGCTCATGAAGTCACTTTTCAACAATTACGCCGTGTATCGGGTACGCCATTTGAAGCGCTAGTGCGCCAGAAAGTGCCGTCAAAACCGGTGACATGCATGGGTCTGACGTTTAAAAACCCGCTGGGGTTAGCCGCCGGGCTCGATAAGAACGGGGAGTGCATCGATGCGTTCGGCGCAATGGGCTTCGGTTCGATCGAAGTCGGCACCGTGACGCCACGTCCACAACCGGGTAATGACAAGCCGAGGATCTTCCGTTTGGTCGATGCCGAAGGTTTGATCAACCGTATGGGCTTTAATAACCTCGGTGTAGATAACCTGGTTGAAAATGTCAAAAAAGCCCATTTTGACGGCGTGCTTGGCATTAATATCGGTAAAAATAAAGATACGCCGGTTGAACAAGGTAAAGATGACTATCTGATTTGTATGGAAAAAGTCTACGCCTATGCCGGTTATATCGCGGTTAATATATCCTCACCGAATACACCGGGTTTGCGTACGCTACAATATGGTGAAGCGCTGGATGATTTATTGTCAGCGATTAAAAATAAGCAAAATGAACTGCAAGCGGTACACCATAAATATGTTCCCGTGGCGGTAAAGATCGCGCCGGATCTTTCACATGAAGAAGTGATCCAGGTTGCCGATAGTTTAGTTCGCCATAATATTGATGGTGTTATTGCGACCAATACCACACTCGATCGTTCTCTCGTACAGGGAATGAAACATTGTGATGAAACCGGTGGTTTAAGCGGCCGTCCATTACAGTTAAAAAGTACGGAAATTATCCGAATATTGTCTGCCGAATTAAAAGGTCATTTACCTATTATCGGTGTGGGCGGCATTGATTCGGTGATCGCCGCACGTGAGAAGATGGCAGCCGGAGCATCCCTGATTCAGATCTATTCTGGGTTTATTTTTAAAGGTCCGCCACTGATTAAAGAAATCGTTACCCACCTCTAATCTTTCTTGCGCAATTTACAACCAGGGCTTTATTTCCTGCCCTGGTTGTTTTATATTCCATAAACGTTGCTAATTTAAACTTTATGGTCTTTTCTTAATTCAGGCTAATTAACGAAATGGAACCAGGTTGTTCCGGGCATGGAATGCTTAAAAGGACGGGGGAGAGAAATGCGAATTAAACCTGACGATAACTGGCGTTGGTATTTTGATGAAGAGCACGATCGTATGATGCTCGATTTAGCCAATGGTATGTTGTTTCGTTCACGTTTCGCCCGCCGCATGTTAACGCCAGACGCCTTTGATCCTACAGGGTTTTGTGTCGATGACGCCGCACTTTATTTTTCATTTGAAGACAAATGCCGCGACCTTGAATTAACGAAAGAACACCGCGCAGAACTGATTCTTAACGCACTGGTTGCGATTCGTTTCCTGAAACCGCAGATGCCAAAAAGCTGGCACTTTGTGGCGCATGGCAACAACTGGCAGCCGGATACCGGTGATGCCGCTGCGGTTTGGTTGAGTGATAGCGGTGAACGCGTCAATTTGCTGGTGGTTGAGCCAGGCGATAATGCCGCGCTCTGCCTGTTGGCACAACCGGGGTTGATGTTAGCCGGTCGTACCATGCAGTTAGGCGATGCCATTAAAGTGATGAACGACCGCCTTCAGCCGCAGCCCATTTCGGCGGTGCTCAGTTACGGTCAGGCTGTTTAACGTGCTAACCGCAGTGCTGTTTTCGGCACGCAGCTACAGCAAAGAATGGTGCCATCTTCGGCCACGGCGCTTTTCTTCATCGGACTGACTTCCCCTTCGACCAACGTGATTCTGCAACTTCCGCAAATCCCCGCCCGGCATGAATAGGGCACGCGAATGCCTTGTTGTTCCAACTGTTCCAGTAAAACCTGCTGATTATTGCCCTTGAACACTTCGCCCTGCCAGTCAATCTCAATGACGGCATCGTGTTCAACCACAACATCAAACGCTTCTTCGACTTCACCCGCGCCGTAGATTTTGCCCGGCCCGGTTGAGAGGATTTCAACTTCGTCGCCCACACGCACGACGCCGCTGTTGCGGGCAATCAAATTCTGACCGAAATCGACATCGCCGTTATCCTGTGCGGTACGGAACGTTTGCAACGTTGCCAGCGGCTCGCCGGAGGGATGTTTTTGCCCCTTCGTCGGGCTGACGGTGGTAAAGATGCAGCGGCTGCATGGCTTAACCACATCAAAGACAACGTCGCCGATGCGCACGACTTTCCAGCTATCCTCTTCCCACGGTTGGGTTCCGGTAACGACCAAATTCGGGCGGAATTGCTCCATTTGAACGCTCGCCGAACAGCGATTTTGCAGGTCACGCAGCGAGGCTTCGCTGGTCAGCAGATAGGGGAAACCATCGGCAAAAGAGAGCGGCACGGCATCAAAGCGCTTAACGCGGCGAGTGGGATCTTGCCCAACCCAGCGTAACTGGACGTCGCGCTTAAAAAAGCCTGTCAGCCACTGGTTAATGTCAGCGGGTGCAATCAGCGCCGTAAAATGGTTACCCCAGACTTCTGTGGGTGCGGCTTCTGCGGCGAAATCGGCAAAGCGAATAATCGCCGAGCTGCCATCGGGGGCGGTGAGGTGCAAACCGTCATGCATTGGCACCGGCGTGAACCGCACCATTTGTGGATATTGGCGTGCGGTAATGAACGTTCCGTCTGGCTCAGTAACCATAAAAATGCGGTCAAAAGCCATGCCGCTGATATCGGCCAGTGCATGCGTTACACCGATCCCCTGCATCGATTTTACCGGGTGAATAAAGAGCCGCGATAACGTCGCCATTCCGTTGTCCTGTGCATTTGAAAAAAGTCGCTTATATGAAGCCCAGATTCGCTATAATGCGCAACAATTTTCTGCGAGTAATAAGTGACGATATGAATTCTCTGTTTGCCAGTACGGCCCGTGGGCTGGAAGAGCTGTTAAAAACTGAACTGGAAAACCTCGGTGCTACCGGCTGCCAGGTCGTTCAGGGTGGTGTCCATTTTGAAGGTGACACACGACTGCTGTACCAGAGCCTGATGTGGAGCCGTCTGGCGTCACGTATCATGATGCCGCTCACCGAGTGCAAGGTTTACAGCGATCTGGACCTGTACCTTGGCGTGCAGGCCATCAACTGGACAGAGATGTTCAATCAGGACGCGACCTTTGCCGTGCACTTCAGCGGAGTGAACGAAGAGATTCGTAACAGCCAGTACGGCGCCCTGAAGGTAAAAGATGCCATCGTTGATGCCTTTACCCGTAAAAACTTGCCGCGTCCGAATGTCGATAAAGAAAACCCGGACGTGCGTATCAACGTTCGCCTGAATAAAGAGGTCGCGCATATCTCCCTCGACCTGAGTGGCGAGGGCCTGCATCTGCGTGGCTATCGTGATGCCACCGGTATCGCACCGATCAAAGAAACCCTTGCGGCAGCGATTGTGATGCGCTCAGGCTGGCAGCCGGGCACGCCGATGCTCGACCCAATGTGCGGTTCCGGCACGTTGCTGATTGAAGCGGCTATGCTGGCAACAGACAGAGCGCCGGGCCTGCATCGCGGTCACTGGGGTTTTAACGGCTGGGCACAGCATGACGACGCCGTCTGGCAGGAAGTGAAAGCCGATGCGCAAACCCGCGCGCGTGCAGGCCTTGCCGCTTATGAAGCACATTTTTATGGTTCAGATAACGACAGCCGTGTCATTGAACGTGCGCGCAGCAACGCCCGTCGTGCCGGTATTGCCGATCTTGTGACCTTTGAAGTGAAAGACGTCGCGAAGCTCAGCAACCCGCTGCCAAAAGGTCCTTACGGCACCGTCATCAGCAACCCGCCATACGGCGAGCGTCTTGATAGCGAACCCGCGCTGATTGCACTGCATAACCTGCTGGGCCGTACCATGAAAGCCCAGTTCGGCGGCTGGAACTTGTCGCTGTTCAGCGCTTCTCCGGAATTGTTAAGCTGCCTGCAGCTGCGTGCCGAGCGCCAGTTCAAAGCCAAAAATGGCCCTCTGGACTGTGTGCAGAAAAACTACCATTTGGCTGAAAATGACGGTACTGCCACCGTGATGATGGCTGATGATTACGCCAACCGTCTGCGTAAGAACCTGAAGAAGCTGGACAAATGGGCACGCCAGGAAGGGATTGAATGCTACCGTGTCTATGACGCAGACCTGCCGGACTACAACGTAGCGGTCGATAAATACGGTGAGTGGGTCGTGGTGCAGGAATACGCGCCGCCGAAAACCGTGGACGCCACCAAAGCACGCCAGCGTCTGTTTGATGTGATTGCTGCTACCATTTCTGTATTGGGCATTGCGCCTAACAAGCTGGTGCTGAAAACCCGTGAACGTCAGAAAGGGAAAAACCAGTACGAGAAGATGAACGAGAAGGGCGACTTTATGCAGGTCAGCGAATATAACGCGCGCCTGTGGGTGAACCTGACCGATTATCTCGATACTGGCCTGTTCCTCGATCACCGCATTGCGCGCCGGATGCTTGGTCAGATGAGTAAAGGTAAAGATTTTCTTAACCTGTTCTCCTATACCGGCAGCGCCAGCGTTCACGCAGGCCTTGGCGGCGCGCGCAGCACTACAACCGTGGATATGTCGCGAACTTACCTGGAATGGGCAGAACGCAACCTGCGTCTTAATGGTCTGACTGGACGCCCACACCGTCTGCTACAGGCGGACGTGCTCGGTTGGCTGCGTGATGCGGATGAACAGTTCGACTTGATCTTTATCGATCCGCCGACGTTCTCTAACTCTAAGCGCATGGAAGATACCTTCGACGTGCAGCGCGATCACCTGAAGCTGATGGCGGACCTGAAGCGTCTGCTGCGTAAAGGCGGCACGATCATGTTCTCCAACAACAAACGCGGCTTCAAACTCGATACCGATGGTATGGCGAAACTTGGCCTGAAAGCAGAAGAAATTACTCAAAAAACGCTTTCAGCAGACTTTGCCCGTAACCGTCAGATCCACAACTGCTGGCTGATTACTGCAGCCTGAAGGAAAGAATAAATGTCTTTAATTAGTATGCACGGTGCCTGGCTGTCATTCAGCGATGCGCCACTTCTGGATAATACCGAACTGCACATCGAAGATAACGAACGCGTCTGTCTGGTGGGGCGTAACGGTGCCGGTAAATCGACCCTGATGAAGATCCTCAATCGCGAACAGGGCCTCGATGATGGTCGTATCATCTACGAACAGGATCTGGTTGTGGCCCGTCTGCAACAGGATCCACCGCGCAACGTTCAGGGCAGCGTGTACGATTTTATCGCTGAAGGTATTGAAGAGCAGGCCGAATATCTCAAGAGCTATCATGAGATTTCGCATTTGGTAATGACTGACCCGAGCGACCGCAATCTCAATGAAATGGCGAGATTGCAGGAACTGCTGGATCACCACGGTTTGTGGCAAATTGAAAGTCGCATCAATGAAGTGCTGGAACAGTTAGGGCTTGAAGCGGATACCGCGCTGAGTTCACTGTCCGGCGGTTGGCTGCGTAAAGCGGCACTTGGTCGCGCTCTCGTTAGCGGCCCGCGTGTTCTGCTGCTTGATGAGCCGACAAACCACCTGGATATCGAAACGATCGACTGGCTGGAAGGGTTCCTGAAAAGCTTCAAAGGCACGATTATCTTCATTTCGCACGACCGTTCCTTTATCCGCAATATGGCGACCCGCATTGTCGATCTCGATCGCGGTAAGCTTGTGACTTATCCGGGCAGCTACGATCAGTATCTGCTGGAAAAAGAAGAGATGCTGCGCGTAGAAGAAATGCAGAACGCGGAATTCGATCGCAAGCTGGCACAGGAAGAAGTCTGGATCCGCCAGGGCATCAAAGCGCGTCGTACGCGTAATGAAGGCCGCGTCCGTGCCCTGAAAGAGATGCGCCGTGAACGCAGCGAGCGCCGTGAAGTGCTGGGCAGCGCCCGGATGCAGGTCGAAGAAGCGAGCCGCTCAGGCAAGATCGTGTTTGAGCTGGAAAACGTGGATTATCAGGTCGATGGCAAAGTGTTGGTTAAAGACTTCTCCGTTCAGGTTCAGCGTGGTGACAAGATTGCGCTTATCGGCCCGAACGGCTGCGGTAAAACCACGCTGCTGAAGCTGATGCTGGGTCAGCTGCAGGCTGATAGCGGCCGCGTACACGTCGGTACCAAACTGGAAGTAGCCTATTTCGATCAGCATCGCGCTGAACTCGATCCGGACAGAACGGTGATGGACAACCTGGCCGAAGGCAAGCAGGAAGTGATGGTTAACGGCAAACCGCGCCACGTGCTCGGCTATTTGCAAGACTTCCTGTTCCACCCAAAACGCGCGATGACGCCTGTGCGCGCGCTGTCGGGCGGTGAGCGTAACCGTCTGCTGCTGGCACGTCTGTTCCTTAAGCCAAGCAACCTGTTGATTCTCGATGAACCGACTAACGACCTGGATGTCGAAACACTGGAGCTGCTCGAAGAACTTATCGACGGTTATCAGGGCACCGTCATGTTGGTGAGCCACGATCGTCAATTTGTTGATAACACCGTGACGGATTGCTGGATCTTCGAAGGCAACGGCAAAATCGGTGCTTACGTTGGCGGCTATCACGACGCGCGTGGGCAACAGGCGCAATCGCGTGAAAGAAAGCAAGATGTCGATGCGAAGTCTCCTAAAGAGCAGGCGAAAGCAGGAACTGTCAAACGCGCACCTGGCAAACTAAGCTATAACCTGCAGCGCGAATTAGAGCAGCTTCCTCAGCGTCTTGAGGAGCTTGAAGCAAACCTGGAAGGTTTGCAGGCGCAGGTGGCGAGCCCTTCCTTCTTTAGTCAGTCTCATGACCACACCCAACAGGTGTTGGCGGATATGGCGCAAGCAGAGAAGGCACTGGAAGAAGCCTTTGAACGCTGGGAATCTCTCGAAGCGTTAAAAAACGGCGGTTAATAAGAGGAACGTTCATGTGCGAGCATCACCCTGCGGCAGGGCATATCCTGTGTCCCCAATGCGATCTGCTGGTGGCGTTACCGCACCTTGAACACCGCCATAAAGCGTTGTGTCCTCGTTGCGGCACAACGCTGACGACGGAATGGGACGAGCCACGGCAGCGTCCCACTGCTTATGCGCTGGTCGCACTCTTTATGCTGCTGCTGGCCAACCTTTTTCCCTTCATTTATATGAATGTCGGTGGGATCCGCAGCGAGATTGAGCTGCTGGAAATCCCGAACGTGCTGTTTACCGAAGACTATGCCAGTTTAGGCACATTCTTCCTGTTATTTGTGCAGTTGGTTCCCGCCTTTTGTTTGCTGACCATCATTGTATTGGTCAACCGTGTTCCCTTGCCGGTGAAGGTCCAGATTTTCCTCGCGCGTATCTTGTTCCACTTAAAGACCTGGGGCATGGCCGAGATTTTCCTTGCCGGGGTGCTGGTGAGTTTTGTGAAGCTCATGGCCTACGGTGATATTGGTGTCGGCAGCAGTTTCATTCCCTGGTGTATGTTCTGTCTGCTTCAACTGCGCGCATTCCAATGTGTCGACCGCCGCTGGCTTTGGGATGATATCGAGCCCATGCCGACAATTACCCAGCCACTGAAAGTGGGCGTGACAGGGATCCGACAAAACCTGCGTTCCTGTTCGTGCTGCACGGCGGTATTGCCAGCAGACCTGCCGGTGTGCCCACGTTGCGGAACGAAAGGCGCTGTGCGGCGTAAACACAGCCTGCAATGGACGCTGGCGCTGCTGTTTACCTCGATTATTCTTTATCTCCCCGCCAATATCATGCCGATCATGATTACCGATCTGCTGGGAGAAAAAATGCCATCAACCATCATTGCCGGGGTCGTTTTGCTCTGGAGTGAAGGGTCCTATCCGGTGGCGATGGTTATCTTTATCGCCAGTATTATGGTGCCTACGCTGAAAATGATCGCGATTGGCTGGTTGTGTTGGAATGCCAACGGCAACGGGAAGCGTGATAATGAGCGAATGCATTTACTGTATGAGGTGGTTGAATTTGTTGGCCGTTGGTCAATGATTGATGTCTTTGTGATAGCAGTGCTGTCAGCACTGGTACGCATGGGAGGGTTAATGAACATCTATCCGGCGATAGGCGCAGTGATGTTTGCGCTGGTGGTCGTCATGACTATGTTCTCCGCCATGACCTTCGATCCCCGTCTGTTGTGGGATCGTGAGCCAGAATTAAGCCATGAGGAAAAGTAGCAACATGGAAAACAAGAGTGGAGAGGCCAAAGTGCAAAAGGTGAAGAACTGGTCGCCGGTGTGGATCTTTCCCATCGTTACCGCGCTCATCGGGGCATGGATCCTCTTTTATCACTACAGCCATCAAGGGCCGGAAGTGACGCTGATGACCACCAATGCTGAGGGGATTGAAGGCGGTAAAACCCGCATCAAGAGCCGTAGCGTGGACGTCGGTGTAGTGGAAAGTACGACCCTGACAGATGACCTGATGCACGTTGAAATCAAGGCGCGTCTGAACTCGGGGATGGAGAAACTCCTGCACGGTGACTCGGTCTTTTGGGTCGTGAAACCGCAGGTGGGACGTGAAGGCATCAGTGGTTTGGGAACGCTTTTATCCGGCGCTTACATTGAACTTCAGCCGGGCACGAAAGGTGCTGAACCTGCCAAATTCCAATTACTGGATTCACCACCGCTGGCGCCGCCAGATGCGAAAGGTATCCGCATTGTGCTCGAAAGTAATAAAGCGGGGCAGCTCTCTCCGGGCGATCCGGTATTGTTCCGCGGCTACCGCGTGGGCTCTGTTGAAACCAGCACTTTCAATGCCGATAAACGCACCATCAGCTACCAATTGTTTATCAACGCACCGAACGATCGTCTGGTAACGACTAACGCGCGTTTCTGGAAAGACAGCGGCATTGCCGTTGATCTTACCTCTGCGGGAATGCGTGTCGAAATGGGATCCTTGTCGACGCTGTTTGGTGGTGGCGTCAGCTTTGACGTGCCAGATGGGCAAGATTTGGGTGAGCCTGTAGCGAATAAAACGGCCTACCACTTGTTCGACGATCAGAAAAGTATCCAGGACGCGATGTATACCCAGCACATCGACTATGTCATGTTCTTCAAAGACTCGGTTCGTGGGCTTCAGCCTGGCGCACCGGTCGAGTTCCGTGGCATTCGTTTGGGGACCGTGGGCAAAGTGCCGTTCTTCATTCCAGAGCTGCATCAGCGTCTCAATGATGACTACCGCATTCCGGTGCAGGTGCGTATCGAACCCGAACGCCTGATTAACCAGCTTGGTGGTGATCCCGATATTCGTGCACACCTTGATCAACTGATCGATCGTGGTCTTCGCGGTTCGTTGAAAACAGGTAACCTGGTGACAGGGGCGTTGTACGTCGATCTTGACTTCTATCCGAAAGCTGAGCCACGCGGCAAGTTCCGTGAATTCGGTGGCTATGAAATTGTCCCAACCGTCAGCGGCGGCTTTGCGCAAATTCAGCAACGCCTGATGGATGCGCTGGATAAGATTAATAATCTGCCGATCAATCCGTTGTTGGAGCAGGCGACGAACTCACTGGCTGAAAGCCAGAAAACCATGAAACGCGTGCAGACGACGCTGGATAATCTGAACAAGATAACTGCGAGCCAGTCGATGCAGGATCTGCCGTCAGATATGCAGAAAACGTTGCGTGAGCTTAATCGTAGTATGCAGGGCTTCCAGCCTGGCTCCGCCGCCTACAACAAGATGGTGGGAGATATGCAGCGTCTGGATCAGGTGCTCCGTGAACTGCAGCCGGTGCTGAAGACACTCAATGATAAGAGCAATGCATTGGTGTTTGAAGCGAAGGACAAAAAGGATCCGCAGCCGAAGAGGGCAAAAGAATGAAAAAATGGCTACCCGTAGTAATGGCCTGCCTGCTGTCGGCATGCAGCAGCAGCGGCAGTGACAGCAAAACGTATTATCAATTGCCTCTTCCACAGGCTGGCGTGCAGAGCACTGCCAGCCAGGGCAGCCGTCTGCTGTGGGTCGAGCAAGTGAGTATTCCTGACTACCTCGCCGGCAACGGCGTGGTTTATCAGACCAGCGATGTGCAGTACGTGATTGCCAACAATAACCTGTGGGCCAGTCCATTGGATCAGCAACTGCGAACAACACTTGTCGCCAACCTCAGCAATCAGCTGCCGGGTTGGGTTGTGGCTTCGCAGCCGTTGGGGAGCGATCAGGACACGCTGAACGTGAATGTCAGCGGTTTTCATGGGCGATATGATGGAACAGTCGTTGTGAGCGGTGAGTGGCTCCTGAATCATCAGGGGCAGCTCATCAAGCATCCGTTCCACATAGAGGTCAAGCAACAGCAGGATGGCTATGATGCGATGGTGAAAGTACTGGCACAAGCCTGGAGTCAGGAAGCGGCTTCCATTGCCCAATCGATTAATCGCTTGCCATAAGTAAACATAAGTAAAATTCATCACCCGATAAACCGCAGCAGAGATGCCTCTGTTGCGGTTTTTTTTGTTTTTGGTCTCAGGTGGTTAGTTATTCGCGCTCACATTTTTTGTACAAATGAACTTCTGAGTAGCTCACAAATATGACACTGGCGTGAATTTTGCGCATTGACGCTGTGGCCGATTCAGGTTATCCCTAATATGTGGTTGCACATTTGGTGACCATTGTTTTCTTTTCCACCAGATTCAAAAAATGAGGGAAACGAGGCATGAAGAGACAAAAACGTGATCGCCTGGAACGGGCACATCAACGTGGGTACCAGGCCGGCATCGCTGGTAAATCAAAAGAAATCTGTCCTTATCAGACCTTAAATCAAAGGTCACACTGGCTTGGAGGCTGGCGAGAAGCCATGGAGGACAGGGCAGTAATCGCCTGATGCTGTCTCTTTAAAACAAAGAAGCCTCTGCATGCAGAGGCTTCGCCGTATTGGGTGCCACTAAAGGCAGCAAAACGGATTAGAACGCAGAAGTATCCTGGAACAAGCCAACTTTCAGGTCGGTCGCTTCATAGATTTTATGACCGTCAACCAGCACTTCGCCATCAGCGATACCCAGAATCAGACGACGGTTGATAACGCGTTTGAAGTGAATACGATAGGTCACTTTTTTCGCCGTTGGCAGGATTTGTCCGGTGAATTTGACTTCGCCTACGCCCAATGCGCGGCCTTTGCCTTCGCCACCGAGCCAGCCTAGATAGAAACCGACCAGTTGCCACATGGCATCCAGACCGAGGCAGCCTGGCATCACTGGGTCACCAATGAAATGGCAACCGAAGAACCACAGGTCCGGATTGATATCCAGCTCTGCTTCCACGTAGCCTTTATCGAAGTTGCCGCCCGCTTCGGTCATTTTGATGACACGGTCCATCATCAGCATATTTGCTGACGGCAGCTGTGGGCCTTTTTCGCCAAACAGTTCACCGCGTCCGGAGGCAAGAAGATCTTCTTTAGAATAGGATTCGCGTTTATCTACCATGTTTTCAGTATGCCTTATTTTGAGTTCGCGACGCAGGATAGCTAACACGTGTACGCTGAACAAGTCCGATCAGTTTGAATGAAACCAGTTTAACCAACGCATCGCCCAAGGGCGATGACGGATATCTTGCTGATTTGCCTGAGCAATACGCTCCTGGATGGTCTGGAGAAGCGTTGTTTGACCTTCGCCATCCCAAATCAACTGGGTGAGCAGCGGTAACGCGTCGGTCACATCATCAATCGCCCACAGTGAAAACTCACCGGCTTCTACTGCCTGTTGTACGTCCTGCGCCAAACTAAGATGACGGACGTTAGCTGAAGGGATAATAATCCCCTGTTTGCCAGTCAATCCGCGCTGTTGGCAGATAGCAAAGAAGCCTTCGATTTTCTCATTTAAACCACCGACGGGTTGTGCCCGGCCGAACTGGTCGACAGAGCCCGTGATAGCCAGACTCTGACTGACGGGAACATTCGACAAGGCGCTTATCAATGCGCACAATTCGGCCATCGAAGCACTGTCACCGTCTACTTCACTATAGGACTGTTCGAAAGTCAGTGAGGCAGAAAATGGAATCTGTTGGTCCAGGCCCAGTTCAGACATGAGAAATGCCTGCATGATCATCATGCCTTTCGCATGAATGTTGCCGCCGAGTTCGGCTTTACGCTCAATATCCGTGAACTCACCGTCGCCAATGTGAACCACGCAGCTGATACGTGAGGGTTCGCCAAACGCCCGTGGATGACCAGGGAATTCCACCACTGAAAGGGCGTTAATCTGGCCAATCTGCTCACCGTCGGTTTCAATCAGGATCTGCTCAAGCAAGATTTCATCCTGCATGCGCTCGGCAAGATACCCTTCACGCCACTGGCGTTGATTGAGCATGGTGATCAGTTGATCGGCGTTGAAGCGTTCACCTTCGCAAAAGGCTGCAACTTCGCGCAGTTGACGCGCAATCCACAGCAGAGAGAGCGGTAGGGCTTGCTGGTCACCGGTATAACGCGCGCCTTCCTGAATCAGAAGTGGCCAGGCATCGGCGTCGGGACCCGGCAAATTCAGGCCTCGAGCAATGTGCCATACCCACTGACACCAGAGTTTCAGCGAGTCTTCATCAACGACTTGCAGATTATCTTCGTACTCACTGTAGAGCACTTTTTCGCACAGCTCCGGTTCCATCTCCTGGAAATCAGCCAGCGATTCGCGTTCACCGACAAGCATGACCTTCAGCGATAGTGGCATTGAAGGAACACTGACGGGTAGGGGACGGGAGTCATCAAAAGTGAGCCAATCAAAGCGCTGACGCGAGACAATATTCTTCAGGCGCATCCACAGCAGCGGCTGAGATAGCAAGCTGCGCAGAGAGAGGATCAATACACCGCCATTGGCCTGATGAACGAGACCGGGCTGAAGACTAATTTCACCGTTGAATTGACGGACACAACCAAATAGCTGCTCCGCTTCTACCCAATCGGCGTGTATGACAGGGCCCTGGCTTGCGAAATTATCGTCAGGCTGTGCTGCCGCTACCATGTTTACGTCGTTGGCGTTGATGCTATAGCGGACACCATAAAGCGTTTCTGGTTTTTCCCAACGCTCGCTGGTGGCGTCGGCCAATAGCTGCAAATATTCCGGCTCTTCTGGGGCTTTGACCAGCAAGATGTCGGAGATGGCCTGCGGATAAAGGAATTGGTCCAGCGCATAATGCAGACGTGCCTGCAGTTCGCCAGGTAAGGAATCGGTTTCGGTTGCCAAATCTGGCTGGGTAAACAGCGTTTGATAAGCCTCGAGATCGGGGGCTAAATCGCGCTGTGAAAGTTTTGTAATCGTCAAAGTCGCTGTTTTTTAGTCAGATGTAAAGCGGGGGATTATACCTCAAGCAGCCAGCCAGCACACGGGGATTAGCGGGCAACTTTTAGGATAGGGTTAGCCTTACGTGTTGGCGGTGATTTCTTCTCAGCGCATCAGCAAAAACCTGTTATCCTGAAATGAGTTACACGGTCACATTGAGATCGCAATGAAATATCAACAACTGGAAAACCTTGAAAGCGGCTGGAAATGGAAGTACCTGGTAAAAAAACACCGGGAAGGTGAGTTTATCACCCGCTACATTGAGACCAGCGCAGCTCAGGACGCGGTAGATACCTTGTTGACGCTCGAAAACGAACCTGTACAGGTCAATGACTGGATTGAGCAGCACATGAATCCGGCATTGTTTAACCGTATGAAGCAGACGATTCGAGCACGACGCAAGCGGCATTTTAACGCTGAACATCAGCATACCCGAAAGAAGTCTATCGACCTGGAATTTATTGTTTGGCAGCGTTTAGCCGGGCTAGCACAGCGTCGTGGTAAAACACTGTCAGAAACGATAGTGCAGCTGATTGAAGATGCGGAAAACAAAGAAAAATATGCTAGTAAGATGACAACGCTAAAGCAGGATTTACAGGCGATGTTAGGGAAAGAGTAGCGTTAATCGTTATTTCAGAATAAAAAAAAACCCCGCAATGCGGGGTTTTTTATTAGACGATAACTTAAGCCTGTGGCTGAGTTACAACGTCTTTGATGCCTTTAACTTCGATCTCAACGCGACGATCCGGTGCCAGGCAATCGATCAGTGCAGCGCGAGCTTTCACGTTGTCACAGGTGTTGCCAGTAACTGGGTTGGATTCGCCCATACCACGTGGGGAGATCTTGTTAGCCGGGATACCTTTAGATACGAGGTAATCGACAACAGACTGAGCACGTTTCTCAGACAGTTTATGGTTATAAGCGTCAGAACCGATACGGTCGGTGAAGCCCAGAACAACTGCGGAACCGTCTTTAGGATCCATGTTGCTCAGCTGGGTGTACAGCTGATCCAGAGCCTGCTGACCTTCTGGTTTCAGGGTCGCTTTGTTGAAGTTGAACAGAACGTCAGACTTCAGAGTGAAGTGCTTGGTCTGTACTTCTGGAGCTGGAGCTGGAGCCGGAGCAATCACTGGAGCTGGAGTTTCCTGACCGAAACGGTAAGAAACACCTACGCTCAGCATGCCGTTGTCTGGACGAACGCCTACAGTGCCTGCGTCGCCGATATTGTTAACCCACTGGTATTCCAGACGGGTAGCGATATCACGGGTCATTGCCCACTCAACGCCGCCAGCGAATACTGGAGAAACGCCGGTGTCGTGGTTGTCGCCAGCAACGTTGTTGCTGGAGTCAGCGCGCCATACCATGCCGCCCAGACGGGTGTAGATGTCCAGATCGTCGGTTACCGGGTAACCCAGTTTAGCAGTCAGCTGAACGCCCTGAGCTTTGAATGCGCCGTTGATAGCATCGCCTTTATAAGGCATACGGCCCAGCCAGTCATAACCCATTTCGAAACCAACATACGGGTTTACCTGGTAACCACCGAAAGCACCAGCGCCAAGCTGACTTTCGTGGGTTGGACCGTTGTTGTTCAGGGAGCTGTTATACCAGCCAGTATCATGGAACTGAGACCAGCCCAATTTACCACCAGCATACCAGGTGTTGTCCATCGGAGCGGCCTGCGCTACGGTAGCGAAGCCTGCCAGTGCCACTGCAATCGCGATAGCTGTCTTTTTCATTTTTTGCGCCTCGTTATCATCCAAAAATCGCCATGAAAATCCATTTAGAAGTTCACGGTTAAATCCTTCACCGGGGGCGGGACCTAATCATAAGTACGCCATAATCTGTGGCTTAAGCCGATCACCCCTGGCGATGTAAAGTCTACAACGTACTTGAAAACTTACAAGTGTGAACTCTGTCAGGCATATGAAAAAAAAAGAGTTGTATACACAATATTTAACATTTATGTTGGTTTTTTGTTCCGAACAAAATGCTGAGAACCGCACCAGACAAGCGCTTTCCTAAAATAGCCCGTATTAAATAGCGGGTTATCGATAGGGTAAAAAAAATACCAGGAAAAATCCTAAATTCACTTAATGATACAAATTTGAGTGAATTTTTAAGCCAGATAGCTGTCTCGTGAGCTGAGAATTTGCACTAACAGGACGCATAATAAAGCCCATCGCGTTACCTTCTTCTGCTGCATTTGCCAGCCGATGTTGATCAATTTCACTCAATTCCTCATCCATCCAGCCAATCACGACACTGTAGTTTCCGGTGCGTAATGCGCGAATCATTGATTCAAGTGCTGCACCTGGCAGCATCTGGTTAACTTGCATGACTTTGGATAAAGGTAGACCTGATGACTGAACCCACTGGCGACTCAATTTTTGCCGGGGCGTCAGCCACAGTTGCCAGCGTTCTTGCTGGCCCAACTGCTGTAAAAGGGGTAACAGCAGCAATTGCGTCATCATCGGCTGATCCTCACGATACAGCACTTCGCTGATTAGCCCAGTGCAACTGTGCTGTGATTGGTCTGCTGTTGGTGCAGCGGCCATTAATTTGCGATTTGCATAACCTGAAGTGTACATAGTGAATCCCGCCCTATGGGTTACTGTATGAATATACAGTATACCTGGTGAGACTAAAGATCAACCTCATTTTCTGAAAGCTCCTCGCAAAATTGCACAGAATTCTCCGTCAGAGAAAAGAACCGCTTGCCCCTGGAAATGAAGTTCCTTATGTTCCTCATTAACGGATCCGCTACCAGAACCCTTTCATCTAACTGCATGATTACAGGATATAATCATGGGAAAATTATCATATAAACGGATCTATCAGTGTGAAGAATATTTGTCCTCTTTAGGGAGGATTCATCACCGTGCATTATTTGGAGGATACAGTCTTTCAATCGATAACACGGTGTTTGCAATGGTGGCTCATGGGGAGCTTTATCTCAGGGTTTGTGAGCAAAGTGCTGTATATCACACCACTAAACCTCAGCGATTACTGACGTTGAACAAGCGTGGCCGTCCGGTTTCGCTTAACTATTATCTGGTTGATGATGGTCTCTGGCAGGATCAATCTCTATTGTTGCGGATGTCTACAATCGCATTGTGCGGAGCGCAAAACGAAAAGTTGCAGCGCTGCAACTCTCAGCGGATGCGCAATTTGCCAAATATAACTTTCCAGTTGGAATTATTGCTTTCGGAGGCGGGTATTCATGATCTGGATACACTGCGGGGTTTGGGCGCGGCGACAGCCTGGTATCGACTTCGAACTATTCGCAAGGATCTCAGCATCAACGTACTGTTTGCGCTGGAGGGGGCGATTCTGGGCATGCATGCGGCCATCATACCGCCGCAACGCCGTCAGCATCTCCTTGAGTGGGCGGAGATGCTGTTAGGCAAAAGGAAAGTTATGCCGACTGAGGAGTAACCTGCTGTTGCAGGCGGCAAAATTCCGGTAACAAGCTCACCATTAACCCAATCTGCTGTAGGACCAGCGGAGCTTTACTTTCAGAACCGGGTTCAAGATGGCGGATCCGTTCCATCAGGCCTGCCAGCGCCCTTTGCACGCGCAATTCGTCAGAGGGCGAGTGGTGGAAGGCATCGTCGACGTAGCAGACGGCATCATCAAGCAATGTCAGGATGTCTGCATTGGTTAGCCTTTCTCTATGGGCACCGAGCGCGGAAATATAACTGGTGAAAGTGTGATTGAGGCACAGCAGGCGGAAAGCTTTCTCTCGCATTTCATCCGTGACACGCGGCTCCGTCGACATATTGGAGACCACTGACGCCAGTTCTGCATCCCGGTTGTGCGCATCGCGACGCGCAATACGATAGGCCAAACGGTTATCGCGGCCCTGATGGTATTGCTCCAGAATCGCATCCAGATAACGACAGTTAGCATCGATAGCCTTTGCCATAACCGTTGGTAAATTACGGAATTTCCAGTCGGGCCAGATAAAGCTGACGGCCCCCCAGGCGATCGCACAGCCAATGAGCGTGTCTATAATGCGTGGCAGGGCAACCTCAAACCCCTCTCCCAGCAAGTTAAAGCACAGCAGCACCAGCAGAGTGATGAACATGGTGGCGTGGGCGTACTGAATATTACGAAAGGCAAAAAACAGTACGCCGGTCAGTACAATGAGCACCAATTGGCCTTCCACCGACGGGACCAGCAGTAATACAGGCAAGCCAATCGCCACACCCACTAATGTACCTATCACACGCAGTGCCAGCCGATGACGGGTAGCGTTATAGTTCGGCTGACAGACGAAAAGGCTGGTCAGTAGGATCCAATACCCGTGATTCAGCCCGGTGAACTGGATAAACGCATAGCCCGCGCACAGAACAAGAGACATCCTCACTGCGTGGCGAAAGAGTGCGGAATCCGATGAGAAATTGCGACTCAAACGTAGCCAGACATCGCTAAAGCCATGCAGACGATCGTCCGCCAGTTGGGTCTCCGTCTCACTCTGCGGCATCGCCAGTTGCTGTTCTGATTCAATTGTTGCCAGTTGAGCATCAATGGCACGCAAGTTATTGAGCAAAAAACCCAGTGCTTTCATCTGTTCTTTGTCTGCCCCGTTGGCGCTAACACGATCCAGTGCGGCGTCCAGATGAGCAAAGGCTCGCTCAAAACGCGAGTCATGCTGATACGGTGTGCGTAACAGAATCGAGCGAGAGAGCTGTTGGCAGGCTTGTGATTGCATGGTGAGCAGGCGTTGGAAGCGGAACATCACATCGCTATAGCGGAAGTTATCGCGCAACGGCTGATATTGCACGTGTGATGAACTGGCGCGTTCATGAATATTCTGCGCTGCAAAATAGTAATGCAGCGTGCGGCGGGTGCCGCGTTGGCCGCGATCGCCACGAAGGCGCGTCAGTAGTGAGGCCTTCGTCTGGTTCAGCGTGGCAACCAGTTGTCCATTGGCCATTGCCAGTTCAACCATTGGCGCCTGGGTTTCATTCTCTATATCCGGGTCAAACAGGCGAGATTTTAATTCCAGATACTGCGCCAACTGTTCATAGCTACGGGCGAGATTATCCTGCAACGGGCGAATGGGGAAAATCAGGTGTCCCGTCAGCGTGAGCAGGTTGTACCAAACTGCACCGGCGATCAGCAGTAAAGGTTGCTGATACCAGTGTTCATAAAGTGAAACGCCCAGCATGGTATAGATGGCGATAAGCAGCGCGCCAAATGCGATGGTCGCGTAACGCTGCCCAAGACCGCCGAGCAAAATAAAGCCGCTGGTTGAAACCGTCAGGCCAAGCGCAAACGCCCACGGCCAGGGAAACAGCAATTCGACAGAAGCCGACGCGATAAAAAAGCAGACCAACGTGATCACGAGGTTGCGCAGACGTCCGGCGAGTCTGTCATCAAGATCCGCAAGTGCGGCGGCAACCACCCCAAGCGTTAGGGGGATTGTCAGTTTCACCTCGCCCAGCCACCAGGGCAGGGCAGCGGTGCCGCACAAAGCAATAAAGATGCGCGCGTTATAGAGCCACGCGCTGTTCCAGGTGTAGCGGCGTAAGAGGGGGCTTAGCATCTGTTATTCAGTCCCGATCACTGAAAGCGACGACGTGCATTGGCGTCACGTGCTGCGCGGGCCGTTTCAACGGAGACCACACGGCGGCCCACGGGCCACAAGGCGATGGCGGCAATTTTAAAATTAGCAATGCCGACGGGAATGCCAATAATCGTAATGCATTGCGCAATACCTGCCAGGATATGGGTCAGGCACAGCCACCAGCCAAACAGCACGAACCACAGAATGTTGAGCACGGCACCGCCAGTGTTCATCAGGCCATTTTTTTCGCTGGGATTCAGTTCATCAACGTGTACGGCCTCATTGCCAAATGGTAGCAGCGAAAGTTTAGTAATTTCCCAGCAGGAGCGGGTCAGGGGGAGCGTGATAATTAGCACCATGCTGACGACGGTTGCCAGCAGCCAGCCCAGAGTAGTGAGAAAACCACCTAATACAAAATTCAAAATATTCAGAACGGTACGCATATGACCTCTGTTCGGTCCTGTGAAAAGAAAGACCTGACGATTGTAACGTTTTTTAGCGCTGGAGCACCTGGAATCTGGCGGTTACACTATCATGGATAAGTCTACATCCGGGATTTGGCAAGACATGGAACTAAAAGCAACAGCCCTCGGCAAGCGAATGGCCCAACACCCTTACGATCGGGTGGAACTCCTTAATGCAGGCGTAAAGGTTTCCGGCGATCGCCATGAATACCTGATCCCGTTCAATCAGTTGACCGCGATCCACTGCAAGCGCGGTCTGGTATGGGGCGAACTGGAATTTGTCCTGTCGGATAACAAAGTCGTACGTCTCCACGGCACCGAATGGGCCGATACTCAGCGTTTCCATCATCATCTGCAAAGCCGCTGGCAACAGTGGAGCGACGAAATGAGCAGCATCGCCGCTGAGGTGCTGACGCAACAACTGACGGTGATTTCCTGTTATAGCGCGGAAGGTAAGTGGCTGACCCGCGATGCGGTCGCGCAGTTAAAACAAAAAATACTCGGTGCGCTTGAATCGCTTCCTGTTCCCGTGAGTCGCCTTGAGAGCTTCGATAATTGTCGTGAACTCTGGCAGCAATGTCAGGCATGGTTAAAGGATATTGAAGCCAGTTGGTTAAAGCACAATCAGGCGTTTACAGAAACCATGCTGAACCAGTATTCGGCTTTCTTTCAGGGGATTGAATCGTCACCGCTTAATAGCGCGCAGGCTCGCGCAGTGGTGAATGGTGAGCGTTCGTTACTGGTGCTTGCTGGTGCGGGAAGTGGCAAAACTTCTGTGCTGGTGGCCCGAGCCGGCTGGTTGTTGACGAGAGGCGAAGCCGCGGCAGATCAAATTCTGCTGTTGGCGTTTGGCCGTAAAGCCGCGCAGGAAATGGATGAGCGTATTCAGGCGCGCCTGAATACTGACGCCATCAGTGCAAAAACATTTCATGCCTTGGCGTTGCACATTATCCAGCAAGGCAGCAAAAAAGTGCCGGTCATCAGTAAGCTCGAAAATGACGCTCAGGCACGCCAGAAATTGCTCACCGACTGCTGGCAGCAACAGTGTCAGGAGAAAAAAGCCCAGGCCAAAGGCTGGCGTCAGTGGCTTGAGGAAGAGATGGAATGGGATGTGCCCGAAGAAGAATACTGGCACGACCCGAAAATTCTGCGCCGCATGGGCAGTCGTCTCGATCGCTGGGTGAGTTTGATGCGTTCACACGGTGGTTCACAAGCCGAAATGATCGACAGCGCGCCAGAAGAGGTGCGTGAGCTGTTCGGTAAACGCGTCAAATTAATGGCACCGCTGTTGAAAGTCTGGAAAACGGCGCTTAAAGACGAAGGCGCAGTCGATTTCTCCGGGTTGATTCATCAGGCTATCAACGTGCTGGAGAAAGGCCGATTTGTCAGCCCGTGGAAACATATTCTGGTCGACGAATTTCAGGATATCTCGCCGCAGCGCGCGAGTTTGCTGGCGGCGCTGCGTAAACAGAATTCCCAAACGACGTTGTTTGCCGTGGGCGATGACTGGCAGGCTATCTATCGCTTTAGTGGCGCTCAGTTGTCGCTGACCACGGCATTTAATGAGGCTTTCGGCGAAGGGGACAGCTGTGCGCTGGACACCACGTATCGCTTTAACAGCCGAATTGGTGAAGTTGCCAATCGCTTTATCCAGCAAAACCCGCATCAGCTTAACAAGCCTTTGAACAGTCTCACTGCTGGCGACAAAAAGGCGGTGACATTGCTGACAGACGATCAACTGGATGCGCTGCTTGATAAGCTCAGTGGTTTTGCGAAACCGGAACAGCGTATTTTGATCATGGCGCGTTATCACCATCTGAAACCTTCCGCCCTGGAAAAAGCCGCGACGCGCTGGCCGAAATTGCAGATTGATTTTATGACCATTCACGCCAGTAAAGGTCAGCAGGCTGATTACGCGATTGTGTTGGGTTTACAGGAAGGACAGGACGCGTTTCCGGCGCCTGCGCGTGAATCTATTATGGAACAGGCACTGCTACCGCAGCCGGAAGATTTCCCTGACGCCGAAGAGCGACGCTTGCTGTATGTCGCCATGACACGCGCACGCCAGCGCGTGTGGTTGCTGTTCAGCAAACAACAGCCATCGGCGTTTGTGGATGTGTTGAAAAATCTGGATGTGCCCGTCGCGCGTAAGCCATAACAAAAACCCCTCTGATGAGGGGTTTCAATGTTTACTTCAAACGTTCAGCCAGATAGCGCTGGTAGTCAGGGATCTGAATCTCAACCGGCGCGTTGAAATTCGGTGACTGGATGATGAAATCCGCCGTGGCGACATTGGTGGCTACCGGTATGTTCCACACGGTTGCCAGACGCAGCAGGGCCTTCACGTCAGGATCGTGCGGCACCGCATTCAGCGGATCCCAGAAGAAAATCAACACGTCAATTTTGCCTTCGGCGATCATCGCCCCTACCTGCTGATCTCCGCCCATCGGGCCGCTCAGCATGGCCGTCACGTCCAGGCCCGTTGCGCGTTGAACCAAATTACCTGTGGTCCCGGTGCCGTAGAGCTCATGCTGCGCCAGCAGTGGTTGATGACGTTCAACCCAGGCTTTCAGCATTTGTTTGCAGTGATCGTGCGCGACCAGGGCGATATGTTTGCGACCTGGCAAGGTGCGGGTTGTCTGTTCCATAATCATTTTCCACTATTTAAGATGAGGACAGATTACTGGAAGTGACTGTTGCTGCAAGCGACAACGGTTATTTTTCCTGCGCTATATCATTATTCAGGAGGAAGGCTGCGATTTTGCCCACTCGAGGAAACGATGGCGAGTTTGCGGGTCGGCTAACTGAAACCAGTATTTGAGCCGCTGTTCCGTCAAGGTTTGGGATTGATAGGCCGGGTTATCCAGCTCATTCGTTTTCGATAGCAGCGTACTGTCGTCAGGTACAGGCGCGCTAAACTGGGTGCTGGAAGCCTCTTTATTTGCCATATTATACGCCTCAGTCGCCTTTTCGTAATCAATGTCGCTACCCACCTGCGTGATAGCCAGAATATCGAGTTTGACCGGAATTGGCATGGCATTGCCGTCGAGCAGGCTGACGTGTGGTGTACTGGTGAACGCCTGAGTATCCTCAAGCGTTTCGAGTCGTGGCAGGTTGAAGTTAAGCTGGCCCACTAACTGCGAATTAAAGTTGGCGATAAGCGGTGGCGAGACATACAACTGACGATTCTGATCCGGCAATATAATCATTTTTTCCACGCGAAAAACCACCTGGTGCGGCCCGTTATCCACCTCAAGGCTTTCTGCCCCGCGCAGCAGCAGACTGGAGACTTTTTTACCGTCCAGCACCAGCAAATCAATGTCACCCGAGAGCCGAAGCGTCGTGGCCAATACGCTGACAGGCATCAGAAGCAACAGACACATTATGACCATCCGCGTTTTCATCGCTATCTCCTGAAATAAGCCTGCCTGTAGAGTGTATCAAATCTTTACGAAATCGGTTTTTATTAACATATAGACATAATCCACGGTTCTGCCCTCATACTCAGGTATGACTGAATGGCTGGCTTGTCAGGATTGTCGTACACTTTGCAAAATTGCCCGGAGGACATCATGAACGAAAGCGAGATTGCAGGCATTTTGAACGAGACTAAGGTCATTGCGCTGGTGGGAGCCAGTGACAAACCGGACCGCCCGAGTTATCGCGTAATGAAATATCTGCTGGATCAGGGATATCACGTTATCCCGGTGTCACCGAAAGTGGCGGGTAAAACGCTGCTGGGGCAACAGGGCTACGGCACGCTGGCTGAGATACCTGAAAAAGTAGACATGGTTGATGTTTTTCGCAACTCTGAAGCGGCCTGGGGTGTGGCGCAGGAGGCCATCGCTATTGGGGCGAAAACACTGTGGATGCAGTTGGGTGTGATCAATGAACAGGCGGCAGTGCTGGCGAGCGAAGCGGGACTGAAGGTCGTGATGGACCGCTGTCCGGCGATTGAAATTCCCCGATTAGGTTTGACGAAATAAACTAAACCCCGCATTCGCGGGGTTTATTGTTTAATTGCGCAGGTGAGGTGCCTGAAGCTGTTGCCGGATGGATTGCGCGAGTTCATCCATCGACGGTTGTTCCGGATGCTCGTCAGAACCTTCACCTTTCAGTTGGGCTTCCGCGAGATAAGTATGAACGGGCTCGCCATCGTCATCCTCCATCACCACGTGATACCACGGAGAAGTGCGCAGCGCATCATTCACCGCGACATCATCTTCATCGGGATCGTCCAGGGAATATTCGGGATCGATATCGACAATCACACCAAGATACCCTAACAGGGAATGGCGGACCTGCTGGCCGATACCGAATTTGCTGGCAATCATCATAGTGACCTCCCGGGAAACATTACTAACAGAGAATATATGGGCAATGTTTCGCTTTTCAACTTACATGACGCGACAGGCAAACCCTTTCAGATACAGCCCTTCCGGGTAGGTCGCGATCACCGGATGATCGGCTGCCTGACGGAACTGCTCTATAAATTGTACATCACGCCCGGCATCAATTGCGGCATCGGCGATGATTTTCTGAAATAAATCGGTGGTCATCAGGCCGGAGCAAGAGTAGGTCATCAGCACACCGCCCGGGTTGAGCAACTGGATAGCCAACATATTGATATCTTTATAACCGCGACATGCGCCCTGAAGCTGATTCTTGTTTTCAACGAATTTCGGCGGGTCCATCACGATAACGTCGAATTTCTCGCCTTGTTCGCGGTATTTGCGCAGCAGCTTGAACACGTCGTCGCGAACAAATTCGGCTTTATTCAGGTCGAGCTTATTGAGTTCAACGTTCTGTTTTGCCACGTCCAGCGCTTCTTGTGAGGTATCAACGCTGATGACCTGACGGCAGCCGCCCATCAACGCAGACACCGCGAAACCGCCGGTGTATGAGAAACAGTTCAGTACCCGTTTGTCGGCAACATAGCGGCGAGTCGCCAGGCGGCTGTCGCGTTGATCAAGGTAGTAGCCCGTTTTGTGACCGCCCTGAATATCCACCAGCAGCTTCATGCCATGCTCTTCAATCGGCAGAAGGGCAGGGGGTATTTCACCGGTCACTGGCCCTTGAGTCAGTTCCATGCCCTCTTTTTTGCGTACGGCGACGTCGCTGCGATCGTAAATGGCGCATTCTGGATAACAGGTTTGCAGTGCGCTAATCAGCGCTGCACGTTGATATTCAGCACCAGCGCTCAGCAGTTGCAGGACAAGGAAATTGCCGAAGCGATCGATAGTCACGCCTGGCAGACCGTCGGATTCACCGGCGATCAGACGATAACTGTCGAGACCGTCTTTTTGTGCTAGCCAGTCACGCCAGGTTTGCGCGCGCTGTAGGCGGCGTTCAAAGAAGGCAATGTCAATGGTTTCCTGCGGGTCAAACGTCCAGACGCGCGCACGAATTTGCGAAGAGGGAGAGTACGCTCCACGTGCCAGCCATTTTCCCTGATGGTCAACAATATCCACGGTTTCACCGAGAGAGGCTTTCCCTTCCATCCGCGCGACTGCGCCGGAGAAGATCCACGGGTGGCGGCGAAGTAAGGATTTTTCGCGGCCTTTGGCTAACACTAAACGTACGCTCATAATTTGCTATTCTGTTGATTCAAAGAAAATGGGCGCTATTTTCCCACGTCAGCGGGGAAATGCAATGGATAACGGGGGAACAGTCATGGCACAGGTGTGCACAATTGCTTGGGTTCACGGAATGGTGCAGGGTGTCGGATTTCGCTACAGCACCCAGCGCGAGGCGTTAAAACTCAGTTTAACCGGCTATGCGCGGAATCTGGATGATGGCAGTGTTGAAGTATTGGCATGCGGTGAAGCGGATAAAGTGGAACAGCTCATGGTCTGGCTAAAAGCGGGAGGGCCACGCAGCGCCCGGGTTGATAAGGTGCTGACCGAACCGCACCAGCCTGATAAAAGCTGGAACGATTTCGGTATTCGCTACTAAATGCACTTCACCGGTTTAGGCAGTCCCGCAATTTTGGTGGCCTGCTTGGCGGGGCCTTTCGGGAACAGACGATATAAATAGCGGCTGCTGCCTTTTTCTTCGCCATACTTTTTCGCCATGGCTTTTACCAGCATACGGATAGCGGGAGAAGTATTGAATTCGAGATAAAAATCGCGCACAAAGCGCACCACTTCCCAGTGCTCCGCAGAGAGAACAATGGCCTCTTTTTCGGCAATCACGTCTGCCAGACCTTCACTCCACTGGCTGCTTTCTTTGAGATAACCGTCGTTATCGGTCTCTATTTCTTTGCCTTCAAAGTTCAACATAGTCATTCAGTGCCGTTATCAGAAACCGTCGCAGTGTAGCAAAAAACAAAGCCCCGCATAAGCGGGGCCTGGTGTGTTGCCAATGCTGTTTTAGTCTTTGCTGGCGAAACCGAGAATGCTCAGTAGGCTGACAAAGATGTTGTACAGCGAGACATACAGGCTGACGGTCGCGCGAATGTAGTTTGTTTCGCCGCCATGAATGATATTGCTGGTCTCATACAAGATGGCGCCAGAGGAGATCAGGATGAACACCGCGCTAATTGCCAGGTGCAACGCAGGCAACTGCAGGAAGATGTTCGCCACCATTCCAATCAGTACTACCACGATACCCGCCATCAGCATTCCGCCGAGGAAGTTCATGTTTTTGCGCGTGGTTAATACATAAGCCGAACAGCAGAAGAACACCAGTGCAGTACCGCCCAGCGCCATGCCAATCACGTCGCCCATACCGGCAGAGAGGTACGCGTTCAGCATTGGACCCAGGATGTAACCCAGGAAGCCGGTGAAGGCGAATGCGGACAAAATACCGACCGGTTTGTCAGCGGTTTTGTACGTCAGGAACATTAAGCCGTACATCCCAACCAGCGTCAGGATTAGCCCCGGGGATGGCAGCATGAGCACAGTGCTTGCAGTGGCAGTGATAGCCGAAAATGCCAGCGTCAGGCTCAGCAGAAAATAGGTATTACGCAAAACTTTGTGCGTGCTCAGTAGCGATGTACGGTCACGCGAGGAGGTAATAATGCGATCCATAGTCACTCTCTATATTGATGACAGGGGTATTAACTATCGAGAATATGTAAATAAAGTCCAAAGCTCTAGTGCTTTTACCCATCTTTACCGACCCGTTTCCCGTACCCGGCAGAAGATTATATCGACGAAAAAATCTGCCGCAGCAGGTTCGTTGCTTTTTATCGACAAGCCAGATCGACATCTTATAGGTCACTGAAAAATATTGCCTTCTTATAACACCACCGCTAAGACTGGAAACGGTGTCAACAATAATGAAATCAATAAGGCAATGGATATGAAACCACAAAAAAGAAATCACATTACGCTGGCATTGCTTGCCGTAGGGCTTATAAGTTCCACTTCAATGGCCTGGGCGGCTCAGGTTCCAGAGGGAACTCAACTGGCGGATAAACAGGAACTGGTCAGAAATAATGGCAACGAACCCGCGTCGCTCGATCCGCAGAAAGTGGAAAGTGACGTTGAGTTCAACATTATCAGCGACATGTTTGACGGGCTGGTGGCGGTAAAACCTGATGGTACGATTGAGCCACGTCTGGCGGCGTCATGGGATAATAAAGACAACACGGTGTGGACGTTCCATTTGCGTCCGGGGGTAACCTGGTCTGACGGCTCGGCGATTACCGCACAGGATATTGTCTGGAGCTGGCAGCGCCTGGTGTCGCCGAAAACGGCGTCACCCTATGCGAGCTATCCCGGCAACATGCATATCGTGAATGCCGAGGATATTGCATTGGGCAAGAAAACACCGGATACCCTGGGTGTGAAGGCGCTTGATGACAATACTTTGCAGGTAACGCTGAACCAGCCAACGGCTTCGTTCCTCGCCATGCTGGCACATCCATCGCTCGTGCCAGTCGATCAGGTACTGATTACGCGTTTTGGCGATAAATGGACTCTGCCAGAGCATTTCGTCAGCAGCGGTGCATATAAACTTTCGCAGTGGGTGGTGAACGAGCGGATCGTTGGCGTGCGGAACGAAAAGTATTGGGATAATGCGCATACGGTCATCGAGAAAGTCACCTATCTGCCCATCCACTCTGAGGCGGCTGATGTTAATCGCTATAAGGCCGGTGAAATTGATATTGCTTACACTTTGCCGATTAACCAGTTTGCGATGCTCAAGAAAACAATGGGCGACCAGTTGGATGTTTCGCCCCAGCTTGCGACTTACTATTACGAGTTCAATACCACTAAAGCGCCGTTCAACGATGCGCGTGTGCGTCGTGCATTAAATATGGCATTGGACAAAGATATCATCGCTGACAAAGTACTGGGGCAAGGGCAACGTGCGGCCTGGCTGGTCAGTCAGCCTGAAATTGGCGGTGTGACGCTTCACAAACCGGATTACGCCAGTTGGTCGCAAGAGAAACGTATTACCGAGGCTAAAAAGTTACTTGCAGAGGCTGGGTTCGGGGAAAACCATCCTCTCTCTTTCAATCTGCTCTATAACACGTCCGAATCGCACCAGCGTATCGCTATCGCCGTCAGTTCAATGTGGAAGAAAAACCTCGGCGTAGAAGCGAAACTGCAAAATCAGGAGTGGAAAACGATGCTCGACGCTATGCACACCGGGAGCTTCGATGTGGTGCGCTATGCGTGGATTGCAGATTATGACGACGCCGCAACCTTCCTGAATAATTTCCGAATTGGCGACAGCCAGAACACCAGTAAATACAATAATCCGGCTTACGACGAAGCGCTGCGTAATGCCGCCAAAGCCACGGACAGCGTCGAACGTGGCAAATACTATCAACAGGCAGAAGACATGCTCGGACAGGATGTTCCGGCTATTCCTGTGTATCACTATGTTCGAACACACCTTGTGAAACCATGGGTGGGGGGTTTTACGCCGGACAGACTCGGTTACTACTACACCAAAGATATGTACATCAAAAAACATTAAGCGTTTTATGACGTTAAAATTGCTGAATTACTGGTCAATCTGTTGTTGTTTAAACCAATTAACATTGATTTGACTATTTTTCAGGCAAACGAACAAGGTGGGGCTTTACAGAGTGTTCGGGGATGTTTATAGTGCGCCTCACTTAGGAAGCGTGGCCGAGCGGTTGAAGGCACCGGTCTTGAAAACCGGCGACCCGAAAGGGTTCTAGAGTTCGAATCTCTACGCTTCCGCCAAATTAGATAAGGGGTTACCGAAAGGTAACCCCTTATTGTTTTGGGGTAGTGGTAGCGCTGCTACTCCTATTTATATTGGCTACATTCCTCTATCGTCATCATCATGCCATCGATGCGCAGTAAACGTTTAAGCTTTTGATCACGTGGGGCGGTCCTTCTTTTGTCCACAAATTCGGCGCATTGTACAGTTATGACGACAACGCTGGCTCTGGAAGTGCTGCAAAAAAAACTTTATTTCAGCGTCGAAACTGCAAACAAGAAATCACTTTGGTTACAATATATGCAAGGATGCGATTGATAATATTGAAATGTCAAAATTGATAAAACAATTATATGGCTAAGTGGCACCAGTATTTTAAAATTATGAATTAAACATATTCGGTTGTTTATTGGGTAGATTAATTGTTAATCTTGTCTCCGCTCTTTTAGTGTTTTTATATTGCGTAGATCATTGTAAATGCCTTTTCCCGCATTCGTGCGGTTTTTTGTAGGGTGCTATAACGTCATTAATGGCAACAACATCCTAATTTCAGCCTTTCCTTGTGTAACTATTGTCATGGGTCAGGTATGGTTCTTTTAAGCGGGTTCCCAATAATTAAATTAACTCGATTGTTTAAAAGAGTCTTCTACTCACGTTTGCTCATCTCTGGTTGGGGCGCGTGAGTTTTTTAGGATTTACAAATGAGAATTCTAAATTAGAAATCCCTCCATTCAATCTTGCGCTGTTTATTTTCACGTATGCACTTAACTCCGAGATAACCACTATTTTTTCGTTTGACTGTATTTGACAATTGCTGTCAGGGTAAGTAAATGCAATTAATTTAAATGTTCTTGTTGATATGATCGACTTTTGGAATGGCTAATTCGCTGTTATGGTTTATATGCAGAGTGATAAGAATCTAATCAAATCTGCGAAATGATAACGTGATCCTTTTCCCCGCTCCTCTGCGGTTTTTTTTATGCAGGGATAAAATGGATTTTCATACACTTCAGCCCATCTCATCTCAGCGATAAAAATGATATCGTTGTACACCGTAGTCTATCTACTTTTTATGGAATATGTCATTAGACACTGAAGTGCATAATCAATGCATTGGAAAAACGGCGCATTGGTTCTGTATTGATATGTGTCGCCGAAAATTTTCATCAGACAACTGCGAGATTTTCGAAGAAAGCTCATTAATAACATGGCGATAAGTCTGATCTCTAGCTATTCAAGTATTTTAAATTATTTAAAATGATATAAAACACCTGATAAGGCAAAACACATCGCCATGCTATAGTTGTGCATCGGTGAAAATGGATGTAATGAGTCACATGGTAAGAAATCTGGATCTAAACGTTCTGAGAGCCATTCACGTGCTTTGCGAGGCAGGGAGTGTCACGAAAGCGGCAGATATACTCAATGTAACGCCTGGCGCGATTAGCTACCTCATCAACAAGGCTCGTAAAGAAACGGGATCCGTATTGTTCATTCGAACACGTACAGGTATGGCCCCAGATACCATAGCCAGGGAGTTGAGTGTACGCTATCTGAGTATTTCTCAGGAGTTCTCACATAATGAGGATGGTCCTGTGAATAGCAGGCCGATGGTAATTAGCTCCTACTCCCTGGTCGAGCTTTTACTGTCACTTGCCGTGCTTAATGAGCAAAGTCAGTATCCTGAATTAATCTTCCATCGACAAAAATCCAACGATCATGAAAGGCTCATTAAATTGCGGAACAGGGAGGTGGATCTGGATATTGGTACACGGCTACCTGTGGATAATTCGATAACACAACTTCGTTTCTATGCCGGCAATGCTGGTGTACTGGTCCGTAAAAATCATCCTACGATTACCGATGAAGTTACGCTGAACGACTGGAAAAAAAACAAGCATGCTGTATGGCTTCGTGGGATGCATTTTATCAATGATGATTTTTCCCATACCCATAGATTTAACGAGCTATCAAATCATAGAAATGTCGCCTTTACCGGCAGCAGTTCTTTAAACTTAGTGACTGTATGTATGCTGAGTGATGTTTTGGTGCTTGTACCTGAAATTGTCGGTCGCAAGTTGGCTTCGCTTATACCTGTCAATTGGTTCAAACCGCCTGAAGAGATCGATATGCGCTATGAGTGCTACATTCATTATCACCGGGGAATGTCAGGTAACGAAAATATGAAAAAATTGGTGACGTTGTTTGACCGGGCGTTTGATATTGACATATAGCTGAAAATTTAAAATAGATTGATAATTATCACTTATAAAAATAATTTTGACTTACTGTCAATCTTTTATATATGCGCAATCCCATTGGGAAATGTTTTAAAGCTTGATTTTAATGATGTGTATGATATTTAAAGTTAAAAAAGAAAAAGTGAAAATATTAAAATAATTCATGTTTAAGGTGCCCTTGGTGATTTAGAAGGACGCAGTTATTTAAAGTCATTCAGACTGAACCTATTCGATAAAATGGCTGATTTGATAGCGCTATGAGAAAATCGCACCATGAAACAACATGAAATTAGAAAGCGAGGACACATATTGCAACAACGTGAGACACGCTAACATCCCACCCCAAATCCCAACCAGTCGAGGCATTGCAATGGGAAGTCCACTGGCTGGCGACCATAATGCGGGCAATGTGAAAAGCACGGCACTCGCCAGTAACAGCAAAAAAGTACGTGTAAAACGAATTGTTTTGCCATGTATAGAGCCTTAACAGGCACATTACCGCCCAGGAGAGCAGGTTCATCGGGAACTGCATTCCATAGTCGCTACTGTTGGCCCATGGAATGTGCATTGCCACTAACCAATACAGTGAAACGATGAGATAAGCAGGCCGCCGGACGCGAGAAACGTTTAGCGATTGTTTTACAGATTGACTGAGGCACTCGTCTTGGGAGGTCATGTAAACTCGGGGTTGGGTAAAAGGGTCGAGTATAAATTGCGAGAATAAGAAATCCATTTATCGCGCGTCCAATATGGGATTAGGGTTATCGAAAGCATTTCTCACCCGCTTATTTTTCCACGCAGCGCAATTAGGATTTATCGTCTTGTCGAGTACCTCCCTGAAAAATAGAGTAATGGTCGGACTCTAATAAAAAGGACTATCAAATGAAAAAGACAGCTATCGCAATGTCCCTTCTGTTTATCGCGACCGGTGCAATGGCACAGGGCGAAATTCAGCATGCCACAGATGACACCGTTCAGGCCGCCCACGCGGGTGCCGACACAGCAAAAGAAAAACTGCATCAGACTGAGCACCGCACTCAGGAACAGATGGACAAGGCGAAAAGTGATGGTTCTGCGACAGATAAAATGAAGCAGGACGGTCAGAAAGCGTGGAATCAAACCAAAGAAGGTAGCGAGAAAGCCTGGGATAAAACCAAGCAGGGCTCTGAAAAAGCCTGGAACGGCACCAAAGAGGGGAGCCAGAAAGCTTGGGACAAAACCAAAGACGGCAGCGCTAAAGCTTGGGACGCAACGAAAGACGGCAGCAGCAAAGCTTGGGATAAAACTAAATCCGGCGCTGAAGACCTGAAAAACAGCGTATCCAACTAACCGCTATACATTTCAGTTCATAAAAAAGCCCGCACTGCGGGCTTTATACGTTTTAGCTTACACCGTTTTATCGCGTACATCGGTGCTGGCACCGTTTTTCTGCACCGATGCGATACCTTTCTGGGCTGCCGCTTTGGTAGAGTACATTTCGCTGCGGGCAATCACCTCATGGTTCGCCGCCTTCAGCACAAAATAGTACGGTTCTTTTGTATCCTTATCGGATTTCTTAATTTCGAAATAGCCCATCACTTCTCCTCGGTTGAGTGCACAAATGATTTTATAATCATAGGCCTTCACGCCGACGATGCCAGTTAGGGTTAATGCCCATCCTGGAACAGCAAATCCATCAGATTACCGGTATCCATGTTTTCGCCGCTAAGTTTACGCAGCAACATTTCGCTGGCGAGCGTTTGCAGAGAAAAAACGATATCGGGCTGAACACGTTTAATTTTGCTCAAGTTTTTGTCTGAGTTAACCAGCGCCAGGATCCTGGTGTCTGCACTCACAACTTCCTTCGCCGCCAGCACGATAAAGGCGTTATCGGAATCATCATTACGCAGCACCAAAATATAACGTGCTTTGTCTGCGCCCGCGTCACGCAGGGCTTTATCGGAGGAGGGATCCTCAATCAATACGTCCGCTTCTGGTGGGTATTCATGGGTGATACCCGGCGGAACAATCACGGTAACGGTATCGCCCCGTGCGGTCAGTCCGTTATAAACGCTCAGCGCCAGCGGTGTTGCGCCGATAATAATCATATGGTTCTTTCGCATGGCGTGTGAAATTCTTCCTTTAATCAAACGTTTGAGATTGCCGCCAATCATCGGGCCAATAATGGCACTGATGGACGTGGCGAAAACGGTAATGCCGAGAATAATGATCGAAACGGTAAATAGCCGGGCCGAGGCAGTCACCGGCACAATATCGCCGAAACCGACGGTCGACATGCTGACCGTTGAGAAATAAAGCGCCGTAGAAAGCTCATCAATCGCCGGATGGAATTCATCACCGAGATAGAGCGAGCCGCTCAGCGCGTAAGTCAGCAATGAGGCGAAGCTTATCAAAGCAAACAGCGTACCTGCGGCGAGGCTCGACTGGCTGAACTCACGCCAAAACCACATCAGACAAAGGCAATCCAGCAACGACAAATAGCCAATATGGTGGCTACCCGTTGGCAGAAGAAGGTCAAACAGCGCGACGGCGATAAGCAGAATGAGTGAGAATGACCAGGCTACGCGAGCGCGTAAAAACAGACCCATACTCATTAACACTATCGCAATGCCAAGCACCACTTTTGGCAGCGTCAGCAGGCCAAACGTCGAGATCAGGTCTTTCCAGTCGGTAAACGCGCCTCGTGCCTGTGGGATGAAGTGGTAAATATTCAGCAGGAGCGGCTTAAGGAAGATACTGCCGATCAACAGGGTGAGTACACCAAGAACGCGATGCGGCCTGAATACAGATTTAATCGTGGAGATTTTGCTGGCGAATGTTTTCATAAATTCCATTTTCGTCGGAGGCGTTTATTGACGAAACAGGCCATCTTTTTGGCTTCGCACCAGGCCTATAACGCCTCATCAGCGAGTGTCGTTTGAGCCAATACTACCGTCCTTTAATACAATACCGAAATGCTGGACTGCACAAGTAACGTCTGATTTCATGAGGAATACCTGAATCCGAATAAAGAAAACGGCATCTAAGCTCAGGTAACAATCAGCAAATGGAATTTACAGTACGCCGTAAACGGGTCTGCTAGAGTGCGTGAAGATGAGTCAAATCAGGAGTGAAAGATGAAAGCGAACGTTGCTTTAACCTTTATTGCATTGACGGGAATGCTAGTGGCGGGCGCAACGCAGGCTGCGTCAACGGGACAGCAGATGCGTCAGCGTTTTACCGAAACAATGGTGAAACCGTGTGAAGGTAAAAAAGCAGGCGATAGGGTGACAATCGTTGATCGGCGCGGTGGAAAACATGAGGCCGTGTGTACACTCACTGCGGTCCCTATAGCGGAATAACCGCAGGCGATGTGAGTATCATCTGGTTATATTTCACATCTGGCAGTTCAGGCATCTTCCCCCGCAGGGCGGGGGTGATTTTCTCAGACGTTTTTACGTTCGATAGTTTGTTCGCCCCAGAACAGCGAATCTTTATCGGTTTTGCCAAAGGCCAGCGACAGTACTTCATCGTTGCCTTCTTCCCATATTTTCTCAGCCAGTTTTTCGTCGTATTTCGCGAGTTCAAAAATGGCCTCAGCGATTTCCGGTGAGGTATTACGCAAGCTGGCCCATTCGCCGACGTGATGCGCTTTAGATTCCTGTGTTGGCATATCACTTCTCCTTCTGACAGAGGATTACGCTTTGAATTTCACCGCAAGATTGGCGACGTGTTGCCCCTGATAACGGGCAATCGACAGCTCTTCCTGGCTCGGCTGACGAGAGCCGTCGCCCCCGGCGATGGTCGTCGCGCCATAAGGCGTACCGCCGCGCACCTGAGATACATCAAACAGTTCCTGGGCCGCATAACCGATGGGCACAATAATCATGCCGTGATGGGCAAGGGTCGTCCAGGTTGAGGTAATGGTTTGTTCCTGCCCGCCACCGGTTCCCGTGGAGCTAAAGACGCTGGCGAGTTTGCCGTACAATGCACCGGATGCCCACAGGCCGCCAGTTTGATCGAGGAAGGTGCGCATCTGACCGGCCATATTGCCGAACCGGGTTGGGGTGCCGAAGATAATCGCATCATAATCTGCCAGCTCCTGCGGCGTAGCGACCGGGGCGGTATGGGTTTTCCCTCCGGCTTTGGCGAAGACTTCTGCCGACATGGTTTCCGGCACACGTTTCACGGTGACGTCCACTCCATCGACCTGATTTGCGCCTTCTTCCACGGCTTTTGCCATCGTTTCGATGTGTCCGTACATGGAATAGTAAAGAACCAAAATTTTAGCCTTTCCACTCATAGCGTTATTCTCCGTTTTGACCCTGTGTTTTCTCAAGTTACTCCTGAAAGTGTTGGTCACATACCCGGTCTGGTCAACTTTATGCACAGATTTACGCCGCTCTTAGAAGGTCAGTGGACGTCTTTTTCATCTGAAACCCTGTTTCACAATTTATCTACAATTTTTCTTTTTAAGCTATTCGTGCTGTAACAAACACAATCTGTAACGCATGTAAATTATTCACAAACTGAATTTTTCTCATGTGAAACGGTTACGAAAGTTATTTTAAATCAAATTTTTCTCATGCCGCCGCCCCTAAAATCACCACGCTTCACGGGCCATCACCAGGGTAAAGGGATTTTCATTTGTAAGGTGTTATTCAAGGCTTCTGTTCAGGGATATTTAATTTCGGTTTTTACATCTTTTTATATTTTCTTGATGGTAGATCTATGAAATCTTCAATACTTGCTGGTTGTGTTTTTTCTTTTCTTATTCCTGTTGCTCACGCATTAACCGGTGCCGATCTTGACTTGGCAAAACAATATCTCTCTTCGGAGCACTTAGCGTTTTTAGAAGCACAGCATAAAGATATTTATGATCATATTTTAGCGATGGGTTCACTGCATGATGCCAATCTTTATATGCTGGATAATCTTCAATGGGATAGCGGCCAGAATAAGAATGTAGATTTAGGGCAGATACCCGCGCATCTCGATCCCATTCCTGCGGTTGTAGGACCTGTAACACAAATGGTTATCCCATATACATCGCTGAATCTGTCTGAACACAAAACTGCAGAGGTTCCGCCTGTAAAGACACAACCTCTGGATACTGAGGTTGAGACTGAGCGCAATCATCAGGAAATTGAAAAAAATCAGAATAATATTGAAAGCAATCACGAGGCAATTAACCACACCCGTAAAGCGGTGACTGCAAACAGTGATGACATCGCGCACAACGAAAAAGACATTGAAAAGAATCAGGATAGTATCGAGCACAACCACGATCTGATCGACCGTACGCGTGAAGCTGTCAAAGATAATACGAATGATATTGTCACCAACCGCCATGATATCGCGCATAACGAAAAAGAAATCGAAAAGAATCAGGATGGTATTGAGCAAAACCAAAACGCAATCGGTCTGACCCGTAAAATAGTCAGTGAAAACAGCGAAGATATTGCGCATAACCACGAAGTGATTGATCGAACTCGCGAAGATGTCAAAGATAATACGAATGATATTGTCACCAACCGCCATGATATCGTGCATAACGAAAAAGAAATCGAAAAGAATCAGGATGGTATCGAGCAAAACCAAAACGCAATTGGTCTGACCCGTAAAGTAGTCAGTGAAAACAGCGAAGATATTGCGCATAACCAACATGAAATCGAAAAGAATAAAGCTGGCGTAGACCAAAGCCACGATCAGATCCATCGCACGCGTGAAGTCGTGGAAGACAACAGCAATCATATTGCCCACAACGGGAATGAGATTGTACGCAACCAGAATAGTATCAAGCGCAACCAAACAGTGATTGGTCAGAATAAAATAGCGATTGAACAAGATCAAAAGGTGATTAGCGATAACCAAAATGACATTGAGGTAAACCGTCGTGATATTGATACCAACGGAAATAATATTAACGTTGTGCATTCAGAAGTACGCGCCACGCAGTCGCAGGTCTCCAGTAATACCGACCAAATTAATAAGCTGAATAATAATTTCAGCAGCCTGAAATCTGAAGTTGACAGCAATAAACGCGACGCGGCGGCAGGGGTATCTGGTGCGCTGGCACAGGCCAATATTCCTCAGGTCATTCAAGGGCAAAGTCTTTCCGTTGGCGCAGGCGTTGGCGGCTATGACGGCGAAAATGCGGTGGCGGTGGGGATGTCTGCCCGTATGACGCAAAACGTGATTATTAAAGCCAGCGTGTCCGACGACACCCAACAGAATGTCGGTTACGGCGCAGGGGTTTCCGTCGGCTGGTGATAGCAAAACGGGGCCCGACGGCCCCGAACCCATAACAATTCCGTCCTGAACGGAAAATAAATGCGTTAATGATGATGAGCATAAAAAAATCTTCCTGGGATTATTACTGGCCAGCGCCTCACTGATGAGCCATGCGACACAAAGTAGTCAACACCGTTATCAAGGCTATGGCGTGAATTTCAGTATGGATAACGGTTATTTTGCCTATCTCGACGAAAAGCCGTGTGCGCGCGATGAGAAAACCTCGAGAGCCAGCGTGTACAGTTCGGGTTTGTACCAGGTCATTGTTTATAAAGCCGGAAAAGTATCATTGATGAAGAAGGGCATTTACGTCGGGGACCTTCATTAATACTGACGGTAATTGATTTTAATAAATTATATTAAATTCAATTTGTTATGGGTTTATTTGTGGGCGTGATATTTGTAGCAAAATGACACACTTTCCTCGGCGATTTTTTCGCAAGCCATAAGAAGCGCTTATATGCCACGCAGCGGCAATATCATGCTTTCAGCCTGGCGCATGTTGCAGGATATTACCGTTCGCTGGAGGAATAAGCCGCTTCCACTAAGCTTAGTTCCACACGATGCAAAACAGGGCTCTGGTCCGCGTCGTGCCGTAGAAGTATCCGTATTCACGTAATGCAATATGATGTCTGAACAACGGGAGGTCCGTAATGGCAAACCATCGTGGCGGTTCGGGGAATTTTGCCGAAGACCGCGAAAGAGCATCAGAAGCAGGTCGTAAAGGTGGCCAGCACAGCGGGGGGAACTTTAAAAACGATCCTCAGCGCGCCTCTGAAGCGGGCAAAAAAGGGGGTAAAAACAGCCACGGCAGCAATCGTAATAGCTAGTGGTCTGACGCCGTAAAGATGTGATGAACGTAACCACATCAAAATACCCCGCCGCCGGGCTTTCCCGGCGGTTTTTTATTTCTGGCAGTTGCAGGCACTCGCGGGAATCTGCACACTGATGGGCTGAATGTTATCCCGGCGGTGTTATGTCTTTTCTTTCTCGCTATCAATTCTCGGTCAAGCCTCAGGAAGCGCTCCTGATCGTCATCACCATGTTCTGGGGCGGTACGTTCCTCGCGGTGCAATATGCCGTCACGCTCAGTGATCCATTCTTTTTTGTCGGCCTGCGTTTTGCCACGGCGGCGATAGCGGTCGGGCTGTTGTCGTTACGTTCCCTGCGTGGCTTAACGTTGCTGGAATTGAAAGCGGGTGTGGCGATCGGCATTGCTATCGCTTTCGGTTACAGCCTGCAAACGTGGGGATTGCAGTCCATTTCCAGCAGCAAATCAGCCTTTATTACCGCCATGTATGTGCCGTTAGTGCCGCTATTACAGTGGCTGTGCCTGGGGCGAATGCCGGGGCTGATGTCCTGCGTCGGGATTGCGTTGGCGTTTATCGGCCTGATTTTACTCGCCGGGCCAGACGGCAATGTGCTGGCACTGGGCGCGGGTGAGTTAATTACGCTGGTGGGGGCACTGGCGATTGCCGCAGAAATTATCCTGATCAGCGCCTGGGCCGGAAAAGTTGATGTGCGCCGGGTGACGGTTGTGCAGTTAGCAACGGCGTCGCTGGTAGCTTTCACCATGATGATCCCCGCCGGGGAGTCGGTGCCGTCGTTCTCACCGGGTTTGCTGGTGGTCGCGCTGGGACTGGGGATTTTCAGCGCCATCATTCAGGTGGTGATGAACTGGGCGCAGCGCAGCGTGTCGCCCACTCGAGCGACCGTCATTTATACCGGTGAACCCGTGTGGGCAGGCATTTTTGGCCGGATGGCCGGGGAAAAATTACCGATGCTGGCGCTACTCGGTTCGGCGTTTATTGTGGCGGGCGTGTTGGTCAGCGAATTGAAATTCAAAAAGAAAAAAGCGATCGCCCAGGCGGTACAAGACGCTGAAAATAAATGCACGGCGCAGGAATAAGGAGCGGCAGATGACACAGGCGGAAGGGAAAAAAACGGGCAAGCGCAGCCAGGCCGTGAGCGCCAAAAAAGAGGCGATCCTGACAGCGGCGCTGAACACGTTTTCACATTACGGTATTCATGGCACGCGGCTGGAGCAGGTGGCGGACTTGGCCGGTGTGTCAAAAACCAATCTGCTTTATTACTACCCGTCGAAAGAGGCGCTGTATGTGGCGGTGATGCGCAACATCCTCGATATCTGGCTCGCTCCGCTGCGTGCTTTTCGCGAGGAGTTCACGCCGCTGGTGGCTATCGGTGAATACATTCGCCTCAAACTTGAGGTGTCACGCGATCATCCCGAAGCGTCGCGGCTGTTCTGTCTGGAAATGTTGCAGGGCGCACCGCTGCTGATGACTGAACTGACGGGGGATTTGAAACCGTTGGTTGCCGAAAAATCCGCGATTATCACCGGCTGGGTGGAAGAGGGGAAACTCGCGCCCATTGACCCCCATCATCTGATTTTCATGATTTGGGCCGCCACGCAGCACTACGCGGATTTTTCCACGCAGGTGGAGGCGGTGACGGGCAAAACGCTGCGCGATGAAACGTTCTTCCAGCAAACGGTGGAAAACGTGCAGCGGATGATTATCGAAGGGATCCGTTTGCGTTAATGCGCGGGCGGAAGCGGGCAGCTTAAATCGCCTTCTTCGCAGTTCAGCAGCGATTCGATCCACGCGGTGCGTTCCACGGTTTTGTCGGTCAGACACTGGCTGTGGATCATCGGCTGAACGCTGCCACCTTCTGTGCCGGAACTGATCACTGCGCAGTCGGCATCGCGCAGGGCAATCCATTTCTGTTGCGCGGTTTTCAGCAGCGTTTTCGTCGCTTCCGGCGCGCGTTTCATAGCGGTGCCGTATGTTGCATTTAGTTTCGTGTCAGCCTCTTTCAACTGCGTTGCTGCGCAGGTGGTCATATCGGCCTGGCTTGTGGCGTTATTACAGTCCTCCGCCAGCGCGGAAGTGCTGATGAGCAGTGCGGCAGCGGCGATAATACTCAGTTTCATGGTTTTCTCTCCAGACGAAAAAAAGGCCCCGTTTCCGGAGCCTTAAGTGTAATGACAAACCCATCACGTTTTCTTGCCCGGTGTCGCTATGCGTACCGGGCCTACGGTTCAGGTTTTTGTAGGCCCGGCAAGCTGGCGTCGCCGGGCGTGTTGTCAGTATTTTCAGGCCCCAATTCTGGAGCCTTAATTACCACAGCTTTAGCCGATTGTCATCAGGCTGGCGTTACCTCCCGCTGCCGCAGTATTCACGCTCAGCGAGCGTTCGACGTATAACCGCTCCAGCAGCAGATTGGTTTCGCCGCGGGCAAAGCCCTGTACCGAAATAATCGCACCCTCGCGGGCCGCCACCTGTTGGCAAAGCTCGCGCAGCTGATCGGAATCACCGTGGTAAATCACCGCGTCGACGTCTTCTGCCGCAATCTGCTCGCGTTTCGCAAAGCGGAGGCGTTCGCTGACCGCTTTCGGCAGCTGCTTAGCCAGCGTGCGATGCAGCGTTTCATCTGGCCATAACACTTCGCTACCGACCGCAGTGACGGCGGCAAGCTGCGTCAGCGCATCTTCTTCGTTATCCGCCAGGCACAGTACGCGTTCGCGTGGCATCAGCGTCCAGGTGTTGCGCTCGCCGGTTGGTCCCGGCAGCAGACGCTGCGTGCCCGCCTGTGCCAGTTCGCCGTAACGGCGGCACAGGGTTCGCAGTGCTGGGCGACCGTTAGCCCATTCAGCCAGCGCAACAAGCGGTTGTTCCAGCAGCGTTTTCAACTGCGCGTCCACCGGACGTTCCGCATCCTGACGATTCAGCGTAGTCAACAGTGCGTCGTCCGGACGGCTGGAGAGCAGGCGATACAGGTACATCGGGCCGCCGGCTTTCGGACCGGTGCCGGACAACCCTTCGCCGCCGAACGGCTGCACGCCAACCACTGCGCCAACCATATTGCGGTTCACATACAGATTGCCGACGTTGGCGCTGCCGGTCACCTGGGCGATGGTTTCGTCGATGCGGGTATGTACGCCGAGCGTCAGGCCATAGCCGGAAGCGTTAATTTGCTCGACCAGACTTTCCAGTTCGTTACGGCTGTAACGCACGACGTGAAGTACCGGGCCGAAGACTTCTTTTTGCAGCTCATCAACGCTTTCCAGCTCAATAAGCGTTGGCGGTACGAAGGTGCCACTGGCCCATTCGCGGCGGTCATCGCTATTTTCACGCGCGGCCTGGAACACTGAACGACCTTTGGCACGCAGCGTTTGAATATGGCGCTCGATATTGCCTTTGGCTTCGACATCAATCACCGGGCCGATGTCTGTGGTCATACGGCCTGGGTTGCCCATTCGGCATTCTGCCATCGCGCCTTTCAGCATCGTCAGGGTGTGGTCGGCAATCTCATCCTGCAAGCAGAGCACGCGCAGGGCAGAGCAGCGCTGTCCGGCGCTGTCGAAAGCGGATGCCAGCACGTCAACGACAACCTGTTCGGTCAGCGCGGAAGAGTCGACGATCATCGCATTCATCCCGCCGGTTTCGGCGATAAGCGGCGTCGGACGGCCCTGCGGATCGAGGCGGCTGGCGATATTGCGTTGCAGCAGCGTGGCGACTTCGGTCGAACCGGTAAACATCACCCCACGCACGCGGTTGTCCGAGGTCAACTGTGCGCCAACGGTTTCACCACGGCCCGGCAGCAATTGCACCACGCCCGGTGGTACGCCCGCTTCCAGAAGAATGGCAATACCTTGCGCGGCGATTAACGGCGTTTGCTCTGCCGGTTTCGCCAGCACGCTGTTGCCTGCGGCAAGGGCGGCGGCAATTTGTCCGATGAAAATCGCCAGCGGGAAGTTCCACGGACTGATACAGACCACTGGGCCTAGTGGGCGATGGGTTTCATTGGCGAAATCATCACGCACCTGTCCAGCGTAATAGTGCAGGAAATCGACCGCTTCGCGCACTTCGGCAATGGCGTTGCTGAAGGTTTTTCCGGCTTCACGCACCAGGATGCCCATCAACTGCTGCATCTGGCCTTCCATCAAAATGGCGGCACGTTCGAGAATAGCGGCACGTTCCTGTGGCGGCGTGGCGAACCAAATCGGCGCGTGGTTGACCGCGCTGGTCAGCGCCTTTTCCACTTCACGTTCTGATGCATCACGCGTATAGCCGACAATATCCCTTGGTTCTGCCGGGTTGATAACCGACTGCATATCACCCTCTTCAACGGGCTGTTCCAGCATCGGCAGCGCGCGCCATTTTTGCAGCGCGCTGTTGAGCAGCGAAGAGGAGAGGGACGCCAGGCGATGTTCGTTGGCGAGATCCAGCCCGGCAGAGTTATTACGACCTTCGCCATACAGCGCAGAGGGCAAGGGGATCTTCGGATGCGGCAGACCGAGCAGACCTTCCTGTTGCGCCAGTTTTTCGACGGCCGTGACCGGATCGGCCACCAGTTCATCCAGCGGTAATGTGCTGTCCGCGATACGGTTCACGAAGGAGGTGTTAGCCCCGTTTTCCAGCAGACGACGCACCAAATACGCCAGCAGCGTTTCGTGGGTACCGACCGGGGCGTAAATACGGCACGGACGGTTCAGTTTACCGTCGGCAATTTTGCCTACTACCTGTTCGTAAAGCGGTTCACCCATGCCGTGCAGGCACTGGAATTCATACTGGCCCGGATAATAGTTCTGGCCCGCCAGTTGATAAATCGCCGCCAGCGTATGGGCGTTGTGGGTGGCAAACTGCGGATAAATCAGGTTCGGCACCGCCAGCAGTTTTTTCGCGCAGGCGAGATACGACACGTCGGTGTAAACCTTGCGGGTATACACCGGATAGCCTTCAAGGCCTTCCGTCTGCGCACGTTTAATTTCGCTGTCCCAGTACGCGCCTTTCACCAGACGAATCATCAGGCGGCGACGGCTGCGGGTGGCGAGATCGATAAGGTAATCAATCACAAACGGGCAGCGTTTCATGTAAGCCTGAATCACAAAGCCAATGCCGTTCCAGCCAGCCAACTCTGGCTCAAAGCAGAGTTTTTCCAGCAGGTCGAGGGAGATTTCCAGCCTGTCGGCTTCTTCGGCGTCGATATTAATGCCGATGTCATACTGGCGAGCCAGCAAGGTCAGGGATTTCAGACGCGGATACAGCTCTTCCATCACGCGGTCGTACTGCGCGCGGCTGTAGCGCGGATGCAGCGCCGACAGTTTAATGGAAATACCCGGGCCTTCATAAATGCCGCGCCCGTTCGAGGCTTTACCAATCGCGTGGATCGCCTGCTGGTACGACACCATGTACGCCTGTGCGTCGGCGGCAGTCAACGCCGCTTCACCGAGCATATCGTAGGAATAACGGAAACCTTTATCTTCATGCTTACGGGCATTCGCCAGCGCTTCCGAGATGGTCTCGCCGGTGACGAATTGCTCGCCCATCAGGCGCATCGCCATGTCCACGCCTTTGCGGATCAATGGCTCACCGCTCTTGCCGATAATACGGTTCAGGGAACGCGACAGGCTGGTTTCGTTATGCGTTGAAACCAGTTTACCGGTAAACAACAAGCCCCAGGTGGCAGCGTTAACGAACAGCGACGGGCTACGGCCAATGTGCGACTGCCAGTTGCCGTTGCTGATTTTGTCGCGGATCAGCGCATCGCGAGTGGCTTTGTCCGGAATACGCAGCAGCGCTTCCGCCAGGCACATCAGCGCCACGCCTTCCTGTGAAGAAAGGGAAAACTCCTGCAACAAGCTTTGCACCATACCCGCGCGGCCGCTGGCGGTTTTCTGGTTACGCAGTTTTTCAGCCAGTTGATACGCCAGTTTATGTGCCTGTTCAGCGATATTTTGCGGTAGACGCGCTTGTTCCAGCAGCATTGGCACCGCATCGGTTTCGGCCCGACGCCAGGCGGCGGTGATTGCCGAACGGCTGACGGACTGCGGCAGAATTTGCTCAGCAAAGTCGAGGAACGGCTGATGCGTTTCGTCGGCCTGAATCACGCCTTCATCGCTCTCATTCGCCGCGCCGGACAGCAGGGCGGGAAGTTCCGGCAATGCTTCGTCGTTTTCCAGCTTTTCCAGATAATTAAAAATGGCTTGTTTAATCAGCCAATGCGGCGTGCGGTCAATACGGGTTGCTGCGCTTTTAATACGTTCGCGCGTGGCGTCGTCAAGTTTTACGCCCATGGTGGTACTGCCCATGACAAAACTCCTGTTGTTCTGTTATTCCTGATTTAGTTGCACAGAAATATCTACCATGTTGCAACTTTGTGCAACCGTGTTAAGTGTGACCTCGCCAGCAATCAGGAAAAGCGATGACCTGTTAAATTCCGGTTACAGCTAAAACACGCAAGAAAAGCACTGAATGCCTCAGTTCTATGCGGTGCTTAACATTTTTTAAAGGTGCAACCCATTAAAGCGTGAGCGAGTGCAACCTATAAGAAATTGATCGTGTTGACGGGATGTTTTATCTGTAAATGCAGTGTTAAATCGTTTGTGAATAAATTCCGCTTACGGCAGGATACGCTCCGTCCGTAACAACTAATCTGGTTCTACGTTCCGGAATCAGGGATAAAAAAGCGTTTTACCCCGAAATAATTCGAGCGGAGCTTACGCACCTGCGGCTCGAAATAGGAAGGGGAATTTATGGAGAATTATTGATGGCTATCAGCACACCGATGATGGTGACGTTTTGTATTTACATCCTGGGGATGATCCTGATTGGATTTATTGCCTGGCGAAACACCAAAAACTTTGACGACTATATTTTGGGTGGCCGCAGCCTTGGGCCGTTCGTGACCGCATTGTCAGCGGGCGCATCCGACATGAGCGGCTGGTTGCTCATGGGGCTGCCGGGCGCGATTTTCATTTCCGGTATTTCTGAAAGCTGGATTGCCATCGGCCTGTGCCTCGGGGCATGGATCAACTGGAAACTGGTGGCCGGGCGTCTGCGCGTGCACACCGAAGTGAACAACAACGCACTGACCCTGCCGGACTACTTCACCGGGCGCTTTGAAGATAGCAGCCGCGTGCTGCGCATTATCTCCGCGCTGGTGATTCTGCTGTTCTTCACTATCTATTGTGCTTCCGGCATTGTGGCGGGGGCGCGTCTGTTTGAAAGCACCTTCGGCATGAGTTATGAAACCGCGCTGTGGGCGGGGGCCGCCGCGACCATCCTTTATACCTTTATTGGTGGCTTCCTGGCTGTGAGCTGGACTGACACCGTGCAGGCGAGTCTGATGATTTTCGCCCTGATCCTGACCCCGGTTATCGTGATTATCACCGTCGGCGGCTTCGGCGATTCGCTGGAAGTGATCAAGCAAAAGAGCATCGAAAACATCGATATGCTCAAAGGGCTGAACTTCGTGGCGATTATCTCGCTGATGGGCTGGGGTTTGGGCTACTTTGGTCAGCCACACATCCTCGCGCGTTTCATGGCGGCGGATTCCCACCACAGCATCGTTAAGGCGCGCCGTATCGGCATGACCTGGATGATCCTGTGCCTGGCGGGTGCGGTCGCGGTTGGCTTCTTCGGTATCGCATTCTTCAACACTCACGCCGATCTGGCGGGTGCCGTGAACCAGAACTCTGAGCGTGTGTTTATTGAACTGGCGCAAATTCTGTTTAACCCGTGGGTAGCCGGCATTCTGCTGTCGGCGATCCTGGCGGCAGTCATGTCGACGTTGAGCTGCCAGCTGCTGGTATGCTCCAGCGCCATTACCGAAGACTTGTACAAAGCGTTCCTGCGTAAAGGCGCGAGCCAGAACGAGTTAGTATGGGTAGGCCGCTTTATGGTGCTGGTGGTGGCGTTGGTTGCCATTGCGCTGGCCGCGAACCCGGAAAACCGCGTTCTCGGACTGGTAAGCTACGCCTGGGCCGGTTTCGGCGCCGCGTTTGGTCCGGTGGTGCTGTTCTCGGTGCTGTGGTCACGCATGACCCGCAACGGCGCGCTGGCAGGCATGGTTATCGGTGCCGTTACCGTCATCGTCTGGAAGCAGTTTGGCTGGTTAGGCCTGTATGAAATCATCCCAGGCTTCGTGTTTGGCAGCATAGGGATTGTGGTCTTCAGCCTGCTGAGTAAAGCGCCTTCTGCCGCAATGCAGAAACGCTTTGCCGAAGCGGATGCGCATTATCACTCTGCACCGCCGTCCCGTTTACAGGCAGAATAATCTTCAATCGTTGAACGTCAGAAGCCCGCGCAAGCGGGCTTTTTTCTTGCTAATCGTCTGAAAATGCGCTGATATCTTCCGGCTAAAAAAATAATGAGGATAGCAAACAATGAACTTCAAAATGGGGTACGCCGCCATCGCTTTTGCGTTCGCGCTGAGTGGCTGCACAACCGCATCGCACACCGGGACATCGCCAAAAACCGTCGCCGACACACAAAGCTGCAAAGCGGACAATCAGATGCAACAAACCACGCTGTATTTTGGTTTAAGCCGTCCGGCGGGGAAAGATATTACGCCACAGGAGTGGCAGCAGTTTGTTGATAACGACGTCACCCCGCGTTTTCGCGATGGTCTGACGGTGTTTGATGCGCGCGGGCAGTGGCTTGGCAACGACGGGAAAGTCGCGCGTGAGCAGAGCAAAGCGCTGATGCTGATCCATGGTAAAGATGCGCAGAGTGAAAGCAATATCGACGCGTTACGCGGCGTGTATAAATCCCGCTTTGCGCAGGAGTCGGTGATGCGGGTCGATCAACCGGTGTGCGTACAGTTTTAATAAAAAACGGCGGGGAATGCCCGCCGTTATTTGAATTTGATTTTGTAGGCCCGTGCAAGCGCAGTATTTGTAGGCCGGTCAGCGCTAGCGCCACCCGGCATTTTTATTTTACAGCACCAGACCCGCGAAGCTCGCCGACAGTAAACTCACCAGCGTCGCGCCATATACCAGGCGCAGACCAAAGCGGGAAACCGCATTGCCCTGTTTTTCGTTCAGCCCTTTAATCGCCCCTGCCACAATGCCGATAGAGGCGAAGTTGGCGAACGACACCAGGAACACCGACAAAATCCCCAGCCCGCGCGGCGTCATCTGGGCGGCAATTTTTTGCAGCTCAATCATCGCCACAAACTCATTCGCCACCAGTTTGGTCGCCATGATGCTGCCCGCGTGCAGCGCATCGCTCAGCGGAATGCCGATAAGCCACGCCAGCGGGTAGAAGACATAGCCGAGGATCTGCTGGAAGCTCAGGCCAAACACCGTCGAGAACAGGGCGTTCACCGCGCTGATCAGCGCAATAAAACCAATCAGCATCGCCAGAATAATCATCGCCACTTTAAAACCCGCGAGAATATATTCGCCGAGCATCTCAAAGAAGCTCTGCGATTCATGCATTTTTTCGAGCTTAATCTCTGTTTCGCTGTCCGGACGTGTCGGGTTAATCACCGACAAAATAATGAAGGTGCTGAACATATTAAGCACCAGCGCGGCCACCACATATTTCGCGTCGAGCATGGTCATGTATGCGCCGACAATCGACAGCGATACCGTCGACATCGCGGTCGCTGCCATCGTAAACAGGCGACGCGAGGAGAGGTCAGACAGCACGCCTTTGTAAGCAATGAAGTTTTCCGACTGACCGAGGATAAGCGAACTGACGGCGTTAAACGATTCCAGCTTGCCCATGCCGTTCACTTTCGACAGCAGGGTGCCAATCACGCGAATGAAAATCGGCAGAATACGCCAGTGCTGAAGAATACCGATCAGCGCAGAAATAAAGATAATCGGGCATAGCACCCCTAAGAAGATAAACGCCAGACCTTTATCGCTCATGCCACCAAAGACAAAATTGCTGCCCTCGGCGGAGAATTTCAGCAACGATTCGAACACGCCTGAAACTGATTTAATCAGCACCAGACCGCTTTCGGCATGCAGGAAAAAGAAGGCCAGCGCCATTTCAATAATAATGAGCTGTGCGAGATAACGAATGCGGATTTTTTTGCGGTCAAAACTGACCAGCCAGGCGAGCGCGAGGATAACTGCCAACGCCAGCAGGAAGTGAAGTAAATTAGCCATTTTATTGAGTTTGCAGGTAAACGGGGTGCGTATTTAGCCACAGCGCAGCGGCAACGTAAACGATTACCTGTTAACAGCCTTAGACTAAATAGTGTTGTCTGATAACGATATCGGCAGCAACTTTTTACAACCTGACATCATTATCCGCACATTTTACTTGTGTTTCTTTCTGTCGTAATGATAATCACTATCACTCATATTTACGAAACTTTGCATCGATTGACTGCGGTTCACACTAAGGGTTTCAGGCATGTTTGTTCCATTTCTTATTATGTTACGCGAAGGGCTGGAAGCAGCGCTGATTGTCAGCCTGATTGCCAGCTATCTGAAACGCACCCAGCGGGGCCGCTGGATTGGCGTGATGTGGATAGGCGTGTTTCTCGCCGCCGCGCTGTGCCTGGGCCTGGGCATTTTTATCAACGAAACCACCGGTGAATTTCCGCAGAAACAACAGGAAATGTTCGAAGGCATTGTGGCCGTGGTCGCGGTGTTTATCCTGACCTGGATGGTGTTCTGGATGCGCAAAGTGTCGCGCAACGTGAAGAAACAGCTGGAAGAAGCGGTGGATAACGCGCTGCAAAAAGGCAACCACCACGGCTGGGCGCTGATACTGATGGTCTTCTTCGCCGTGGCGCGAGAGGGGCTGGAGTCAGTGTTTTTCCTGCTGGCGGCATTCCAACAGGATCTCGGTATCTGGCCCCCGCTGGGCGCGATGCTCGGCCTGGCGACCGCGGTGGTGCTGGGCTTTATGATTTATCTCGGCGGCATTCGTCTGAATCTCGGTGCGTTCTTTAAATGGACCAGCCTGTTTATCCTGCTGGTGGCCGCAGGCCTTGCGGCGGGGGCGATTCGCGCTTTCCACGAAGCCGGGTTGTGGAACCATTTCCAGGACGTGGCGTTTGATCTGAGCAATACACTTTCAACCCATACGCTGTTTGGCACGCTGCTGGAAGGCATTTTCGGCTACCAGGAAGCGCCAAGCGTCAGCGAAGTGGCAATGTACTTTATCTATCTGATCCCGGCGCTGGTGCTGTTTGCACTGCCGCCACGCGCTTCAACGAGTCCCTCTCGTACGGCGTAAATCCGCGACAGCAATGATTGGTATTTAGTTACAACATACTTATTTAAAGGGATGGTCATGACGATTAATTTCCGCCGTAGTGCGCTGCAACTGGGTATCGCAGCGCTGCTTTCTTCCGCGTATGCCGCGCAGGCTGCCGATATTCCACAGGTCAAAGTCACGGTCACGGACAAGCAGTGCGAACCGATGAGCATTACCGTTAATTCGGGTAAAACCCAGTTCATCATCCAGAACCACAGCCAGAAAGCGCTGGAGTGGGAAATCCTCAAAGGGGTGATGGTGGTAGAAGAGCGTGAAAACATCGCGCCGGGCTTCACCCAGAAAATGACCGCCAACCTGCAGCCGGGCCAGTATCAAATGACCTGCGGCCTGTTGACCAATCAGAAAGGTACGCTGATCGTTAAAGGCGAAGCGACAACCGATGCGGCGAAAGCCGACGCGGTGCTGAGCCTGGGCGATGCGATTGCGGATTACAGAACCTACGTGATGGCGGAAACGGCTGAACTGGTGAAAGGCACCAGAGCCTTTACCGACGCGGTGAAAGCGGGCGATGTCGAAAAAGCCAAAGCACTGTACGCGTCAACGCGTCAGCACTACGAGCGCATCGAACCGATTGCCGAGCTGTTCTCTGATCTCGATGGCAGCATCGATGCCCGTGAAGACGATTACGAGAAGAAAGCCGAAGATCCGAAATTCACTGGCTTCCACCGTCTGGAGAAAGCCCTGTTTGCCGATAACTCTACCAAAGGCATGGAAAGCTATGCCGCTAAGTTGAACAACGACGTGCTGGAACTGCAAAAACGCATCAGCGAACTGGCGTTCCCACCGTCAAAAGTCGTGGGTGGCGCAGCCGGTCTGATTGAAGAAGTCGCGGCGAGCAAAATCAGCGGTGAAGAAGATCGCTACAGCCATACCGATCTGTGGGATTTCCAGGCCAACGTCGAGGGTGCGCAGAAAATTGTGAACCTGCTGCGTCCTCAGTTGCAGAAGGCGAACGGCGAATTGCTGGCGAAAGTGGATGCCAACTTCAAAAAAGTGGACACCATTCTGGCGAAATACAAAACCAAAGACGGTTACGAGACTTACGATAAGTTGACTGACGCTGACCGCAAGGCGCTGAAAGGGCCAGTGACGACGCTGGCGGAAGACCTGGCGCAGCTGCGTGGGATCCTCGGACTGGACTAAGCGTTATGGCAGAGAATAAACAACACGACGTGACCGAGCCGTCCCGTCGTCGCTTGCTGAAAAATATCGGTGCGCTGGGCGGCGCGCTGGCGCTGACCGGGGGTTGCCCGGTCGCCCATGCCGCTAAACCGCAAAGCGCGCCGGGGACGTTATCCCCGGATGCGCGAATGGAAACGCAGCCGTTTCACGGACCACACCAGGCGGGCGTGCTGACACCTCAGCAGGCCTCAATGATGCTGGTGGCGTTTGACGTGCTGGCGAGTGACAAGGCCGATCTCGAGCGTCTGTTTAAGCTCCTGACCGATCGCATCACCTTTCTCACCAGGGGAGGGCCTGCGCCGGATACGCCGAATCCACGGTTGCCGCCGATGGATTCCGGCATTCTGGGGCCGTACATCGCACCGGATAACCTGACCATCACCGTTTCTGTCGGTCAGTCGCTGTTTGATGAGCGCTTTGGCCTCGTGCCACATGCGCCGAAAAAACTGCAACGGATGACGCGTTTTCCCAATGATTCGCTGGATGCGGCGCTGTGCCACGGCGATCTGTTGCTACAAATCTGCGCCAACACCCAGGATACGGTGATTCACGCGCTGCGCGATCTTATCAAGCATTCGCCGGATCTGCTGAGCGTGCGCTGGAAGCGGGAAGGGTTTATCTCTGATCATGCTGCGCGCAGCAAAGGCAAAGAGACCCCGGTGAACCTGTTGGGCTTCAAAGACGGCACCGCCAACCCGGACAGCAGTAATGCGAAGTTAATGGATAACATCGTGTGGGTGACGGACGGGCAGGGTGAGCCGAAATGGGCGGTCGGGGGTTCTTATCAGGCGGTGCGCATTATTGCGTTCCATGTAGAGTTCTGGGACCGCACACCGCTGAAAGAGCAGCAGACCATCTTTGGGCGCGACAAGCACTCCGGTGCGCCGTTGGGTATGCAGCACGAACACGACGTGCCGGATTACGCGAAAGATCCCGAAGGCGATGTGATTGCGCTCGACAGCCATATTCGTCTGGCAAATCCGCGTACACCGGAAACGGAATCGAGCCTGATGATGCGCCGGGGTTACAGCTATTCGCTCGGCGTGACCAACTCCGGTCAGCTGGAGATGGGGCTGTTGTTTGTCTGCTACCAGCATGACCTGGAAAAAGGGTTCCTGACGGTGCAGAAGCGGCTTAACGGCGAAGCGCTGGAAGAGTACATCAAGCCCATCGGCGGCGGATATTTCTTCGTCCTGCCTGGGGTAAAAGAGCGTTCAGGTTATCTTGCACAATCGCTGATGGAAGCCTGATTTTCTGTTCTGCCCGTAAGGGCAGAACAGTTACCCGCCTTATTGTTTCATTCGGTCACACTTTTCCCTTCCGTCAGATCCTCATTTTTTGATATTGGCAGGTCATTGATATAATTCTGTAATAATTATAGCAGTTGACCGTAGCGTACTGAATTCACATTATTTTTCTAAGTGCGGTTTTGTTGTTGGGACGTAATGGGGACATAGCTGATGGAAGTTTTTGATTGAGCATGTTGACCTGATCTGCGTCCATTTCCCCGATCCATTTTGAGTAAACCTCATAAACCATACGCGCATCTTCGTGCCCCATTTGACTGGCAATGAATGAGGGATTGGCACCGGCAGAAAGAGACCAGCATGCAAAGGTGTGTCGGGACTGATAAGGATCGCGTGGGCGAACGCGAGCACGCTTAATGGCAGTTTCCCAGCTGTAGGCAATCGAGTTTGTCGAGTAGTGGCCTTTTTTGGTGCGTGAATATGAGGATGGTTGAAATACAAATCTGAACTGTTGCTGCTCGGTTTTGCCATGTTCACGGTGATGGAATGTGATTTCTCTTTTACCGTGGCCACCAGTGATTTTGTGCATCTCGTTTAGGGCATCGATGGCTGGTTGAAGCAGAGTTATCTTCCTAATGCCTGCATCAGTCTTCGGCGGTACGAATAGCCCTTTAGCGGTCAAATTTCGACTGACGTGGATAATCCCTCTTTCAAGGTCGATGTCTTCCCAGGCGAGCGCACACAACTCACCATGTCGCATTCCTGTATGCACTGCAACGGTCCATAAAATGGCGTGCTGCGGTCGCATCTCATCGAGCATGCTGTGGTATTCATTGATAAGAAGCGGGTCTGGATCTGGTTTGGATTTTTTCAGCTGCTTAATATTTTCATAGGGAGCGTGCTTTATAAACTGACTTCGATTGGCAAGTCGTAACATAGAACACAGCAGACTGATGAGAATGTTGACGGTCGACGCTGAGCGGCCTTTCTTGTTTAACCAGGGAAATTTCACATTCGTGACATCACCGGTTAGCAGTTCACGGCGATAATTGAGCAGATCGGCATGCTGAATGTCTGCAATCGGTGTCTTGTCGCCGACAACACGAAGCAGGGTATTAATACTGGACGTAGTTGTGGCCAGTGATGCGGCAGATACTTCAAGCGCCTTTGATGCCAGGAACAAGTCTGCCAGCTCTTTAAAGGATTTGATGCGCTGTACAGAGCTGAATTTTTTATGTGCCTTTGATTCAGGGAAGCGCATTGCATAATCAAAAGTGCCAAACTGGATTTCACTTACAATAGCCGCTCGTAAGTTACCCGCTTTTTTAACATTGCCGCTTGTTACATCCCAACCACGAAGAACTTCGCGGCAGCGGGTGCCGCGATAGTAGAAGCTGATCCTAATTTTATTATTATGCAGTTCAACTCCGGTTGGTAAGTTCATTATGCTTCCTGAATAAATTGGTCAATTAGCGGGTAGTAGTACCAGATTGTTGCCCGGTCTATTTCGGCGTCTTCTTTCGCTGGGATCCTCTTAAAATGCACCCCTTCTATCCAACGCTCCTGCCGATAGGCTTTTAACTGTCTTTCGGGAAGACCCGTTATTGCCTTTAACCCCTCACCAACAACCCACCCAACGTTATAAACAACCTGTGGCGCAGCCATATATAACCTCGCTGCCGGGCAACTATAATCAGCTGCGCGGTGTCATGTTGATTTTCAAAAATCAGTAATCCCTGAGTGCGGTTAGATCACCGCGATAATGTCTTCTGCCTGTTCCTGCTTTTTGCTCTTCCCGGCAATGGAGCGGCGAGCGCCAACCCGGTGTATGTTAAAACCGTGGCCCTCGTACAATTCCAGGAGTCGTGGTGCAGTTGAATTGCTGATAACAACACTGGCGCCACGTGACGCAGCTGCTGCACAACACTTTGCGAGTAACACCTGATCATCCCAATTGAAACCGCCAGCGGCGTAGTTCGTGAACCCAGCCGAGCCGGGCAGAGGCTCGTAAGGTGGGTCGCAGTAAACCACGTCACCTTCGCCAGCCAGTGCCAGCGTGCGGCGATAATCGGCATTCATGAAGACGCAGTTTTCAGCCACAGATGTGAATGCTTTGATTTCTCTTTCAGGGAAATAGGGGGCAGGGTATTTGCCCCAGCCAACATTAAACTGGTGAGCCTGGTTGTAACGGGTCAACCCGTTGAAGCAATGCCTGTTGATGAACAGGAAGGCTGCAGCCCGCTCTATGCTATCCAGAGTCTGTGCGTTAAATTTTGAGCGGATATCAGCGTAATCATTTTTTGAGTTGAGAGTGTCGAACATGTGCCGTGCCGAGATAGTCACGCACTCTGGCGCCACTGCCAGCATTTGATAAAGATTAATCAGGTCCGGGTTAACGTCTGCGAGCAGAAAGCTGGCGTGCTTATCCGAATTAAGGAAAACGGATCCGGCACCAACAAACGGCTCAATCAGGCGCTTCCCGGCAGGAAGGAGCTGGTAGAGCTCAGGGAGCAGGGCATATTTCCCGCCAGCCCATTTCAGGAACGGGCGCTGCCAGCTGCGTGGCGCAGGTTCTTCTACGGGCAGTGCCGCGGCGATACGCTCGCCGAGCCAGCGCATAACCGGTACAGCCATGCTGTTGCCGATCGCCTTGTATCGTGGGCCATCAGGGCAAACCTCTGGCTCCTTCCCACGCCATGAGATCAGCGTGTGATTATCAGGAAATCCCTGCAAGCGCTCGCACTCAACAGGCGTAAGTCGACGAACTTGCATTCCAAACTGACAGATTGCCGGTGGCTGTCCGCTATTGGCATGGCTTTTGTCATGATTTCCAGCGCGCAAAGTTGGTGTCATATCGACAGTAGCGTCAGCACCGTGGTCTTTATGGCTGAAAGCGATCACCGGGAAGCCCTGACCGGGTTTAAATCCGTAGCACACTGCGTTTTCCTGACCATGATTGCGGCCCAGCGTATGAGCCAACTCGTGATTAGTGTCAGGATCTTGCGTGCCGTGAACTGCGAATGTTTCAGTATCGAAGTCCATCCGTACACCGTGGGCCGTGCATGCGGTTGCTACGTCAATATTTCCGCTGGTATTGCCACCACCATAAGCCACGACATAGGTATCCAAATCCTCAGCGGTGCTGTCGTTTTCTTTCGCCAGCAGCGTGCGGGAGATATCGGAATAAGCATCAGTAACAAGTACATTCATTCCACGATCTGCACAGGGTGATGAATCATGCCGCGCTGTTAGAGTCCCCGCGAGTTCCGAACCATATTGTGTTTCGCTTACCAATCCGGATCCGCGCTGAGCAAAAATCTCCTGATTGCTTTGCCCGATACCTCCAATGTTGTTGGACTGGTTCAGGGTGGGGTGTAGATTTACTGGGTTGTCCCAGTGACTACCGCCATCAGTGCGTTTTCCAACATAGCTGGCAACTTCCGGTTGCGTTTCTCGGCGCGGCGGAGTATCCCGGCGCATGCTGTTGAGCTCAAAAAGTACCGCTGCGGGATCGAAGTCTTTTCGAGCACCTGCGACAACGAACACACGGCGGCGGCGTTGGGCCACTCCGAAAAATTGAGCATCAAGGACACGCCAGGCGATATTCCTTTGTGGTCCAGACACACAACCTGCGTACGTCCATTTTCCCCCTGCTGGCTGCAACTCGCAGCTTTCTCCGGCAAGTCCTGCCAGAAAGCACCCGAAGGCATTGTCTTTGCTGCTGAGCACGCCGGGGACGTTTTCCCAGACGATGATCGCTTCTTCTTCTCCGCGTTCGCGGCGTTTGTCGTCGATTGCATTAGCTAATTCCACGTAAGAAAGGGTTAACTGCCCGCGCTCGTCGTCCAGACCATTGCGCAGACCGGCAATACTGAATGCCTGGCACGGCGTGCCGCCAACCAGTACATCTGGCGCGGCAATGCCACCTGCACGCACAGCGGCGGCAATATTGGTCATGTCACCGAGATTGACAACATCAGGCCATTGACAGGCCAGAACAGCAGACGGAAAAGCCTCAATCTCAGCAAACCATGCTGGCTGCCAGCCGAGTGACTCCCATGCGATACTGGCGGCTTCAATCCCGCTGCACACCGAGCCATATTTTATTGGCGCTGAAATAGACATTATTAAGTCCTGTCAATAATTACGAGTTGAAGAATAATTGCGGCGATTACTAATCTTTTTTTGTATCTGTTTGAGTGTTTTGTTTTTACCGGAACTTCTCGAATAACAATTAGTATCTTTGCAATAATAAACTTGCCGTGGTGCTGCTTTTGCATACGGACGTTTAAATGCAGAAATAAGGTCATTGATATCTCTTTGCTTTCCACAATAAGAGCAATGTGCTGTAGTCATAATTTGAACTTTAATAACCGCCCCGAAGGGCGGATATAATTCAGTCTCGTTTCAATACGGGCCAGACAACCCAAAGCAGAGCGCCGACAAAGAAAGCATCGCTGATAAACGAGAGTAGATAGCTGGTGAAGTCTGTCACCACAGACATGAATGCCAACAGAAGCACCAGCACGATTCGTAGCGCATCAGGCATGTCTTTCATTACAGGTACTGATCCAGAGACAACTGCAGAGCTTGTGCAATTTTCTTCAACACAACCTGTTCTTCTTCGCCAATACCATCTTGGTCCGCGATATCCAGGCATAAGCACAGCACATCAACAGCGTCCTTGGTTCCTGCAACATCTTCCAGTTCACGGATGGCCTGCGCATTCGCTGAGCGTGGTGACGCATCATAGCGAGCGCGGATATTGCTGCTCATCTGTGCGATATCACCAGCGAAAGGTGCGAAGGCGGGAAGTGCGGCAATAGTCTTTTCCAGCACCGCAATTTCTTTCGCATCGCACGTGCCGTCGGCATAGGCAATCATATAACCGCCCCAAACCGTTGCTTCGACAGCATCACGGTTTTCCATCTTTTTCACTTCGGTTACTGCTTTACGTGCTTTCTTGCCAAATCCTAAAAATCCCATCTTGATATCTCCGATTTAATAAGCGCATTGGCGCATTTTGGGTGTAACAATCCCTGCCAGTTAAGGCATGAATTAAAGTGATTCGAAATTAGTTAATTAATGGTTCGCCTTTTCTGTCGAGTAATATCTCTACGAAAATATCTCGAACAATAAACTGCTCACGCAAATTTGATATGGCAATCTTACCGCGCGTATTTGCATGAACTTTATAAATTCGGTCGTTATATTTAACCATTGAGCCGGGTACGGCACATTGGCGAATTACTTCCATTGTTCCATAATGCTGGTCTTGCATAATAACTCCTGCTAAATAGCTGACTGTTAAACTACAACTGGAAGCGCACTCCAGCATCTGACAAACCGATCCCCACCGGAAGGAATGCGCTTTCATGTTGTGTTTAAGCAATTAATGCGCCTGTCTTTTCGCCACATCAGGCTCGGTGGTATGCTGGAGTTCTCACACAGCCAGCAAGGAAATCTAATGAAACAGTTTTATGTTCACGTTCGGCTATTTGAAGCTACAGTCGAACAGGCCAAAAAATTTGAAGAATTTATGGCTAATTTTCTTTACGCGAAAACAATCGAAGCGCACGAAGAGAGGCTAAGATTGCTTCCAGGTGGTTACATATTTAACAGCACAATGAATTGTCAAAATGTCGCTGATCAAACATATTCAATCGCAAGCAGTGCTGGTGTTAACGCGCATATCTTTGTCTGTGAATTTGAACAAAGCGCATCCTTACTGCCATCCGCTTCCTTAGTTGGCAACGATTTCGGCCACCGCGATCCGACTTCTTAGTTTTTCAATTTCGATTTTTAGACACTTAATCATCGTATCGTGATAAACACGGCTCACTCCATCTCCATTGCATGGCAAAGGGGTGATCGTGTTTATCACGAAATTGAATTGAGCAGGGTCTTGCGTCCTGAAAGCGCAAGTCTTTGCTGATTTATCTCTCGCCGCGTATTCCTCTTCAGTAAAGACCTTCACGAATGCTGCTTTGACGTTGGCAGCAGTCTCAATAGCTTCTTCTTTGTTCGAGCAGTAGCCGTTCGTTAGCATTTTGAACAGCGTCTGCGCTGCGATTTCCTGAATCTCTGGTCGTAATTCTTCAAATGTCATACCAACTCCCTCAATGTAATTGTTAATAATGCCGGTATAACTCCTCACAACCGGTCTTGCTCAGGCGGAACTGATAAAAATTGTTCATCTCCGCAATGCGGAACGCAAATTCTGGTAACTAAGTAAGGGTGACGGATGTCTTCAAAATAATCCGCGAGGATATCCGCCGCCTCTACTGACATTGCTGCACTTTCGAAGCTCCATTCAGCAATGTTGAAACCATCGCTCAGACAACGTGAATTCAGTCGCGCATTATCAAATCCGTTCATCATCAAAATCCGTGTCAGCTTGGCGAAAAACACCAATTCGAACTTTCCACGAAGCCGTACAAACCCCGGATAAACATACATTCTCGACATGAAGGCTCCTGATCATAAAATTTCTGTTTCCCCCTTATCGCCGGGGCGGCGGAACTGTTTACAAACCTTTAGCGCCCTGCATTGGGTTGATTGTTAAACCCGCTGCGTGTTGCTGATGTGATAGATTAAACACCTAACGTGATTTTTAGTCAACACGCGATGTGTTTTATTTTTTGTAGGGGAAAGATGACAGGCAAAAAAAATCCCGCAGGAGCGGGAGTTTTTGAGTGAGTGGTAGATCAGATGTCTTTACTTTTATCTCTGCGAAGAATGTATTTTTCTACCCATTCATCGTTGTCCTTCAGGACTTTTGAGAACGCCTGCATCATATTGTCTTGTTCTTTGTCTGGAAGCTGATCGAACAAATCAAGCATGTGAGTTTGCTTTTCATTGAGCCTCCTTAAACTTTGTCCTTCATCGCCAAATACCAGCTCAACAGCTGAAATTCCTAACTCCCGCGCCATAGATATAGCGTCATCAAGACCAATCGCTCTGGCCCCTGACTCATAATTACCAATGCGCGACTGCGCCCACCCGCAACGGTCAGCCAGAACCTTTTGGGATATTCCTTTTTTTTCTCGCGCTGCCTTAAGGCGGCTAGCGATCTGCTCATTCATGTTCATGAAATCTTTCTATCACATTGCGTGTTGAAACAAACACTTCAAATCGTGTTGCATTTTAAACACGAGTCGTGTTTAATTGTTGTGTCGAATGAAATTGAGGCAAATATGAACAACATCTCCAAAGAGCGGATTGCCCTGAAGTTAACTCAAGAGTCTTTAGCCGGAACCCTTGGTTGGCGGCAGTCTCGGTTATCAAATTATGAGACTGGCCTGAGGAAGCCTGGTTTGGGTGACTGTCGCCGTATCGTTGAGGCTTTAAATAAACTTGGTAGCAACTGCACCCTCGACAGCGTCTTCCCCCCTCTTGCGGGCAAGAATACTGCAGTTGAAAACATGGTGTCTGAATAATGGATCTCAAACTTATCGCTGTTGAGCTTGAGGCATGGGCCGAAGGGCGCTGGAAAGCGGTTGTCCCGTTGATTACGAAACATCATGTCGGCGAATTGCTTGAAGTGCTGGACGGCATCACTGACGCCGATGACTACAGTCGTCGCTTGCATAACAACACGCAGCGCATTCAGCGCGCATTCCGTAATAACACCGCGAATTATCGCCAGCAGGCTCTTGACCTGGCACCTGCGGTTATGGCTGCCATTGATGCCGAGATGCAGCAGCTGCACGACGTACACAGTCAGATCGCGAACGCCAACCGTGAATGTACCGAGGCCACAAACGCCGTGCTGATGCGCAAGCCAAAGACGGTTATCTATCGCGAAGGCATTGAGGCCATTGCCGCTTTGGCAGACCTGATTGGTATCAATGTCGACCTTTCGCACGCTCGACAGCGCGCGATATAGCGAGATCAGGAGGCGGCCCATGTGTACCCCAATCGAACGTCTGCGCTGTGTGCTACAGCGTAATACTCCCGGTGCAGCGCCGTGCAAATGCGGTGTCGTTGTCGTACCGGCGAAGCGATACAAAGACCGGTACGGACATGTGGTGATCCTCCTGGAATTAAACCGGAACACGGTGTTATTCCGCCGCGCAGGTGGCGATCTCTGCAAGGTAAACCGCAGGGTGTTCGAACGTGATTTTAGGAAGGTGGAAGAGTGAGCCTACTCTACGCAAAACATCCGATTGTGATTAATCCGGATCTCGCTGTAGCCATTGGTCTGAATGAGGCCATTGTTCTCCAGCAACTGCATTACTGGATAAATGACACAACGTCAGGCGTGATGCACGAAGGGCGCAAGTGGGTCTATAACACCCACGAAGAGTGGAAGCAAAAGAGCTTTGATTTTTATTCCGTCAGCACTATCAAGCGGACTCTGGCCTCACTAGTGAAGGCCGGGATTATTGATGTCGCCAGGCTGTCAGACGATAACCGTGATCGTACCAATTTTTATACCATCAACTATGACAACCCGTTGATTTCCGGTGAGGTCAATTTGACCCCATGCAGCGGTTCAAATTGCGACGATGCAAGCGGTCAAGTTGAGCCAGTGCAACGGGGCAATGTGACCCCGCGCAAGAGGTCAAAACGGTCCGTTGTTCATACAGAGACTACTACAGAGACTACAACAGATATAAAACAGATCTCTTCGTCCGAGAATTCTGACGAATCCCCGGACACCGAAAATTCCTCTCAAAACAACAACGCGATCCAGAAGACCAAGTGGGGAACTCCCGAGGACCATCAGTGTGCTGAATGGATCTTCGCCCGCATCAAAAAACTCTACGAAAAAGCTGCCGAGGCTGACGGCGAGGTTACACGTCCAAAAGACCCGAACTGGGAAGCCTGGGCGAATGAGATCCGCCTGATGAGAACCATCGACAGCCGCACCCATCGACAAATTTGCGACTTGTTCAAGCGAGTTCAGAGCGATCCATTCTGGTGTCGCAACATTCTGAGTCCCGGCAAGCTGCGGGAAAAATGGGATGACCTGGTTCTGCGACTGGGTTCAGGAATTGGGTATCAGGCCCAGCAGCGCGACATAAACACCATTTCACAACCAGATAGCGCAATCCCTAAAGGTTTTAGGGGATCGGAATTCAACTAGGAGAAGTTATGGAAACTGTACTTCAAGCCCTTGAGGCAATGAAAAAGGCGACGTCTCTCGAGATCTCCAGACGTACCGGGTTAACCCAGCGTGAGGTGATAAACCAACTTTGGGACTACAAGCGGAAAGGATGGGTAGTTCAGCAGGGTAAGACCTGGTTATCCGTTGAGCCTACGCAAGATGCTGTGCAGCCTACCGACAGCGTTGCGGCTGTGCTGGAGTCCATCACGCCATTCACGTCCACCCGCCGGGGTGAGATGGTGATTCCAACGGTTCGCGGTGTCAGCCGAGAGATCCGTCGTGCAAAAGCCAAAGTCGCCCAGCTTGAACGGCTGCGTGACGCAGTTCGTGAGCTCAGTAAACACAAACATCTTATCCAGGAGGTGATGCCGTGACTGCTGCTGTTCTGATTTGGGTGGTCTGTGTTGTGCTGATCATGCTGGTGGTTTGGGGGATTTCCGCAATTTTAACCGATGGGTGCTGGGGGAGTGACGATGACAACTGGTACTGAAATGCCGCGCTGCCCAACGTGCAACCTTTCGACTGAATACGGCTTTAAAGACCGGGCATTTATCACTGCCGGGGTGCTGAAATGCCCCTACAACCACCATCGTGTGCAGAAAAGTTTTCACACTGGAACCTCAAAACTGACGATGAAGCGGGTTCTGCGCGAACAGTGGGATCAGCAGAGAAGCGAAATTCAGACAGAGGAGACGGCAGAATGAGCACATTGACAGCAGGCCAGGCGGTGTTGGCATTTTTTGGAACGCATGAGACCGCCACCGTAAGCCAGATCAGTGAAGCGTATCCGGGGGTTAGCTATTCAGGCATAGCCTGGGCGCTTAAATCCCTGACGGAAAAAGGGCAGGTTGAGATAGTCAAGATGCGCACAGGCCGCACACCAGCGATTTACCGAGCGGGGCGGGAACTGGCTATGGAGAATTTGCCGATCGCTGAACAGTGTCGCCGCAACTGGCGGGGCTATCACATCCACAAAATATTTGGCAGCGCAGGTAGGGTGACGGCATGAGCATCGTTGACGATTCACATCTGACTGATGAAGTCGTGAATAAGGCGTTTGAGGGTACTAATTTCGGGCGCACCGACTTTCGAACCATCCTGGCAGAAACCGTTATGAAGCGTGCCGCAGGCTATCACTCTGGCTGGACGGCGACAACCATCTGCATGGAGCTCGGCTTATTGAGCAATAAGAACCAAAGCGCAACAAAACTCGGTCTTACGTTCGCTTTCCATCACTACTACAAACCGTGCGTTCGTGAAGCGCTGATGTCAAAACAGGAGCGTGCAGCATGAAAGATCGCGGCATTATTTTCAACGCAGAGATGGTCCGGGCGCTGCTGGACGGTCGGAAGACACAGACGCGGCGGCTTGTGAAACCACAGCCAGAGTTAACTACTGGATCTGGATTTTCATGGAATGGTCGTCTTTATGGCGCAGGTAGCAGTGATAGTGAGACTAACCGCAATTTTGCTCATGTAGTCTGTCCTCACGGAAAGCCGGGAGATCGACTCTGGGTGCGCGAGACGTTCCAGGGGCCGTTGTTCGACTGTGATCAGATGGATGCATATGCGAAAGACAGCGCTCCATTCGAGACACCAGCATTTTGCAAATATGCAGCTGATAGGGGCCCACGTCCTGAATACCAGGACATGGATGACAATATCCGTCAGGGCTGGAAACCGTCAATTCACATGCCGCGCTGGGCCTCCCGCATCATGCTGGAAATCACCGCCGTGCGCGTGGAGCGATTGCAGGCCATAACCCTAGGAGATAGCCTCTTACGGCCCTTTGGGTCAAGGAGTAGCAGGCTCTGAAGCAGTAAAAGGTATCAGTGAAATGACGCTGCACACCGCATTGCATCAGAACTCGTCTGTTAAGTTTAACTCTAAGGTACCGTTTTTCTTGGGCATTACTTGATCTACAGTTTTGACAAATCTATTCCATCCGTGCCCATTCGATATGGCCAATCTCTGCAGCATTATTAACGAGTGAAGGTGCTGAGAAAGCATTGGATTTCCAATGTCTGAAGTTAACCACTGGTGGAGTTTATTTTTTCTATTTCCCTTTTCATCTTTGGGTGATTTTTTTTCGAGTTCAGAAAGGATGCCATCCCCCAGTCGGTCATAAACTAAGTCCCTGGTGTAATGTGATACAACGCTATACCTGTTTTTGCTCATCCCTTGCCATGGCCAATTTTTTAACCTATATATATTTTCGTAAAATTCATCAGGGAATTTCTTTGCCCACGCTGCAAGTTCTTTGCTTATAATTTTATTAAGATATTCTTGAAGGGCGTCCCGTGGCCTTACCTCTTGATATCCGGTAGCTTCATCAACCAGCGATACAATACCAACCCTTGCAAAAGCCCTAATAAGCATATCTGAATATTGAGCATATCTAAATTCCTGCTCCGTAGTTAACAAGTTGTCATCTCGGGCAGCAAGTATGGCCTCACATAACTCCTGAAGGATGGTAGCCTCGAAACCATCCGCAAAGACATTAGTGTTACTAGTCCCCTTTATAGGGAATGCCCCAATAAATTTTATTGGGTTTTCGATGGCCAATATTAACTCTTTGTTTTTTATTGGGTTAAGCATTTTATGGCCCGCTAAACGAGCAACCCCTTGGCCACGACCTTTCATGCCTATCGACGCTGTTAAGCTTCTTCCTGAGATAACTCTCCGACCATCATCAAGAACAAAGCATGGAATTTTTATCCCTGAGATATCAATCTCGCCTTTATGGGTTGCTTTGGGGGTATTTTTAGCCATCGCACCCATTCGGGCGATTTCCTGTTTTCTCTCTGATGAAAGGGCGCTGGCCCTTGCTACCCCACCTTTCGATTGCTTACTGTCCACATGCTTACCCTCAGCTATTATGATGGCGTAATTTTTATACAAAAAAATAATTCTAGCAAGCAATATTCCTTTTTTTGCTTGCAATGAATGCTTCTCCCTTGTTGCTTTCTATTAAGAAAAAACAGTAAGTTTCCTTGGTGAACAATATGATTGTGGTCTCGCCATATTTCACCTCCTCGAGAATAGCACGCCAGTTGATGCGTACTGTTAATCGCCCTGATCGTCATCTGTATTACCGTCATTATGGCGGTGCTGTTTACGAGGAAAGACATCTGTGAGGTTCGAGACTGGTCAGACGGAGGTCGCTGCCTTCACAGCCTACGAATCTGTTAAGTAAGAGCACCGGCGGGGAGCGATTCCCGCCACTCTTTAAGCTGTCGAGCATCCTCATTGCACCCACACCCGCATCGGAGGTTTTTTATTACATGGTGGATTTACAGTTATTTACGTTTCATAGATTGCTTGGGTTTTATGACTTGTCGCACAAGTGGGGTCGAAAGTTACAACTTTTTAATCCAGAAATAAATAAAGGTTACGAAAAACGCCGCATTGATCGTTTGTATCGATCGGTTTGCTGGTAATTGATCTATAGCGCCTATTAGACGGCGGCAAAAAATGCATCTTAAATGAAATTTCGCGCGCATGGATTACCACGGAAGGCGGACCCGAAAAGGGGAAATAATCTTTTGGAGTTTCGCGATGAAAATTGAAGATTTAGTTGATTTTTTTGCATCATATGGTGTTGGGGAGTATCACGTTAGTGCACTGGATGATGGGCAGTTTATAGTTAGACCCCTAACTGAAAGGCAAATCATAGTCGATCCTGAAGTTATTATGGAAATGATAGCCGCCAGGGATGAAAAGAGGGATGAACTTGATTTATAATAATCAAATCAGCCTGAACAACTGATAGCAGCCTTTAGCGCCATCACCGGAGAAATGTGATGACGCATACAGTAGCAATACCCAATCCACACCGCGCTAACCAGGGCGGTGTATCTGCTTGTGCTGGTGGCCCGGCATGAGTAAGTCCAAAACCAAAGCTGAAAAGCTTCACCTTGATCGTGTCGCCGCACTCGGTTGTGTCGTTTGTCGCAATCTTCGTTACGGTGAGACACCTGCTGAGACTCATCATATTCGTTCGGGCTGCGGCGCTGGTCAGCGAGCCAGTCACCTGCGTGCAATTCCACTGTGCCCCACTCATCACCGCACGGGCGGCTTCGGTATTGCGATCCATGCCGGGCAGCGAACCTGGGAAGAAAAATTCGGGAGCGAAGAGGAACTGCTGACACAGACCCTGTTTGAATTGGGGTTGATTGAGCCAGGGGTTTTCTATGCGTAACCGCTATTCGATTACTCCGATCGGCAAACCGCGAATGACGGCCCGCGATAAGTGGAAACAGCGCCCGCCGGTAATGCGGTACCGCGCGTTCTGTGATGAAGCCCGCCTGCATGACATTCAGGTACCACCAGCCAACGCGCACATCATCTTTATCATTCCCATGCCGAAAAGCTGGAGCCAGAAGAAGCGCGATCAGATGGACGGTAAACCGCACCAACAAAAGCCTGATATAGACAACCTTACCAAATCGCTGCTGGATGCTCTGTTTGAGGACGACTCTCACATATGGGACGTCCGGACATCAAAAGTGTGGGGCGAAACCGGACAAATCATCATCGAGGACGCAAAATGAATCTTGAATCGTTGCCGCAATACTTTTCTCCCAAATCGATGATGCCTGGGGCCGTGCCGTGTGGCATTACGGCGGACACGCTTACCATCACTGACATTATGGCAGCGCTTGGACTGGCAAATTCAAAAGCAGCGGTAGGTATTGAGCTATTTCTGGCAAAGGCGGGCGTTCTGACTCCTGACGACATTGTTGCCTATATTGGACAGATAGCGTTGTTGCGTGCTGACCGCCATTCAGCCCTGAAAAAGATGCCAGAAAAGCAGCGATATGAATTTCTGCGTATTATCGCTCGATATGTGTTTCGCGACTACTCACTGAGCGCCGCCAGTATCGTTACGTGCAGCAGCTGCGCCGGGGAAGGGTTTATCGATGCGGAGGTTTTCACAATGAAGTCCTGGCGCATCCGTGATAGCTGGATGCCACAAGAGCAGGATCGGGAAATAGTCCGGGTTATCTGTAAGCCCTGCAACGGCAAAGGCCACGTTAAAAACGAGTGCCGTTGCCGTGGGCGTGGCGAGGTGGTGGATAAAAAGAAAAGCGAGCTACAGGGGTTACCTGTTTATAAACCATGTCCGCGCTGTAAGGGTAGAGGTTATCCAAGGTTAAAAGATACCGAGGTGTTCAAGACGCTAGGGGTTACGGAGACAACCTGGCGGCGGAACTTCAAGCTGTTCTACGAGCGACTGGTTACGCATTGCCACATGGAAGAGTCCTATGCTGAGTCGGTACTGAAAAACGTTACTCGCTAATCCCCTTGCAAATGTGGCGGTTTTTGGCTAGTCTCATCCCAACGATGGGATTCTATGCTCATAACGTTACGAAAAATCAGACCTCGCCACGGCGGGGTTTGCTGTTTAATACGTATCGGAATGAATATTTAGAACATTTCCCTTAGTTGTTGTGTTGATATGGCCCGATCTATAAAATGCGCACCTCGGCCCTTTAGCTCAGTTGGTTAGAGCGTGCGACTCATAATCGTCCTGTCGCTGGTTCAAGTCCAGCAAGGGCCACTAATGCCGACTTAGCTCAGTAGGTAGAGCAACTGACTTGTAATCAGTAGGTCACCAGTTCGATTCCGGTAGTCGGCACCAAATTGCGGTCATCGTATAATGGCTATTACCTCAGCCTTCCAAGCTGATGATGCGGGTTCGATTCCCGCTGACCGCTCCAGACAATGCTTTTCTGCCTGCGATGACGGGTGACCCTGAGCGGTGGGAAAGCGCTTAATCTGAAACCTCGCTTTTGCGGGGTTTTTTGTTGTCCGCAATTCACCACCAGCGTAATAGTCGCGCTGTCAGTCGCTGATACACAGTTTCATCTTGCTGCCGTTCCGAACCAGAGTTATCTGTATGCCAACGGAAACGAAACGGAGATTAACCATGTTAAAACAGCAGGATATGACGGAATCAGCAAAGGCGGTCTTTAACGAACTGAGCACTGAATTGGCAACGGTGGGCGAGATTGCACAGAACACATACCTGACGCGCGAACGTTGCCAGTTGATACTGACGCAGTTAGTGATGGCAGGGTTATCGGATTACCAGTTAGGGTGTTATATGCGCCTCCGCGCGTGACGGCGGAGATAATTGCTGTGAAATGGGCGGCTGGTGGGTGTTGACGCATCCACCAGCCATTCGCTCATGCCAGAGGTCACAGGCGAACCATAGCCCACCGCTTTAACGTTAAAGCAGAGTGAGCTTAGTAGATGGACGCTTATTGATCTATGAATTCGACTGTAAATTTATCCAGCCCTGTGCTGGTTAACGCTGATTCTCTCCAGTACATCAAAACGCTGCCTGATAACAGCATCGACCTCATTTGTACCGATCCGCCATATTTCAAAGTAAAGCCGCACGGCTGGGATAACCAGTGGGGCGGTGATGCCGATTACCTCCTCTGGCTTGATGCGTATCTTGCAGAGTTCTGGCGGGTGTTGAAACCAACGGGCAGCCTGTACCTGTTTTGTGGCCACCGTCTTGCGTCAGACATTGAGATCATGATGCGTGCGCGCTTTGACGTTCTGAATCATATCGTCTGGGCTAAACCGTCGGGCCGCTGGAATGGCTGCTGTAAAGAAGAATTGCGCGCTTATTTCCCTGCGACTGAGCGGATCCTGTTTGCGGGTCATTATCAGGGACCGTACAAAGGTAAAAGCGACGGCTATGCGGAAAAGTGCAGTGACCTGAAACAACATATCATGACGCCGCTTATCAGCTACTTTCGTGATGCACGTGAAAGCCTGGGCGTAACATCAAAGCAAATCGCCGATGCCACCGATAAGCGCAACATGGTGTCGCACTGGTTCAATGCCAGCCAGTGGCAGTTGCCGGGTGAGGGTGATTACGCAAAGTTGCAGGCGCTGTTTGACCAGATAGCCCGAGAAAAGTATGCGCAGCAGCTGCTTGCCGCACCACATCATCAGCTGGTGGAGAAATACCACGTTCTCAATCGTACCTACGTCGAACTGATGCAGGAATTTAAATCACTGCGACGCTATTTCGCCGTGTCGGTCAATGTGCCGTATACCGACGTCTGGTCGCACAAGCCTGTTCAGTTCTATCCCGGCAAACACCCATGTGAAAAGCCTGCCGATATGCTGGAGCAGGTAATCAACGCCAGCAGCAGGTCGGGTGATGTGGTCGCTGACTTCTTCATGGGATCGGGGTCAACGGTAAAAGCGGCGCTGCGGTTAGGCCGTAAAGCCATCGGTGTGGAACTGGAAGCCGAACGGTTTATCCAGACAGTTAATGAAATCGAGTCGCGTACTCATATATCGGACAAGGATAACTAATGAACGATCAGGCAAACAAAATTCTCGTAGAACTGCTAAAGAAAGCTACTGACGGTATTGATGCTGCGGTGTCATTCAGCAAGGCGCAGATTCCCGATGTGGTGCACCAACTGTTGGTGTGGAATGCGGTTTCGTCGTTGCTCATTCAAGTGATGCTGCTGGCTGGCATTACGGCGTGTGTATTCAGCATGGTTTACGCATGGAAGCATGCCAATGATGTAGATTTCTGCATGGCAATAACGCTTATTCTGGGCTTCGTGACCGCAGTTCAGATCCTCATTCTTTTCCAGTACTTCGATTGGTTGAAAATCTGGTTAGCGCCAAAGTTGTACTTGCTGGAATACGCGGCCAGTCTCGTGAAGTAACACTGGACACCAGCACCTCATAATAGTTTTACATCCCACCTCGCATCGCGGGGTTTTCTTTTATATGGAGTTTATATGTCTGTTAATGAGGCAAAACCGCAAGACGGCAGCACGGTTAAAGGCTATCGACAATTATCACCTGCTGAAATTGAGCAGATGAATGATTTGAAAGATGTGAGCCGGGAATTTCATCAACTGCTGGCGCTCCTGGGTGATACCACTGAGGCTGATAAGCGCTGGCTGGCTATCGCTAAAACCGAAATGCAGAAAGCCTGCATGTCGGCTTGCCGTGCTGTAACGCGTCCAGATGACGATTGCTAATACGACCAGCGTGCTTACCATGCGTCCTGTGGGGCGCATGTATAAGGACGTTAAATGTTAAAACTCTGATTAAAGGTACCCATAATGAAAAAAGTCTCAATCATCGTATTGTCGGTGCTACTGGCCTGTTCACTTTCCGCATGTACGTCTGACCCCTTGAAAGCCGAGCAGAAGAGTGAGCGGCAGGCGCTTAATGCAAAACAAAAGGCAGATCGTCAGGTAGAGCGCGCCGAAAAAACACTGGCGGTATCGACTGCATCGACAGCGGCGGCAACTGCAAATCTGGCTGCTAAAAAACAGGCTCAACGTAAGGCTGATGCCGATTTACAGCAGATCACCTGTCCTCAAGCCAACCAATAAGCCAACGGAGCAAAACGAATGCAGGTCACTATCGACGGCATCCCCTATGCGCCTGCTTGCAATTCGGCGGCACGGATTGGCATTGCCGTTACGACGCATAATCGCGCCGATATTTTAGCTCGAGCCCTGACACAGCATCAGCAGTTTTTGCCACCCGGTGCGCTGGTGGTCGTCATTGATGATGGGTCTTCTCCGACAGCTGTTGTTCCTGATGGTGTGCAACTTATTCGGCACGATAAATCACTGGGCATTGTCGCTTCCAAAAATAGAAGTCTTGAGGCGTTGATAGATGCTGGCTGCGAGCATTTGTTCCTGTTCGATGATGACGCCTGGGCAATAGCACCAGGTTGGTGGCTTCCCTATATCGAATCGCCAGAACCACACCTCGCATATCAATTCCCTGACCTGGCAGTTGGCCCAAAACTGAACGACATGGCTGTACTGTATCGGGATGAAAAGCATGTTGCCTACACGGGGCAGCGTGGCGTGATGCTCTATTACCACCGCAGCGCTATCGAGAAGGTTGGTGGGTTCGACACTGTATATGGTCGAGGGATGTACGAGCATGGCGATCTGGCGATGCGCATCAATAATGCTGGCTTAACTACATGGGCCTTTGCAGATGTGACTGGCTCCGAAGGACTGATTTACTCCCTCGACGAACAGTGCGCAGTTGCTCGTTCGATCCCACAATCTGAACGGGAAAGTCTTGTACGGCACAATCAGAAGATATTTGAGGGTCGACGAGACACTGATTACAGTGGGTACGCAGAATATCGGTGCAAGCATAATGTTGTGATAACCAGTCTCATCACTGCCCGGCCCGACCCCCAGCGCAGCACAAAAATGAAGGCCGATAGTAGCCTGCTGCAGAAGTGGGCTAGCTCGATAAAGGGCTCCCCGGCGGTCGTGCTTGCGGATGAGCTAATGACTGCCCCCGCAGGTGCTGAACTTGTGAATGTTTCGCCTTTGGCAATGACGCCATACTTTGCCCGCTGGCTGCATATTTGGCAGCATCTGAGGCAGCATCCTGAATACAAATTCGTCTGGTGCACTGATGGCACGGACGTTGTGATGTTGCGCGAGCCTTGGGGTGATATGGTGCCTGGTAAGATTTATGTTGGATCAGAGCCGAGCACATATGCCAACAAATGGATGCATGACAATCACCATGGGAAATTTTACACCGAGTTCCTCAACAAGTACCGGAACGACACCTTGCTTAATGCGGGATTACTTGGCGGTTTGCGTGATGATGTCATGGCATTTATTCACCGCATGTTACGCCTTTATTACTGGATAGAGAGCCAGCGATTCTGGCGCACGGAAACAGCCCCTGCAACGGTTGTAGAAATGGGCGCATTTGGCGCGGCAGCAAAGGCGTTTGGCGATCGCGTTGTGACTGGGCCTCTGGTTCATACGGTATTTAAAACTGATGGGATTGGTAAGGAGTTTGCGTGGTGGCGTCACAAGTGAAATGCGTTGTTGTCGGACACCATGGAAGACGCGAGCAGGCAGAGGCGCTGGCTGAACGCCTGGGTGCTCATCTGCTACTGGATGATGGCAACCATGGCGCAAACTGGAACCACCGCAGGGCGATGGAGTGGGCCGCGCAACAGGACGAACGCGTTGTGGTGCTCGAAGATGACGCTCTGCCTGTTGATGGATTCAGTCAGCTGGCAGGCGAATGGCTTGAGCGCTTTCCTGACTCGCTGGTGAGCTTCTATCTCGGTACCGGGCGACCGCCGCAGTACCAGCCAAAGATAGCGGAAAAGCTGATTGCGGCGGATAAAACCCACGCCGACTATATCACACTCCCTCGTCTCATTCATGGCGTGTGCTACAGCGTACCGCCTGCGCATCTGGCGAACGTGTTGAAGCGCTGGGAGAGTCACAAGGCGGCAGACTATGCGGTCGGTGATGCCTGGGGCGGCGTGGTGGTGTACCCCTGCTGGTCGCTGGTCGACCATCATGATGGTCTGTCGGTCGAGCGACCGTGGAACAACGCGCTTCGACGTGAGAGGCGGCAGGCATGGCGTCTGCATCCGGGATTCTTGCGCAAATGATATCAATTCTCATTTTCAGATGTGATTTTTGACATGTTTTGTAAATGAGATGAATTCTCATTTGGTTTTTCCAAAGGTACTCCCGGCGGGGGTGGATCATCCACGGGGCTCCAAACTCGCGGGGAACGGCTAGTTTTTCGCATTTTATTGGCATCATCATCATGTGTGTAATTGATTGTTTTTTATAAGGTAGGTTTTTCTATGATGATGATTTGTCTATTTTGTGTTCACCATCATGGACAATGAACTCCGTAATTTTCGCCTCAATATAAACCAGCTCGCAGCGATGACGGATCTGCATCGTCAGACCGTCGCGAGCAGGCTTAATAACGTGCCACTGGCACCCGGCAGCAACCCGAAATTAAAGCTCTATTCGGTTCTCGATATTCTGACCGTATTACTTACCCGCACTGCTGACCCGTCGCAGATAGAAATCGATAAGCTGTTACCGCAAGACCGTAAGGCATGGTTCCAGTCTGAACGCGAGCGACTCAAATTCGAGCAGGAAACCTCGCAACTGATCCCGTCGAGTGATGTGTCTCGTGAGTTTTCCTCTATCGCAAAAGCCGTCGTGCAGGTGCTGGAGACTCTCCCGGATATTCTGGAGCGTGATTGTGGCCTACAGCCGGTAGCAGTTGCCCGCGTGCAGTCAGTCATTGATGACCTGCGGGACCAGATGGCCCAGCGTGTTTTTGATGCAGATTCAGACGAGGAAGGGGAGGAAGAGCCGCAGGAGGAATAATGCTTAATCAGGCAACGGCGAGGGGAGCGAGAAAAAATATCTCGGAAATAATCCGCGCGCCGCGCCGGATATTGGTGGCTGATGCTGTTAAGCAGTATATGCGTGTCCCGATGGGAGCCGGAAACTCTGTACCGTGGGATCCTCTCGTAGCTCCCTATGTCATTGAGCCGATGAACTGCCTGGCTTCGCGTGAGTATGACGCTGTGGTGTTTATCGGTCCGGCACGAACGGGTAAGACGATTGGCCTGATTGATGGCTGGGTTGTTTACAACATCGTCTGTGACCCTTCCGATATGCTGATTATCCAGGTATCAGAAGAGAAAGCCCGTGAGCACTCCAAAAAACGACTGGCGAGAACGTTTCGCGTCAGCGAGGAAGTGGCAAAGCGTCTGAGTCCGAACCGTAACGACAACAACGTATACGACCGTACTTTTCTTGCCGGGAACTACCTGAAACTCGGGTGGCCCTCGGTCAACATCATGTCGTCCTCTGACTATAAATGCGTGGCGCTGACCGACTACGATCGCTTTGATGAGGATATTGACGGGGAGGGTGATGCTTTCTCCCTGGCCTCCAAGCGAACGACCACCTTCATGTCCGCAGGTATGACGATGGTGGAGACGTCACCCGGTCGCGATATCACTGACGTCAAATGGCGCCGTCGTTCATTGCATGAAGCTCCACCGTGTACAGGTGGGCTGTCACTCTATAACCGTGGCGATCGCCGCCGTTGGTACTGGCCTTGCCCACATTGCGGTGAGTATTTTCAGCCGATCGGCGATGCCGTCGCAGGCTATCGCGACAATCAGGATCCTGTCCTGGCTAGCGAAGCCGCTTATATTGAGTGCCCGCATTGTGCAGGCAGAATTGAAGGTGCGCAGAAGCGCGAACTGAATAGCCGTGGTTTATGGCTGCGGGATGGCGAGACCGTCAGCAAAGACGGGATTCGAGGTGGTGAGCCTCGCCGGTCCCGTATTGCCAGCTTTTGGATGGAAGGCCCGGCAGCGGCTTATCAGACCCTGACGCAGATGGTTTATAAACTGCTGACGGCGGAACAGGACTACGAAACCACCGGCAGTGAAGAAACCCTTAAAGCGGTTATCAATACTGACTGGGGCCAGCCCTATCTGCCGCGTTCTGCGATGGATCAACGTCGGGGCGATGAACTGATGGCGCGCGCCGAAGAAATGGAGAAGCGCTTTGTTCCTCCACAAGTGCGCTTCCTTGTCGCTTCCGTAGATGTGCAGGCGGGCAAACAGCGTCGCTTTGTCGTGCAGATTGTCGGCTATGGTCAGCACGGTGAGCGCTGGGTGATTGACCGCTACAACATCCGCTCGTCGCTGCGCTGCAATCTTGATGGTGAAGCGTTACCGGTTGACCCTGGCGGATACATCGAGGACTGGGATCTGCTGATCACTGATGTACTCAACAAAGAGTACCGGTTGATGGGCGATCCCTCCCGCACCATGCCGGTGATGTGCATGGGGGTCGATAGCGGCGGTGAAGACGGGGTAACGGATAACGCCTATAAATTCTGGCGGCAGTGTCGCAAAGACGGCCTGGGCAAGCGTGTGTATCTGTTCAAAGGTGACAGCACCGCACGAAAAAAACTGGTTACCCGCACCTATCCGGACAACACCAACCGTTCAGACCGCAAGGCAGGCGCGCGTGGCGATGTTCCGCTGTACTTCCTCCAGACCGACCAGTTGAAAGACCGGATCCATAATGCGCTACGGCGTGATGAACCGGGACCAAACTATATCCATTTTCCTGATTGGTTAGGTGAATGGTTCTATGACGAACTCACCTACGAGGAGCGCGGGCCGGATGGTAAATGGAAGAAGCCCGGCAGGGGAGCAAACGAGGCGCTCGACCTGATGTGCTACTGCCACGCACTGGTGATACTTCGTGGCTATGAACGAATCAAAGACTGGAGCAATCCGCCCGCCTGGGCGAAATCGCAGACCCTTAAGAAGGCTGTGACCGCCAACATATCGGAAACCGATAAACCGACACGCAGTGTTGCTGATGAAAAACCAGCATCACCGCCACCGGCTGCGCCAAAGCCTGTGAAGAAGGTCAAAACATTCTGAGGACGCTATGCGCATCACGGAAATTAAAATAATGCGGGACCGGGCAGAGAAAGCCTACCTCGACGCGCTGGAGGCGAAGAGCCTCAGTATGAACGGGCGCAACCTGACCCGGCAGGATATCGACAAGCTGAAAACACAGTTCGATTATTGGGATCGCCGGTACCGGAACGCCCGCGCTAAAGGCAAGGGCCAACCTTATTCACTGGTTAATTTCACGGGGCGCTGATGGGACTTTATACGAAAATGCTCGGCGTAATTGCCCCGCAACGTGCGCTTCGGCGAATGGCTGCTCAGGATCAGATAAAGGCTTATGAAGCAGCCAGGCCATCCCGAACGCACGCGGCAAAGCGTGAGAGACACAGCGCCAATAACGCTGTTTTTGCAGCAGGCACATCACTTCGTGAACAGGCGCGCTGGTTGGACGAAAACCACGACCTGGCATCTGGCATGCTCGATAAGCTGGAAGAACGGGTTGTGGGTGCGCGTGGGATCCAGATTGAGCCACACCCGTTGAACTGGAAGGGCGAAGTTCATGAAGCATTTGCCGCGCAGCTTTCTGTCGCCTGGGAACAGTGGGCACAATCTCCGGAAGTGACCGGCATGTTTAGCCTGGCGGAAGCTCAGCGTCTGATGTTGCGCAGTGCGCTTCGCGACGGCGAAGTTTTCACGCAACTGGTGCGCGGCCCGGTGAAGGGCATTGAGTACACCACGCCTGTCCAGTTTGCTTTTGAAATGCTCGAAGCCGACTTTGTGCCGTTGAATCTGTCCGGTGCGATTGATGGGCTGACGACCATACAGGGCATCAACATTAATGCCTGGGGTCGCCCGTTGTCCTACCACGTTTACCTGGCTCATCCGCAGAGTGGCCTGGGCACCACCCGGACCAAGGTCATCGGCAAAGAGCGCATGCTGCATCTGGCGATGCGAAAGCGTCTGCACCAGCTGCGCGGCGTCACTATTTTCGCCAATGTCATCCAGCGCCTGGCTGACCTGAAAGATTACGAGGATTCAGAGCGCGTGGCCGCACGTATTGCGGCGATGCTCGGCTTCTGGATCAAGCGTGGCGACAGCTCAGTGTATGAAGAAGGTGGTGACTGGGAGAGCCCCGAGAACAAGTACCGTAACTTTGATATGTCGGCGGGCATGATTTACGACGACCTGGCACCCGGCGAAGAGCTGGAAATGCTGGAGTCCAACAGGCCCAATTCCAACATGGCAGAGTTTCGCAACGGGCAGTTGCGCGCCGCCGCTGCGGGTACGCGTACCGGATATTCATCTATTTCCCGCGACTACAACGGTACTTATTCCTCACAGCGCCAGGAGCTTGTGGAAAGTTTTGAAGGGTATGCCGTGCTGCAGGACTGGTTCGTCTCCCGGACGGTCCGGCCTATGTATCGCGCATGGCTACAAATGTATCTGCTCAGTGGTGTAGATATCCCGAAAGACCTGGATATTGCCACCCTCTACAACGCGACATACATGGCGCCAGTGATGCCATGGATTGATCCGGTTAAAGAGGGCGAAGCCTGGAAAACACAGATACGTGGCGGGGCGGCAACCGAAGCCGAATGGGTGAGGGCGCGTGGTGGCAGTCCACGAAATACCAAGTTACAGCGTCAACGCGAAGTGAAATATAACCAAGAGCACGGACTGGTATTTGATACAGATCCTGCAAACGACAAAGGAACGACGACCAATGAACAAGCAGCAGGTGCTGGTGGTTCCAACGGCCAGCGGTCAAATAAAGGCGATGGATAATCGCTGGTACGAGATCCGGGCGGCAGCCAATGACGCTGCCGGTGAAATCCATCTTTACGATCAAATCGGTGGCTGGGGAATTTCAGCCAGCCGTTTTCTAAGAGAGGTCAGCGAAGCTGGCCTTTTTAATGCCTCACAGGTGGATATTCGTATTCATTCGCCTGGCGGCAGTGTGCTGGATGGCTTCGCTATCTACAACACACTCAAGCGCCTGACCGGTACCGTCAATATCTTCATCGACGGGCTGGCGGCCTCGATGGCATCAGTGATTGCCATGCTTCCCGGCGCTACGGTTCATATGCCGTCGAACGCGTTCATGATGATCCACAACCCGTACGGCGGGCTGGTGGGTGATGCAAACGATTTGCGCGATTACGCCGATCTCCTCGATAAAAACTCTGCGGTCATGATTGATGCTTATACGCAGAAAACCGGGCTTGCCCGCGAGGAAGTCGAATCCCTGATGAGTGAAGAGACCTGGATGACTGGCGCGGAAGCGGTGGAGAAAGGTTTTGCAGATGTGCTGCTGCCTGAAATGCAGATGGCGGCATGTATTAACGATAATGTAACGCAGGAGTTTTCCAAAATGCCAAAGGCAGCCCAGCAGCTTTTCGCCCCTCGTGGCAATGCTAATCAACCACAGCCACAGCCACAGCAGCAGCCAGTGGCGACGACTCAGCAACCGGACCAGCCAGCGCAGAGCACCGTCGATATTCAGGCGCTGGCTGTTCAGATGGAGAACATGCGACAGGCGCGTGAAACTGAACGTCGGACCGCTATCTCGGGTGTGTTTACCGCGTTTGCGAATCACCCTGGCGTAACCGAGTTGCAGGCTTCATGCATTTCTGATCAGTTCTGCACCGCAGCTGATGCACAGCAAAAATTGCTGACAAAACTGGCGGAAGCCACCACGCCGGGCGCGAATGGCTATGCCCACATCCATGCAGGCAACGGCAACATCATTGGAGATTCAGTTCGCAACGTCGTGCTGGTCCGCGCCGGGTTCGGTGAGCGCCAGACTGATAACCAGTTCAACGGCATGAGCCTGATGGAACTGGCCCGAGCCTCCCTGACCGGGCGCAGTATTGGGGTATCGGGTATGGATCGCATGGGTATTGTTGGTCTGGCGTTTACCCACAGCAGCAGCGATTTCGCGCATATCCTGATGGACGCGGCGACGAAATCTGCACTGGCGGGCTGGGATGATGCAGAAGAAACCTTCGACAAATGGACCCGCACGGGCGAGTTGCCGGACTTCAAACCGGGCAACCGCGTCGGCCTCGAAGCGTTCCCGAGTCTGCGTCAGGTACGACCGGGGGCTGAGTATAAATACGCGACACTGAACGACAGCGGCGCTGTGATCCGTCTGGCTACCTACGGCGAGCTGTTCAGCATTGACCGTCAGGCGATCATCAACGATGACATGTCCTTTATCACGCGTATCCCTGCATCAATGGGCCGCGCCGCAAAAGCGACTATCGGTGATCTGGTGTATGCGACCCTGACCGAGAATCCTGATTTCAACGGTGAACAACTGTTCAGCGAGGATCGTAACAACTACATTTCTGGCGATCTGGATGTAGACAATCTGGCTGCGGCACGCTCAATGATGAAGCGCCAGAAATCAGGCGACCGCACGCTGAATATTTCACCTGCGTTCCTGCTGGTGCCGACGATGCTGGAAGCGTATGCGGACCAGATCCTTCATTCCACCTCGGTACCCGGTGCAGAAAACAACTCCGGCATTAAAAACCCGGTGCTGAATATGGCAGAAATCATCGCGGAACCACGTCTTGATGAAGCCGGGGAAGAAGACTGGTATCTGGCTGCCCGTAAAGGTTCTGACACCATCGAAGTGGCATACCTTGATGGCAATGCCGCACCGACGGTTGAAAGCACGTCTGGTTTCACCGTGGACGGCGTGACTATGAAAGTGCGCATCGATGCCGGTGTCGCGCCGATGGATTACCGTGGACTGCTGAAAGCCTCCGGCGCTGCATCCTGATCCTGTCCTTAACATCCACCCTGGCACCTCATTGAGGTGCCTTTTTTATAGCGAGTAACGCAATGGCTAAAAATTATGTAGAAGATGGCAAGACCATGGACTGGACCAACAGCACTGGAGCCGATGTGCTTTCTGGCCGTCCGGTTGCAGTTGGTGCGCTGATGGGTGTTGCCCATGGTGATATTGCCGATGGCGAAGACGGTGTGCTGCACATGACAGGCGTTATTAATCTGGCAAAAGACGAAGCGGAAACCTGGTCTGCTGGTGCGAAGCTTTATTTTGACGATGCCAGCGGCAATGTGACCGCGACCGAAGGCGACATTATTGCCGGTACCGCATGGGCCGACGCTGAGAATGGCGACACTGACGCACCGGTACGTCTGGGTTACTGATGAGCGACTTCAACGCGCTGATGGCAGCGGCGGATGATGTCCTGATCTCCACCTTTAATGTCGACGGCAGCGTTGAGTTATGGCCGGGTGAATCCCGGTCACTCACGATACAAGGGGTGTTCGATAACCCCTTTTTGCTGACTGGCATTCCTGACGGTGGGCAGATTCAGGGCAGCGACCCGTCATTTACCGCGCATGACCGGGATATTATCGGCCTCCAGAAAAAGGATCCGGTACTTATCATCGATACGACGTGGTATGTGAAATCGCTGCAACCGGATGGCTCCGGTGTAACGCGGGTGTTTTTGTCGAAATATCAAAAATCGGGGCTGGATAAGCCAGGCGACCGACTATGAGCGGGTTTTATATCGACACCGAGGCGCTACGCTCCGTAAAGGCGGCGCTCGGGGCTAGCGAGTCGCAGATGGTCGCGGCCTTTCACAAAGCGCTGAGACAGACCGTCAACAAGCTCTATAAAGAGTCTGTTGTGCTGATGTTCAGTGACGTAGGGGCCAAAAACCGGAAAGTTGTGCAGCGTCGTATTCGGCAGAGTACAAAAAAGGTATCCGGCAACCAGCCCGGCACCGGCAAGGTGTGGTTTGGCCTGAATGATATGCCCGTCAGTACGTTAAAAGGACGTATTAAAAATCCCCGGATCCGGCGACAGCGCGATGCGAAAGGGCGATTTATTACGGCGAAAGGCTCTCGCGGCGCCACATTCACGCCTAAATCACCTCACCTCAATGCGGTTACTTTCCTCAATTCATTCGGTGCCACCGTGCGCGGTAAGCGTTCCATCTGGATCCGTCAGGACAACGGGCATGTGGCGGAGGCGCGTATCGCGGTTTACAACCCCATGGTTGCCGCAGTTCAAAGTGATCTCTTCGGACATGCGGGTGAAACGCTGATGGATTACTTCACAAAGGATTTGCGCGGCAGGGTGGCGGGTAATGTGTAAGGTGAAATTGTATGAATGGTGTTGAATGGCTTGATGATTATCAGGACGCAGTCGTTGCAGAGCTCGAAAAAATCCCCTGGGCCGCAACCACTGGTGTTTATCCCGATATTGGCAGTGATTTCCCCACGCCCGCCATCTTTTTCGATGTTGCCCGCTGGGAGCGTGCCGACCGGGAGCTGGGCGGCAACGTGACATTGTCGCTGACCTGCCACTTTTATATTCTGCGTCACTTTGTTGCGGCGCAGGGGGATGATGAAGAGTTGCGCGGCAGCACCGAAACGCGCGTTCGTAACGCTGCGCTCAAAATGTCCGACTGGGTAGAAGGGCGGCAGTTCGGAATAAGCACCGCACCAGCGGTGATGGATTCAGCCGAACCCATGACCTGGGAAAACTCGGAAGGCGGTGCAGACCACGCAATCTGGAGTGTGTCGTTTACGCAGCTGCTTGCCGTCGGGCGCGACCCGTTCGAAGAGCCAAACGTACCAACCCTGAAAGAGTTCTGGCTCGGCATCTTCCCGGACATTGGGCCTGCACATAAAGACGATTACATTCTGCTGGCGAAATCGGGAGACGAATAATGGCGACATACCGTGGTTGTTCGCTGTTCCTGAACAGCTTCAAACTCTCCGACAGTGTGGCTTATACCCCGCCAGAAATCGCCGTTGACCGCGTATGGTATAAGGCCGGGGCAATGACAACCCCAGTGGGCATGGATCGGGGCATCAAACCCATGACTGCCCATTACAAAATTGCGGGCATGGATCCGACTGCGTTTCTTTTTTTGGGGCTGGTACCGGGCTTTCGGGCACGCCTGACCGTGCGCCGGGTCTACCGCATAGGTGATGTCACGTTGTTTTTGCATGATGAGCTCGAAGGATTTATCGACACGATCCGTGCGGATGAGCATGGCAGCGACAGCAAGCTGAACGTTGGGCAGGAAATGACGATGACGGTGAACTATTACCGCGTGTCGGTCGATGGCGTTCAGCCGCTGCTGGAAATACATCCGGTCATGGGAACGCGGAAAATCTTTGGCGTGGATGCGCAGCGTATTCCCGCCAGTATTACGGAGATGCTGATGTGATTATTGATCCCCTCTCGATACTTGAATCGCAGCTCCGTCAGCAAACCGAAACACTTGATCCTCAGTTGCCGCCGTTGCTGATGTGGGGCGATTTTGTCTTTCAGCTTTCCACGCTGGCCTACAACAAATTGAGCCTGAGCGATGCCTGGACATGGGCATCACAGGGCCGTATCGGACGACAGGATCGTCTGCAATACACCGGGAAAAAAGCCCCGACAATCCGTTTTGAGTGTGAGCTCTATGCGGATTTCGTCGATACAACCGGCCTGTCCGCGCTGATCACCTCTGCCGGGGTCTGGCAGGATGCGAACAACGACCCGGTTGAATGGCTACGCCGCCAGGCAAATACTAAAACACCGATGATGCTGGTTACGGGATACGGGCGGGTGATGGGATTCTGGGTCATGACGCAGCTTGAACAGGCCGTGGACGAGTTCCGTGGCGCGGGCGAATTCAGACACCAAAACGTCACTGTGTCGTTGCAGTATTTTGGCAGCAGCCTGAATGGTGTTGAAGACGATCCCGCAGAGACAGAGCAGCCATCAACGGAGGCTTCCAGCCAGACTGTTAGCGAGATGAATACGTTTCTAAGCGAGTACGAGAATGGCTGATTTCGATACTGCAAATATTTATCAGCGCCTGATGAGGCTGGTGAAATACGGCAATATCCACAGCGTGCAGGCTGACCCGCCCACATGCCGGGTGACGTTTGGTGTCGATCCGATTTCAGGGCAGGAGCACATCAGTGACTGGCTGAACTGGTCGACGCGGTCGGATTCCGAGGTGAATGACTGGAGCATGCCAGCAGTAGGTGCGCAGGTGATAGTGTTTAGTCCTGGCGGTGAGACAGATAACGGACTGGTGTTCCCTGCTGGTTTTTCCGGTGATCGCCCACCACCGTCAACGGAACCGGGGCAGCACGTCACGCAATACAGCGACGGAGCCACGGTGATGTATGACGCCACGGCTCACGCTATGGCAGTGACGTTGCCTGATGGTGGTAAGGTGACCGTGATAGCCACCGGCGGCCTGAAACTTCAGGGTGATACTGAAATTGATGGCAACCTGACGGTGACCAAAGACATCAGCGACAGTAAAGGCACGATGCAAGCCATGCGCGAAGTACATGACGAGCACGACCACAACGAAAATGGCGACGGTGGCGGTGTTACCGACCCACCAAACCAGAAAATGCAATCCAGTGAAGAACCCGACCAGTGAGTCGGGTTTTTTTATGGGGGAATTATGCAGGGAATGAACCGGGAAACCGGAAAAGTATTGTCCGGGACTGATCATATCCGTCAATCCGTCGAGGACATTCTCAGCACGCCACTCGGTACGCGCGTGATGTTGCCGGGATACGGCAGCAATCTGATCCGGCTGGTTGACCATCCGGCAGACCACATCACAGCAATCCGCGTTGTCATGGCGACGGCGGTGGCGATTGCCCGCTGGGAGCCACGAATAACGATTAACGGTATCGAGGTGTTGAAGGCGGGGGAGGGAGAGATAGCGATCACTCTGCGGGCCACTGATACAGAGAATCAGCGCACGGTTGTGCTGGAGAACATACGTCTATGAATACGATTGACCTGAGCCAGTTACCACCACCGCGAATACTGGAAATGCCCAAGTTTCGGGAGCTGAAAGCGAAGCGCCTGGCGGAACTCCAGTCTCTTGACCCGACTTTTAATGCGCTGGTGGAAAGTGACCCGTCGATGAAGTTGCTCGAGATTCTGGTTTACCGGGAGATGGTTAACGTCGCGCGCTTCAATAGCGGGATCCTGGCGGTGCTTCTGGCCTATGCCAAAGGCAGCGACCTCGACCAGATTGGCGCCAATTACGAAGTGTTTCGTCTGGTTATCACGCCTGCTGACGATACCACCATCCCACCGACAGCCGCCGTTATGGAAAGCGACGATGCGTTCCGCCGCCGTATTCGACTCTCCTGGTATGCGCGAAACACTGCAGGATCTATTCAGGCTTATGAATATTTTACGCTGTCGGCCGACGGTAGTGTGCTCGATGCAAAAGCCTATGGCCCGCAAGAGTCTTCTGATATTCAGCCGGGACGGGTGCATGTGTATGTACTGAGCGCCGAAGGTGATGGCACACCATCAGATGCGCTACTTCAAACGGTAACTGACTCGCTTAGCGCGGAATATACCCGACCGCTTACAGATTACGTCAGCGTTCTGGCGCCTGACGTTGTTACTTATGAAGTTGATGCGACGCTCCTGATAGCGGACGGGCCGGATGCCGACACGGTAGAACAGGCCGCTGTGTCGGCGATGCAACGCTATGCAGATAGCGTCCATAAAATTGACATCGATGTGTCGCTGGCGGGTGTGTACCGGGCACTGAAACAACCCGGCGTCGACGATGTTTTACTGGATTCACCGCTAGCCACGATCCCTGTGGGCCTCGGTGAAGTGTCGTACTGTACTGCCATCAATTTGACCATCAAAAGGGGGAGCGATGTACCGGACACTCCTTCCTCCTAATCCAACCCAAGGCGAACAGGCTCTTGAGCAGGTGATGGGCCATGCGAGTGATCAGCCCATTGATATCCGCACAGTGAAAAGCGCGGATGATTGCCCTCTCGAACTGCTGCCATGGCTGGCATGGGAATACGCGGTCACTTACTGGGATGAAAACTGGACGGAAGCGCAGAAGCGTAGCGTCATTAAAAGTGCTCCTAAAGTAAACAAAACACGCGGTACCGCTGGCGCGGTAAAGCATGCGCTTGAGGCCGTGGGGCGATCCATTGATGTCGTCGAGTGGTTCAATGATTCTCCCGTAGGCGAGCCGTATACGTTTCGCATTTTAGTTAATGGCTATGCCGTAACCGCCGATGAGCTCAAGTTGATTGCACAGCAGGTCGCGGATGCAAAAAATGCCCGCAGTTACATGAGCGATATTCAAATCGGTCAGCAATCAGTAGCGGGGAATGTGTACTGGGGTGGCGCCTGCGTCGTGCAACAGACAATCAGAATTAAGGCAAAACGCGATGAGTGATTTTTATTTATTGATTACAGACGCGGGGAAGGCGCTGGAGGCTGCTGCGCACGCGAGTGGTGAGCCGGTCAAATTAACCGACTTTTCGGTAGGCGATGGCAATGGGTTGCCGGTCACTCCTGATGCTGCACAAACTTCGCTGGTTAATGAAACATTTCGTGATGCCATTAGCTCGCTGATAGTGAGTATCTCAGATAGCACTGTTCTGGAAGCTGAGTGTGTAATCCCGGCAAGCAGTGGTGGTTATACGATCCGCGAAATTGGTATTTTTGCGGAAGATAGCACACTGTACGCCGTGGGTAATTTTGCAGAGCAGGAAAAGCCGGATCCTGACAGTGGCTATGCGGCATCGCTTAAAATTCTTGCCGATCTTGCCGTCTCAGATACAGCGGATATCACATTAACCGTTCAGGACGGCAGCTATCTGACTGAGGCGCAGGGCAATACTATTTATCTGCGTCAGGATAAGCACCTTTCAGAAATCGCCGCTCAGGGCGTGGAGGCTCAGGCCGAATCTCGGGGAAACATCGGCTGCGGTACGGCGGCAACTCACGATGTGACCGAATCTCCTACGGACGCAACCGCCGGGCGCGTTTTACAGGTGGGTGATTACGGTCTTTCAAAAGCGATCCCGATAACGAAGGGAACGGACCTTTTTACATTTCTGAGTAATGAACCTGGAAGTTTCTATCACTGTGACAGCCCCAGTGAATATACCAATGCCCCGGACTTTGGCGGTAACTGGTTTGATATTTACATGACTATTCATGAGACCAGTGGATATCGGACAATGGTCGCTGTGAGCGCAATGGGCCAACTTGCAACTGCGGGTATTACAGATGGTGCGTTTTCGGGGTGGAGCAGTGCCTATTCAACAATTAATAAACCGGCACCGTTGGATATTAATGCATTCCCCACAATGATCATCAATCTTGATTCGACGGTCGATTTAAACACCATCGGTGCTATAGAGCAGCAGGGTGTTTTTGCCAACGAATCGAATGGGGTTGCGACGCCTGAGCATCATTACCCAATAAACCAGGCTGGAACGTTAATAGCCACGCCTTCGGCATATGGTTTACAGCAGGAATACACGACATTCACAGGTTCAAAATTCGTACGCGGGCTTTCGGGGGCGTTTGACGGGGCTGGCCCGTGGGGAGGATGGATTCAAATCCTGAATCTGAATGAATCGGATACCCGATACCCTCAGCGAGATGGAATATCATACATAGGCCTTGAAGCTGATAATCCAGACGCTCCCTATATGCGTCGTATTTCAACTGGTGCAGAAATCTATCTGGCCTCTCAAAATTGGGTTAAGGGAAGTTTTGTTCAGGATTTACGGGTAGGTGCAAACCAGTCTCAGGGGGCAACTGACAATTATGCTACGTCAATTGTGCCCGCAGGTTGCGTCATGACTGGTACGGCTTCGGACTATAACGATTCAAACTGGCAAGTTGACGCCATTTATTATGCACCAATTCAGAAGCTCGTTAACGGGGCGTGGTTCGGCATTGCAGGGGGAGTCGGGCTTGAGTCAGCTCTGTCTCTGACGGCAAGACGGAAAGTGAAAGCTATCAAGCACGGCGCATTGTTAACTCAACTCACTAACTTACAGCCATACCGTAATGATAAAACCCCTGTGGGCTGCATTGATTTTATTTGTGATGACGACCTGCTGTGGACTCATGCAGCACCACTTCTCGCCGGGAATGTATTCATCGCTTTTGATAGCGCAGGTGTTATACGTCAAATCGCTAGCGATGCGACAATGATTGAACCTAAAAATTTATCGGTTGCTGGTTTTTCTGGCATCCCTGACGGCTGTTTTGAAGACGGTTCATGGATTTACGACGGAGAAACTATTTATCAAAACCCTGATGCTCTGGCCGCACAAACATTACTGAGAAATCAGGGCGAGCTGAATTCAGTAAGGGGAAAGGCAGCAGCAGCAATTCTTGATATTCAGTGCAGCGCAGCAGCTGGTAACCAGCGCAGCGGTGATGCTGATAATTTGCTGGTGCTGCAACAATACGTCGACGAGTTGCGTGACGTTGATTTAACCGCTGCTGACCCCGCCTGGCCGCCAGTGCCTTCTTTTATTTCGTAACTTCGGAGTTTTCATGTTCAGACATAAAAAATCGCGCACGCGAGGATTTTCCCTGCGTGCTTTTCAGACGCGTATGAATGCCGTCTGGTTTAATGGCTCAATGAATGAGACGCAGACAGAGTGCCTGTCCGGCTTCACTGCTGCGTATCTCATCTACAACAACGTGCTCGGTAAGAGCATCCCGGTTAGCTGGCTGGCCTATATCCTTGCCACCACGTACCACGAAACCGCCGCCACGATGCAGCCGATTGAGGAATATGGCAAAGGAGCGGGGCATTCATACGGCGAGCCAGACCCCGAAACAGGGCAGATCTACGACGGTCGCGGCTATGTCCAGCTGACCTGGAAAGATAACTACCAGAAATCGCAGGACGAGGTGGTGAACTTCCAGACCATGAAGTGCGATGTGCCGCTGGTGATGCAGCCTGACCTGGCTATGACCCCGTGGATTGCTGCACAGGTGGCGATCGTCGGCATGTCGCAGGGCTGGTTCACCGGCAAGAGCCTCAGCGACTATCTCACCGAAACTTCCACTGATTACGTCAACGCGCGTCGGATCATCAATGGTACCGACAAAGCACAGACTATCGCGGCCTATGCCACAGAAACACAGGAGGCACTGGCGCTGGCACACGGGCAGGGCATTTCCCGCAGCACGGTGAAAAATGGCAGTACCGGCGACGATGTGCGAGAGCTGCAACTGATGCTCGGTCTTACTGCTGACGGTATCGCCGGGAATGACACCGCGAACGCCGTTATGACGTTCCAGGCAGATAACCTGCTGCAAGTTGATGGGATTTGCGGACAGGATACCTGGGCCACTCTCGACCGGGAGATTTACGGCGTATGAAAGCATTATTTTTGATGGTGTTAAGCCTGCTGCTGGGCGGTTGTTCAGCGACGATGGTCAGTTATAGCGCCGGGAATGCTGGTAAAGATTGCCCGCCGGTTGTCAGTGTGAAAAGCCTGGGGAACAGCGTTGTGATTACCGATGGCTCAGTTTGTAAAAAGGAAGCACTAAAGTGAAGAAAGCAAAGAAAGTGGCCGCCGCCAGCGCAGCATTGATTGCGTGTTGTCTGATCGTCGCATGTTCCAACGTGTTGACGTACATCCGCCATGACGAACGCAAAGGCAACATCCAGTGTAGTGATGATCAGGCTCTCAAGCGCGACAGCCAGTGTAACGTCAACACGAAATAACCCTCCAGCCCCTTAGTCTACAGACCCGCTCCGGCGGGTTTTTTTATGTGGAGAATAGTATGGATTTACATGGCACCCGTACGAAAGAGACGGATAACGCAACAAAGCAGATCACTACCGTCAATATGTCGGTGATTGGCATCGTCGGCACCGCGCCACTGGCTGAACGTGGCGTGGTGGCAACGCTCATGACGGGCAGTTCGCTGCTGAACAACCAGATAATTTTCAGTGCGAGCCAGAATGGTACCGAGGGAAATCAACTCAAGGTGCTGGCGACAAGTGGTGAAGCCGACTCATCGGGTGGTGCGGAAACGCAGGCATTCTTCGAAGATGATCTGCTGACTATCATTCTCGGTACCGACGGTAATGGCGCTATCACTGCCACGGCGGAGGATGTTGTTGCCGCGGTAAGCGAACTGGATCCGGGGCTTGCTGAGCTCAGCATTACTGCCGCGTTACCGGACGGGATGACTGGCGCTGGGGTGATGCTGCCTTTTGGTAAAACTGCGCTTACTGGTGGTGAGAATGAACCGTTCCCACTGTTCACGCCATCGCTCATTTCCGGCAGTCGCAGCGCTGCAAAAAAACTGGGCTACGCCGGCACGCTCTACGCGGATATGTACGACGTCCTCAATCAGATTGGTGCGCTTGTTGTCGTTATTCGCGTACCTGAAATCCCATCGGAAGACCTGCAACGTGCAGCGATTATCCGGGGGATTGAAGCGCTGAAACTCGGACAATCCACGCTCAACTATAACCCGCGCATTCTCATTGCGCCGGAATGGAGCACCGACGACGGTGTGGGCAAAGCGCTGGAAAGCACTGCGAACCTGTGTCGCGCTGTCACTTATCTGGATTCGCCCACGATGGCGACACCAGAAGACGTGGCCCGGCGTGGGCAGATGTACGGCGCCCGCGTTGAGATTTTGCGCCCGCGCATCATGGTCACCAGCGACGTCACCGGCAAAACCAACAGTCGCCCGTATTCAGCGGCAGCGGCAGGCCACCGCGTGCGCATCGATAACGACTACGGCTACTGGTGGTCGAAGTCCAACCATGAGGTTTACGGCTTCTCCGGACTGGAACAAACAGACAGCTTCCTTATTGGAGATGAAACCTGTGTGGCTAACCAGCTTAACCAGGCGAACGTGAGCACCATTGTGATGCTGGATTCGTACCGTCACTGGGGCAACCGCTTGTGCACCGACGACCCGCAATACCGCTTCGAATCTGTGCGCCGCACGATGGACGCTATCGAGGATTCGATCCAGTTGATGGTGACTAAAAGCTATGTCGATCGCCCGATTGATAAAGCCTTTGCGACATCACTTGTGGGCTCGGTGAACAGCTACCTGCGACAGCAGACCAAGGCCGGGGTTATTAACGGCGGGCGCTGCTGGCTGGATCCTGACCTTAATACCGCTGAATCACTCGCGGCTGGCAAGGTGTACTTCAACGTGGCGGTTGGCCCTAAATCACCGGCAGAAGAAATCACCGCAACGTACTCCATCGACAACACCTACACCGTGCAGGAATTCAATCTGGCGGCCTGATAAGGAGGCATTATGAATACAGGCTTTATCTACTCAAAGTCCGGGCTGTGGCTCGGCAATAACATCCGTGTGGCCGGTGTCCTGTCACTCACGCCGCCCGCCATGACCGCGACAATCGGCAACTATAAACCGACCTGGCAGGATATGGCCACGCCGGTTGATACCGGTATGGAACCGATGCAGGCCGAATTTAAAACCGGTGCGGACACGGACGTATTGGGCATGTTCGGCTTTATTCCAGGCAGCTCTGCGCGAGTTCAGATCCGCCGAACCTATCGTGACACCGACGGTGTGCTGCATACGTTCGTGGATGAGCTGGAAGGTATCGTCGGCACGATTACCGCTGACGAAGCCGGTACAGACGGCAAGGAAAGCGTGGGTATGTCGGTCACGATGAACCTGGGCTATTACAAGCTGACGGTCGACGGGAAAGAGATCTACGAGATTGACCCGCCGAACATGATCCGCAGCATTAACGGTGTGAACGTTTTGGCAGATGAGAAAGACGCTCTGCTGATGTAACCCGCTTTCAATAACCTTTCTCTGGCGCCCGCGTGGCGCCATTTTTATTTCTATCGGAGTATTTATGTCTTATCCCGCTAATACCACCCTGATCACGTTGTCCCGCCCGTTCAAACTGAACGAGAAAGAAGTTGAAACCATCGAGATGCGCGAACCAACCGTGTTCGACAAACTTGCTTTTGAGAAGAATAAAGGCGCTCCCCTGGAGAAAGAGGTCACGATGATTGCAGGGCTGTGTGGGCTAAATCCAGGTGATCTCTACAAGCTCCCGGCGTATGACTATGAACAGCTGACCGAGGCGTTTAACGCTTTTTTGTTACCTCCGGCGGAGCGCTAGAAAGAGAGTTCCTGAACAATCAGCCGGGGATCACGTACTGGTGTCGCATAACGTTCACTGAGCAGCTCGGGCTGCCAGTGAGCACCTGGCGGTACTATCTGAAACAGGCGATAAAACGGAGCAAGCCAAGTGGCACCTAAATCGCAGAAGTTTAACGCCTCGATAAACTTCGGGGCGTCGCTCGATCCGTCAATGGCGCGTACGTTGAAACAGCTAACGCGTGGTATTGACGACATCAGCGAAGAGTCGGAGAAGGCGTCAAAAACGCAAACCGCCTGGATGCGGCAGATGAAAGAGGGTTCAGCCACCACCACTTCTCAGATTAAGAAGATGGAGAAGGCCACCGAAACCCTCGTTAAAAAACAGGCAGCGCTGGAGAAACAGATCCGCGACGGTGTCAAAGCCGGGAAAGATGTCTCGGAGCTGGCGAGCGAATATCAGCGCGTGGCCGCCGGTATTGGACGGGCAGAGCATGCGCTATCCCGCCTTAACTCGCAGCAGGACCGCGAAAACAAACTGGCAGATAAGCAAAAGCGTAAACAGGCCCGGAATGAGCGTTATAAAAATGCGTTCCTTTCACCATCGCAAACCGCCTGGGGGAAAGCGAAAGCTGCACCGGGCAACATGCTGGAGTCCGGGCTATCAATGGCAGGCGGTCTGCCGTTTGCCGCTGCTAAAGCGGTTGTTGGTGCTCCTGTTGCCATAGCGAAATTGGGCCTTGGTGCGGGGGCCGGTATTATTGGCGGGGTGCTGGCGCTCAATAAGAAAACAGCCGAAGAATACCGTCTTGCCAAACAGTACGGCATGTCTTTCAAGAGCTATAAAGCTGGCAGCATTCTGGCTGAACAGGCTGGCCTCAATGGCGAAAATTACGGTGATTTGTCGGAAGAGCTGAGTAACAAACTGGGGGAGCAGGGGAACGATAAAACGTTAAACCCATTGCTTGCGCAGATTGGCATGAACAAAACGCAGCTGAAAGGGACCAAACAGCAGCAGTTTGATAAGGTCATGCAGGCCATTAGCGTCGGGATCCAGAATAAATCCATGACTGCGCAGCAGGGGGAATCACTTGCCGATCAGCTGATGGGCGGCGAGGCCAACAAGCTGATGACCTACATTGCGAACACCGGCAAATCCTATAAAGAGGTGATGGATAACGCTGCGGACCTCAATAACATCTCTGAGGATGAGGCCAGGGGGGCGGTAGAGTCGAGCCAGACGATCAGCAACATCTGGACGTCGGCTGAAACCGCGCTACAGGGCATTGCCGGTGAGCTTGGGGCAGCGTTTGAACCTCAGTTAAAAGCGTGGGAGCAGCAGGCCACTCAGTGGATCAGCAACAATAAACAGCTGATCGTCAATGACATCACCGAATGGGTGAAAAATGGTGGACCAGAAAGGGTGGTTCATGGTCTGGAGACCTTTGGGCGGGCTGTTTCAGCGATAGTTAAATGGATTGATGCGATCCTGCCTGAAAACGATGAAAGAACGCCGGAACAAATGGACTCTGCACAGGAGGCCCGACAGCGTGCTATCGAAGCCGAGGAGCAGAAACAAGGCGTAAATATGCTCGGTTATCAGGAGTCGATAAGTGTAGCGAATGCAGGGGAGCAGGCCTGGAAAGATGCTCATAGCCAGGCCAGGGTGTCTGATGGTATCACTTTCGACGATAAGACGTTTGGTGTGCCTATCCCATCAGCAAAGAGTTTGGCGCCGCAGCAGACTAATCAAGTCGCCATCACGGTAAATACACTTCCCGGTCAGGATCCAAAAGAGTTTGGGCAGGGAATTTACGATGCCTTCAATAGTGCTACCCCACAAGCCTCGGGTGCAGGTGGCGGTGGGGAGACGTTCGATCTCCCTTCGCTCTGACCCCGTATAGATATTCACCTGGAGACTCGTAGAACTCTGTCCTTCGGGCGGGGGGGATGTCAATTCTCGATAGTGGTCTCTGTTGTTGGGAAAACCTGCGATACCACAAAAACAATGATACTCACGAGAACTGAAACACTCACAAACATATAGTGGGCAAGCTGGTCAATATTATCTGTGTGGGTGAATAGCCATCTAGGCATACCATTTGGAAGGTCTCTAAGGTGCTCTAATATGAAGCGCCTTACTTCCATTGGAGATTGTTGGAACCATATTTCAAAAGCACAAAAAATTACAATCCCAATTATCGCACTAACCGAAAACCGCATCATGAAAAAGCCTTAAATAATCTGGAGTAAACCGTGGAATATACGACCAAATACGGAGAGCGGTTAGACATTATATGCGCACGGCATTATGCCGCAGTCAATAACACCTTCGAAGCCGTTCTTTATGCAACGGAGAACTACGACTTAACCTCATCAGAAGTATTTGATGCAGGCGTCACATTCACTCTCCCTGTAGTGAAGCCGGCAGAGAAAAAAATCGAAAATTCATTGTGGGACTGATTTATGCCGTACATCGACACTGGTAGCCAGCCGTGGCAGCCAAACATCACGATCAACGTTGAAGGTGAAGACATTACAGATGCTGTTCGGGAAAACCTCATTAATTTGACGTTAAAGGATTATGGTGCTGGCTCCAAACAAAGTGACCAGATTTCTTTTTCCGTTGTTTCACCTGATATGAAATTACCTGCAAAGGGGGTGAAAATATCGATTGCGCTGGGCTTCGGCAGCACCTTAGTCAATAAAGGCACCTTTGTGGTGGACTCCCGCACTTCTGGTGGATCTTCATCTCAACCACGGGTTGTTGAGATTGTCGCCAAAGCCTTTTCAAAGACAAACGAACGCGGACACGGCACATTGCAGTCGCAGAAAACACGCTCGTTTAACAGCGGAATTACGCTCGGAGATCTGGTGAATTCTATTGCCTCAGAATATGGGCTCACCGGCAGGGTTGATTCGAAATTGGTCAGCCAGCAGATATCCCATATTGACCAGGTCGGAGAGAGCGACATGAACCTGCTAACTCGCATCGCGGCGCGGTATGGCGCAGTGAGCAAAGTAACGCATGATTACTGGGTGCTGACGCCACGGGGATCAGATACCACAGTCAGCGGGCAGCCATTGCCGAATAGAACCATCACTCCAGATATGTGCAGTAACTGGCGTTACCACGATAACAGCGATCACCCTGACAGCAGCAAATCAGGGAAGGGAACAGTTGTTGTGAGCTACAAAGATATGGCAGACAGCGGCAGAATAAAAACGCTAACGGTAGGCAGTGGCGAGCCGGTTACTCATTATCCTGTGCCACAGAAAGATATCGAAGGTGCTCGGATAGTTGCTGGTGGTTGTAGTGCCCACAGTTCGAAAAAGCTGACGGGAATGTCCCTGGTTCTGCCAGCAATGCCAGAAATGATGCCAATGACGGCAGAGGGGAAGATCACCACCAGTGGGTTCGGAAGCGTGGAAGACAGGGAGTGGAAAATTGCATCGCTTGATTTCCGTCTATCTGAGCAGGGGTTTTCTCTCAGCATGGATCTGGAGTGACAGTAATTTCCTCATGGTTTATCAGAATAAAGTGGGGCACTGCCCCACTTGGCATTCAGTCATAAAGCCATTTCCCAGCCTTTGCTGATTCGATAATCATGTTGACTGAAAGCGGCCTTATTTCTGGCTCTGGTGATAGTCTCTTTTGCCAGAATGGGTACTCGTACTCAAAGTAATTCCTGCCATCAAAGTTAGAATATTCAATGTTAAACTTTTCAAACAGGTCTAAAAGAAAGTCTTGAGCATCTTCCGGTACAAACTGGAAATCATCCTGTAGAGTCCATTCTTTAGTGACCTGTTTAAGGTCCGGTTTGAACCAGCGCTTCCTGATTGGATATCGCTCCATGATATACGCGATAACATCAGCTTCGTAATCTCTGCTCATCAGAAGGATGTCCAGGCAATTTGGTCTTTAGGACGGGCAATGATGTTATATTTATCGCGTGTCCGCTTGGCTACTAGCTGGACAGTAACAATCAATTCAGCGTAACCGAGGAACGGAACCCAGCGACCGAGAAAGGTTGCAATTTTGCTTGTGGGTACCATTTTGAGCTTTGAGAACTTACCCATGGGAGCACTTGGTCTGAGTCCAAATGGGAAGCGGGCATCCTTGAGCAATCGTCTTGAAACTATCGACGCAATGCTTGTGCCAGGAGTGTTGTGTGCTGCATCCAGTTTCCCTGAAACGCGTATGAATGGTTGGCCTACTAATATTAAACTGACACCTTCCGTTGTCATCCCTAAAGAGTCTGCCAACTGTTCAATAAATATAAGGTCGAACAGTTCGCCAGCAGTCAGATTAGAGTGTCCGTGGTAGAAGTACGTTCCATTACTCTCTTCTGTAGTATCCATTCAAGAGACCTCACTAAGCCGTTGGGCGTTCGTTCCATGCATCCGCAAAAATTATGTTTCCGTCTATATGCTTCCATGTGATTTTCTCGTAACGAAACTCTACCGCTTCCAGATGATTGTTATTGTTATCACCGGGTGTAGCCATAGAAGGGGAGACAGAAACGATACGGACACCATCAAGAGTTATGTTGAAATATTCAACTTCCTGACCAGCATCATTTATTTTATAAAACTTAAATTCAGCGGATTTCAATTGCTGACCAGTAGCAACGGCTTTGTAAAGGTATGGACTGGAATAATCGAACTCTTTCACAATCATCAATGGCGAGTGGATACGCTTACCTGTGGGTTTGCCGGTGAGGTTGTCAGTGGGTGTCGAAAGGTTATGGTGGAAGCCTTTAAACTCAATACTGTACTCACGATTTTGGACGTCACAGCCACCTTTGATCAGCGCACCACCATCGTCATAAATCCACATATTTCCAGGAATAGCCATTCTAAAACCTCGTGTTATTAGTTAGTTGAATGTGTTACAGAATCAACTAATAGACGCTGGTTTTAAAGGGTTATCCGTGGCAATTCGTGCCATAGTTTTTGTGAATTTTTGCAGCAAATGCATTCACTAATTGAATGTGGTTATTCGGCAGGGAAACCGGTAGATGTTCACGCATTGCTGTTTGAGGGCGATTTCACATTTTTGTAACACGCTTGAATCGTAAATTTTGGGGACCGATTTGGGGACGAAAACATATCAGGGACGAATTTAGGGACGTAGAAATGTCTTACAATGTACTCAAATGTCCGATGAGTGGTTTTTATAACTCTTTGTTTTTAATCTAAATGCATGTTTCTAAATGATAATCAAAAACCATGCCATAATTCTGTAATATTTCTGTCAGAGACTGGCGGTGGCAGCAGAGAAGTTGGTTGGTTACTTGTAAGTGAAAAATATGTTGCATTTATGCTAATTCCTGATGTACTTAAGGCATGAGCGGTAGTTCCCGGCAGTGAAGGTTCTCACTTAGGAGATCGCGAATGGTAGGGTCCTGTACTGGACATAAAAGCAAACATAACCGCAGTACCCCGCGCGGAGGCCTCACCTCCGGCAGCGATTTCTTCACCGCAAAAAACACCTCTTCTCCAGCTACTACAGAGTCCACCGATGTGATGCGCGGTGCGCGTAGTCGCGTCATCACGTCTAATCAACCGGCAAGCAATGGCTTACAAGGAAGCCAAACCTCAGACGTTAGTGCGCATAATCGTGCCAAAACGGGCACGTGTAATGTTGACCAACAACTCAAGGTGCTATCCATGGGAAGACAAAAAGCAGTGATCAAAGCTCGTCGCGAAGCAAAACGTGTGCTGAGACGGGATTCACGCAGTCATAAACAACGTGAAGAAGAATCGGTCACCTCGCTTGTGCAGATGAGTGGCGTAGAAGCAATTGGCATGGCCGCGCGGGACAGCCGCGATCAGTCGCCAATTGAAGCGCGCAATGACGCTCAGGCGCACTACCTGAATGCTATCGAGAGTAAACAGCTGATCTTCGCCACCGGCGAGGCAGGGTGCGGGAAAACCTGGATCAGCGCGGCTAAAGCGGCAGAGGCTCTGATCCATAAGGATGTGGACAGAATAATCGTTACCCGTCCGGTTCTGCAGGCCGATGAAGATCTCGGCTTCTTACCCGGAGATATATCCGAGAAGTTCGCCCCGTATTTCCGCCCAGTGTATGACGTACTGGTCAGAAGGCTGGGGGCGTCCTTTATGCAATACTGCCTGCGCCCGGAGATTGGCAAGGTGGAGATCGCGCCGTTCGCCTACATGCGCGGACGTACTTTTGAAAATGCGGTTGTTATTCTGGACGAGGCCCAGAACGTGACCGCAGCGCAAATGAAAATGTTCCTGACGCGCCTCGGGGAAAACGTGACGGTTATCGTTAACGGCGACATCACCCAGTGTGACTTACCGCGGGGTGTTCAGTCCGGCCTTAGTGATGCGCTGGCACGTTTTGAAGAGGATGATATGGTCAGTATCGTTCGCTTTAACAAAGAGGACTGCGTGCGATCCGCGCTCTGCCAGCGTACATTACACGCCTACAACTGAGTCTGCTTTTGAGATGATAAAGCCCGCGAAAGCGGGCTTTGCTGTTTTTAGCGCGAGTGTGTTGTCTGATGGCGCTTTGTGTGTCGTAGCATAGACGAAAAAAAAGCCCGTACGTAAGTACGAGCTCTTCTTAAAATATGGCGGTGAGAGAGGGGCTGACTCGCTGCGCTCGCCCTGCGGGCAACCTGTCCGCAAGCGTCCAGTCTGTCCAACGGGCTACAGCCCGTTGTCGAACCTCGGTCGAGGATTCTCACCCCTCTCAGGCCTTGCCATAGACGAAAAAAAAGCCCGTACGTAAGTACGAGCTCTTCTTAAAATATGGCGGTGAGAGAGGGGTTCGAACCCTCGATACGTTGCCGTATACACACTTTCCAGGCGTGCTCCTTCAGCCACTCGGACACCTCACCATATTGTATCGCTGCCTTACCTCTCGGGGGCAACGGGGCGCTACTATAGGGATTTGAAGGAAAACGGTCAAGGTTAATTTCCCGTTTTCGCTACGTTTGCTCAAGCAATGAGCACTTGCATGGCTCGAAACTCGATTTAAGCCCTCATCCTTGAGGGAGCAGCCAATCGCGATGCCTTATGCTTCGCTATAAAGTAACTTTGTCGCGGCGCGTCGAGCGGTGGCTGGCAGCAGGCTGGAAACGGCGACATAGCCATCCGGATCCTGGCCGCGGTCGTGCTGTTCGGCCAGCTCAATAATCGCTTTATCCCAGTACAGACGTTTACGTTGGTCGCCTTGGGTGGTGAGCGTGGCGGTCATTTCTCCCTCCAGCGCACGGTATTGTCGCCAGCATCCGCCCGGCACGGAAAGGATGGAGCCTTCTTCTGCGACCAGCGTGACCTCTTCCCCTTCGCGGTTAAAGGTTACTTCCAGCGTGCCGCTGAACACCATTAGCACCTGTACATCCGGGCAGTTATGCCGTCCGACCTGATGATCTTCTTTAATGCGTAACCACTCGACCGAGAAACCGTGCGGATTCACAATCGGCGGCGCGCTGTTTCTGTCCTGAGAAATACCATAGCCAATCACCGGGGCGAGTTCCGCGCCATGCCCTGGCAGAATATTATCCAGCAACGCATCAGAAGACCATTGGCGCTGTTCCGCAGTCACGCCGCGTTGCGCCATTTCCTCGACGGAGTAATCGCGCAGGCTGGACAACACTTCCGCACTCAGCGCAGGCATCAATTCTTCTTTGGCGGGCGGTGGCGTTCCGGTGCTGGTATCGATCATCATATTGTCACGGCTTAAATAAAGGCCGTATTCCTGCGCGGCACGGAGAATTGACGGATGCCAGATGATGCCGCCAGTGTTGTCCCCGCCGAGAACGGTAAATACCATACCGTTGGTTTCTTGTGGGCTGACGTTGGTGAATCCGCGAAATATCCAGGTCGGTATCGATAAGATTGCCGGCGCGCTGAATTCCGTTTCATGCTCGCCATTCGCTCCCCAACGGAACCGCCAGCTGCCTTCCTGAATCAGAAAAACTTCGGCGGTAAAATGCAGATGCAGGTTATTGGTGACGCCTTTAGGCATCGCCGCCGCACCAATGTTAAAGCCATGCTTTTCGGGAATATTGACCACCTGCTCGCTGGACTGCGTCACGCCGGGACCGATAAAGGAATAGTTCTGTTTCAGGTGCGAGCCGGGCAATTTACAGTCAATGAAAGCCAGGTTGCAGGAGACGCGGTCCTGTGGGCGAACCAAACGGCGCTGGGCTTCTTCTTGTGTTAAGCGGATGGGTTGCATGAGTGTTCTCCTTAATAACCTGATGAGCCGGTGGCGGCGGGAATTTCACCGTGGCTAAGTGCGACGGCTTCACGCCCGGCGCGACCCAACTGCATGACGTCATTGGCCGGGGTGACAAAATGGAAACCCTGCGCCAGACGAGCGGCAGCGGCCTGGCCTGAAGTACAAAAAATCCCGGCGATTTTGTGGTGTTCGCGACACGCCGCCAGCACTTGTTCCACGGCGGCCAGCATTTCGGGATGTTGTGATTCAGCGCTGGCGCTGCCCGTTAAGGTCAAAGAGAGATCGTTTGGCCCGATAAACACGCCGTCCAGCCCATCGGTGGCAAGAATGGCGTTCAGGTTTTTTAACCCTTCACGGGTTTCGATCATCGCCAGAGTCAGGATTTCGTCATTGGCATAGCTCGGGTAATCTTTGCCGCCATACAGCAGTGCACGGGCAGGGCCGTAGGAGCGATTGCCCAGCGGGGGGTAGCGGCAGGCAGAGACAAACTGTTGCGCTTCCTGCGCGGTTGAAATCATGGGGCAGATAATGCCCCAGGCTCCGGCATCAAGCAGGCGCATGATCTGGATGGGATCATTGCCGCCAACGCGTGCCAGCGGTGTCGCCGGGGTGGCTGAAAGCGCCTGCAACATCGTCACTGCGCTGGCGAAATCAATCATCCCGTGCTGCATATCCACGGTGACGCAGTCGTAACCCTGATGACCGGTAATTTCAGCGCTGTAGCTGGAGGGGATCGCCAGCCAGCCGTTAACGATAGGGGTTTGCTGGCGGAAGGCCGCCTTAAGTGCGTTGTTTCTCATGTGATGATTTCCTTTAACCAGTTACGCAAGCCGGACGCCAGTCGTTCAGGCGCTTCCAGCGGCAGAAAATGCCCACAGTCGCTGAACGTAATCTGTTGCGCACAGGCCGCCGCTTCTGCGGCTAACTGGTGGTGGTGAGGGGTACAAATGGGGTCGTGTGCTCCGTTGATGATCAGCGTCGGGGCGGTGAACGTGGCCAGTGCAGCACGCTTGTCCTGGCGAGAGAGGGCGACTTCGGTCTGTTGGGCGAAAGTCTCCACGCCGGACTCTTCTGCCATCTGCACCAGCGTGCGATGCAGCGCTTCCCGTTCAAGATGTGCCGGTGCCACATAACGAGGCCACATCGTGGTGGTCAGCCATGTTCCCAACCCTTGTCGACGGGCTTCATTGAATGCCTCCCGCCGCGATGGGGCATTGTTAGGATCGTCGGCCAGAGGATTGACCGACAGTAGAGCCAGCCCGGCGATACGCTGCGGCGCATCGGCCAGCATCTGCAAGGCCACCATCGCGCCGAGCGAAAAGCCCACCAGACAAAAGCGTGGCGGCAAGGTACTGAGCAGCTGTTGTGCAAAGGCCTCCGTGGAATCGGCGCCTTCCAGTGAAATACTAATGACATAGCTGACATTCAGCGTTTCCAGCATCGGCAACCATAAACGCCCGTTGCAGAGCGTCCCACCCAGTAGCACCAGTGGCAGCGAGTGATTGTGGATAGCTCTCTCACTCATGATGCCGTCCACCCGCCGTCTACCAGTAATGAGGTGCCGGTGATCAGCGCCGAAGCAGGCGAGGCGAGGAACACCACCGGACCCATGACATCTTCCAGCGTGCCTAAACGCTTGAGCTTGATATTCTCCAGCACATAGTCCCTGAACTGCGGATCTTGCAGGTTCGCATGCGACAGTTCGGTATCGATAAACGTCGGACAAAGCGTATTAACCCGAATGCCAGCGCAACCCAGTTCCAGCGCCATGGTTTTACATAATCCTTCAAGCGCGAATTTTGAGGCGCAGTAGACGCTGCGGTTCGGCCCGCCCACATGTCCCATCTGCGAGGAGATATGGATAATCGACCCGGCAATTCCCTGGCTGTGCATTTGTCTCGCGACCTGCTGGCTGAGGAAAAAGGTGGCCCGCAGATTGAGCGCCATAACCCCATCAAAATTGGCTTCGCTGACTTCGAGAAACGGCTGATGACGCGCAAGCCCGGCGCTGTTCACCAGTACGTCGAATGCGGGCAGAGTTGAAAGCGTTTCCGCCACGCGCGCGGTGTCGGTAATGTCCAGCGCGACGGCGTGCAGAGTGAGGCCTTCCGTGGCCGCACAGTCGGTGGCTTCCTGCAATGCCTGGGCGTCACGGGCGGCGATCCAGACCTCGGCTCCGGCTTGCGCTAGCGCGATTGCAGCGGCAAAGCCTATCCCGCGAGATCCGCCGGTGACCAGCGCCCGCCGGTTATCCAGTCGGAATCCGGGCATACGCGGCAGGCTCATCATCAGGACACCTTTGCCACGTCGAACGGCGCTACGCTTCCGGCATACTCGACTTCACGATTGCCGTAGCGGCGTACGCGAATATTGGCCTGTTCGCCATGCCCGGCAAAGCCTTCCAGCTGGCACAGACGCGAGCAGTAGCTGCCGATTTCCGCTGACGCTTCGTCGGTCAGCACCTTCTGCCAGGTGCAGGTCTTCATGAATTTGCCGACCCACAGGCCACCGGTATAGCGTGCGGCTTTCTGTGTTGGCAGCGTGTGATTGGTGCCGATAACTTTATCGCCATAGGCGACGTTGGTACGTGGCCCGAGGAACAACGCGCCGTAGTTGGTCATATGTTGCTGGAACCAGTCGTCGCGGTCAGTCATGACCTGCACGTGTTCGGAGGCGATACGGTCCGCTTCGGTCAGCATCTCTTCGTAGCTATCGCAGACGATCACCTCGCCGTAATCCTGCCATGCCTGACGGGCAATGGTGGCGGTAGGCAGGATCGTCAGTAAACGTTCCACTTCACGCAGCGTGTCACGGGCCAGTTTTTCAGAGTTGGTCAGCAGAATGGCAGGCGTCGTCACTCCGTGTTCAGCCTGACCCAACAGATCGGTGGCGCACAGTTCGCCATCGACCGTTTCATCGGCAATGACCAGTGTTTCTGTTGGACCGGCGAACAAATCGATGCCGACACGACCAAATAACTGACGCTTGGCTTCTGCCACAAAGGCGTTACCCGGGCCCACCAGCATATCGACAGGCTGAAGGGTCTGCGTACCCAGCGCCATTGCGCCAATCGCCTGAATACCGCCCAGCGCATAAATATCTGTGGCACCCGCCATGGACTGAGCCACGACAATTGCCGGGGCAGGGGCACCATGAAACGGCGGCGCGCAGCTCACAATGCGGGAACAACCTGCCACTCGGGCGGTAATGATCGACATGTGCGCGGAGGCCAGTAGCGGGTATTTCCCGCCTGGTACATAACAGCCCACGGCATTCACCGGAATATTTTTATGCCCGAGGATCACCCCTGGACGGGTTTCTATTTCTAAATCCTGCAAACAGGCTTTTTGCGCGGTGGCAAAGTTGAACACCTGCTGCTGAGCAAACTCAATATCTTTAATATCCTGACGGCTTAATTTGCGAAAGCATGCGTCTATTTCAGCCTGAGATAAACGATAATCATCGCGGTCGAAATTATCGAATTTACGGGATAATTCACGCACGGCCTCATCACCGCGAAGTTCAATATCGGCAAGGATATTTTCAACGGTGACGCTCACCTGTTTATTCGCCTGTTGACGTTCAGATAATGATTTACTGGTTTTTAAATAACGGACCACAATAGTCTCCTTACTGATTTCAGATAGAGCCATGCCTGCCGGGTTGACGGAACAGACAATGCTGGATAGACGTTAAGGACGGAAAATAATTATTCCCGAGCAGTGGATAAGGCAGTGCCTCCGGTATTCACTTTGGGAATACGACGCTGTTGCACGCTTCGTGCGGCAAGCGGAGTGATAATTAATGAGACCACTGAAAGCGCGCCAATCACTAAATAGCCGGACGAAAGATTCACATGCTGGAGCATCACACCCATTAGCACCGGGCCGACAAACATGCCGCAGGAATAAATGGTCTGGAACAAGCCCATTCGCGTCGATTGTTCATCTTCAACGGTGTTCACCACGCTCAATGACATCAATACCGCGAAAGCCGCACCGAACGAGAAACCGGCCATCGCCTGCCACAGATAAATGGCGTACAGATTGCTGGTGAAGGGAATGGCGACGCTGGAGATTATCTGCAAAACGATGGCGATAAGCGCGGTATTCACCAATCCCAAACGGTTGTAAAACACCGAGCTACACAGGGCGATAGCCAGCGCATAGAAAATCAGATGGATATTACTTAACAGCGTCAGAATCCCGGCTTTACCGCCGAGCTGCTGGGCATAAATCGGCGTCAGGGTGTCACGAGTGGCAAACGGCACGAGGATGATTAGCGTCGCGAGCAGGCCAATTAACCAGACCGAAGGATCCGCCAGTTGCCGTTTAGCGCTGACAATACAGGCGTTTAGCGTTGGCGCACGGGCGGCATCGTGAACGTCTTTAATCCGCGTGGTGAGAATAAGCGCCAGCAGCGCCGACACGCTGGAGACAAAATACCCGGCGCTCTGGTTGAAAAAGTGGATCAGCGCGCCGCCCACACAGTTGCCCAGAAATACGCCAATGGGGCCTGCCAGTGCCAATAATGCGACGGCGGCGGGCGCTTCTTTTCGGTCGAAATAGCGAATAAACAGGATGTTATACAAAACCCAGGTGGCGGCGGTAATGCCGTCGGCGGCTTTGGCGATATACAGCGTCATCGGAGTGGGTTCGAGCCAGGCAATAGGCCAGGTGACCAGCGGCAGCAGCAGACTGAGCTGGATAAAAATCTTCCGGCTCTTGACCACATCGGACAGGATACCAATCGGGAAGCGAACGAACAGCGTCGCCAGGCCGCTGGCGCCCATGATCAACCCAACGATTTCTGGCTGCATCCCGTCGTTGATCAACATTGGGGCCAGGAAGGCATCAATGCTGTGAATGCAAATGAAAAACAAAACGCTAATGCTGAAAAAGAGTCGGACGTCTGGTCGACGGATGAGTGCACGAAACATGGTGTTGAACCTCGTAAAATTAATGGGTTAAAACCAATCAAGTACGGCATTAACCGGTTCAATCCTGAGTTTAGGACCGCATCTCACCGGTATCACTGACGGCGTTTTTTTGTGTTGTGCATACGTATTCAAACATTGAAGTTATGAAAAGGTTTCAAATTTGTAAAGTGTAAGTTTGTAAATGTGAAAAAAATAATATTGGCTGTTGCATACGCATGCAAAGATGGTGTAAGTATAAAAAACAGGCATTTCGCAGAGGGCCAAAAAACGTCGGTCTGGCGTTACCCTCAGAGTCCGTTACACTGATGCAACAACAGCTTAGGGGGCTTAAGCGTGATGACAGCGATGGGTAAAAAGGAACCGTGGCAATGAAACGTAAGACTTTTGGTCCGGTGACATCACAACAGGTTGCACAGATAGCGGGCGTGTCACAGTCTGCGGTCTCGAGGACGTTTACCCCGGGGGCGAGTATCTCCCCGGCGACCCGTGAAAAAGTGCTGAAAGCCGCGCGTGAATTGGGCTATCGGCCTAACGCTATTGCCCGTTCACTCAACACCGCGCGATCGCGGATTGTTGGGGTGGTGATGTCCTACTTCGATAACCAGTTTTACCCGCAGGTGCTTGAGGCGCTGGCGCAGAAACTGGACGACCTGAACTATCACCTGTTGCTGTTCGTCGGTGACAGGGACGGCAACGTAGATCGGATCTTCGATCAGATCATGCAGTATCGGGTGGACGGCATTGTGCTGGCGTCGGTTTCCCTGTCGATGGAGCTGTCGCAGGAGTGTGTCGCTGCCGGGATCCCGGTGGTGCTGTTCAACCGCAGCGAAGAGAGTGGCATGGTGTCCAGCGTCAATAGCGACAACGAAGCGGCGGCCAGACAAATTGCACACTTCCTGCTGGCCGGGGCTCATCAGCGTTTTGCTTATGTGGCGGGGCTGGCTGATTCCTCGGTGAATCAGGCCCGTCAGCAGGGGTTCGTTGATACGTTGACCGGGCAGGGCATCGCGTCGGTTCGGGTGGTGCAGGGCGATTACGATGCTGCGCAAACCCGACGAGCGGCCAGCGAACTCTTTTCTTCGTCTTCGGTGCCGGATGCTATCTTCGCCGCCAACGATCACATGGCATTAACGGTGATGGATGTCGCTCGTTATGAGTTTGGCCTGCGTATTCCGGAAGATGTGTCGGTGATTGGCTATGACGATACCGGGCCTTCGGGCTGGCCTTCTTATGCGCTGACGTCGGCCTCTCAGCCGGTGGATGCGATGGTACAAGCCACAGTGGCGCTGCTGATGAAACAAATAGACAGCGGAACGATTGAGCCCGAGCAGGTGGTGGTGCCCGGTCTGCTGGTGGTCCGCCACTCTGCCCGTCGGCCACAGGCTGGCGTGGTGGAAAAAAACGGCATCTCACTCTTCCAGCCGCAGGAGGTTGAATGAACAGGTTACCGGGTTTCAGCCCACAGTTTGATTCTATCCAGCAATTTATTCTGACCCTGACGCACGTGGTCTGGGAGCAAAAAGACATTGGGCAACTGGCGGATTTTTACGCCACTCCGGTGGTATTCCAGACACCGGAAAAACAACTGACCGACCTCTCTCAGTTTGTCCGGTTGACGCTCGAAGCGATGCACAGTTTTCCTCAGCGCAAGGTGCTTACCGAAGACATTCTGTGTAGCCACTCGCCACACAATGAATACTACGCGGCACAAAGAACGCTGGCCTGTATTCAGCATCTCGGCGAAGGTTTTTTCGGCAAGCCGAGCGGCAATACGCTGTGGGTGCGCACCTTTGCCGATCGTATCTGCGCCGATGGCGTGGTGCGTCAGGAGTGGTTGTTGCAGGACCGGGCGGCGATCATCAGCCAGATCGGGCTGAGCGTGCCGCAGTTTGCGCGGGAGCTGGCGCAAACGCGGCGGGAACTGGGCACGTCAATTCAGTCGGCAGAAGAACTGGACGCATTATGGGCCGGTGGGCCGGAAGGTGATGATGTTGACGGGCCGCTGGCAGGGCTTGTCGAGCGCTATCTGTCGATGTGGGCGGGCGGTAACAGCGGGGTGGTGCCGGGGCTTTATCATCCGGCGGCGACGCTGCATGGCCCCGGGCATGTGCTGCGTACCGGCGAGCAGGATATCGGCGCTTTCCTGTCGGGCTATCGCGCCTCTTTCGCCGACAGTGAAACGCAGCTGCATCACCTGATTGTTCGTCGGGATGCTAACGAACCGGTCAGGCTTTCGCTGCGTTGGTCGTTATTAACCTGGCATGACGGCTTTGGCCAGTTCGGTGCTCCGACGCGTCGTCCTATTTCAATAACCGGAATAAGCCAACTGGAATTACGTGATGGCTTAATTATGCGGGAATATCTTGGCATCGATGAATTAGCTATCTGGTCACAAATATACAGTTAATAATATGGGGAGGGACACTCCCCAATAAATAGATAAAGTTAACCGATAAAAGTTACGCTTTTATCGCGAGGTTCTGTTGTCTTAATTTTCACCCGACATTATCACCCGTCACTCGGTGAGGCGTCACTGTACCCGTTTTCTGTTTCTAAGCTGATATTTTGGCACGACAACGCTGCCCCAATATGCCTGACAGAATGCGACATAACATTAATGCAATGCAGGAGGTTATATGTCTTCAACTGAAGCAACCAATAAAGCAGCGGCAGTCGCAGAAAAAAGTAATGTAAAACCCAGCCGTGATGAGCCTGTATTACAGGTGGAACGTCGTGACTTTATCGATCTGGTTCCGGAAAAGCGCCCACGCGCTCAATCACTACGTGGATTTGACGACTGTTATACCGATATTGTCGATTATATCGTGCGCTGTACGCATAAAATCTGGGATGAGCGTGATGTCGGCTTAATTTATACCCACTACACCCACAACTGCGTTTTATATAATGCACTGGGAACCATGTATAACCGCGAGCAGGTGGTTCAGGATACGTTACAGCGTCTGGTTGCGTTCCCGGAACGTCGCGGTATGGCAACTCAGGTTATCTGGAATGGCGACGATATTAACGGTTTCTACACTTCGCATCTGGTGACGGGCAGCGGTCGCCATACGCAATTTAGTCATCTGGGTAAACCGACCAATCGCACTTTCGTCACCCGCACCGTGGCAGACTGCATGATCCACGAGAACAAGATTTACCGCGAGTGGGTGGTCAGCGACAACATGGCGATGATGCGCCAGCTCGGGCTGGACACCGATGCCGTGGCCTATGGCATGGCAAAAGAGCAGTTTGATAAAGGTTTCCGAGTTACCGACATCGGTGAAAACCGCCGAATGGTAGGCCAGTATCCACCGGAAATGCAGTGCGACGACTCTATCGCCCATACCGATCTCGAAGCGCAGTGTCTGCAATGGCTGCATGAAATTTATAACCGTCGCATGCTCGGCAAAATCAAAGATGTCTACGCCCCGAACGTGCAGTACCACGGCCCATTGATGAAAGAGTTGTACGGTCAGGCGGCGGTTATCCACCAGACGCTGGCACTGATTGGCATGATCCCTGACGGGGCCTGGATGCCGCAGCATGTCTGCTCCAACCCTTGTGACGAAGGCGGTACGAAAGTGGCGGTCCGCTGGATCATGGAAGGCCATCACCTGGGCTACGGTGAGCTGGGCAAACCGACCGGTGAACGTCTGTTCGTGATGGGCATGTCGCATTACCACATTGTGAACGGCAAAATCGTCGATGAATGGGTGGTTTACGATCACCTGGCGCTGCTGGCACAAATCAAACTGGGCCAGATGGAGGCATAAGCAATGAGTCGGATCAGTGATAAAGACGTACAGTTCGTCAAACGCCCACAGGGGCAGGATGTGCAAGCCGACCAAACGCTTAGCACCACGGTGCAGCAGATAATCGGCGAAGTGCGCTCTCGCGGCGATGCGGCGCTTCGTGATTTCTCGGCGAAATTTGACCGGACCGTGCCTGATGCATTCGAAGTGTCAGAGCAAGAAATAAAAGACGCGCTGGCGAGTTTTGACTCGCAAACCCGCAAGGATAGCGAATTTGCTATCGCACAGGTAAAACGCTTTGCACAGGCACAGCTGGCGACCATGCAGCCGCTGGATGTCGAAACGTTGCCGGGGGTTCATCTTGGACACCGTATTATTCCCATCGAAACGGTGGGGTGCTACGTGCCCGGCGGTCGCTATCCGATCCTTTCCGCACCGATCATGTCTATTGTCCCTGCGGTGGTGGCGGGCTGTGACAACATCATTGCCTGCTTACCGCCAGGCGCACATACCTCGATGATCGCGATTTGCCATCTGGCGGGCGCGCACCGCATTTTCAAAGTGGGTGGCGCTCAGGCAATTGCTGCGATGGCGTGGGGAACGGATTCGGTGCCGCCAGTCGATAAAATCGTCGGGCCGGGGAACGCTTTTGTGAATGAAGCAAAACGTCAGGTGTTCGGCAAAGTGGGCATTGATGCGCTGGCGGGGCCGAGTGAAATCTACGTAGTGGCGGATGACAGTGCCGATCCGCGTATTCTGGCGGCGGATTTGCTTGCGCAGGCCGAGCATGATGTTCACACCCGCGTCGGCATGGCGACCACCAGTGAGCGGGTTGCGCATGAAACGCTGGCTGAAATTGAGCGCCAGTTGCTGAATTTACCGACAGCGGTGACGGCGGGCGAAGCCTGGAAACGGCAGGGCGAGATTGTCATCTGCAAAGATGAAGAGCAGCTCATTGCCTGGGCTGATCATATCGCGACGGAACATCTCCAGGTCCACACGCGCGATCCGCATGGCACGGCCAGTAAAATTCGCAATTATGGATCGCTGTTCATTGGGCAAAATGCCAGCGTTGTTTTCTCCGACAAGTGCTGTGGCACTAACCATACCTTACCGACTATGGCAGCGGCTCGTTATACCGGCGGGCTTTGGGTGGGGGCATATGTGAAAATCTGTACGCATCAATGGATTGATGACAACGGGATCGCCGCAATTGCCGCGCCAGCTGTGCGTCAGAGTCGCACCGAAGGGATGCAGGCACATCGGCGTGCAGCTGAAATTCGTTTACTTCCCGGCGAAATAGAGACCATTACCTCGGGGGAAAGGGATTAACAGCCGTAGTGAGAAGTGCTACCGGTCGTAATGCCATACGAGGTTGTTAACCCGTCCTGCATTTAGGCAGAGAGAGCCGTCGGTCCTCTCTGCCATATCGCTCCCTGGGTTTAAGGTTGCGACATATAAGGTGTGGCGTTTGAGGGGAAACCTTACAGTTAAAGGGCAATAGTTGTCTGAAAAATTGGACCGCAGACAATTTTTTGTGTTTCATCTCCAGATAAATGTAAATACATATCAGTTGTTTACGTTGATAACGAACGTTTGAGCTTCATTAGACTTCAGACGTCGTTTAAAAATCGACAGCAGGCCATTGGGCTTTACTTAAAATATAGCCTGTAGCTGCTCAGATGTTAACGGCGGTACAGCCGTCTGAATGTATAAGTGGTTAAAATAAAAAACATAAACGTTGCTAAATTAAAAAATATATGCCCTAATAGCTACATCGGTTTGGAACACAGACCTTATGAAAGCAGTTTTAGTAAAGCAGTCCTCAGTTCAGGTGTTATCCCACAGATACCCTTCTTCGTGAGCTTCCTCCTAAGTGCCAAATAAGTAGCTCTCTAATTACAGGCCAATTTTGCCGCTCTTAGTGGTTCATCAATTAAGGAATATCTATGTCTAATAAAATTACTGGTTTAGTAAAATGGTTTAACTCAGATAAAGGTTTTGGCTTTATTACTCCGGACGACGGCAGTAAAGATGTGTTTGTACATTTTTCTGCAATCCAGGGTGACAACTACAAAACGCTTGATGAAGGTCAGAAGGTCTCTTTCACCATTGAAAATGGTGCGAAAGGCCCTGCAGCCGGAAACGTTACAGCGCTGTAAGCTGCGTTAATTATCAGTACAGCTTACAACAGCGATGAAGGCTATAGTCTGAGCAGTTAAACTCTGCTGATAATGAAATGAACCCGCCCAGTGCGGGTTTTTTATTGCCAAATTTCTCACGACGGTTGTTCTCTCCATTTTGCCGTCTGAAGTGACATGTCTATACCGTCACTGAGCGGTTAGTCTGGCCCTTATTTTATCGCCAGGCATTAGTGCATAAGTATGGTGAGTTGGTTTTAACTCCGTCTGGTGTCCCTGGCTCATAGTCAAAAAACAGGTGACATTATGACCTGCGCCATGATGTTATCCGAGTCCTGCTTCCTAATCACTACACCGGTATTTGATTACCCAGGTCAACTTCAGGCGGTTACAGAGACGGTAGCCGTTTTCTCATCAGTGCCTGCAAACGCAGTGGGACATTCTTACTGGTCGTGTTGCATCAAGCTAATTCATAGCAAATGCCTTACTCATATTAAAATCAAGCGCATCAGTCAGTACACGCTAAATGATCCGGGTCATTTTATTGGCCAGTGCGACGGTTGTTTTCAGAAATCCCCGGCGGGCTTCAAGTTTCTGTAGCCACCGGCCCAGATTGTCTTCACGCTTTTTTGACACATCGCATTACCGCCCGGACACCATGGATAATGAGAGTTCTCAGACTCCGGTTGCCATTTTTCGTCACAGAGGACAGCCTCATGCAGTCTGTTTCGATGACAACGCCGCAATTTCTCTGTCCAGATCGTTGATTCGTTCATTGAGGGCCTGCATATCTTCCTGCAACGAAGAGAGCAAACGACGCAGGGTGAAGGTCAGATTATTTGATGCATCTTCAACGAGGACTGGCAGTTGTTGCTGAAGGCGCAGGATCCCAACAGGAATGGTAAAGCCATATTCAGCGAGCAGAGAACGCAGCTGGTTGGCCAGCGCATCATTAGCACCATTCTTCTGGCTTCAGACGAAAGCTTTAACGTGTTGTGCCGGAATAAGTCTTACGTGATAGATCGTGATGTTTGACGAGAGAGAAAAGAGACTGGAAGAAAAATGCCGACACATTGTGTCGGCATAATGATTAGATTTTGCAGGCATCGCCGCAGTCATCATCGGCGACAATTGTCTGGGCCTTTTTGTCTGCCTCATCAAGGCGTTCCACGTTACGCTCCTGCGCTTCTTCCAGGCCCTCAAAGACCAGATTATCGAGATCAATTTCCATACATCACCTGTGTTCATACTCTTCTGAGATGTCATAGTATATGGCGACAACGTTGATTGAAATACCTGCTCGTGCGATGTGATTACTCTTGTTTCATGCTGCAATGACCAGGAATTAAATATGCGTCATAAACACAAATTGTGGAAACGACTAAAGATCGGGAAAACAGGAGGATAGACACTTCTTCGGGTGTTACGGGGCGATATTGTTCTGTGCAAGCCGGACGGTAATGGCATACCCGATGGCATACAGCGGATCGCAGGCAAGAAAAAAGCGCATGTTAACTAATAACATGCGCTCAGAATATGGCGGTGAGAGAGGGGCTGACTCGCTGCGCTCGCCCTGCGGGCAGCCTGTCCGCAAGTACAGCCCGTTGTCGAACCTCGGTCGAGGATTCTCACCCCTCTCAGGCCTTGCCATAGACGAAAAAAAAGCCCGTACATAAGTACGAGCTCTTCTTAAAATATGGCGGTGAGAGAGGGGTTCGAACCCTCGATACGTTGCCGTATACACACTTTCCAGGCGTGCTCCTTCAGCCACTCGGACACCTCACCATATTGTTGTTCCTGTACTGCTGGAACGGGCGCTAATGTAGGGAAAAGCGTAACTTGCGTCAATCAACTTTTATAAAAAAACGCGTAATCAGCCAAACTTTATCCAACCTGCTTTCACAATAGCCACGATTCGCTTTTTTTCTCGTCATTTGCATTCGCGGCTTAAAGCCGACAGAAATTTGCTATGCTGACAAACCGATATAAAACAACACGAAATCGAAGCGTCAGTACCCCTGCAAAAGAAAGGTGCATGATAAAAGGAGAGCAGTATGGAGATCATTTTTTACCATCCCACGTTTGATACCCCATGGTGGATCGATGCGCTGCAAAAGCAGCTGCCGGGTGCCAACGTTCGCGAGTGGAAAAGCGGCGATAATGAACACGCTGATTACGCGCTGGTGTGGCATCCACCTGTCGAAATGCTACAAGGGCGCGATCTGAAAGCGGTCTTTGCGTTAGGCGCTGGTGTGGACTCGATTCTCAGTAAGCTGAAAGTACATCCGGAAATGTTGCCGTTGTCGATTCCTCTTTTCCGCCTTGAAGACACCGGCATGGGCCTGCAAATGCAGGAATATGCGGTTAGCCAGGTGCTGCACTGGTTCCGCCGCTTCGATGATTATCTGACACTAAAGCAAGAAACGCGCTGGGAGCCATTGCCAGAATTTACGCGCGAAGAATTTACCGTCGGCATCATGGGGGCAGGCGTGCTGGGAAGCAAAGTCGCCGAAAGCCTGCTGGCGTGGGGATTCCCGGTTCGTGTCTGGAGCCGTAGCCATAAGCAGTGGCCGAACGTGACCAGTTTTGCCGGCGAAAGCGAAATGGGCGAGTTTCTGCGTGAAACGCGGGTGCTGATCAATTTGTTACCGAATACGGCGGAAACCGTTGGAATAATCAACCATTCGCTACTTGAGCAGTTACAGGACAAGAGCTATCTGCTGAACCTGGCGCGCGGTGTGCATGTTAATGAAGACGAACTGCTGCGGGCGCTGGAAAACGGCAAGCTGAAAGGCGCGATGCTGGATGTGTTTAGCCGCGAACCGTTACCCGTGGAAAGCCCGCTCTGGCGGCACCCGCGTGTCGCCATGACCCCGCACGTGGCGGCGGTGACACGTCCACAGGAAGCCATTGCCTATATCGCCAAAACCATCACCGGGCTGGAGAACGGCGACGCCGTTACCGGTGTGGTCGACAGGACCCGCGGATACTGAATTCAACCCGGCGTAGCCGGGTTTTCGCTAATAAAGGCGGCCCATTCCTGCTATGCTTTAGGCTTAAAAAGAGAAAGGAGAATGTGATGTATCCTGTTGACCTGCATATGCACACCGTCGCCAGCACCCACGCTTACAGTACCCTTCATGACTATATTGCCGAAGCAAAACGCAAAGGGATCACGCTGTTCGCGATTACCGATCATGGCCCTGACATGGCAGACGCGCCGCACTACTGGCATTTCGTGAATATGCGCATTTGGCCACGCATGGTCGATGGCGTGGGCATTCTGCGGGGCATCGAATCCAACATCAAAAATACATTGGGCGAGATCGACTGCACCGGACCGATGCTAACCGCGCTGGATTTCATCATCGCCGGGTTCCACGAGCCAGTGTTCCCGCCGCAGGATAAAGCCACGCATACTGAAGCGATGATCGCCGCCATTGCCAGCGGTAACGTGCATATGATTAGCCATCCGGGTAACCCGAAGTTCCCTATCGACATCAAGGCAGTAGCGCAAGCGGCGGCGAAGCATGATGTTGCGTTGGAAATTAATAACTCATCCTTTATCGCATCTCGCCCAGGCAGTGAAGATAACTGTCGTGCAGTGGCTGCTGCGGTGCGGGATGCCGGCGGTTGGGTGGCTTTAGGATCGGATTCTCATACCGCCTTTACGCTGGGCGAATTCATGGAATGCCGAAAAATTCTCGATGCCGTCGATTTCCCGGAAGACCGAATTCTTAATGTCACGCCGCGCCGTTTTCTGAGTTTCCTTGAATCGCGCGGTATGCCGCCGATTGCTGAATTTGCCGAACTTTAATTGTCTCAATGGAATAAATGAATGAACGAGTTTTCAATCCTTTGCCGCGTTCTGGGCTCTTTGTACTACCGTCAGCCGCAGGACCCACTGCTGGTGCCGTTGTTCACGCTGATTCGTGAAGGCAAGCTGGCGGCGAGCTGGCCGCTGGAGCAGGATGAACTGCTGGAGCGCCTGCAAAAGAGCTGCGATATGCAGCAGGTGGCCGCTGATTACAATGCCCTGTTCGTGGGCGACGAATGCCGCGTTCCTCCTTTCCGTAGCGCGTGGGTAGAAGGGGCGACGGAAGCGGAAGTGCGCAGTTTCCTGTCTTCTCGTGGCATGCCATTGAGCGATACGCCTGCTGACCATATTGGTACGCTGCTGCTGGCTGCGTCGTGGCTGGAAGACAATGCTGCCGAAGATGAAAGTGAAGCGGTGGATACATTGTTCACCGATTATCTGTTGCCGTGGGTGGGGACGTTCCTTGGCAAACTGGACGCTCACGCAACCACACCGTTCTGGCGCACTACCTCGACCTTAACCCGCGAAGCCCTTTCGGCAATGTGGGACGAGATCTCGGAAGACGACGAAGAGTAAAGTGTGATTTACATCGCACTGTAAATGTAACGCAGCATTGTGTGCTACAAATATTGTGGGTGTGATCCCAAATGAAAACCGCGCATCTGCTATGATGCGCGGCATGAATATACTGCTTTCTCTCGCACTGACAACAGGCATTCTCTCCGGACTATGGGGATGGGTTGCCGTGTCTCTTGGCCTGCTCAGCTGGGCGGGTTTCCTCGGCTGCACCGCTTATTTTGCCTGTCCGCAAGGTGGGTTGAAAGGTCTGGCTATCGCCTCTGCGACCGTGATGAGTGGTGTTATCTGGGCGTTGGTGATTATCCACGGTAGCGCACTCGCTCCACATCTTGAGATCCTCGGCTATGTCATGACGGGCGTGGTGGCATTTCTGATGTGTTTGCAGGCGAAACAGTTGCTGCTCTCTTTCGTACCCGGCACCTTTATTGGCGCTTGCGCGACGTTTGCCGGGCAGGGCGACTGGAAGCTGGTTGTTCCGTCGTTGCTGGTGGGGTTGATTTTCGGTTACGCGATGAAAAACAGCGGGCTGTGGCTGGCGGCGTGGAGCGCCCGGCGGCAGGCACCTGAGAATACCGTACAGCAGTAATAAAAAAGCGTAGCCCAGAAGCTACGCTTTTTTTTGCCTGGATCCTTATCAGGATTGCGGCGGTGAGGCCATGTCACGGTATTTAGCGAGTATAGGGTTATTCACCTCGCCAGAGCTTTGCAGGTTCCACAATCCGCGATCGATACCGTCGTTAATCAGGTAGATTACGCCCGTTTCAATTGCCGACATCAGGCACAGCATTACCGGTTCATTAGAGGTATATCCCACTTCGCCTTCCAGCAAGCGCTGGTAGTCAATAAAGCGGAACACCCCGGCCTGCACCTCATAAGACAATATGGTCTTACTGGTATTCACAGAAGAGAGCACTTCACCGGTACTGACATTAATGACGCGCAGGTTAACGGCAATCTGGTCAAGCTGATATTGTGTGTCGCCACCGATACCGAAATACCGTGCACCAATACCGCCAGACTTCACGTTACTTTCATAACCAATAATTGAGCCTTCAATAATAACGTTTGCAGAACTTAACGCCTGCAACGGCGCGCGGTTATTCGCACCTACGTTGCCATTTTCCTGCGCGGCACGAATAATTTTGCGCTCATTAAGCAGGTTTTGTAATCCCTGTCGTTCCAGCGGAATAAACCATTTGGAGTCTTTCAACGCGGTCACCAGCATGGCTGTCGCACTTTGCGGTACGGCAGTCGAGAAGTTACTCGCGGGATACGGTTTAAACTGCCCGGTTTCGTCCTGAATGTTGTAGACAGAAACATAAAGCTTGCCCTGCGGGGAAGGCAGATGAGTCAGGTCACGATAACTCTGCGCCCGTGGCATTAACGTCGGTTTTGCAGCCTCTTTCGGCGGAGCGGTCAGACAGCCACTGAGTAGGATGACCACCAGAAGTACAAATAAACGCTTCATGATTATTTTCCTGTTCGGGTCGGTGACTATTGGTCACTCGCAGCTTGTGTTACCCCGGAGACCTGAATCGTCGAGGTTTTCCCGGTACTTCTGTCCGTCACATTAAGCGTGAGTTGCCCATTACTGTTCTGGATATCGACAATAAAGTCGTTAGTCACGAGGCGTCCGGGTTTACCGGTAGCGACGTTGCCTAATAATCCATTCAATAACTGTGACTGAATAGCAGACGTAAAGTTATCCAGAGCCGAAGGCGCTGTATAACCTAAGTCGCTGCTCCCCGGTGCCTTATAAGAGTTTTGAGCCTGAGCTTCATTTAGCAAAAAAGCGCCGTTATTTGGGTTTCCGCCAAAATTGGGGTTTACGAACTGGAAAACCATATTACCGGCCCAACTTGCTGGTGTAATAAATGCGAGCAAAGCGACAGTACAGGCGATACGCATGATTGCCTCCACCCTCTATGATTAAAATTCATCGTGTGCCAAATCGTCCGTTTTTAATAAAGACTGGTCGATTTGACGTTTATTAATTGCTTCCTGAGTTATTTGCAGTGCTGCGTCTACGGTCTTATCAAAATCCCGTTTTATCGGGAATAAAAAAGTCTGAAACATAACATCCTGATTCACTGTAATGGTTATCCAGCTTCCCCAGCGAGCGCTGGGTCTTTCGTTTATTGATAAATTTTCCCGGGTGGTACTGGCCCATTTGTCGGTAAAGGCACGGTAGAAATCATGCCCTACAGACGAAACCGTGTGGTCGGCCACAATACCCGGAATCTCCACCTCTGCGGAACGCGAAGCCGCGTACGAAGAGGGCGCAAGCAGCAGCAGGTTTGCAGCTGCAAGCCAGCACAGGGAACGTTTCATAGTGTTTGCCTGTTTACTTAACGCCTGAGATTATCATTGGCCCAGGAGACGGCCTGAGTCCGATTTTTAACGGCTAACTTCTTGAATAGATTATAGAGATGGGTTTTTACGGTGTTTTCGCTGATAAACAGCGAGCGGGCAATTTCCACGTTGGAGGCGCCAACCCGTAGTTTATTCAGAATTTCCCGTTCACGCTGCGTTAGCATGGCGCTTTCCGCATTATTGTAACGGTAGTTTCCTGAGTGAGTAATCAAATAACTGGCGAGTTTATGCGAAAAATAGCATTCACCCTGCATAATCATGCTTAATCCTTCGATTAAACGTGATTCAGTTTCATTGCTATAAAAGACACCGTTGATATGCGGCCAGTTTTCTATGTCCTTAAAAGGGTACTCTTCTGGTGTATTCAGCAATACCAGTTTCATTCCATTGTTTTTACGGCCAAAATTTTCCTGCCAGTGACTAATCAGCCTTTTGTCCGCCTCCATCATATCGAAAATCATGATGCTGTCAGGCAACGTCTCTTCGATAATTCGCTGAATGTTTTGCACTTTCCCTGATATATCCAGTGTCGATTTTAAATACTGTAAAAGCGCACTGGCTTGTAAAGACGGCTTTGTTACAAGTACAAGTGTACTGCCTAAACTATGGACTTCATTTAACATGATGAAACTCCAACGTTTTATAGCAGCTATCAGTTTCCTCGTAAAAAATACGAGGTTCCAGAGGTACTGATTTAGGCTGCATTGCTGTGTATACGTAAAGTCGAAAACCCTAAGGAGGGTAAATTGTCAATAAAACAATATTAGGTACTTCTGAATTCAATCTAGTCATTGCTCATTTTTAAGCAAGATCAAACACTGTAACAAAATGTAAAACAGAATATTAAAATGTAAATATCGAATGGTTTAATCATTTAGAAGTGATGATAAAGTTGTACACGCAAATATCATTGCATCAACTTCATAAATCACACAAATCATCTATCATCATGATTGTAATGCGATATATTATTAATGGCGTGAAGATGTTTGTTCGATAAATAAGACCTGTTTTTGTAACGGTTTTATCTTAAGAAAATTTCAGTCAAATGAGATAGTGATCCTGATCTTGGCAGTGGGTTTTAAAATCTCTGGCTAAACACATTGATTTATAAGTCTATGCGCTTTTTTTTATGTGCTCTGATAATAAAAACAATAATAAATGTATTTAAACACCGAGACATAGCGTAATTCTAATGCTTAGGAACTATCCGAAAAAATTAAAATCAACCTTGCGGGTGACACCTTTTAATTTTGGTCAGCAACATACTGTTCATCGTAACGTCGCATTAACAAGTGCCGCGGCGTTATTTAACAGCAACTGAAGTGGCCAGGATTCAAGCGGGTGGAACATGAACAAGAAAGTGTTTTTTTTGTCGTTATCACTGCTGGCGATACCTGGATTAGTAGCTGCATCGGGTTATGATCTGGCAAGTCCAGAATATAACCTGGTCGCCAATGGGCTTAACTCTAATCTTGCGAATCAAACCGCTATTGTAGGGCAGCAAGGTTATGGGAATGGCGCGAATGCTCAACAGGATGGGAATCATCAAATTGCTGTTGTTTCTCAACGAGGTAATAGCAACCAAGCCGATGTTTCTCAATCCGGTGGGTACAATCTGGCTTATATTGATCAAGCCGGAAGCAGTAATGATGCAGATATTAGCCAATCAGGCTATGGAAATACTGGGATTATTATCCAGCGAGGTTCGGGTAATCAAGCCAGTATTTCACAGCAGCAGTCCGTAGGTAGTAAAACAGTTATTGTGCAAAACTCATCGCAAATGGCGGTTCGTGTAATTACACGTTAATTGTCTGACGATGAACACTATCAAGCCAATGGGGGTTTTATGAATATTAAAATGTCTATGATTGCAATGGTTCTTGTTTCTGGTGCTGCATTTGCGGGTGGTGGTGGTTACGGTGGCGGCGGTGGCGATACTCCTCCAACCTTGCCACAGAACTCCAGCAATGAAACCGTGAACATTTATCAACAAGGTGGCAATAACGGCGCGAATGTCGATCAAAGCGGATCAAAATATGGTGTAGTGAGCATCGGTCAGAACGGTTTTAATAACCTGGCAAATGCAACACAAAGCAGTGCTCCGAACAGCGATATCACTGTAAGCCAGGTTGGTTTTGGCAACACAGCTAATGCTCTGCAAACCGGTGATAACTCCGCTATCAACGTTAGCCAGACAAACTCCTTCGGCTGGGGTGGCGGCAACTCTGCTACCGTCAATCAATCAGCTGACAACTCCATTGTTAATGTAAGCCAAAACGGCTCTGCTAACTGGGCGAACGTTTACCAGCATTAATCTGCTTTTCGAACTATAAAAAACAGGGCCTGTGCCCTGTTTTTTTTATTGGAGAACGTCATGAACAGCTTACTTCTCGCGGTAGCCTTAACCAATAGCATTGCTTTTAATGTGACGCATCAGGGGGATATGTACACCATTACGCCGCAGGTGACCGTCACCCAGCCGTGCCAGTGTCAGGTCAGCATCCAAACCGTGCGCGAAGGCGCGGGCGGAACCAGCAATATTCAGCAAAGAAAGACCTTAAGTTTACCCGCCAATCAGCCGATAGATGTCTCGCGGATGCAAATAAACATCTCGCAAAACGACACGGTAAAAGTGGTGGTTACGCTGACGGATGGTCAGGCGCTGCATTTGTCAGCACAGTGGCCAACAGCTGAAAGGACATAGCGGGTTAATTATTTATTGAATTAATGGATTGGCGTTAATTCATTCATGTGATTACTTTTAAGTTAAGGGTTTACGGTGTCGTGATGTCGTTCGTGCGCTGCAGGGCAACGTACGTATTAATCAGCCTCAGGGACGATGTTTCTCGGAGCTACGCGATGAAAACCTTAACTAAACAGCTTTATACCGTTGTCGGCCTGACGTGTGCTCTTTGTAGCGGGGCGTCGGCTGCCTCTTCTACGAACGCACAGGGCGGCGTTATCCATTTTGTGGGGGCGATTGTTGAAGACCCTTGTAATGTAACAACACGCACCGAACAGATTTCCATGAGTTGCTACCGCGACGGAAAAATGCGCACGTCCAATGTTTCATACCAACAAGCGATGACAGGTAAGGCCGTCAATAACGACGCGGCAACCGTCAGCATGCGCTATCTCAACGCACAAAAAACGCTCGGCATCATCACGGTGGATTATCGCTAACATCGATGTAGATAAGTATTTTCTCCTGCTTTGACTAAACTTGAACCACAGTGAACGTTCGGCAGGAGAACGTTATGACAGCACGAGTCCAGATTCTTCAGACCGATATTACTACCCTGGATGTTGATGTGATTGTCAACGCCGCGAATTCGTCTTTACTGGGAGGAGGCGGGGTTGATGGTGCCATTCACCATGCCGCTGGACCGACACTGCTGGACGCTTGTAAAAAGGTACGTCAGCAACAGGGGGAATGTCCTCCAGGTCATGCAGTTATCACCGAAGCGGGAAATCTGAAAGCCAAAGCGGTGATCCATACCGTTGGACCGGTGTGGCGTGGTGGTGAACATCACGAAGCCGCATTGCTCGAAGATGCCTATCGAAACAGCCTGCAGCTTGCAGAGGCTAATGGTTATCGTACAATCGCTTTCCCGGCCATCAGTACCGGGGTGTATGGTTACCCCAAAGCCGCTGCGGCAGACATTGCCTTCACGACCGTTCAACACTGGCTAGTGAACCATTCGCTGCCGGAACAGGTCATTTTCGTTTGTTTTGATAAGGACAGTGCCCATCTCTATGCACGATTACAGAGCCAGCAGGGATACTGAATCCCCTCTGCGTCAGGCATTGGCTTTCCCCGAGGGCGAGTCGTCAACGGTCTGCGGGATCCATACGCTGGAAGACAGCCTTGAAGCCTTTGCCGCGCGTTATCAACTGGCGCAGCTTGCTGAACGTACGTTAGATGTTCAGTACTACATCTGGGAAGACGATGTTTCCGGGCAATTGCTGTTTCAGGCACTCATGGATGCGGCTGAGCGTGGCGTAAAAGTGCGCTTGCTACTGGATGACAACAACACCAGCGGTCTGGATGAAACGCTTCAACGGCTGGACGCCCATCCAAATATAGAAGTGCGGCTGTTTAATCCATTCTCTTTTCGAACCCTGCGCATGTTGGGGTATCTCACCGATTTCGCGCGGCTCAACCGGCGAATGCACAACAAGAGTTTCAGCGCTGACTGCGAAGCGACCATTATTGGCGGACGCAATGTGGGCGACGCTTATTTTGGAATTGGCGAAGAACCGCTCTTTACCGACCTTGATGTGTTGGCGATAGGACCCGTGGTAAAAGAAGTTGAACACGATTTTGAGCGTTACTGGCAGTGTGAGTCAGTGGCGACGCTGAAACATGTGCTGTCGACGGACAATTTGCCTGTCAAAACGCTTTCAGTGTTCCATTTCACGGAACAGCAGCAGATCGCCGCTGATCGCTATCTTGAAAAGCTCGCGGAGACCGACGTCACCCAACGGATGGCACAAAGGAATTTACCGTTCATTTGGGCAGAGACGAAATTATTGAGCGACGATCCGCGTAAAGGCGAGGGCAGGGCCGCCCCACGGACGCTGCTGCCGGAGCGCTTGCGAAGCGTAATGGGCACACCAGAATCGCATATTGATATTATCTCTTCCTATTTTGTGCCGGGTCGTGCGGGCGTGGCGCAAATACTGCAACTGGTGCGTAAAGGCGTAAAAGTCGCGATCCTGACGAATTCCCTGGCGGCAAACGATGTGGCTATTGTCCATGCGGGCTATGCGCGTTGGCGTAAAAAATTGCTGCGTCATGGTGTTGAACTATATGAACTGAAGCCCACTAATCGCCCACGAACGGGGCTGCGCGATCGCGGCCTGACCGGGAACTCAGGTTCCAGTTTGCACGCCAAAACGTTCAGTATTGATGGCAAAAAGGTGTTTATCGGCTCGTTTAACTTTGATCCGCGCTCGGCGTTGCTGAATACTGAAATGGGGCTGGTTATCGACAGTGAAAGCCTTGCCCAGCGGATCCACCACCGCTTTTTGCGTAGCCAACGTAACGCCGCATGGCAGTTGAGGCTAACTCGGTGGGGAAAAATTCACTGGATTGACAGGGAAGAGGGGAGTGAGGAAGAGTTGCGTAAGGAACCCATGGCCACTTTCTGGCAGCGTATTTTAGTGCTGGTAGCGTATGTTTTGCCGGTCGAATGGTTACTGTAACCGGGCTGCTTTTGACGCAACCCGGAAGTACAAACATTATGCGGTAGGCTGAGGTTTGCTCTGCGGTGTCTGGGGTTTCCCTGAGAACAGGAATCGCAGCAACGGCACGCGTAAATGCAGCTCATAAAGGATGATGGCAATCCCCACCACGAACACCAGACCGGTGATAAAACCAAGCAGATTCGAATGGATAACCGGGGCAATCCACGCGCCATACAGTAGCGTCAGGGGATGGTGCACCAGATAAATAAACAGCGAGGCGTTGACGAAATAGGTCACACGACTGGATTTGAAGTTCAGCATCCGATGCCCAAACGCAAACACTACATTGACCATCCACAGACCCAGCACCATCGTAATCACATATTCCGTTTCGTACATCCAGGCGTCACCTGAGCCAAAGTGCTGGTTCAGGAGATAGGCCGCAAAGCCCAGCACCGCACCGACCATGCACCATGGTGAAGGCGTGGTGAACAGATTTTTAAGTTGTGGGTTAACGAACGCCTGCGCGCCGAGAATGAAGAACGGCAGATAAAACAGGGTTTGCATCACCACAAAGTTGAACAGGCCATCGCTGAGTATCGGCGGATAAACAATGAATAAGGTCCGGCGGATAATAGCGTATGACACGCCAAGGGCCAGGAACACGCCCGTCAGTTGGCTCATCGAGACATTATTAAAGAACGCGACAATCGACGCCTGTTGGCGCTTTTTAATCCAATGGAACAGTGCCAGACCCAGTGTGGTCAACACGACAAGGACCAGCAGGAACCACAGGTGTGAAATGAGTTCCCATGCCAATGTGTTGAATTTTTGATAGCCGGTCAGCGTATGCCAGGTTTCTGTTTTTCCTTCAACGTGTTGAAGCATCAGGAATTGTGGTAGCGTAAGCAGCGGAATGGCCGTCAGCATCGGAATGCCGACGCGTTCTACGCGTACCGTCCACCACTTTTTCATGGGATAACGCAAAAATAGCATGTACGAAAAATAGCCGGAAATAACGAAGAACACCTGCATCCGGAAGGAATGGACGAAATCGTTAAACAGCGTCAGCCACCACGAAGGCTCCGCGCTATTCACATGCCAGGTGTGGCTGGAATAGATCAGCGAAATATGGAAAGGGATCCCTAACAGCATCAGCCAGGCGCGGATGGAGTCGAGAAAATATTCGCGTTGTGTAGGTACATTATTCATAAAATCAATGAATTCTCAGACTAATCGGCTTATCGCCCTGTGCGATAAGCGTTAAATTCGAGCAACCCTACACGAAGTCCGGGAACCTGTCTTTAGGAGTAGCACGCAAAGTGCATACCGGAACGGCGTGTTGTTTAATCCATAGGCCCTTGAGCCGAACAAAATGGGGATTATGTTGTCGGATTGCTTGAGTTTCCATTAAAATGGATCGGATCGATTTAAGCACACAAAGGGGGAAGTGCTTACTAATTATGAAAAATAAACCACAGATGATGAAACTGCGTTGGATAGGCGCAGCCATAATGTTGTCCCTGTGTACTTCATCTGCATGGGCGTTCAGTATTGATGATGTAGCGAAGGAAGCGAAATCTCTCGCCGGCAAGGGCTACGAGGCGCCAAAAAGTAACCTGCCCTCCGTGTTCCGCGACATGAAATACGCGGATTATCAGCAAATTCAGTTCAACCACGACAAAGCATACTGGAGCAAGGTCAAGACGCCGTTTAAGCTCGAGTTTTACCATCAGGGGATGTATTTCGATACGCCGGTCGCCATTAATGAAGTGACCGCCACCTCGGTTAAGAAAATCAAATACAGCCCGGATTACTTCAATTTTGGTAATGTCCAGCACGATAAAGACACCGTCAAGGATCTGGGTTTTGCAGGCTTCAAAGTGCTGTATCCGATCAACAGCAAAGATAAAAACGACGAAATCGTCAGCATGCTCGGAGCCAGCTATTTCCGTGTTCTCGGTCAGGGCCAGACTTACGGCTTGTCCGCTCGCGGTCTTGCTATCGACACCGCTTTGCCATCCGGCGAAGAGTTCCCGCGTTTTCGTGAGTACTGGATTGAACGTCCAAAAGCGACCGATAAACGTCTGACTATTTATGCACTGCTGGATTCCCCGCGTGCGACCGGTGCTTATCGCTTTGTGGTGATGCCTGGCCGTGACACCGTAGTCGATGTGCAGTCTAAAGTTTACCTGCGCGATAAAGTGGGCAAACTGGGCGTTGCGCCCCTCACCAGCATGTTCCTGTTCGGGCCGAATCAACCGTCACCGACCACCAATTTCCGCCCTGAATTGCACGACTCTAACGGTCTGTCGATTCTGGCCGGTAACGGTGAGTGGATCTGGCGTCCGCTGAATAACCCGAAACATCTGGCTGTGAGCAGCTACGCCACGGAAAACCCGCAGGGCTTCGGTCTGTTGCAGCGTGGCCGTCAGTTCTCTCGCTTTGAAGATTTAGACGATCGTTACGACCAGCGCCCAAGCGCGTGGATAACCCCGAAAGGCGATTGGGGTAAAGGTAAAGTTGAACTGGTTGAAATTCCAACCAACGATGAAACCAACGATAACATCGTTGCCTACTGGACGCCGGATCAGCTACCGGATGCCGGTAAAGAGATGAACTTCAAGTACACCATCACCTTTAGCCGTGACGAAGACAAACTGCATGCACCGGACAGCGCGTATGTAATGCAGACCCGTCGCTCTACAGGCGATGTGAAACAGTCGAATCTGATTCGTCAACCGGACGGTACGACGGCGTTCGTCGTCGACTTCACCGGCGCGGACATGAAAAAAATGCCGCAGGATACACCGGTTACCGCCCAAACCAGTATTGGTGACAACGGGGAAATCGTGGACAGCAATGTTCGCTATAACCCGATAACCAAAGGCTGGCGTCTGACGATGCGTGTGAAAGTCAAAGATGTGAAGAAAACGACCGACATGCGTGCGGCACTGGTCAATGGCGATCAGACGCTGAGTGAAACCTGGAGCTATCAGCTACCTGCCAATGAATAAGATAAACGAATACATTGATGCGATGCCGCTCTCAGACACTGAGAAAGCGGCATTACCGACCACTGATTTTCGTGCTCTGCATCAGGCGCTGGATACCGAAAACACCCCGATTGCGCGTGAAGATGATTCACCGCTCGGTTCGGTAAAAGCGCGTCTGGAGCAGGCGTGGCCGGATTCCCTGGCTGAAGGGCAGTTGATCAAAGACGATGAAGGGCGTACTCAGCTTGAGGCGATGCCAAAAGCAACGCGCTCTTCGATGTTCCCGGACCCGTGGCGTACCAACCCGATTGGGCGCTTTTGGGACAGAATGTTGGGCCGCGAGGTTCAGCCGCGTTATTTATCGCGTCTGACCCAGGAAGAGCGCGAGCGTGAAGACAAATGGCGTACCGTCGGCACTATCCGTCGTTACATCCTACTGTTGCTCACGCTGGCGCAAACCGTCGTTGCGACCTGGTACATGAAAACCATTCTGCCGTATCAGGGCTGGGCGTTGGTTAACCCGATGGATATGCGCGGTCAGGATCTGTGGGTTTCCTTTATGCAGCTGCTGCCGTATATGCTGCAAACGGGCATCCTTATTCTGTTCGCCATTCTGTTCTGCTGGGTGTCCGCCGGTTTCTGGACCGCGCTGATGGGCTTCCTCCAACTGCTGATGGGCCGCGATAAATACAGTATTTCCGCGTCGACCGTCGGTGACGAAGCGCTGGATCCTGAACATCGCACTGCGCTTATCATGCCTATCTGTAATGAAGACGTTGACCGCGTATTTGCGGGTCTACGTGCCACGTGGGAATCGGTGAAAGCGACCGGTAACCATAAGCACTTCGACGTTTACGTTCTCAGTGACAGCTACGATCCAGACATCTGTATGCGCGAACAAAAAGCGTGGATGGAGCTGATTGCCGAAGTGCAGGGCGAAGGACAGATTTTCTATCGTCGTCGTCGTCGTCGTGTGAAGCGTAAAAGCGGCAACATCGATGACTTCTGCCGTCGTTGGGGTAATCAGTACAGCTACATGGTGGTGCTGGACGCTGACTCCGTGATGACCGGTGACTGCCTGTGCGGTCTGGTGCGTCTGATGGAAGCGAACCCGAATGCCGGGATCATCCAGTCTTCGCCGAAAGCATCCGGTATGGACACGTTGTATGCCCGTTGTCAGCAGTTTGCGACCCGCGTTTACGGTCCGCTGTTTACCGCAGGTCTGCACTTCTGGCAGTTAGGTGAATCCCATTACTGGGGTCACAATGCCATTATCCGCGTGAAGCCGTTTATTGAGCACTGTGCGCTTGCGCCGCTGCCGGGTGAAGGGTCATTCGCCGGTTCCATCCTTTCCCATGACTTCGTGGAAGCTGCGCTGATGCGTCGTGCCGGGTGGGGCGTGTGGATTGCCTATGATCTGCCGGGTTCTTATGAAGAACTGCCGCCAAACCTGCTGGATGAACTGAAACGTGACCGCCGCTGGTGTCACGGGAACCTGATGAACTTCCGTCTGTTCCTGGTGAAAGGTATGCACCCGGTACACCGTGCGGTGTTCCTGACAGGCGTCATGTCTTATCTTTCCGCACCGCTGTGGTTTATGTTCCTGGCCCTGTCGACCGCGTTGCAGGTGGTTCATGCGCTCACCGAGCCGCAGTACTTCTTGCAACCGCGCCAGCTGTTCCCGGTATGGCCGCAGTGGCGTCCGGAACTGGCAATTGCGCTGTTCGCGTCGACCATGGTGTTGCTGTTCCTGCCGAAACTACTGAGCATCATTCTTATCTGGTGCAAAGGCTCGAAAGAGTTTGGCGGTTTCTGCCGCGTAACGCTTTCTCTGCTGCTGGAAGTGCTATTCTCTGTCCTGCTGGCGCCGGTTCGTATGCTGTTCCACACCGTATTTGTGGTCAGTGCATTCCTCGGTTGGGAAGTGGTCTGGAATTCACCGCAGCGTGATGATGACTCCACCCCTTGGGGCGAAGCCTTCATGCGTCACGGTTCGCAATTATTGCTCGGTCTGGTGTGGGCTGCGGGAATGGCATGGCTGGATCTGCGCTTCCTGTTCTGGCTGGCACCGATTGTCTTCTCGCTGATCCTGTCGCCGATTGTGTCGGTGATTTCCAGCCGTTCGACCATCGGTCTGCGCACCAAGCGCTGGAAGCTGTTCCTCATTCCGGAAGAGTATTCACCGCCGCAGGTTCTGCAGGATACCGACAAGTATGTTGAACTGAACCGCACACGCTCTCTGGATGATGGCTTTATGCACGCGGTATTTAACCCGTCGTTTAATGCTCTGGCTACAGCAATGGCGACCGCGCGTCACCGCGACAGTAAAGTGCTGGAGATTGCCCGCGACCGTCACGTTGAGCAGGCGCTCAATGAGACGCCAGACAAACTCAATCGTGACCGCCGTCTGGTGCTGCTGAGTGACCCAGTCACCATGGCGCGCATGCACTATCGCGTCTGGTCACAGCCGGAGAGATATTCATCGTGGGTCAGCCATTATTCGGCGATCGCCTTGAATCCTCAGGCGTTGAAAGCGAAATAATTGCCGTACCAACGTGTCTGAAAACGAAAATACCGGTCAGTTGACCGGTATTTTTTTATAATGAGGTTTGTTTGGATGAAAAGGTATGTGGTGAAAGCGAGTGCGGTCTGCCTGATGGCGCTGATGCTGAGCGGCTGCGGCAGCATCATTAGCCGAACCATTCCGGGGCAGGGACATGGCAATCAGTATTACCCCGGCGTGCAATGGGATGTGAAAGATTCGGCCTGGCGTTACATCACCATTCTTGACCTGCCGTTCTCGCTGGTGTTTGACACGCTATTGTTGCCTATCGACGCCCATCACGGCCCCTACGAATAATCAGCGTTCATCCCACTCGTCGGCAGCCGTTTGCCCCTCTTCGGTATCCAACGGCGGTTCGAGCTGAAATTCTCCTTCATCCCATTCGTGGAGCGTATTTTCTTCAATCCACTCCTGCGTCAGTTCAATTTCGTCAAAATCCCCGTCAAAGACGCTTTGCGCGCCTTCTCCGCTGACCATCGGCAAACATTCACCGTCGTCACCTTCATTGGCCAGAAACTCCGCCTGCCACATAATATCGCCATCTTGCAGAATGTATTTCTGTAGATTGAGTTGCTGAACATTCAGTTCATCAGTCTCGATATTGGGGTTGCTGGCGATAAATTCTTCGCGTGCCGCATCAATAGCTTCGTCGAGCGTTGCATACATGGTCATCTCATTCTCCCTGCGGTTTGACGTGGTTTTCAGGAAAAGAATAGACGAAGTTTGGCTTTAGCAAGCACGATGAACAAAAAATCATCCGGATGGATTAATTGACCACCGGACGATCTTCATTTTGGCTATCGATTGAGGGCAGCGCCGCCTGGCGTGTACGCCGCAGGCTGAACGCCGTATAAATCGCGTTGAACATCACCACACCCGCGGTGACAAAAAACACTGTACGGAAGCCATAACTGGCAGAAACGGACGCGCCAATCAGCGGCCCGGTGACGTTACCGATATCCCGAAATGACTGGTTATAGCTGAATATGCGCCCGGCTATCTGGTTGGTTGAGTTATACACCAGGAGCGTTTGTACGGCGGGAAGTAGTGCGCCATCGGCCGCACCGAGTAAAAAGCGCAGCACGCCGAGCTGCCACGGCGACTGGACGAAGGACATCGGGATGAGCAGCAGGACCGAAACCACCAGTGCCGCGATCAGGATTTTTTCCGAACCAATTCTGTCGCCGAGCTTCCCTAGCCGTGGCGCGCTGAGGAGTGCCGCCACGCCGGGCACAGAGGCAATCATCCCACTGATAAACGCAATATTGCCGACGTTCCCCGCCAGTTCACGTACGTAAAGCGTCAGGATGGGGGCAATCGATCCGGTGGCTATCTGGATTATCATCGAGGTGATGAACAGGCACAGCACAAATTTTGGGCTTTTCAGCGAGGTGATAACGTCTCTGGCGTGCAGCATTTCCTTTTTGGGCACCGGTTCAAACTGTTCGCGGATAAGCAGCAGCGTCAAAACGAAACACAGAAACAGCACCAGCGCCGTAATAAAGAACACCGGGCGCAGGCCATAGCTGTCGGCCAGTAAGCCACCGGCTAACGGGCCCAGCAATGCGCCACTGACTGCGCCAGTAGAAAGGGTTCCTAGCGCCCAACCGCTTTTATGTCGCGGAATTTGCGTGGCGATAAGCGCATTGGCATTCGGTACAAAACCGCCCAGCAACCCCAGCAGCGCACGCAGGACCAGAAATTGCCAGATATTCTGCGCCAGCCCCATCAGCACCATCACAATCGACATGCCGAGCGCAGAACGCAGCAGCATGATTTTGCGCCCTTTGCGGTCCGCAAGCCCACCCCAGAAGGGAGAAGCAACGGCGGAAAACAGAAAGGTAATACTGAACACCAGACCGGACCACATATTGAGCGCGCTGTGTCCGGTGACGCCGAGCTGTTCTACGTACAGCGGCAGGAAAGGCATGACCAGGCTAAAGGCCGCACCGGTAAGAAAACAGCCAATCCAGGCAATGGTGAGATTCCGTTTCCAGTTGATGGGGGCATCTGAGGAGAGCATAGGGTTCCGCGTAATGACGCAAGGTCGTTCAAAAATGAGCTAATAAGCAGACTAATTATGCGCCTGCTAAATCATGACTGCAATCAACGGGCGTGGATTTTCAACGGAGAATCACCGGCAGTGGGGTTATGACGAGTAAGAGAGATGAGGGAGGATTGTCGGCCCGGCACGCTAACGCCGCCGGGCACAGAGGTTTAATCTGCGTATCGTGAAGGCATGCCTTCCGGACGCGTTTTGAAGCGACGATGCAGCCACATATATTGCTCAGGCGCCATCAAAATGCATTGCTCAATGACGCTGTTCATCCAGGCCGCAGTGGTTTCGGCATCATCGAGCGGCGGGGCGCACTCGGGTTCGAGAATAACCAGTTCATAGCCTTTTCCATCCGGCTTGCGACGTGGCACGAACGGTACAATGCAGGCTTTTGACATGCGTGTTAGCGTATACGTCCCGGAGGTAGTAGCCGCCTGATCGACGCCAAACAGCGGCACAAATACGCTGCCCTGTGGACCGTAGTCATGATCCGGCGCATACCAAATCACGTCGCCCTTTTTCAACGAGCGGATCATTCCTTTCAGGTCTTTGCGGTCGAGCATATCTTTGTTGGACCGCATACGCCCCCAGGTTTGCACCAGATCGATAACCGGGTTGTCATTGGGACGATAAACGCCAATACCGGGAGAAGCGTGCAGGCCAAACATGCGAGCGCCAATTTCAAGCGTCAGGAAATGAATCCCGATCAGCAAAATACCTTTCTTCTCGGCCTCCAGCGCGCGGATGTGTTCGACGCCGGTAGCGACACTCCAGCGGGCCATACGTTTGTCCGACCAGAACCAGGCCATGCCTGTTTCCATCAGGCCCATTCCGACAGATTCGAAGTTTTTGACCACCCAGTCGTGGCGGACTTTTTCGTCCATATTGGGAAAGCAAAGTTCGAGGTTGCGGTAAGCGATTCGGGAGCGGCGTTTCATCAGGCGAAACGAAAGACGTCCAAGTGATGTGCCAAGACGGTAAAGCATCGGATAGGGAAGTTGAACAACCAGCCACAGTACGCCAACGCCCAGCCAGGTTAACCAGTAACGTGGATGGAGAAGGGCTACGGAGAATTTGGGTAAATGCGTCATCTCATTCCTGTTCTTTCGAGCAATTGGCTCTATTATCGCACTTTTTCAGTCTTCGCCCAAATCGCCCCAGTCGAAATGGCTGTTATTACAGCAACTGCAGAAAGTGTATGTGTTCCAAGTGAGGAAAATGTAGCGCAAAATGTGGGGATGTAAATTCACATCACATGCTATATGATGCGTGCCGCGAATTTTCTCATCGATAAATGCAGGAATCACACCATGCCAGTGTTGCACAACCGCATCTCGAATGAGCAACTGAAAGCGCAAATGATGGCCGAAACCGAGCCGCGCACGACAGTCTCATTCTACAAATACTTCACCATTGCCGATCCGAAGGGGACCCGCGACGCGTTATATCAGGCGTTCTTAGGGCTCAGCGTTTTTGGCCGGGTTTATCTCGCCCATGAAGGCATTAACGCGCAAGTCAGCGTACCGCAGAGCCAATTTGAGGCTTTCCGTGAGCTTCTGTATGGCTTTGACCCGGCCCTGAACAATCTGCGCCTGAATATCGCTCTCGACGATGACGGAAAGTCATTTTGGGTGCTGCGCATGAAAGTGCGTGACCGCATCGTGGCGGACGGAATTGAAGACCCGACGTTTGATGCCAGTGATGTGGGGGAATATCTGAAAGCGGCAGAAGTGAATGCCATGCTTGATGACCCGGATGCCGTTTTCATCGACATGCGTAACCACTACGAATACGAAGTGGGGCATTTCGAAAACGCGCTGGAAATCCCGGCAGACACGTTCCGCGATCAGCTGCCAAAAGCCGTGGAGATGATGGAAGAGTACCGCGACAAAAAAATCGTCATGTACTGTACCGGCGGGATCCGCTGCGAAAAAGCCAGCGCGTTCATGAAGCACAAAGGCTTCAACAAGGTCTGGCACATCGAAGGCGGCATCATTGAATACGCGCGTCGCGCGCGTGAACAGGGGCTACCGGTGCGCTTTATCGGTAAGAATTTCGTGTTCGACGAACGCATGGGCGAGCGCATTTCCGAAGACGTGATTGCCCATTGTCATCAATGCGGCACGGCGTGTGACACCCACACCAATTGCCTGAACGATGGCTGTCATCTGTTGTTTATTCAGTGCCCGGCGTGCGCAGAAAAATACAGCGGCTGTTGCAGCGAGCTGTGCCAGGAAGAGAGCGTATTACCGGAAGAAGAGCAGCGTCGTCGCCGTGCGGGTCGAGAAAATGGAAATAAGATTTTCAATAAATCGCGTGGTCATTTGAATACACGCTTAGGTATTCCTGATCCTGAGTAAGTATCAGTAAAAGAGGATCCAGATGAGATCGATAGCCGCCAACAATAGCCATAAGACCAGCCAGAGCACAAAATGCTCGCGGATGTTATTGACCAGGTAGTTGCAAATGCGCTGCATCGCTTTCTCGTCATCTCAAGCCCGGTATCACGCCGGGCTTTTTACGTCAGTTATTGATTAAACCGGGCCAGGCGGAACGGCGAAAGATCGAACACAGGCGTTTTATCCTGCGCAAAATCAGCGGCAATCTCCCCCAATACCGACGCGAATTTAAACCCATGTCCACTCAGACCCGTAATGACCAGCGTATCGTCATGGTCGGGAAGGGTATCAATGATGAAATCTTCGTCCGGCGAGTTGTCGTAGGTGCAGGCTGCGCCGTATAAACAACCGCCCACGCCAGGCAGAACGTTACGCAGGAAATTGAAGGCCTCTGAGCCATCGGTGGCAACCGTTCCAAACGGCTTACGCTGTTCCGGCGAATCAATAAGCTGGCCGCCGTTATGCTTGCCGATTTTCAGCTCGTTATCTTCCGCCGGGAAACCGTAATACTGATCGCCGTTCGGCAGTTCGCTGGTGAACGCCGGGAAGTTATTTTCGCGGCTATAGCGGCCATCGGCCTGGAACCATGCGAACACTTTACGCACGGGCTGGATCGGCAGTTCGGGCAGTAACGTTGTGGCCCAGGTTCCTGCACTGATCAACAGGCGTTTGCCCTGATAGCTGCCTTCTGCGGTTTCCACGGTGACACCGTCTGCACGATGTTGCACGCCAGTGACCGGACAATTGAACAACTGTGCGCATCCGGCCGCGCGGGCGAGTTCAATCCACGCCTTCACCGCGAGTTCGCTGCGTAGTACGCCAGAAGAGGGTTCAAAAAGACCGATGTAATCATCGGGTACGCGTATCTCAGGCCAGCGGGCCATCAGCGCTTGTGCATCGAGTCGCTCAACGTTCAAACCGAATTGCTGGGCGCTTTGCGCCACGTTCGCCAGAAACGGTGAATGGGCCGGACCCAGGTTGATGACGCCGGTTTTATCGAAGATCGCTTCTCCGCTGAGTTGCGCCAGTTCATCCCACAACGTCTGTGCGCGCAGCACCATGGGCACGTATTTTTCGCCTTCGCCATAAGCGTGACGAATCAGACGTGTATCACCGTGATGGCTGCCTTCGGTGTGCGGTGGCAGATGCGCATCGGTCATCAGTACCGACAGCCCCGCGCGGGAGGCATAAAAACCAGCGGCAGCGCCGACTGAACCGCTACCAATAATAATTAAGTCGTAGTTCATGCGAGTCTCTCAGTTCTATTCTTATTAGCAGGGTAATTAATCTGATTCTGTGTGACAAGACAGAAATAATTAAGGCACCCAATGGGTGCCTGTTATGTGAATTTTAGCATTAAGCGCTAATGCCTTTTGTACTCGTTTTCCTGGAAATCGCCAGATTCAATTTTGGCGATGCCCGCTTCTAAAATAGAAATAAATTGGCGGGCGACATCGGTCGTTAACCATAGCGTTTGACCGATTTCTGCTTCGTGATGGCTCGATTGTGCGGGGTTCTGGTAGTGCAGGCGCAGCATCAGCGCGTCATAGCTGTCTACGGTGCTGATGTCCCATCCTACGAGGGGATGGGTCTGGATGACTTCATTATTCTTTTCCATCATAACCCCTTATTAACGTGTTAAAAGACACTGGTTCGAGGTTTAATGCGTGTTATCTGAAGCAAACTAATTATATCAACAACTTCGAAAATATTCGAATTTTAGGGTGGATCGCAAGATGTTTTTCTATCAGAACCGTTTTTTTGAACAATAAAACGGCAGTTAGTTCGTTATTTTTTAAACGAATAGTGATGCAATCAGATAAAGGTAAAAAAAAACGTGATAAACAAATAAAAAAGCCGGGGCGACCCGGCAAAAGAGGGTACATTTTTTAATCTGATTCGAATTATGCCGGGTTAAACCAATCATCCGCGCTTTCCCAGGTTTCCTGGAGAATTTCGCTGATGCGGTCTTTATCTTCTTTGGCACCGCCCAGCACGGAGAGATTATTGCCTGCGGCATAGCGCACGCTGACCTGTCCGTTCTGATCGGGAAATTGGCTGAGAATACGGCGGGACAGTTCGCTGGTCAGCGCGTCAATAGCGCCAGCGGGCAGAACTGTCGTTTTAGCAATCGTCACTTCAATGCGCATAACATGCCCCCTGTTGAATATACTGGATATTTATACAGTTACTTTGCGCAACTTACAACAGGGAACATTCATTTTTTTAGCGCTTCACGCTCCAGCGTACGGTTTCACCTGCGAGGAACGGGATCAGCGTGTCATCCGTTAACGCGATACTTTCGACAACCTGGCTCTCTTTCCGCTCCAGTTCAATAAAGTTTTCATTCACCGGCAGGCCATAAAAACGTGGGCCGTTCAGTGAGCAGAACGCTTCAAAATGCTCAAGCGCGTTCATCTCTTCAAATACTGTCGCATAGCTACCGAGCGCAGTCGGGGCGTTGAAGCAGCCCGCACAGCCACAGCTGGCTTCTTTACGATGACGGGCATGTGGCGCAGAATCTGTGCCGAGGAACGCACGCTCAAAGCCGCTGGCAACCAGCTCGCGCAGAGCTTGCTGGTGGATATTACGTTTCAGAATAGGCAAACAGTACAGGTGAGGGCGCACGCCGCCGACCAGCATATGGTTGCGGTTAAACATCAGGTGTTGCGGCGTAATCGTCGCAGCCAGCAGCTCGTTACCGTCACGCACGTATTCGGCAGCATCTTTGGTGGTGATGTGTTCAAACACCACTTTCAGACCCGGCAGGCGCTGGCGCATCGGTTCCATCACCGTTTCAATAAAGCGCGCTTCGCGGTCGAAAATATCAATATCGGCATGAGTCACTTCACCGTGAACCAGCAGCGGCATCCCCAGTTTCTGCATGCGCTCCAGTACCGGCATAATGGCGTCAATGCTGGTCACGCCGTGGCTGGAGTTGGTTGTGGCATTGGCGGGATACAGTTTAGCCGCCGTGAACACGCCTTCGTTAAAGCCGCGCTCAAGCTCGTTCGGGTCGAGTGTATCGGTCAAATAGCAGGTCATCAGCGGTGTGAAATCATGGCCCGCCGGGACGGCATCCATAATGCGTTGGCGATAGCCGATGGCGGCGTCGACGGTGGTCACTGGCGGCACCAGATTTGGCATCACAATCGCCCGGCCATACACTTCGCTGGTATAAGGCACGACGGTTTTCAGCATATCGCCATCGCGCAGATGGATATGCCAGTCGTCGGGACGGCGGATTTTCAGTAGCAGGGATTGTGCTGTCATGGAAGGCTCCGGCTGGTTGAGAAGGGCTATTTTTGCCGGGCACAAAGATTAAACGGAAACGTTTACCTTTGCACTCCTTTCCGTGAAATAAAAACGGGTGCATCAGCACCCGTCTTAGATAAGGCTCAGATTAATCAGTGAAAGGAATGACAATCTCGCCCGGTTTAACCTCAATGCCTTTCGCAAATTTCTTCGCCAATGCTTCGCCTTGGGTGGCATCTTCACGCAGAACGTAAGCCGGTTGCTTATTGAAGTAGCTACGCAGCGACTGGTTCAGATACGGCAGCATCGTTTGCACGACCGATTGCATCTTTTCCGGCTGGACTTTGGCATCAACCACTTCCATTTCCTGCAAGAAAATCGCGCCTTTCTCTTTATTGAAGACCGGCAACGCTTTGAGCTTCAGATCGATAGTCGCTTTCTGATTGCCAAACAGCGAGGTCATGTCGAGATTCGCCACGCCGGTCAGCGTGATTTTATTGGGTTCTTCTCGACCGATGGCGCTGGAGAGATTGGTCAACACAATGTGCGCATCGGCGACACCCGGCAGGCCAATATCTTTGGAGAAATTATTACGCTTTTGCAGCGCCTGGTTAATTTCATGCTCACTCACGGTGTACTGCGTGAGCTGGTTACAGCCTACCAACAGGCCGCTCACGATAAGCGCGGCGACCATCAACAACTTTTTCATGGGGTTCCTTAACATGATACTTGTCTCTCATCCTGACACAAAGCATCATGCGCTGTCAGCCTAATGCTTACCAGCAGAATACGCCGAATTGTTACCACTCTTAACATTACGCCCCCGGCTCGACCATTCCACGGGAAGTGCGTTTGGTACTGAACTGCCACCACAACGCCAGAAAAGTGATGAAACCGATAGCACCGAGCATCGCCCATGGCAGCTCCGGCTGGTTCATGGTTTTACCCGCATCGAACAGCCAGCCGCCTCCGGCATAACCCAGCGCCCCACCAAACGCGAGACCCAGACGACTAAAGCCCATATAACTGCCGCGCGCACGCGGATCGGCAAGCCCCGCGCCCAGCGTTTCGCGCGCCGGTTCGGCAATGATAGAGCCAATGTAGAAGACGCAAATCAGGGTAAAAAGCTGCTGAAGGTTGGTGGAAAGGCCAATCGGCAGCATCGCGACAGTCATCACCAGCAGTCCGACCATCAGCCGATGCTCGAGGCGGAAGCGTTTTTCGCTCCAGCGGGCAATCGGGTAGAGCAGCGATAACGACAGCGTCGCTTCGATGGCGTACATCCATTTCACTGCCGACGGCGTGCCCGCAATGCCGTTAACCATGATAGGCAACATCAGCATTACCTGCACAGCAAGCATGTAATAGCCGGTGAGGGTGAGAACATAAGTGACAAAGCGTTTGTCACTGAGTACCCGAGAAAGGCCTTCGCGTACCGATATTTTCACCGTGGAGAGTTTCCACGCCGGGAGATACCAGGCGTTAAACGCGGCGCAGAGAATAAACAGCACGGCACCTGTGCTACAGACTAGTCGGAAATCGTATTGCAGCAGCCAACTGCCGAGCAGTGCGCCAATCACTGCACCTGCGCTGTCCTGCATCATCAGCAGAGAGAAGAATCGCCCGCGCTGATGAGGCTGCACCAGTTTAACCACCAGCGCCGCGCGCGGTGGGTCGAACAGCGTGCCACCCAGCCCGGAGAGTATGCAGGAAAGCCACAACATCCAGGGTTCATGCGCAATCGCCATGGTGGCGAAGCCTGCGGCACGCATCAGCATGCCGGTCACGATCATGGGTTTTGCGCCAAAACGATCGGCAATTGCGCCGCCAAAAATGCCTAACCCTTGCTGAACCAGTTGGCGTAAACCAAGGGCAATCCCAACCAGCAATGCCGCCCAGCCCATTTGATCGACAAAGCGAATGGAAATCAGCGGAAAGACGACAAAAAAGCCGAGTACAACCAACATGTTGTCGACGAGCAGGAAATATTTACCGAGGCTGCGTGCCCGTGAGATGCGCGATGGCATTTCCCCTCCAGGGGAATGAGACGGTGAGAGTCGCTATTCTACCGCCAGAAAGCCGATTTTCCGGGGCTGTGAGCAACAATATTTTTTTATCAAAAGACAATTTTGATAGAGTTTATTTATCGAAAAGCAGAAGTGCCTCAGAAAAACGTATGTCGCTGTTTTCACAAGGTGGCGACACACAGGTATAGTAAAGGTATGAGAGCCTGGATAAGTGGTGGGGGAAGATGTTTGGCTACCGTAGTAACGTGCCGAAAGTGCGTTTAACAACAGACCGACTGGTAGTGCGCCTTGTTCATGACCGGGACGCCTGGCGGCTCGCTGATTATTACGCGGAAAATAAAGCGTATCTCAAACCCTGGGAACCGGTTCGCGATGATAGCCATTGCTATCCGTCAGGCTGGCAGGCGCGTTTATCGATGATCGACGAGTTTCATAAACAAGGCTCTGCATTTTACTTTGTGCTGCTCGATCCGGAAGAGAAAGAAATTATCGGCGTTGCCAATTTCTCAAACGTGGTGCGCGGGTCGTTTCACGCGTGCTACCTGGGGTATTCGGTCGGTGAAAAATGGCAAGGGCAGGGGCTGATGTATGAAGCGCTCACCTCCGCCATTCGCTATATGCAGCGCACCCAACATATTCACCGCATTATGGCCAATTATATGCCGCACAACCCGCGTAGCGGCGCGCTGCTGGCAAAACTTGGATTTGAAAAAGAAGGCTACGCCAAAGACTATTTACTGATTGACGGGCAGTGGCGGGACCACGTTCTGACCGCGCTGACCACGCGTGAATGGACAGCGGGTCGCTAAGGAGAAACCATGAAATATCAGTTAACGGCGGATGAAGCGCGCGTGATTGGCTGCCTGCTGGAAAAGCAGGTGACCACGCCGGAACAGTATCCTTTGTCGGTCAATGCGGTCACGCTCGCCTGTAATCAGAAAAGCAACCGCGAACCGGTGATGTCACTCAGTGAAAGTGACGTGCAGGACCTGCTCGACCAATTGGTCAAACGCCACTATTTACGCACGGTCAGCGGTTTTGGTAATCGCGTCACCAAATATGAACAACGCTTCTGTAATTCTGAATTTGGTGATCTGAAATTGACCGCGGGTGAAGTGGCGCTGGTGACCACGCTGCTGCTGCGCGGCGCACAGACGCCGGGCGAACTGCGCAGTCGTGGTCAACGGATGCATGAATTTGCTGACACCACAGACGTTGAAACGGCGCTGGAGAATTTAACCACGCGCGACGACGGCCCTTTTGTCGCGCGTTTGCCACGCGAACCGGGCAAGCGTGAACACCGTTTTATGCATCTTTTCAGCGGTGATGTTGAAAACGCAGTCGCCTCCGCAGAGGTTGCTGCACCGGCAACCGACTCACTTGTGGCGCGCGTTGAAGCGCTGGAAGGCGAAGTCGAAGAACTCAAACAGCGGCTCGATTCTTTACTGGCTCATCTGGGAGATTAAGCGTGACGGCGAAACTTCGAATTGGCGTGGTGGGACTCGGTGGCATTGCGCAGAAAGCATGGCTGCCGGTGTTAAGTGCTGCCAGCGACTGGACGCTTCAGGCGGCGTGGTCGCCGGGGCGTGAAAAAGCACAACGTGTGTGCGAAACCTATCGTCTGCCGCTGGCAAACTCCCTACAGCATCTGGCTTCGCAGTGTGATGCGGTATTTGTTCACAGCTCAACGGCAACGCATTATGCGGTGGTCAGCGAATTGCTGAATGCGGGCGTTCACGTCTGCGTGGATAAACCACTGGCCGATAAACTCAGTGACGCAGTGCGCTTAATTGAGCTGGCAGAGAAGAAAAAGCTGACGCTGATGGTCGGTTTTAATCGCCGTTTTGCACCGCTTTACCGCGAACTGAAAAGCAATCTGCGCGCTGGCGCGTCATTACGGATGGATAAGCACCGGGCAAACAGCGTCGGTCCACAGGATCTGCGCTTTACGCTGCTCGATGATTATCTGCACGTGGTGGACACTGCGCTGTGGCTGGTGGGTGGCAATCCGCAGTTCAGCGGCGGCCTGCTGCAAACGACCGATCAGGGCGAGATGTTTTATGCCGAGCACCATTTCAGCCTGCCGCAGATGCAAATTACCACCAGTATGCACCGCCGTGCAGGCAGTCAGCGCGAATGGGTACAGGCCGTTACCGAGGGTGCGCTGATCGACATCACCGATATGCGTGACTGGCGTGAAGAGCGGGGCAGTGGCGTGCTGGAGCGCCCGGCAGCAGGTTGGCAAAGTACGCTCGAACAGCGCGGTTTTGCCGGATGCGCCCGTCACTTTATCGAATGTGTGCAAAATCAGACTGTTCCAGAAACGGCGGGTGAACAGGCGATAGCCGCTCAGCGCATCGTTGAAAAGCTGTGGCAGGAGGCCATGAGCGAGTAAGAGGCTGTAACATCTGTCAGTAGTAATTGCCGCTAATCCCGGTAGACTATCGCCACTTTTCTAACGCCTGTTTTGCTTACAGGCGTTTTTGATCCAGGGTTGTGGAATAACACGTTAATGAACCTATTAAAATCGCTGGCGGCCGTCAGCTCAATGACCATGTTCTCTCGCGTGCTCGGCTTTGCGCGCGATGCCATCGTGGCAAGGGTTTTTGGGGCGGGAATGGCGACAGATGCCTTTTTTGTGGCATTCAAATTGCCGAACCTGCTGCGCCGTATCTTTGCAGAAGGGGCTTTTTCCCAGGCGTTCGTGCCGATTCTGGCGGAATACAAAAGCAAACAGGGCGAAGACGCCACCCGTGTGTTTATTTCTTATGTGTCCGGTTTATTAACCCTCGCGCTGGCCGTTGTCACCGTCGTTGGGATGCTGGCGGCGCCGTGGGTTATCACCATCACTGCGCCGGGCTTTGCCGATACCGCCGATAAGTTCGCGTTAACCAGCCAACTGCTGCGCATTACCTTCCCGTATATTCTGCTTATCTCGCTGGCTTCGCTGGTGGGGGCGATTTTGAACACATGGAACCGCTTCTCGGTTCCGGCTTTTGCCCCGACGTTCCTTAACGTCAGCATGATTGGTTTTGCGCTGTTTGCGGCCCCGTATTTCAACCCGCCGGTGCTGGCATTGGCGTGGGCGGTTACCGTCGGCGGTGTGCTGCAACTGTTCTATCAGCTGCCGCATCTGAAAAAAATCGGCATGTTGGTGCTGCCGCGCATCAACCTGAAAGACGCGGGTTCTATCCGCGTGGTGAAACAGATGGGCCCGGCTATTCTCGGCGTTTCCGTGAGCCAGATTTCACTCATCATCAACACCATTTTCGCCTCGTTCCTGGTGTCGGGTTCGGTGTCGTGGATGTATTACGCCGACCGTCTGATGGAGTTCCCGTCCGGCGTGCTGGGTGTGGCGCTGGGGACGATTTTGCTGCCGTCGCTGTCGAAAAGTTTTGCCAGCGGTAATCATGACGAATATTGCCGCCTGATGGACTGGGGCCTGCGTTTGTGTTTCCTGCTGGCGGTGCCAAGTGCAGTGGCGCTGGGGATTCTGGCAAAACCGCTGACCGTCGCGCTGTTCCAGTACGGTAAATTTACTGCGTTCGACGCGGCGATGACGCAGCGCGCGCTGGTGGCGTACTCCGTCGGGCTGGTGGGGCTGATTGTGGTGAAGGTGTTGGCACCGGGCTTCTATTCCCGACAGGACATCAAAACGCCGGTCAAAATTGCCATTGTGACGCTGATCCTGACGCAGGTGATGAACCTGGCGTTTATCGGTCCGCTGAAACATGCCGGTTTGTCGCTGTCAATTGGTCTGGCAGCGTGTCTCAACGCCAGCCTGTTGTACTGGCAGCTGCGTAAGCAAAAAATCTTCACCCCGCAGCCGGGCTGGGGCCTGTTCCTGACGCGTCTGATTGTGGCGGTGATTGTGATGGCGGCGGTGCTGCTTGGCCTGATGTATGTGATGCCAGAATGGTCGCAGGGCACCATGCCGTTCCGTATTCTGCGCCTGATGGCGGTAGTGGTGGCGGGTATTGCCGCTTATTTTGCTACGCTGCTGGTGTTGGGCTTCCGTGTGAAGGAATTTGCACGCCGTACCGCATAAACAAAAACGGCAGTGAATCAAAGTGATTCACTGCCGTTGTTATCTAACGTTTTTTATCAGGCCGCGAGCCACGCCTGACCTTCCACTTTCATATTCTTCTCAAGTTCACTTCCGCGCGTCGCAAAGACACGGTTAACCGGGAATCCGCTTTTCTCCAGTACGTACGCAAGTGCGGCATATTCGCGTGGGTATTTTTTGCTGACAGCCTTATCAATCTCTACCAGCCCCTGCGGGAACGTGAAACCGCCCATGTCGTAGACGCTCTGACGGTGCACAATCTTCCAGACACCATTACGTTTTTCGACCCGATCGTAGAAGCGGTTGTGGACGCTACAGCCGAGATCTAACTCGATATTTTCCCCGACGATCATGGCATTGGTTTCGACCAGCGCTTTATCGCCGTTAAAGGTGATGACCGGATTGCCAATCAGATGTTTGGTTTTCAGCGCAGAGACGCCCATTTTCGCGGAAGCGTCGACAAATTCGCTGAAAAGCCCTTCAAACCAGGTTATTTCGATGGTGCCTTCAGGATGGAACAAGGCGCGCATTGATTCCCATTGCGCCAGGTCGCGGTGGATCCAGCCGGTCATCAGGTCGGTGATTTGTTGGCGATCGTCAAGGGTAGCGTTATGCATAATGTGACTCCGGTTTTGGTCGTTGTTCGTGGATGTGGCAGGAGTATTGCGTTTTTTATTGATAACATCCAATATCGAATAATGACAAATCAATCATATAAAATGATTAAAGAGGTGTGATGGATTTACGACAGTTGCGTTATTTTCTCGCCGTCGCCAAAGAGAAACATTTCGGTCGTGCGGCACAGTCTCTGAATATAGTGCAACCAGCGCTGAGCATGCAGATAAAGGCACTGGAAGATGAATTGGGTGGGGCGCTGTTTCAACGCACCAGCCGTCGCGTTGAACTGACGGAAGCCGGGAAAGTGTTTGAAACGCAGGCGCAGCGAACGATAGCGCAGGCGGAGTTTGCCCGACAGTCGGCCCAACGGGCGATGCGCGGTGAAACTGGCACGGTGCGGATTGGCTTTGCCGGGAATGCCATTTTCAGCGGTACGTTGATGCGTGATATACGCCGCTTCCGCTTGGTGAGTCCGGATGTTGAAGTGACTATTGAGGAAATCGCCCCGCATCGGCAAATTGAAGCCATCCGGGCCGGGCTGCTGGATATTGGTTATACGCCGGATTACAGCACACTACGCAGTCCCGGTATTCGCGCGCAAAGTATCGGTGAATGGGGCATCCTGGTCGCTTTAGCGGACGATCACCCGCTGGCCACACATGCCGATATCACGCTGCCGATGCTGGCAGATGAGCCACTGGTGTTATACGAAGCACACGATGTGGATGAACGGCTTACGGTGTTGCTGAGCCAGGCGCTGGGGGAGCGACTGCATATTGCGCACCGAACTGGCAGCAGTCTGAATGTACTGGCGCTCGCGGCGGCCGGGTTGGGGTTGGCGCTTGTTCCCAAGCCTTTGCAGCAAATTAGTATTCCGGGCCTGGCGTACCGTGAATTAAATGCGCCTGAAATGAGGGCAAATTTGATGCTCATCAGTCGTGCTGATGAGAGCAGTGCTGCGGTAAAAGCCTGGCTTGCGGGCGTTAACGGTTCGAATAGCTGAGGCAAACCGCAGGCCCTGCACCGACGTTGACGGCGATGTGACCTGCGGTTTTAAGAGAGGGTATCAGACGGAAAACTTTTTGTTCCCGCGAGCGCTCGACGAAGTTTGACCATCTTTGCCATACAGCGTCGGTTCCTGATGGGGTTTCAATACCTGTAGCGCCTGTTGGTTTCGCTCAATCTGTCCTTCGAGCAACCAGCCGTTGTGCTGATTGAGATCGCGTAAATGCTGGGTTTTTTCGGTAATGGTCTGCCAACGTTCCGCCACGTCATCGTTGGCGCAGCGCTGCGCTTCTTGCTCAAGGCGGCGCTGTTTTTCCAGATAGTCCAGGGTCGCCAGCAATGAGCTTTTTTCTTCGGTTATCCGTTGCAGATTGCTGCTGTTTACGCTGCCAGCAGAAAGCTGTTGCTGCTCGGCATCCATCACTTCTTTCAGCGAGTTCAGGATGACTGTCATGTGATCCAGTATTTCTGACAGACGACTCATTCTGTTATTTACTCTGCAGCCAGCTCTGGGTGTCCGAAATCAGCGAATCAGCAATTTTGCCGGTATCCATTTTCAGTTCACCGTTACGAATAGCCGTTTTCAGTGCTTCAACGCGTTCCATATTGACGTCGCTGGTGCGCGGTTGCATCAGGCTCGATTGTGCTTCGCTCAGCGTCACATTAGTGCTGTTAGCAGTGGACGATTTATCCAAACGGGCTTTCTGCGCCTGGGCTTCATTTGGCTCACGCGGCTGGACGGCGTTAACGGGCTTCAGGGGCGATGTACGATCAATGCTCATGGTCCTGTCCTCATCGAGGTTTCGTGGCGTTGCTACCTGCCATCATCACTTGTTGAATATTTATCGGCAGGCTTCGCAGATTCTTTAAAAAGATTATAGGTTAATCAGAATATTCCCATCCGAATCGACCTGACCGCTCACTACCTGGCCTGAAGGCATTCTCACGCGAGCGTTTTGCGAAACTGCGGCATTGTTCAGGGCCTGGCCTTCCGCATTGGCGCTAAAGCCGTCACCGCTGGCAATCACCTGCACTTTTTGTCCGGCTTTGACGCGCCAGGATTGTCGCAGCATCGACAGCTGGACGGGCTGTCCTGGCGTCAGGTCGCGCATCGAGACCGCATCCTGTGCCTGGTTAATATCCAGCATGGTACGCGGTGGCAGTTGGTCAAGCCGTCCACGCTTCAGCGTTACGCTGCCGGGCTGGAGTGCCGAGCCACGGACAATGGGCTGTGCAGCCACCACATAGTTGCCTGTCGCTTCGACGAATACCTGAATATAACGCTTTTCGTTCCCGCACTGCGCCTGCACGGTCTGGTTTCCCCACAGTTTATTGTTGCCCATCACGCTGAGCGCAGGCTGTTCGCACTGCGGCATTGGGCTGCCTGGATTACGCAGGTTAACCATTACCGCATCGCTAAAACCGGCCAGGCGCTGGACAAAGAAATCATTGAGCTGGCGGTGTAAGTCTTGCGCGATCGCCACCGGGCTCAGGAGCGCAAATGCCAACGTGAGGGTGCGATTCAGGTTTCGCATAGCTAACTCCAGTTTCTCAGGGAATAGCCGAATTTTACCTGCAAGCGAAGAACTTCAACGCAACAAATAGCGATGCATTTTGCTTTTATTCCGACGATGGCGCACCAAAATTGGGATTAATCTGAACGCTGAATGAACTATTGCCATCAGCGGAGGAGACATGCTCGACAAACTCGACGCTGCGCTACGTTTTCAACAGGAAGCGTTGAACCTGCGCGCCCAGCGTCAGGAAATCCTGGCCTCGAACATTGCTAACGCCGATACCCCGGGGTATCAAGCGCGCGATGTGGATTTTGCCAGTGAACTGAAAAAAGTGATGGATCGCGGGCGCACGGAAAGCAGCGGTGTGTCGCTCACGCTGACCTCCGAACGCCATATTCCAGCCCAGGCGATGACGGCCCCCTCTGTTGACCTGATGTATCGGGTCCCTGATCAGCCATCAATGGACGGTAACACCGTCGATATGGACCGGGAGCGCACGCAATTCGCCGACAACAGCCTGCAATACCAGACCGGTTTGACCGTGTTGGGTGGGCAAATTAAAAGCATGATGACCGTGCTTCAGGGGAACTAATTCATGGCATTACTGAATATTTTCGACGTTGCAGGATCGGCGCTGACCGCGCAGTCCAAACGCCTCAACGTCGCCGCCAGTAACCTCGCCAACGCCGACAGCGTGACCGGGCCGGATGGTCAGCCTTATCGCGCTAAACAGGTTGTTTTTCAGGTTGATGCACCGACCGGTGCGGCAACGGGCGGGGTAAAAGTCGCCGATGTGGTGGAAAGCCAGGATCCCTTCAAGCTGGTTTATCAGCCGGGTAATCCGCTGGCGGACGCCAAGGGCTACGTGAAGATGCCAAATGTCGATGTTGTGGAAGAGATGGTCAACACCATGTCTGCTTCCCGCAGCTACCAGGCCAACGTTGAAGTACTCAATACCGTCAAGAGCATGATGCTCAAAACGCTGACCCTCGGTCAGTAACGGAGAAAACGATGTCTATTGCCGTGAATGTGAATGACCCGACCAGTAGCGCAACGACCACCGCCACCAGCGGCAGTTTAACCACCAGCAGCGCGTCAGATTTGCAAAGCAGTTTCCTGACGCTGTTGGTCGCGCAGTTGCAAAACCAGGATCCGACTAACCCGATGGACAACAGCCAACTGACCTCTCAGCTGGCACAAATCAGCACCGTCAGCGGGATTGAAAAACTGAACACCACGCTCGGGTCTATTTCCGGTCAGATTGATAATAGCCAGTCATTGCAGGCGAGTTCGCTTATCGGCCACGGGGTCATGATCCCGGGTTCCGTCGTGCTTGCCGGCGCGGGTTCTGATGGCACCGCCAGCACCACGCCGTTTGGCGTCGAGCTGACACAAGCTGCCGATAAAGCGACAGCTACCGTTACCGACAGCAGCGGTAAAGTGATCCGCACCATGGATCTCGGCAACCTGACGGCAGGTGTTCACACCTTTACCTGGGACGGAACCGCCGCAGATGGCAGCACCGTACCGGACGGCGCTTATAACGTCTCGATTGCCGCCAGCACAAACGGCACGCAACTGGTGGCTCAGCCACTCCAGTTCGCGCTGGTGCAAGGGGTTACGAAGGGAAGCAGCGGTAATCTGCTGGATCTCGGAACGTATGGCACCACCACGCTCGACGAAGTTCGTCAGATTATTTAAGCCTTCAACCTTAGCAGGAGTTAAGACATGGCCTTTTCTCAAGCGGTCAGCGGCCTGAATGCCGCGGCCACCAACCTCGATGTGATTGGCAACAACATTGCCAACTCCGCGACCTATGGCTTTAAAGCCGGTACTGCCTCGTTTGCTGACATGTTTGCCGGTTCCAAAGTGGGTCTGGGCGTTAAAGTTGCAGGTATCACTCAGGATTTCAACGACGGCACCACCACCAGCACCGGTCGCGCGCTGGATGTCGCTATCAGCCAGAACGGTTTCTTCCGTCTGACCGACAGCAACGGTTCCGTGTACTACAGCCGTAACGGCCAGTTCAAACTGGATGAAAACCGTAACCTGGTGAACATGCAGGGTCTGCAACTGACCGGTTACCCGGCAACCGGCACGCCGCCAACCATTCAGCAGGGTGCAAACCCGGTGGGTTTGAGTATTCCTAATACGCTGATGGCGGCCAAAACCACCACCACGGCGTCACTTCAGGTCAACCTCAACTCAACGGATGCTGTCCCTGCGACGACGCCATTCGATGCAACCAACTCTGATTCCTACAACAAAAAAGGCACCGTAACCGTTTATGACTCGCAGGGTAACTCCCACGATATGAACGTTTATTTTGTAAAAAGCGCGACGGCTAACGCCTGGGATGTTTACACCCAGGACAGTAGCGTGGCGGGTGCTCCCGTGGTGCAAGGTACTCAAATGGTCTTCGACCCTAACGGAACGCTGACCGGTGGACAGACACAGAGCCTCACTACCGGCACCACCAACGGTGCGACGGCAGCAAGTTTTACCCTGAGTTTTGCTAACTCCATGCAGCAGAACACCGGCTCGAACGACATCGTCGCCACCAACCAGAACGGCTACAAGCCGGGCAACCTGGTGAGCTACCAGATCAACGATGACGGTACGGTCGTGGGTAACTACTCCAACGAACAAACGCAGCTGTTGGGACAAATCACCCTGGCGAACTTCGCCAACAACGAAGGTCTGCAATCTCAGGGCGACAACGTTTGGTCGGCAACACAGTCCTCCGGCGTGGCACTGCTCGGCACGGCAGGCACCGGTAACTTCGGTACCCTGACCAACGGCGCGCTGGAAGCATCAAACGTCGATCTGAGTAAAGAACTGGTGAACATGATTGTCGCGCAGCGTAACTATCAGTCGAACGCGCAGACCATCAAGACCCAGGATCAGATCCTCAACACCCTGGTTAACCTGCGCTAAGCGCCTGACGGGACGGCTTCATGGATCACGCAATATATACCGCGATGGGCGCGGCCAGCCAGACGATGGAATTACAAGGTGTCACGGCGAGCAACCTCGCCAACACCTCAACGCCGGGCTTTCGCGCACAGCTGACTGCACTGCGTGCGGTGCCGGTCAATGGCGAAACCTACGCTACGCGTACGCTGGTGGCCGCTTCCACGCCGGGCGCCGACATGACGCCTGGTCAGCTTGACTACACCGCCCGTCCACTGGACGTGGCGTTGCAGCAGGATGGCTGGCTGGCGGTGCAGAACCCGGATGGCACGGAAGGTTACACCCGTAACGGCAACATCCAGGTGACGCCTGCGGGTCAGTTGACCATTCAGGGAAATCCGGTGCTGGGCGACGGTGGCGGTGCGGTCACGGTGCCGGAAGGGTCTGACGTCACTATCGCGTCTGACGGTACGATTTCAGCGCTCAATCCGGGTGACCCAGCGAACACCATTTCACCCGTTGGCAAACTGAAACTGGTGAAGGCGGCGGATAACGAAGTGACGCGCGGTGATGATGGCATGTTCCGTCTGACGCCAGCGGCGCAGGCGACCCGTGGCGCGGTGCTGCAATCCGATCCTTCCATCCGTCTACAGTCCGGCGTGCTGGAAGGCAGTAACGTGAAACCGGTGGCGGCGATGGCTGAAATGATTGCCAGCTCCCGACGTTTTGAAATGCAGATGAAGGTCATCAGTAGCGTTGACGATAACGCGCAGAAGGCCAACCAGTTGCTATCAATGAGCTAATCTCCCTGCATCGTTCAGGCCGCAGGGGTGTTGGCTGCATTCATTCACCCCGGCTGCATAGTTTGTCTATGCGCCCGGGGATTCATGAACTTGCCGCCTACCTGCGACCAGAACGATTTAGGGAGATACAGGAATAAACACATGATCAGTTCATTATGGATTGCCAAAACCGGCCTCGACGCCCAGCAAACCAACATGGACGTTATCGCCAACAACCTGGCGAACGTCAGTACTAACGGTTTCAAACGTCAGCGTGCGGTGTTTGAAGATTTGCTTTACCAGACCATTCGTCAGCCGGGCGCGCAGTCGTCAGAGCAGACCACGCTGCCATCCGGTTTGCAGATTGGTACCGGTGTGCGTCCGGTGGCAACCGAACGTATTCACACACAGGGCAACTTGTCCCAGACCGACAACAGCAAAGACGTCGCGATTAAAGGCGAGGGCTTCTTCCAGGTCCTGCTGCCGGACGGCACGTCGGCTTATACCCGTGACGGTTCGTTCCAGGTCGATCAGAACGGTCAGTTAGTGACGGCGGGTGGTTTTCAGGTTCAGCCTGCGATCACCCTTCCTGCTAACACCCTGAGCGTCACTATCGGGCGTGACGGCGTGGTGAGCGTCACGCAGCAAGGGCAAACCAACCCGGTGCAGGTCGGCCAGTTGAACCTGACCACCTTTATGAATAACGCGGGCCTCGAGAGTATTGGTGAGAACCTGTACACCGAAACGCAGGCTTCGGGTGCGCCAAACGACAGCACGCCTGGCCTTAACGGCGCGGGCCTGCTGTATCAGGGTTATGTTGAAACCTCTAACGTCAACGTGGCGGAAGAGCTGGTCAACATGATTCAGGTGCAGCGTGCGTATGAGATCAACAGCAAGGCGGTGTCGACCACCGACCAGATGCTGCAGAAACTCACCCAGCTGTAAGACGTAACCGGTGCAGATTTCCTGCACCGGATTTTTGGATTCAGAAGATAAAAGCAATGCAAAAAACCTCAGCGTTTCGTTATCCGCTTCTTGTGGCTCTGGCGCTGTCTCAGGCCGGATGCGCGTTGATCCCTTCTAAACCGTTGGTGGAAGGGGCAACAACTGCACAACCTGTACCAGGCCCGGTACCGGTGGTGAATGGTTCGATTTTCCAGAGCGCGCAGCCGATTAACTACGGCTATCAGCCGCTGTTTGAAGACCGTCGTCCGCGCAATATTGGCGATACGCTGACCATCCAGCTGCAAGAAAACGTCAGCGCGTCTAAGAGCTCGTCGGCGAATGCCAGCCGTGATGGCAAAACCAATTTCGGCTTCGGCACCGTGCCGCGCTATCTCGAAGGCCTGTTTGGCAATGCGCGCGCCGATGTGGATGCCTCTGGCGGCAACTCCTTTAACGGTAAAGGCGGGGCCAATGCCAGCAACACCTTCAGCGGTACGCTGACGGTAACTGTCGATCAGGTACTGGCGAACGGCAACCTGCACGTGGTGGGCGAGAAACAAATCGCCATTAACCAGGGCACGGAATTTATCCGTTTCTCTGGCGTCGTGAACCCGCGCACCATCAGCGGCACCAACACCGTGCCGTCAACCCAGGTGGCTGATGCCCGCATTGAATACGTCGGTAACGGCTACATCAATGAAGCGCAGAACATGGGCTGGCTGCAGCGTTTCTTCCTTAACCTATCGCCGATGTAACGAGGTGGATTATGTTTAAATTTTTGGTTGGCATTGCTCTGGTCCTGGTGGCGGGTTTCGCTCAGGCCGATCGCATTCGCGACCTCACCAGCGTACAGGGCGTGCGGCAGAACTCATTGATCGGCTACGGCCTGGTTGTCGGCCTTGATGGCACCGGTGACCAGACCACCCAGACGCCGTTCACTACGCAAAGCTTAAACAACATGCTTTCACAGCTTGGCATTACGGTCCCTGCGGGCACTAACATGCAGCTGAAAAACGTGGCGGCGGTCATGGTGACCGGCCAGCTTCCCGCGTTTGGCCGTCAAGGACAGACTATCGATGTGGTCGTGTCCTCAATGGGTAACGCCAAAAGCCTGCGCGGCGGCACGCTGTTGATGACGCCGTTAAAAGGCGTCGACAGCCAGATTTATGCACTGGCGCAGGGCAACATTTTGGTCGGCGGCGCAGGGGCTTCCGCCGGCGGTAGCAGCGTGACGGTGAACCAGCTGAACGGCGGGCGTATTACCGGCGGGGCCACCATTGAGCGGGAATTGCCAACCCAGTTCGGCGCGGGCAACACCATTAACCTGCAATTAAATGAAGACGATTTCGGGATGGCGCAGCAGATTGCTGACACCATCAACCGCCGCGGTGGTTACGGCAACGCGACTGCGCTGGATGCGCGTACTGTGCAAATTAATGCCTCAAGCGGCGGCAGTAATCAGGTGCGCATGCTGGCGGATATTCAAAATCTGGAAGTCAACGTCACGCCGCAGGATGCGAAAGTGATCATCAACTCACGTACCGGGTCGGTGGTGATGAACCGCGAAGTGACGCTGGATAACTGTGCCGTGGCGCAGGGCAATCTGTCGGTCACGGTGAACCGTTCGGCACAGGTGAGCCAGCCGGATACGCCGTTTGGCGGTGGTTCGACGGTAGTTACACCGCAGACACAAATCGACCTGCGTCAGAGCGGCGGCGCCATTCAGAGCATTCGTTCCAGTGCCAGCCTGAACAATGTTGTGCGTGCACTTAACGCGCTGGGGGCTTCACCGCTGGAGCTGATGTCAATTCTCCAGTCGATGCAAACCGCAGGCTGCCTGCGTGCCAAAGTGGAAATTATCTGATGCTGGGCGACAGCAAGCTATTGACGAGCGCGGCCTGGGACGCGCAGTCGCTAAGTGAACTGAAAATGAAAGCCGGAAAAGATCCACAGGCGAACTTAAAGCCTGTGGCCCGGCAAGTCGAAGGCATGTTCGTGCAGATGATGCTGAAAAGCATGCGCGATGCGTTGCCCAAAGACGGCATGTTCAGCAGCGACCAGACGCGCCTCTACACCAGTATGTACGATCAGCAAATTGCCCAACAAATGACGGCGGGCAAAGGGCTGGGGCTGGCAGATGCGATGGTCAAACAGATGGCTGCGGCACAGGGCGGGCCAAAAGACACGCCTGCCCAGGTGCCGCTTAAATTTGACCTCGAAACCGTTACCCGCTATCAGAACTCCGCGCTGACGCAGATGGTGCGCAAGGCGATGCCAAAAGCGCCAACGGCCACGGATGCCGTCTCAGAAGTGCCTGGCGACAGCAGCGATTTCCTGGCGCAGCTTTCGCTGCCTGCCAAACTCGCCAGTGAACAAAGCGGTATTCCGCATCACCTGATCCTCGCGCAGGCGGCGCTGGAGTCCGGTTGGGGTCAGCGACAAATTCGTCGTGAAAACGGCGAGCCGAGCTTTAACCTGTTCGGCGTGAAAGCCTCGTCTGACTGGAAAGGCAAAGTCGCGGAAATCACCACCACCGAGTTCGAAAACGGCGAAATGAAAAAGGTGAAAGCCAAGTTCCGCGTTTACGGTTCTTATCTTGAGGCGCTGTCAGATTATGTCGGTCTGTTAACCCGTAACCCGCGCTATGCCGCCGTGACCACGGCTGCCACACCAGAGCAGGGCGCTCAGGCGTTACAAAAAGCAGGTTATGCGACAGACCCGAACTACGCCCGTAAACTAACCGGCATGATCCAACAGCTGAAATCGATGGGTGAGAAGGTGGGTAAGGCTTACGGCAACGATATCGAAAATCTGTTCTGAAACGCCTCAAGTTCAGCGCAACGTTGCCGATAATCTTGGTCAGGACTCGTGTCTAAAAGAATAAAGGAACCTCCATGTCCAGTTTAATGAATAGCGCAATGAGTGGGCTCGGTGCAGCTCAGGCGGCACTGAACACCGTCAGTAATAACATTGCCAGTTATAACGTGTCCGGCTATACCCGCCAGACGACGGTTCTGTCTGCGGCGAACAGCACGCTGGGTGCGGGCGGTTGGGTGGGCAATGGAGTAACGGTCTCCAGCGTACAGCGCGAGTACAACGCTTTTATCACCAATCAGCTGAATGCAGCACAAAATCAGAGCAGCGGCCTGACCACGCGTTATCAGCAGATGTCGAAAATCGACGATCTGATGTCTGACACTACCAACTCGATTTCAGCCACCTTGCAGGACTTTTACTCGAGCCTGCAAACGCTGGTGAGCAACGCGGAAGATCCTGCGGCTCGCCAGGCGGTATTGGGCAAATCGCAGGGCCTGGTTAACCAGTTCAAAACCACCGATCAGTATCTGCGTGACCAGGACAAACAGGTCAACGGCGCGATTGCTTCGACCGTTTCGCAGATCAACAACTACTCGCAGCAGATTGCGACACTCAACGATAAAATTTCTAAGCTGACCGGCGTCGGTGCAGGCGCATCGCCTAACGACCTGCTCGATCAGCGTGACCAGCTTGTCAGCCAGTTAAACCAACTGGTGGGTGTGGAAGTGAACGTCCAGGACGGTAGCACTTACAACATCACCATGGCGAATGGTTATAACCTGGTGCAAGGCAGTTCCTCGCACCAATTGGCGGCGGTGCCGAGCAGTGCGGATCCTTCGCGCACTACGGTGGCGTATGTCGACAGTGTTGCCGGTAATATTGAAATCCCGGAAAAACTGCTGACCACTGGTTCGCTGGGTGGCTTGCTGACGTTCCGTTCTCAGGATCTTGACCAGACGCGTAACAGCCTGAACCAGATGGCGCTGGCGTTTGCTGATGCATTCAATACGCAGAACAAAGCGGGTATTGATGCCAACGGAAATGCCGGTACCGATTTCTTCACCTTCGGCTCACCGTCGGTACTGAATAACACTAAAAATACCGGCAGTGCGAGCCTCGGCGCGACAATTACCGACAGCACTCAGGTGCAGGCGACCGATTATAAGGTGAGCTTTGACGGTTCAAACTGGCAAGTCACGCGGATGTCGGACAACACCAAAGTGTCACCAACGGTGGAAAGTGACGGCAGCCTGAGTTTCGATGGGCTGAACGTTAGTGTGAGCGGCACTGCGAATAAGAACGACAGCTTCACCGTTAAGCCAGTCGCCAATGCCATCGTTAACATGAGCGTCGCGCTGACCGATGCCAGCCAGATTGCGATGGGTATTAACGACGCTGAAACCGGCGAGAGTGATAACCGTAACGGTCAGGCACTGCTGGATCTGCAAAACAGTAAACTGGTGGGTGGCAACAAAACCGTCAACGATGCTTACGCTTCACTGGTGAGCGACGTGGGGAACAAAACCTCAACGCTGGAAACCAGCAGCACCACGCAGGGCAACGTAGTGACACAGTTGACTAAACAGCAGCAGTCAATTTCCGGCGTTAACCTCGATGAAGAATATGGCAACCTGCAACTGTACCAACAGTACTACCTGGCCAATGCCCAGGTCATGCAAACCGCCAGCACGCTTTTCGATGCGCTGATCAATATTCGCTAAGGAGATCTGACTGATGCGTATTAGTACCTTAATGATGTACCAGCAGACCATGGGCGGGATAAGCAACTCTCAGTCAAAATGGCTGCAATACGGTGAGCAGATGTCCACCGGGCTGCGTGTGAACCGCCCCTCGGATGACCCGATTGCCGCATCACAGGCGGTTGTACTGTCTCAGGCCCAGTCGCAGACCAGTCAATATGCGTCTGCGCGTACCTTTGCAACGCAGCGTATTTCGCAGGAAGAAAATACGCTGTCGTCGGTGACGACGGCGATTCAGTCCGCGCAGGAAAAAATCGTTTATGCCGGAAACGGAACGTTAAGTGACGATGACCGCGCATCGTTGGCGACTGATTTACAGGGCATTCGCGACCAGTTGATGAACCTCGCGAATAGTCAGGATGGTAACGGGCGCTATATGTTTGCCGGTTACAAGACCGATAGCGCGCCGTTTGACAGCACGACTGGCGGCTATTCAGGCGGAACGACCAACGTGCAACAGCAGGTCGATTCTTCCCGTTCGATGGTTATTGGTCACACCGGCGATAAGATTTTTGACACCATCACCACCAACGCGGTGAAAGAACCGGATGGCACGCCGTCTGAAACCAATCTGTTTGCAATGCTGGATTCGGCTATTGCGTCACTGAAAACGCCGGTGGCAGGTGATGATACTGCTCAGGCGACAGCACAGGCTGTGATTGATAAAACGAACCGTGGCTTACGTAACTCATTAAACAACGTGTTGACCGTGCGCGCAGAAGTGGGTACTCAGCTCAATGAACTGGATAAACTCGATGCGTTGGGCGATGACCGTCAGCTCAGCCAGACCCAGCAAATGAGTGACCTGGTGAACGTGGACTGGAACTCGACTATTTCGAACTACACCATGCAACAGGCTGCGCTTCAGGCTTCTTATAAAGCGTTCAGCGATATGCAAGGTATGTCGCTGTTCCAGTTGAATAAATAAGTCTTACCGTTTTAGAACATGTTTTGAAACTGACCATGTTCTCTGTCCCCGCGCCACTCACCCCGGCGCGGGCTTTTTTTAGTGTTGTGGGCAGCCGTACCGCGCGGGCGGGGTACGGCTGGCGGAATGACGAGGTGCCGACAATACCGGTGCCTTTGGTGCCATCCTCAGCGCGATATTATCCCGCGCGATTAGGTTAATTTCTCAACCGGTTGCGCCAAGTCCTACCCCAGTTTTTAGGTACTCGTTCACTGTTTTTAGAATAAAAACCGCCGGGAGGCTAACACCTATCACTTAAGATGTTTTGAGTGAACGGGATACTGTTTTTTTGAGATACGAACGGTCCTCTTTTAGGGCCATTTTCTCTTTTCTGGCAGGATAAACTGCGTCACATGCTCCCGCATTTTCTTCAGCTTCGTCGGGATTGTCCCCGCTTTACTCAGTGAGCACCCGATGAGTTCATCCTGAATCAGTCATTCAGGACACCTCGAAATCCTGTTAATGTCAAAACAGTGAACGTGAGGTAATCGATGCTCAAAATTCGTCGGACTAAACGCATATTTTCCCCGGAGTTCACCGTAGCGTTTATTACGCTCAGGTGAAGCGTCCCGTTGATGTGCAAAGAATTGAATTACGAAGCCGGGTAAGAACATTTCACGCTCTGACGAAGTCATTTGCTGCTGCTGTTTGCTGCGCCAGGCATAAAGCTGTGATTCATACAGGCTGAGTTGACGGGCGGCGGCGGTCATACCGATGCGTTGGGCTTCATCGCGGAATTCAGGCGTGTGTTGTTTGCGGGGCTTCTTGGTGGTTGATACGGGTTTTGTCATGAGTCACCTCTGGTTGAGAGTTTACTCACTTAGCCCCGTGTCCACTATTCGCGGGTAGGATCAGTTACATATGGCAGTCGGCGCATGTGTATTGGTTGGGAATATATTGCCAGAGGAATATGAACGCTGACTGCAGTGATGTACCTGAATCCGTGCCTGTTTTAGTTGAAGCATCTGACTCGTAGAAAGAACTGCTTCTATCGTTCTGTTACGTTTCGCGAAAAAGGCATGAGCATTCATATCGAAAAATATCTGTTCTATTAAATGGATGGGACACTGTTTTTTTTGGAAAAAATCTTATTTTTCTCTCGCCGAGAAAAATCCCATATCATACTGATGATAAACTTGTTACCTTTTTAAATGACGAGGAATTAAGTATAAGAGTCGTAAAATTCAATATCATTGTGATTGTACTGAGTAGTATTTATTATTGTCATTGGCACAAACAACTGACCTATGTCCACAGAGTTTAATGGTCGGTGAATGCTCTAGCAACAGTTGTTTATTCGGGCCAAGCTACTTAAATATACTGCACAGTAAGACTCGGAGGACGAAATTCATGAGAGTCTGGAAAGGTAAGAATCACGTCAGATGATAATGGATTATTATGAAGAAAATAAATAAGAACGGGTGTGGCGGTGAAACCCATGAGGGAAATTAGTGCATAAGTAATGTCACAAAAAATAATGAGTCCATTATTTTAATTCATCACTCAAATTTAGTCGATTATTTTAGCTGCACAAATGGAAAAGTTGGTAATATGTTGCCCGTTGAAAAGAAAACATTAATAAATAAAGTTATTTCTATACAAAATCAAATGTATTACTTATGGAGCTTTATTGTTTCGCCACGCACAATGGGTACATTAACACCATCATCATCCTGGTTATGTAATACGATGTTGAGCCAGATTGATTGGAGTAAGTCATTAGAAGTGGCTGAATTCGGTTCGGCAGATGGAGTGCTCACACGACGCATTCTCAGTAGGATGCGTGCGGATGCAAAGCTTGAAGCCTTTGAAATACAACCATTGTTTGTACGTAAGCTAACACAAATCGAGGATCACCGTTTAGAGGTGAAAGCTCATTCAGCCGAGCACATGCGCAATCATTATAATGCGGTGTTCTCTAGTCTACCATTATTGTCAATGCCGACCCGCACCAGTATCAGGATACTGCGCACAACCCAAAAACAGCTAAAAGAAAAAGATGGGGTTCTCATTTTGTTTCAGTACAGTCATTTTTCAGAAAAACTTCTGTCACGTTATTTCACATGGCATAAAGTACGGGTCATGAAAAATTTCCCTCCAGCACTGGTATATATATGTAAGCCTTTATAATACATGCTGACTGAAAGTGAGGTTGAGTGTCGATTGATTAATATTTAATCTGAGGTCATGCTGTGAAAAATTTAAACGCTTCTTCAGCGCAAAAAAATACTAATAGTCGAGGCCTGCTACTAGCGTTTGGCATTACCGCTACATTCATGATTATTGAATCTGTAGGTGGTATTATTTCTGGATCTCTAGCTCTGCTGGCAGATGCAGGACATATGCTAACTGATACTATGGCATTGCTTTTCGCCTGGTTAGCCTTGCAGTATTCTTATAAATCCGCCAGCGCACGCCATACCTTCGGCTGGAGGCGTTTGACGACTCTGGCGGCATTTATTAATGCCATTGCCCTGATAGGCATTACAGCACTGATTGTTTGGGAGGCTATTCAGCGATTCCTGAACCCCCAACCGATAGCTGGCGTAACCATGTTCTACGTTGCGATTGCCGGCCTGCTGGCTAATATCGCAGCGTTGTGGATTTTGCACCGTGGTGATGAGGGAAAAAATCTTAACGTCCGAGCAGCATCGCTGCACGTTGTTGGTGATTTGCTTGGTTCTCTTGGGGCAATCGCCGCGGCAATCATCGTATTACTCACCGGTTGGACACCAATTGACCCCATCCTTTCGGCACTGGTTTCGTGCCTCATTTTACATAGCGCGTGGAAATTATTAAAAGAGAGCCTCAACGAGCTAACGGAAAGTGCACCTCTCACTCTCGATATTGTGGCATTAACACGTAACCTTATGGAGGTTGTACCAGAAGTCTATAATGTTCACCACGTACATGTCTGGCTGGTCGGCGAAAAATCGGTGATGACGCTGCATGTTCAGATTATGACGCCGGGAAACCGCGACGACATTCTTGCACGCATCCAACAATTTCTTATTACTAATTACAATGTTGGTCACGCAACTATTCAATTGGAATCTGTGGCCTGTGGGGATTTCGAATGTTATCCCTGAGAGAAATAGATATGTAAAAGTTTTCTCTCAGACACGACATGGACATTAACTGTTCAGAAACGCATTTTAGCCATTCAGGATAAAGAGTTTATGACCATAAATAGTCTCTTTGTCTCTGGAATCACAATCATGAAGGGATATTATGAACAACTGGCTTTCACAACTGCAATCAATGCTGGAACCCAAAAATGACGAGTCTACTACTCAAGGTGAGTCAGCATTGAGCAAACTTCTGGTACCCGGTGCACTGGGAGGTCTGGCGGGTTTACTGGTTGCTAATAAATCATCACGTAAACTACTGACTAAATATGGAACAGGCGCGCTGCTGGTCGGTGGCGGTGCTATTGCCGGTTCGGTGTTATGGAACAAATACAAAGATAAAGTTCGCGATGCGAGGCCAGAAGATGCGCAATACGGTTCTCAAAACATCTCCCCGCTGGATGTTCGTAACGAACGATTGATTCTCGCACTGGTGTATGCTGCGAAGAGCGACGGTCATATTGATGACAATGAGCAGGCTGCCATAGATCAACAAATACGTGAAGCCGGTATCGGGGAACAAGGTCGTGCGCTGGTTGCGCAAGCGATTAGCCAACCGATAGATCCGCAAGGTCTTGCTGAGAGTGTACATAATGAGGAAGAGGCGCTAGAACTCTATCTCCTCAGCTGTGCCGTCATCGATGTTGATCATTTTATGGAACGCAGCTATCTCGATACGTTGGGCGATGCGCTGAAAATTCCGTTAGATGTTCGCGAAGGGATTGAAGCTGATATTCGCCAGCAGAAACAGACACTTCATGAGTCAAAATGACGGATAACTGATCCTACCCACGTAATGTGAACACGGCCCTAAGCGAGGTTCTGGTTTTCAAATTGTTTAGGGCTAAGGCCGCCACAGGCATTGTGGCGGCGCCAGCGATTGTAATCGCACTCGATAAATTACACACCGTCGTCCGCATTATTTCCCGGCTGATAAAGCGTTCTCCGTGGATACATTCTACTGTCAACGAGTGGAAGAATTTCCATGTAGGCACCGTCGTAGCAGCAACCCTCTGCACTCATGCTGCTGCAAGCAGACGCGGTTTGGGACAACGGGGTTAAACTGCCGGTTCAATAAGTTTGGCAACGCCGGACTGCTGTCTTCGTTTACCTGGTAGCGATGTTTAACGGGTTGACGACTTATCAGTCCACATTCCTGCATCAATTTTCGCACCAGCCACCGGCCTGCATCAACGCCACTCTGCGTAACATCTGGCTAATTGCCCGACTACCGACTGCGTCACGACGGAGAGCGTGAGATGCTCTTACCCGGCTTCGTAATTCAATTCTTTGCACATCAACGGGACGCTTCACCTGAGCGTAATAAACGCTACGGTGAACTCCGGGGAAAATGTGCGTTTAGTCCGCGGCGAGTTTCGAGCATGGATTACCTCACGTTCACTGTTTTGGCATTAACAGGATTTCGAGGTGTCCTGAATGACCGATCCACTACACACATCAGCAGGGCTTTCTGATTGCGCGCCAGGCGGCGAACGGATGACATCGAATGTCACAGGGAAGTAGCTGAGGAAATTCTGTCGAAGACAACAGGCGTTTTCTTTCACGCCACTGCTGACGCCATTTGAACAATAAATTGGCGTTAATGTTATTTTCAAGCGCCAGTTTCGAGAGGGATATTCTGGGTTCACAGGAGCCGGCAACGAGCGGGTGTTTACGTTCTTTCAGTTCTTTCAACCAGCCATCATGGACGCATCGATACCACCAAAGTGTGAACGCCACTTTTAGAAACTGGCATTGTTTATACCGTGTTTCCTCCTCTGGTTTTGATTGCCCGTATGATTTTTTTGAATATTAACGAGTGATGTAGCCCCCTGAAATACCAGACAGTAGCTGTATCTCCAGATAAGAGATAGGCTTGAATATATGTCTAACACTAACGCCAATTTTGAGATGACCGGGATCCTGTTAGGGCAAGAAGTCCGTAAACGTAAAACTCCTCAGGAGAAGATCGCCATTATCCAGCAGACGATGGAGCCGGGCATGAATGTCTCCCATGTCGCTCGTCTGCACGGTATTCAGCCCAGTCTGCTGTTCAAGTGGAAGAAGCAATACCAGGAAGGCAGCCTCACAGCCGTTGCGGCCGGAGAGGAAGTCGTTCCTGCCTCTGAGCTCGCAGCAGCACTGAAACAGGTTCGGGAACTACAACGCCTTCTGGGCAAGAAGACGATGGAAGTTGAGATCCTGAAAGAAGCCGTGGAGTACGGCCAGTCGCGAAAATGGATAGCACAGGTCAGCCGCGCCATGAGCGTGTCGCGTGCGCAGTTATCACTTCGGATTAAGCGTTCTGCCGACTGGCAGGACAGGCGCAGTCACCGGCGTAATGACGAAGCAGACGCTGAAATACTGTCGGACATCCTCGATATCATCAGCGACATGCCCAGCTACGGCTATCGACGAGTGTGGGGCATCCTGCGTAAGCGACGTCGCGCAGAAGGACTGCCGCCGGTAAATGCCAAACGGCTTTACAGGATAATGAGCGAACATAACCTGTTGTTACTGCATGATAAACCGGAGCGGCCGAAGCGTGAGCATAAGGGCAAAATCGCGGTAACGGAAAGCGATATACGCTGGTGCTCAGACGGCTTCGAGTTCGGCTGTGACAACGGTGAAAAACTGCGGGTCACGTTCGCGCTGGACTGTTGCGACCGTGAGGCCATAGACTGGGCAGCAAGCACGGGAGGCTATGACAGTTCGACCGTACAGGATGTGATGCTGAGGTCGGTGGAAAAGCGCTTCGGCGACAGGTTGCCCGACACACCGGTGCAGTGGCTGACAGATAACGGTTCAGCGTATACCGCGCATGAAACGCGTAGGTTCGCCAGAGAGCTGAATCTGGAACCCTGCACAACAGCGGTGAGCAGTCCACAGAGTAATGGCATGGCCGAACGGTTCGTGAAAACGATGAAGGAAGACTATATCGCGTTCATGCCAAAACCGGATGTGAGAACAGCCCTGCGAAACCTTGCAGCGGCGTTCACGCATTACAATGAAAACCACCCGCACAGCGCGCTGGGATATCACTCTCCGAGAGAATACCGGCGGCAGCGGGCATCGTTAACTTAAGATACAAAAGCTGTCCGGAGATGGCGGGTCAAGATCACTTGAATATTAACGAGAATGTTCTTACTTTCATTCGGTGTATTAATTTCCTTCAACCCACTGAAAAAATCGGAAAAATTTCATTTAGTGATGATATTGTTCCATAAAAATAGACAACCAAACAATATGTGACTATCTAAAATTATTTTAGGTATTTTGGTGTTTAAATTTAATAATGTTAAATAATGCAGATTATTATCCTGATTTAGTATTTATGTTTGGTTTATTATTCTTAATTTGATTGGTTTGATATACTCTGCTTGATGTTTTAATATCGGATTGTCAGGGGTGCAATAAAGTTTATAATGCGCCTCACTAAGAAAGGGCCTAGTTCTCGTAAGATGATAAGAATTTGTTTGAGGCCAGATGGAAGACAATAAAGCTGCTATGTTCCATTGAAAATAATCGATCGAGTACTCAAGAATAAAAAAGCATATGTTGAACGTTGACGTAATACCACCAAGCATCAACAGCTTTTGGTAAGTGGTATGAAAATTCGTTCTCTGGCGGGTGTTTTCCATGTTTAATTTTATGAATTAACTCTAAACTTTACATTATAGAGCCTTTCGGCAGTTGGTATGCCATTTATCGATTGTTAGGTATATCAGCGCCAGCACCATGTACGCCATATTTATAAAAATCTATCAGCAAGATTATTATAGTTAAGGAGTCAGTAAAAAAGGATGTATTAAACAGGTAAATATAGAAATCAACGGAATACTCGCAGTAATCAACTGTTTGTTTTGAATGTTTACCACCCAAATGTCTTTATTCAATAAATCATTCTATAAGGAAATTGTTTCATGAAAAAATTAGCTATTTTGTCTGCACTGTTGGGCGGAATGTTTATTCAGGGGGCATTTGCTGCGGCTGACGGGACTATCACTTTCAACGGCACTATCACTGACTCTCCATGTACGGTTGCAAGCAGCAGCATCAATCAGACGGTACAGATGGGCCAGATTAAAACGTCTGCTGTCACCGGCGCTGACGGTACCGATCTGGGTTCCAAAACGCCATTCAACATTGATTTGCAAAACTGCTCGCCAACTTTAAAGGACGGTACGACCACCTGGACGAAAATGCAGGTGATGTTTACCGACAATATCGACCCGGCGAACACCTCTAAAGTACTGGTCAACTCTGGCACGGGCATTGGCGTGAGCGTAGGTCTGTTAAACTCTGCTGACAGCAGCGAAATTACGCTGGGTACCGCGTCAAAAGACCTGCTTGCTGTCCCAAGTGTCTCCGGACAGTCTCTGCCATTTTACGCACACTTCGTGAAGGCCGGTGCGGGTGCAGGCTCTGCGGGTGACATCATCGCTAAAGCAGACTTCCAGGTTTCATATAACTGAGTGTTTTGCCAGCCCATTACGGGCTGGCATGCTCCAGGAGAAGACACAACATGCAAACGCGCTCAATGTTTTCACGCTTAATGACCACTTCCGGATTGCTGCTGAGCTGCGCAACGCTGGTATGGGGTATATCGTTAGCGGCCCTGGCAGCCGATGCGCCCCGCGGAGTCAATATTGGCGATACCCGCCTTATCTACAACGCCGGTAAGAAAGGTATTTCCACCGAGGCCGTGAACAACGATCCCAATCCGTATTTGGTGCAGTCCTGGGTTGAAGATGGCAATGGCACCCGCAGCACGAACTTTATTATAACACCGCCGCTGTTCCGCCTTGATGGCGGCAAGAGTACACGTCTACGTATCACGCAGTCCGGCACGCTGCCGGGCGATAGGGAAACGGTATCCTGGCTGGTTGTGCGATTTGTCCCGCCGGCATCTACCACGAAAAAAGAGTCAGATAACAGCCTGCAACTGAGCATCCGTATCCGAATCAAACTGTTCTACCGACCAGAAGGTCTACCAGGTACCCCGGAAATGGCCGGAAAAGCGTTACGGTGGACCCGTCAGGGAAATGATTTAGTGGCGACGAATTCAGGCGCTTATTCCGTGTCTCTGGCCGGTGTAAGACTGGGCGGAAAGGCGATTAGCGACGGTTTGCTGGTTCAGCCCAAAAGCGCGGTCAGAGTGCCCTTAAAGGGGCCGGTATTAGGTCAGATTGTGTACGGCGTCATTAACGATTTTGGTGGTGTAAAGAGTTACACCCAGTCTTTACCTAACGCGTAGAGGAATAACGATGTCAGCCAATGGATTCAGATGCGTGCAGATGACTGTGAAACTTTGTCTGACAGGGCTTCTCGTTACTCTGCTCCCTATCGGGATGGTGTATTCCGCCTCACAGGTGGATGTGCTGGGAGGGCTTTCCCTGAGTACAATGCGACTGATTTATCCGGGGCAACAACGGGCAATTCCTTTAACATTAACGAATAACACCCCACAGCCATGGCTTGCTCAGTCTTCAGTAAAACCGGTGAACTTTGCAACCGGTGAAATACAAGATGGTTCCGTGCCCTTTATTATCACCCCGCCTCTGGTCAAGTTACGTCCCGGAGATAAGACGACACTGAGGGTGAGGTATATCGGCCATGTGTTACCAGTAGACCGGGAGTCCGTTTTTTGGGTTGCGGTCAGAATGTTGCCCGGTCAGACAGAAAGCGACTCTGCTCACCGTCAACTCAGTATCGGCGTGGTACAGCAGATTAAATTGTTTTACCGTCCTCAGATGTTATCCGCTGTCAATTTAAAAAGGGCCAGTGAGCAATTACATGCGAGTATCGATAGCCGTCAGTTGATCTTAAGTAACCCCACGGCATTATACATTTCGCCGGGGAAACTCACGGTTGACGGCATAGAGGTACCTGAAACTGAGCGGCGTAAAATGGTGCCTCCCTTTGGACAACAGCGTTATGCACTTCCGGAGACATTCTCCGGGCAGACTTCCTCCCACCGGGTTACATGGCAGGTTATTGACGAGGAAAGTGCTTACACGGCACTTCAGCAACGTCTGATACCCTGAGCCGGGTGGTTATCTCCCCAGTGTACGATGCGATAACGAATAAATGAATGCTACACGCTGTCGGTTTACATTAACCGGCCCTTTCGTTTTCATCTGAAATAACCAGCATTGATAACAGAGCAGTGTATTTTTACATTGCTGTGCTCCTCTGCATTATTTATGTGCCCGCAGAGGCCAGGAAATAAAGTGAATATGTTATGAAGAATATAAAAAACAAAAACCCGGTTGCGAGTATTTTTATATTTCAGAGCCAGGAGGCTCATTTCAAACCTTCATTTCTTACGGCGTTGGTCAGTATTCTGGTTACCGCGCCCTGTGCCTCTGCCTTCGCGCAGGATATTTTTGACACCAGCATGATCCAGGCCGGGCTTCCGGCCGGACAATCGGTTGACCTGACGCAGTTTGAAAACAGCGGGACGCAGCTGCCCGGTGATTATGTGACAGATATTTATATCAACAGCACCTTCTTCGCCACGCGCAGTCTGCACTTTGTGGCGGGTGATAATAATACGCTGGTTCCGCAACTGACGGTGGCACTGCTCGGCGATATGGGGGTGAACATCGGCTCCGTACCCGCCCTGCAGGGGCTTCCTCCCTCTCAGGTGCTGACCCGGCTGTCCGATATTCCGGACGCACAGCTGACGTTTGACTTCGACCAGCAGCGCCTGGATATCAGCATCCCGCAGGTTAATATGGATCCTGACGCCGGTGAGCTGGCGGACCGCAGCCTGTGGGATGAAGGCATTCCGGCGTTGATCCTCAACTATAATCTGAGCGGTTCAAACACCCGTACCGCCACCGACGGAACCGGTGGGGCAATGGAAGGCAGCACTATATTTGGCGGTTTTTCTCCGGGTATCAATGCCGGGGCATGGCGTTTGCGCAGCCAGATGTCATGGAGTGCAAGCCAGATGCACGGAAATGAGTCTGACGATAGTACCTCTGATTTTGCTGTCTGGGACACGGCTCTGACACGCGATATACCGGGCATGAACGGTGAACTGACGCTGGGTGAAAGCAGCACCGGTGCGGACGTTTTTGATAGCTTCTCTATGCGCGGCGTTAAGCTGGAAACCAACAGTGAAATGTATTCCTTCAGCCAGCGTGGCTTTGCGCCGGTGATCAGCGGCATTGCCCGCACGCATGCACAGGTGACGGTCAGCCAGAATGGCAACGTGATTTATCAGACGTATGTCGCTCCGGGCGCTTTCCGGTTAAGCAGCCTGAATCAGGCGGGAACCGCGGGTGCGCTGGTTGTGACAGTGAAAGAAGCGGATGGCACAACGCACAGCCAGACCATTGCTTATACCTCTTTACCGATAATGCAGCGTGCGGGCCATCTCGAATACGCTTTTGCGGCCGGGCAATACTCGCAGGGAGGGAGTTATCAGAATACCGGACAAACGCCTCTGTTTGCGACGGGCACGCTGATTTACGGCCTGCCGCATAACATGACGGCATATGGCGGTTTGCTGACGGCAGAAAATTATCTGGCGGGCGTTGTCGGTACCGGAGTGTCGCTGGGAATGGCCGGTGCGGTGGCTGCGGATGTCACGGTTGCTCAGGCAAAGCTTGAAAATCAGCAAGGACCAGGCCGCTACAACTCCTCTGGGGAATCGTTCCGGGTGAAATACTCCAAGAGTATGACGACCACCGGAACGACGATGAATCTGGCGGCCTACCGTTATTCTACCGAAGGCTATTACAACTTCAGCGATGTGAATAATCAGTATACCGGCAGCAACAGTGTCTGGCAGGGGCGTCGACGCAGTAGCTGGCAGGGGACCGTCAGCCAGTCCTTCCGCCAGTGGGGCAGCCTGTACCTGACCACGCAACGGGACGATTACTGGGGCAGCAGCAAAACCACCAACCGCGTGACAATCGGCTACAACAATAATTATAACAGCATCAGCTACAGCGTTAACTACAGTCAGGATTACACCAGTAACAGTGGAAATAGTGGTGTGGGCGAACAGCAAAACCGGATGGTCTCGGTAAGCCTGAATATCCCCCTGCAACTGTTTACCGACGGGGCAATGCAGGGTACTTATCTGAATTTAAGCAGCTCGCTGGATAACCTGAACCAGAATCGTAACTCTTTGGGTATGAGTGGCTCGGCGCTGGATGATTCATCTTTAGGTTACAGCGTGAACGAGTCCTGGGGCAATCAGGGACAGGTCGCAGCCACATCGGTAAACGCAACCTATCAGGGCAGCCGCGCGCAAGTGCAGGCTGGCTATAACAGAGACAAGTATCAGCAAAGCCTGAACTATGGAGTGAGCGGCGGGATCCTGGTGCATCAGTATGGCGTGACACTGTCCCGGACATTGCCTGATTCCATGGCGCTCGTGCGTGCGCCCGGTGCTTCCGGCGTGAAACTGATGGGGACCACCAATATCTGGACGGACAATCGCGGGTATGCGGTGATGCCGTACCTGTCGAATTATCGGCAAAATACCGTGATGCTGGATCCTTCAGAGCTACCGGAAGATACCGAGATATCGGAAGCAGGTAAACGGGTTTATCCGACACGCGGAGCGGTTGTGCTGGCGGATTATAATGTACAGCAAGGGCAACAAATTTTGCTGGTCCTGCGCTATCAGGGCAAGCCTGTGCCCTTTGGTGCCAGCGCGGTCCTTCAGGGGACGGAAAAAGGCAAAGAAGTGTCCGGTATTGTGGATGACGGTGGCCGGGTCTATCTGGCAGGGTTGTCCGATCGTGGCGTGCTGAAGGTGAACTGGGGGCAAAGTGCTGACCGCCAGTGTACGGTGAATTTCACTCTACCCCCGCCAGAAGTCACACCGAAAGAACAAAACGCGTCACTCAGAACAGTAGAAGCACGCTGCGAATGAATACACGCACAGAGGTTATTCTCAGGGAAGCCGAAAGAGGAAAAGAGATGAGAGAAAAAATGATGACAGGCTGCGCCCGCCGGGCGATGAAATATGCCACGGCCAGCGTGCTGGGAATGGTTATGTTCAGCTGGAGTTCGCTGAGTTTCGCCTGGGAATGGCCAACTACGCTGTATATCGGCCCCGGTCAGGTATGGCGCTCTCCGCCCATTATATTAAATTCTGTTCCATATAACGCACGTGGAGCTATAGGTAGTGGTTTTTTGGGGATAGGAAACAACTTTTGGAATGTTTTGAACTCGTTCATCGTTCCACAGACATATAATCTCGGCAATGGTCTGACTTACCGGCTGGTTGGTGATAACGGAACCGTCACACCGACGGGGCTTGCAACACAAACCTGTGCGTTTAGCATCGATACCTATTATGGAACGCCGTCTGTACTAGGCGGGACACAAAAAGAAGGAAGTATTAAGTGCACCCCTTCACTCCAAGGGCAGGGGGCTTATGATTATATTTGGAAAGGAATAGTAACGGGGGTAATGACGACAACCGTACATGTTGAAATCACGAATACAAACCCCGCAGGCACAACGACAAACGTCACCTGGCCAACGATATATGGAACAGCGCGCGCGGGTACTCTTGGTGTGGGTTATACCCCCGACTACTGGGTGGCTAGTGGATGGCTTGCCTTGGTACCCGGTGGACAAGCGGCCAAAATCGTGTCTACGGGCCTGAATGTGAACGTTGTGCCATCCGCTATCCGCTTCAGTTCCAAATCGGGGCAGGTGATGGCCCGTGGGGATCGGGCGACGAACATCACCGTCTCAGCGGCCACCGGCGGCAGTACGGTGCCTGTGGGGCTGGAGCTGTCCTTTTCAGATGGGGTCAATACGATTAATACCTCTTCACCGGACGTAGTGATCCACGGCTCCACGGCACCGGATGCCACCTGCAACACACCGGGGAAATGGCTGACAACGGGAAGCGATCTCTATATCCCATTGGGCTACTTTAATGACACCACTCTGCTCAGCAAAAACATCTACTGGATGGCCTGTATCGCCAGTACCGCAATGCCACAAACATATACCGGTAGTGTGGAATATCATGTTTCTGTTTATTAGAAGATTATAATCGGTATAAATTACTTGTTCAGGTTGAGTGACAAACGAGAACTGAATAAAAAAATTTCTTGTCAAAGTCGTTTCGGGCCGGAAGATATTGTCGCTGAACCTCCATAAAGCGAACCCGTCCTTACGCTCAGGTGAAGCGTCTCGTTGATGTGCAAAGAATTGAATTACGAAGCCGGGTGAGAGCATTCCATGCTCTCCGTCGTGACGCTGCCGGGTAAACGAAGACAGCAGTCCGGCGTTGCCAAACTTATTGAACCGGCAGTTTAACCCCGTTGCCCCAAACCGCGTCTGGTGCGGCGACATCACTTTTGCAGGACAAATGGTGCTATCTCGCGCTTGTCGTTGATTTATATTCACGCCGGATTATCGGTTCAGCTCTCTCATTAACCGCTGATGTGGTGTGCCGTGCCATGTGTAACGTCCTGGAAAACCGACTACGTGGCGGGTGCCTGTTATTTCATTCAGCTCAGGGTGTTCAGTCTAAAAGCAATAAATACAGAAAGTTATTCTGGCATTATGGGGTAATGCAAAGTATGAGTCGCAGAGGGAATGGCCTGGATAATTCGCCGATGGAAAGGGTCTTTCGTAGCCTCAAAAGCGAATGGATCCCGAAAGGCGATTATAGTGATTTTAGCCATGCGGTACGCGATATAAACCAGTGGGTAAATGGTTATCACAATATTTACCAGCCTCACACGAGCAATGGTGGTTTATCGCCTTGCTTGGCATGAAGAAAAGTGGGAACAGGTTATTACGGTGTCCTGATTTTGTTGTCCAGTACATTATCGCTGAGCAGGACGGTGTATTTTTACCGGCCCGATACCCGGCGTGATGAAACGGTTATCCAGGCGTTGACTGAGCTGGCAGAACGCTATCCGCGCTACGGTTTTAAGAAGCCGCTGAAGATGCGGATGGACAACGGACCAGAACTGGTCTCACTGGCGCTGGCACAATGGGCCGAAGAACATGGCGTACAGCTTGAATTTATCAAGCCGGGTAAGCCAACACAAAATGCTTTTATCGAACGGTTCAACCGG
>DASXML010000072.1:0-28155 GCA_036495715.1 Scandinavium sp.
ATTTTGTTAGCCAGAGCCCGGGGTGAAGGGGGCGGCGGCGACTGGCCGCCCCCTTCGTGCGCCCGTTGCCGGGACGTGAAAGGAAAGCGTGAACCAGAAGGCGCGCAACGGTTCACCGGGCTTAAAAAGGGCTTAACTGACAAGCATTACCTATTTGCCGCCGTTTTTTTGCATCGCTGAGGGGGAATTTATTGCAGTATGAAATCAATGTGTCGCCGTTTCGCGACAATCGTAAGTAACTAAAAATTAATAAAAAAATCATACTTGTCACCCCACTTTTTTAAGCGTAGATTAGCGCCGTCTGGGGCACTTGAAGCACAGAATTTTGAGGGGATGCCGAAGAGTAAAAAGGGACAAATCCCCATTTTTATTCGAGGCGGTGTCAGCTCTCTATACTCAGTCAGATTGTTTTTCATTTGGGCGTATCTCGCAATGCGCGGAGTGATGTGAAGTGAAATATTTTATTATGGGCATCTCTTTTATGGTTATCGTCTGGGCCGGTACTTTCGCCCTGATGGTTTAACCCTGAGCATGCAATGAAAAACAGGAGCCAATGGCTCCTGTTTGCACTTATGCGACCGCTGTTTTGGCCCGGTACCGCAAGATTACCGACCGACACGTTACAGTGCCCTGTCCCGGCTATTCGGTACTTTCAGTCCCCGATTTACTGGAAGCAGGCAGCAAACCATCGGCACGGAACATCGCTTTAATACCGCGAACCGCCTGACGGATACGGTCACGGTTTTCAATCAGCGCAAAACGTACATGCGTGTCGCCATAGTCACCGAATCCAATCCCCGGCGAAACACAGACTTTCGCGTCCTGAAGCATTTTTTTGGCAAACTCCAGCGAACCCATCGCGGCATAGTGCTCCGGGATTTTCGCCCACACGTACATCGACGCTTTCGGCATTTCAACCATCCATCCGGCTTCATGCAGACCTTTGACCAACACATCGCGGCGGCGTTTGTACTGCTCAGCGATATCTTTTACGCACTGCTGATCGCCTTCCAGCGCGGCAATCGCCGCCACCTGAAGTGGCGTAAAGGTGCCGTAATCGTGATAACTTTTGATCCGTGCCAGCGCATTCACCAGCACCGAATTACCGACCATAAAGCCGATACGCCAGCCTGCCATGTTGTAGCTTTTCGACAGGGTGAAAAACTCGACCGCGACATCACGAGCGCCCGGAACCTGCATGATTGACGGCGCTTTCCAGCCGTCATAAACGATATCCGCGTACGCCAAATCGTGAATGACTAACACATCGTAGCGTTTTGCCAATGCGACCACTTTCTCGAAAAACGCCAGCTCCACGCACTGCGCGGTCGGGTTCGACGGGAAACCAAGGATCATCATCTTCGGTTTTGGGTAACTTTCGCGAATGGCGCGTTCCAGTTCGTTGAAGAAATCGACCCCTTCCACCAGCGGCACGGAACGCACCTGCGCGCCCGCAATCACTGCGCCATAAATGTGGATCGGGTAGCTCGGGTTCGGCACCAGTACCGTGTCGCCATGATCCAGCGTCGCCAACATCAAATGTGCCAGCCCCTCTTTTGAACCGATAGTCACAATGGCTTCGGTTTCCGGATCGATCTCTACGTCATAACGATCCTGATACCAGCGCGAAATCGCCCGCCGCAAACGCGGGATACCGCGCGAAGTAGAATAGCCGTGCGTGTCCGGGCGCTGGGCCACGGTGCAGAGTTTTTCAACGATATGCGGCGGCGTCGCGCCATCAGGATTACCCATGCTGAAATCGATGATGTCTTCGCCGCGCCGGCGCGCAGCCATTTTCAGTTCAGCAGTGATATTGAATACATAAGGGGGAAGACGATCGATACGCGTAAAACGGCGTTCAGAGCTGGAGTCAGCCATAGATTCCTCGAATAACGTGAGCGCCCGGACCGTCCGAGCGACGTTGCCACCTGTGTGGCATGACTAGAAAATAACCCGATTATTTTCCTGCTGTCGAGAGGGGAATGGAAAAATAATTCGATGCGAAAAAATGAGGAACTTACCTTCGATCAGCTAAATTGAAAGCTGCCTGATATCCGGCTCTCAGCTAATTTTAATTTACATAACAATATCAATTAGTTTACCTGAGCACAGCCGTTAACCCCGTAATGGCCTCTATTTTCAGGGCCGCCAAAATAATCCCCTTTTAAAATTACGCCTTTTCCCTTTTCAACAATCTGCGTGATAGCTGGCTATCCCACGCGAGGTTTTTTATCATATTGCTTTCAGTGATACATACGGCGAACTCATGCACGAAACCTTAAACATGCTGCTGGCGGTCTTTGACAGAGCGGCCCTGCTGCTGATTTGCCTGTTTTTCCTGATCCGCATCCGCCTGTTCCGCGAACTCCTGCATAAATCGGCGCATACGCCGAAAGAGCTGCTCGCCGTCACGGCCATCTTTTCAATGTTCGCGCTGTTCAGCACCTGGTCGGGCGTGCATGTGGAAGGTTCGCTGGTTAACGTTCGAATCATCGCGGTGATGGCGGGCGGCATTTTGTTCGGCCCGTGGGTCGGTGCCATCACTGGCCTGGTCGCCGGAACACACCGTTATCTGATCGATATTGGCGGCGTCACCGCCGTGCCCTGTTTTATCACCAGTATCATCGCCGGGCTGCTCTCCGGTTGGATCCATCGCAAAATTCCTAAAGCCCAGCACTGGCGCGCCGGTATTCTGGCTGGGATGCTGTGTGAAACGCTGACCATGATCCTCGTGGTGGTGTGGGCGCCCACGGTCCAACTCGGTTTCGATATTGTGTCGAAAATTGGCGTGCCGATGATCCTCGGCAGCGTTTGCATTGGTTTTATCGTGCTACTGGTACAGAGCGTCGAGGGGGAAAAGGAAGTCATCGCCGCGAGGCAGGCCAAGCTGGCACTCGAGATAGCCAACAAAACCCTGCCGTTGTTCCGTAACGTGAACAGCGAATCCCTGCGTCAGGTCTGCAACATCATTCGCGAGGATATTCACGCCGATGCGGTGGCTATAACCGATAACGAAAAGGTGCTGGCCTACGTTGGCCTCGGCGAGACTAATTACAAACAAAATGATTTGGGGATAAGCCCGCGTACCCGGCAGGCGCTACGTGATGGAAAAATCATTATTCGCAATGATGATGTCGCTTACCGCACGCCGGAAATCCACTCGCTGTTGATCATTCCGTTGTGGGAAAAGGGCGTCGTCACCGGCACGCTCAAAATCTATTACCGCCCGGCACACCAGATAACGTCGTCGTTGCAGGAAATGGCGATTGGCCTGTCGCAGATTATTTCGACCCAGCTTGAAGTTTCACGTGCCGAGCAATTGCGCGAGATGGCCAATAAAGCAGAACTGCGCGCGCTGCAAAGTAAAATTAATCCTCATTTCCTGTTTAACGCGCTTAACGCGATCTCTTCGTCGATTCGCCTCAATCCAGACACCGCCCGGCAGCTGATTTTCAATCTGTCGCGCTATCTGCGCTATAACATTGAGTTAAAGGATGACGAACAGATTGATATCCGCAAAGAGCTGTATCAAATCAAGGATTACATCGCCATTGAGCAAGCGCGGTTTGGCGATAAGTTGACGGTGATTTACGACATCGACGATGAAGTAAACTGCGTGATCCCAAGCCTGCTGATCCAGCCGTTGGTGGAAAACGCCATTGTTCACGGCATTCAGCCCTGCAAGGGCAAAGGCGTGGTGACCATCAGCATTAGCGAAAGTGGTAATCGTGTACGCATTAGCGTGCGGGATACCGGGAACGGTATCGATCCGGCGGTGATCGCGCGGGTCGAAGCGAACGAAATGCCGGGCAATAAAATTGGCCTGCTCAACGTACACCACCGCGTGACGCTACTGTACGGCGAAGGGCTGCATATTCGCCGTCTGGAACCCGGCACAGAAATTTCGTTTTATGTGCCGAACCAGCGCACGCCAACCACCGCTCCCGTTAGCCTGCTGTCATAAGGACGTTTATGAAAGTCATCATTGTCGAAGATGAAGTGTTGGCCCAACAAGAGCTGACCTGGCTGGTTAAAGAGCACAGCCAAATGGAGATTGTCGGTACGTTTGACGACGGGCTGGATGTCCTGAAATTTCTGCAACACAATCGGGTCGATGCCATTTTTCTCGACATCAATATTCCGTCGCTCGATGGCGTACTGCTGGCGCAGAATATTCACCAGTTTGCCCATAAGCCGTTCATTGTGTTTATCACCGCGTGGAAAGAACATGCGGTGGAGGCGTTCGAACTGGAAGCTTTTGACTACATTCTCAAGCCGTATCAGGAATCACGCATCGTGACGATGCTGCAAAAGCTGGAAAATGCCTGGCAGCAGCAGACGGGAAGCGCCAATAGTGCTGCCAGCCCACAGCGTGAAAACGATACCATTAACCTGATTCGCGACGAGAAGATCTTCGTGACGTCGATTCACGATATCTATTACGCCGAAGCGCACGAAAAAATGACCTTCGTCTACACCAAACGAGAATCCTGGGTGATGCCGATGAACATTACCGAGTTTTGCAGCAAGCTGCCGGCGGCGCACTTCTTCCGCTGCCATCGTTCGTACTGCGTTAATTTGAATAAAATCCGAGAAATTGAGCCGTGGTTCAACAACACCTATATTTTGCGCTTACGGGATCTCGATTTTCAGGTGCCGGTCAGTCGCAGCAAGGTGAAAGCGTTCAGGCAGTTGATGCATCTGTAAACCATTGCCCGGTGGCGCTAACGCTGACCGGGCCTACGAAATAATGTCTTCGCAAGCCCGCCGGGCAAGATCCTGATTAGAGCACTTGCCCTAACGTCTGACGAAGATGCGCGCCGGAACCGAGCAGACCCGGATTGTCATGCACAATCAGGAACACCGGAATGTCCTGCACATAGGATTTGAAACGGCCCTTGTCTTCGAAACCGCCACGGAAACCAGAGGCTTTAAAGAACTCCAGGAAGCGCGGCACAATCCCCCCCGCGATGTAAACCCCGCCAAAAGTGCCGAGCGTCAACGCCAGGTTGCCGCCAAAACGTCCAAGGATCACGCAGAACAGCGACAGAGCACGGCGGCAATCGGTACAGGCGCCATCCAACGCACGCTCGGTGACATCTTTCGGCTGGAGATTCTCTGGCAGGCGACCGTCCGCTTTGACGATGGCACGGTAGAGGTACACCAGCCCCGGCCCGGAGAGCACACGTTCGGCGGAGACATGGCCCAGTTCAGCGCGAAGCTCTTGCAGAATGATGCCCTCTTCTTCGCTGTTTGGCGCGAAGTCGACATGACCGCCCTCGCCCGGCAAGCTAATCCAGCGTTTATCGACGTGAACCAGATGCGCCACACCTAAGCCCGTGCCTGCACCGTAGACGGCAATGGGTTTTCCTTCGGCCGGCTCACTGCCGCCGAACTGGATCAGATGCTCTTTTTTCAGCATCGGGATCGCCATTGAAACAGCGGTAAAGTCGTTAATAATTTCCAGATGAGTGAAACCGAGATTGTTCTTCATCTCCTCGATGGAAAACGCCCAGGTGTGGTTGGTCATCGCCACCCAGTCGCCCGTGACCGGACACGCAATCGCGATGCAGCCTTGCTTCACGTCGACCTTAAGTTCATCCAGATAAACCTGCACGGCGGCTTCAAGGCTTGGGTAATCCAGCCCGGAATAGGTTTTCGCCTGAGAAATCTCACCGCTGTCCAGACAGCACAACGCCAGACGGCAGTTCGTGCCGCCCACATCACCTGTTAACGCAAACTTTGTCATTCTGTTACTGCTCCGCTAAAGTCAGAATAAGTCTTTGGCACACTGTAAATTCATGGCGGCCTAACAACAACGACCAACGCAGCAGTGCCCACGATTTATCGATCCCGGTCACACAATAACTTTACCGTTTCAGCACCAATTGCAATGAAGCTTTCGCCATTTGACGGCAAAGTGTGCGCGCTCAGAGTTAAAAGGAAATCACTATGCTCCACCCGCGAGCCAGAAACATGCTGCTGTTGTCGGTTCCCGCACTGATTATCGGCATTGCCTCCAGTCTGATGCTGGTGGTTATCATGAAAATCGCTGCCCTGCTGCAACGATTCCTGTGGTCTACGTTACCAGCGAGTGTCGGCGTTAACGTTGACTCCAGCACGTGGATAATCTGCATGCTGACGGCCACCGGCATCGCGGTAGGACTAGTGATTCGCTATAGCCCCGGCCACGCAGGTCCCGATCCGGCGACGGAACCGTTGATTGGCGCGCCGGTTAAGCCGTCTGCGCTGCCGGGTTTGATTCTGGCCCTGATCCTGGGCCTTGCAGGCGGTGTCAGCCTTGGTCCTGAACATCCGATTATGTCGGTGAACATTGCCCTTGCCATTGCCCTTGGCGCACGCGTTTTTCCTCGCGTCGGGGCGATGGACTGGACCATTCTGGCGGCCTCTGGCACGATTGGCGCGCTGTTCGGCACGCCGATTGCGGCGGCGCTTATCTTTTCACAGATGCTGAGCGGCAGCGACGAAGTGCCACTGTGGGACCGGCTTTTCGCCCCGTTGATTGCCGCCGCCGCTGGCGCGCTGACCACCAGCCTGTTCTTCCATCCCCAATTTTCCTTACCCATCGCCCATTACAGCCAGATGCGGCTGGTAGACATTTTCAGCGGCGCCGTCGTCGTCGCAATTGCGATTGCGGTGGGAATGGTCGCGGTCTGGTGTCTGCCGCGCCTACACACGTTAATGCATAAGCTCAAAAACCCGGTGCTCATTCTCGGTGCTGGTGGTTTTTTGCTGGGCGTTATTGGCGCTTTTGGTGGCCCGATTACCCTGTTCAAGGGATTGGATGAAATGCATCAATTGGCGTTCAGCCAGACGCTGATGCCGACGGATTTCCTGTTCATTGCGGTGATGAAGCTAGCAGCGTTAGTGGTTGCCGCCGCCAGTGGTTTTCGCGGAGGGCGTATTTTCCCGACGGTGTTCGTTGCCGTGGCGCTTGGACTGATGCTGCATGCTCACGTTGAAGCGGTTCCAGCGGCCATCACTATTTCCTGTGCGATCCTGGGCCTGGTGCTGGTGGCAACACGCGATGGCTGGTTAAGTCTGTTTATGGCCGCCGTCGTCGTGCCGGATACCACGCTTCTGCCGCTGCTCTGTATTGTGATGTTGCCCGCCTGGCTTCTGCTGGCGGGCAAACCGACGATGATTGTCAAACCCCCTCGCTGAACATCTTCACTGAGTATTGTTGCGGGCCTCTAACGCTTGCGTTACGGCCCGCAGCAGTTCAGGTATTTCGAGTTTCGGTAATACCACTTCCACAAAACTCAGCCGCTGGCGACGCGAGGCAAGCTCTAATACCTCACGCAATTGCACGGTTTCCGTCACTCGCCAGCTTTGGGCCTGACAGTCCAGACTGAATGCTTGTGGCAACAACGTCCAGTTCCATTGGGCTATGTCGTTGTAACGCTGCTCCGGCCCATGAATCGCCCGCTCGACCGTGTAACCTTCGTTATTCAATAGTAAAATCAGCGGTTTCTGTCCGTCCCTCAGCATTGAACTGAGTTCCTGAATCGTCAGCTGTGCCGCGCCATCCCCCACTACCAGTACGACACGCCTTTGCGGAGCGGCCGTTTGCGCACCAAACGCGGCAGGCAGCGTAAATCCGATAGACCCCCAAAGCGGTTGCACAATTAGCATGGCATCAGCGGGAAGCCGCAACGAGGCCGCACCAAAGGCTGCCGTACCCTGATCGGCGAGAATAATATCGCCCGGCAAAAGTGCATCCTGCAGCACCTGCCAAAAACTGCTTTGTGTTAGCGTGCCGCTGTATTTTGCGGGTGCTGACTCGGCCGGAAATACGGGAACTTGCCAGCCAGAACAGAGTTCCTCGCAGAGAAATTGTAATGCGCGTGCGGCCTGCGCTATCGGTATGCCACTGAACCAACGTTTGCCTACGCGCGCAGAAAAGGGTTGGAGTTCTATCGTTTTCTCTGCCGGTAGATGCTGTGTAAACCCAGCGGTGATGGTGTCAGTAAAACGCGTACCGATGCACAGAATGGCATCGGCCTCTTCAATGGCCGCGCGGGTGTCATCGCCGCTTGCCGCGCCGCTGTAAGTGCCCACATACCCCTGCTGATGTTCGTCAAACAGCCCTTTGCCCATCAATAGCGTGGAAAATGCCAGCGGCTGCGACGCGACCCAATCCCGAAGCATCCCCTGTAATTCGTAACGCTGTGCCAGAAAATCAGCCAGCATCGCAACGCGTTTGCACGGAGTCAACATTTCCCGAGCGGCAGCAATGAACGCTGCCAGTGCGTTATCATCAACCTCAGTAGAGGAAAGTGTGAGAGCGTTTACAGGCCTGGTGGCCGGGGCTTTCGCGACATCCGCTGGCAGCATCAAATAGGCAGGACGTCGTTCGCTCAGCATTTCCCGCAGCACACGGTCGATTTCCTGGCAGGCATTACTCGCCGTTAACGTTGCCCGCGCGACACTCAGCGGGATGCTCATCTCAAAAAAGTGATCGAAATGACCGTCACCCAACGTGTGATGCAACATTTCACCGCGCTGCTGGCTGCCGGTTCCCGGTGCGCCGACGATATGCAAAACCGGAACATACTCGGCAAAACTCCCGGCAATACCGTTCAACGCGCTTAGCTCCCCGACGCCATAAGTCGTCAAAAGCGCGCCAGCCCCCTGAACACGGGCGTAACCATCCGCCGCATAAGCCGCATTCAGTTCATTCGCACAGCCAACCCAACACAGTTTTGGATGGTCGATGACATGGTCGAGAAACTGCAAATTATAATCGCCCGGCACGCCGAACATGTGGTCAATACCGCATCCGGCAAGACTTTCCACCAGATAATCCGCGATGGTGTAATTCGATTGCATAGCCATCTTCCTTTCGCCGCAGTGATATTCTGAGTATTAGAGATGCGTGAAGTCTGTCCAGAAGGATAAGAATTTCATAGTGGAAAGGAAAATTTACAGATTTAAAGAGTATACCTGCGCAATAACTTTGATTAGTGTAAACGTATACACACCCTGTCCCTACTGGAGGTTTTGATGGTTTATCAGGCAAATCCGGCACGCTATGAGAAGATGGAATATCACCGCTGCGGCCGGAGCGGACTGAAATTACCGGCGATTTCGCTGGGCCTGTGGCACAACTTCGGTGATGAAACATTGGTCGAAACCAGCCGCCAGCTTTTACGCCATGCGTTTGATCTCGGCATCACCCATTTTGACCTCGCCAATAACTATGGCCCGCCGCCAGGTTCTGCCGAAAGCAACTTTGGCCGTATTCTGCGCGAGGATTTTCTGCCGTATCGCGACGAACTCATTATCTCCAGCAAAGCCGGTTACACCATGTGGGACGGTCCTTACGGCGACTGGGGCTCACGTAAATACCTGATTGCCAGCCTCAACCAAAGTCTGAAACGCATGGGCCTGGAATACGTCGATATTTTCTATCATCACCGCCCGGACCCGGACACACCGCTGGAAGAAACCATGCGCGCACTTGACCACGTAGTACGTCAGGGTAAAGCACTGTACGTTGGGCTTTCCAACTATCCCGCCGATCGTGCTCGCGAGGCCTTTGCGATTTTGCAGGATCTCGGTACACCCTGTGTTATCCACCAGCCGAAATACTCTATGTTCGAGCGCTGGGTCGAAGACGGGCTGACTGATTTGCTGCAAGAGCAAGGTGTCGGCTCGATTGCGTTCTCTCCGCTGGCCGGTGGTCAGTTAACAGATCGTTATCTGAACGGTATTCCGACGGATTCCCGCGCCGCCAGCGGCAGCAAGTTCCTCAGCGCCGATCAGATAACCGATGTAAAAGTTGAAAAAGCAGGCAGACTGAATGAAATAGCCAAAAAACGCGGTCAAAAACTGTCGCAAATGGCGTTGGCATGGGTACTGCGTGGCAACAAAATCACATCGGTACTGATTGGTGCCAGCAAAATTGCGCAGTTGGATGATGCCGTGGGAATGCTTGATAACCGCCAGTTCTCTCCTCAAGAAATTGCGGACATTGACGCCATTCTCAGCAGTTCAAATTAGCGCCATTTTTAGCAAATAGTGCTGTGACCTGAGATTTAGGAGTTGCTCCGATGCTGCGGAGTTGTAACACCTCGTAAGATTGCGTTAACAGGCCCACGAAGGCCCCGACCGCAAGGAGACATTCATGTTCAGGTCACTTATTCTGGCTGCTGTATTACTGGCAAGCGCCCCAATGATGGCGAACGCGGGTGAAATCACATTGATTCCATCCGTTAAATTACAAATTGGCGATCGCGATAATTACGGCAACTACTGGGACGGCGGTCGCTGGCGCGACAATGACTACTGGCGTCGTAATTATGAATGGCGCGATGCACGCTGGCATCGACACGATAACGGCTGGCACCGTGGCTGGGATAAGCGCAATGCCTATGAGCGTGGCTACCGTGAAGGCTGGAACGACCGTGATGACCGCCATGGCGGTTGGGGTCGCGGCCCAGGACGAGGCGGCCACGGTCATGGCGGTCACCACCATTAAAATAAGCAGCCTGCGGGCTGCTTTTTTAATGCCTGTAATAAATTGTAATTCGCTGAAAAAACATGCTGCACTGATTTAATTTCATCCACGCCTGTGTCGTTCTGATAGTCAAAATAAGGTTTGTTCAGACCAGGATAATAAAACAATGAAAATTGACAACACGACTTCAGGGATTAACTACGGCTACACCGGTCAGTCAAATAAAGGCAATCAGGGTAGAAAGCATCTGGGCTATGAGCAATACAGCGGAACCGATTGCCAGCAAACCGGGCGGTGGCAAGCGTCATTGTATTCGGTGAATGTTATCGTCAGCGTCCAAAAAGGAACGGTGATGCCCTACCACCAGTCTCAACCTGTAAAATGGAAACTGGTGGATTACGGCGTCGACAAGGAATTGACGAGCAGTCGCTGATGACGCCTTCCCTTGCGGAGCGCCGTTGTCGGTGTTCCGCAAGATGAAATTATCGCTACAGGTTGATAAGCGTACCTACCAGCAACCAGCCGTTCAAGGCGACGACCAGCGCGACAATCACCCAGCCAGCCCGCTTCACGAGTCGGGTATTCACCAAATCGCCCATCAGATTTGCATCGCTGGTAAAACGCAGCAACGGCACTAACGCCAGGGCAATACCAAAACTCAACAGCACCTGACTCATGACCAGAATGCGGGTCGGGTCAAGACCAAGCATAATCACGATAAACGATGGCAGCATTGTCACCGCACGACGGAACCACAGCGGAATGTGGAAACGGATAAAGCCCTGCATCACCACCTGTCCAGCCAGCGTTCCAACGACGGTTGACGACAGCCCAGCAGCAATCAGACTCAAGCCAAAAATTGTCGCCGCCGCGTGGCTGAGCAGCGGTTCCAGCGTTAGATAGGCCTGATCCAAATCGGCAACGCCGGTATGACCGTTGAAATGAAACGCCGCTGCCGCCGTCGCCATCATCGCCAGATTCACAAACCCGGCAATGGTCATTGCTATCGCGACATCCCAACGCGTGGCGCTATAACGTTCCTGCCGCGAGCCACCGTGAAGATGCTGTGTCAGGGATGAGTGCAGATAAATTACGTGCGGCATAATGGTCGCACCCAATACGCCCGCTGCGAGAAACACCGCTTCGGACGTCGGCAGCGACGGAATAATCATCCCTTTCGCCAACGGAGCCAGTGCTGGCTGCGAGAAAATAAGCTCAACAATGTAGGCTGCGGCAACAAACAGCAGTAACCCGCCGATCACTTTCTCCAGCGGTTTTTGCCCACGGCGTTGCAGCATCAGAATGAGGAATGTCGCTATCCCGGTCAGCACCGCGCCCTGTAGCAGCGAAATGCCCAAAATCAGTTTGAAACCAATCGCCGCGCCGATGAATTCGGCCAGATCGGTCGCCATGGCAATAATTTCCGCCTGCACCCAATAGAACCACACCAGCGGACGCGGGTAGTGATCTCGAATCTGTTCGGCCAGGTTTTTACCGGTGGCAATCCCCAGTTTGGCAGAGAGCACCTGAATCAGCATCGCCATCAGATTTGCCCACACCACAACCCACAGCAACTGATAGCCGTAGCTGGCACCCGCCTGAATGTTGGTGGCGAAGTTACCCGGATCGATGTAGCCAATGGCAGCAATGAACGCAGGCCCCATTAATGCAAACCGCATCTTGCGCGCTGCGCGACTGCTGCTACTCTCAACGCGACTGTTTGTCATTTTCTGCCTCTGAAATATAGCCTTTGCTATGTTTCATGCTATCAAAATGAGAATGATTATCAAGTCCATTTAATGAGGTGATAATGATTTCTCTGATAGACAGGAACGATAGCCGCGGGTCAAACATCAGCCATGTTATCGGGAAGAGTACTGTCAGGTTGATTCAATCGTCAGACTAGTACAATAACGCAACTTTTAATACCTTTACATAACATAACAGATTTGTATGGTTGATCACCTTTTTTGAGATCGCTCACAGGTTCTAACTATAGTGCGGCGTAGATCTCGTTTTCTTTTATGTTGTTGCATAGAATGTGCACGGAAATTTAACCTGCCTCATATTTGGAGCAAATATGGACCGCGTCCTACATTTTGTCCTCGCGCTTGCTGTGGTTGCGATTCTGGCTTTGCTGGTAAGCCATGACCGCAAACAGATCCGCGTACGCTATGTTATTCAATTACTTGTTATCGAAGTCCTGCTGGCCTGGTTCTTCCTGAACTCTGATGTCGGCCTGGGATTTGTGAAAGGATTCTCCGAGATGTTCGAAAAACTTCTCGGATTCGCTAACGAAGGGACAAATTTCGTCTTCGGTAAAATGAACGATGAAGGCCTGGCATTCTTCTTCCTGAAAGTGCTTTGCCCGATTGTATTCATTTCCGCACTGATTGGTATTTTACAGCACATCCGTATTCTGCCGATTGTTATTCGCGCGATCGGTACGCTGCTGTCGAAAGTCAACGGTATGGGTAAACTGGAGTCATTCAACGCGGTCAGCTCCCTGATCCTCGGTCAGTCCGAGAACTTCATCGCCTATAAAGACATTCTCGGCAAGATGTCGCGCAACCGCATGTACACCATGGCGGCGACCGCAATGTCTACCGTTTCAATGTCCATCGTCGGCGCATACATGACCATGCTCGACCCGAAATTCGTGGTCGCCGCGCTGGTGCTGAACATGTTCAGTACCTTTATCGTTCTGTCGCTTATCAACCCGTACCGCGTTGACCAAAGCGAAGAGAACCTGCAGATGTCCAATTTGCACGAAGGTCAGAGCTTCTTCGAAATGCTGGGCGAATACATTCTGGCAGGCTTCAAAGTGGCGATTATCGTTTCCGCAATGCTGATCGGCTTTATCGCCCTGATTGCTGCGCTGAACGCGCTGTTCGCGACCGTGACCGGTTGGTTTGGCCACAGCATCTCCTTCCAGGGGATCCTCGGCTACATCTTCTGGCCAGTGGCTTGGGTGATGGGCGTTCCTGCCAGTGAATCGCTGCAGGTCGGCAGCATCATGGCAACCAAAATGGTGTCCAACGAATTCGTTGCAATGATGGATCTGCAGAAAATTGCCAGCACGCTCTCTCCGCGCGCGGAAGGCATCCTGTCCATCTTCCTGGTCTCCTTCGCTAACTTCTCATCCATCGGTATCATCGCCGGTGCGATTAAAGGTCTGAACGAAGAACAGGGCAACGTGGTTTCACGCTTTGGTCTGAAACTGGTTTACGGTTCTACGCTGGTGAGCGTGCTCTCTGCATCCATCGCCGCGCTGGTTCTGTAAGTCAGCCAGACAATAACAAGCCGGGAGTTCATAATCTCCCGGCTTTTTTATGCCCGCAGTTCCTTAAGAGGACGGGGTTTGCCTATCAAATACCCTTGCAGATAATCAACACCCATCTCGTAAAGCAGCGTCCGCTGTGCTTCAGATTCAACAAACTCCGCGACCAACGTCAGTTTTTTCACTTTCGCCAGCTCACAAATAGATTTCACGATCATTTCATCGACCGGATCCGTGAGAATGTCACGCACGAAGCAGCCGTCAATTTTGACGATATCCGCTTCCAGCCTCTTCAGACGCTCATAGTTCGCATAGCCGGTACCGAAATCATCAATCGCGATTTGGCAACCGTATTCCCGAAGGCGTTGGATATTCAGTATGCTGATTTCCGAACCGGAAAACGCCTGCTGCTCGGTGATTTCAATCGTCACCAGCGCCGGGGGAATATCATATTGATTGAACAGCGCGAGGATCTTATTGGCGCTCTCTTTTTGCATCAGGGTGAACGGCATCAGGTTCACGGAGAAGCGTTCACCCGGCAAGTCTTTCATCGCCCGGAATAATGTCTCCACCACCAGCAGATCAAAACGCTTGCTGAGGTTGAACTGCGCAATAACAGGGATAAATTGATCGGGCGTGATAATTTGCCCGTCCCAGGTCATTCGGGCGAGGATCTCGTGATAACGATCGCCTGCCTGACTCACGATAGGCTGTGCATATAATTGCAGACCGCCTTCCGCCAGCGCTTTTTTCACCCGGCTAAGCTGCATAACGCGCTCCGTGGTGTTATCAGAAACCGTTGCAAGACTGCTGTCGAGCGCTAACACACGTCGCGCGGCACAGGCCTGCTCTGATAGCCAGCTCAATTGGCCCAGCGTATGGTGTAACGCTTCACCCTCGCCTTCGATAGCGCCCCACGCCGCGCCAAATTCCAAATCCAGCAAGTCGCCCTGCCAGTTGAACGTCCGACTATTAAGAAAATCGACAATATAGGCCAGTCTGGCCGCCGTTTCTGAGCAATGCAGTACCAACAGCAGTTCGCTCCCCGGCAGCTGGAAAAGTTTCTCTTCCGGGCCGAGTAGCGGTTGCAAATCACGGGTGATCATTCGCTTACAGTGAACGCGCATCATCATGCCGTAATGACGGCTTAAAAATTCCAGATTATCCATTCGCAGGCAGCACACGCTAGCACGCGGATGCTGGCTCAGATAGCGCTCGAACGCACGCAGATTGGGCAGCCCGGTCAGCGGATCCTGCAACGCCTGGTTATGTAATTTTCGCTTTATGATATTGCTGCGAGCCTGCATTTGCGCCATGTAGAGCAAACAAATAGTGAACGAGATAAGGACCGACAGCACAAAGGAGAGTGCGTATTCTGTACTTACGCCCTGTAAAAAGTTGCGGTTATAGGCGACAAGGAAGAATGCACTGATGCCCCACAACAGGCAAATCAACGGATAGCTAAAGCGGTTAATCACCAGGAAGAACAGAATAAAAATAACCGGGACTAAATAGCCGGCGATGTATTCAGATTCGAAAGGTGTGCAAAGCGTCAGCAGCAAAGCGGTCAGTGCTACCAGCCAGTTAGCGGTAAATAGCCACTGCTTTCGACCAAACGCGGGAAGAATATGGCGCTGCCAGAACTTACGCGCGTAGCGCGGGTTAATGAGCATCCGCAGCGGGTAGTAAAACAGCAGGGTGAAAATCAGACCTGCACAGATAAGGCTCTGGATATCAACCAGGCAGTACACTACCGACGCGGAAACAAAGAACCCGGAAACCGATACCGGAAAATCAAGAAAGCGACCAGCAAGATACATCGTGCCTTTTAGCGCCAGCGGTGCGAAAAAGCAGGCCCAAAAAATCCGCATTCCCATATGCCGGTTAGATAACCCAAAGCGCCAACGCTTCCCTAATACCCCATAGAGAATTCCGCATGACAGCAAGGGGGCAAACAACTGGCAAAACAGCAGTACGAGGCCCTGAGTTAAGGGCAGCGGCAGCAGCCAGGCGTTGGTCACCGCAAAGGCTAAAATCAGCGGCAAAACCGCATGACGACCAAAGAGTAACAACATCGACAGAATGACGCTCAGCGGAAGCCAGGCGAGATAAATGGCATTGCCATCAATCACTGTTCCTGGCGAAAGAAAGCGAGAAAAAGGGATTGAGAAAAGGCTTAAGATTAGCGCCAGCAGAAACTTTTTGGCTGAGGAGTTTTTTTTCAACGTCATTATGGTCAGGAAAACATTCCGGCTGGATACGTAACTGTAACCTAGAAATATTATGTTTATTAATTGAGCGAAGCAAGTTTCTCGGAGGAGAAAAGTCTTATTGTTTATACGGAATTTAACAGGGGGGAACATTTAGACTCAGAAAAGCCTGTTTCTTACCGCTTTTCTGATACCGGAAAAGCAAAAACCCCCGCCGAGGCGAGGGTTTAAATTTTGGTGGAGCTAAGCGGGATCGAACCGCTGACCTCTTGCATGCCATGCAAGCGCTCTCCCAGCTGAGCTATAGCCCCACAATTTTTCTTCACGTACCAAATCTGATGGGAGCAGAATTTGGTGGAGCTAAGCGGGATCGAACCGCTGACCTCTTGCATGCCATGCAAGCGCTCTCCCAGCTGAGCTATAGCCCCGTTACGCAAAGCGTGTCGTGTTGACGGGCGGCATAATATGAATTCCCTTGTCAGGTGTCAACGGCAAAATGTTCCCCATTTCCTCAATCGCTGAAAAAGCACGCAACTGAATGACATTGCGAGCGTTCTCGCAATCAGTAGTTAAACGCGTCACGTTTTCAGCTAAAAGGATGCTATAACATGAACCACTAATTCCCACACTGGTATTCAGGAAATAGCATGCTCAAGGAACGAATGACACCGGAGGAACTCGCCCATCTGACCGGTTATAGCCGACAAACCATCAATAAATGGGTGCGTAAAGAGGGATGGGAAACATCACCTCGTCCGGGCGTTCAGGGCGGAAAAGCACGTCTTGTCCACGTCAGCGAGCAGGTCCGTGAATTTATTCGCAGTGCTCAGCGGGCCGCGGCCAGTGGACCGGGAACCGCGCAGGTTGTCGCAGAAGACAGTTTTGATGCCCTGCTCTTGTCGTTGGCAAAAGCAATGTCCCTTGACGAACAAAAACAACTCACCACGCTTCTTCTGCGAGAAGGGATCACCGGCCTCCTCCTCCGTTTAGGCATTCGCACACAATAATGACAATGAGAACACTTCACACCAAGATGACTACACAAGAGTTGGCGCACTGTGTGGGTATGGCGAAGCAAACGATCAATCGTTGGATCCGCGAGCAGAAATGGATAACGGAGCCGATCCCAGGCATCAAAGGTGGTCGTGCGAGGCTGATTCATATCACGCCGGACGTCAGAGATTTTCTTAACGCTACGCCGAAGCTCCGTCATTTGTCTCTTTCATTGAAAGCCGCAGAATCTGAGCATGGCTACAATACGCAGGACAGCGATCCGGTTTGGCGGCAAATTCAGGACGTTCTGGTGATGATGACAGCCGATGAGAAGCAGCGTTTGCATCAGCTCCTGGTTCGCGACGGTCTGAGCCGTTTTTTGGAACGTTTAGACATCGCTGACAAAAGTGCATAAAAAAACGACAGGCCTAAGCCTGCCGTTTCTTATTGAAGCCTGTTATTGCTGATTTTCACGTTCCGCAATAAATGCCAGCGCTTTGTTGATACGCGCCACGCTACGGCCCTTGCCAATAGCATGCACGGTAACATCCAAACCTGGAGACTGGCCCGCGCCGGTTACTGCTACGCGAAGTGGCATCCCCACTTTGCCCATGCCGACTTCAAGTTCATCAGCAGTGGCCTGAATGGCGTGGTGCACATTTTCAGCCGTCCAATCAGTGATGGCATTCAGCTTATCGCGAACAACTTCCAGCGGCTGACGTGCAACCGGGCGCAGGTGCTTTTTCGCCGCGTCGGCATCAAACTCGTCAAATTCTTCATAGAAGTAACGGCAGCTCGCCGCCATCTCTTTCAATGTCTTACAACGCTCGCCCAGCAGTTTCACCAACTCAGCCAGCTGCGGACCCGTGCGGGTATCGATATTTTCCTGCTCAATGTGCCACTGCAGATGCGTCGCCACATATTCAGGTGCCATCGTGTTGATGTAATGATGGTTCAACCACTGTAGTTTTTCGGTGTTGAACGCACTGGCAGATTTACTGACCGCGCCCAGTGAGAACAGTTTGATCATCTCTTCACGAGAGAAGATTTCCTGATCGCCGCTGGACCAGCCCAGACGCACCAGATAGTTCAACAGCGCTTCTGGCAAATAACCGTCATCGCGATACTGCATAACGCTGACCGCACCGTGACGTTTAGACAGTTTCTTACCATCGTCACCGTTAATCATCGATACGTGCGCGTAAACCGGCACTGGCGCATTCAGCGCTTTCAGGATGTTTATCTGACGCGGGGTGTTGTTGATATGGTCTTCACCACGAATAACGTGGGTGATTTCCATGTCCCAGTCATCGACAACAACACAGAAGTTATACGTCGGTGAACCGTCAGTACGGCGGATGATCAGGTCATCCAGTTCCTGGTTGCTGAATTCGATTGGACCACGAATCTGGTCATCAAAGGTAACAGAACCTTCCTGTGGGTTAGCGAAACGTACCACGCAAGGCTCATTATCCGCATGATGTTCATGACCGTGGCGGCAGCGACCATCGTAGCGTGGCTTTTCGCCATTCGCCATTTGCTCTTCACGCAGGGCATCCAGGCGCTCTTTGGAGCAATAGCATTTGTAAGCAGTGCCGGCCACCAGCATGTCGTCAATGACCGCATTGTAACGATCGAAACGTTTGGTCTGGAAGTACGGACCTTCATCCCATTCCAGACTCAGCCAGTTCATACCGTCCATAATAGCTTCGATGGCTTCCGGCGTGGAGCGCTCAAGATCGGTATCTTCGATACGCAACACGAACTCACCGCCGTGATTACGAGCGAACAGCCAGGAATAGAGAGCAGTACGAGCACCACCAACGTGCAGATAGCCTGTTGGGCTCGGCGCGAAGCGCGTTTTGATTTTCATGAAATGGCCTTACGTTTAGAAAGTTGCCGACAACCGGCAAATCCTTGAAAAAAACACTGGGCAATATTCTATCACTCCCACCTGAATCCTCAATGTGGATCCCTTCGAATCGCTGCGCTTAGCGTATTTTGTTTATAAATCATGCGCCATACGGCGTTCAATAATCGTTTTGGCTAATTTTACGACGAACAAACAAAATCTTTGGAAAAGGCGTTGACTCATTTTCAACTCTCCCTATAATGCGACTCCACACAGCGGGGGTGATTAGCTCAGCTGGGAGAGCACCTCCCTTACAAGGAGGGGGTCGGCGGTTCGAACCCGTCATCACCCACCACTACTTTTGTAGTCTCCGCCGTGTAGCAAGAAATTGAGAAATGGGTGATTAGCTCAGCTGGGAGAGCACCTCCCTTACAAGGAGGGGGTCGGCGGTTCGATCCCGTCATCACCCACCACTTTCTCGCCAGCTGGATTTCTTGCAGTAACATTGAAGTACCGAAGTGGGTGATTAGCTCAGCTGTGAGAGCACCTCCCTTACAAGGAGGGGGTCGGCGGTTCGATCCCGTCATCACCCACCACTTCGGGTCGTTAGCTCAGTTGGTAGAGCAGTTGACTTTTAATCAATTGGTCGCAGGTTCGAATCCTGCACGACCCACCAATGTAGAAAGGCGCCCTAAAGGCGCCTTTTTGCTATGTCCAATTCGTGCTGGATGAGAACCTGCCGCAGGTTCGAGTCGAACGAAGAGAGACGCCGGAGCGGCTCCGGCCCGAAGGGCGAGCGAAGCGAGTAATCCTGCACGACCCACCAAATTTAGAAAAAAGCGCCTTTAGGCGCTTTTTTTTTGTTTCTGCGCACCGTGTTAATCGCGCAGGTTCGACAAAATCGTCGGGAACGATTTTGCATCACCGCTTGCGGTAACCCGCAGGGCGAGTATCAGGATGAGACGAGTGATATCCTGCACGACTACGTGCAATGGCTTCAATTCCCCTCTTTTATCTATCCTCTTCTTTTTTTCGCATCAACTTTCCACAGATCCTGCCGATAACTCTATTTTCCGCATCGCATGGAGTTCAAGATGGCCGCTATTTCTTTACCCTCTTCTGCCGCCGCCGGTCTGCAAACAACAACCGTTAACGCAAACCCTCAGGGCAACGACACCGCTTCACAGATGACCCGAATTACTCAGCAAATCGTAAAACTCACTCAGCAGCTGAAAACCATTGCTGACGGGAGCGGTGATGCTGATGAAAAACAGAAACAAGCAGAGATGATTCAGGAACAAATCACCATGCTCGAAGCTCAGTTAGCGCAGCTTCAGCGCCAACAGGCAGAAAAAGAACAGGCGCAGCAGAAACCCTCAACACCGGCCACTGGCGTTAATAATCCTTCTGACGATCATCAGATTGATATTTACGTCTGATACAACGGATCGTATGCACGGGCGGCAGTGAGAGCCTCAGCCTGCTGCCCGACGACATCCCATAACGCCTGAGCGGCTGTTGAAAGCGAGCGGTTCTTACGCCGAGCAAGCATAAGTTGCCGCTCAACAACGGGCGTCAGGCGTTTTACCATCAACTGACTCCCCTGTGGTAACGGCAATGCCAGCGCAGGTAAGATGCTAATCCCAATCCCGGCTTCAACCATCGGGAATAGCGTCGCCGGATGGCCAATCTCCTGCACAATATTGGCCGAGATATTGTGATAAGCCAGCGCCGCATCAATCAATGGTCGGCTGCCGGACGCATAATCCTGCAACACCAAACGCGTTTCCTGAAGTGCTTGCCAGGAGACATGAGGCTGCGCCGCAAAGGCATGATCTTCGCGGCACAGCACGAAAAAGGGCTCCGAAAGAATCGGTTCACACTGCAAATCACCCACCGGCCCCGGATCGATAACAATGCCGAAATCGACTTCTCCCTGACGAATGCTCTCCAGCACCCACTGCTGTGGTCGGTCATGAAGCACAAAATCAATCTCTGGGTAGCGCTGATTACTGGCGGCAATGCACTGGGGAATCAAATGCGCCGAAATAGTCTGACTGGCGGCCACGCGAACGGTACCGGTCATCTGCTGTCCGACTCGCCCGGCTTCCCGCAGCGTGCTGCTGAGTTCATCGAGCAGTCGCTCAAGCCTTACCGCCAGCTGTTGTCCGGCTTCGGTCAGCAGTACCTCTCTTGTCGTACGGTCCAGCAGCTTCACGCCGGTCTGATGCTCCAGCTCTTTCACACTATGGCTCACCGCTGACTGGCTGAGGCCAATCATCTCTCCTGCCCGACTAAAACTCTTTGCCTGGGCGACGGTGATAAATACTTTGAGCTGACGTAATGAGTAATTCATCTGTTTTATTCATCAATGGATGCAATAAATCAATTTTATTTCTCAAAGCGAAAAAAGCACAATAGCGTCATCGACTTTCAGGAGCGTTTATGAAACTTTTCCGCATTCTCGACCCTTTTACGCTAACGCTAATTTGCACGGTCTTGTTGGCTTCCCTGTTTCCCGCCCGTGGCGGATACGTACCCTTTTTTGAAGGCCTGACGACTGCCGCCATTGCGCTGTTGTTCTTTATGCACGGGGCAAAGCTTTCGCGCGAGGCCATTATTGCGGGTGGCAGCCATTGGCGGCTGCATCTGTGGGTGATGTGCAGCACTTTCGTGTTGTTCCCGGTATTGGGCGTACTGTTTGCCCGTTGGGCACCTGTCGATGTCGATCCTACGTTGTATAACGGTTTCATTTACTTATGTATTTTGCCTGCAACTGTGCAATCAGCTATTGCCTTCACCTCAATGGCGGGCGGTAACGTCGCGGCAGCGGTCTGCTCCGCATCAGCATCAAGTCTGCTTGGCATTTTCATTTCCCCGCTTCTGGTCGGTCTGCTGATGAATTTGCACGGCGCACAAGGCAGCCTGGAGCAGGTCGGCAAAATTATGCTGCAGCTGCTGCTGCCATTCGTGCTGGGCCATTTATCCCGCCCGTGGACGGGTGCCTGGGTCGCACGCAACAAGAAATGGATCTCAAAAACAGACCAGACATCGATTCTGTTGGTGGTTTACTCCGCCTTCAGCGAAGCGGTCGTGAACGGCATCTGGCACAAAGTAGGCGTCGGCTCTCTGCTGTTTATCGTGGTGGTCAGCATCGTATTGCTGGCGATTGTGATTGCGGTCAACATGGTGGTGGCGCGCAAATGCGGCTTCAATAAAGCGGATGAAATTACGATTGTCTTCTGCGGCTCGAAAAAGAGTCTGGCCAACGGCATCCCGATGGCCAACATTCTGTTCCCGACGGCGATGATCGGCATGATGGTGCTACCGCTGATGATTTTCCATCAGATCCAGCTGATGGTCTGTGCGGTACTGGCGCGTCGCTATAAGCGCCAGACCGAAGAACGGCAGGGCAAAAATGCGGTTGATGAAGCGAAAGCTTAACGGCTGCGTTTCAGGGGTTGCACCAGATGGGTCAGCCCCTCGCTTTTAATCAGCAACGTGATCGCCATCAGTTCGCCAAGTCGCCCGGCGGGAAACTCATCCTTACGGGCAAACCACAGCAAATACTCTTCCGGTACATCAATCAGCATCCGCCCCTGATATTTTCCGAAAGGCATCTCGGTATTAGCGATTTCAATCAGCTGCTCTTTTTCCACGTTATACTCCTAACAGACGCAACATTTCGGCTTCGTCGATAACGTCGATGCCCAACTCCTGCGCTTTCACCAGTTTCGAACCCGCCGCTTCACCGGCAATCACCAGGTCGGTTTTCTTCGACACGCTGCCTGCGACTTTTGCGCCCAGCTCAATCAAGCGCGCTTTAGCATCGTCACGAGACATCTGGCTCAGACTGCCGGTCAGTACCACCGTTTTACCGGCAAATGGGCTGTCTATCTCTTCGGCATTGATGATGACTGGCGCAGGCCAATGAATGCCTTCGTTTTGCAGCTGCTGAATCACTTCCCGGTTGCTCTCTTCGGCAAAGAAGTTGAAAACGTGGGTCGCGACAACGATACCGACATCCGGCACTTTTTGCAGATCGTCAATAGACGCCGCAATCAGCGCGTCGAGTGTGCCGAAATGAGCCGCCAGACCGGCCGCCGTCGCTTCACCGACTTCACGGATCCCGAGCGCATACAGGAAGCGGGCAAAGGTCGTTTCTTTGGCTTTCTCAAGCGCATTGACCACGTTCTGCGCCGACTTTGGTCCCATGCGATCAAGCCCGGTCAGTTTGCCCGCCGTCAGACGGAACAGATCCGCTGGCGTGTGGACGTACTCTTTCTCTACCAGCTGGTCGATAATTTTGTCGCCCATGCCATCAACATCCAGCGCCCGACGAGAAACGAAATGTTTCAGCGCTTCTTTGCGCTGTGCGCCGCAAATCAAACCGCCGGTGCAGCGAGTAACCACTTCACCTTCGACACGCTCAACGTCGGATCCGCAGACGGGACAGTGGCTTGGGAACTCAACGACCCGCGTGTCGTCTGGACGCTCAGAAAGCACGATATTCACCACCTGCGGGATGACATCCCCGGCACGGCGAATCACCACTTTGTCACCAATACGCAGGCCAAGACGTTCGATCTCATCGGCGTTATGCAGCGTGGCGTTACTCACCAGCACGCCAGCAACCTGAACAGGCTCCAGACGCGCTACAGGGGTGATAGCCCCGGTACGGCCCACCTGGAACTCCACATCGCGCACAAAGGTTATCTGTTCCTGCGCCGGGAATTTAAACGCTACCGCCCATCGAGGTGCACGTGCCACAAAGCCGAGTTGCTCTTGTAAATCGAGCGAATCGACCTTAATCACCACGCCGTCGATATCAAACCCGAGCGTCGGACGGTCTTCTTCCACTTGGTGATAGTAATCGAGCACTTCCTCCGGTGAATTGCAGAGCTTCACGCGGCTGCTGACCGGTAACCCCCAGGCTTTGAATTGCTGTAGACGCCCCAGATGGCTGCCCGGCAGTTCTCCCCCTTCCAGTACCCCCACGCCATAGCAGAAGAAAGTGAGTGGTCGCTTCGCGGTGACACGGGGGTCAAGTTGACGCAATGAGCCTGCCGCCGCATTACGCGGGTTGGCAAACAGTTTCCCGCCCGTACGACGCGCATCTTCATTAATTTTTTCAAAGCCCGCCTGCGGCAGGAACACTTCCCCGCGTACTTCCAGACGGGCAGGAATATTGTCCCCACGCAGCTTCAACGGAATGGCGCGAATGGTGCGCACGTTAGCGGTAATATCTTCGCCAGTTGTGCCGTCGCCGCGCGTTGCTGCCTGAATCAGCACGCCATTCTCGTAAAGAATGCTGACGGCGAGGCCGTCCAGTTTCAGTTCACAGCAGTAGGTCAACGCATCTGTGCTTTTCAGGCGATCCTGAACACGCTTGTTGAACGCAACAAAACTCTCTTCATCAAAAACATTATCCAGCGACAGCATCGGCACTTCGTGACGAATCTGACTGAATGACGCTAGCGGGGCCGCGCCCACACGTTGCGTCGGCGAATCAGGGGTAATCAGTTCAGGGTGTTGCTGTTCCATTTCGCGCAGTTCGCGCATCAGGCGGTCATATTCCGCGTCCGGCACTTCCGGCGCATCCATAACGTGATAGAGGTATTCGTGATGGCGAAGCGTGGTTCGCAGTTCTGTCAGTTGTTGTTCGATTGGTTCCATATCCCACCATCAATGATAAAAAACCCCCGACAGGCGGGGGTTCAGGAAGGGGTGTGATACGCCGGGCGGTTATGCGTTGGCGTCAATCACTTCGCGGATACGATCCTGATACTCACGCACTTTCTGCGGAGTAATCATCCGACGCTGGTCGTCAAGAACGACGCCGCCGACTTCATCCGCAATGTACTGCGCAGATTGCAGCATCAGCTTGAAGTTTTGCAGCGCATCACCGTAGGACGGCACCTGCATGAAGATGGTTACACCAGGCGTATGCATATCGGCCATATTTTCCGGGTCGAAAGTCCCCGGCTTCACCATATTGGCGAGACTGAACAGTGCCGGGCCACTGCCGCCAGGATTCAGATGGCGATGATAAATATTCATATCACCGAACACAAAACCGGTCTGCTCAACGCTGTTACGCAGCAGTTCGCCATTGATCTGCGACCCCTGATGCGCGGCAACGCTCAGCACGATAACCGTTTCTTTGCGTTCCTGCTTCACCGGTTCTGGCTGCGGTTCGGGTTGCGGTTGAGCCACAGGCGGCTGAGGCTGAGCGACTGGCTGCTGAGCATGTGGCTCTGCGGCAACAGGTTGATGCACAGGTTGCACAACCTGAGGCTGTCCCGGCTGCGAGTACTCCGGCGCAGCAGGTTGCTGCGGAGCCATAGGCTGTTGCACCGGCTGATGCTGTTCATGTGCCTGATGAACCGGAGACTGATGTGCAGGCTGCGGCTGATGAACCGGCTGCGTCGGTTGAGCGGGCTGACGCACCGGCTCCTCCTGGCGAGCAGGCTGCTGCACCTGACGTTCGTAAGGCGGCTGGTACTGGTGCTGCGGCGACTGACGGGTCGCATCATGCTCCCCTGCGTTCGCGTTTTGGGCAGGGTTCACCCGGTGAACACGAACTTCACCTACGCCTTCAACCTCGTCATCGAAGTCGTCGTCATCCGACTCATCGTCGTTACGCGATTTCATACGTTTCATTGGGCGATCGCGGAACATCGAAGAACGTTCTTTGCGACTGGTCCAGAAACCGTGAACCAGTAATGCAATTATGGCGATCGCGCCAACAATGATTAATATCAGACGCAAATCCTGCATCATTATATTCTCTGTTGTTCTAACACCTTGCCACCACGGCAAACATTTACTCACTAAGAGTATTTGCCCATTACGTCAAGTGCAAGTGCGTACCAGGAATTCGGAGCATAAAGATGAACCAAAACGTGCTTTTTGCTGTTTTTTCGAACATTTCCGAACTGAATCTCGCCAGACAAGTCGATAATATAGTCGTGTAACACCCAGGACTTTTATAAAAGGAGTATCACCTGACCATGCTTTCATCGTCTGCACCCCGTAGTGGGGTCTACTACTTTTCTCAGGGCTGGAAGCTGATAAGCCTGCCGGGAATTCGCCGTTACGTTTTTCTGCCGTTACTGGTCAATATCATCCTAATGGGCGGCGCTTTCTGGTGGTTGTTCAGCGAACTCGGCAATTGGATCCCCGCCTTGATGAGCCGCGTGCCTGACTGGCTGCAATGGTTGAGCTATTTGCTGTGGCCGATTGTTGTGCTCTCGGTGCTCTTAGTGTTTGGCTACTTCTTCTCGACCATCACCAACTGGATTGCCGCCCCCTTCAGCGGTCTACTGGCCGAACAGCTTGAGGCCCGATTGACGGGGGCAACGCCGCCGGATACGGGTGTACTGGATGTCATGAAAGACGTGCCACGCATCATGAAACGCGAATGGCAGAAACTGGCATGGTACTTACCGCGTGCGCTGATCCTGCTGGTGCTTTATTTCATTCCGGGAATCGGCCAGACCATCGCCCCTGTGCTGTGGTTCCTTTTCAGCGCCTGGATGATGGCTATCCAATACTGTGATTATCCTTTCGATAACCACAAAGTGCCGTTTAAAACGATGCGTGGGGCGTTGCGCGCCCGCAAAGTGACCAATATGCAGTTTGGGGCGCTGACCAGTCTGTTCACCATGATCCCGTTCCTGAACCTGGTTATTCTGCCGGTCGCCATTTGCGGCGCGACCGCCATGTGGGTCGATTGCTATCGCGACAAGCACGCGATGTGGAAGTGATTGTCTTCTGTATATAAAAGTAAATAAGGGCTGGCGAATGCCGCCCCTTATTCCATACTGATAACCTTTATTTCACATCAGCATATCGTTATGCGAAAACCTTCCTTCCGCATCATGACCATCTGCGTATGCTGGTGTCGTTCCCAAATTTCATACAGTTAAGGACGGGCCATGAGTAAGATTTTTGAAGATAACTCGCTGACAATCGGTCATACGCCGCTGGTTCGTCTGAACCGCATCGGTAATGGACGCATCCTCGCGAAGGTTGAATCACGTAACCCAAGCTTCAGCGTCAAATGCCGTATCGGTGCGAACATGATTTGGGATGCCGAAAAACGTGGCGTGCTAAAACCGGGTATCGAACTGGTTGAACCGACCAGTGGCAACACCGGCATTGCGCTGGCGTATGTTGCTGCCGCACGTGGTTACAAGCTGACGCTGACCATGCCAGAAACCATGAGCGTCGAACGCCGTAAGCTGTTGAAGGCGCTGGGTGCCAATCTGGTACTGACCGAAGGCGCGAAAGGCATGAAAGGTGCCATTCAAAAAGCCGAAGAAATCGTGGCGGACAACCCAGAAAAATTCCTGCTGTTGCAGCAGTTTAGTAACCCGGCTAACCCAGAGATCCACGAAAAAACCACCGGGCCTGAAATCTGGGAAGACACCGACGGCCAGGTTGACGTGTTTATTGCAGGCGTGGGCACTGGCGGTACGCTGACCGGCGTGACTCGCTACATTAAAGGCACAAAAGGCAAAACCGACTTGATTAGCGTCGCGGTTGAACCGACCGATTCGCCTGTTATCGCTCAGGCGCTGGCGGGTGAAGAGATCAAACCGGGCCCGCATAAGATTCAGGGCATTGGCGCGGGCTTCATTCCGGGTAACCTCGACCTGAAACTTATCGATAAAGTGGTGGCTATCACCAACGAAGAAGCCATCTCTACCGCGCGTCGTTTGATGGAAGAAGAAGGCATACTGGCCGGGATTTCATCCGGTGCGGCGGTCGCTGCGGCCCTGAAACTGCAGGAAGATGAAACCTTTACCAATAAGAATATTGTGGTTATCCTACCTTCTTCGGGTGAACGCTACTTAAGCACTGCATTATTTGCCGATCTCTTCACTGAGAAAGAATTGCAACAGTAATGCCAAATGTAAAAAGTTGATGAAAAAAGCACCCGGCAGGGTGCTTTTTTGTGGCGCAGGTCATACTTTTAGCCCACCCGGCATTGCTTCCCCTAGTCGGGTCTGGTATTTAACCATCACATTTATTTTGATGCGCGAAATTATTCATTTCAGGATTTCCGCTTGCTGAATCGATTTTATGATTTGGTTCAAATCTTGCTTTCGCGGCATAATGTTTAATGACGAGCTAAACGTCACCGGCCAGAAGTGCCTGCCAGGATTGCGTCAGACCTTCTGAGTCATTTCGTATCCGCCGGCGCTAATCTATACAGGCTAAAGTAAAGCCGCCAGGCTAGACTTTAGTTCCACAACACTAAACCTATAAGTTGGGGAAATATAATGTTCCAGCAAGAAGTTACCATTACCGCTCCGAACGGTCTGCACAC
>DASXML010000073.1:0-2405 GCA_036495715.1 Scandinavium sp.
CAGTTTGGGGCGGACACCATCAGTGAGGCCTTCACGCTGGATTTTGTTCACTACCGCAACCAGATGACCTCGGTGTCGCCGCGATTCTCGGAAGAAGGCTTTATCGGCTACAACCAGGCGCTGACGGTCGGATCGAACATCATGGCGCTTATCCGGGACAAACGGATGAACCTCACCAGCACCAGTGAACCGGGTGTCATCCGCAGCCGTGGCGTCATCAATGGGCGTTACACCTGGGAATTTCAGTATCCAGTGACCTTAAGCCTTCAGGGGCAGAACAGCAGCAGTCCACCGCTTCGCTACATCTTCACGTTGCGTATCCAGCAGACGGATGTCCAGTTGAAGCCAAAAGGTCTCGAAGTCACCCAGACCATCACCAACAACGCAGGGTAAACACGATGCGCAACCTCCATACGTTCGCGCTCTGGCTGGCACTGTGCGCTACTGCCAGCGCGACCACCGGAACACCGGCTGGCAATGACGGCACCTGGCGCACATCCACCTCAGCAGCCAGCGGAAATGCGGGCGTCCAGGGCCAGGCCGCTGCAGCAGCCGCCAGTTCCCCGGCCGGTCCTCTGCCAGGGCAGGCGTTGCCCCCGCCATCATCGGTGGCCTATGACCTGGCGCAGGCATCTATTGCGCCTCTGACGCCGGACGAAATCCGGCGATTACGCCAGGAGCAGGCCGAGCAGGACAGGGCGCTGGCCACACCGGGCATCACCGCGGTGCCACGGATCAGCGCTCAGACGGTCAGTCTGCAGCCCGGAGCAAGCCTGCCGTTGGTCCGGACAGCCGTGAACTGGCCCGCGACCGTGAGCTTTATCGACAGTACCGGGGCACCTTGGAAAATACTGGGGGATCCTCAAAGCGGATCGCCTGATATCTCCGTGAAGTGGATGCCGGGCACGGCCTTTATGGTCATTACGGCGAAGCGTGATTTTGTGAATACGCTGGTGACGGTGGGGCTGGAAGGGCTTTCTGTTCCGCTGCAAATCAGTGTGATGAGTGGCGAGGCGAATACGGCCAAAAAGACCTGGACCGTGGATGCCCGCCTTGACCTGCGCGTCCCCCGTCGTGGTCCGGGGGCGGCAGCGGATGCCCCGTCACCGACACGCATCGGGCTACACGACGACATGCTGCAGGCGTTTCTTGATGGTGTGCCGCCCTCTGGGGCAAAGCGTCTGAAGACAACCGGAAGCGTGCCGGATACGGCGGTGTGGCAGCAGGGGGATGACTTATATATCCGCTCCAGATCTGACATCCGCGACGAGTTCGACACCACACTGTCGTCAGCGGATGGCACGCATCTGTGGAAACTGCCCGTCACACCGCGTGTCGCGTTCTCCGTTGACGGGCGTACCGAAGCCCTCAGCATTGCCCTGGAGTAACCTATGAGCGATCAACAAAATACCGGTGCGCGCAACATTGGGCTAATGCTCACGCTGGCTGCCGCCGGTGTCGTGGCCCTGGCGGGCGGTGGCTATGCGCTGTGGACCTGGATGGCCACGCCGCCACCGACGCCCTCCCGGGTCGACCTCACAAGGGTCGGCGGCACCACTCAGAATTCTGCGGTAGAGCAACAGGTCTACCGTGAGCTGCTGCGCGAAAACAACGCCCGGGGGGCACAGGATGCGCTCGCGGCGAACAAGAGTTTTATTGCCAGTATCCCGCTGCAGCAGGATGTCATTAAGACCACCCCGGCTGCACCGGCACCTGTGGTGAACCGGAAAACACAGGACAACGGTGCGCCACCGTCAGCGGGGCGCACGCAGGAACAGGAAAAAGCCATCGCCGAGGCAAGGCAAAAGGCGCTGGCATCGCTGCTGGCACGCATGCAGCCGCATCCTGAAGTCAGTGAGCTGCCCGCCGCACAGATTATCGGTGGAAAGGAGAGTGGCTGGGGAAACTGGCGCGACTCGTTGCCGGGAAGCAGTGTGCAGCTTGCCAGCCTTCGCCGACAACAGGATGCCATGAACACGCCACCGCCGCAGGAAGTCGTTGCACCTTACTGGCGAGGTCCCGGCGAAATGTATACCGGTGTGAATTCGGATAACGGCACGACGCCTGTGCTGGGACGGTTTACCACCGGGCCCTATACGGGGGCTGTGCTTAAGGCTCCTGACGGCGCAAAACTCTCGGGTGATGGCGTCATTGTTCATTTCACCTCGATGGCGTTTGGTGGGCAGAACTACAAGGTGGATGCCTACGCACTGCAGGATGACACGCTTGTGGCCAATATTGCGACCGATGTTGACCATCACTACATCCGTCGAATTGTGCTGCCCTCTATCCTGAAAGGCCTTGGCGGGGCAGGTGAACTCTATGCACAGGCGAACACGCAAATTCTGAGCAACGGCTTTAATACCGTGACTGCGCGTCCTTCCATGCCTGATGGCACTGCGGTC
>DASXML010000074.1:0-195003 GCA_036495715.1 Scandinavium sp.
GTAAGCCACCTGCGGCTTGCCGACGTTCGCCTCCACGTTGAACTCTCGCTTCATGCGATCGACGATGATCTCGAGGTGCAACTCACACATGCCGGAGATGATCGTCTGACCCGACTCCGGATCCGTGTTCATGCGGAACGACGGGTCCTCTTTCGCGAGCCTCTGCAGGGCGAGGCCCATCTTTTCCTGGTCGACCTTCGTACGCGGCTCGACGGCCACCGAAATGACCGGAACCGGGAAAACCATCTTCTCGAGCGTGATGACCTTTTCGAGATCACACAGCGTGTCGCCCGTGATGACGTCCTTCAGACCGACGGCGGCCGCGATGTCACCCGCGCGCACTTCCTTGATGTCCGTACGCTCGCTGGCGTGCATCTGCAGGAGGCGTCCGATGCGCTCTTTCTTGTCCTTCGTCGGCACGTACACGGTGTCACCCGAATTCAGCGTGCCCGAGTAGACGCGGAAGAACGTCAGGTTACCCACGAACGGGTCGGTTGCGATTTTGAACGCCAGTGCAGAGAACGGCTCGTCATCAGTTGCGTGACGCTCAGCCGGAGTATCTTTACCGTCGTCCAGCATGCCGTTGATCGCAGGTACGTCAACTGGGGATGGCAGGTAATCAATTACCGCATCCAGCATCGCCTGAACACCTTTGTTCTTAAATGCAGAACCACAGGTTACCAGGATGATTTCGTTGTTCAGAACGCGCTGACGCAGAGCAGTCTTGATTTCTTCCTCGGTCAGCTCTTCGCCGCCCAAGTATTTTTCCATCAGCTCTTCTGAAGCTTCCGCAGCGGATTCGATCAGGTTCTGATGCCATTCGTCGGCCAGTTCCTGCATTTCTGCTGGGATATCTTCGTAGGTGAAGGTTACGCCTGCATCTTCTTCGTTCCAGTTGATGGCTTTCATTTTCACCAGGTCAACAACACCGGTGAAACCTTCTTCAGCACCAATTGCCAACTGCAGCGGAACCGGAGTCGCGCCCAGACGGGATTTGATCTGACCAACAACTTTCAGGAAGTTAGCACCCATACGGTCCATTTTGTTAACGAACGCGATGCGTGGAACTTTGTATTTGTTCGCCTGACGCCATACGGTCTCAGACTGCGGCTGAACACCACCAACTGCGCAGTAAACCATTACCGCACCGTCAAGAACACGCATGGAACGTTCAACTTCGATGGTGAAGTCAACGTGGCCCGGGGTGTCGATGATGTTTACGCGATGCGGTTCATACTGCTTCGCCATACCAGACCAGAATGCGGTAGTCGCTGCGGAGGTAATGGTAATACCACGCTCCTGCTCCTGCTCCATCCAGTCCATGGTTGCGGCGCCGTCGTGAACTTCACCGATTTTATGGTTTACACCGGTGTAGAACAGAATACGTTCGGTAGTCGTAGTTTTACCGGCGTCGATGTGCGCACTAATACCGATGTTACGGTAGCGTGCGATGGGTGTTGTACGAGCCATTTGATTCCTCGTTTATTTCTTTAGACGTTCATTAAGTAACCCAGTGCGGGCAGCTTACTGGAAGCGCCCGACTGGTGACTAACACTCCGAAGGGATTACCAACGGTAGTGAGCGAACGCCTTGTTGGCTTCAGCCATACGGTGAACATCTTCACGTTTCTTAACTGCAGTACCTTTGTTGTCTGCAGCATCAGAAAGTTCGTTCGCCAGGCGCAGAGCCATGGATTTATCACCGCGTTTACGAGCAGCTTCAACGATCCAACGCATTGCCAGAGCATTACGACGAACCGGACGAACTTCAACTGGTACCTGATAAGTAGAACCACCAACGCGGCGAGACTTAACTTCTACAGTCGGGCGCACGTTGTCGAGAGCGACTTCGAAAGCTTCCAGTGAGTTTTTACCAGAACGCTGAGCCAGGGTCTCCAGCGCACTGTATACGATTGCTTCAGCAGTAGATTTTTTACCATCTACCATCAGGATATTTACAAATTTAGCCAGCAGCTCTGATCCGAACTTAGGATCCGGCAGAATTTTACGCTGACCAATGACGCGACGACGTGGCATGGGAATACTCCGTTGTTAATTCAGGATTGTCCAAAACTCAAAGAGTTTGTTTTGACATTAATTTAAAACGTTTGGCCTTACTTAACGGAATCCATTAAGCCTTAGGACGCTTCACGCCATACTTGGAACGAGATTGCTTACGGTCTTTAACGCCGGAGCAGTCAAGTGCACCACGAACGGTGTGGTAACGAACACCCGGAAGGTCTTTAACACGACCGCCACGGATCAGGATCACGGAGTGTTCCTGCAGGTTGTGACCTTCACCGCCGATGTAGGAGGTGACTTCAAAACCGTTGGTCAGACGCACACGGCAAACTTTACGCAGTGCGGAGTTCGGTTTCTTAGGAGTGGTGGTATATACACGGGTACATACGCCACGTTTCTGCGGGCAGGCTTCCAGCGCTGGCACGTTGCTTTTAGCAACCTTGCGAGTGCGTGGTTTGCGAACCAGCTGGTTAACTGTTGCCATTAAATAGCTCCTGGTTTTAGCTTTTGCTTCGTAAACACGTAATAAATCGCCTCATGCAATATGAGGACGCGAAATTTTAGGGCCACGCTGAAAAGGTGTCAAGAAATATACAACGATCTCTGCTACCAGGTGAGTTGCCCAGTATGTTTAATCGTGAGTCTGACGAAGTCAGTATAGCTAACCCTGACGACACCGTTCGAAATTTGACCAGTGAGACCACGGGCCTCAATGTCTTCTTTCAGCGCGTAGACTGATATGGGGGCGGCAAGGAGAATATCAAGGAAGCGACTGCCCTCCAGCGCAGCAATCACGCCATCTGACAGCAATAACAGGTCATCGCCCTCTTTCACTAAACGAAGCTGGGCGCTGATGTCGTGTTGCCAGGGGGAATGGCTAAGAGTATGCAGCATCGTTACCTCAGAATCGCAAAATCACATCAAAGTTGTCGAGTTGCCGACGAAGTACGTCTGGCTCAAGAATTTCAGGCTCGATAACAAAAGAAAAAGACTCGCTCAGCCCGCGTTCGCGCAATGAGGCGGCACATAGCCAACAGTTTTCAATGTCGTAAAGCGCCATGAGCTTGAACGTTGATATATAATCACGCGCCAGAATTTTTGCAGGCTGTTGTTCGCTGATAAGCTGAAAAACGCCATCGCCGACGAAGAAGACGCCAATCTCCTCGGTCAGCGCCGAAGTGGCCAACAGTGCATCCAGCCCTTCCCTGCCAGCGTTACTGCCGTGAGGTGCAGTCATAAAGATATAGGCGATGCGTTTCATCAAAACTGCACCATTCGGTCGCACGTCAACGACGCTTCCGCCAATGCCCCCAATCCACTGAGAGTGAACCCTGGCTGCAAGTTAAAACCTGAAAGGCCGAGTTGTTGCGCTTCGTTTTCATCGGTCACGCCGCGACGCAAAGCCGCTGCGACGCAAATGTGCAACGCTACGCCATTCAATTCATGTAGAGATTGCCAGGCACGCACCAAATCAAATTCGTCATTCGCCGGGGCCGTCAACTGATTGGCGTTATAAACCCCTTCACGGTAAAAAAACACGCTGGAAAGCTCATGCCCTTCAGCCAGCACGGCATTGGCAAATTGCCACGCACTGCTGGATTGCTGAGTACCATAAGCCGGTCCTGTCACCATGAGGGCAAAACGCATTACTTCTCCTGCCCCTGGAAATCGCCGCTCTTGAACTGGCGAATATAGAGATACACGGTGTGTTTGGAGATGTTCAGTCGATCTGCAACCTGGTTGATTGCATCTTTAATATCGAAAATCCCTTTTTCGTAAAGGTTAAGCACGATCTGACGATTTTTGGCGTTGTTAGAAACGTTGCGATCGGCGTTGACCTCTTCGATGGTGAACTCCAGCGTTTGCGTCACCAGGTCTTCAACAGAAGAGGCAAAGTTCACCTGAGAATTCACTTCCGGCGTTTCCGGCGGAATAAAGGTGCTCATAATCTGAGAGAACGGCACATCGAGGTTCATGTTGATACACAGCAGGCCTATCACACGCTGTTCACGGTTACGGATAGCGATGGTCACGGACTTCATCAGCACGCCGCTTTTAGCGCGTGTGAAATAGCATTTAGAAACACTGCTGTCTGCACCGGTCATGTCATGGAGCATGCGCAGCGCTAAGTCAGTAATGGGAGAACCGATTTTACGGCCGGTGTGTTCACCGTTGGCAATACGGATGGCGGAACATTTGAGATCCTGCAAAGAGTGCAGCACGATTTCGCAATGGGAGCCAATGAGCATCGCTAACCCGTCCACAACCGCTTCGTAAGATTTCAGAATGTCGAAATCAGTCTGGTCAAACGGACGTTGATCCAGCAAATCAAGTTCGCTGGTTTCATTGGTTAAAAGCGACCTGGACATGTAAAAAAGCACTCCTTTTCAGGAGCCTGTCATTAGGTTGTCAGGGCAGGCTCATATCATCATCAAAATTAAGGCATCTAAGGTAATACGCTCACTAAATGCTTTCCAGCGTTAATTATATTGCGCCCAATAAAAAACCGCCGCCCTTTCGGACGGCGGCTTTTAAACGCTTATTTTTTGCTGGTATCAGCAGCAGCGCTGTCGTCTGCCGCGGCAGCAGGTGCTGCGTCCGCTTTAGGTGCTGGTTTGATATCCAGCAGCTCAACGTCGAAGACCAGAGTGGAGTTAGCCGGGATCCCCGGAACGCCAGTTTTGCCATAAGCCAGAGCCGGTGGGATGACCAGCTTGATTTTGCCGCCTTTCTTGATGTTCTTCAGGCCTTCAGTCCAGCCAGGGATAACACCATCCAGACGGAATGACAGTGGCTCGCCACGGGTGTAAGAATTATCAAACTCTTTACCGTCGATAAGCGTACCTTTGTAGTTCACTACAACGGTGTCGCTGTCTTTCGCGGCGTCACCGGTACCTTCTTTCTCGACCTTGTACATCAGGCCAGTAGAGGAGGTTTTCACACCTTTCTCTTTAGCGAAGGTGTCACGGAAGGCTTTGCCTTTCGCTTCGTTATCCGTCGCGTCTTTTTCCATTTTCTGCTGAGCAGCGGTTTTTACGCGAGTCTCAAAAGTCTGCAGAGTCTGCTCGATTTCCTGATCGGACAGTTTGCTCTTATCTGCAAACGCGTCCTGGACACCGGCGATCAGCTGAGTTTTATCCAGTTTGATGCCCAGTTTTTCCTGTTCTTTCAGGGAATTTTCCATGTAACGACCCAGCGAAGCACCCAGTGCATAAGCTGATTGCTGGTCGTCGTTTTTGAATGCCGCGTTGAGGGTCGCAGGCGCGGCTTTAGCAGCGTCTGCTGCAGGAGCCGGGGCTGCTTTCGCTGCTGCAGCATCTGCAGCAAAGGTCAGCGGTGCATTCAGGGCAACGGCCATCGTTGTCGCCAGAAGCGTTACTTTAAACAGTGATTTCATCCATTTCTCCAGGGCCGGGGCATCTCACCCCAGGGTTTAGTCAATAAGTAGCGTACTATAAAACGTTGTTGAACAAATCTACATACGAACGCTCTGTAATCCCGAATCTTTTCAGACTATTTTTGTGTAAATAAGTTTCGTCCATCTCGTTATAAGGCTGCGCGACTGAGTAAAGTCCAGTAGAATCCGGCGCGCAATGACATAAGAGGTGAATCATGAGCGAGATAACATTAGAAGCGCGTCTGGCAGAGCTGGAAAGCCGACTGGCGTTTCAGGAAATCACCATTGAGGACCTCAACCGGACGGTGACGGCCCACGAAATAGAAATGGCGAAAATGCGTGACAACATGCGCCTGATGGTCGAAAAGCTGAAATCCAGCCAACCGTCACACATGGCGTCACCGGAAGAAGAAACGCCACCACCGCATTATTAAGATGAAAAAAAAGCGTGCCAGGCACGCTTTTTTATTATCACCCTTCGCGGATGATTAGTGACAACCGCAACCGCCGTTACCACAACCACCTTTACCGTGTTCGTGATCGCCGTGATCGTGGCCGTGACCACCGCAGCAACCGTCATGGTCGTGATCGTGATGATGGTCGTGTGCACCGTGAACATGGCCATGAGCCAGTTCTTCTTCGGTGGCTTCACGCAGTGCGATCACTTCAACGTGGAACTTCAGGTTTTGGCCTGCCAGCATGTGGTTGCCGTCGACAACAACGTGGTCGTCTTCAACTTCGGTGATTTCAACCGGAACCGGACCCTGGTCAGTTTCAGCCAGAAAACGCATGCCAACCTGCAGCTCTTCAACGCCCATGAAGACGTCTTTTGGTACGCGCTGTACCAGATTTTCATCATACTGGCCGTAAGCGTCGTTTGCGCCGACTTCAACGTCAAACTTATCGCCAGCTTCGTGACCTTCCAGCGCTGTTTCCAGGCCAGAGATCAGGGAACCGTGACCATGCAGGTAGTCGAGCGGCGCACTTACCGGAGACTCATCAACCAATACACCGTCTTCTGTACGTACCTGATAGGCCAGGCTAACCACCAGGTCTTTTGCTACTTTCATGATATCTCCTGAGCATGGGAAGAATAGTGGCGCAGATTGTAGCGGAATTCTGCATCCGTGTACCCCTTAGCTTAAAAAAAGACAGCCAGGATCGCTACTCCGGATGAAAAATACCGATCACTTGCTCATCTTTGCGCACATGCTCGCGGGCTTCTTTATCGGCCTCACGCATCTGGTGACCGCACTTAACACATTCCACGATATCGACATTATTCTCACGCCACATTGCCAGTGAATCCTGTGCCTGGCACGCCGGGCATTTTGCGCCAGCGATAAAACGTTTACGTATGGCCATTGTTCACCTTCTTATTCAAATTCATCCCAGCCATCCAACTGGCGTCGTTCCTGTTGCATTTCACGTTGGAAAATCTCTTCTAGCTCGCGCCGGGCTTCCCGTACACGGGAGATTTGCTGCGTATCACTGTGTACCGGCATCAGTTCGCGCAGCATCCGCATATCCAGGCGACGGAAATGTAACTGCGCGCGATGCGCCTGATGTGGATGCATTCCCAACGTAATGAGCGCTTTACGCCCCAGTTCAAGCGCACTGGAAAATGTCTCGCGTGAGAATTGCTTCACACCCGCCTGTAAAAGCTCATGGGCTTCCACACGCCCGCGAGCACGAGCCAAAATATGGAGATGCGGGAAATGATGCTGGCAAATTTCCACCAGTTTCATAGTGTCTTCCGGCGCATTGCAGGTGATGATAATTGACTCGGCATCATCCGCACCTGCCGAACGCAGTAGTTCAATCTGCGTGGCATCACCGTAATACACTTTATAGCCGTACTTGCGCATCAGATTTACCGCACTAATATCGCGTTCCAGTACGGTAATGCGCATTTTGTTGGCCATCAACAGGCGACCAATCACCTGACCGAAGCGGCCGAACCCGACGACAATCACCTGCGGTTTATCATCTTCAACCCACGGCGTTTCATCTTCATCTTCCGGGCCGTTAATTCGACGCGACAGGATTTTATCGACCACTTTGATCAGTAACGGCGTGGTCATCATCGACAGCGTCACCGTGACCAACAACAGCGCCATTTGGTCATTATGGAATAACCGCTGTGACGATGCTGTTGAAAACAACACGAAAGCAAATTCGCCGCCCTGACTCAGCACCGCGGCAAACTGCATGCGTTCAGCGCTACGCAGACCGTATATTCGCGCCAGGGCATACAGCACCAAATATTTCACCGCCACCAACACAATCACACCCACCAACACCAACAGCAAATGGGTGTACAAAATACCGAGATTGAGCGCCATGCCGACGGAGATAAAGAACAAGCCCAACAGCAGCCCTTTGAACGGCTCGATGGCAATTTCCAGTTCGTGTCGATATTCGCTTTCCGCCAGCAGTACCCCGGCGATGAACGTCCCGAGCGCCATCGACAGGCCGAGCGCATCCATAAATAGCGCCGAGCCGAGTACCAACAGCAGCGTCGCGGCGGTGAAAACTTCACGTACGCCTGATCCGGCGATATAGCGGAAAACCGGACGCAGCAGATAACGCCCGCCGATAAGCACACCGGCAAACGCCAACACTTTGAGGCCGATTTTAATCCAGTCGGGATTATCGTCCCCATTCCCCGCAAGCAGTGGCACCAGCGCCAGCGCAGGAATGACCGCTAAATCCTGAAACAGCAGCACTGAAAAACCAAGCTGTCCGGCTTCGTTGCGGTTCATTCCTTTCTCGCGCATCAGTTGAAGCGCCATCGCCGTGGACGACATCGCCAAACCAATGCCGCCGATCACTGCCGCCTGCCACGAGAAGTTGGTCAGCATCAGCAACCCAGTGAGGACCGCCGCGCTCAATAACACCTGCGCCGCACCGACACCAAAGATTGAGCGGCGTAATTGCCAGAGTTTGGACGGGTTCAGTTCCAGCCCAATGATGAACATCAGAAACACCACGCCAAGCTCTGAGAAATGCAGAATTTCATCAACATCGCTGATGAAACCCAATCCCCACGGGCCTATAGCAATGCCAGCCAAAAGATAACCCAGCACCGGGCCAATCCCCAGACGCGAAGCCAGCGGCACAGCCGCAACCGCCGCAAATAAGAACAGCACGCCCGCCAGCAGCAAATCCGATCCTTCCATTAGCGACCTCCCGGTGCGACAGGATTTGCCAGCCAGTCACCGTACGCTCTGGCATGGCTTGCCAGTTCATCCGGCGGTTGGCGACGCGCCCAGTAAACGATAATCGGATTCATCCAGTGCATGCGGCACATCGCTGCCGTCAGCTCAAAGGGGCGCAAAACATCATTCATTGGATAGCGATTCAGAGAGTCATGGCGATAAGCACTTTCCGGCTCACCGGTGGTTATCACGCTACGCCAATACTTTCCCGCCAATTGATTCCCTCCCGGGCCGCTGGCAAAACCACGACTTAGCACGCGATCGAGCCACTCTTTCAACAGAGCCGGACAACTGTAGGTATAAAGCGGATGTTGGAACACGATCACATCATGTTCCTGGAGCAGTTTTTGCTCGCGCGGAATGTCGATAAAAAAATCAGGATAGTGTGCGTAAAGATCGTGCACGGTTACGTTTTTAAGCTGTTGAGCCGGTTTAAGCAAAACCCGGTTGGCCACCGAGTCTTGAGATTCCGGATGGGCATACAGCAGCAAAACCTTTGCTGTCTCTGACATCATTCCCCTCCCGGTTTGTGAACAAACAGGCCCATTCGCATCCCGCATGTTTCCGGATGCGCCTGAATGCTTTTGTCTATCGTTGTTGTTTTGGGCTACCATTGCCGCCCGGTGTAGCGTTGGGTTCACCACACTACATTATCATAATGACAATTTAACATAGTCTGAACATACGGCGCCTTATGATTGTTTTCTCCTCGTTACAAATTCGTCGCGGCGTGCGTGTCCTGCTGGATAACGCCACAGCCACTATTAACCCTGGGCAAAAAGTCGGTCTGGTGGGAAAAAACGGCTGCGGCAAATCCACGCTGCTGTCGCTACTCAAGAACGAGATAAGCGCCGACGGCGGCAGTTTCACTTATCCTGGAAACTGGCAGCTGGCATGGGTGAATCAGGAAACACCTGCACTCTCCACGCCTGCACTCGACTATGTTATTGATGGCGACCGCGAATACCGCCAGCTTGAAGCCGAACTGAATGCCGCTAACGAGCGCGACGATGGCCACACCATTGCCACCGTTCACGGCAAGCTGGATGCCATCGACGCGTGGACAATCCGCGCCCGCGCCTCCAGTCTTCTGCACGGTCTGGGCTTCAGCAACGAACAGCTTGAACGCCCGACCAGCGATTTCTCCGGCGGCTGGCGGATGCGTCTGAACCTGGCGCAGGCACTGATTTGCCGCTCCGATCTGCTTCTGCTCGATGAACCGACAAACCACCTCGATCTCGACGCCGTCATCTGGCTGGAAAAATGGCTGAAAAGCTATCAGGGCACGCTTATCCTGATTTCCCATGACCGCGATTTCCTCGATCCGGTGGTCGGCAAAATCATTCATATCGAACAGCAGGCGATGTTTGAATACACCGGCAACTACTCCTCGTTTGAGATCCAGCGCGCCACACGCCTGTCTCAGCAGCAGTCGATGTATGAAAGTCAGCAGGAAAAAGTGGCACATTTGCAGAGCTTTATTGACCGCTTTAAAGCTAAAGCGTCAAAAGCCAAGCAGGCGCAGAGCCGCGTGAAAATGCTGGAACGTATGGAACTGATTGCCCCGGCGCTCGTCGATAACCCGTTCCATTTCAGCTTTCGTCAACCGGAAAGCCTGCCGAATCCCCTGTTGAAAATGGAAAAAGTGAGCGCGGGCTACGGTGACCGCACCATTCTGGATTCCATCAAGCTCAATCTGGTTCCCGGCTCGCGTATTGGCCTGCTGGGCCGTAATGGCGCGGGTAAATCGACGCTTATCAAACTGCTGGCAGGTGAACTGGACGCACAGAGCGGCGAGATCGGGCTGGCAAAAGGCATTAAACTTGGCTACTTCGCGCAGCATCAATTGGAATTTTTGCGCGCTGATGAATCGCCACTACAACACCTGGCACGCCTCGCGCCACAGGTGCTGGAGCAACAGCTGCGCGATTATCTCGGCGGCTTCGGCTTCCAGGGCGATAAAGTCAGCGAAGAGACACGTCGTTTCTCCGGCGGTGAAAAAGCCCGTCTGGTACTGGCGTTAATTGTCTGGCAGCGCCCTAACCTGTTGCTGCTCGATGAACCGACGAACCACCTCGATCTCGATATGCGTCAGGCATTGACCGAAGCGCTGATCGAATTTGAAGGCGCGCTGGTTGTGGTGTCGCACGACCGTCACCTGATACGTTCCACTACCGACGATTTGTACCTGGTTCACGACGCGAAAGTGGAACCTTTCGACGGTGATCTGGAGGATTATCAGCAATGGCTGACGGATGTTCAGCGACAAGAAAATCAGGCCGATGACACCCCCAAAGACAACGCCAACAGCGCGCAGTCCCGCAAAGATCAGAAACGTCGGGAAGCAGAACTGCGCACCCTGACGCAGCCGCTGCGCAAAGAGATTACCCGTCTGGAAAAAGAGATGGAGAAACTCAACGCAAAACTGTCGGCGGCGGAAGAAAAACTCGGTGACAGCGGTCTGTACGATCAATCACGCAAAGCAGAGTTGACCGAGTGTCTGCAACAGCAGGCCACGGCAAAATCCGGTCTGGAAGAGTGTGAAATGGCGTGGCTGGACGCGCATGAACAGCTGGAGCACATGCTTCAGGAAGAGTGAAAGCTCAATAAATGCTCACAACGGCTCATTTTCATAAACACAAAACCGTCATAACAGTATAGTAGACAGGTTTTTCACGACAGCAGCGTAACGGAATGGCCCAGGTAACCCCAGTAGACTTTGAAGTTCCACCAGAAGATAACGACACGTTTGTGCCGATGAAGGGCGTGCGCAACTGCCACTTGCAGACCATGCTGCCGCGTCTCATCCGCCGCAAAGTGTTGTTCACGCCGCACTGGCAGCGTCTTGAGCTTCCGGATGGGGATTTTGTCGATCTGGCCTGGAGTGAAGATCCCAACCAGGCGCGAGATAAGCCGCGTCTGGTGGTGTTTCACGGTTTGGAAGGCAGTCTTTACAGCCCGTATGCCCACGGTCTGATCCACGCAGCGCAGCAGCGCGGCTGGCTTGGCGTGGTGATGCATTTCCGTGGCTGTAGCGGTGAGCCGAACCGTAATCAACGGATCTACCATTCCGCTGAAACAGAAGACGGCACCTGGTTCCTCTCCTGGCTACGTCGTGAGTTTGGTGAAGTGCCGACGGCCGCCGTCGGTTATTCGCTCGGTGGGAATATGCTCGGCTGTCTGCTGGCGAAAGAAGGCGATAACACGCCGCTTGACGCCGCCGTCATTGTTTCCGCACCGTTCATGCTGGAAGCCTGCAGCTATCATATGGACAAGGGCTTCTCCCGCGTTTATCAGCGCTATCTCCTGAACCTGCTGAAAGCCAACGCGTCGCGCAAATTAAAAGCCTATCCGGGAACACTGCCGGTGGATTTAAAGCGTCTGAAAAGCGTGCGCCGCATTCGCGAATTTGACGACCTGATCACCTCGAAAATCCACGGTTTCGCCGATGCTATCGACTACTACCGTCAGTGCAGCGCGATGCCCGTACTGAGCCAGATAACCAAACCGACGCTGATTATTCACGCCAAAGATGACCCCTTCATGGATCACCATTCGATTCCCGCACAGGAAGAACTTCCGGCGAACATTCAGTATCAGCTGACGGAACACGGCGGCCACGTCGGATTTGTCGGCGGCACGCTGCGCCATCCCGAAATGTGGCTGGAAAAACGCATTCCCAATTGGCTGACTCGTTGGTTAGGAACACCCGTATGATCATCCCCTGGCAAGATCTGGCTCCCGAAACGCTGGATAGCCTGATTGAAAGCTTTGTGTTGCGCGAAGGCACCGATTATGGTGAACATGAACGTTCTCTTGAAGACAAAGTCGCCGATGTAAAACAACAATTGAAGCGCGGGGATGTCGTTCTGGTGTGGTCCGAACTGCACGAGACGGTCAATATCATGCCCCGTAACCAATTCCACGGCTGACTATACTCAAACCATTGCTTATGCAGGGAGTTGTTAGCTATGTCTGCCAAACATCCGGTGATCGCCGTAACCGGCTCTAGCGGCGCGGGAACCACCACTACCAGCCTCGCGTTTCGTAAAATCTTTGCTCAACTTAATCTCAATGCTGCGGAAGTGGAAGGCGATAGCTTTCACCGCTATACCCGCCCAGAAATGGATATGGCCATTCGCAAAGCGCGCGATATGGGCCGCCACATCAGCTACTTTGGCCCAGATGCCAACGATTTCGGCCTGCTCGAACAAACCTTTATGACCTATGGCCAGACCGGCAAAGGTCAGTCACGTAAGTACTTACACACCTATGATGAAGCCGTGCCGTGGAATCAGGTGCCAGGCACATTTACGCCATGGCAACCGCTGCCGGAACCGACCGACGTGCTGTTTTATGAAGGGCTGCACGGCGGGGTTGTCACGCCGCAACACGATGTCGCGAAACATGTCGATCTGCTGGTCGGCGTGGTGCCGATTGTGAACCTCGAATGGATTCAGAAACTGACGCGTGACACCAGCGAGCGCGGACATTCCCGTGAAGCGGTGATGGATTCCGTGGTACGTTCAATGGAAGATTATATCAACTACATCACGCCGCAGTTTTCACGCACGCATATTAACTTCCAGCGCGTGCCGACCGTCGACACCTCCAACCCGTTTGCGGCAAAAGGCATTCCTTCGCTGGATGAAAGTTTCGTCGTTATCCATTTCCAGAATCTGGGCGATATTGATTTCCCCTGGCTGCTGGCGATGCTGCAAGGCTCGTTTATTTCTCATATGAATACATTGGTCGTGCCGGGCGGCAAAATGGGCTTGGCGATGGAGCTGATTATGTCACCGCTGGTTGAGCGGTTGATGGAAGGCCGGGTTAGCTGATCTTCGCCGGGCGGCGCGACGCTTGCACCGGCCTACAAAACCACGTAGGTCTGGTAAGCCTCGCGCCACCGGGTAACCCGCGTTACGCTTCGACAATCTCAAATGAGTGCGTGATTTTCGCCGCTTTCCCCAGCATCAGCGCTACCGAACAGTATTTCTCCGCAGACAAATCCACCGCACGCGATACCGCCGCCTCTTTCAGATCGTGACCAGTCACGATGAAGTGCAGATTGATGTGCGTAAACATACGCGGCGCTTCTTCACGACGCTCGGACGTTAACTTTACTTCGCAGTCCGTCACGTCGTGGCGGCCCTTTTGCAAAATAGACACCACGTCAATCGCGCTGCAACCTCCCGCCGCCATCAATACGATTTCCATCGGGCTGGGTGCTTTATCACCCGAGTTGCCGTCCATCAGAATTTGGTGGCCGGAAGCGGACTCGCCCAGAAAGGTTAAACCCTCAATCCATTTCACACGCGCTTGCATAATTGTTAACTCCAGAGTGGCAATTTTCCTCTCAGATTACGCGCACATAACAATTCTCGCAACGGAAGGAGACGCGCGTCATGCTGAAGCGAGACACCAGGAGACACGCAGCAAAAGCTATGCTAAAACAGTCGGGATGCAACTGTATTACACATGCCATACACAGTAATACATTGAAGTAATGCATGTATGCAGAGGACATCACACTACAGGCTGCAGTAAAACCCGACAGCCGACTTCCCAGGCACAGGGAAGGATACGATTGCAAAACCAGCGGCAGTGTCGTGTCTGCCACTGGAGACAGCTTATAACAGAGGATAACCGCGCATGGTGCTTGGCAAACCGCAAACAGACCCTACCCTTGAATGGTTCTTGTCTCATTGCCACATTCATAAGTACCCATCGAAGAGCACGCTGATTCACCAGGGTGAAAAAGCAGAAACGCTGTACTACATCGTGAAAGGCTCTGTGGCAGTACTCATCAAGGATGAAGAAGGTAAAGAGATGATCCTCTCTTACCTCAACCAGGGCGATTTTATCGGTGAGCTTGGCCTGTTTGAAGAAGGTCAGGAGCGTAGCGCTTGGGTTCGGGCGAAAACCGCTTGTGAAGTGGCCGAAATCTCCTACAAAAAATTCCGTCAGCTGATTCAGGTTAATCCAGATATTCTGATGCGCCTCTCTTCGCAGATGGCTCGTCGTTTGCAGGTGACCTCTGAGAAAGTCGGCAACCTTGCGTTCCTCGACGTGACCGGTCGTATCGCGCAAACATTGCTTAGCCTGGCGAAACAGCCTGATGCGATGACTCACCCGGACGGTATGCAAATCAAAATTACCCGTCAGGAAATCGGTCAGATCGTGGGTTGTTCCCGTGAAACCGTTGGCCGTATTCTGAAAATGCTGGAAGATCAGAACCTGATCTCCGCCCACGGTAAAACTATCGTGGTTTACGGTACGCGCTAAGCAAACTAAACGGCGTATTGTTCCGACAGAAATACACATCGTCATTCAGGTTGCATCAAGACGGCAACTGAGAGAATCCCCAGGAGTTTACTCAAGTAAGTGACTGGGGTAATGGAAGGCAGCCAACGCAGAGGCAGCCTGAAGGATGTTGTGTAACGCCGTTTTTGTCTCTTCCCTCATGTGGCGCAGGCTGATCTATCACCCGGAAATTAACTATGCACTGCGGCAAACCCTGGTGCTCTGTTTACCCGTGGCTGTCGGCCTGGTTCTGGGTTATCTCAAATACGGTTTATTGTTCTCGCTGGTTCCCGCCTGCTGCAACATTGCGGGTCTGGATACGCCGCACAAACGCTTCTTCAAACGCCTGATTATTGGCGGCTCGCTGTTTGCGGGCTGTAGCCTGACGGTTCAGCTATTGCTGGCGCACACCGTACCGTTACCGTTGATTCTGACCGGGCTGGCGCTGCTGCTTGGCGTTACTGCGGAAATCAGCAATCTGCATGCGCGATTGTTGCCCGCGTCGTTGATTGCCTCCATTTTCACCCTTAGCCTGGCCGGCAATATGCCCATCTGGCAACCGTTGCTTATCTACGCCCTCGGCACGCTGTGGTACGGTCTGTTCAACTGGTTTTGGTTCTGGATGTGGCGCGAACAGCCGCTGCGCGAATCGTTGAGCTTGCTCTACCGACAATTAGCAGATTATTGCGAGGCCAAATACAGCCTGCTCACCCAGCATACCGATCCGGAAAAAGCGCTGCCGCCGCTGCTTAACCGTCAACAGAAAGCCGTTGATCTGATTACCCTGTGCTACCAGCAGATGCATATGCTCGCGGCCAACAAAAATCACGAATACAAACGCCTGCTGCGCGCATTTCAGATTGCCCTCGATTTACAGGAGCATATCTCCGTCAGCCTGCATCAGCCCGCAGAAGTACAGAAACTGGTTGAACGCAGCCACGCCGAAGCGGTGATCCGTTGGAACGCACAAACCATTGCCGCGCGGTTGCGAGTAATGGCAGATGACATTCTTTACCACCGCTTTCCGCAGCGTTTCAGTATGGATAAACAGATTGGCGCGCTGGAAAAAATCGCCCATCAGCACCCGGACAATCCGGTCGGTCAGTTCTGCGCCTGGCATTTCAGCCGTATCGCCCGCGTTTTACGCCTTCAGCGTCCGCTCTATCCGCGCAACCTGATGGCCGATAACGAGCGTCGCCTACCCGTATTTGCCGCGTTGAAAAGTTATCTGTCGTTAAAATCGCCGGCGCTGCGCAATGCCGCGCGAATTAGCGTGATGTTAAGCATCGCCAGCCTGATGGGCTCGGCGCTGCATCTGCCGAAGCCCTACTGGATCCTGATGACCGTTCTGCTGGTGACACAGAACGGCTACGGCGCGACGCGAGTGAGGATCTTCCACCGCGCGGCGGGCACACTTGCCGGATTAGTGATTGCGGCAGGCGCCCTGCATTTCCATGTCCCGGAAGGTTATACCCTCGCATCGATGCTGGGCATCACACTCGCGAGCTATCTGATTATTCGCAAGAGTTACGGCTGGGCAACCGTTGGCTTTACCGTCACGGCGGTGTACACCATCCAACTGCTGACGCTGAACGGTGAGCAATTTATTTTGGTGCGTTTTCTCGATACGGTGATTGGCTGCCTGATTGCGTTCGGCGGTATGGTCTGGCTATGGCCACAGTGGCAAAGCGGGCTGTTACGCAAGAATGCTCAACAGGCGCTCGAAGCGGACCAGGACGCGCTGCGGCTGATCCTCAGCAACGATCCGCAAGCGCCGACGCTGGCCTATCAACGGATGCGGGTCAACCAGGCTCATAATGCGCTGTTCAACTCGCTCAATCAGGCGATGCAGGAGCCGGGGTTTAACTCGCATTATCTGGCAGACATGAAGCTGTGGGTTACCCACAGCCAGTTTATCGTGGAGCATATCAATGCGATGACCACGCTGGCGCGCGAGCACAACATGCTGACGGAAGAGCTGGCGCAGCGGTATTTGCAGTCCTGCGAAATCGCCTTGCAGCGCTGTCAGCAGCGACTGGAGTATGACGAAGCGGGGAGCAGCGGTGATGCGAATATTATGGAGTCGCCGGAAACGCTGTCCCATGGGCCATTAAGCACCATGGAACAACATATCCAGCGTATTTTGGGCCATCTGAATACCATGCATACCATTTCATCGGTGGCTTGGCGGCAGCGGCCGCATCATGGGATTTGGTTGAAACGCCGAGCCTAAAGATACTGCTCGGCAGATACCCACATCAGCCAACGATCTTCTTCACCGCCGCTGCAAAACGCGTCATCCCTTCGTCGATATCGGCGTTTTCTACCACCAGCGACGGCGCAAAGCGCATCACATCTGGCCCCGCGTTCAGCACCATCACACCTTCCTGTGCGGCGGCATGGAGGAAATCACGCGCCCGGCCTTTGTACTGCGGTTTAAGCTCCGCGCCAATCAACAGGCCCATGCCACGAACATCGCTGAACACATCCAGCTCGGCATCAATCTGCTGCAGGCGTTTCACAAACAGCTCACGTTTGGCGTTCACACCATTCAGCACTTCCGGTGTATTGATAATATCGAATGCCGCCCCGGCAACGGCGCAGGCCAGCGGGTTACCGCCGTAAGTCGAACCGTGGGACCCGACGTGAAATGCGCTGGCAATCTCTTCGGTGGTCAACATCGCACTCACCGGGAAACCACCGCCCAGCGCTTTGGCACTGGTGAGAATGTCCGGCGTCACGCCGTAATGCTGATAGGCAAACAATGAACCGGTACGCCCCATTCCACACTGCACTTCATCAAACACCAGCAGCGCCTGGTGCGCATCGCACAGTTCGCGTAACCCTTTGAGGAATTCAGGCGTAGCCGCTGTCACACCGCCTTCGCCCTGAATCGGCTCAACAACCACCGCACAGGTATGGTCGTCCATCACCGCTTTCACCGCATGTAAATCGTTGAAGGGAACGTGAACAATATCTGCCGGTTTTGGCCCGAAACCGTCGGAATATTTTGGCTGACCGCCGACGGAAACAGTGAACAGCGAGCGTCCGTGAAACGCGTTGTGGAAGGCGATGATTTTGGTTTTGTACGGGCTGTGGCGAGTGGAAGCGTAATAGCGCGCGAGTTTAAATGCGGTTTCATTGGCTTCGGTGCCGGAGTTCATAAACACCACGCGCTCAGCGAATGTCGATGCCACCAGCTTGCGGCCCAGACGCAGCGCCGGTTCATTGGTGAATACGTTGCTGGTGTGCCACAGGGTTTCGCCCTGCGTTTTCAGTGTCTCAACCAGCGCCGGATGACAATGCCCCAGCGCGGTGACTGCAATTCCCCCGGCGAAATCAACATACTCTTTGCCTTGCTGATCCCACACGCGGCTGCCCTTTCCCTTAACCGGAATAAATTCAGCCGGAGCATAAATGGGCAGGATCACTTCATCAAACGTGGCACGGGTAATTGCAGCTTGTTCAGTCGCCATGACAATCCTCTTACGCAGCAATGATTATGAAAATATAATCAAGAAATATGCATAATAAATCACATCATGGCAAGGCGAATTATCGTTTCAGAAAGTTTTCCAACAGCTGATGGCCCTGTTCGCTGAGGATGCTTTCCGGGTGGAATTGCACGCCTTCCAGATCCCACTCTCGGTGGCGAATGCCCATAATTTCCCCGGTCTCACTCTGCGCGGTAATTTCAAAATCTGCGGGTAATGTCGGCGGGTCAATCACCAGCGAATGGTAACGCGTAACGGTCAGAGGGTTATTCAACCCAACAAAAACCCCTTTGCCGGTATGGGTTATCGGTGACGTTTTTCCGTGCATAACTTTGGCGGCACGCACGATAGTCGCGCCAAACACCTGAGCAATCGCCTGATGCCCAAGACAGACGCCAAGTAGAGGCGTTTTCCCCGCGTAATGGCGGATAACATCGAGCGAAATACCGGACTCATCCGGCGTGCAGGGGCCGGGCGAAATAACGATTTTTGCAGGCGCAAGCCGGGCGATGTCATCCAGCGTGATGTCATCGTTTCGCCTGACCAACACCTCCGCGCCCAGTTCGCAAAAATACTGGTAGAGGTTCCAGGTAAACGAATCGTAGTTATCAATAAGCAGGATCATGGCGGCTCCGGTGACAGCAAACCGCGCTATTCTACTCAGTTTCCTGCGCTTCGCTCACCACTTTAGTGAACAGCGCAATCAATGGCTGCAAATCCCCCATCGCCCCGCTTTGATTCGCCGCATTCCACTTTTCAGGCGTGATATCGTCCCAGTGCAAGACGTATCCGGCGTGAATGGCTAACTGCTCAAAGAAGACTCGCTGTGTCAGCCCATTGCCGAGCCGGAAAGGATGCAGTACGTTGATTTCACAATAGTAGTGCGCCAGTCGAGGGATAAACTCATCGCGCGACAGTCCCGCCAAATACGCCTCTTCTTCGAGATCCCGCATCAGCGCATTGCCCTCTTTCTCGATCCAGGCAAAATGGCAAAACGGCGTGTCACCCTGGTAGATATCGATTTCACGGTATTTACCCGCCCAATCGAAAATATCCTGGTACAAATCGTGGTGAATGGCGCAGAGATACGGCAGCCCACGAACCTGCGGCCCCAGAGCCAGCGTCGCGGCGCGTAACGCCGTCAACTCATACGCCGCCTGTTCCAGCCGATGCGCTTCGTGAATGTCCAGACGATTACGCATCACATTGAGGCCAGGATAAAGGTAGGGATCGCGGTCGTCGCCAATTTTATCGCTCATAGTGCCTCCTGAGCGCTTCAACGCGGAGCAGTGCTTCGGCGCTGCTTAGCGTGACCAAAGGCGTGTCGACGCCTTCTAAACGGCGGCTGGCCTGAAAATTGGTATTACGTGTCTTCTCCCAGAGGCGGGATTTTTGTTTGTCGGTGAGCTTTTTCATCTGGACCTCCCTGACGGTTCCCCTTGTGCCACAAGTATAAGCAGCAATTTCAGGTTACGCAGAGAGGCCAGCACAACGCGGACCGGGCGGTCCGCATCGCAGAGGATTACGGCAGGACTTTCGCAGAGAGGATAACGACCGGTTTTGTTGGCACATTCTGGTATGGACCCACGTCATGGGAAGCCACCTGAGAAATTTTATCCGCCACATCCATGCCTTTCACAACTTTACCAAACACCGCGTAGCCAAAATCACGCTGCCCGTGGTCGAGGAACGCGTTGTCTGCCACGTTGATAAAGAACTGGCTGGTTGCGCTGTCTTTATCGGCAGTACGCGCCATCGAGATGGTGCCACGGGTATTACGCAGACCGTTGTCGCCTTCGTTTTTAATCGGAGGATTCGGCTGCTTCTGCTGCATTTGTTCGGTGAAACCGCCGCCCTGAATCATAAAGCCAGGGATCACGCGATGGAACGTGGTGTTGTTATAGAAACCACTGTTTACATAACTCACGAAGTTCTCAACGGAAATCGGGGCTTTCTGGCTGTTCAGCTCCAGCTCAATGTTACCGGCGGAAGTGGTCAGCAGCACGTGCGGATCTGCTTTTGCTGCCAGAACAGCCGGAGAGATCGCCGAGAGTGCAAATACAGCCGCCACGGCAGCCAGGGTAGATTTGAGCATGTGAATTCCTTATACGGGAACGAGAGAGTCTGCGAATCGCTTGATTCTAAAAGGCTCTCGACTCACAGACCAGCCTTTTACTTAAGTTTACGTAATAGAAACAGTTGTAACCTGGAGATTTTGAATTATCTCATCTAATGAATGTGATTTAAGTCTCATGATGTTCGGATTAATTTCATCACCTTCAGAATAAACCTTTGCCTGGGTCACTATAATGCATAAAATCTGCCCACCCCGCGCAGTGTCAATGCGTTTTACCGTTCTATTTACAGGCCAGTCATGACTAACAGCAATCGCATCAAGCTCACATGGATCAGCTTTTTCTCCTACGCCCTTACCGGCGCGTTGGTGATCGTCACCGGGATGGTGATGGGAAATATTGCCGATTATTTCCATCTGCCCGTCTCCAGCATGAGTAACACTTTCACCTTCCTGAACGCCGGTATTTTGATCTCCATCTTTCTGAACGCCTGGCTGATGGAAATCGTGCCGCTGAAAACGCAGCTGCGCTTCGGTTTCATCCTGATGCTCCTTGCCGTCGCCGGATTGATGACCACCCATAGCCTTGCCCTGTTCTCCGCCTCGATGTTTGTGCTCGGGCTGGTGAGTGGGATAACCATGTCTATCGGCACATTCCTTATCACCCACATGTACGAAGGCCGCCAGCGTGGCGCGCGTCTATTATTCACCGACTCATTCTTCAGCATGGCAGGGATGATTTTCCCGATGGTCGCGGCGTATTTACTGGCGCGCAGCATCGAGTGGTACTGGGTTTATGCCTGCATCGGGCTGGTGTATGTCGCAATTTTCGCGCTGACCTTCGGCTGCGATTTCCCGGTATTGGGCAAAAAAGCCGAGCCAAATTCACAGCCAGTGGCGAAAGAAAAATGGGGCATCGGCGTATTGTTCCTCTCCATTGCCGCGCTCTGCTATATCCTTGGGCAATTGGGCTTTATTTCCTGGGTGCCGGAATACGCGAAAGGTCTGGGCATGAGCCTGGGCGATGCGGGCAAACTGGTGAGTGACTTCTGGATGTCGTACATGCTCGGCATGTGGGCATTTAGCTTCGTTCTGCGTTTCTTCGATTTGCAGCGCATTCTGACCGTTCTTGCCGGTCTGGCGACCGTTTTGATGTATCTGTTCATCAACGGTTCACCGGAGCATATGCCGTGGTTCATTCTGACCCTGGGCTTCTTCTCCAGCGCGATTTATACCTCGATAATCACCCTTGGCTCTTTGCAGACCAAAGTCGCCTCGCCGAAACTGGTCAACTTCGTGCTGACCTGCGGCACCATCGGCACCATGCTGACCTTCGTGGTCACCGGCCCGATTGTGGCTCACAGCGGTCCGCTGGCGGCGTTGCACACCGCGAATGGCCTGTACGCCGTGGTGTTCGTGATGTGCATCGTGCTCGGCTTTGTCAGCCGCCACCGCCAGCATAGCGCGGCAGCGAACCACTAAATTAAGCCGTTATGCCCCTTTGCGCTCTGCAAAGGGGCTGTTCCGCGTAAAGAACAGCTCTTCCCCGCCGTTATCCATCTGTACCCAGGTTTGCGCCAGTTGAGTGGTGGCAATGACTCGTCCCTGGCGAATCGACCAGCGCACCGGCACCTGACAGCGCACCGCTTCAAACCCGTTTTCCGCCGGCAGGATAATCAGGTTAGCCGCATTCCCCACTTCGATACCGTAATCGGTCAGGCCAAACGTGCGGGCGCTATTGTGGGTAATCAGATTTAACCCATCGTTAATTTGCTGATAGCCCATCATCTGACACACATGCAGGCCCATATGCAGCACCTGAAGCATATTACCGGTGCCCAGCGGATACCACGGGTCAAATACGTCGTCATGACCAAAACAGACGTTGATGCCCGCCCCGAGCAGCTCTTTCACTCGCGTAATGCCCCGACGTTTTGGGTAGTCATCAAAGCGCCCTTGTAAGTGAATATTCACCAGCGGGTTCGCCACGAAGTTAATGCCCGAGAGTTTCAGCAGGCGGAACAACCGCGAGGTGTATGCGCCGTTATAGGAGTGCATCGCCGTGGTATGGCTGGCGGTCACGCGCGGGCCAATCCCCTCTTTCAGCGCCAGCGCCGCCACGGTTTCGACAAAGCGCGACTGCTCGTCGTCGATTTCATCACAGTGAATATCCAACGGACGGTCATATTTTTTCGCCAGCGCAAAAGCGATATGCAGCGACTCTATGCCGTACTCGCGGGTAAATTCGAAATGCGGGATCGCCCCCACCACATCAGCACCGAGCTGTAATGCTTTCTCCAGCAGTGCTGCGCCATCGGGATACGAAAGGATCCCTTCCTGCGGAAACGCAACGATTTGTACATCGACCCACGGCGCGATTTCCTGCTTCACTTCAAGCATCGCTTTCAGTGCGGTCAGCGTCGGGTCGGAAACATCCACATGGGTGCGTACAAACTGAATGCCGTTGGCAATTTGCCATTTCAGCGTTTTCCACGCCCGCGCTTTGACATCTTCGTGAGTGAGCATCGCCTTCCGTTCGGCCCAGCGTTCAATGCCTTCGAACAACGTACCGGACTGGTTCCAGCTTGGCTCACCCGCCGTTTGGGTGGTATCCAAGTGAATATGTGGTTCGATAAACGGCGGAATGGCTAACCCACCGCGTGCGTTGAGCACTTCAACACTTTCATACCGTGTTTCTGCCATTGGCGTTATCGACTGAAAACGCCCCTCTTCGAGACCCAACTGCCACAAACCTTCGCGCCCCGGCAAACGCACGTTTTCGATGACCCATAACGGTGTCGCACCCATCTTTACTCTCCCCGAATCGGCGCGGTGAACGCCTTGATTCATTGTTAGGTTAAAAACCGCACTTTTTGCACGTTATTTCATCAACACAGAAAAGCCTGATATTTCCGCCGCTTATAAAATCCCTGATAAATCAACCACCTACCCATTAGGTGGTAGGTGCGGGCGTATTTGATTCATATCAATAAGTGACCATGCGGAATCGTTAAGGTAGGCAGTAACAGAAAAGAAATCGAGGCAAAAATGAGCAAAGTCAGAGTCGCTATTATCGGTAACGGCATGGTCGGCCATCGCTTTATTGAGGATATTCTCGACAAAGCACCTGCCGATCAATTTGAGATTACCGTCTTCTGTGAAGAACCCCGTATCGCCTACGATCGCGTCCATCTCTCATCTTACTTCTCTCACCACACTGCGGAAGAACTTTCGCTGGTGCGTGAAGGGTTTTATGAAAAGCACGGCGTTCAAGTTCTGATTGGCGAGCGCGCTATCACCATTAACCGTCAGGAAAAGGTGATTCACTCAAGTGCGGGTCGTTCCGTGTTTTACGACAAACTGATCATGGCAACCGGTTCTTATCCGTGGATCCCGCCAATCAAAGGCTCCGAAACGCAGGATTGCTTTGTTTACCGAACTATCGAAGATCTGAACGCTATTGAAGCCTGCGCACAACGCAGCAAACGCGGTGCCGTAGTCGGTGGTGGCCTGCTCGGCCTGGAAGCCGCTGGCGCGCTGAAAAGCCTCGGTGTCGAAACGCACGTTATCGAATTTGCCCCGATGCTGATGGCAGAACAGCTCGACCCGATGGGCGGCGACCAGTTAAAGCGCAAAATCGAAAGTATGGGCGTGCGCGTTCATACCAGTAAAAATACCAAAGAGATAGTCCAGGAAGGCACCGAAGGCCGCAAAACCATGCGTTTTGCCGACGGTAGCGAACTGGAAATTGACTTCGTCGTCTTCTCCACCGGTATTCGCCCACGCGACAAACTGGCGACCCAATGCGGCCTCGCAACCGGTCAACGCGGCGGGGTCATGGTGAACGATACCTGTCAGACCTCTGACCCGGATATCTATGCTATCGGCGAATGCGCAAGCTGGAACAACCGCGTGTATGGTCTGGTGGCACCTGGCTATAAAATGGCGCAGGTGGCGGTCGATCATATCCTCGGCAAAGCCAACGCCTTTGAAGGCGCGGACCTCAGCGCCAAACTGAAACTGCTCGGCGTCGACGTCGGCGGTATCGGTGACGCACATGGTCGCACGCCAGGCGCACGCAGCTACGTCTATCTCGACGAAAGCAAAGAGGTCTACAAGCGTCTGATTGTCAGCCCTGATAATAAAATTCTGCTCGGCGCCGTGCTGGTTGGCGACACCAGCGATTTTGGCAACCTGCAACAGTTGGTGCTGAACGCCATTGAGCTGCCAGAAAACCCGGATGCGCTGATCCTGCCTGCCCACGCGGCGGGTGGCAAACCGGCTATCGGCGTCGACAAACTGCCTGATAGCGCGCAAATTTGCTCCTGCTTTGATGTCACCAAAGGCAATCTGATCAGCGCCATCAACAAAGGCTGTCACACTGTCGCCGCGCTGAAAGCCGAAACCAAAGCCGGTACCGGCTGTGGCGGCTGTATTCCGCTGGTGACGCAGGTGCTGAACGCCGAACTGGCGAAACAGGGCATCGAAGTGAACAGCAACCTGTGTGAACACTTCGCGTTTTCTCGCCAGGAGCTGTACCACCTGATTCGCGTGGAAGGCATTAAATCCTTCGACGAATTGCTGAAAAAGTACGGTAAAGGCTACGGCTGTGAAGTGTGTAAACCCACCGTCGGTTCTCTGCTGGCCTCGTGCTGGAATGAGTACATCCTCAAACCAGAACACACGCCATTACAGGATACCAACGACAATTTCCTCGCCAACATCCAGAAAGATGGCACCTACTCGGTGATCCCTCGTTCTGCCGGTGGCGAAATTACGCCAGACGGGCTGATGGCCGTGGGCCGCATCGCCCAGGAGTTCAATCTGTACACCAAAATCACCGGCTCGCAGCGCATCGGCCTGTTCGGCGCGCAGAAAGACGATCTGCCGGAAATCTGGCGTCAGCTGATTGATGCGGGCTTTGAAACCGGTCACGCGTACGCAAAAGCGCTACGCATGGCGAAAACCTGCGTTGGCAGCACCTGGTGTCGCTATGGCGTGGGCGACAGCGTCGGCTTCGGCGTTGAGCTGGAAAACCGCTACAAAGGTATTCGTACCCCGCACAAAATGAAGTTCGGCGTTTCCGGTTGTACCCGCGAATGCGCAGAAGCGCAGGGGAAAGACGTGGGCATCATCGCCACCGAAAAAGGCTGGAACCTGTACGTCTGCGGTAACGGCGGAATGAAACCGCGTCACGCGGATCTGCTGGCTGCCGATCTCGACAAAGAGACGCTGATTAAATATCTCGACCGCTTCATGATGTTCTACATCCGTACCGCCGACAAACTGACGCGTACCGCGCCGTGGCTCGATAACCTCGAAGGCGGTATCGACTATCTGAAAGCAGTGATCATCGACGATAAACTCGGCCTCAACGATCATCTGGAAGAAGAGCTGAACCGCCTGCGTGAAGCCTTTGCCTGCGAATGGACAGAAACGGTCAATAACCCAGCCGCTCAGGGTCGTTTCCAGCACTTCGTTAACAGCGCGCAGCGCGACCCGAACGTGCAGATTGTCCCTGAACGTGAACAACATCGCCCGGCTACGCCATATGAGCGTATCCCGGTCACTCTGGTGGTGGAAAACGTATGAGCCAGTGGGTAAACATTTGCAGTATCGACGCCATTCTGCCAGCAACCGGTGTCTGTGCCCTGCTGGGTCAGCAACAGGTAGCGATTTTCCGCCCGCATCACGATGAACAGGTTTTCGCGATCAGCAATATTGATCCGTTCTTCGGTTCAAGCGTGCTCTCTCGTGGCCTGATCGCCGAACACAACGGTGAACTGTGGGTTGCCAGCCCGCTGAAAAAACAGCATTTCCGTCTGACTGACGGCCTGTGCATGGAAGACGAAAGCCACTCGATTGCACATTTTGAGGTGCGCGTGAAAGACGGTCAGGTACAATTGTGCTCTAAATGATTCGAGTGGCATGTGCGTTGACCGCGTTCATGCAGCTTGAAGTATGACGAGCATGAAAGCCGATGACCCTTCCGGCGGCCCCCTGCCGCCGGAGTTGTTTTCCCCCTGTGTCTGCGAGACGTCCATGGATTACTTACCCATTTTCTGCCAACTTCGTGACCGCGACTGTTTGTTAGTCGGCGGTGGTGATGTGGCTGAACGTAAAGCCCGTCTGCTGCTCGACGCGGGCGCACGCCTGACCGTTAACGCACTCGACTTTGTGCCACAGTTTCACGTGTGGGCCGACGCCGGAATGCTTACGCTGGTAGAGGGTGAGTTTGATGCTGTGCTACTCGACAAAAGCTGGCTGGCGATTGCGGCGACCGATGACGATGCGGTCAACGCCCGCGTTAGCGCAGAAGCAGAACAACGCCGGATTTTCTGTAACGTGGTCGATGCGCCAAAACAGGCGAGTTTCATCATGCCGTCGATTATCGACCGCTCACCGCTGATGGTGGCCGTCTCCTCCGGCGGTACTTCGCCAGTGCTGGCACGTCTGTTACGTGAAAAGCTTGAAGCGATACTGCCGCAACATCTCGGGCAGGTCGCACAGTTTGCCGGACAGCTACGTGGACGAGTGAAAAAGCAGTTTGCCAATGTCGGCGAGCGCCGTCGCTTCTGGGAAAAACTGTTCGTGAATGACCGTCTGGCGCAGTCGCTGGCGAATCAGGATCAACAAGCGGTAACAGAAACTACCGAGCAGTTGCTCAACGAGCCGCTGGATAAGCGCGGAGAAGTGGTGCTGGTCGGTGCCGGACCGGGCGACGCCGGGCTGTTGACGCTGAAAGGGTTGCAACAAATCCAGCAGGCCGACATTGTGGTGTACGACCGTCTGGTTTCGGACGACATCATGAATCTGGTGCGCCGCGATGCAGATCGCGTATTTGTCGGCAAACGCGCGGGCTACCACTGCGTTCCACAGGAAGAAATTAACCAGATCCTGCTGCGTGAAGCGCAAAAAGGGAAACGCGTGGTGCGTCTGAAAGGCGGCGATCCGTTTATCTTTGGTCGCGGCGGTGAAGAACTGGAAACCTTATGCAACGCCGGGATCCCGTTCTCCGTGGTGCCGGGTATTACTGCCGCTTCCGGCTGTTCCGCCTACGCGGGCATTCCCTTGACGCATCGTGATTATGCACAGAGTGTGCGCCTGGTTACGGGTCACCTAAAAACCGGAGCAGAACTGGACTGGCATAATTTGGCCGCAGAGAAACAAACCCTGGTGTTCTATATGGGGCTGAATCAGGCCGCCACGATTCAGGAAAAACTGGCCGAACACGGGATGCCGCCTGATATGCCTGTCGCGCTGGTAGAAAACGGTACCGCCGTCACTCAGCGGGTGGTGAGTGGTGAACTGTCGCAGCTGAACGAATTGGCGCAGCAGGTTGCCAGCCCGGCGTTGATCATTGTGGGCCGCGTTGTCGCGTTACGTGAAAAATTAAACTGGTTTTCACATCATTGAGCCATTAAGTGCCCGATGGCATTTCGCTTATCGGGCACAGGAACGAATAGCAATAATATTACGCATACCGACTTGAATACGTGTTCGCTAAAACCTTCACCAAAACTATATTCCACACAAATATCATTCACGTAAATATTACATCCGGATCCGGACCTGCGTGAATATGAATAGTCATTGTCGCAGCGCCAATAATTCCTTAAATTCACACGCCGCCTATGATGAAAGCGTCACAACCTTCGCTTAACCATCATTGCGTCAAAACTTACTCAGTTTATTTAAGGGATTAACCAATGAAAAATATGATTAAAATGGCTGCACTACTGGCTGCGCTCAGCACGTTGACTGCTTGCACCGGTCACGTTGAAAACAAAAACAAAACCTGTAGCTACGATTATTTACTGCACCCAGCGATTTCTATTTCTAAAATGATTGGCGGCTGCGGCCCAGCAGCAGAATAATACTCACTGTTATCGTATAAATAAAAAACCGGGAGGCTCCCGGTTTTTTATTGTTCATTTAATTACGGCTTAGCCACAAAACCAATCGCTTCATATACCGCTTTTAATGTTTCTGCCGCCTGTGCGCTCGCCTTCTGCGCGCCATCACGCATAATTTGTTGTAACAGCGCGTCGTCATTACGGAAGCGATTATAACGCTCCTGTAATTCAGTCAGCATACCGGAAACCGCTTCGGCGACTTCGCCTTTCAGATGACCATACATTTTGCCATCAAAGTGCTGTTCCAGCTCAGGGATACTCTGCCCGGTCACGCCGGAGAGGATATCCAGCAGGTTAGAAACACCCGCTTTGTTCTGCACGTCATAGCGGATAACCGGCGGCTCTTCGGAATCCGTCATCGCGCGTTTGATTTTCTTCACCACGGATTTCGGATCTTCCAGCAGGCCGATAACGTTGTTGCGGTTATCGTCAGACTTAGACATCTTTTTGGTTGGCTCCAGCAGCGACATCACGCGCGCGCCAGATTTCGGAATGAATGGCTCAGGCACTTTGAACACATCGCCATAAATCGCGTTGAAGCGCTGGGCGATATCGCGGCTCAGTTCCAGATGCTGTTTCTGGTCTTCGCCTACTGGCACCTGATGGGTCTGATACAGCAGAATATCTGCGGCCATCAGCACCGGATAATCAAACAGACCGGCGTTGATGTTCTCTGAGTAACGCGCAGACTTGTCTTTAAACTGGGTCATGCGGCTCAGTTCGCCGAAATAGGTGTAGCAGTTCAGCGCCCAGCCAAGCTGCGCGTGCTCTGGTACGTGTGACTGAACAAAGATGGTGCTTTTCTCAGGATCGATGCCGCAAGCCAGATACAGCGCCAGCGTATCCAGCGTAGCTTTACGCAGCTTCTCAGGATCCTGGCGGGCCGTGATCGCATGCAGGTCAACGATGCAGTAGATGCAGTGATAATCATCCTGCATGTTTACCCACTGACGCAGCGCACCCATATAGTTGCCAATGGTCAATTCGCCTGACGGCTGTGCGCCACTAAATACGATGGGCTTAGTCATTTTTCACTTCCTGAATTTCACTGTGCGGGAGCCCGAGCGCGGGCAACAAGTCGTTGAAACGGTCAAATACAAAATCAGGGTTGCTGTCAGCAATCGCTTCGCCGTAGTTGTAACCGTAAGTCAGGCCGACAGAACAACAGCCAGCGGCCTGCGCGGCCAAAATATCATTACGTGAATCGCCCACAAATAGCAGCACATCGGGCGCGAGACCGAGCTTTTCCGCCACCATCAGCAGCGGCTCCGGATGCGGCTTTTTGTTCTGCACATCATCGCCGCCAATCACGACGGAGAAGTATTTCGCGATATCCAACGCTTCAAGGATCGGTGCCACAAACGGCGACGGTTTATTGGTCACCACCGCCAGCGGCAGGCCTTTGGCATGCAGCGCGCTCAGCGTTTCGCTCACCGCCGGGAACAGATAACTGCCCTCTTCGGCAAACTCGGCGTAGTAACGATCAAACAGTTTACGCAGCACGCGCTGCTGCTCTTCCTGCGGAATATCGTTACTATCGACCGAAGGCTTGCCCTGCGTTTTACGCAGAACCGCGCGCTCCTGCCGCGCCCATTTCAGCGCACGTTCCATCAGGACGTCGGCACCGTTACCAATCCAGGTAATCACCCGTTCTTCGCCTGCGGTCGGCAATTCCAGCGCATACAGCGCGTTGTCTACCGCTGCGGTTAATCCTGGCGCGCTGTCGACCAGCGTGCCGTCGAGGTCAAACGCTACGCCTCGAATCGTCTCTAATTTACTCATGACTTACCTTTGCCAGTTCACTGCGCATTTCATCAATCACTTTCTTGTAATCCGGCTGGTCAAAAATGGCCGAGCCAGCAACAAACATATCAGCACCCGCGGCGGCTATTTCGCCGATGTTATTGGCCTTCACGCCACCGTCAACTTCCAGACGAATATCTAAACCGGAAACATCAATCCGGCGGCGCACTTCACGCAGTTTATCGAGGGTGTGAGGAATAAACGATTGACCGCCGAAACCGGGGTTAACGGACATCAGCAAGATTACATCGAGCTTGTCCATCACGTGATCCAGATAGCTCAGCGGCGTGCCTGGATTCAGTACCAGCCCCGCTTTACAACCGTGTTCTTTAATTAGCTGTAAAGAGCGATCGACGTGCTCGGAGGCTTCCGGATGGAAAGTGATGATACTGGCGCCAGCGGCGGCAAAATCAGGAATGATGCGGTCAACGGGTTTGACCATCAGGTGCACGTCAATCGGGGCGGTAATGCCGTACTTGCGCAGAGATTTGAGCACCATCGGACCCATCGTCAGGTTGGGCACATAATGGTTGTCCATAACGTCGAAGTGAACAACGTCGCCACCCGCCGCCAGGGCTTTCGCAGTATCTTCACCCAAACGGGCAAAGTCGGCCGACAGAATCGAAGGGGCAATCAAATACTGTTTCATCCGCATCTCCTTGAAAACGATTATGGGGTGGTCGGCCGATACAGCGCCAACAGTTCATCCACCTTTTTACGCGTGCCGCCGTTGCTACTAATGCTACGTCGGACTTTGACCTGAAAATGTTCTGCTTCTTTGTACCACGCGCGCGTATCGGGCGTGTCATGGTTCGAAATTAACACCGGAATTTGCTTGCTGACCAGTTTTTCCGCCATGTGGGCCAAGTGTCGTTGCTGGTCTGGCGTGAAACTGTTGGTGTGATAGGCGGTAAAATTCGCGGTCGCGGAAAGCGGCGCGTACGGCGGATCGCAATACACCACCGAGTCTTTTTTCGCCATCGCCATGCATGCCTCGTAGGACAAACAATGGAACTCCGCGTTCTGCGCTTTGAGCGCAAAATGGTTCAACTCGGCTTCCGGGAAGTAAGGTTTTTTGTAACGCCCAAACGGCACATTGAATTCGCCTTTGAGGTTATAGCGGCACAATCCGTTATAACCATGACGGTTCAGATACAAAAACAGCACCGCACGGCGCAGCGGCTCGCGGCACTGATTGAATTCAGTTCGCAGCTGATAATAAAGTTCGGCATTGTTATTCGCGGGAACGAACATCGCCTGCGCAGCCTTGATGTATTCAGCAGTACGCGTTTTGACGATGTTGTAGAGATCAATCAAATCGCTGTTGATATCCGCAAGGATGTATCGGGAATAGCGGGTGTTGAGGAACACAGAACCGGCCCCGACAAAAGGCTCGATCAGACACTCACCTTTCGGCAAATGTTTTTCAATATCATTCAGCAGAGGATATTTTCCCCCTGCCCATTTCAAAAAAGCGCGATTTTTTTTCATGCTGTCTGGCTACTTCACTTTCTCCGGCTGAGGAGAAAAGCTCCTGCAGCATCCTGCGCTTAAAACACATTCGCCTTCAGCCCGCAAAAGCAGACTGAAGGCGCTGTGTCATGTACTGCTATTGTTTCAGGTCAGACTGCACCTGATGCAACGGTTTTGCCCACGGATTTTTCGCCTGGACATCGGCAGGCAGCGCAGTGACGGCGCGTTTCGCTTCGTCTTTTGTCGCATACACACCGCTAACCAGCACATACCATGGCTGACCGTTACGCGTGGTCTGATAAACCACATATTTTTGGATGTTCTCTTTCTTCGCCCAGCTGTTTAGGTTGTCATAATTTGACGAGCTGCTGAGCTGGAGGGTGTAGTTGCTGCCAGATGCTGATTTCAACGCCCCCACATCACCGGCTTCTTTACTCGCAGCGGTTGCAGTAGCCGCTGGCGCTGCGCTAGTTGCCACAGGTTTAGCCGTACTGGTTGCCGCTGGTTTTGCCGGTTCTGCTGCTGGCGCAGTCGACTTAACAGGAGCAGGAGCCGCGGCGGTTTCGGTGTGTTTAGGCTGAACAGCAACCGGTTTAGGCGCGGTGGCTTTCACTGTCGGCTGCGGTTTGCTCTGCGGCTTCGGCTCAATCACAGCGTGTTTACGCTCTGGGCGAGTCGTGGCAACAGGCGCGCTTTCGGCCGTGTTCGTTGCCTGACGCGGCGAGCTGCCGTTGCGCACTGGAGCAACCGTTGCAGGTTCTGTCGGCAGCGTTGAATTCGCCACAGCGCTGTCAATTTGGCCTTGCTGTTGGGTCAACGCAGTGTTCAGATCACCCTGAACCTCTACGCGCTGCTGCCCATCAGGTGCGACCGTGTTCTGGCCCTGAGTGGGGGTCGCGGAAATCGGCGGCAGAGAAACGTCCTGCTGCGGATTCGCGGCGGTCTGGCCCGCAGGCGCAGTACCCGGTGCAGGCTGCGCGCCATTGGCCTGATCGGCTGGCGTTCCGTTGTTCGCGGAGAGGTCGATACTCTTCACACTGTTCGATGTTTGTTCGCTGGAAGACGATGGCGCTTTCAGCGCAGAGCCAATGCCGACAATCAGCACCAGCAGAACCAGAATACCCAGGCCCATCATAATGTACTGGCGAGAAGCTGGTTTGCGGGCAGGGACTTTTTTACGTTTGCGTGGACGACGCTCGACTTGCTCTTGCGCCTCTTCGTCTTCTTCAGACTCGTAATACTCTTCCTCGTCATGCTCTTCTTCGCGTTCTTCACGTACTTTGCGGGCACGCGCCGGACGACGCTCATCGGCGTCGAGATCGATATCATCGAAGTTTATCTGCTGATCGTTTTCACGCTCGGAAGATTGACGGGAACGACCAGCACGACGATCGCTGGGATCGGGCTTCAGATCGTCTTCTGGTTTGAATTCATCCATTTAACACCCCACTAAAAGGCTTATGCCTACGACTCTTGCACATCACCTGAAGTTAAACGCCGCATCGGCGGCATGACTTTCTTATTAGTTACGCCTGCTGACTATCAGCAATGGCGCCAAGAACAACGTCGTGCGCAACACCACCACGCACTTCACTTTTGCCAATTGAAAGCGGCAAAACTAAACGCATATCCCCCGCGAGCACCTTTTTATCCCGCATCATGTGCGGCAGGTACGCGTCAGGAGACATTTCGCGCGGGCCGGAAACCGGCAGCTTTGCCCGTTCAAGCAAAGCAATGATGCGCTGTGTATCTTTTGCCTCAAACTGACCGAGGCGCTCCGAAGCATGTGCAGCCATCACCATTCCAGCCGCAACGGCTTCACCGTGAAGCCAGTTACCGTAACCCATTTCGGCTTCGATAGCGTGACCAAAGGTGTGCCCCAGATTCAGTAAAGCACGTAAGCCTGTTTCCCGCTCGTCTGCGGCAACAACTTCGGCTTTCAGTTCACAACAACGACGAATGCAATACGCCATCGCAGTTTCATCAAGCGCCATCAGCGCTTCAATGTTGTTTTCGAGCCAGGAGAAGAATTCTGCATCCAGAATAATGCCGTACTTAATCACTTCAGCAAGACCGGAAGACAGTTCACGCGCAGGGAGTGTTTTCAGGCAATCAAGATCGATAACCACATTCACCGGCTGCCAGAAGGCGCCAATCATGTTTTTACCGAGGGGATGGTTAACCGCCGTTTTGCCGCCGACGGAGGAGTCGACCTGCGAAAGCAGCGTGGTTGGCACCTGAATGAAGCGCACGCCGCGCTGATAGCTTGCGGCCGCAAATCCGGTGAGATCGCCTACCACTCCGCCGCCGAGAGCAACCAGCGTGGTATCACGACCGTGAGGTTTTTGCAGTAACGCCGTGAAGACCGTTTCCATCACTGCAAGCGTCTTGTACTGCTCGCCGTCTGGAATGATAACGCTGTCAACCTTCACGCCTGCCTGTTCCAGCACTGAACGCACCTTATCCAGATAGACAGGTGCCAGCGTTTCGTTGGTGACCAGCATCGCCTGATCGCCCGACTTCAGTGGCAGGAAAGAAGCTGGATCGTTAAACAAACCAGCCGCGATGGTAATCGGGTAACTACGTTCCCCGAGAGTTACTGTGAGCCTCTCCATAACGCGACGTCCACCTTGGTTACTTGTATTCACGGGCGTAGTACACGCAATCCTTCAGGCTGCTTGCGGGTCGGCAGTTTTGCGCCCCGGTTGCTGACAAATGTCAGCAAGAGTTCACGCCGTTGCCGCCTGGATGCAGCTTGAACGATTCCGTATAGCGTTGACCAGAATCAGTTACTTTCCAGCATATTAATAATCTGGTTTGCCACCACTTTCGCGCTCTGATCGTCAGTGCGGATAGTGACATCGGCAATTTCTTCGTACAAAGGATTGCGTTCGCCAGCCAGTGCTTCCAGGACTTCACGCGGAGGCGTTTCAACCTGCAGCAGCGGACGTTTTTTATCGCGTTGCGTACGAGCCAGTTGTTTCTCGATCGTCGTTTCCAGATACACCACGACACCGCGCGCGGAGAGACGATTACGCGTTTCACGGGATTTCACAGAGCCGCCGCCAGTAGCCAGCACAATACCCTGTTTTTCCGTCAACTCGTTGATGATTTTCTCTTCGCGGTCACGGAAACCGTCTTCGCCTTCAACATCGAAGACCCAGCCCACATCGGCGCCGGTGCGTTTCTCAATCTCTTGATCGGAATCGTAGAATTCCATATTGAGCTGTTGAGCTAACTGGCGCCCAATAGTGCTTTTGCCGGCACCCATAGGCCCAACCAGAAAGATATTGCGTTTCTCTGCCATTTTTTCGGTACTACTAAGACTATTTCGTTAATAATAAGCCCGCGACGCGAACCACACGGCGACGTCAGGCATGAACTGAAACCTCATATGCGATAGTGCGAGAGTCAGACCGAAAATTATCTCAGTACTCCGGCCGGTTTGGCAACTCTAATAATTACCGGATTTTGTAAGGCACCGACTCTCAAATCGGTACTCCTTGTATGCTAAATCCGGCCTCACGTCAAACACCTGAACCGTGTTCAGCAAGAAAAAGGGCCTCTGCAAAACCCTTATTGCACAGAAATAATACGCGGTGTGATGAATACAACCAGTTCACGCCGCTCACTATCTTTTCCATCATGACGGAACAGTTGGCCTAGCCAAGGGATATCACCGAGCATCGGAATACTGTCCCGGGCAGACTTATTCTTTTGTGAGAAGATACCGCCCAATGCCAGCGTTTCACCGCTTTTGACCTCTACCTGCGTCTCAATTTCTTGTTTATCGATAGCCAAAACTTCGCCATCGGCCTGCTGTAAAACTTGCCCCGGCATGTCTTCCGTTATCTTCAGTTTGAGACGCACGCGATTCTTTTGCAGTACCGTCGGCGTGACTTCCATGCCCAAAACCGCTTCCTTGAACTCTACCGATGTCGCGCCGCTCTCACCGCTGGAAACCTGATACGGGATTTCGGTGCCTTGCTTGATACTTGCCGGTTGCAAATGCGATGTGAGCAAATGTGGGCTGGCAATAATTTCAAGTTGCTGCTTCTGTTCTAGCGCCGAAAGCTCAAGCTCCAACAATCGCCCGCTAATTTTGCCGATATTGAATCCGGCATGCGTAGTGGCATTCGCGACTGAAAGATCACTGCCTAATGTGGTTATCTTGCCCACCCCCACGCTGCCTTCTGCATCGGCCAGACTCCATTTAACGCCCAACTCACGCAAACTCTTTTCATTAATGGTTACGATATGCGCCGTCAATTCGACCTGTCCTATCGGCAAATCCATTTCCGTGACCCAGGCAAGCAAGTCGGCAAGATGCTGTTCGTCATCACGTACCAGCAGGCGGTTGGTTCTTTTGTCTACCGTCAACACGCCCCTCGTGCTCAGCAGCTTTTCCCCTGCTTTCGCAAGTTCTGTGGCATCAGCATAGTGTAAGGGAACGCTTTGCCCTTGCAGCGGTAGCGCCAATAACCGCTTCTGTTTATCAGCCTCACCTTGCGCCTGTTTTTCTGCCAGCCACGCACGCGTATGGACGAACAGGACACTGCCCTGAGGCTCCAGCACCAGCCCTGCACTGTTCACCACGGTTTGCAGCGCTTGTTTCCAGGGAACATTTTTAAACTGGAGTGAAATCTGCCCACTGACGTCGGGAGCAACAACGATATTACTTTCATTCAACGCCGCAATCGCCTGCAATACCTGAGCGACAGGCACGTCATCCACCGTTAGCGTTACCGTTTTGTCCTTTCCCCAGGCGATGGGAATCATCAGCAACAATGCCAGAAGCGCGCTTCGAATCATGTTTCGTTCCTTCTTTCTGCCAACGCCACTGCGACGGTTCGCAGTCTGCGCCAGCGGCCATATCCATGTGTTCAGGCTCAACGCCCGTGACTTTCCAACCATTTTCGAGCACTTGCCCTTGAGCCAGACGCTGCCATTTACCGCCAGCATCCACCACCATACCGACCCGCAGTTGCCCGCTGCTCACCATGCCACGATAATGCCAGAGCGTAATCTGCGAGGCTGCACAATGGTCTTCCGGCGGCAAAAAAGGATCCCGCATACCGACTATCCACGGCAGCGAAAGCAGGATGAGCGCAAGCCCGCGCCTGTTAATCATCCGCGATCGCCTCCAGTTGAAGCGCCAGGCGCAGACGTTGCCGTTCAGGCTGAATGCTAAAACCCCGGACCGCCCGACCGGTTTCAGCCAAAAGCACAAACAGCGGAGGAATAGTGTGCCAATCGGCCTCCAGCGCCAGTTCTCCACCTCCATCCACAGGTTGCCAGCTCACAAGATGGCGATCGGCATCCTCAAAATCGAGTGCAGAAAAAGGCTTTGTTGGCGAGCCAGAAGTCGCGGAAGCAGCGGCTCGCAAAGGCATCATCTTTCGCCACTGTGCAGTTAACGGGGCAGGAGGCATTGGCTTTAACGGCGAGCAGCTCGAAAAACCACCGACCACGACCAGAATCACCAGCATCAATAGCCAGCTCCCCAAACGAACACGCGGAGACAAATCACACCAGCGTTCAGCGAGCATCAACATCGTTGGCCTCCACCTGTAATTGATAGCTAAACTGCCAATGCCCGTGTTCGTCTCGTCGCGTTGCGCCCGGCGTTATCGAACGAAAGCCCGACAGGCTTCGCACCGTACTGTCTATCTGCGACAGCGCGGAAAAGCGGTTAGCCAGCCCGGAGAAACTCAAGGAATCCCCCTGCCATTGCATTGCCGTCAGCCACGCCTGTTCGGGCATCTGTTCCGCCAGCATGAGAAGCGTTGATTGCCAGCGATACGTAGATTCCCGACGCCGCTCATGCTCCTGTAAAGCTTCCCGCCGCTGATGTTCCACTTTGAGTTGGCGTTCACGCTGAATAAAGGTCTTGAGTAGCGCCTGGTTGCTCTCCTGGCGCAGCGCCTGCCATGTACGTTGATGTGTCTGCTCGGCTCGGACGGCAATAATCAGCGTCAGCGCGATGAGCCAGGAACCGACAAACATTAACCCCCAAAAGCGCAAGCAGTCACGCCGACGTATTTCCCGCCAGTGCAGTAGATTCACAGGGCGCGCCATCTCAGTCGACGCCCAATGCGAGGGCCAACGCAATGGCAAAGGCATCGCCGCATTTCGGTAAGGGAGGCTGTAACTGGCTTAGGGGAAACCAGGGATTGAAGCGCTCACCGCTGAGGTGATTCGTGGTGCACACCAACAATCCTTCGGGCGGTTCGACGCTGCTACCCCAAGCCTCGCGCGTGGCCCACAGCCAATGATGTCGGTCGGACCAGCAGATCCCGGATTCCTCTTTCGCAAGCCAGGGGAGAAAGTTTTGCAGTGCGCTGGCGTCCGGGGTGATGGCGTAGACGTTTAGCCCTGCGGCATGAAGACGCTGCTGGAGCACTTCAACGTCCCGCTTTCTGGCAGCGGTCACGCTGTAAATATTCGTGTCAGCGTTTTGGTAATCAAATGTCAGCGTATCAGCCGGCATTTCCAGCTGTTTCGCAACCGTACTGGCAATCCATTGTGCCTGTTCACTTTCGCGCAGCGCCATCCGTGGTGGTGGTAGCTGTTTTTGCACTGTATCTGAGGCCGGTAATGCGGCCGAAAGCCTGTGAAAGCGCGGCATTTCGCGCTGTATACGACGCAACGCCGCAATCACATTCTCTTCGCTGGCATCGCACGCTATCGGCAGTTGCCACCAGCGACGTAGCGCTCGCCCTAAGCGTGTTTTTTGTAGCGCAACACAGACGATGCTATCCTGCTGAATGTGCAATCCTGCATGCCACTGACTGTAAGCCATTCTTACGATCTCCTTATCCTTCAACCCATTCGAGCTATATCAATGCTTCTGGGTTGCCTTTATACTACCGCGCGTTTGTTTATAAACTGCCCAATTACCACTAAATGGGAAATCTCCGGTGAAGTTCGTAAAGTATTTATTCATCCTTGCAGTCTGTTGCATTCTGCTGGGAGCAGGCTCGATATATGGCCTCTACAAATTCATTGAGCCACAGCTGCCCGACGTAGCCACGCTCAGGGATGTGCGCTTGCAGATCCCAATGCAAATCTATAGCGCCGATGGCGAGCTTATTGCCCAATACGGTGAAAAACGTCGTATTCCGGTCACGCTAAGCCAAATGCCGCCTGAGATGACGAAAGCTTTTATTGCCACAGAAGACAGCCGTTTCTATGAGCATCACGGTATCGATCCCGTAGGGATTTTCCGTGCGGCGAGCGTCGCGCTGTTCTCCGGTCATGCCTCGCAGGGTGCGAGTACCATCACCCAGCAGCTGGCGCGTAACTTCTTCCTTAGCCCTGAAAAAACGCTAACGCGTAAAATTAAAGAAGCGTTTCTGGCGATTCGTATTGAGCAGTTACTCAGCAAAGATGAAATTCTCGAGCTGTACCTGAACAAGATTTACCTCGGCTATCGCGCATACGGCGTCGGTGCTGCGGCCCAGGTCTATTTCGGTAAATCGGTTGATCAGCTGACGCTCAGCGAAATGGCGGTGATTGCGGGTCTGCCTAAAGCGCCTTCAACCTTTAACCCGCTGTATTCGATGGACAGGGCAACTTCCCGTCGCAACGTCGTGCTGTCACGTATGCTGAGTGAAAACTACATCACGCAGGATCAGTACGATGAAGCGGTGCGTGAGCCGATTGACGCTAGCTACCATGCGCCTGAAATCGCTTTCTCCGCGCCGTATCTGACCGAAATGGTACGTCAGGAAATGGTGACCCGTTACGGCGATAAAGCCTATGAAGACGGTTATCGCGTTTACACCACCATCGGCCGTAAAGATCAGCTGGCGGCACAGAATGCACTGCGCACCAACGTGATGGATTACGATATGCGCCACGGCTATCGCGGCCCGGCCAATGTGCTGTGGAAAGTGGGTGAAACCCCGTGGGACAGCAAAAAAATCACCGATACCCTGAAAAGCCTGCCCACTTACGGCCCGCTGGAACCCGCCGCGGTCACCGCAGCGAATCCTCAGGAAGCCACGGTGATGATGGCCGATGGCACGTCCGTGACGCTGAATATGGACGGTATGCGCTGGGCGCGCGCGTATCGCTCCGATACGCAACAGGGTCCAACCCCGCGTAAAGTCACTGATGTCGTTCAGACGGGACAGCAAATTTGGGTGCGTCAGGTCGATGAAAACTGGTGGTTGTCTCAGGTACCAGATGTGAACTCTGCATTGGTGTCCATCAATCCGCAAAACGGGGCAATCATTGCGCTAGTCGGTGGTTTTGACTTTAACCAGAGCAAATTCAACCGCGCGACTCAGGCGTTACGTCAGGTCGGCTCGAACATTAAGCCGTTCCTCTACACCGCAGCGATGGACAAAGGGTTGACGCTGGCGAGCATTCTCAACGACGTGCCCATTTCCCGTTGGGATCCGGGCGCGGGTTCAGACTGGAGTCCAAAAAACTCACCGCCGCAATATGCGGGTCCGATTCGCCTGCGTCAGGGCCTTGGACAGTCGAAGAACGTGGTGATGGTGCGCGCGATGCGTGCGATGGGCGTGGACTACGCCGCAGAATACCTGCAACGCTTCGGCTTCCCGGCTGACAACATTGTGCGTACTGAATCACTGGCGCTGGGTTCCGCTTCCTTTACCCCGCTCCAGGTGGCGCGCGGTTATTCGGTGATGGCGAACGGCGGCTTCCTGATCGATCCGTTCTTCATCAGCAAAATTGAGAACGATGCCGGTGGCGTTATCTTCGAAGCCAAACCGAAAATTGCCTGTGCCGATTGCGACATTCCGGTGATTTATGGCGACACACCGAAATCTAACGTGCTGGAAAATCAGGACGTGGAAAACGTGGCGACTTCACAGGAACCGCAGAACTCCTCGGTGCCGATGCCTAGCCTTGAACAAGCGAATCAGGCACTGGTCGCGCGTAGCAGCGGTCAGGAATATGCCCCGCACGTTATCAGCACGCCGCTGTCATTCCTGATCAAAAGCGCACTGAACACCAACATCTTCGGTGAGCCGGGCTGGCAAGGTACGGGCTGGCGAGCAGGGCGTGATTTGAAGCGCCATGACATCGGCGGTAAAACCGGCACCACTAACAGCTCGAAAGATGCGTGGTTCTCAGGCTATGGCCCAGGCGTGGTCACTTCGGTGTGGATTGGTTTTGACGATCACCGCCGTGATCTCGGTCGTACCAGTGCTTCTGGCGCGATTAAAGATCAGATTTCCGGTTATGAAGGCGGTGCCAAAAGCGCACAGCCTGCATGGGATCTGTTCATGAAAGCCGCGCTGGAAGGCGTACCGGAACAGCCGTTCACGCCGCCGCCTGGCGTTGTCACCGTCAACATTGACCGTGGCACTGGCCAACTGGCCAACGGCGGTAACAGCCGTGAAGAGTACTTCATTGAAGGCACGCAGCCGACCCAACAGGCGGTGCATGAAGTGGGTACGACGCTGATTGATAACGGCGAGACGCACGAACTGTTCTGACAAAAAAAGCGCCGCAAGGCGCTTTGAGACTGATGACAAACCTTATTTCGAAGCAGATAGAGCATAAAGCACCTGCAGAAAAATAAGGAAAATCAATTTATTGATTTTCGGCTGATAACCACAAAGAAGGAAAAACCACGCTTTTTCCTTCTTTGTCAGCAATCTGGAGCGCCGCAAGGCGCTTTTTTTATTCGGCGATTCCCCGAGCGTGGTTTACACCCTACCCTGTGCTTTCAACCACTCACGCACCAGGAACAGCGCGCTGACGTTGCGGGCTTCGTTGAAGTCCGGTTCATCCAACAGCGTCAGCAGTTGATTCAGCGGCCAGCGCACCTGCGGTAACGGCTCTGGCTCATCACCGGGCAACGACTCAGGGTAGAGATTTTCCGCCACCACGATATTCATTTTGCTGGAGAAATAGGACGGCGCCATACTCAGTTTCTTCAGAAACGTCAGATCATTGGCACCAAAGCCGACCTCTTCTTTTAGCTCACGGTTAGCGGCTTCAAACACACTTTCACCCGGATCGATAAGCCCTTTTGAGAAACCAAGCTCGTAGGATTCTGTGCCCACGGCATACTCGCGGATCAGAATGAGATGGTCATCAACAATGGGGACTATCATCACCGCTTCACGTGTGGAAGGACGCATACGTTCGTAGACACGACGCTCGCCGTTGCTGAATTCCAGGTCCACACTTTCCACAGTAAACAGCCGCGAACGGGCAACCGTTTCAACTTTGTGGAGGGTGGGTTTTGTTAATGGTTTATCCATGGTGACCTGTGTTTGCTGTGATAACCGGGTAATTGTGCGATATGCCGCACAGTTTAGGCAATTCCCGGCTTCACATATTTACATTTATGTAACTTTCAGCATCAGTCACTTTTTTGAATAAAAAGTCAAGAGCTTGCAAACAATTTGAGAATTTGCTGATATTCGCTTGCGTTGACCTCTGATATGCTCAAAAGTTGCGTCAGAGCATAATAAATCGTTAAAGTTCTGGGTGATACGTGCCGATAGCTAACTACGGGCTCACGTTCTGTGTTAATGGGCAACCGACGAAACCTGTAAGAATAAGTATGATGGGAAAAGCATGGGCACCTTTTTGATTCTTCTCGCTGCTATGCTAGCCTGCGCATTGCTTGCAGGGTGGTTTTACCGACAGCGCATGCAACGCGGGCGTCTGCCCCGGCTGCATGCTTTCAGCGGCGCAACCACGCGCAAGCTGACCCACGATGAACGCACCGCCGTCGAGAGTTATCTGGAAGGCCTCAGCCGCACGCTGGAAGTCCCGGCGTCGGGATCGACCGTTGCGCCCACAGCCCTTACGCTGAATGCCCAAAGCAACACTGTCTACGTCGTTATCCAGTCGATTACCCGCTACGGTATCACCACCGAAGATCCCAATAAATGGCGCTATTTCCTCGATTCCGTTGAAATCCATCTGCCGCCTTTTTGGGAGCAGTACATCAATGATGAAAACGCAGTTGAATTGATCCATACCGATTCCCTGCCGTTGGTCATTTCCCTTAACGGTCATACGTTGCGCGACCATAAGCAAGAAGCGCAAGGCTACGCGTTGGAACACCAACCGTCGACGCAGGCATCAATTCGCGGCGAAGAGAGCGAGCAGATTGAACTGCTGAACATTCGCCAGGAAACGCATGAAGAGTATGCGCTAAGTCGTCCGGATGGCCTGCGTGAAGCACTGCTGATTGTCAGTTCGTTCGTGCTGTTTTTCTTTGCCCTGATGGTGCCGGAAGTGTTTGTCCCGTGGGTCGCCGGGGGCGCGATTTTGCTGTTAGCATTTGGCCTGTGGGGCCTGTTTGCGCCGCCGTCTAAAACCGCATTACGTGAAATTCACTGTCTGCGCGGTACACCAAAACGCTGGGGCCTGTTCGGTGAAAATGACCAGGAGCAGATCAACAATATTTCGCTCGGCATTATTGACCTGATTTATCCTCGCCACTGGCAGCCGTACATTGCTCAGGATCTCGGTCAGCAAACGGATATCGACATTTATCTCGACCGCCAGGTTGTGCGTCAGGGCCGTTTTTTATCGCTGCATAATGAAGTGAAACACTTCCCCCTCCAGCACTGGCTGCGAAGCGCGATAATTGCCGCAGGCGCATTGCTGATTGTGGTGATGCTGTGGATGAGCGTGCCACTTAACATGCCGTTCAAATTTACGCTGTCGTGGCTGAAAGGGGCGCAAACTATCGAAGCCACCACCGTTAATCAGCTCGATCAGGCAGGCGTACGCGTGGGCGATACGCTGCACGTGTCCGGTACCGGCATGTGCAATATCCATTCTCAGGGCACATGGACTGCGCAGGAAAGTTCGCCGTTTATGCCCTTCGATTGCTCACAGGTTATCTGGAATGACGCACCGCCGCTGCCGTTGCCGGAATCGGATATTGTCACCAAAGCCACGGCGTTGATACAGGCGGTCAATCGCCAACTGCATCCAAGCCCGGACGACAGTACCCGCGTCAGTCCGGCACTGCGCTCGGCGATTCAGAAATCAGGCATGGTGCTGTTGGATGATTTCGCCGATATCGTGCTGAAAACGCAGGATCTCTGTTCCGCCGAAGACGACTGTGCGCGCCTAAAAAATGCGTTGGTGAATCTCGGTAATACGCGCGATTGGGAAACGCTGACGAAGCGTGCCAGCGCGGGCAAACTGGACGGCGTTAATGTGCTGTTGCGCCCGGTAAGCGCGGAATCACTGGATAACCTGGTGACCACCTCTACCGCGCCGTTTGTGATGCGTGAAACAGCGCGCGCGGCGCAGGCACTCAACAGCCCGGCTCCCGGCGGTTTCCTGATTGCCAGCGATGAGGGCAGCGATTTGGTGTCACAGCCGTGGCCGCCAGTCAGTCTGTATGACTACCCGGCGCACGAACAATGGGCCGAATTCCAGCGCCTCGCCGGCATGTTGATGCATACGCCGTTTACCGCCGAAGGGATTGTCACCAATCTGTACACCGATGCCAACGGCACCAAACATATCAATCTGCACCGCATACCTGACAGCTCAGGCCTGTGGCGTTACATCAGCATTACGCTGCTGATGCTGGCGATGCTGGCGTGCTTTGTCTGGAATGGTATTCAGGCGATTCGCCGCTATCAGCGACACCGGATGCGCATGGCGGATATTCAGAAATATTATGAAAGTAGCCTCAACCCGGTGCTGTTAACGTCTACCGATCTGCTGCATCAGGATCCCACGGAGCGCTAAACCGCCCCGCTCCCGCAAGCGCGACCGGTGTGATACCCTGTCGCGCATTCTTCCGGCTGGAGACGCACTATGCATTTCGACATCGCCTGGCAAGAGGTCGACACCGTTTTGTTGGACATGGACGGCACCCTTCTCGATCTCGCCTTCGACACCCATTTTTGGCAGCACCTGGTGCCGGAAACCTACGGCGCACAAAATGGCATGAGCCTGCAAGAAGCGCGCGAGCGCATCAGCCAGGAATATCACGCCGTGCAGCATACGCTAAACTGGTACTGTCTGGATTACTGGAGCGAACGTCTGGGGCTGGATATCTGCGCCATGACCACCGCACAAGGCCCGCACGCCATTTTGCGTGAAGACACCGTGCCATTCCTTGATGCGCTAAAAGCCTGCGGTAAAAGGCGCATTTTGCTGACCAACGCGCATCCACATAATCTGGCGGTGAAGCTGGAGCATACCGGTCTGGCGTCACACCTTGATTTATTGCTTTCCACCCACACATTTGGTTATCCGAAGGAAGACCAGCGTCTATGGCAGGCGGTGGCAGAAGAAACCACGCTGGATCCGCACAAGACGCTGTTTATCGATGACAGCGAGCCGATCCTGGATGCCGCTGCCTTATTCGGTATTCGTTACTGCCTCGGCGTCACCAATCCCGATTCTGGCGTGGCGGAAAAGCAGTATCAGCGCCATCCGGCATTGAATGATTATCGTCGCCTGATCCCCGCGCTCAGGTGAAGGAGAAGCCATGAAAGAGAAACCCACCGTCGAAGCCATCCGGCTGGATAAGTGGCTCTGGGCGGCCCGCTTTTACAAAACCCGTGCCGTCGCACGTGAGATGGTGGAAGGCGGTAAGGTGCATTACAACGGACAGCGCAGCAAACCCAGCAAAGTGGTGGAGATGAACGCCACGCTGACGCTGCGTCAGGGCAACGATGATCGCACGGTGATTATCAAAGGCATCACCGAGCAGCGACGTCCGGCCACGGAGGCCGTGTTGCTGTATGAAGAGACCGCTGAAAGTATTGAAAAACGGGAAAAAATGGCCGTGGCCCGCAAGTTAAACGCGCTGACCATGCCGCACCCGGACCGTCGCCCTGATAAAAAAGAGCGCCGCGACCTGATGAGATTTAAACATGGGAACAGTGAGTGATCCTTCCCTTAAGAGAGAAAATGATGATTCAACACGATCAATTGCACCGCTATCTGTTTGAAAACGTGGCCGTACGCGGCGAACTGGTCACTGTCTCCGAAACGCTGGAGCAGGTGCTCGCCAACCACAGCTATCCGCAGCCGGTGAAAAACGTGCTGGCTGAGTTGCTGGTCGCCACGAGTCTGCTGACCGCGACCCTGAAATTTGCCGGTGACATTACCGTGCAATTGCAGGGCGATGGCCCGATGCCGCTGGCGGTGATAAACGGTAACAACAATCAACAGCTGCGCGGTGTGGCACGTGTTCAGGGCGATATCCCGGAAAATGCCGACCTGAAAACGCTGGTCGGTAACGGTTATCTGGTTATCACCATTGCGCCAGAAGAAGGCGAACGCTATCAGGGCGTCGTCGGTCTGGAAGGCGATACGCTGGCGGCCTGTCTGGAAGATTACTTCCTGCGTTCCGAGCAGCTGCCAACCCGTCTTATCATCCGTACCGGTGAGCATGACGGCAAAATGGCCGCAGGCGGCATTCTGTTGCAGGTGATGCCAGCGCAAAACGCGCAGACGGCGGATTTTGAACATCTGGCGACGCTGACCGACACCATCAAAGCGGAAGAGCTGTTCGGCTTGCCAGCGAACGATGTGCTGTGGCGTCTGTATCACGAAGAAGAAGTGACGGTTTACGATCCGCAAGCGGTCGAATTCAAGTGCACCTGTTCTCGTGAGCGCTGCGCGGATGCGCTGAGAACGCTGCCAGACGAAGAAGTCGACAGCATTCTGGCTGACGACGGCGAAATCGATATGAACTGCGACTACTGCGGCAGCCATTACGTGTTCAACGCGATGGATATTGCCGAGATCCGCAACAACGCCTCCCCGGCAGATCCGCAGGTTCATTGATAGCAAAAGCAAAAGCTCCCTTCTGGGGGAGCTTTTAAACACTAACGCCCGGTCGTGTCGTAATAATCAATCTTAACCCGCTCGCCAAAGATGGCGATATCATCCCACTCTTTTTTCACCGTTATGACTTTCTTCTGAGCCAGCGCTTTAAGCAGTTCCTCCCGGGTTAACCCCTGGGGAAAACGCCGGGATTGTCCCGCCATGACCCATCCCTGATCCTTACGTCCATAAACAATCGCCGTTCCCTCAGAAAATTGATAGATGACCCATTCAGGCTGCCCATCGTGATTGAGGTCCTGGCTGACAAGCAGGCAATCCTCCTTATTCCCCAGGCAGGACGTAGCCAGATAACGCTCGTTACCGATAGCGCTCCACAGTTTCGCCTCCGGCTGTAAATCCGCGGGCACTACCGCAATACTTTCCTTCAGCCTCGCTTGCGTCACAGGCGCGTCGAGTTTTTCTCGCGGCGTCAACAGCAGGGTCAGCTCTCGCCTGCGCTGAGGGTCTGCCATAAATTTCTCGTCCTGCTGTAACGTGCGCAGGGCCTGCTGCCCCCGATGACCCGCCTGGCTCAAAATGTTGAGACTAATCTGCTCCGCCGTTATTTTTCCTGACTGATAACGGGACATCTGGTCATTCACGCTAATTTTCCACACATCCAGGAGCGGGGTGCGCAACAGAATGAGGAGAATCAACATCAGCAGGAAGACGGCAGGCACCACGATATCCTGCAATTTGAGGGGATCGCGTCGGCTAAACAGCAGGCTGGCACAGTAGCCAAATGCCCAGATAACCGTGATGCTGGTGACCAGCACCGCATAAAGGCGGTCGGGCGTCCACCCATATTGATGGATGCGCAGCCAAAGCGCCCATGATGCCAGAAGCGCATATAGCGGCAACGCCAGTACAGAAGCATAAATCAGATAGCGCAGTCCTGAAGGGTAGCGCTGTACATTGCGCTCTGGACCGAAAACGACGGTGACCAGCACCAGAGAAATCAGCGCCAAACAGTTCAGTAACCCGGCGGCTGAAAGCTGATGTGAAAGCGCCTCGAGCCCCACAAACGGCAGAACCATAATGAACGATAGGGTGAGCAGAGACACCAACGGCAACAGCCAACTGGCAATAAGCGTCAACAGATTTTGTATCGCCTCGAACCGCTTTGTCAGGTGCTGAGTCAATACCACTACCAGTGCAGAGACCGCCCCCGTCACCAGTGAAAAGAACCATCCAGAATCAAAAAACACATTGTAAAACAGAGTGATATTAATCATCTCGAACAATTTTGCCCACAAAAGCAAAATCAACCACAAGAGGCCGCTTGCCATCATGACGACCAGCAACGTCAGTACGTTATTACCGTGTCGACGGTAAAATGCGGTGTAAAACGTCTGCCCTTCGGACGGTTCAAAGCGCCATTGCAGCCAGGGGAGTAATAGAAGGCCGATGAACATCAGTTGCACGCTGAACGCCAGGAACCACTCCCGACGCTCCCACATCTCCAGGCCGGAAAACGCATCCTGCCGAGCGGCAGCGATACCCAACAGCGCCAGTAATCCCCAAATCACGACCAGGGTGATAAGCCTCATGTGTAAAGAGAGTCGGGATGAGGTCAATGTTGAGGTCACCATGACGGTGGCAGGGACCGCCATCATGATGATACCCAGCGACCACAGATTGTCATCCGTCTGTACCCTCAACTGATAATGGCGTCCCAACAGGTAGCAAAGGCCCCCTAGTACAGCGCCTACCAGCAAGACCGCCGTCCGGCCTCCTGGGGAATATCCGCTTTCATTTTTCATCGCAACAACCCTGTTAATAAAAGCTGCATTTTCATCCAGAGCAGATGAGTACGCACATCTTTTCGCCGGTTTTCAGATAAGTGGCCGAGAAGTGAATCGCTTTTTGTTGTAACACTTTCGTCACTTTCTTTCAGGAATGCGATTACATTCACATTTCACTAGTGTATTAAACCAGTTATTAACCATTTAAGAACATTTCCCCCCAATCAAAAACGTTTCCTGCCATAATCTGTCTCGCCTCGTGACAGGAGTCACCGTGTTTTCCGTTAGTTTGACGAGAGTCCGGATACGCAATTCTATGAGCCTGGTCGCGGTCAATAACCCTCAAACAACCCTACAATCATTGGCAGTACATATTGGCTAAGGAGCAGTGACATGCGTGTTAATGGTCTTACCCCGCAGGATCTCAAGGCTTATGGTATCCACGACGTCCAGGACATTGTCTACAACCCTGATTACGACACGTTATTTGAGGAAGAGCTCAATCCTACTCTGCAAGGGTACGAGCGTGGCGTTCTGACGAATCTCGGTGCTATCGCTGTCGATACCGGTATCTTTACGGGCCGCTCGCCGAAAGATAAATACATTGTCCGTGATGACACCACTCGCGACACCGTGTGGTGGGCTGATAAAGGCAAAGGCAAAAACGACAACAAACCACTCTCCCCGGAAACCTGGCAACAACTCAAAGGCCTCGTTACCCAACAACTCTCCGGTAAGCGCCTGTTTATTATTGATGCTTACTGCGGCGCGAACGCCGACACCCGTCTGTGCGTGCGTTTTATTACGGAAGTGGCCTGGCAGGCGCATTTCGTCAAAAACATGTTTATCCGTCCGAGCGACGAAGAACTCGCGACCTTTAAGCCTGATTTCGTGGTGATGAACGGCGCAAAATGCACGAATCCAAACTGGCAGGCTCAGGGCCTGAATTCTGAGAACTTCGTGGCGTTCAACCTGACCGAGCGCGTGCAGCTGATTGGCGGCACCTGGTATGGCGGCGAGATGAAGAAAGGGATGTTCTCAATCATGAACTACCTGCTGCCGCTGAAAGGCATTGCGTCCATGCACTGCTCGGCGAACGTGGGCGAGAAAGGCGACGTGGCGGTGTTCTTTGGCCTCTCCGGCACCGGCAAAACCACGTTGTCCACCGACCCGAAACGCCGCCTGATTGGCGATGACGAACACGGCTGGGACGACGACGGCGTGTTTAACTTTGAAGGCGGCTGCTACGCGAAGACCATTCGCCTGTCGGAAGAAGCCGAGCCGGATATTTATCACGCCATTCGTCGTGACGCGTTGCTGGAAAACGTCGGCGTACATGCCGATGGCACCATTGATTTTGACGATGCGTCGAAAACCGAAAACACCCGCGTGTCCTACCCGATTTACCATATCGACAACATTGTGAAACCGGTGTCGAAAGCGGGCCATGCCACGAAAGTGATTTTCCTCACCGCCGACGCCTTTGGCGTGCTGCCGCCAGTTTCACGACTCACGGCAAATCAGACGCAGTACCACTTCCTGTCTGGCTTTACCGCCAAACTGGCAGGCACCGAGCGCGGCGTCACCGAGCCGACACCTACCTTCTCCGCCTGTTTTGGCGCGGCGTTCTTATCGCTGCATCCAACGCAATACGCAGAAGTGCTGGTGAAACGCATGCAAGCTTCTGGTGCGCAGGCTTATCTGGTGAACACCGGCTGGAACGGCACCGGCAAGCGTATCTCGATTAAAGATACGCGCGCCATTATCGACGCCATTCTCGACGGTACGCTGGATAACACCGAAACCTTCACCTTGCCGATGTTTGACCTGCAAATCCCAACCGAATTACCGGGCGTGGATACGCATATTCTGGATCCGCGTAACACCTACGGTTCCCCGGAACAGTGGCAGGAAAAGGCAGAGACGCTGGCGAAATTGTTCGTTGAGAACTTTGAGAAGTATACCGACACCCCTGCGGGTGCGGCACTGGTTGAAGCAGGACCGAAACTGTAAGCAGAAAAAAGTCGGGTGAGCTGACGCTGACCCGACCTGTCGTTTCATCATTATTCAATGTCGGGTGGCGCTTGCGCTTACCCGATCTACAGCAGAATGTAGGCCCGACGCGCACATGCGCTGTCGGGCATTTTTTTAGCTGTCTTTGGTGCCCGAAGTACGACCAACAGGCACTGGCAGCCACGCACGAATCAACAAGCCACCTCTTTCGCTGGTATCAATCTCCAGCAGACCGTTATGGTTGTCGATAATACGCTGCACGATAGCAAGACCCAATCCGGTGCCACTGGTGCTGCGCGCACTGTCTCCACGCACAAACGGCTGGAACAGGTGCTTACGCTGTTCGGGTTTAATGCCCGGACCATCGTCTTCTACCTGGAACCAGACACGATTCGGCTCGCTGCCGCTGCTGACTTTAATCCAGCCGTTTCCGTAGCGAGCGGCGTTCACCACCATGTTGGCGAGCGCGCGTTTGATTGACAGTGGATGCATCCGCACCGGGATTTCGCCGGGCTGAATGTCCGTGTCAATTTCACGCTCGTAGCCACTTTCCGCGGCGACCACTTCGCCGAGTACCGAGTTCAGGTCGCCCAACTCCATCGGCATCTCCTGGCCGGTGCGCAGGTAGTCGATGAACTGCTCGATGATGGCGTTACACTCTTCGATATCTTTGTTAATAGATTCAGCGAGGTAACCGTCCTCTTCGCCCATCATTTCTGTTGCCAGACGGATACGCGTCAGCGGGGTACGCAAATCATGACTCACCCCGGCCATCAGCAACGTACGGTCATCCGCCAACTGCTTCACGCCCGCCGCCATATGGTTAAAGGCACGGGTCACAGAGCGAACTTCCGAGGCACCATATTCGCGTAGCGGCGGCGGGATTATCCCTTTACCCACCTGCAAAGCGGCATGTTCGAGATCGACAAGGGGTCGGTTTTGAATACGGATAAACAACCATGCCCCGCCGATCGCCATCAGCATAATCGCCAGCGTATAACGGAACAGCGGCGAGAAATCGCCTTGATGGATTTCAGTCAGCGGAACGCGCACCCAAATATTGGGTGACAGCCAGGTTTTCAGCCAGACAACCGGCGAGCTTTTGTTGACCTCAACGCGCACTTCCGTTGGGCCGCCCAATTGCTGCGCCATTTGCTGGCTTAAAAATTCGTAATGCTGCGCCCAGCGTAGCCCGGCATCTTCCGCTGCTTCATCGGAATAGAGCGAAATGCCAAGCTCGCGGTAAATCTCACGCCGAAATGCCGGAGGCACCACCAATTGGGTGCCGTCCTCCAGTTGCAGTTTATCGGTCATCAGCATACGCACTTCGTAAGCCAACACTTTATTGAACTGCTGCAAACTCGGCAAAATCGCAAAGTTCAGAACCACAAGATACGTTGTCACCAGGCTTGCAAACAGCAAGGTGACAATCAGAAGCAGCGTGCGGGCAAATGAACTTCGTGGTGAGAAGCGCATTCGCCTCATGCTTTAGAACCGTCCGGCACGAAGACGTAGCCCAGACCCCACACGGTCTGAATGTAGCGCGGATGCGCAGGATCTTCTTCCACCATGCGACGCAGGCGAGAAATCTGCACGTCGATGGAACGCTCCATCGCAGAGTACTCACGACCACGGGCCAGGTTCATCAGTTTATCGCGAGACAGTGGCTCACGCGGGTGGCTTACCAGCGCTTTCAGCACCGCAAATTCACCGCTGGTCAGTGGCATTGGCTCATCTTCGCGGAACATTTCGCGCGTACCGAGATTCAGCTTGAACTTACCAAAGGCAATAACCGCTTCTTCCTGAGAAGGCGCACCCGGCAACTCGTTCGCCTGACGACGCAGCACCGCACGGATACGGGCCAGCAGTTCACGCGGATTGAACGGTTTAGGAATGTAGTCGTCGGCACCGATTTCCAGGCCCACGATACGGTCAACTTCTTCACCCTTCGCCGTCACCATGATGATCGGCATTGGGTTACTCTGGCTGCGCAGACGACGGCAGATAGAAAGTCCATCTTCGCCAGGCAGCATTAAATCCAGCACCATCAGGTGGAAGGATTCACGGGTCAGCAGGCGGTCCATCTGTTCGGCGTTGGCGACGCTTCGAACCTGGAAGCCTTGTTCGGTCAGATAACGCTCAAGAAGCGCACGCAGGCGCATGTCGTCATCCACAACAAGAATCTTATAATTCTCTTGCATGTTTTTACTCCCAGAAGGTTCGTAACAATTATGAGTGCGTATTCTTAAAAAAGCGTACGCTAGGCTCCAGCTAAATCTGGTATAAATTCTAGCCGAAATTGTTACAAAGCATATTTTACAGCAGCTTATCTGTACATTTCATCACAGAAAACCATTTTTTAACCATCTGGCGTATTCTGTGAGGCAAAATGTGCGCAAGCGCAGGTAGTCACAAGGTAGCATTACAATGAAAACGCCGCTAATTACCCGTGAAGGGTATGAGAAGTTAAAAAAAGAGTTGGATTATCTCTGGCGCGAAGACCGTCCCGAGGTGACCAAAAAAGTCACTTGGGCCGCAAGTCTCGGAGATCGCAGTGAAAACGCCGATTATCAGTACAACAAAAAGCGTCTGCGTGAAATCGACCGTCGGGTGCGGTATCTGACCAAGTGTCTGGAACATTTAAAGATTGTCGATTACTCGCCGCAGCAGGAAGGCAAAGTCTTCTTTGGCGCGTGGGTGGAAATCGAAAATGACGACGGTGACACCAAACGCTTTCGCATTGTCGGTTATGACGAAATTTTTGGCCGTAAAGATTACATCTCTATCGATTCGCCAATGGCCCGCGCGCTGCTGAAAAAAGAAGTCGGCGATTTGGCTGTCGTTCAGACCCCTTCCGGCGACGCCAGCTGGTACGTCAATGAAATCGAGTACGTGAAATAGGCCCTCTGGAACTCTCTGATTGCGGGGCTGGATGACTGGTATTTTACCGCGCCAGTCCGTATAACTATCCCCTGTTTTTCGATCCTACAGATGAAATATTGCCATGATGAATGATTCGCTCTGCCGCATTATTGCGGGTGAACTTCAGGCCAGAAACGAACAGGTCACTGCGGCCGTTCGCCTGCTTGATGAAGGGAACACCGTGCCGTTTATTGCACGTTATCGTAAGGAAGTCACCGGCGGGCTGGACGACACCCAGCTGCGTAATCTGGAAACGCGTCTTAGCTATCTGCGTGAGCTGGAAGAACGCCGCCAGACCATTCTGAAGTCCATCGACGATCAGGGCAAACTGAGCGACGAACTGGCAAAAGCCATTAACGGCACCCTGAGCAAAACCGAGCTCGAAGATTTATACCTTCCGTACAAACCGAAGCGCCGCACCCGTGGGCAGATTGCGATTGAAGCAGGCCTTGAGCCGCTGGCCGATCTGCTGTGGAACGAGCCTTCGCATACGCCGGAAGAAGAAGCGGCGAAATACATCAACGCCGAAAATGGCGTCGCCGACACCAAAGCCGCCCTGGATGGTGCACGCTATATCCTGATGGAACGCTTTGCCGAAGACGCACAACTGCTGGCAAAAGTGCGTAACTATCTGTGGAAAAACGCCCATCTGGTCGCCGTTGTGGTCAGCGGTAAAGAGGAAGAAGGCGCGAAATTCCGCGATTACTTCGATCACCACGAACCGATCGCCACAGCCCCTTCTCACCGTGCGCTGGCGATGTTCCGTGGCCGTAACGAAGGCGTGCTGCAACTGTCGCTGAACGCTGACCCGCAGTTTGACGAGCCGCCGAAAGAGAGCCACTGCGAACAAATCATTATCGACCATCTCGCCCTGCGCCTGAACAATGCTCCGGCGGATAGCTGGCGTAAAGGCGTGGTGAGCTGGACATGGCGCATCAAAGTGCTGATGCACCTCGAAACCGAATTAATGGGCACCGTGCGCGAACGCGCGGAAGACGAAGCCATTAACGTCTTCGCCCGTAACCTGCACGACCTGCTGATGGCTGCACCGGCTGGCCTGCGCGCGACAATGGGCCTCGATCCGGGCCTGCGTACCGGCGTGAAAGTGGCGGTCGTTGACGGCACCGGCAAACTGGTTGCCACCGATACCATCTATCCACACACCGGTCAGGCCGCGAAAGCCGCTGTCGCCGTGGCAGCGCTGTGTGAGAAGCACAACGTTGAACTGGTGGCGATTGGCAACGGCACCGCATCGCGCGAAACCGAACGCTTCTATCTCGACGTGCAGAAGCAGTTCCCGAAAGTCACCGGTCAGAAAGTTATCGTCAGTGAAGCTGGCGCATCGGTGTATTCCGCGTCCGAACTGGCCGCACTGGAATTCCCGGATCTCGACGTCTCCATCCGTGGTGCGGTCTCTATCGCCCGCCGTTTGCAGGATCCGTTAGCAGAACTGGTGAAGATCGACCCGAAATCTATCGGTGTCGGCCAATATCAGCATGACGTCAGCCAAAGCCAACTGGCGCGTAAACTGGATGCGGTGGTTGAAGACTGTGTAAACGCCGTTGGCGTTGACCTCAACACGGCGTCGGTTCCGCTATTGACCCGCGTAGCGGGCCTGACACGCATGATGGCGCAGAATATCGTGACCTGGCGTGATGAGAACGGTCAGTTCCAGAACCGCCAACAGCTATTGAAAGTGAGCCGTCTGGGGCCGAAGGCCTTTGAACAGTGCGCGGGCTTCCTGCGTATCAACCACGGCGATAACCCGCTTGATGCCTCCACCGTTCACCCGGAAGCCTATCCGGTGGTTGAGCGCATTCTGGCGGCAACCGAGCAGGCGCTGAAAGAGTTGATGGGCGACAGCAACGCGCTGCGCAACGTGAAAGCGGTTGATTTTACCGACGAGCAGTTTGGTCTGCCGACGGTAACGGACATCATCAAAGAGCTGGAAAAACCGGGCCGTGACCCGCGTCCAGAGTTCAAAACCGCGCAGTTCGCTGACGGCGTAGAAACCATGAACGACCTGCTGCCAGGCATGGTGCTGGAAGGGGCGGTAACCAACGTCACCAACTTCGGCGCGTTTGTCGATATCGGCGTGCATCAGGACGGTCTGGTTCATATCTCATCGCTTGCCGATAAGTTCGTGGAAGATCCCCACACCGTGGTGAAAGCGGGCGACATCGTGAAAGTCAAAGTGATGGAAGTCGACTTGCAGCGTAAACGTATCGCCCTGACCATGCGTCTGGACGAGCAGCCGGGCGAGACAAATTCACGTCGCGGTAACGGCGGTGCTCGCGAGCAGACCAACCGTCCGCCAGCCAAAGCGGCGAAGCCGCGCGGTCGTGAAACGCAATCAGGCGGAAACAGCGCCATGATGGATGCGCTGGCCGCGGCAATGAAAAAAAAGTAATTCTTCGCGTATCAGGCCCTCTTATTGTCGGAGGGCCTTTTTATTTTTAAAATTAAATCGACATTCATTTTTACCCTTTCTTGAATTATCGCTGAATTTGTTTTCACACTGATAACAACTCGGCCTTTCCAGGAACATTCTCGCATCCGTCAAATATTGAGCCACATCAAATTCTCATGAATTATTGGCCAAATGAACATTCGGTCACATTTTATTGATTGAAGACAGAAACCATTCTCATTATCATCGTCACTGTTGATATTTTATCCTTTCCTGTTGGCATCATCGTTGGTTTCATGCGCCACCCCGCGCGTATGAAGGGATTTTCGGTTAGCGACAAAAGCAGGCCTTATGCAATTCACTCCTGACAGTACGTGGAAAATCACTGGATTTTCACGCGAAATTAGCCCGGCTTATCGGCAGAAATTACTTTCGCTTGGCATGTTGCCCGGCTCTTCTTTTCACGTGGTTCGCGTCGCCCCGCTTGGCGATCCGGTGCATATTGAAACCCGCCGCGTTAGCCTGGTATTACGCAAGAAAGACCTGGCGTTAATTGAAATCGAAGCGTTTACCCGTTAATTCCTGCCAGACACAGCGAGTCCAGTAAAATGAAGAAATTAACCATTGGCTTAATTGGCAATCCTAATTCCGGGAAGACAACCTTATTTAATCAGTTGACCGGGGCGCGCCAGCGCGTGGGCAACTGGGCGGGCGTGACGGTTGAGCGTAAAGAAGGCCACTTCACCACCACCGACAATCAGGTAACGCTGGTTGACCTGCCAGGCACCTATTCTCTGACCACCATCTCTTCGCAAACCTCGCTGGATGAGCAGATTGCCTGTCACTACATCCTGAGCGGCGATGCTGATTTGCTCATCAACGTGGTCGATGCCTCAAACCTTGAGCGTAACCTGTACCTGACGCTGCAACTGCTGGAGCTTGGCATTCCCTGCATCGTCGCGCTGAATATGCTGGATATCGCCGAGAAACATCAAATTCGCATTGAAGTTGACGCGCTGGCAAAACGCCTCGGCTGCCCGGTTATCCCGCTGGTTTCCACCCGTGGGCGTGGCATTGAAGCGCTGAAAATGGCGATTGACCGCCATCAGGCTAATGACGATTTAGAACTGGTGCATTACGCACAGCCGCTGCTGCGTGAAGCAAATGCACTGTCGCAGGCGATGCCGCAAGAGATGCCGCTCAAGCAGCGCCGCTGGCTGGGTCTGCAAATGCTGGAAGGCGATATCTACAGCCTGGTTTACGCCGGGGATGCCGCACAGCAGCAGCTTGATACCGCGCTGAACCGTTTGCATGAAGAAATGGACGACCCGGCGCTGCACATTGCCGATGCCCGTTATCAGTCGATCGCCGCCGTGTGTGACGTGGTGAGCAACACCCTGACCGCCGAACCGAGCCGTTTCACCGCCGCAGTCGATAAAATCATTCTTAACCGCTTTCTCGGCCTGCCGGTGTTCTTGTTCGTCATGTATCTGATGTTTCTGCTGGCCATCAACATCGGTGGCGCGCTACAGCCCATTTTCGATGCCGGGTCAGTGGCTATCTTTATCCACGGCATTCAGTGGATTGGCGCAACGCTGCACTTCCCTGAATGGCTGACGATTTTCCTCGCACAAGGGATTGGCGGCGGGATCAACACCGTGCTGCCGCTGGTGCCGCAAATCGGCATGATGTACCTGTTCCTCTCGTTCCTTGAAGACTCCGGCTATATGGCCCGTGCGGCGTTCGTGATGGACCGCCTGATGCAGTCGCTCGGTCTGCCGGGCAAGTCGTTTGTACCGCTGATTGTCGGCTTCGGCTGTAACGTGCCATCGGTGATGGGCGCACGTACACTCGATGCACCGCGTGAACGCCTGATGACCATCATGATGGCGCCGTTTATGTCCTGCGGCGCACGCCTGGCGATTTTCGCGGTCTTCGCGGCGGCCTTTTTCGGTCAGGAAGGCGCGCTGGCGGTGTTCTCGCTGTATGTCCTCGGCATCGTGATGGCAATCCTCACAGGTCTGATGCTCAAGCACACGATCATGCGTGGTGAAGCGTCGCCGTTCGTGATGGAGCTGCCGGTGTATCACGTTCCGCATCTGAAAAGCCTGATTATCCAGACCTGGCAGCGCCTGAAAGGCTTCGTGCTACGCGCCGGTAAAGTCATCGTGATCGTCAGTATTTTCCTCAGTGCGCTGAACAGCTTCACGCTCAGCGGCAAAGCGGCGGACAACATTAACGATTCCGCGCTGGCTTCCGTCAGCCGTGTAATTACCCCGCTGTTTAAACCGATTGGCGTGCATGAAGATAACTGGCAAGCCACCGTTGGCCTGTTCACAGGCGCCATGGCGAAAGAAGTGGTCGTCGGTACGCTGAACACGCTGTACACCGCTGAAAATATCCAGCAGGAAGCTTTCAACCCCGCCGAATTTAATCTGCTGGATGAACTCGGCGGCGCGGCAGAAGAAACCTGGCAGAGCCTGAAAGACACCTTCAGCCTGAGTGTACTGGCGAACCCGATTGAAGCCAGCAAAGGCGACGGCGAAATGGCGACCGGGGCGATGGGCGTCATGAGCAGCAAATTTGGCAGCGCCGCCGCCGCGTACAGCTACCTGATTTTCGTCCTGCTCTATATTCCATGCATTTCGGTAATGGGCGCTATCGCACGTGAATCAAGCCGTGGCTGGATGGGCTTCTCGGTGCTGTGGGGTCTGAATATTGCCTATTCGCTGGCGACCCTGTTCTATCAGGCATCCAGCTTCCACCAGCATCCCCGCTACAGCCTTACCTGCATTCTTTCCGTGGTACTGTTTAACGTGATAGTGCTCGGGCTGTTACGTCGCGCCCGCAGTCGTGTGAACGTCAATCTGTTGGCGACGCGTAAAACCGCCGAGAACTGTTGCAGCAGCCCAGCGGGCGATTGCCACTAAGGAGCAAACAGATGGCGTCAATGATTGCACTACGCGACATGCTGGCATTGCAGGGGCGAATGGAAGCTCAGCAACTGAGCCGCGCGTTGCATACGCCACAGCCGATGATCGACGCGATGTTGATGCGCATGGAAGCAATGGGCAAAGCGAAGCGTATTAACGAAAACCCGAACGACTGCCTGAGCGGGAGCTGCAAAAGTTGCCCGGAAGGAAAAGCCTGCTTGCGCGAATGGTGGGTACTGCAGTAGTTCGAATGGCCTGAGATGAAATGAAGAAGCGGGCCAGTGGCCCGCTTTTTTGCTTATTTGTAAACGTCAGCGTTAGCGTGAACGCTTTTCTCGTTCTTCTCACCCGCAATGACGACGAAATATTTGCCGCCCAGTTTGTCAGCTTTCTTCGACAGATCTTTCTTCGCATCCATCGGAGATGTTGTTCTGGAGGTGGTGATAGAACCCACTTTGGTCAGGTTCATTTTCGCCACTTCATCTTTCTGAATTTCTTTCGCTGCGAACGCACCAAAAGAAATCGATCCCATTACCAGAGCCGTCACAATACCCTTAACAAGTTTCATAGCCATACTCTCCATATTTTTATTTGTCATGTGTTTTACGCAGTCCGGCAAACGATGCGCCAGAGCCTCGCCAAGAGTATTGTTGCAGATGTAAACTTTTTCCACCTGAAAATGAAAAAAAATCAGGCTTCCCATCACGTTAAAGAAAAAATCGCCTCAACAAACTGCGCGGGATGCGAAATAAACGGGGCATGCGCCGCTTTAGGAAAAACAACCGAACGGCTTTTCGGCCACTGCGCATCAAGCACAGGCACGATTTTGCGCGGAACTAATCCATCGAGATAACCGTAAAGACGCAGGAATGGCATCGGCAACGTTGCCAGTTCAGAACGCAAATCTGCCGTTTTCAGAATGTCCAAACCACCATTAAGCACGTCCACAGTGGGCATAGGTAACGCCAGTACGGCATTTTTTAGTTTACGTGCATCCTGACGCGCACTTTCAGTGCCCAACGTCTGCAATGCCAGAAAACGCTCCACCGTGCGCTGAAAGTCTTCGCTGAGCTGCTGCTGAAAACCGGACAGCACTTCGGGCTTAATTCCCGGCCAGTCAGGCTTCGCAGCAAAACACGGTGATGACGCGACGGTGACCAGCGCCTGCACGCGTTCTGGCGCGGTTACCGCCGCCTGGCTTGCGACCAAACCGCCGAGGCTCCAGCCTAGCCAGATGGCTTTTTCCGGCGCTTTCGCCAACACCAAACGCGTCATCTCTTCCAGCGACAGCGCGCCAAAATCACCGCTGCGTCCAAAGCCGGGCAGGTCGACAAGATGCAGAGTGAATTGCGAGCTCAGTTCCGGCGTAATGCAATCCCAGACTTCCGCGTTCAGTCCCCATCCGTGCAGCAGCACAAGATGACAATTTCCTTCGCCTTTGGTTTGCCACCAGATGTCGTTCATCAGCTATTGTTCTCATTCTTCGAATTCGGAGGGGAAATATGCTAACAGCCCACGGCTTATGCTGGCTATGCCAAATGCCACTGGCGCTGGCCCATTGGGGAATTTGCTCCCGCTGCGTCCGCGCCGTGTGTCCGCACCTTTCACTTTGTCCGCAGTGTGGTTTGCCTGCCGCGAACGCACATTTCGCCTGTGGCCGTTGTCTGCAAAAAGCGCCGCCGTGGCGCTATCTGGTTACCGTGAATCAGTACGTTTCGCCGCTTTCCACGCTGATACACGCCTGGAAGTTCAGCGGTAAACCAGAGCTGGCCCGTGCGCTGGCACGCTTGTTATTGCTACGCCTAAAAGCGCGACCGGAACGGCAAAAACCGGACCTGCTGGTCGCCGTGCCGCTGTGGCAACGTCGTCACTGGCGACGCGGCTATAATCAGGCGGATATACTGTGTCGGCCACTGGCCCGCTGGCTGAACATTCACTATCAGCCTGAAGCGATTCGCCGTGTCAGACCTACCGCCACACAACATCAGCTGCCGGCAAGACTGCGCAAACAGAACCTGAAAAATGCGTTTCGTCTTGAATTCCCGGTTCAGGGACTCCATATCGCCCTTGTGGACGATGTCGTCACGACCGGAAGTACCGTGGCCGAACTTTCCCGCCTGCTTTTGCAAAACGGCGCCGTGTCAGTTCAGGTATGGTGCCTGTGTCGCACCTTGTAGACCCTCTGTGATGGGCGTATTATAACCGACTAAAGTAGTCAACTATTAGGCCAACGCTATGATCCGTATTTCCGATGCTGCACAAGCGCACTTTGCCAAACTGCTGGCAAATCAGGAAGAAGGGACACAAATCCGTGTATTTGTGATTAACCCAGGCACCCCAAATGCTGAATGTGGCGTTTCTTACTGCCCGCCGGATGCGGTGGAAGCCAGTGATACCGCCCTGAAATTTGACCTGCTGACCGCGTATGTCGATGAGCTGAGCGCGCCGTATCTGGACGATGCAGATATCGATTTCGTGACCGATCAGTTAGGTTCCCAGCTAACGCTGAAAGCCCCGAACGCCAAAATGCGTAAAGTGTCTGACGATGCGCCGCTGATGGAGCGCGTTGAGTATATGCTGCAAGCGCAGGTGAACCCGCAGCTTGCAGGCCACGGCGGTCGTGTGTCGCTGATGGAAATCACTGACGACGGCCTCGCCATTCTGCAATTCGGCGGCGGCTGTAACGGCTGTTCCATGGTAGACGTAACGCTGAAAGAAGGGATTGAGAAGCAGCTGCTGAACGAATTCCCGGAACTGAAAGGCGTTCGTGACCTGACCGAACACCAACGTGGTGAGCACTCTTACTACTAAGCATTAGCGCCCGGCGGCGCTTTGCTTGCGCGGGCCTACAAAACACCCAATATCTACGCCCTTATAGGCCTGATAAGCGCAGCGCCATCAGGCATTTTTACCCGATGGCGCATCGCGTGTGCGGGCCAACGAAATCTCGTGGCCCACATACATCTTATTTCCCTGCCGCTTTCCGACGTTTGTCCAAATCCTTAATCAACTTGTTCACCGTCTCGTCGGCAAACATCGCTTCTATTGTCGTGGAAAGCTTACGACGCCAGTTTTTATACTGGTAACTGGTGCCCGGAATGTTCACCGGTGCGGCCATCTCCAGCCAGTCTTCCGGCTGTAATCCCAATAACGCGCTGTTGCTGTCGGCAATGTAGCGCTGCATTCCACGGTTAAGCGTGCTGGTCATGCTCATCAACGAGGCTTTATGCCCGGCCCGTTTTGGCAAACAACCGTATTTATGTAACGCTTCCAGCAACCCCTGCTTCGCCAGTTCGCGGTCCTGATATAACCCGCGCAGCACCACCTCGTCCGGGTACAGGCCCAACGTTTTACCGAGCGTCAAATCACCGCTTTCCCAATAACCCCGTAATGTTGGCAGGTCATGCGTCGTCGCCACCGCCATCGACTGTTCCGGATACGCTTTTGGCGCGCGGAAGGTCTTCTCGTGGTCGCTTTCAAAATAGAGCACTTTGTAGGAGTACACGCCGCTTTTACGCAGCTTACCGACGATTTCGACCGGCACCGTACCGAGATCTTCGCCAATCACCATGCATTGATGGCGTTTACTTTCCAGCGCAAGAATCGACAGCAAATCGTCCACCGGATAATGCACGTAGGCGCCGTGATCGGCCGTTTCACCGTACGGGATCCACCACAAACGCAGCACTGACATCACATGATCGATACGCAGCGCGCCGCAGTTTTGCATGTTGGCGCGCAGCAAATCGATAAACGGTTCATAGGCACGCGCGGCGATGATGTGCGGATCCATCGGCGGCAGGCCCCAGTTCTGCCCCAGCGGGCCGAGAATATCCGGCGGCGCGCCAACGGAGGCTTTCAGGCAATACAATTCACGGTCGCACCAGGTTTCCGACCCGCCTTCTGCCACGCCAACTGCCAAATCACGGTACAGGCCAATCGGCATCTCATGGCGCTGGCATTCATTCCAGCAGGCGGCGAACTGGGTGTACGCCAGCCATTGCAGCCAAAGGAAGAAATCGACTTCATCGGCGTGCTTTTCGCAGAACGCCTTCACTTCCGGGCTGTCGATATTCTGATACACCTCCGGCCAGGCCGGCCAGCCCCAGCGCATTTCATCCTCTTTCACCTGATACGCATGCAGCGCGTCAAACGCCGCCTGCCAGTACAGACTTTCGCCTTCGTTAAGTGCGAACTGGCGGAACGCCGCCATCTGGTCGTCATCACGAACCGCAAACTTTTTCCACGCCATGCGCAGCGCGGTGATTTTCAGCGCAGTCACGGTGGCGTAATCAACCCATTCGGCATCACGCACGGATTTCAGCGTCTGCTGCGTGGTCGGCAGTTTCCACCACGCCTGCGCGTCTTTGTTGTCGCGGAAATCGTCGAGGGCGGTGACGTCGATGTAAATCACGTTCAGCCAGCGACGCGACGACGGGCTATACGGGCTGGCGCTTTCCGGGTTCGCCGGGTAAAGCGCATGGATTGGATTCAGGCCGATAAACGACCCGCCGCGGCGCGCGATTTCCGGCAGCATCACTTTTAAATCGCCGAAATCACCGATGCCCCAGTTGTTTTCGGAACGCAACGTATAGAGCTGCACACAGCTGCCCCACAGCTTTTTACCTTGCTTCAGCGCCTGTGGCTCATAGCAACGCGCCGGGGCGACAATCACCCGGCAGTGCCAGCGATGGTCGCTCTGTGTCAGTGTCAGCGTGTGATATCCCTCCGGCAGATGCAGCGGTAAATTGAGCGCTTTGCCTGCGCTCGCGTTGCCCTGATGCTGAATGCCTTCTTCAACGGTCAGCATCCAGTGATACTCGCCGCTGCCTTCTACCGGCAGCGACATTTTCTTGCCGTGAGTGAACACCAGCACGTTGGGAACCGGTGTTACCGCCACTTTCGTGGCCGTAGCACCGTGATGCATTGCGTCGAGCAAACGTCGTTTGGTTTCAGCACCAATTGACTGCGGTTTGCCGTGGGCATTGATGTAACTTGGGCTAATGCCCGCCGCCTGCGCGGCATTGTCCAGACGTTTGCTCTCCATCGCGCTCCCTTAGCGTTTCGCCTGCCAGATACGGCTCTGATAATCGCGGATTGAACGATCCGAGCTGAACATGCCGCAGCGTGCTGAGTTGAGGATGGCCGCTCGCGTCCAGGCTTCCTGGTCGCGGTAAAGCACGTCCACCTGCTTCTGCGCATCAACATACGCCGTGAAATCCGCCATCACCAGATACGGGTCACCGCCTTGTTTGCCGATGCTGTGCAGCATCTGGTCAAACGCATGCTTGTCACCGCCGCTGTATTTACCGCTTTCCAGCTCTTTGAGCACCGCATCCAGCACTTTGTCTTTCTTGCGCCATTTCAGCGGGTCGTAGCCTTTGGCTTTCAACGCTTTCACTTGTTCAACGGTATGACCGAAGATGAAGATATTTTCATCCCCCACTTGCTCGGCGATTTCAACGTTCGCGCCGTCCAGCGTGCCGACGGTCAGCGCGCCGTTCAGCGCCAGCTTCATGTTGCCAGTACCCGACGCCTCTTTGCCTGCAGTAGAAATTTGTTCTGACACGTCCGCCGCCGGGATCAGCAGTTCTGCCGCCGAAACGCAGTAGTCCGGCAGGAACACGACTTTCAGCTTGTCGCCGACTTTCGGATCGTTGTTTACCACTTCCGCCACTTTGTTGATGGCAAAAATGATGTTCTTCGCGAGGTAATAACCGGGTGCGGCTTTCGCGCCAAACAGGAACACACGCGGCACACGGTCAGCCTGCGGGTTTTCACGAATTTCTTTGTACAGCGCCAGAATGTTCAGCAGGTTCAGATGCTGACGTTTGTACTCATGCAGGCGTTTGATCTGAATATCAAAAATCGCGGCAGGGTTAATTTCAATCCCGGTACGGTGCTTCACAAACGCAGCCAGCCGCTGTTTATTGGCGAGTTTGATGTCGCGCCAGGTTTTGCGGAATTTCGCATCGTCGGCGTATTTTTCCAGCGTGATCAACTGATCGAGATCGTTGGCCCACTCTTTCTTCAACGTTTTGTCGAACAATGCTGCCAGCGCCGGGTTGCACTGTTTAATCCAGCGACGCGGCGTGATGCCGTTGGTGACGTTATGGAATTTGTTCGGCCACAGCTGGTGATATTCCGGGAACAGGTCTTTCACCACCAAATCGGAGTGCAACGCCGCCACACCGTTTACCGCAAAGCCGCTCACCACACACATGTTCGCCATGCGCACTTGTTTATCGTGAACGACGGCCAGTTTGGCCCACACGGCTTCGTCGCCCGGCCAGGTTTTATCAACCCGCGTTTTAAAGCGTTTGTTGATTTCATTGATGATTTGCATATGACGTGGCAGCAACGCTTTCACCAGTTTTTCATCCCAGCACTCAAGCGCTTCCGGCATCAGGGTGTGGTTGGTGTAAGCGAAGGTTTTACTGGTGATAGCCCAGGCGTCGTCCCAGCTCAATTGATGCACGTCGATAAGCACGCGCAGCAATTCCGGGATGGCGATGGTTGGGTGGGTGTCGTTGAGCTGAATGACTTCAAACTTCGGCAACTCCGCCAGCTTACGACCTGCCAGATGGTGGCGACGCAGAATATCTGCCACCGAACAGGCGCACTGGAAATACTGCTGCATCAGGCGCAGCTTTTTGCCCGCCAGATGGTTGTCGTTCGGGTACAGCACTTTTGTCAGTTTTTCGGCGTCGATGCCCTGCTGCTCTGCGCGCAGGAAATCACCGTCGTTAAATTTGGTCAGGTTAAACGGATGCGCGTGAGTAGCCTGCCACAGACGCAGCGGCTGCGCGATGCCGTTACGGTAGCCGAGCACCGGTAAATCCCAGGCCTGACCCACAATCGTAAACGCAGGCCGCCAGTCGCCTTTCACCACTTTGCCGCCAATGCCCACCTGCACATCGAGCGCCGTGTTATGACGGAACCACGGATAGCTGTTGCGATGCCAGTCGTCCGGCGCTTCCATTTGCTGTCCGTCAGCGAAAGACTGACGGAACAGGCCGTACTGATAGTTCAGGCCATAACCCGTCGCTGATTGTCCGACGGTCGCCATAGAATCGAGGAAACAAGCCGCCAGACGCCCCAGACCACCGTTGCCGAGCGCGGGGTCCGTTTCTTCTTCCAGTAAATCCGTCAGCGTGATGTCATGCCCTTTCAGCTCGTCGCTGACCTCCTGATACCAGCCGAGGTTCAGCAGGTTGTTGCCGGTCAGGCGGCCAATCAGGAATTCCATGGAAATGTAGTTCACATGGCGTTGGTTTTTCTCCGGTTTCGCCACCGGTTGGGCTGCCAGCAATTCCGCCAGCGCGCCGCTCACCGCTTGCCACCATTGATGCGGAGTCATTTCGTTTGCGGCCTGTTGGCCATAACGCTGCCACTGACGGGTCAGTGCAGCCTGAAACTGTGCTTTATCGAAGGTCGGCTGTGACATAAGGATCCAATCCTGTTAACTAAAAACGTTGGCGCTAGTGTGCCTGGCTACCTGTTTACCGTCCTCATCCCGTCAGGGATTAGCCGGGGAGGAGTCGCAGGGATGAGCGAAAAGTGTGATCGTCGCCACTATAACGTTAGCCGTTACCCGCGGTTCTGCTCAATTTATACCCGTCCAGTGACAGAAAATGAAAATACGTTTTGTAAAATACCGGCAATCAAAGAAATGATTACTTACGTGTAATAATAATTCCGCACGGCCCTTCATTCGAAATGCTTATTTCCTCGATAACGTCCCCCTGAATTTAATCAGGCATAAGAATGAACTCATCGACAAAACCAACACAAAGACACTTTTTGATAAAATAGAAAATTCAGTATTCATGCGCACTGGCACCGGTTTCAGTCGTGCCGTTTAGGCTTCATTGATATTTGTGACACAGTGCAAATTCATAAGCATTAAAGTCGGACATAACTTGCAATAATTAAGCATATGTCCGAATTTAATAGACATTAATTACGAAGCGCGAAAAAAAACGAACTCTTACTCTCACAGTGAAGTGATATACCTATGTTGATTCCGTCTAAATTAAGTCGTCCCGTCCGTCTTGAACACACCGTGGTTCGCGACAGGCTGCTGGCGAAACTTTCCGGCGCGAACAATTACCGTCTTGCGTTGGTCACAAGCCCGGCCGGTTACGGAAAAACCACACTCATTTCACAGTGGGCAGCAGGGAAAAGCGAACTGGGATGGTTCTCTCTGGATGACGGAGATAACCAACAGGAGCGTTTTGCCAGCTATCTGATCGCCGCTATTCAGCAGGCCACCGGCGGTCATTGCTCGGCCAGCGAAACGATGGTGCAGAAACGACAATACGCCAGTCTGACCTCATTGTTCGCCCAGCTGTTTATTGAACTCAATGCCTGGCAGCGCCCGCTATTGTTGGTGATTGACGATTATCATCTGATAACCAACCCGGTCATTCACGACGCGATGCGTTTTTTCCTGCGTCATCAGCCGGAAAATATGACGCTGGTGGTGCTGTCACGCAATTTGCCGCAGCTCGGCATTGCCAACCTGCGCGTGCGCGATCAGCTGCTGGAGATTGGCAGTCAGCAATTGGCGTTTAACCATCAGGAAGCCAAGCAGTTTTTCGACTGCCGCCTGACGTCGCCGATTGAAGCCACCGAAAGCAGCCGCATGTGTGATGACGTTGCCGGTTGGGCCACGGCGCTTCAGTTGATTGCACTGTCGGCGCGGCAAAACACCAGCGCCGCGCACCACTCCGCGCGCCGTTTAGCCGGGATCAACGCCAGCCACCTCTCCGATTATCTGGTGGATGAAGTGCTGGATAACGTCGATCCCGCCACCCGTAATTTCCTGCTCAAAAGTTCGCTGCTGCGTTCGATGAACGATGCGCTGATCGTGCGCGTCACCGGCGAAGAAAACGGCCAGATGCGGTTAGAAGAAATAGAACGTCAGGGATTATTCCTGCAACGCATGGATAACACCGGCGAATGGTTCAGCTTCCACCCGCTGTTCGGCACTTTCCTGCGTCAACGCTGCCAGTGGGAGCTTGCCGCCGAACTGCCTGATATTCACCGTTCAGCGGCGGAAAGCTGGATGGCACAGGGCTTCCCAAGTGAGGCCATTCATCATGCGTTGTCTGCGGGCGATGCCCACATGCTGCGCGACATTTTGCTCAATCATGCATGGGGTTTGTTCCATCACAGTGAGCTGGCGCTGCTGGAAGAGTCACTGGCCGCCCTGCCGTGGGATAGCCTGCTGGAGAACCCGCGCTTAGTGCTTTTACAAGCGTGGTTGATGCAGAGTCAGCACCGTTACAGTGAAGTGAACACCCTGCTTGCGCGCGTCGAACAAGAGGCCAGCGGCGAAATGGACGCCACGCTGCACGGCGATTTCAACGCGTTGCGTGCGCAAGTGGCCATTAACGACGGCGACCCCGATGAAGCGGAACGCCTGGCGATGGTAGCGCTCGACGAGTTGCCGCTCGCCAGCTACTACAGCCGTATTGTGGCGACGTCTGTTCACGGTGAAGTGCTGCATTGTCAGGGCAAACTCAGCAAATCGTTAGCGGTGATGCAACAAACCGAGCAGATGGCGCGCCGCCATGAAGTGTGGCATTACGCGCTGTGGAGCCTGATTCAGCAAAGCGAAATTCTATTCGCGCAGGGCTTTTTACAGGCCGCGTGGGAAACACAGGAAAAAGCATTCCAGTTGATCCGCGAACAGCATCTCGAACAACTGCCGATGCACGAGTTCCTGCTGCGCATTCGCGCACAGCTGATGTGGGCCTGGGCGCGTCTGGATGAAGCCGAAATGAGCGCCCGTCATGGTATGGAAGTGCTCGCGACCTATCAGCCGCAGCAACAATTGCAGTGTCTGGCGCTGCTGGTGCAAAGTTCGTTGGCGCGCGGTGATTTAGATAACGCGCGCAATCACCTGAACCGTCTGGAAAACCTGCTCGGCAACGGGCAGTACCATAGCGATTGGGTCTCGAACGCCGATAAAGTGCGGGTGATTTACTGGCAGATGATTGGCGATAAAAAATCCGCCGCCACCTGGTTACGCCAGACGCCAAAACCGGAATTTGCCAATAATCACTTCCTGCAAAGCCAGTGGCGCAATATCGCCCGCGCGCAAATCTTACTGGGCGAATTCGATTCGGCGGAAATAGTACTGGAAGAACTCAACGAGAACGCGCGCGCGCTGCGTCTGATGAGCGATCTCAACCGTAACCTGCTGTTGCTCAACCAGCTTTACTGGCAGGCGAACAAAAAAAATGACGCACAGCAGGTGTTGATGGAAGCGCTGACGCTTTCCAACCGCACCGGCTTTATCAGCCATTTCGTGATTGAAGGTGAAGCGATGGCGCAACAGCTGCGCCAGCTGTTACAGCTCAATACGTTGCCGGAACTCGAACAGCATCGCGCCCAGCGAATCTTGCGTGAAATAAACCAGCATCATCGACACAAGTTTGCGCATTTTGACGAGAACTTCGTCGAACGTTTATTGAACCACCCGGAAGTGCCAGAATTGATTCGCACCAGTCCGCTGACCCAACGCGAATGGCAGGTCCTGGGGCTGATTTATTCAGGCTACAGCAATGACCAGATTGCGGGTGAGTTGGATGTGGCGGCTACCACCATCAAAACGCACATTCGCAATTTGTATCAGAAACTCGGTGTGGCGCATCGTCAGGACGCGGTACAACACGCCCAGCAGTTGCTGAAAATGATGGGGTACGGGGTTTAATTTATTGCCCGGCGGCGCTTACGCTTGCACGGGCCTACAGATGTTGTAGGTCGGGTGAGCGAAGCGCCACCCGGTGCGGATCCAGTTTTGCAGGTCGGGTGAGCGAAGCGCCACCCGACGCGTTCATTAGCACAATTCTAACTGAATATTGTTCTCGGTAATCACCTGCATCACCCTCGCAGGCGGCATCACATCGGTGTAAACCGCATCGACAAGGCTGATACTGCCCATGTTCACCATCGCGTTACGCCCAAACTTGGAGTGATCCACTACCAGCATCACGTGACGTGAGTTTTCGATAATTGCCCGCTTGGTGCGCACTTCGTGATAATCAAACTCCAGTAATGATCCGTCGCTGTCGATACCGCTGATGCCGAGAATGCCGTAATCCAGGCGGAACTGGGAGATAAAATCCAGCGTCGCTTCACCAATGATCCCACCGTCGCGACTGCGTAATTCACCGCCCGCCAGAATCACCCGGAAATCCTCTTTCGCCATTAACGTATTGGCGACGTTGAGGTTGTTGGTCACAATGCGCAGATTCGAGTGATCCAACAACGCATGTGCTACGGCTTCTGGCGTGGTGCCGATATCAATAAACAGCGCCGCGCCGTTGGGGATTTGGCTCGCCACTTTGCGCGCGATACGCTCTTTTTCCGCCGCCTGATTCGCCCGGCGATCCTGCCATGAGGTGTTGACCGCGCTGGACGGCAACGCCGCGCCGCCGTGGTGGCGCAGGATCATCTTCTGCTCCGCCAGGTCGTTAAGATCGCGACGAATGGTTTGTGGGCTGACGGCAAACTGCTCCACCAGCTCTTCCGTGCTGACATAACCCTGTTTTTTTACCCGCTCAATAATTGCATCATGACGTTGTGTTTGTTTCATGGAAGATCCCAGGAATTATTAAGCCCGAATCGATTAGGCATTATCGTTGCAGTCAGTTTGAACACGGACAGCGCGGAACACCCGGAGCGTACACGAAGTACGTGAGGATGTGAGCACTGCCCTAGTTCAAAATGGCTAATAAGATAGCCTAATCCTGAAGGGCTATGTTCGTTTTCGCACATTCTGCGTATCCGCAAACGCCATCGCCAGGCCAACCGCCAGACCGGTCACGTGAGCGCCGTTGGCAATCGACATGCCGAATAGATCCAGCCAGCCCACCACCAGCCACAGCAGCGAGAAGATAATCAGCCCACGCTGGAGAGAAATACCGCTTTCCGGGTCACGCTCACCGCGCAGCCACACATAGCCCATCAATGCGTACACCACGCCGGATAAACCGCCAAACCACGGGCCGCTAAATTTATGCTGGATAAAGCCACTCAGCAGCGCGCTGATAACCGTAATCACCACCAGTTTACCGCTGCCGATGCGCTTTTCCACCATCCCGCCGAGATACCACCACCATAACAGGTTAAAGAGGATGTGCATCAGCGAGAAGTGCATGAATGCGTGGGTGAAATAGCGCCAGAGTTCAAACTGTTGAGACGCGTCGTACGGCCACGCCAGCCCGATCATCACCGCCTGATCGCCAATCACATTCATCACAATAAACACCAGAATGCAGGCGCACAAAATGAGCCAGGTCAATGGCCCGGCATTGCTTTTCAGGGTGGCGAGAAAAGGATAGCGCTGATAATGCAACCCGCTGTTGGTATGCCCGGCCTCCCAGCTTGCGGCGAGGTAACGCGGGTCAGCCGGGTTTTCCAGAAAGCGCGCCAGTTCGTTCTGCACTCGCGCCGCCTGGCTTTCATCGGCGAGCCAAACATCCGTTTGGGTATGTTGCTGAAGGGTCAGGGTAACGCCCTGCGTTGCCATATAGTCAACAAACGCCTGGGCAACGCGCGGGTTAGTAAAAGAGGTAATCATCAACATACGGAGCGTCGCTTATTCCACACAAAAGGGGACAGTATACCTGCTCAGCTACCGTGCGCCACTTCAGCCGGGAAATGACGATGCCAGGCATCAAAGCCACCGTCTACGCTGTAAACCTGATCAAAGCCCTGTTGCAGCAGATACTGCGCCGCGCCTTTGCTGCTGTTGCCGTGATAGCACATCACCATCACCGACGTTTCGAAATCATTATCCTGCATAAACGCGCCCAGCGTGTCATTGGTCAGATGGAACGCACCCGGAGTGTGGCCCATCGCGTAGCTCTGCGGATCGCGAATATCCACCATCACCGCCAGTCCCTGATGCAGCTTCTGGTGCGCTTCTTCTACGTTGATACATTCAAATTGATCCATGGTGCTCTCTTTCATTCATTCCGGGAGGACAAAGTTTACCGCCAAGTGTACGTCGTGACGGCAGGGAAACGCTAATTTGTTACATGCATCACTCTGAAATGTTTTTTTGATGTTACCAAGTGCGCGTTTGTTTGCTATATTGAGCGATAACGAGCATTTATGAACTTTAACGAAAGTGCACGAGGGCGCAGCATGGAAACCAAAGATCTGATTGTGATAGGCGGTGGCATCAACGGTGCCGGTATCGCGGCAGACGCCGCAGGGCGCGGTTTATCCGTGCTGATGCTGGAAGCACAGGATTTGGCTTGTGCCACCTCCAGCGCCAGTTCAAAGCTGATTCATGGCGGGCTGCGTTACCTGGAACACTACGAATTCCGCCTGGTGAGCGAAGCGCTCGCCGAACGCGAAGTGCTGCTGAAAATGGCTCCGCATATCGCCTTCCCAATGCGTTTCCGTTTGCCGCATCGCCCGCATCTGCGCCCGGCATGGATGATTCGTGTCGGGCTGTTTATGTATGACCACTTGGGTAAGCGCACCAGTTTGCCGAGTTCCACCGGGTTGCGTTTTGGCGCAGAATCCGTGCTGAAACCGGAAATCGTGCGCGGTTTCGAATATTCCGACTGCTGGGTTGACGATGCACGGCTGGTGCTTGCTAACGCCCAGATGGTGGTGAAGAAAGGCGGTGAAGTACTGACCCGCACCCGCGCCACGTCTGCACGTCGTGAAAATGGCCTGTGGATTGTCGAAGCGGAAGATATTGATACCGGCGAGAAATTCAGCTGGCAGGCGCGCGGTCTGGTCAATGCCACCGGCCCTTGGGTGAAACAGTTCTTTGACGACGGTATGCATCTGCCTTCGCCGTACGGCATTCGCCTGATTAAAGGCAGCCACATCGTGGTGCCACGCGTGCATACCCAGAAACAAGCCTACATCCTGCAAAACGAAGATAAGCGCATCGTATTTGTGATCCCGTGGATGGACGAGTTTTCGATAATCGGCACCACCGACGTGGAATACAAAGGCGACCCGAAAAACGTCGTAATCGAAGAGAGCGAAATCAGCTATCTGCTGAAAGTACATAACGCGCACTTCAAAAAACAGCTGGCTCGCGATGACATCGTCTGGACTTACTCCGGCGTGCGTCCGCTCTGCGACGACGAATCTGATTCCCCGCAGGCGATCACCCGCGATTACACGCTGGATATTCATGATGTTGACGGTCAGGCGCCGCTGCTGTCGGTGTTTGGCGGCAAGCTCACTACCTACCGTAAACTGGCAGAACACGCGCTGGAAAAACTGAGTCCGTATTACAAAGACGTCGGCCCGGCGTGGACCAAAGGCTCTGTGTTACCTGGCGGTGAGATTGGCAATGACCGCGACGACTACGCCGCAAAACTGCGCCGTCGTTATCCGTTTATCAGCGAAAGTATGGCGCGTCATTTCGCCCGTACCTACGGCAGCAACAGCGAACGGTTCCTCAATGACGCGAAGGACATTACCGATTTAGGCGAACATTTCGGTCATGAGTTTTACGAAGCGGAATTGCGCTATTTAGTGGAGCACGAGTGGGTACGTCGTCTGGACGATGCTATCTGGCGTCGTACCAAACAGGGTATGTGGCTGAATGCCGAAGAACAATCCCGCGTCGCACAATGGCTGGTACACCACGCGGGAAAGCGTGAACTGTCGTTAGCATCGTAGCGGGAATTTGCCCGGTGGCGTCTTCGCCTTACCGGGCCGACAAAACCGTCATACGGCAGCGCCATCGAATCGACAAAACCATCAGACGACAGCACCAAAATTCAGCCCGGTAAGCGTGATGAACGCCACCGGGCTTTTTTACAACGGTTATAACCGCACCGGGTCAATGTGCCAGATGTGTTCCGCGTATTCCTGAATCGTTCTGTCCGATGAGAAATAGCCCATGTTGGCGATGTTACGCATCGCTTTGGTGGTCCACTCCTCCGGGTTGCGATACAGCTCATCGACGCGGTCCTGGCAATCCACGTAGCTGCGATAATCCGCCAGCACCTGATAATGGTCGCCAAAGTTGATCAGCGAATCCACCAGGTCGCGATAGCGCCCCGGCTCGTCCGGGCTGAACAATCCGGTCGCGATCTGCGACAGCACCTGATGCAATTCTTCATCTTTATCGTAGTAATCCCGCGGCTTGTAGCCTTTGGCGCGCAGCGCTTCGACCTCTTCGGCGGTATTGCCAAAGATAAAGATGTTCTCTGCGCCAACATGTTCCAGCATTTCCACGTTCGCACCGTCGAGCGTGCCGATGGTTAGCGCGCCGTTCAGGGCAAACTTCATGTTACTGGTGCCGGACGCTTCAGTACCTGCCAGTGAAATCTGCTCGGAAAGATCCGCCGCCGGAATGATCACCTGCGCCAGACTCACGCTGTAGTTAGGGATAAACACGATTTTCAGTTTGTCGCCAATCTGCGGATCGTTGTTGATCACCTTCGCCACATCGTTGATGAGATGAATAATGTGTTTCGCCATGTAGTAGGCCGATGCGGCTTTCCCGGCGAAGATATTCACGCGTGGCACCCATTCCGCGTTCGGATCGGCCTTTATGCGGTTGTAGCGGGTTATCACGTGCAGCACGTTCATCAACTGGCGTTTGTATTCGTGAATACGCTTAATCTGCACATCAAACAACGACTTAGGATTCACCACCACGTTGAGCTGCTGAGCAATCACTTCCGCCAGCCGCTTTTTGTTCTCAAGCTTGGCGTGATGCACCGCCTGATTCACCAACGGGTAATCGAGATGCTGTTCCAGTTCACTGAGCTGGCTGAGATCGGTGCGCCAGGTGCGGCCAATGTTTTCATCCAGCACCTGAGACAGCGGCGGGTTCGCCAGCGCCAGCCAGCGACGCGGCGTTACGCCGTTAGTCACGTTGGTGAAACGCATCGGGAAAATCTTCGCGAAATCAGCGAATAGCGACTGCACCATCAGATTGGAGTGCAACTCGGACACGCCGTTAACCTTGTGGCTAATCACCACCGCCAGCCACGCCATGCGCACACGGCGGCCGTCGGATTCATCAATTATCGACGTGCGGCTCAGCAGTCCGGTGTCGTTCGGATACTGTTCCTGCAACGTTTTCAGGAAGTAATCGTTAATTTCAAAGATGATTTGCAGATGGCGCGGCAGAATTTTGCCGAGCATATCGACCGGCCAGGTTTCCAGCGCTTCGCTCATCAATGTGTGGTTGGTGTAGGAGAAGACCTGACAGGTCACCTCGAACGCCTCATCCCACGTGAATTTATGCTCATCCATCAGCAGGCGCATCAGCTCAGGGATCGACAGCACCGGATGGGTGTCATTGAGGTGAATAGCGATTTTGCCTGCCAGATTGCTGTAGGTTCTATGCAGCTGATAGTGGCGGCTGAGAATGTCCTGAACCGTCGACGACACCAGGAAATATTCCTGACGCAGACGCAGTTCGCGCCCGGAATAGGTGGAGTCATCCGGGTACAGCACGCGGGACACGTTCTCGGAGTGGTTTTTATCTTCCACCGCCGCGAAGTAATCGCCCTGGTTGAATTTACCCAGGTTAATCTCACTGCTCGCCTGCGCGTTCCACAGCCGCAGCGTATTGGTCGCGTCGGTGTCATAGCCCGGAATGATTTGGTCATAGGCGACGGCCAGAATCTCTTCGGTTTCTACCCAGCGCGATTTCTTGCCTTCTTGCTGAATGCGCCCGCCGAAGCGTACCGCGTAGCGCGTGTTGTGGCGCTTGAACTCCCACGGGTTGCCGTATTCCAGCCAGTAATCCGGCGACTCTTTCTGTCGACCGTCGACAATATTCTGCTTAAACATGCCGTAGTCATAGCGAATGCCGTAACCGCGTCCCGGCAGGCCAAGCGTGGCCAGAGAATCAAGGAAACACGCCGCCAGACGCCCAAGACCACCGTTGCCGAGGCCGGGGTCATTTTCTTCATCAATCAGTTCTTCAAGATCCAGCCCCATCCCTTCCAATGCGTTTTGAACATCCTCATAAATACCGAGTGATAACAGCGCGTTGGAAAGGGTGCGGCCAATCAAAAATTCCATCGACAGGTAGTAAACCTGGCGCACTTCCTGCGACAGCTGAGCGCGGTTGGAGCGCAGCCAGCGTTCGACCAGCCGGTCACGCACCGCAAACAGCGTGGCGTTCAGCCATTCGTGCTTGTTGGCGATAGCCGGATCTTTGCCGATAGTGAACATCAGCTTATAGGCAATCGAGTGTTTCAGTGCCTCAACGCTGAGTGTGGGTGATGCATAGGTAAAGGGTGCATTCATAGCCAAGGGTCCTGTGATTACATCAAGCGTTGATAAAGCTCGCGATAAGACGTCGCCGCGACTTGCCAGCTAAAATCCATACTCATCGCCTGACGCTGAACATAACGCCAGAGCGAAGGGCGCGACCACAATACGAAAGCACGCCGGATAGCCCTCAGAAGCGACCAGGCATTACTGTCTTCGAATACAAAACCGCTGGCGATGCCGTCGGCCAGATTTTCCAGCGAGCTGTCAGACACCGTATCCGCCAGCCCGCCGGTACGACGCACTAGCGGCAACGTGCCGTATTTTAGTCCGTAAAGCTGCGTGAGCCCGCAAGGCTCAAAGCGGCTCGGCACCAAAATCACATCAGCTCCGCCCATGATGCGGTGCGAGAAGGCTTCGTGATAACCAATCTGTACGCCCACTTGCCCAGGATGTTCAGCCGCTGCGGCAAGGAAGCCTTCCTGCAACACCGAATCGCCCGCGCCCAGCAGCGCCAGTTGACCGCCCTGCTCAAGTAAACCCGGCAGCGCTTCCAGCACCAAATCCAACCCTTTTTGGCTGGTCAGGCGGCTGACTACCGCGAACAGCGGCACTTTTTCGTTAACCTTCAGTCCCATTGCAATTTGCAGCTGGCGTTTGTTTTCGGCCTTCTCTTCCAACTGTTCACGGTTATAACGCGCCGCCAACAGCAGGTCGTTTTCCGGGCTCCAGATTTTAGGATCTACGCCGTTGAGAATGCCCGACAGCCGCCCTTCCTGATGACGCTGGCGCAGCAGCCCTTCCATACCGTAAGCAAACTGCGGTTCGGTGATTTCCCGCGCGTAGGTCGGGCTGACCGCTGTAATGTGATCGGCGTAATACAGCCCGGCTTTCAGGAACGAAATCTGCCCGTTAAACTCCAGCCCGTGCATGTTATAGAACGACCATGGCAGGTCGATTTCATTCATATGATGGGCGTAAAACATCCCCTGGTAGGCCAGGTTATGTACGGTAAATACCGACTTTGCTGGATGGCCTCGCGCCGCGAGATACGCGGGAGCCAAACCCGCATGCCAGTCATGCGCATGCACAATTTCCGGACGCCAGAACGGATCCAGCCCAACCGCCATTTCAGCACCCACCCAGCCGAGCAGCGCAAAACGCAGCACGTTGTCGGTGTAAGCGAACTGGTTCGTGTCGTGGTACGGGCTCCCTGGACGCTGGTAAAGGTGTGGGGCATCAATCAGATAAATGCCCACGCCGTCATAATGGCCGAACAGTAGCGTAATCGGCCCGGCAAAGGTGTCGCGACGGGTCACGACCTGTGCATCCGTCACGCCGCGGCGAATATCCGGGAACGCTGGCAGCAAAACGCGGGTGTCCACGCCATCGGCAATTTGCGCCGCCGGTAACGCGCCTATCACATCTGCCAGACCGCCGGTTTTCAGCAGCGGGAACATCTCTGAACATACATGTAAAACCTGCATTGTCGCTCCTGTCAGCCCTGCAGTTTGCGCAGCATTTCACGCGTTACCAGCACAATACCTTCCTCGGAACGGTAGAAACGACGCGCGTCCTCTTCCGCATTCTCCCCAATAACCATGCCTTCAGGAATGACGCAGGCGCGGTCAATAACACAGCGGCGCAGACGACATGAGCGTCCAACCCAGACGTCCGGTAATAACACTGACGAATCAACGTTACAAAACGAATTAATCCGCACCCGCGGGAACAGCACCGACTGTACAACCACCGAACCGGAGATAATGCAGCCGCCGGAAACCAGCGAGTTAAGCGTCATGCCGTGGCTGCCGGAACGGTCCTGTACGAACTTCGCGGGCGGCAACGACTCCATGTGCGTGCGAATCGGCCAGTCCTGATCGTACATGTCGAGTTCAGGCGTCACCGACGCAAGGTCAAGATTGGCTTTCCAGTACGCTTCAAGCGTTCCCACATCGCGCCAGTACGGCTCGGCTTGTGGGTCAGACTGCACGCAGGACAGTGGGAAAGGATGTGCATACGCCATGCCAGCTTTCACGATTTTCGGGATGATGTCTTTGCCGAAGTCATGGCTGGAGTTCACATCTTCGTCGTCCTCACCCAACAGTTCATAAAGATAGTCAGCATCAAAGATATAAATGCCCATGCTGGCGAGCGCTTTGCTGTCATCGCCCGGCATGGTCGGTGGTTTTGCCGGTTTTTCGACGAAATCGACAATCTTGTCTTCGTTATCCACCGCCATGACGCCAAACGCGGTTGCTTCAATAAGGGGCACAGGCATACAAGCGACGGTGCAACGTGCGCCTTTTTCGACGTGGTCGATGAGCATCCGCGAGTAGTCCTGCTTGTAGATGTGATCGCCCGCGAGGATAACGATGTATTCGGCTTTGTAGCGGCGAATAACGTCCAGGTTTTGCGTGACCGCATCCGCCGTGCCGCGATACCAGTTTTCACCGCTGACGCGCTGCTGCGCCGGTAGCAGATCGACAAACTCGTTCATCTCTTCGCTGAAAAACGACCAGCCACGCTGGATGTGCTGTACCAGCGTATGCGATTGATACTGAGTAATGACGCCAATGCGACGAATACCTGAGTTAATGCAGTTAGATAAGGCGAAATCGATGATGCGGAATTTACCGCCGAAGTGCACCGCAGGCTTGGCACGGGTGGTGGTTAAATCTTTCAGTCGGGTTCCGCGCCCACCGGCGAGGATCAGCGCCACCGATTTGATCGGCAATTGACGCGCTAACATCAGAGGATCGTTCTTTTCAAGTCTAACCATGATTAACTCCTTTTCTCGCTCGTTACACTTCCGAGCGGACCTTTTCGAATACGCACACTCCGTGCGCGGGCCCATGCCAGACAGCCAGGATGACCGGATTGTCCTCTCCGGCGAATGGAGGAATGGCGCGCCACTCCCCTGTCGGTAGTGCAATATCTGCTACGTCCTGCGACGCATTCAGCGTAATCAGCCAACGCTCCGAAAGCAGGATTTGCATCCTCGGATACCCGTGCTGCCACGCTTCCGCGCTCAGCGGTTGCGCGTCCTTATCCAGCCAACACACATTGCCATCCCCCTCTTGCCACCAGCGGTTTTCGGTCAGCGCCGGGATCTGCTGACGCAAGTGGATAAGAGCGGCGGTAAATTTTGTCAGGCCCGCGTTGGCCTTTTCCCAATCGAGCCAGGTTAAGGCGTTGTCCTGACAATACGCATTGTTGTTGCCGTGCTGGCTATGACCGTGTTCATCACCGGCCAGTAGCATCGGCGTCCCTTGTGACAAAAGCAGCGAGGCCATCAGGGCATGGACGCTGGCGCGCCGCCGCTCTATCACATCAAGACTGCCGTCTAACCCTTCTATACCATGGTTGAAGCTATGGTTATTGTTAGTACCGTCGCGGTTTTCCTCACCGTTCGCCTCATTGTGTTTCTGATTGAAACAAACGCAGTCGCGCAGGGTAAAACCGTCATGCGCCGTCACTAAATTGACCGACGCAGAAGGCAGACGCCCATTGCGCTGGAATACGTCGCTGGAGGCGGCAAAACGGCTGGCAAATTCGCCGAGCGACAGGCTTTGCTGGAGCCAGAAACGGCGCGTCGCATCGCGGAAATGGTCGTTCCATTCGGCGAACAGCGGCGGGAAATTCCCCACCTGATAACCGCCATCACCGATATCCCACGGCTCCGCAATCAGCTTCACCGCGCTGAGATGCGGATCGTTTTTGATCGCCTCAAACAGCGGCGCATCCTGACGAAACTCCGGCGTTCTGCCCATGACCGACGCCAGGTCAAAACGGAAACCGTCAACGTGACACTCATCGACCCAAAAACGCAGGCACTGGCGAGCGTATTCCACTGAGCCTGGCGTACTGAGATTCAGCGTGTTACCGCAGCCGGTCCAGTTGTAGTAATCGCCATCGTCCCTTATCCAATAATAGCTACGGTTGTCGATTCCGCGCAGGGAGAAGGTCGGGCCGTCGAGATCGATCTCCGCGCTGTGATTGAGCACAATGTCGAGGATCACTTCAATGCCCGCCGCATGCAGCGCCTTCACCGCATCACGAAACTCGTTCAGTGCGGTGTTGGGTGACACCGCATAACGCGGGTCGACGGCAAACATCGCCAGCGGGTTGTAGCCCCAATAGTTAGTCAGCCCGAGTCGCTGTAAACGCGGTTCACTGGCAAAATGTGCCACCGGTAATAGTTCTAACGCCGTGATGCCGAGCTTTTTGAAGTAGGCAATCATCAGCGGGTGCGCGAGCGCTTTGTACGTTCCGGCGTGCTCTTTCTGAATGCCCGGATGCAGATACGTCAGCCCTTTGACGTGTGCTTCATAGATAATCGAGTTGCCCCACGGCGTGCGCGGCGGCGCGTCGTTTTCCCAGTCATAATGCAAATCCACGACGACCGATCGCGGCGCAACGGCTGCGCTGTCGCGGTTGTCCGGCTGATCATGACCGCCGTGCAGAATCGGGTCGTCCTGCGCGTCACCGTCGACACGATACGCACAAGGGTCGAGCAGTAATTTCGCCGGATTAAAGCGATGCCCCTGCGGTGGATCCCACGGCCCATGAACGCGAAAACCGTAACGTAATCCCGGGCGTGCATTCGCCAGATAACCGTGCCACACGTCGTCGCTGCGGCCGGGTAAATCCTCGCGGTGCTCGTTGCCTTCTTTGTCAAACACACAGAGTTCAACCCGCTCCGCATGGGCGGAGAAAAGGGTAAAATTCACGCCTTTTCCGTCGTAGCTTGCGCCAAGCGGCGCGGGTTTGCCTGCCGCGAGCTTACTCATTCACCCTCCCGAATCAGCCAGATAGTGGACAGCGGCGGCAGCGTCAGAGCAAGTGAGTGCTGTCGGTTATGGCTTGGGATTTCATCGCTGTGAACCGTGCCCGCATTCCCGGCATTGCTGCCGTGGTAATGCATCGAATCGGTATTCATCACTTCACGCCAGCGGCCTGGCTGATTAATGCCAAAACGGTATTCATGACGCGGAACCGGCGTGAAGTTGCTGGCGACGATGATTTCGTTGCCCTGACGGTCGCGGCGAATAAACACAAACACCGAACGCTCATGGTCATCCACCACCAGCCACTCAAAGCCGTAATCGTCGTAGTCCAGCTCGTGCAGCGCTTTATGGTGGCGATAGGTCAGGTTCAGGTCGCGCACCAGACGCTGCACGCCGTGGTGCCAGTTGTCGCCGCCGCTCAGCAGATGCCAGTCGAGGCTGGCGTCGTGATTCCACTCGCGGCCTTGGGCAAATTCGTTGCCCATAAACAGCAGCTTTTTGCCTGGGAAGGCGTACAGCCAGCCGTAATAGGCGCGCAGGTTGGCAAATTTTTGCCATGCGTCGCCCGGCATGCGGTCGAGTATGGATTTCTTGCCGTGTACCACTTCGTCGTGCGACAGCGGCAGCACGAAGTTTTCAGTGCCGTTGTACAGCATGCCGAACGTCAGCTTATCGTGGTGATGCTTACGATAAACCGGGTCGAGCTTCATGTAATCGAGGGTGTCGTGCATCCAGCCCAGATTCCACTTGTACCAGAAGCCGAGGCCGCCCATGTCCGGTGGGCGCGACACGCCGGGGAAATCGGTAGACTCTTCTGCCATGCTCACCGCACCCGGCACCTGTTCGCCAAGAATGCGGTTGGTGCTGCGCAAAAACTCAATCGCTTCGAGGTTCTCACGCCCGCCGTGTTCATTCGGCACCCACTCGCCCGCTTTGCGGCTGTAGTCGCGGTAAATCATCGACGCGACCGCATCTACGCGCAGTGCATCAATGCCGAAACGCTCAATCCAGTACAGCGCGTTGCCAACCAGATAGTTCTGCACTTCGCGGCGACCGTAGTTGTAAATCAGGGTGTTCCAGTCCTGATGGTAGCCTTCACGTGGGTCGCTGTGTTCGTACAGCTCGGTGCCGTCGAATTTTGCCAACGCAAAATCGTCTGACGGGAAATGGCCCGGCACCCAATCAAGAATGACGTTCAGCCCAGCGGCATGCGCGGCGCTGATGAAATAGCGGAAATCCTCACGCGTACCAAAGCGTCGGGTCGGCGCGTATAGGCCCGTAGGCTGATAGCCCCAGCTGCCGTCAAACGGATGTTCGTTAATCGGCAACAGTTCCAGATGGGTGAAGCCCATCCATTTGGCATACGGCACCAGTTGGTCAGCCAGCTCGCGATAGCTCAGCCAGAAATTGTTGTCGGTATGACGCCGCCAGGAGCCAAGATGCACCTCGTAAATAGCAATCGGCGCATCGAAATTATTCGCCTGCTTACGTGATTCAGGCTGCTCGATTTTTTCCGGCAGGCCGCAAATCAGCGAGGCGGTTTCTGGGCGCATTTGTGCTTCAAAGGCATAGGGGTCAGCTTTGATACGCAGTTTGCCGTGCGCATCGATCATTTCGAATTTATACAGCTGACCGTTGTGCGCACCGGGAATAAACAACTCCCAGATCCCCGACTCTGCGCGCAGGCGCATCGGGTGACGGCGACCGTCCCAGTAGTTGAACTGCCCGACCACCGACACGCGTCGCGCATTCGGTGCCCACACCGAAAAGCGCGTCCCGGTGACGCCGTCCATCGTATCGGCATGTGCGCCCAGCGTTTCATAGGGGCGCAAATGCGTCCCTTCCGACAACAGCCAGGCATCCATCTCTTGTATCAACGGGCCGAAACGATAAGGGTCATCAATCAGATTTTGTTGTCCATGCCAGAGCACGGCCAACTGATAGCGGAAGGAATTTTTACGTCGCGGCATCACGCCGCAGAAAAAACCGCGCGAGTCGAGGCAGTCGAGCTGACCGACGTTACGCCCGGTTTTCGGTTCGATGACCCACACTTCGGTGGCGTCAGGCAGCAATGCGCGAACTTCCAGTCCCGCGTCGGTGCAATGCATGCCAAGCACGGAAAAGGGATCCGCAAAATGGCCGGCAATAAGGGCATTGATCACGTCTTTCTCAATACGATCGGACATGCTATTCATCCTGTTATAGGTGTCGCTGTTTCCAGTACATGTAGCGACTTTTCTTTGACCTGAACAACGCAGCACATGTGCTTCCTCTTCTGCGCCATCCCACCTTCAGGGAAAACCTCTCCCTTAAAGCATAGCCAAGGCTTTATATGACTCCCGGTAAAAATTCAGGCATACGCGTTTACTCCTTGTAGTACGTATAAAGTGACAGGCGTAAAAAAGGGGTGACTCAGCACCCCTTTTTCATTTTTAAGACAAACTCCGCAACATTCGACGAAGCGGTTCAGCAGCCCCCCAGAGGAGTTGGTCGCCGACAGTGAAGGCGGAGAGGTACTCCGGCCCCATGTTCAATTTCCGCAAACGCCCTACCGGCGTGGACAACGTGCCGGTGACCGCCGCAGGCGTCAGTTCACGCATCGTGATATCGCGATCGTTAGGGACGACTTTGGCCCACGGGTTGTGCGCCGCCAGCAGTGCTTCCACGGTCGGGATAGAGACATCTTTCTTCAGTTTGAGAGTGAAAGCCTGGCTGTGGCAGCGCAGCGCGCCGATACGCACACACAGACCGTCAATCGGGATAATGCTTTGGCGGGCGAGAATTTTGTTGGTCTCAGCCTGGCCTTTCCACTCTTCACGGGTCTGACCGTTGTCGAGCTGTTTGTCGATCCACGGAATAAGGCTACCGGCCAGCGGTACGCCGAAATTATCAACCGGCAGGTCGCCGCTGCGGGCAAGTCCGGTGACTTTGCTTTCGATATCAAGAATGGCAGAAGCCGGATTCGCCAGCTCATCCGCCACGTAATTGTGCAGCGCGCCCATTTGGCTCAGCAGTTCGCGCATATGACGCGCGCCGCCGCCGGAAGCCGCCTGATATGTCGCCACAGAAACCCATTCAACCAGGTCTTGCGCGAACAGGCCGCCGAGGGACATCAACATCAGGCTGACAGTGCAGTTACCGCCGACAAAGGTTTTTACGCCGTTGTTGAGGCCGTTAGTAATGACATCCTGGTTAACCGGATCCAAAATGATAATAGCGTCATCTTTCATACGCAGCGACGAAGCCGCGTCAATCCAATAGCCTTGCCAGCCGCTTTCGCGCAGCTTTGGATAGATTTCGTTGGTATAATCGCCGCCCTGGCAGGTGACAATGATGTCGAGCGCCTTCAGCGCCTCCAGATCAAAGGCGTCTTGCAACGTTCCGGTGCTTTGAGTGCCGAACGCAGGCGCCGCTTGACCAAACTGAGAGGTGGAGAAGAAGACCGGGCGGATGGCGTCAAAATCTCGCTCTTCTACCATGCGTTGCATGAGTACAGAGCCGACCATTCCGCGCCAACCGATAAAACCAACATTTTTCATAGCGTGTTTTCCTGCAAAGGTATGTGCTGTTGTGCTGACCCCGTTTTCCATCATTGAAGGCAGGGCATCCCTCACATTACAAAATGCAGCCAAAGTCGCAAGTGAAAAAAATCAATGATGCGTCACCCTTTAGTAAAGCAACTTATTTAACGCGTTCATTTTCAACGCGTATGCAGAATTTGAATCACAATTATCAGGGAACTATGCAATGAGTGAAATCCTTTCCGCGGCGGTTTTATTGATCCTAATTATGGATCCACTGGGAAATCTGCCGATTTTTATGTCGGTGCTGAAACACACGGAACCCAAGCGCCGCAGGGCTATCATGATTCGTGAGCTATTAATCGCACTGCTGATAATGCTCATTTTTCTCTTCGCAGGAGAAAAAATCTTAACCTTCCTGAATCTCAGCGCAGAGACCGTTTCTATCTCCGGTGGCATCATTTTGTTCCTGATCGCCATAAAGATGATTTTTCCAGGCAGCGAGGGCGGCAGCAACGGTTTACCGGCCGGTGAAGAGCCGTTTATTGTGCCATTGGCCATTCCACTGGTTGCCGGGCCGTCACTGCTGGCGACGCTGATGCTGTTGTCGCATCAATATCCTAATCAGATGAGTCATTTGGTTATCGCATTGATGCTCGCCTGGGGCGGCACGGTGGCAATTCTGTTGCAGTCGGGGCTATTTTTACGCCTGCTCGGCGAGAAAGGGGTTAACGCGCTGGAACGTCTGATGGGGTTGATTCTGGTGATGCTCGCCACCCAGATGTTCCTGGACGGTATTCGGGTGTGGATGAAGGGATAAAAGCAATGCCTGATGGCGCTGCGCTGCAATCACTCTCGTAGGCCCGGCAAGCATCGCGCCGCCGGGCAACAAATCAGCTCAGAAGCGTAAACGCAATCATCCCGACAATCCCGCCGACCGTCCCCAAAATGGTTTCCATCAGCGTCCAGGTTTTCAGGGTTTGCGCTTCGGTCGCGCCGGTAAATTTACCGAACAGCCAGAAGCCTGCGTCATTCACGTGACTCACCACAATCGAACCGCCCGCGATGCAGATAGACAGTGCTGCCATCTGCGCACCGCTGTAATGCAGGGGTTCAATCACTGGCATCACCAGACCGACGGCTGTTAAACACGCTACAGTCGCGGAACCCTGAATGATACGTACCGCCGCTGCCAGCACGAAACAGGTAACCGCGATAGGCAGGCCCATACCGGTCAACGCTTCACCGAGCGCCGGACCGACGCCAGAATCCACCAGCACCTGTTTGAACACACCGCCCGCACCGATCACCAGCAGAATAATACCCGCCGGTTGCAGCGCCGCGCCGCAGATTTCCATCACGCGGTCTTTCGGCATGCCCTGGCGCATCGCCAGGCCGTAAATCGCCACCAGACACGCCACGAGAATGGCCGTAAACGGATGGCCGATAAACTCGAACCATTCATATGCCGTAGAACCCTGCGCCACGAAGTGAGCTGCAATCGTTTTCAGGCCAACCAGCACCAGCGGCAGCAGGATCAGCGCCAGGCTGAAACCGAAGCTCGGCATTTTGCCTTCGCCCAGATGCGGCTCGGAGATGTCGTCAGGAATGTGCAGTTCAACGTAACGGCTAATGAAATTGCCCCACAGCGGCCCGGCGATAATCATGCCCGGGATCGCGGTGCACAGGCCAATCAAAATCATCCAGCCAAAATCGGCGTGCATTTGCGATGCCAGCAGCATCGGCGCAGGCCCTGGCAGCAGGAACGCCGCAGCGGCGGCAACGCCCGCAAACAATGGAATAACCAGTTTCACCAGATTCGTTTTGGTGTGGCGTGCCATGGAGAACGCGACGCTTATCAGCAGTACAATTGCCACTTCGAAGAACAGCGGCAGCGCACAGATAAGCCCTGCGAGGCCTATCGCGTAATGCGCCCGGCTGTGCCCGAAGGATTTCAGCATTTTCACTGCAATCTGATCGACCGCGCCGGTTTCATGCAGAATTTTGCCGAACATGGCCCCCAGCGCCACCACAATCGCGAGGAAACCGAGCGTGCCGCCCATCCCTTTTTGCATCGTGTCAGCGATTTTATCGAGCGGCATCCCGGAGAACAGCCCTGCGCCAATAGACACCACCATCAAAGCAACGAAGGCGTGCATACGCGCCTTCATCACTAAAAACAGCAGCAGCAGTACCGAACCTACAGCGGTTAAAACAAGCGTTAATGTACTCACTACTTACTGCCTTTGTTGATTAACTCAATGGTGCTGGCGACAACGCCGTCCAGCGATTGGTCGATATCGACCACCAGCACACCAGACTCGTCCGCGCCCGGCTCTTGCAGGGTTTCGAACTGGGTCACCAGCATCTGGGTTTTAAAGAAGTGGCCTTTACGCGCTTTCAGGCGGCTTTCGATAACCTCGAAATCGCCTTTCATGTAGATGAAAGAAAGGTTCGGATTGCCTTCGCGTAGAATGTCGCGATAGCTTTTCTTCAGCGCAGAACAGACGATCAGCGACACTTTATTGGTGCGTTGCATCGCGAAAGCGGCGTCGTTCAGGGCTTGAAGCCACGGTTTACGGTCGTCATCGTTCAGCGGTTCGCCGGAAGACATTTTGACGATGTTACTGCGCGGATGGAGGAAGTCGCCGTCAAGAAACGCGGCATGAAGCTGATACGCCACTTCGCTGGCGACGGCGGATTTACCGCTGCCAGAGACGCCCATCAGAACGTAGACATGGTGGTCATGGTTAGTCGTGCTCAAAGCGTTGCTCCCACAAGTCAGTTTGTTACGGGTAACTGTTATCGGTAACATTGTCCTGCCGGACCCGTGGAGAAGCAATAACCGTTCGGACGATAAACTGAGTTGTGTGATCTACTTCAAACTTGTCGGTTTAAATAGATCCACCCGGTGACAAGGTGAAACCTAAATCTAACATCTTAGGCGTAACAATTTCACCACGGATGCGCGCCAGCAGGCGTTCTGCGCCAATGCGTCCCATTCGTTCACGCGGCGTCAACACGCTCGCCAGACGCGGCTCCATCACCTGACCAATGTCGTGGCCGTGGAAACCGGCAATTGCCATGTCGTCGGGAATTTTCAGGCCCAGACGCTGACACTCAAACGCCGCGCCGACCGCAAGGTCATCGTTAGTACAGAAAATACCGTCGAGCTGCGGATATTCACGACGCGCCTGACGCATCAGTTCAATGCCAGATGAGTACGACGACGACTGCTCAACCATCACGCTGTACGGCGTCAGCCCGCCCTCGCGCATTGCCTGCTCGTAGCCCTGCTGTTTGATGATAGTACGTTCGTCGAGACGTGCGCCGAGATAGGCAATGTGGCGGTGGCCGCGAGAGATAATGGTCGCCGTCATCTGGCGCGCGGCTTCAAAGTTGTCGAAACCCACGGCGATATCAATACACGGCGACTGGCTGTCCATCAGCTCAACCACCGGAATGCCGGACACTTCAATCATTTTGCGGGTGCGCGCGGTGTGGGTGCGCTCAGACAGGATCAGGCCATCAATATTCCAGGAGAGCATGGATTCCAGACGCTCCTCTTCCATTTCCGGCTTGTAGCCGTAGTGGGCGAGCATCGCCTGATAGCCGTAGGCATCGGTCACGCTTTCAATGCCTTTCAGCACTTCGGCGAACACCTGATTGGTGAGGGAAGGAAGAAGAACGCCAATCGCGCGACTGGTCGAATTGGACAGAATATCCGGGGCGCGGTTGGGAATGTAACCCAGTTCGTCCAGGGCGATGGCAATTTTGCCTCGCAACGCTTCGGACACCTGTTCCGGATTACGCAGAAAACGGCTGACTGTCATTTTGGTCACACCGACGCGATCGGCCACATCCTGAAGTACGGGTCTTTTCTTTTTCATCGTCCAGAGGCTGATAAAGGGGGAGACATTTCACCAGTTTATCATGGACGCAACAGAACCTTCCCGTGTAAGCGGAAAGGTTCTGAGATTTATTTTCCCTCTTCATACTTCAAGCCGCAGGTTTGTTGGCTGCGCCTCGAATTATTTAGAGGGCGCTAACGATCATACCGGGGGTAAATCAAACAGCAGGATTTCCGCTTCGCTGTCGGCGTGAACCGAAATCGCCTGCTCGTCCCAAATCGCCAGACCGTCCGCCGTGGTGGCTTTCGTGCCGTTGATAGACACTTCGCCCTTCACTACCTGGATCCACACTTTACGATCGGCGGCAATCTGATGCACCGACTGCTCATCTTTCGCCAGCGCCCAGCGGTACAGTTCCATGTCCTGGTTCACTTTCAGCGAACCGTCACGCGCATCGGGCGACAACACCAGCTGTTTGCCCTGCAAAGCATCAAAACGGCGCTGCTCGTAACGCGGCGTAATGCCGTTTTCTTGCGGCATGATCCAGATTTGATACAGGTGCAGTTTTTCGGTTTTGCTCGGGTTGTACTCCGAGTGACGAACACCGGTCCCGGCGCTCATGATCTGGAATTCACCCGCAGGCACCTGCTCTTTATTGCCCATGCTGTCTTCGTGCTCAACCGCCCCTTCCAGCACATACGTCAGGATTTCCATGTCTTTGTGCGGGTGAGTGCCGAAGCCCTGACCGGCATCAATCACGTCGTCGTTAATGACGCGCAGAGCCGAGAAGCCCATGAAATTGGCGTCGTAATAATTGGCGAAAGAAAAGGTATGCCAGGAGTCCAGCCAGCCGTGATTCGCATGGCCACGTTCGTTCGCTTTGCGTAAATAAATCATGATGTCCACTCCGTGTTCGTTTCGATGGAGTGAGTGTGGACCCGAACACGCCAGGATGATAGTGGGTGAAAATTGACTCCTCTGTTCAAAATTGTTGAACAAGTCCAGAGGAGCCATACCCGCTTACTTCGCGAGGGTTATCGTGGCAGGAGAAGCCTGCTCGAAGGCGCGTTCGAGGATCTCCAGATTGGTAAGAGCCTCAGTTTCTTTGACGTAATTTGGCGAGCCGTTTTTCAGCGTTTCATACAGCGCGTCGTACACGCGTCCGTAGTCACCGATTTCCGGTTTCACCTCTTCACACACCGTCACGCCTTCGGCGTTCATGTACTCCAGTTGACCCATACTGTCGTCCGCGCCAAAGCCCGCTTCACCCGGCATAATATTCGCCTTAAGGCTGGTTTCCTGCTGGTCAATGCCGTATTTCAGGTACGAGCCTTTGGTGCCTTGAACGATAAATTTCGGGTAATCGATTTTCACCAGATGGCTGGTTTTGACGATGGCTTTCAGGTCGCCGTAAAAAAGCTGCGCCTCAAAGGTATCGTCCGGGTTGGCTTTATTACGCAGGCTGCGAATGTCATACGCTACGTGGTCCGGGCGACCAAACAGCGAAATAATCTGGTCCATGGTATGCACGCCCAAGCCGTAAAACGCACCGTCCTGCGGCAGTCCCGGTTTCGTTTCGGCTACCGGGCGATACATGTCGAAATGGCTTTCAATTTCAACCAGTTCACCAAGCTTGCCACTCTCAATCACTTTTTTCGCCGTCAGGAAACAGGAGTCAAAACGACGGTTCTGGTACGGCGTGACCGTCAGCCCTTTTGCTTTCGCCAGCGCGTACAGCGTTTTCGCTTCGGCAAGCGTCGGGGTAAACGGTTTTTCCACCAGCACGTTTTTCCCGGCTTCCAGCGCCCGTTTCGCATAATCAAAATGGCTGTCGGCGTGAGTACACACCACCACCAGTTTCACCTGTGGATCATTTAGCACGTCGTCTAAATCACTGGTGAAATGAATATGCTGATACTGCGGGTGCTGCTCTTCCGGCTTCGGGCTACGGCGATAAATATGCGCCACGTGCCAGCTGTTTTTGCGGTTGAGAACGTAAGGGAGGTGATAGCGGGTAGTACTTTTTCCGAAACCAATAAATGCGCAGTGTAGGGTCATGGTTCAGTCCTTGTTAAGGTTGCTGTTGCCTACCATAGCGCAAGTTTTCCCCTCGCCCCAGTTTTCTCGCGCTACTTGTGTATCGGGCGTGAGTGGCGCAGGCAGATTATTCACGGCCTGCGCACAGCAACCGGAGCGTACTTAATGTACGTGAGGATTGCGAGCACAGCCCGGGGATAAGCTGGCAAGCAAACTAGCCCGAAAAAAGGGCAAAAAAAAAGCCAGCGCGAGGCTGGCTATAAAATAATACTGGAAGCAATGTGAGCAATGTCGTGCTTTCAGGTTCTCCGTAGGGGTCTTCCTGAACGCATGGCAATAATAATCATTATCATTCGCACTTGTCTACCTCTTTTTGCAAAAAACAACAGTTGACGAAATTTTCTGGTTCGGAGAGGGTTAAGGAGATAATCCACAACAGGAGAAGAGGAATGAAAATTAGCGAGATAGTCATCCGCCACGTACAAGCTACCGATGCAGACGCTTTACAGCAGATGCATGTGCATCAGGATGTCTATCACTCCACGCTACAAATTCCTCATCCTTCCATGGACATGTGGCATGAGCGCGTGATGCGCAAGCCCGGTAGAAAGCAACTGGTCGCCTGCATCGACGAACGCGTGGTCGGTCATCTGGTGCTCGACGTAATGGAAAACCCTCGCCGCAGCCACGTGGCAACGTTTGGCATCAGCATTGCGTCTGAATTCCAGAATCGGGGCGTCGGCAGCGCGCTGATGCGGGAGATGATCAACCTGTGCGATAACTGGTTGCGCATCGAACGAATTGAATTGACGGTGTTTGTCGACAATCCGTTAGGGATTGCGCTGTACCGTAAATTCGGATTCGAGATCGAAGGCACCGGCAAGCAATTCGCGCTGCGTAACGGTGAATATGTGGATGCGTACTATATGGCGCGAATGAAATAATCCACGGTGAAATTGCCCGGTGGCGGCGTCGCCTTACCGGGCCTACGAGATACAGATCTTGTAGGCCCGGCAAACGCAGTGCCGCCGGGCAAAATCAGCGCAAAAAATTAATAACCCGCCGTCAAATCATCCACGGTACGCGGGTCAGAAGCGCCATACAGCGCGCCATCTGGCCCCACCATAATGCTCTGCGTGCTACCCATCGCTTCTTTCACCGCGACCTTCTGACCTTTCGCTTCCAGCAGCTTCAGCGTATCCGGGCTAAAGCCCTTCTCAACGCGCAGCTCATCCGGGAGCCATTGGTGATGGAAGCGCGGCGCATTGGTCGCTTCGGCGATGTTCATTCCAAAGTCGATGGTGTTCACCACCATTTGCAGCACGGTCGTGATAATACGGCTGCCGCCAGGGCTGCCCGTTACCAGCCAGGTTTTACCGTCTTTCACCACGATAGTTGGCGACATCGACGACAGCGGGCGTTTCTTCGGCCCCACGGCGTTAGCATCCCCGCCGACCAGCCCGTACACGTTCGGCACGCCCGGTTTAGCCGAGAAGTCGTCCATTTCGTTATTCATCAGAATGCCGGTGTTCCCCGCCACAATCCCGGTGCCGAACGTGGTATTGAGCGTGTACGTCACCGCCACCGCATTTCCGTCTTTATCTACCACAGAGAAATGCGTGGTCTGGTTGCTTTCGTACGGCGCAAGCTTGCCGGGACGGATTTGGCTCGACGGCTTGGCTTTGTTGATATCAATTTCATTGGCAATAGATTTCGCATACGCCTTGCTGGTCAACGCCTGCCACGGCACTTTCACGAAATCCGGGTCACCGAGGTATTCCGAGCGATCGGCATAGGCGTGTTTCTCGGCTTCAGCCATGATTTGCATCGCGTCGGCGCTGCCGAAACCGTATTTATGCATATCGAAGTTTTCCATGATATTCAGGATCTCCACGATATGGATCCCGCCCGAAGACGGCGGCGGCATCGAGTACACCTGGTAACCACGGTAGTCGCCGCTGATCGGCTCGCGCTCCACCGCTTTGTAATTGGCGAGATCGTCTTTGGTCATCAGGCCGCCGTTCTTTTTCATTTCCCCGGCAATCTGATCGGCAATCGCGCCTTTATAAAACGCATCTGGCCCATTTTCGGCAATCAGCTCGAGGCTTTTTGCCAGATTGGCCTGCACCAACTTGTCGCCCTTTTTCAGCGGCTCGCCGTTTTTCCAGAAGATGGCTTTACTGTTCTCGTGATTAGGAATCACTTCGCTGCCGTAGGTTTTCAGGTCGTCGGCCAGCGCATCGTTAACGGTAAAGCCCTCTTTCGCGAGTTTAATCGCCGGACGTACCACTTTGTTCAGCGGCAGGGTGCCGTACTCTTTCAGCGCCAATGAGAAACCGGCCACCGTTCCCGGCGTGCCAGAAGCCAGATGAGACGTCAGCGATTTTTTACTGTCAGGATTGCCCTGATCGTCGAGGAACATGTCACGCGTGGCCTGCGCGGGGGCCATTTCACGGAAGTCGATCGCCGTGGTTTTGCCGTCTTTGGTGCGCAGCAGCATAAAACCGCCGCCGCCGAGATTACCGGCCTGCGGGTGCGTCACCGCCAGCGCATAACCGACCGCCACCGCCGCATCCACCGCGTTCCCACCCTGCTTTAAAATCTCCACGCCTACTTTTGTCGCCATCGCATCGACCGACGCCACCATGCCCTGCTGGGCGCGCACCGGGTGGAAAACGTCCTCTTCAACGCCATAAGACACCGGGGGTGCCGCGGGCGACGGCGTTGTTGCCGCCACGCTAAACGTGCTTCCTGCCAGCAGAGCAGCCATCGCCGCCCCACGCCAAAAACGGGTTTCTCTCATTGTTATTCTCCAGGTGAAAGGTTTTATGCTCCCGCTTAAGCCTGGTTCAGAATTCCTAAAAAATCATCGTAATGGCGAATTGGAGGTAAACTTAAGGAAGCCCCTAACGGGGAGGAGGAAAAGATGAAAACAGTATTATTTCTTGCGGCGCTGATGCCGTTTGCCGTTTTAGCACAGCCACTGAACGTCACCAATAACCCGAACCAACCGGGTTATGTGATCCCGAGTCAGCAACGGATGCAGACTGAAATGCACACCCAACAGCTGCAACAGAAAGGGATGCTGAACCAGCAGTTACAAACCCAGACGCAGATGAACACCAATCAGCAACGGGTGCTGAATGCACAGCCGGGGGAGCAACCGCTACCGAATACCAACGGCGGGATGTTAAGCGGTAACAGCGACAAAATGCTGAACAGTTCGTCGCAGCAGCACATGCTGCCGCAAACGCAGAACGGCGATCTGCTGAGTACGCCGTCTAATCCACAGCCGCTTTCACGTTAAACGGGCTGATTGAAGTCCGGTCCGATAACGTCAATCGCATCGGTGCAGATGCAGTCCACGCCCCAGCTCAGCAGCTCTGCTGCCCGCTGGGGTTTGTTGACGGTATAAACCAGAATGCGCAGCCCCGCCTCTTTAAATTGGTTCACCCGCACTTCATCGAGCAGCCTATGATTCAGGTGAATCGACACGCAGCCTAAGCGCGTCGTTAACGCCTGCCAGTCATCACGCCATTCATCGAGCAACAGCCCGCGCGGCAGCTCAGGTGCCGCCGCCTGTGCGGCTTCCAGTGCGTCAATTTCAAATGACGACAGCAGCGGTGCCGTCATATCTGCCCACAGTTCACGCGCCGCCAACGCGACGGTTTTACCGGTTAATGGCCCGGTGCCGGTGGTCGGTTTGATTTCGATATTCGCCATCATGCCGTGCTGGCGGCAGCGCCCCGCCACCTGCGACAACAGCGGCAGCGGTTCACCTTTGAATTCGCGACTGAACCAGCTTCCCGCATCCACGTTCAGCAATTCGCTCCACGTCAGTTTCCCCGCCACACCCCAGCCGTTGCTGGTGCGTTCGAGATTGTCGTCATGCAGTAGAAAAATCTGCCCGTCCTGCGACAGCTTGGCGTCAAATTCGATCATCGTGTGACCGTAGCGCGCGCCAACGTCAATCGCCGCAAGGGTATTTTCCGGAGCCCGTTTACCGCCGCCACGGTGGGCGACGATGCGGGGATAAGGCCAGTTGCTCATACGCGTTGTCCTGTCTCGCCATCAAACAGGTGCAGATGGTTTTCCGGCAGATGCAGCCACAGCGTGGTCCCTGCCGTCGGTCGGTGCTGATGCGGTAAACGCACCACCATTTTTTGCGCCCCCCAGCGACCGTGCGCGAGGTTATCTGCACCTAAAATTTCCAGCGTATCCATCACCAACGGGATGCCGCCTTCGGCCTGCGAGCTTAGCGCAATATGTTCCGGACGGAAACCCAATGTCATGCTGCGCCCGGCATAGCCGCGATACAGCCAGTTAAGCGGCAGCGCCATGCCGCTGTCGAGTTCGAAATGCGTGCCGGACGTACTCACCCGTCCGTCGAGCAGGTTCATCGCCGGGCTGCCGATAAAACTCGCCACAAAGCGCGTCGCGGGTTTCTCATACACTTCAACCGGCGTCCCAATCTGCTCGGCAATGCCTTTGTTCATCACCATCACCCGCTGGGCGAGGGTCATGGCTTCCACCTGATCGTGGGTGACGTAAAGTGAGGTGGTGTTCAGGCGACGATGCAGTTGCTGGAGTTCCAGACGCATCTGCACGCGCAGTTTGGCATCAAGGTTAGATAACGGCTCATCGAACAGAAACACCGCCGGGTCACGCACAATCGCGCGACCCATCGCCACACGCTGACGCTGACCGCCGGAAAGCTCGCGCGGACGGCGTTTCAGCAGCGGCTCCAGTTCCAGAATACGCGCCGCTTCTTTTACTTTTTCGGCAATATGCCCTTTGCCCATACCGCGAATTTTCAGGCCCCAGGCCATGTTTTCTTCCACACTCATGTGCGGGTACAACGCATAGTTCTGAAATACCATCGCGATGCCGCGCTCTTTCGGTTCCAGTTCGGTCACGCGCTGGCGGTCAATCCAGATATCGCCGCTGGAAACGCGCTCCAGCCCCGCCACCATCCGCAACAGCGTTGATTTCCCGCAGCCGGATGGCCCGACCATCACGATAAATTCGCCGTCGGAAACGTCCAGCGTTAGCGGCTGGATCACCTGCGTTTTGCCGCTGTCCCAGCTCTTGGTTACTGCCTGTAATTTAAGTCCTGACATCTTATTTCTCACTGTCCACTAAACCACGCACAAACGCGCGCTGCATGGCTAAAACGATAATAACGGGCGGGATAAGCGTCAGCAGCATCGCCGCCATCACCTGATTCCACGCCGTGGTGCCTTCGCCGGTGGCGATCATGCCTTTAATGCCCGCCACGGCGGTGCCGAGGTTCACGTCGGTCACAATCAGCAGCGGCCACAGATACTGGTTCCAGCCGTAAATGAAAGTGATGACGAACAGCGCCGCAAGATTGGTTTTCGACAGCGGCAGCACGATGTCGCGGAAAAAACGCATCGGCGAGGCGCCGTCAATGCGGGCCGCTTCCATCAATTCATCGGGCAGCGTCATAAAGAACTGGCGGAACAGGAACGTGGCGGTTGCCGACGCCATCAGCGGCAACGTCAGACCGGTGTAGCTGTCGAGCATTTTCAGGCTGGCGATCACTTCCACCGTTGGGAAAATACGCACTTCGACCGGCAGCATCAGGGTGATAAAAATCATCCAGAAGAACAGGTTACGCAGCGGGAAACGGAACCAGACAATCGCGAACGCCGACAGCATCGACACCGCGATTTTGCCGACCGTAATGGTGAACGCCATGATGAAGCTGTTGAGCAACAGCAGCCAGAACGGCGCGCTATTGGCACCGACGCCCTGGAGCCAGATGATTTTCATGTTTTCCAGCAAATGCGAGCCAGGGATCAGCGTCATCGGTGTGGCGAACACCGCTTTGTTATCCAGCGTCGCCGCCACAAAAGCGACGTACAGCGGGAACAGGATCACGGCAATCCCCAGAATCAACATAATGTGGCTGAACCAGGTCAGCCCGCGACGATGTTCAATCATTGATAGCGCACCTTACTTTCCACATAGCGGAACTGAACCACCGTCAGCAAAATCACCAGCCCCATCAGCACCACCGACTGCGCCGCCGATGCCGACAAGTCCAGCCCGGCAAAACCTTCGCGGTAGATTTTGTAGATAAGCGTGGTGGTCGCCTGCACCGGGCCGCCAGCGGTCGCGGCGTCAATAACCGGGAAGGTGTCGAAAAAGGCATACACCAGGTTGACCACCAGCAGGAAGAAACTTACCGGGGCGATCAGCGGCAGCGCTATCGAAAAGAAGCGGCGCACGGGGCCGGCGCCGTCAATCGCGGCGGCTTCCACCAACGAGCGAGGAATGGATTGCAGCGCGGCGAAGAAGAACAGGAAGTTGTAGCTGATTTGCTTCCATACCGAGGCGAACACCACGAGAAACATCGCCTGACCGCTGTTTTGCGCGTGGTTCCAGTTGTAGCCCATCAGTTCCAGCCAATGCGTAATTAACCCGCGACCTGGATTGAACAAGAAAATCCACAGCACGGCGGCAATCGCGGGCGCGACGGCATAAGGCAGCAGCATTAACGTCTGATAAAGACGGCTTCCGCGCACCACGTAATCGACCAGCGCAGCGAAGAACAACGACACCAGCAGACCGCTGATAGTCACTAAGCCGCTGAACTTGATGGTGGTCCAGAAAGAATCGAGGTAATAGCTGTCGTGGAACAGGGCTACAAAATTATCAAGACCGACAAATTCGCTGGAAAGCCCAAACGGGTCCATGTTCTGCACCGAATACCACAGCGCTTCACCCGCAGGCCAGATAAAGAAGATAACGGTAATGAGAAGCTGCGGCGCGACCAGCACATAAGGCAGCCAGCGCGAGCGAAATACCGGACGGGATGATGACATAAATGAACTCTTTTCCAGAAAACGCCGGGGGGCGGCTTCGCCTTACCCGGCCTACAGCGGGTGATCCGTAGGCCGGGTAAGCGCAGCGCCATCCGGCAGATCAAACATTAAGACTTCGTGGATTTCTCAAAACGCCGCAGCAGCTGATTGCCACGCTCGACCGCGCTATCGAGCGCCTGTTGCGGGGTTTTCTTGCCGGTCCAGACCGATTCCAGTTCTTCGTCCACAATGGTACGAATCTGCGGCATATTGCCCAGACGCAGGCCTTTAGTGAACGGCAACGGCGGCTTGTTCAGCATCTGACGCGTGGCGATGTCTGCGCCCGGATTCTTGTCATAGAAGCCCTGCTGACGGGTCAGGTCGTAGGCCGCTTTGGTGATCGGCAGATAACCCGTTTTCTGGTGCCATTCGGCTGCGATTTCCGGTTTGGTCAGGAAGTCGAGGAACTCGGCTACGCCTTTGTAGGTTTCTTTGTCTTTGCCCTGCATCACCCACAGGCTGGCTCCGCCGATAATGGCATTCTGCGGCGCGCCTTTGGCGTCTGCGTCGTACGGCATCATGCCGACGCCATAGTTGAATTTGGCGTACTGACGAATGTCGGCGAGAGAACCAGACGAGGCGGTGGTGATCGCGCAATCACCGCTATAGAACTTCTCGGTGGATTCATCTTTACGCCCGAAATAGCTGAAATCGCCCTTCTTGTTCAACGCTTCCAGCATGGCGATGTGCTTCACCTGCTCCGGCTTGTTGAATTCCAGCACTGCGTCGGTGCCGTCAAAGCCGTTGTTTTTGGTCGCAAACGGCAGACCGTTCCAGGCACTGAAGTTTTCCAGTTGGATCCAACCTTGCCAACCGCTGGCGTAGCCGCACTTCATGCCCGCAGCTTTCAGCTTCGCGGTGTAATCAGCCAAATCCTGCCAGGTTTTCGGCGGCTGCTCTGGATCTAAACCGGCTTTTTTAAAGGCGTCTTTGTTGTAATACAGCACCGGCGTGGAGCTGTTAAACGGCTGGCTCAACAGATGGCCGGTTTTCGAGTCGGTGTAGTAGCCAGAAACGGTCGGCACGAACTGCGACTCGTCGAATTTAATGTCGGCATCTTTAAATACTTCGTACACCGGTTTGATCGCTTTCGAGGCCATCATCGTCGCGGTGCCCACTTCATAAACCTGCAACAGCGCAGGTGCGTTACCGCTACGGAAAACGGCGATCCCTGCCGCCAGGCTCTGCTCGTAGTTGCCTTTGTACACCGGCACAATTTTGTAATCAGGGTGCGTGTCGTTGAAACGTTGGGCCAGGGAATCAACTTCTTTGCCCAACTCCCCTTCCATCGAATGCCAGAAAGGAACGGTAGTGACAGCCATGGCCTGGGAGGCAAATGCCAGACCCAACGTCAGGGCTAAAGCGGTGTGTCGTAACGATGTCATTCGTTTATCTCTCTTGTTGTCCCAGATGCGCGAAATCACGCGTTTTATGCTCGCGAGGTAACATGACATGCTCGAATGACAGAAAAATAACCGAAAGATGACGAAACGGTGACGCCCAGACGTCAGTGTGATGATGAAAGGATGATGGAATGGTGACGGAAAGATGGCGGTAACAGACCGCCGGGTGGCGCTGCGCTTACCCGGCCTACACAAAAATAAGCGCTATTTCGTAGGCCCGGCAAGCGTGCGCCGCCGGGCAATACAAACGGCTTAACCGCCTAAATACGCACTGCGCACCGCTTCGTTAGCAAGCAACGCATCGCCGGTGTCTTCCAGCACCACGTGACCGTTCTCGAGCACGTAGCCGCGATCCGCGAGTTTCAGCGCCTGGTTGGCGTTCTGCTCAACGAGGAAGATGGTCATTCCCTCTTTGCGCAGTTGCTCAATGGTGTCGAAAATCTGCTGGATGATGATCGGCGCGAGGCCCAGCGACGGCTCGTCGAGCAGCAACAGGCGCGGCTCGCTCATCAACGCACGGCCAATCGCCAGCATCTGCTGTTCACCGCCGGACATGGTGCCCGCACGCTGAATACGACGTTCCCACAGACGCGGGAACAGTTCGTACACCCATTTGATGCGCGTCTGATACTGGCTGCGATCGGCAAAGAAGCCGCCCATCGCCAGGTTCTCTTCCACCGTCATCCGCGAGAACACGCGGCGCCCTTCCGGCACAATCGCCACCGCTTCACGCATGATTTTTGCGGTCTGCCAGTCGGTAATATCTTTGCCATCAAACGTGACACGCCCGCTGGTCGCGCGCGGGTCGCCGCACAGTGTGCCGAGCAACGTGGTTTTCCCCGCGCCGTTCGCGCCAATCAGGGTAACGATTTCACCCTGATTGATGTGCAGGCTCACGTCGTGCAGAGCCTGAATTTTGCCGTAGTGGGCGCTGACTTTGTCAAAGGACAACATGACTTTTTCCATCTTATGCCTCGCCCAAATATGCACGGATAACGTCAGGGTTATTACGGATTTCCTCTGGCGTACCGTTCGCCAGCGGCGTGCCCTGATTCACAACGTAAATGCGGTCGGAAATGCCCATCACCAGTTTCATATCGTGTTCAATCAACAGGATAGTGGTGTTGTGATGGCTGCGCAGTTCGGCGATCAGCTCATCCAGCTCTTTGGTTTCTTTCGGGTTAAGGCCCGCCGCCGGTTCATCCAGCATCAGGATTTCCGGCTGTGTCACCATGCAACGCGCGATTTCCAGACGACGCTGGTCACCGTAAGCGAGGTTGCTTGCCTGACGGTTGGCGTGCTGCAACAGGCCGATACGCTCAAGCCAGGTTGCTGCCCTGTCCAGCGCTTCGCTCTGCGCTTTACGGAACGACGGCGTTTTCAACAGCCCGGAAAACACGCCGCTTTTTAATTGCTTATGCTGCGCCACCAGCAGGTTTTCGATCACCGTCATTTCGCGGAACAGGCGCACGTGCTGGAAAGTACGTACCACGCCCATCTGCGCGATTTGCTGGCCCGGCAGGCCTTCAAGGTGTTTATCACGCAGCATGATGCTGCCGCCGGTCGGCTTGTAGAAGCCAGTCAGGCAGTTAAACACCGTGGTTTTGCCCGCGCCGTTCGGGCCAATCAATGAAACGATTTCCTGGGGATGCAGTTCAAGATTGACGTTATTGACCGCCAGCAGGCCGCCAAAACGCATCATCAGGCCGTTAACGGATAATAATGGCTGACTCATGCCTGCTCTCCTTTGGTCTGTCCGCTTTTCAGTTTCAGCTGTGGACGGGTCATTGGCAGCAAGCCTTGTGGACGCCAGATCATCATCAGAACCATCAAACCACCCAGCATTAACATGCTGTATTCGTTGAAATCACGCATCAGTTCACGCGACACCACCAGCAGTACCGCCGCCAGAATGACCGCAAACTGCGAGCCCATCCCGCCAAGCACCACAATCGCTAACACAAACGCCGATTCGGCGAAGGTGAACGATTCCGGGCTAACAAATCCCTGACGCGCAGCGAACAATGTGCCAGCGAACCCGGCAAACGCGGCGCTGATGGTGAACGCCGTCAGCTTGATGCGTGTCGGGTTCAGGCCCAGCGAGCGGCAGGCGATTTCATCTTCACGCAGCGCTTCCCACGCGCGCCCCAGCGGCATACGCAGCAGGCGGTTGATCACAAACAGTGACAGCACCACCAGCAGCAACGCCACCAGGTAGAGGAAAATTACGCGGTCATTCGGGTCGTATTTCACGTTGAAGAAGTGGCTGAACGTGTCCCAGCCGCCTTCACGTGCGGTACGGCTAAATTCCAAGCCAAACAGCGTTGGTTTTGGGATCTGGCTGATGCCGTTCGGACCGCCGGTAATTTCAGTATTGTTGAGCAGCAAAATACGCACGATTTCGCCAAAGCCGAGGGTCACGATCGCCAGATAGTCACCGCGCAAACGCAGCACCGGGAAGCCAAGCAGGAAGCCCGCAGCGGCGGAAACCAGGCCCGCCAGCGGCAAGCAGGTCCAGAAACCAAGACCGTAATAGTGGTTCAGCAGTGCAAACGTGTATGCGCCGATGGCGTAGAAACCACCGTAACCCAGCACCAGCAGGCCAGACAGGCCAACCACCACGTTCAGACCGAGACCCAGAATAATGTAGATCATGGTCAGGGTAGCGATGTCGATGGTGCCGCGAGAGACCATAAACGGCCACGCCACCGCAATCACCAGCAGGGCAATCAGGAACAGTTTCTGTTTAACGGTCGAGCCGTCAATAGCCGGCATGACAAACTTCGGGCCTGAAACGTTTTTCAAGCCTTTCTGCACCAGCGGGCGCAGCATCTGGAAGAAAAATACCACCGCGGTGCCGATGAAAATCCACTGCCAGCGGATGTCAGCGGCGGTATCGACTACCAGCTTCGTTCCGCTCAACTCCAGCTGAACGCCCATGAAGACGCCCGCCAGCACGAAGAACATGGCGGCGGATAACAGCGCCATCGCAAAATGCATCGGTTTCATACTTTTTCTACCTCCGGACGACCCAGGATCCCGGTCGGCATCACCAGCAGCACCACAATCAGCAGCGCGAACGACACGACGTCTTTGTATTCGGTACTCAGGTAGGCGGAGGAGAGCGCTTCGGCAACACCCAGAATCAGGCCGCCAATCATTGCGCCAGGAATGCTGCCGATACCGCCGAGCACGGCAGCCGTAAAGGCTTTCATCCCGGCCATAAAGCCGATATACGGGTTAATCACGCCGTAGAATTGACCGAGCAATACGCCCGCTACTGCCGCCATGGCGGCACCGATAACAAACGTCAGGGCGATAACGCGGTCAGTGTTGATGCCAAGCAGACTCGCCATTTTCAGGTCTTCCGCGCAGGCGCGACAGGCGCGTCCCATACGGGAATACCGGATGAACACCGTCAGGGCCAGCATTGCCACAAAAGTCACTATCCAGATAACCAACTGCATGGTGGTAATCGAGGCAGAGAAGTTCTCGCTGGTACCGACAATCCACTGGCCGTTAAACAGGCTCGGCAGTGCGATGTCGCGCGAGCCTTCCGTCAGGCTGACGTAGTTTTGCAGGAAAATGGACATACCGATGGCGGAAATCAGCGCGATCAGCCGTTTGGAGCTACGCACCGGGCGATAGGCCACGCGTTCGATGCTCCAGCCGTAGGCGCTGGCGATAATGATAGCGCCAACGAATCCGGCCCCGACCAGCAGCCAGCCGGTGTCGATGCCCATCATCATCAGCGCGGCGATGATCATGAATGACACATAGCTGCCAATCATGTACACCTCGCCGTGGGCGAAGTTGATCATGCCGATAATGCCGTACACCATGGTGTAGCCGATGGCGATCAGCGCGTAGGTGCTGCCCAGCGTGACGCCGTTAAACATCTGCTGCAGGAAATAAAGAAACTGCTCTGACATAAGGTAACCTTTTTATATCCGCCCGGCAGGTAAACAGAACGGGCGGAGGAATTACTCGTCTTCTTCTTATTTGGCGACGCTGGACGAACCGTCCGCATGCCACTGGAAGACACCAAATTCAAATCCCTTCAGATCGCCTTTTTCATCCCAGTTCAGCGGCCCAATCACGGTTTTCGCGCCGTGCTCTTTTAAATCTTTCACCAGCGCCTGCGGATCTTCGCTGCCGGTACGATCCATGGCGGTCGCCAGCGACTGTACGGCGGCATAGGTGATCCACACATAAGGACCGCTCGGGTCTTTCTTCTCCGCTTTCAGTTCGTCAACGATAGCTTTGTTGGCCGGATCCTGGTCATAGCGTTTCGGCATCGTCACCAGCATGCCTTCACCCGCTGCACCCGCGATGTTGGACAGCGACGCGTTACCCACGCCTTCCGGCCCCATGAACTGGGTTTTCAGACCGACGGAACGCGCCTGGCGCAGGATCTGCCCCATTTCCGGGTAGTAACCGCCGTAGTAAACGAAATCAATATTTTCTTTTTGCAGACGCGCCACCAGCGCGGAGAAGTCTTTTTCACCGGCGGTGATACCGTCGAAGAACACCACGTCAGCGCCGCCTTTTTTCAGGCTGTCCTGTACCGAACGCGCCAGGCCTTCGCCGTACTGCTGTTTGTCGTGAATGATAGCGATGCGCTGCGGCTTCACTTTTTCCAGAATGTATTTCGCCGCGGTTGGCCCCTGCGAGGAGTCCAGACCGGCGGTGCGCATGATGTATTGATAGCCGCGCTGAGTCAGTTCTGGGTTGGTCGCACCAGGCGTAATCATCATGATGCCTTCGTCTTCATAGATGTCTGACGCGGGCTGAGTAGAAGAGGAGCAGAGGTGACCAATCACGTATTTGATGCCGTCGTTGACCACTTTGTTCGCAACGGCCACGGCTTGTTTCGGATCGCAGGCATCGTCGTATTCGACAGCAACCAGTTTGTCGCCTTTGATACCGCCCGCAGCGTTGATGTCTTTAATCGCCTGACGCGCGCCGTTGAACTCCATGTCGCCCCACTGGGCTACCGGGCCGGACATCGCGCCAATCACCGCCACTTTGATCTCTTTTGCTAAAGCGGACTGCGACATTGCCAGTGCAATCATTCCCGCAATCAATGTTTTTGCATTCCGTTTCATTCTTCCAATCCCCTCGTGATGTAATTTGTATAAATTTTGTATTTATATGGTTAAAAAGCATTCTGTACTTTTAACGCACAACGCTATTTTTACCAGTCTCTTTAATGGTTTAGCGATGCTTTTTGCGAAAAACCTGACTAAAATCTCTATTTTTCAGTCGATTAAGCAAAGATAATATTCTGTATTTTGCTGGAGATAAACAAAAAAAAGCGCAGTTTTCAGCATAAAATAAGGGTACAAAGAGCCGAATAAAACACTACCTTTCAGGTTAAAACTCTGCCTATTTTTCGATCCATAACGCATTGCTCTGCTGCTGGGATCAGGAGAAAACGATTCCCCTGACATTCAGCCTAAAAATAGAAATCGGCGAATCGAGAAATTGGATAAACTCAGGGCATTCTTTTTTACAGGTGGCTTCACATGAAACTGACAATCGTCAGGCTGACCACGCTCAGCGAGCAGGACCATATCGATCTCGGCAAGATCTGGCCGGAGTACAGTTCGTCATCTTTACAAATGGATGATGAGCACCGGATCTATGCCGCGCGTTTTAATGAAAGGCTGTTGGGCGCTGTGCGCGTGACGCTGAAAAGCAATCAAGGCGCGCTGGATTCTCTGCGTATCCGCGAAATCACCCGCCGTCGTGGCGTGGGTCAGTATCTGATTGAAGAAGTGCTGCGCAACAATCCGGCGATCGGCAGTTGGTCGATGACAGAAATTGGCGTGGAAGACAAAGCCGCGATGAGCGCGTTTATGCTGACACTTGGGTTTACTGTGCAGGGAAATGGCTGGCATAAGAGATAAAAAAAGCCGGGTGGCGGCTTCGCCTTACCCAGCCTACATTTTTATTGCGAATTTCCCAAGAATTTCGTGCTGCAAACAGGCGGCAAGTTATGAAATCCCCGGGAGCTTACTCAAGTAAGTGACCGGGGTTGAATAACGCAGCCAACGCATTTGCAGTGCGAAAGGCGCCGGGAAATTTATTTGGCGTCCGTCGCCGTGCCGTTCGCATGCCACGTAAACACGCCGAACTCAAAGCCTTTCAGATCGCCTTTTTTATCCCAGGTCAGCGGACCCATGACGGTGTCGACTTTGTTGGCTTTCAGCCATTCCGCAATTTTCGCCGGGTCATCGCTCTGGTTCAGGCCCGCAGACAGTGACTGAATTGCCGCGTAGGTGGTCCACACAAACGCACCGCTTGGATCCTGTTTCTTGGCTTTAATCGCATCCACAATCGGTTTGTTCGCCGGAACCTGATCGTAGTTCTTCGGCTTGGTCACCAGCAGGCCTTCCGCAGAATCACCCGCGATGTTAGACAGTGACACGTTCGCCACGCCTTCCGGGCCCATGAACTGGGTTTTCAGACCGGCTGCACGCGCCTGGCGCAGGATCTGCCCCATTTCCGGGTGATAACCGCCGTAGTAAACGAAGTCGATATTTTCTTTCTTCAGACGCGCCACAAGCGTAGAGAAATCTTTCTCACCGGCGGTGATACCGTCAAAGAACACCACGTTGGCGTTGCCTTTTTTCAGGGAATCCTGAACCGCACGCGCCAGACCTTCACCGTACTGCTGTTTGTCATGCACAATCGCGATGCGCTTCGGCTTCACGGTGTTGATGATGTATTTTGCCGCCGTTGGGCCTTGATCAGAATCCAGGCCGGTAGTACGCAGGATCAGATTATAACCACGCGCGGTTAACTCTGGTGCGGTCGCCGCTGGGGTGATCATCAGAATGCCTTCGTCTTCGTAGATGTCAGACGCAGGCTGTGTGGAAGAGGAGCAGAGGTGGCCGATAACGTACTTGATGCCATCGTTCACGACTTTGTTCGCCACTGCTACAGCCTGTTTCGGATCGCAGGCATCGTCATATTTTACGATTTCGAGTTTGTTGCCTTTGATACCGCCCTTGGCATTAATATCGGCGACAGCCTGTTCAGCCCCTGTGAATTCCTGATCGCCGTACTGCGCTACCGGACCTGACATCGCTCCCACGACGGCAATTTTAATGTCGTCGGCCATGGCCATGTGGCTCATTGCCAACGCGATACATCCTGCCAGTAACGCTTTACCCTTCATGTTCATCCTGAGATTCCCCATTGTGATGGTGATTGCTTTTGTTGTGATGTTGTTATGTGGCGCTTTATTTCGGTTTTAGGTCTGCCAGCCGCGCCTTTGCAGCATACTCTGCTAAAACATACCCGATTTTTTGCCAATTGGAACCAGAATTTTGAGGGTTATGTAACAGAAACGTGACAAAAAAATAGCCGCTCACAGGAGCGGCTAATGCAATTAAGCAACAACGCCATTACTGGCTGAGAGAGCGGCGAATAATCTCCAGCGCCTTGCGGAACTGGGCTTCAGGGATGGTGAGAGGGTAAAGAAAACGAATCACGTTGCCGTAAACACCACAGCTCAGCAGCAACAGGCCTTCTTTCATCGCCTTTTCCTGCACGTGCTTAGTGAATTCTGGCGACGGCGCGCCGGTCTGCGGGTCGTTAAATTCGACGGCGACCATGGAACCCTGTGCACGCACGTCAACAATATGCGGGCAATCGGCTTTGGCGCTGTTCAGCACTTCGACCAGATGATGACCCAGCTCCGCAGCGCGCGCGCAAAGCTTCTCTTCGTCGATGATGTCGAGCACCGCATGGGCCGCAGCGACCGCTAATGGGTTACCGGCGTATGTGCCGCCCAGACCGCCCGGGGCTGGCGCGTCCATCACGTCGGCACGTCCGGCCACCGCTGACAGCGGCATCCCGCCCGCCAGGCTTTTCGCCATGGTGATCAGGTCTGGCTGCACGTCGTAGTGTTCCATCGCGAACAGTTTGCCGGTACGGGCAAAACCGGTCTGCACTTCATCGGCAATCAGCAGAATACCGTGGGTATCGCAGAGTTTACGCAAGCCCTGCATGAAGTCAGCAGGGGCGACGTTGAAGCCGCCCTCGCCCTGTACGGGTTCAAGAATAATGGCGGCAACCTGATCGGCTGCGATGTCCGCTTTGAAAATACGATCCAGACTTTTCAGTGCGTCAGCCGTGCTGACGCCATGCGCCGCATTAGGGTACTGACCGTGATACACAGAACCCGGGAACGGGCCGAAACCAATTTTGTACGGTGCCACTTTGCCGGTCAGCGCCATGGTCATAAAAGTACGACCGTGGAAACCGCCGCCGAAAGTGATAAGGCCTGGACGTTTGGTGTAAGCGCGGGCAATTTTCACCGCGTTTTCGACTGCTTCCGCACCCGTTGAGAAGAACGCCGTTTTCGCCGGACCGTTCACCGGTGCGCGCTCGTTAATGCGCTCTGCAAGCGAAACGTAACTTTCGTAAGGCACAATCTGGTACGCGGTATGGGTAAAGGCTTGCAGCTGCTTTTCAATCGCCGCGACGATTTTCGGGTGACGATGACCGGTGTTCAGCACCGCAATTCCGGCAGCGAAATCAATCACTTCATTGCCTTCCACATCCCACAGGGTGGCATTTTCCGCTTTCTCGGCATAGAAACCACACATGACGCCAATGCCACGCGGTGTCGCCTGCAAACGGCGCTGATTCAGTTCATTATTCTTCATTGACCTTACCCCATCACAGATTCGTTTATACCCTGCATAATTCAAGTTGCAGATGCGTTGGCTTTCCTCACTCACCCCAGTCACTTACTTATGTAAGCTCTTGGGGATGAATGAGAGACATCCTGTCTCTCACCAGAGGCCAGCCTTTGGCTGATCAAATTTATTCCTGACAAATTTGTCACTGCGTCGCCGCGTGATTCGGCCTTTGGCCTCACCCCTTCGGGGCCAGCGCAAGCGCTGTTCAAACGGCTTTGCCTTTTTGTCCTGCAGCTCGAATTATTTTGGCTATCGTGTTAACAACTTTGAAACAATATGGATGTTTTACTCTGTGAGCGGTCCTATAATCGAGTACCAGTTTTGAATAATTGAGGGATCCAATTGCGTTCTTTAGTCTGCGATCTCCTGCAACTGCGTCTGGATGAACAGCCCGACGATAAATTGCACAAGAAGTTATATAACGCCGTGCGTCTGTCGATCCTCGACGGCAGCCTGCCGCCACAGAGCCGTCTGCCGCCGTCACGAGACCTGGCGACTCAGTTGCACCTGTCACGCAACACAGTGCTCACCGTCTACGAACAGCTGCTGGCAGAGGGTTATATCGTCTCGCGTTCCGGCAGTGGCACCTTCGTGGCAAAAACAGTGCCTGACGCGTTGCTGTTCGCCACCAGCAACCATGAAGCGAACGCCAGCGAATCCCGCAGCGTCAGCTTCTCGGAACGTGGCCAGGCGCTTCTGACGCACAGCCGCGCCAGTCCACGTCAATGGGGCGCTTTTTTGCCCGGAGTGCCGGACGTGAATGAATTTCCTCACGCGTTGCTGCGCAAAATCCACACCCGCGTCAGCCGTAAACCGCAGCCGATGCAGCTCTCCTACAGCCCTTCTGGTGGTAGCCCGGCGCTACAGCAGGCGCTGATGGAATACCTGCGCGTGGCGCGCTCGGTGCGCTGCACGCCAGACCAAATCCTCATTACCGAAGGCATTCATCAAGCGATTGATTTGGTTTCCCGAATGCTGTGCAACCCCGGCGACAGCGCGTGGATTGAAGAACCAGCCTATTGGGGGATCCGCAATGTGTTGCAGATGAACGGCGTGAAATTGCAGGCGGTGGACGTCGATCTCAGCGGCATGAATCCACCGGAACCGGGAGACACACCGCCGCGTCTGATGTTTGTCACGCCGTCGCATCAGTATCCACTCGGCTGCGTGATGAGTCTTGAGCGCCGTCAGCGCCTGCTCGCGCTGGCGAAACAGACCGGCAGCTGGATTGTGGAGGACGATTACGACAGTGAGTTTCGTTTTTCCGGTCAGCCCATCCCGGCATTGCAAGGGCTGGTGGAAGACGCGCCGGTGATTTACATCGGCACCTTCAGCAAAACCATGTGGCCGGGAATGCGCCTCGGTTATGTGGTGCTGCCGCGTCCTTTGGCGCAGTCACTGCGTACCGCGCATGCCGAACTGTACCGCAGCGGGCGATTGCTCGATCAGGAAGCGCTGGCGCTGTTTATTCGCGAAGGCCATTACACCGCACATATCCGTCGGATGCGTTTGCTGTATGCGCGTCGTCGCCAGCGGTTGGCGGGGCTGATTACCGATTATCTCGGCAAAGACGCGTTGAGCGAATTCAACGACAACGCCGGGCTGCATCTGGTGCTAAAACTCGGCGCGGGTTGTGATGACGTAGCGCTGGCAAAACGTGCCAATGAAAAAGGCGTGCTGGTGCGGCCCTTGTCGCGGTATTACCTGAATGAGGCGACGCAGCGCGGGCTGCTCATGGGGTTTGCGGCAATGCGTGAAGAAGAGATGGAAGGGGCGTTTAAGGTGTTGATGGGCTGTATAAACAACGAAAGCCCGACGGCGTAAACCTTCGGGCTTTTCTTGGCTCTGGCTTTGTTGCCCGGCGGCGCTTTGCTTGCCGGACCTACGCATCTGTCGGGTGGCGACTTCGCCTTGCCAGACCTACGCATCAGCAAGTGTTTTGTAGGCCCGGTAAGCGCTAGCACCGCCGGGCAATGGCTTTCGGCTTAGGCCTCAATCGCCACACGCAATTTTTTCATCGCGTTCTTTTCAAGCTGACGCACACGCTCTGCGGACACGCCGTAGCGGTCAGCCAACTCCTGCAGCGTGGACTTGTTGTCTTCGTCCAGCCAGCGGGCGCGGATAATGTCCTGACTACGTTCGTCCAGACCTTCCATCGCGAGAGTCAGTTTGTTCGCCGCCTGCTCTTCCCAGTTGTCGTCTTCGATGCCGTCGGCAAAGTTAGACGTTTTATCCTGCAGATAGAGCACTGGCGCGACAGAATGGCTTTCGGAGTCATCGTCTGACGACATATCAAAAGCCATGTCCTGTGCGGACATTCGCGATTCCATTTCACGCACGTCTTTGCTGGAAACACCCAGCTCACGCGCAACCATTTCCACTTCATCCTGATTGAACCAGCCCAAACGCTGCTTAGTTTTACGCAGGTTAAAGAACAGCTTACGCTGCGCTTTGGTGGTCGCGACTTTCACGATACGCCAGTTACGCAGGACGTATTCATGAATTTCCGCTTTGATCCAGTGCACGGCGAAGGAGACCAGACGCACGCCCACTTCCGGGTTGAAGCGGCGCACGGCTTTCATCAGGCCGATGTTACCTTCCTGAATCAAATCCGCCTGCGGCAGGCCGTAGCCCGAGTAGTTACGAGCAACGTGAACAACAAAGCGCAGGTGAGACAGGATCAGCGTCTTCGCTGCTTCCAGATCACCCTGGTAATGCAGCTTCTCCGCCAATGCCCGCTCTTCATCAGCCGTTAACATCGGCCAAGCGTTTGACGCCCGGATGTAAGCATCCAGGTTGCCAATAGGGGCTAAAGCTAAAGTTTGCATTTCTTTGGTCATTCAAATCCTCTCAATTTACGTCCTGGCCTTGTTTGTCCCCATCAGGCAACTTTCGGGCCAGTTGTTACGAGCAGCGAGATTAACATTCGCATTTTTATCAGACAGTGATGTTATCCACAAGTTCCATGCAACGATGTGAATAGATTACGCACAAATTGTGACATCACGATGATAGTGTTTGCGGGGACGATTATACCCTAAATAATTCGAGTTTCAGGAAGGCGGCAAGAGAACGAATCCCCAGGAGCTTACTTAAGTAAGTGACTGAGGTGAGTGAGTGCAGCCAACGCACATGCAACTCGAAGTATGACGGGTAAAACTCTCCCTGCGAACAGGAACGTAATGCGGCTACATATTGCAGCAGGGAGAGAGTATATCAGACTTTTTTTATTCCGGCGTAAAGTGGCGTAAATGTTGAACCGTCGCCAGCCACGCCGCTATCCAGCCGATCATTGAGCAGACGATCAGCATCAGCAGGCATTCGTCCAGACCTAAACCACTGAGTTCAAACTGCGTGCCAAAGACCTTCGCCACTTCCGTGACCGCTGACGATAAACGCAGCACCAGAATTTCAGACAGGATCAGCGACAGGAACGCCCCGGAAAAACCTAGCAACGCCCCGCCGTACAGGAACGGGCGCAGAATAAAGCCATCTGTCGCACCAATCAGTTTCTGCACGTTGATGGTGTCACGGCGCGCAAAAATACTCAGACGCACGCTGTTACCGATGACGAGGAACACCGCCGCAATCATCAGCACGCCAATCATTGCCGCCACGCGACCAACCAGACCCGTAATCGAGGAAAGACGCGCGAACCAGCTGTCGTCCATCCGCACTTCATCGACGCCCTGGATTTTCGACACGCGATCGCGCAGGGTATTCAATGAGTCGGTGCCCTGGAAATCGAGTTTAGGAATAACCACTGCAACTGCGGGTAACGGGTTCTCTTCCAGCATATCCAGCGCACCGCCGAAGCCAGACCAGTTGCGGAACTCACCCAGCGCTTCGTCACGGGAAAGATAATTCACCTTGTCCACGCCCTGCTCGGCCTGCAACTGCCCGACAACTTTCGCTGCCGCGTCATCATCCAGCGTTTTTTCGAGATACACCGTGATTTGCGGCGACGGATAATACTGTGATGCCGCGGTGTTCACGTTCTTGTAAACCATGTAGCAGACGCTCGGCAGCGTGAGGGAAATGGCAATCACCATCACCGTCAGGAATGTCGCCACCGGTTTGCTTTTCAAGTCCTGCAAGGCACCGTGAAACGCATAGCGCACCTGCTCATTAAAGACGTTGGTTTTACGGGAAGGCGGTTTTGGCGAAGACTTCGCGCGTTTCGGCGCATTACCGCCGCTGTTACTGCTCCCGCGACCCGCATTACGTATCCTGTCGAAACGGTTACCAAACTGGCGGATGTGATTCATCGCTTCACGTTTATTCACCGTAGCCTCCGTGCAAATGCCCGTCGCTGAGATTCAACATGCGGTATGAACGGCTGGAGATAAGTCCCATGTCATGGGTCGCCATCAGCACCGTTACCCCAACGCGGTTGAATTCTTCAAACAGACGCAAAATGCCTTCCGACAACGCCTCATCAAGGTTACCAGTCGGTTCATCCGCCAGCAGCACCGCCGGTTTGTTCACCACCGCGCGGGCGATGCCCACGCGCTGCTGTTCACCGCCAGAGAGCTGAATCGGCAGGTTTTTCGCTTTGTCGAGCAGCCCGACTTTATCGAGCGCCGCCGACACACGACGACGGATGTCATCGTTGCTGGCACCGGCGATAATCAGCGGGATCGCCACGTTATCAAACACGGTGCGATCCATCAGCAGATGGTGATCCTGGAAAATCATACCAATCTGGCGACGCAGAAACGGCACTTCGCGGTTTTTCAGACGGCTGATGTCATGGCCGCTGAACCAGATTTTCCCGGTGCTTGGGCGCTCAATACCGCAAATGAGCTTGAGCAGGGTACTTTTCCCTGCGCCGGAGTGGCCGGTCAGAAAGGCCATCTCACCCGGCTGCAACTGGAAGTTAATCCCTTGCAGCGCTTGTCTCCCACCGAGATAGGCTTTGCTGACTTGTTCAAAGCGAATCATTGTTAATCCTCTCGGGCAAAAAGTGCCTCAATAAAATCGTCCGATTTAAACGGACGCAAATCTTCGATACGTTCGCCGACGCCAATGTAGCGAATCGGAATGCCAAACTGATCGGCCACCGAGAAGATAACGCCACCCTTGGCGGTCCCGTCCAGTTTAGTCAATGTGATGCCCGTCAGCCCAACGGCTTCGTGGAACAGCTTCGCCTGGCTGATGGCATTCTGACCGGTGCTGGCATCGAGGGTCAGCATAATTTCGTGTGGCGCGTCTTCATCCAGCTTTTTCATCACGCGAACGATTTTCTTCAACTCTTCCATCAAGTGCGCTTTATTCTGCAAACGCCCTGCGGTGTCGGCGATCAGAACATCGACGTTACGCGCTTTCGCAGCCTGAATGGCATCGAAAATCACCGAGGCGGAATCTGCTCCGGTATGCTGCGCAATCACCGGGATGTCGTTACGCTGGCCCCAGACCTGGAGCTGCTCGACCGCTGCGGCACGGAACGTATCACCCGCCGCCAGCATCACCGATTTACCCTGTTGCTCAAACTGACGCGCCATCTTGCCGATGGTGGTGGTTTTACCCACGCCATTGACGCCCACCATCAGAATAACAAATGGAGATTTTCCTTCAATATTAAGCGGTTCATCCACTTTTGCGAGGATTTCACTCATTTCATCTTTCAGCAAACCGTACAACGCTTCGGCGTCGCGTAACTGTTTGCGGCTCGCGCCTTCGGTCAGGCTGGCGATGATTTTACGGGTGGTGTCCACGCCGACATCGGCAATCAGCAGCTGTTCTTCCAGCTCTTCAAACAAATCATCATCGATTTTCTTGCCGCGGAACAGGCTGATAAATCCGGAACCGAGATTTTCTTTGGTTTTCAGCAGACTGCGTTTAAGACGCGCGAAGAAACCTTCTTTCGTTGGGCGCTCTTGCTCCTGCAGCGGCTGTTCTTCGTTCGTTTCTTCCGCGCTGTCTTCTGGTGCATCGATGGCGTTTTCTGCCGCATCGGCAGCCGCCAACGCCTGGGCTTCACGTTCTTCGTCGCTCAGTTCGTCTTCAACCAGCGCTTCCTCAGGAATCGCTTCTTCGACAACCGTTTGTTCCGGGATCATGTCTTCAGCAGCGGCGTCTTCAACCACTGGCGGGTGAGCGATAACCGCTTCTTCTTCAACGACAACCGCTGACTCTTCTTCAGCCATCTCTTCCGGCAGCGGCAACGCTTCGTGCTCGATAGCGGCTTCGGGTTCAGCGTCAACGCGCGGGGCTTCAACAGGTGCGACGATTTCAGCCACGACTTCCGGCTCAATCGGCTGCGGTGTGGTGCTGTGAACAACCTCTTCGGTCACTTCCACAACGTCTTGCGCGAACGCCTGTGTCTCTGTTTCGCTGTGCGCGGTAACTTCGGCTTCCGGTTCAGCAATATTCTCTTCCGGGACCGCGTCCGCTTCCTGAACAGCCGCTGGCTCAACCGCGACATCTGCAACAGCATCCTGTTCAATGACAGGCTCTACGGGCGCCTGCTGCGCTTCGCTTTGCTGCTGTTCGGCTTCCTGTTGCTGCTCTTGTTCTTTCTGTCCAAAGCCCAGCCAGGAGAAAAAGCCTCTTTTTTTGTCTTTTGCCATTTGCGAGCACGCTCTTCGCTGTTGATTCCAGGTACGGCTATGTACATGGAAGCTAAAAAAATGATGAAATAGTCTATCACTTAACTTAACGCGCATCACCGCCTGGAAAAGTAATCCGGCATTGAGCAGAGCTGAGATATGAAAAAACCAAACCACTCCGGCAGCGGTCAGATCCGCATTATAGGCGGGCAATGGCGGGGCCGTAAGCTCCCGGTGCCTGATAGCCCAGGCCTGCGCCCGACCACCGATCGGGTCCGCGAGACGCTGTTTAACTGGCTTGCGCCAACGATGGTGGATGCTCGCTGCCTCGACTGTTTCGCCGGAAGCGGCGCGTTAGGGCTTGAAGCCCTCTCCCGTTATGCCGGGAGCGCGACCCTTTTAGAGATGGATCGCCACGTCGCACAACAGTTACAAAAAAATCTCGTCACGCTCAACGCCCGTAACGCGAAAGTGGTCAACACCAACAGCTTAACGTTCCTGGCGCAGCCGGGCACGCCGCATGATGTGGTGTTTATCGACCCGCCGTTCCGTAAAGGGTTGCTGGAAGAAACACTGACACTGCTGGAAACCCACGGCTGGCTGGCAGACAATGCGCTGATTTACGTCGAAAGCGAAGTGGAGAACGGGCTGCCGCCGGTTCCCGCGCACTGGAATTTACACCGCGAAAAGGTGGCCGGTCAGGTCGCTTATCGTCTTTATCATCGTGAAGCACAAGGAAACAATGATGCTGCTTAATATCGGCCGCTTACTGATGCTTTGCGTCTGGGCTTTTCTGGTCCTCAACGTCCTGCATCCGTTCAAATTCCCGGTCAATATCTTCGTCAACGTGGCGCTGATTTTTATGATCCTGATGCACGGCCTGCAAATGACCCTGCTAAAAGCTACCATGCCTAAAGATGGCCCACAGATGACGCGCGGCGATCAAGTTCGGGTATTTTTGTTTGGCGTGTTTGAGCTGATTGCCTGGCAGAAGAAAATGACGCCAAAGAAGAAGTAATGTTGCGATGCCGGGTGGCGCTATTTTGTAGGCCCTGCAAGCGCAGCGCCGCCGGGCAAAATGCCTGATGGCGCTGCGCTTATCAGGCCTACAAAACCAATGTTATTCGGCTTTAAATTCAACGAACTGTGAGCCTTTGTAGCTCAACGTCCCTTTGTCACCGACATTCAACTGGTGATAGACTTTTTCGTCCAGACGGAAACTCACTTCCAGCCCGCCATTTTCTGGCTTAAAACTCGCCTCATAGCGCATGTCGCTGCCCGCCGGGGCGACGATTTGCTGACGTGAACGGCGGTCATTAAGTACCTTTTCACGCTTATTAGTGACCACTACCCGTTTTTGCTGCAACGGTGCGGCTTCGTTATCCATTTTTTCCCGGCGCTGCTGCACGAAGCGGAACGAGGCGGCTACGACAATAATCGCCACCACAATCACAAAAAAGAGCGGCATTTTGCTCATCGGAAGGTTCTCTCCGTGTCTGGTAAGAATTAACGCAAAAAAGAATACCTTGCCTGCCCCGCCATTGCTATCTAACCACCCTCGCCACTACACTGAACGAAGAGAGTTTATACATCAATAACAGATACAGGGACTTAATATCATGCTTTGGTCATTCATAGCTGTCTGTTTATCCGGTTGGTTGTACGTCGACGCCTCCTATCGTGGCCCGGTGTGGCAGCGCTGGGTCTTCAAACCCGTCACGCTGATCCTCCTGTTGCTGCTCGCCTGGCAAGCGCCGATGTTTAACGCGATCAGCTATCTGGTGCTGGCCGGTCTGTGCGCTTCGCTGATCGGTGATGCGCTGACGCTGCTGTCACGCGAACGCCTGCTGTACGCCATTGGCGCGTTCTTCCTGTCTCATCTGTTGTATACGATTTGGTTCGCCAGCCAAATGACGCTGTCGTTCTTCTGGCCGTTGCCGCTGGTATTGCTGGTGATTGGCGTGCTGCTGATTGCCGTTATCTGGTCGCGCCTGGAAGATCTGCGCCTGCCGGTATGTACGTTTATCGCGATGACGCTGGTGATGGTGTGGCTCGCCGGTGAACTGTGGTTCTTCCGTCCGGTGGATACCGCGCTGTCCAGCTTCCTTGGCGCGGCGCTGCTGCTCATCAGTAATATCGTCTGGCTGGGCAGTCACTACCGCCGTCGTTTTCGCGGCGACAGCGCTATTGCCTCGGCCTGTTACTTCGCCGGACACTTTTTGATCGTCCGCGCGCTGTATTTGTAAAAAGAGGCTTGACTCTGGAGTCGACTCCAAAGTGTATGCTCTGCGTTATTGAGACAGTTTTCATTAACAGGAGAGTGCCATGTCGACTCCAGAAACGAACGCCAAACCTGCACCACAATTTGCGAAAACGCCGTTAACGCCCGTTCCTGCGCATGAGCACGGCACAAGCTGCGGTAGCTCGCACAACGAACCGACGCCCGTTATTTCCCCGGCTTCCGGCACCCGCTACAGTTGGCTGGTCAGCGGGATGGACTGCGCCTCCTGCGCGCGCAAAGTCGAAAACGCCGTGCTTCAGGTGGCAGGTGTTAACCGGGTTCAGGTGCTGTTCACCACCGAAAAACTGCTGGTCGATGCCGACCAGGATATTCGCCAGCAGGTAGAAGCGGCCGTCAGCAAAACCGGCTATGTGCTACGCAGTGAAGATGCGCCGAAAACAGAAGCCCCTTCTCGCCTGCGTGAAAACCTGCCGCTGATTGCGCTTATCGTCATGATGGCGATCAGTTGGGGGCTGGAACGCGCTGACCATCCGCTCGGCAATCTCGCCTTTATCGCCACGACGTTGGTCGGCTTGTTTCCCATTGCCCGTCAGGCGCTGCGACTGATTAAATCCGGCAGTTGGTTTGCTATCGAAACGCTAATGAGCGTGGCGGCGATTGGCGCATTATTCATTGGCGCAACCGCCGAAGCGGCGATGGTGCTGCTGCTGTTTATCATCGGTGAACGTCTTGAAGGCTGGGCCGCCAGCCGCGCCCGCAAAGGTGTGACCGCCCTGATGGCGTTAAAACCCGACACCGCCATTCGCCTGCGCGACGGTCAGCGTGAAACCGTGGCCCAGCGGGATTTACGCCCAGGCGATGTGATTGAAGTCGCCGCCGGGGGCCGCCTGCCCGCTGACTGTAAATTGGTTTCCTCTTTCGCGAGCTTCGATGAAAGCGCACTCACCGGGGAATCCGTCCCCGTCGAACGCGCGGAAGGCGAAAGCGTTCCGGCAGGCGCCACCAGCGTTGACCGTCTGGTTCAGCTCAGCGTCACCTCTGAACCCGGCGACAGCGCGATTGATCGGATTCTGCGCCTGATTGAAGAAGCCGAAGAACGCCGTGCGCCAATCGAACGCTTTATCGATCGCTTCAGCCGCATCTACACCCCGGCGATTATGCTGGTCGCGCTGTTGGTCGCCGTGTTACCGCCGCTGTTGATGGGCGCGGAATGGCAGCCGTGGATCTACAAAGGCCTGACGCTGCTGTTAATTGGGTGCCCATGCGCACTGGTGATTTCCACCCCAGCCGCCATCACGTCTGGCCTCGCGGCAGCGGCTCGCCGTGGTGCGTTGATTAAAGGCGGTGCCGCGCTGGAACAGCTCGGCAGCGTTCAGCATGTCGCGTTTGATAAAACCGGGACGCTGACGGTGGGTAAACCGCGCGTCACCACAATTGTCCCGCTGAACGGTACCACCGAGAACGAACTGCTGGCGCTGGCGGCGGCGGTGGAACAAGGCTCAAGCCACCCGCTGGCGACAGCGATCGTCAATGAAGCCGTCAGTCGTGAATTAGCGCTGCCGCAGGCACAGTCACAGCGGGCGCTGGCCGGGTCGGGCATCGAAGCCGAGGTAAATGGCGAGAACGTGTTGATTTGTGCCGGAGATAAATTCCCGACCGGTAATTACGCTGCGCAAATTACTCAGCTTGAAGACGCCGGGCAAACGGTGGTTGTCGTGGTTAAAAACAGCGCGCTGTTGGGGATCCTGGCACTGCGCGATACATTGCGAGACGACGCGCGCGACGCGGTCAATGCGCTGCATGAGTTGGGCGTGCGGGGTGTGATCCTGACCGGCGACAACCCGCGCGCGGCGGCGGCGATTGCCAATGAACTGGGGCTGGATTTCCGCGCCGGATTACTGCCTGCGGATAAAGTCACCGCGGTGACCGCGCTGAATGCGCAAGCCCCGCTGGCGATGGTCGGCGATGGCATCAACGACGCGCCGGCAATGAAAGCCTCAACCATTGGTATTGCGATGGGCAGCGGCACTGACGTGGCACTGGAAACCGCCGATGCCGCGCTGACGGGGAACCGTTTGATTGGGCTGGCGCAGATGATCAGTCTCGCCCGCGCCACACGCGCCAATATTCGCCAGAACATTACGCTCTCTCTGGGGCTGAAAGCCGTGTTCCTGGTGACGACGCTGTTGGGCATCACCGGGTTGTGGCTGGCGGTGCTGGCCGATACCGGGGCAACGGTGCTGGTCACGGCCAATGCGTTGCGGTTGTTGAATAAGAAATAAGTCCAGTTGCCCGGTGGCGCTACGCCTACCGGGCCTACACTCAATATGTAGGCCCGCGCAAGCGACAGCGCCGCCGGGCGGTCAAAACATTACATGCCCAACATATGCGGCAGCCACAGCGAAATGGCCGGGATGTAGGTCACCATCGCCAGCACCACCAGCAGCATCCCGTAGAACGGCAGCATCGCGCGGACCACGGTTTCGATTTTCTGCTTACTCACCGCACTGGCAACAAACAGCACCGATCCCACCGGCGGCGTAATCAGACCGATCCCCAGGTTCACCATCATGATCATCCCGAAATGCACCGGATCGATCCCTAATGCATTGGTCACCGGCAGTAACACCGGCGTCAGGATCAGAATGATCGGCGCCATATCCATCAGCGTGCCAATCAGCAACAACATCACATTGAGATACATCAGAATGACGTACTTGTTGCTGGAAAGCGTGGTGAAGAACTCGGTGATACGCGTCGGCAGCTGCATGTACGTCATCACCGCGCCAAACGCGGCGGCAAAGCCAATCAGGATCATCACAATACTGACGGTTTTGACCGTGCGATACATCAGCTTGGGCAACTCGTTCCACTGGTAATCACGATAGATAAACATGGTGACGAAGAACGCCCACAGACAAGCTACTGCTGCGGATTCCGTCGCGGTGAAAATACCGGAAAGAATACCGCCGAGGATGATAACGACCGTCATCAGCCCCCATAGCGCATCGAAGAAGATCTTCACCGCCTGCTTGAACGGAATGACCTCTCCTTTCGGGTAGCCGCGTTTACGGGCAAAAGCGATGCACATCACCATCAGGCTGACGCCCAACAGCAACCCCGGTAACACCCCGGCGATAAACAGCGTGGCGATAGACACCGTGCCACCCGCCGCCAGCGAGTAAATCACCGAGTTGTGGCTCGGCGGGATCAGAATCGCTTGCACCGAGCCGCTGGCGGTCACCGCCGCCGCATACTCACGCGGATAGCCTTTCTTCTCCATCTCCGGGATCATTACGCTGCCGATCGACGCGGTATCCGCCACCGATGAACCGGAAATCGCCCCAAAAAAGGTCGATGCCACAATGTTCACCAGCGATAACCCACCGCGAATAAAACCGACAAACAGATAGGCAAAATTGACCAGACGGCGAGCAATACCGCCCTCCGCCATGATCGCCCCGGCGAGAATGAAGAACGGGATAGCCAGCAACGTGAATTTATTCACCCCGCTGGTAATCTGGATCATCAGCGCTTCCAGCGGCAAATCAATCCATAACGCCCCCGCCACGGCGCTAAGCCCCACGGCAAACGCCACTGGCATCCCAATGGCCAGTAGAATAGCGAGGGTGAAAAGCAGTACAAATGCGTCCATTTAACACCCCTTAACCGTGGTTACCGATGAGGACTATCGGGCGATTCTCCTGAGAACCGAACAGCAGACGCTCAATCACAAACAGGATCAGCACCGCCGAACCGATGGGCAGCGGCAGATAGGTTTCTCCCGACGTCAGCAGCGGAAACTCCGCCACCGGCTGCTCCCAGAGATCGAGACACAGCCAAAAGCTGTACCAGAGCATCATCCCGGTTATCAGCAGCATCATCAGGTCAACCAGGCGTGCCGCGCCGCGTTGCAGTGCGGCGGGCAAACGGTCAGTCAGCATGTTCACCGCAATGTGCGACCCGGCACGATAGCCCACCGCCGCACCGATAAACGTAAACGTCACCATGCAGAGAATCGCCACCGGCTCGGGCCAGGACTCCCCCTTGTTGAGCACATAGCGAGAGAAAATGCCGATCGGGATAACGATGGTCATCACCAGCAATGACACGCCAGCGACCCACATCGCCAGCATGTAGAGCTTATCCATCAATTTTGGAAAGGATTCAGCCATAGGTCCTCCGTCCGTCGTAAGGATCACTGGACGTCAGCAATGGCTTTCATCAGATCCTGATGCTTTTCGCCATAGGCTTTCCGCACCGGTTCCGTCGCCTGCACGAAATACGTTTTGTCGATTTCATGGAACTGCACGCCGCCGGCTTTCATTTTCTCCAACGCCTGCTGGTTGTAGGCGTTCCATAACTGGCGCTGTTCCATCTGCGCTTCACGCGCCAGGGTCAGGATTTTTTGTTGCTGGTCGGCGGAGAGTTTGTCCCATTTCACTTTGGAATAAAGCAGCATTTCCGGGGTGATAAAGTGACCGCTCAGGGTGTAGTGCTTCGCCACCGGCATGTAGTTGTGGGCGATAAAGGTTGGCGGATTGTTCTCTGCGCCGTCGATAACACCGGTCTGCATGCCGCTGTACACTTCGCTCACGCCCATCGCGACCGCATTCGCGCCCATGTCTTTCAGGGTATCAATCGCCACCGGACTGCCCTGTACGCGAATTTTCATTCCTTTCAGATCTTCCGGCTTCGTCACCGGCTGTTTGGTTATCAGGTTACGCGTGCCGGAGTCCATCCAGCCGAGGAACACCAGTTTCGATTTCGGGTTGTTGGTGAGCTTCTCGCCAATCTGCTTACCAATATCGCCGTCGATAACCTTATGCATATGATCTTCATCGCGGAACACGTACGGCAGCGTGAAGGCTTCCACATCCGGGAGGATCGCCGCCACCGGTGCCATCGACACACGGATCATGTCGATCGCGCCCATTTGCGCCTGTTCGATCATCTGTTTTTCATCGCCCAGCACGCCGCCCGGGAAAACTTTGATCTCCAGGTCACCGTTAGTTTGTTGTTTGAGTTTCTCACCCATGTGCTGCACCGCCACCACGTTTGGGTAGCCTACGGGATGAACATCGGCAGCGCGGATAGTTTGCGCTAACAGCGGCGTGGAAAAGCAGAGGGTGGCAGTGGAAAGGCATAAAGCGGCCACAAATGGCCTTACAGTCATTTTCATCGGTCGGCTCCAGGGTATTTAATAAAACGTTGTTTTAGTTTTGCGTTTAAAAATTAGCCTGGTGCAGAAAAAACGACGGTGAGACGCCTCACAAAAGCCACAATGATGAAACGATGGTTTAAGGATTTGATAACGAGAGTTCAGGGCAGATCACAATTTCTGCCCCTACAGAATCAGTGGTTTTTACGGATCAGATAACGATAAGGCAGGGAATCGATGTGCTGAGCAATCAGCTCATGATCCATAAAACGGCAGAAGCCGGGAATATCACGCGTCGTTGCCGGGTCGTCCGCCACGATCAGCAGCGTTTCGCCCACGGGCATGGTGCGCACAGTTTTACGGACCATCATTACCGGTTCCGGGCAGCGCAGGCCCATCGCATCAAGGGTGTGGTCAGCAGCAGAAAAAAGATCGCTCATTGTTCACTCAGTCAGTCAAAAAACCGCCCTAGTTTACCCCCACTTTTTTGTGACGCAAGGCAGGTTAACGATTGCGCGAAAATTAGCCGTTGCAAAGCGTAGCAAACGCAGTATCATGCGGCCGGTTTAAGAATCTGTCTCAGCAGGCGTTATTGTTGAAGCCAGTCTGGAAACGGCCAGCGCGCAGAAACCGCAGCGTACAGCAGTACGTGAGGATTTCGAGCACTGCCCGGTAGCAGAATGGCGAATAAAATAGCCTGATGACGCGGATTCTAATTGGGTTCCCTCACCCCAACTCATTAAAAAGGTCACAATATGACGCCGTTTTCCCAAGCCCAGCGCGTAAAAGCGTTGTTCTGGCTATCGCTTTTTCATCTGCTGGTGATCACCTCCAGTAACTATCTGGTACAGCTGCCGGTCTCCATTTTTGGTTTTCACACCACCTGGGGCGCGTTTAGCTTTCCGTTTATTTTCCTTGCGACTGATCTGACCGTGCGCATTTTTGGCGCGCCGTTGGCCCGTAAAATCATTTTTGCGGTGATGGCCCCTGCATTGCTGATTTCCTATGTCATTTCGTCGCTGTTCTACATGGGCGAATGGCAGGGTTTTGCCGCGCTGACCCACTTTAATCTGTTTGTCGCCCGCATCGCCGCCGCGAGTTTTATGGCCTATGCGTTAGGGCAAATTCTCGACGTTCACGTGTTTAACCGTCTGCGTCAGAATCACCGCTGGTGGCTGGCCCCGACGGCTTCCACGCTGTTCGGTAACGTCAGCGATACCCTCGCCTTCTTCTTTATCGCTTTCTGGCGCAGCCCTGACCCGTTCATGGCCGCCCACTGGGTGGAAATCGCCCTGGTCGATTACAGCTTTAAGGTCCTCATCAGCATGGTATTCTTCTTGCCGATGTACGGCTTCTTGTTGAATATGCTGTTGAAAAAACTGGCGGATAAATCTGAAATCTCCGCTTTTCAGCCGGGGTAAAGGTTCATTCAACGGGTTGTGATAAGATAAGCGAATGTGCCATTAATGGCCGTTTATCAAAAGGAAGATGTCAATGCGCAATTTGGTTAAATACGCCGGAATTGGCCTGCTGGTAATGGGCCTTGCGGCCTGTGACAACAGCGACAGCAAAGCGCCGGCTCAGGGCGCCTCCGCTGAAAGCAATGCGGCTGCTCAGCCTGTCAGCCTGCTCGATGGCAAACTCAGTTTCGCCCTGCCGGCCGACATGACCGATCAGAGCGGTAAACTGGGCACTCAGGCCAACAACATGCACGTCTATTCTGACGCGACTGGCCAGAAAGCGGTTATCGTGATTGTCGGCGACAACACCAATGAAGATCTGGCGACACTGGCTTCCCGTCTGGAAGATCAGCAGCGCAGCCGTGACCCGCAGCTGCAAGTGGTGACCAATAAATCCATCGAGCTGAAAGGCCATACTCTGCAACAGCTCGACAGCGTTATCTCTGCTAAAGGCCAGACCGCGTATTCTTCCGTGGTACTGGGCAAAGTAGACGGCAAATTGCTGACCCTGCAAATCACCCTGCCTGCTGACAATCAGCAAAAAGCGCAGGCGCAAGCAGAGAACATCATCAATACCATCGTTATCAACTAAAGTAGTCTGCTGACGAATAAGCCTCCGGTTTCGCGACCGGGGGCTTTTTTTTGTTTTCTCCCGCCCTTTTCCCCCTTCTGTCCGATAGTCAGCCTGCCGCTACGCACTACACTTAGTGCCGATAGCCCATAAGGAAATTATCATGACAACATCTGCCGCTGATAAAGCGGGTTTGCATATTTTGTTAAAGCTGGCGTCGCTGGTGGTTATTTTGGCGGGGATCCATGCCGCCGCTGACATTATCGTCCAGTTGCTGATGGCGCTGTTTTTCGCGATTGTTCTCAATCCCCTGGTCACCTGGTTTATCCGCCGTGGCCTCTCCAGACCGGTTGCGATTACCCTCGTGGTGTTTGTGATGCTGTGCGTACTCACAGCCCTGTTTGGGGTGCTGGCGGCATCAGGCAACGAATTTGTCGCGATGCTGCCGAAATACAACAAGGAGCTGACCCACAAACTGCTGGCGTTACAGGATTCCATGCCGTTCTTACACATGCATATGTCGCCGGAACGTATGCTCCAGCGTGTTGACTCTGACAAAATGATGACCTTCGCCACCACCATGATGGCCCAATTGTCCGGCGCGATGGCCAGCATCGTGCTGCTGGTGATGACGGTGGTGTTTATGCTGTTTGAAGTGCGCCATGTGCCGTACAAACTGCGCTTCGCATTGGTGAACCCACAAATCCACATCGCCGGACTGCATCGCGCGCTGAAAGGCGTGTCGCATTATCTGGCGCTGAAAACGCTGATCAGTCTCTGGACCGGCGTGATCGTCTGGCTGGGCCTGCTGTTGCTCAACGTCCAGTTCGCGCTGATGTGGGGCGTGCTGGCGTTTCTGCTCAACTATGTGCCCAACATCGGTTCGGTGATTTCGGCCATTCCACCGATGATTCAGGCGTTTCTGTTCAACGGCCCGTATGAGTGCCTGCTGGTCGGCGGACTGTTCCTCGCGGTGCATATGGTGCTAGGGAATATAGTTGAGCCGCGCATGATGGGCCACCGCCTCGGGATGTCGACGCTGGTGGTGTTCCTCTCACTGTTGGTATGGGGCTGGCTGCTCGGCCCGGTGGGGATGCTACTGTCGGTGCCACTCACCAGCGTGTGCAAAATTTGGATGGAAACCACCAAAGGCGGTAGCAAACTGGCGATTCTGCTCGGCCCTGGGCGACCCAAAAGCCGATTGCCTGGCTAAGATTGTTGCACGGCGGCGCTACGCTTGCACGGGCCTACAAAACCGTAGGCCGGGTCAGCGGAGCGCCACCCGGCAAAAAACATTGACGGCGTTTTCTCCGGTCACTCATTTTTGGCGTTATTTATTTCTTCATCACAGAAATAAATAACGCCTTAATTAAAATTAGGCATGACCGCTTATTATTTTCCCTAACGCGTATCATCGCATTAACAGATATTCCAGTTGCAGCGTCACACGTGCTCCCTTATCCTTTTACAACCGCACATTCGTGGTAACGATAAAATAACCAAAAGCGCCTTTACTCCGGGTTATTCGAATATTTACCGAACGTTGATAAAGGGTTTGGATAACGCTTGTTTTAATCACGCATCGTTTTGCGTATTTAATGGAGTTTGTGATGAAAAAGTTAGTGAAGTGGATTGTCGCCGCTGCCGTCGTCGGCGCGCTGGCGGGCTGTGTCTCGCGTACGGCCCCCATTGATACGGTGCAGGATCAAGTGGCGACGGGTCATACCGAAGCCCAGGTTCGCAATGCTATTTTAAAAGCGGGCCTTAACCGCCAGTGGATCATGACAGATGCAGGCCCAGGCGTAATTAAAGGTCGCCAGCAAAGCCGCGGTCATACCGCTAATATTCTGGTGCAATATTCAGCTAACAGCTACATCATCAAATATGATGGCAGCACTAATCTGATGGCCGAAGGCGGTAAAATTCATAAGAATTACAATCGCTGGGTGCATAATCTCAGTCAGGATATTCAGATTAGCCTCGCCAGCGCCACTCAACAGTAGGTGTTATTTCGGGATACCGGCCTGCACAGGCTCGATATCCCGTTACGTTTTACGTGCCAAAACGATTAATGCCAAATTTAAGACTACTCCGCCTTACAGATATTCGCCAGCCTGCCGACAACATTGTAGGATAGGGGCGAAAATAACGGTCGCGCCGCGATTTTCCGCGTGAATAAAACGATAATAAATGGCATAGCTTTCTTTTAGGCACATTGACAGACCAGGCTCGCACTAATGAATTTTGCATTGAATCTCATCGACTGGCAGGCCCGCGCGCCAGGCTTAAGCGACAACGCACAATGGCTTGATTGGGCGCATCACGCACATCCCATCGACTCGACAGCGCCACAGGCTAAACTGACGGCGTTGCCGATGATGACCGCCCGTCGCCTGAGCTCGGGTAGCAAACTCGCGGTGGAATGCGGACTGTCGATGCTGCAACAACACGCCATTGACGCGGTGCTCTACACCAGCCGTCACGGCGAGCTGGAGCGTAACTACCGTATTCTCGAAGCTCTGGCGACACAGCAATCCGTCTCCCCCACGGATTTCGCCCTCTCGGTACATAACGCCGCCGTTGGCAACCTGACCATCGTGGCGCAACAGCCCGTGGTATCGTCGTCGCTTGCCGCCGGAAAAGACACGTTTCAACAGGGTTTGTGTGAAGTCATCAGCCTGTTACACGCAGGCTATCAGCGGGTGCTGATGGTGGATTTCGACGGCGCACTGCCCCCGTTTTATCACCCTGATTTACCCGAGAATATGCCGACATGGGCGTATGCCTGCGCGATGGTCTTTGAGGCCGGGAGTGCGCTTCATTGCACCACTCAGTCGGGCGGCAGCGAAGCAGAAACTGGGCTGCCACAAAGTCTGTCGTTCCTGCGCCATTACCTGAATGACGACCGCGAATTCGTGATTGACGGTGAAGTATCCCGTTGGTGCTGGAGCCGCGCATGACGGCCGTCAGTACCCGTTTTAATCGCCTGTGGCGCATTTTCGCCACCGGGTTTTGCTTCTCGCTGTTCGGAATAGGCGGGCTACTGCTGTCGCTTATCTGGTTCAATATCCTGCTGGTGTGCGTGCGCAATCCCGCGCGCCGTCGCAGCATTGCCCGTCGCAGCATCGCGACCAGCTTTCGCTTTTTCCTGTGGGTCACGAAAACCATGGGCGTGCTGGATTACCGTTTTCACGGCAAAGAGATTTTACGCGAGGAAAGTGGTTGTCTGGTGATTGCCAACCATCCGTCGCTGCTCGACTACGTTTTACTGGCTTCGGTAATGCCTGAAACCGACTGCATGGTAAAAAGCGCATTACTTAAGAACCCGTTTATGAGCGGAGTCATTCGCAGCGCGGATTATTTAATTAACAGTCAGGCCGACAGTCTGCTGCCCGCCAGTCAGCAACGACTGGACAATGGCGACACCATTTTGATTTTCCCGGAAGGCACCCGCACGCGCTACGGTGAGCCTATGACGCTCCAGCGCGGCGCGGCGAATATCGCGGTACGCTGCGCCAGTGATGTCCGAATTGTGACGATCCACTGTAGCGAACGTATGCTCGATAAACAGAGCAAGTGGTATGATGTGCCGCCGGTGAAGCCCCTTTTCGACGTGGTAGTGCGTGACCGTCTCGCCATCACCGACTTTTATGATGCAAACTTACAAGAACCGGCACTGGCTGCCCGACGGCTCAATCGGCTGTTTTTATCGCAGTTACAGCAGACCCACCCGGAAACGTAACCGGGAAAGACATATTTTTGGCAGGAATTAATGATGCAAGCCCTCTATCTTGAAATAAAAAATCTCATCATTCAGACCCTGAATCTTGATGAGCTGTCAGCGGATGATATCGATACCGATGCCCCTCTCTTTGGCGATGGCTTAGGCCTGGATTCCATTGATGCGCTGGAACTGGGGCTGGCGGTGAAAAATCAGTACGGCGTGGTGCTTTCAGCGGAAAGCGAAGAAATGCGTCAGCATTTCTATTCCGTCGCCACACTGGCGTCCTTTATTCACGCCCAACGCGCGTAAAGACGAGTCCGTTATGACTGAACAAGAAACCATTTTTCAGGAAGTTACCGAACTTCTGCACAAACTTTTTGAACTCGACCCTCAGGACATCACGCCTGAGTCCCGTTTGTATGAAGATCTGGAACTGGACAGCATCGACGCCGTCGATATGGTTGTCCATTTGCAGAAAAAAACCGGAAAGAAAATTAAGCCCGAAGAGTTTAAATCGGTCCGCACCGTACAGGATGTGGTCGATGCCGTAAGCCGTTTGCTGCACGGCGAGTAACACGGATGCGCGGCGTACGCTCGCTGTCAGCCATCCGGCTGGCGACAGGTGTGATTGTTCTCGCCTGGCCGCTGCTGGTTGGCTTTGGTCTGGCGCACAACGGCCTGCACTGGCTGATCCCGGCAATGGCGCTGCTGTTGCTGATTCGCCTGTTTATGGTGCGTAAACAGGTCGGGCCGATGCGTCGGGTGTTGCAAAGCGTGGCACTGGCAGGCATTGCGCTGTGTGTCGCCAGCAGCGTGCTAAAAGCGCACCAGCTGCTGCTGTTCTATCCGGTGGTGGTTAATGCGGTGATGCTCGCGGTATTTGGCGGCTCACTGTGGAGCGCCATGCCGCTGGTTGAGCGTCTGGCGCGGCTGCGCGAACCGAATTTGCCCCCGGCCGGCGTGCGCTATACCCGTCAGGTGACCCGCGTCTGGTGCCTGTTTTTTATCGTGAACGGACTGATTGCCCTCTTCACCGCGCTGCATGGCGACATGCGGCTGTGGACCGCGTGGAACGGCGTTATCACCTACCTGCTGATGGGCAGCCTGATGGCCGGAGAATGGCTGGTTCGTCGACGTATGATGAAAAGAGAACAACCATGAAACACCCTCTTCCGCTGTCGCAGTGGCTCAGTCCTACGCGTCCTGACGACACGCCTGTCGCGTGGCTTGGCGCACGTGAATGGTCGCTCGGTGAATTACGTCACGACGTGGTGACGCTGATGCAATCATTAGACGCGCAGCCTGGCTCGCGTTGGGCGTTGTGTTTCGAAAACAGCTATCTGTTTGTCGTGGCACTGCTGGCGACGCTGCATGCAGGAAAAATCCCGGTGATCCCCGGCCACTGCCGCGCCTCGGTGCTCAACGAGCAGCGGAATTTATTCGACGGCATTCTCAGTGAAACTCGACTCGACTGCGAAGGCCCGCAGATTGTGGTGACGCCTGGCGAAGCAACGCCGCACAGCGACATCACGCTGCCGCCGGTTGCCGTTGACAGCTACGTCGAACTCTTTACCTCCGGCTCCACCGGTCAGCCGAAAAAAATTATTAAGCCTGTCGCGTTGCTCGATAAAGAAGCGCACATGCTGCACACCCGTTTCGAACAACGCCTCGAAGGCTGTCGGGTTGTTGCGTCTGTTGTACCGCAGCACCTGTACGGCCTGACGTTCCGCATCTTCTTGCCCATGGCCTGTGGGATGCCGCTGCACGCGTCGATGCTCTATTACGCCGAACAATTGAGCGCACTGGACTCACAGCATCGCTACGTCTTCATCAGCAGCCCGGCGTTCCTTAAGCGACTGGATGCGCAGCTTGCGCCACCGCCGGTTGAGATGATTCTTTCCGCAGGCGGCATGCTGCCGTGGAAAGAGGTGAAAGAGACTCAGAGCTGGCTCAACGTCTGGCTGGATGAAATCTACGGCAGCACCGAATCCGGCATCGTTGCCTGGCGTCAGCGCATCGACAACGGCACCTCGTGGCAGCTGTTTCCCGGCGTCACGCTGCGGGCCGAAGGCGCAGAGTGGCGTCTGTTTTCACCGCTACTCAGCGGCGACGAAGGGCTGCTGCTCGACGACATGATTGAACTGGTCGATGACGGATTCCGTCTCGCGGGCCGTCGTGGGCGCGTAGTAAAAATTGAAGAAAAACGCGTTTCCCTGAGCGAAGTCGAAAAACGGTTGATGGCGCTGGAAGGCGTTGTCGATGCTGCGGCGCTGTCGGTTTCTCGCGGCGGTCGTCAGGGGATTGGCGTGGTGCTAGTGTTAACCGAAAGCGCACGTCTACAGTGGGACACCACCGGCGGCAAAGCCCAGCAGCAGGCCTGGCGTCAGGCGCTACAGCCGTGGCTGGAATCCGTCGCCGTGCCGCGTTACTGGCGCGTCCTCGACGAGATCCCCGTTAACAGCATGAATAAACGTGTCTATGCGCAATTGCAGGAGTTATTTTCGTGAAACCTCGTGAAATTGAACGCCAGCAAACGCAGCCGCAAGCGCTGTCGATCATCCTGCATCTGGATCCCGAACTGTTCTGGTTCCAGGGCCATTTTGATGTGCAGCCAATTCTGCCCGGCATCGCACAGCTCGACTGGGTGATGCACTACGCCACCACATTGCTGGCACCCGGTTTTCGTTTTCACAGCATTCAACACGTGAAATTTCAGGCGCCGCTGCTGCCCGAAACCACCGTCACCCTGGAACTGGCCTGGCAGGCTGACAAACAGCAGCTGACATTCCGCTATCAACGTCACGACGGCGACGCCCGCCACACCGCCAGCAGCGGAAAGATCCGGTTATGCCCGTAGCGTTCACCCCCTGCATTCTGGTCCCGTGCTACAACCACGGCGCGATGATGGCGAGCGTGCTCGAACGACTCTCCACATTCGACATGCCGTGCATTGTGGTGGATGACGGCAGCGACTCCCCCACGCGTGAAGCGCTTGAAACGCTGGCGGTAACCCATAGCAACATGACGCTAATACGCCTGACGGAAAATGCGGGCAAAGGTGCGGCGGTTCTCCGGGGTCTGGAAGAAGCACAGCGTGCGGGTTTCAGCCATGCGGTACAGGTCGATGCCGATGGTCAGCATGCGATTGAAGACATTCCGCGTCTGTTAGCGCTTGCCGAAAAACACCCCGACGCGCTGATTTCCGGGCGACCGATTTACGATGAATCCGTTCCGCGCTCACGCCTGTACGGGCGTTACGTCACCCACGTCTGGGTATGGATTGAGACCCTGTCTCTCCAGCTCAAAGACAGCATGTGTGGCTTTCGTGTGTATCCCGTTGAACCGACGCTACAGCTCGCCCGCCGCGTGCCGCTCGGCAAACGCATGGATTTCGACACCGAAGTGATGGTGCGTCTCTACTGGCAGGGCAACACCAGCTATTTTGTGCCGACCCGCGTGACCTATCCGCAGGACGGCCTGTCGCATTTCGATGCGTTGAAGGACAACCTGCGCATCTCGTGGATGCACACCCGTTTGTTCTTCGGCATGTTACCGCGTATTCCCTCTCTGTTGCTTCGCCGTCGCCATCAACACTGGGCAAAACAGCCAGAAGCCAAAGGCCTGTGGGGCATGCGGTTGATGATTTGGGTGTGGAAAACCTTCGGGCGCGGCGCGTTTTCTCTGCTGCTGTGGCCGGTGATCGCCGTTTTCTGGATGACCGCCCGTGAACCGCGTAGTGCATCGCAACAGTGGATTGCCCGCGTCAAAAAAGAGCTGAGCGCCCGCCATTTACCGCACCCCGCACGCTTTAACAGCTTTCACCACTTTATGGCTTTCGGCCACGCCATTCTCGACAAAATAGCCAGTTGGCGCGGCGAACTGAAACCGGGCCGCGATATCGTTTTTGCCCCCGGCGCGCAGGATGCGTTAGACATGTCTGCGCCGCAGGGCAAGCTGCTGCTGGCCTCGCATCTCGGCGATGTGGAAGCCTGCCGCGCGCTGTCAACCCGCACCATTAACGCGCTGGTATTCAGCGATAACGCCCAACGTTTTAAGCAGCTGATGGAAGAGAACGCCCCGCAGTCAGGCATCAATTTAATTCAGGTCAATAACATCGGCCCGGACACCGCCATGCTGCTGAAAGAGAAACTCGATCAGGGTGAATGGGTGGCGATCGTTGGCGATCGCATTGCGGTCAATCCGCAGCGTGGCGGCGACTGGCGCGTTATCTGGAGTGCGTTTATGGGCTCGCCCGCGCCGTTCCCGCAAGGGCCGTTTATTCTGGCTTCGGTGCTGAAATGCCCGGTGCTGATGATCTTCGCCCTCAAACAGCAAGGCAAACTGCACGTTCACTGCGAACCGTTCGCCGACCCGCTGGTGCTCCCGCGTGCCGAGCGCCAGCAGGCGTTGCAAGCCACCGTCGATCGTTATGCGCAGCGGCTGGAGCATTACGCCCTGCAGTCGCCGCTCGACTGGTTTAACTTTTTTGATTTCTGGCGTCTGCCGGATACGACCGAGAAGGAGTAACGGGTGCTCAACGATCCCCGCTTTACCACCGAGATTGAACTGACTGTGCCCTTTCACGACGTCGATATGATGGGCGTGGTGTGGCATGGCAACTACTTCCGCTATTTCGAAATCGCCCGCGAGGCGCTGCTTAATCAATTCGATTATGGCTATCGTCAGATGAAAGCATCCGGCTATGTCTGGCCGGTCGTCGACACCCGCGTGAAGTACCGCGACGTCGTGACCTTCGAGCAGACCATTCGCGTGCGCGCCAAACTCGAAGAGTATGAAAACCGCCTGCGCATTGGCTACCAAATTGTCGACGCCACCACGGGTAAACGCACCACTACCGGCTACACCATTCAGGTGGCGGTGGAAGAAAAAACCAAAGCGCTGTGCTTCGTCAGCCCGGCCATTTTATTTGAACGCATGGGAGTGAGCGCATGAAACGGTGGCCGCTTGTGGTCCTGCTGCTGGCTCCGCTGGCACACGCCATCACGCTGGATGATTTGCAGCAGCGCTTTACCGAACAACCACTGGTCCGCGCCCATTTCGACCAGACCCGCACCATCAAAGAGATGCCGCAGCCGCTGCGTTCACAGGGCGAAATGCTGATTGCCCGCGACACCGGGCTGCTGTGGGACCAGACCACGCCGTTCCCGATGCAGTTAATGCTCAATGATGCAAAGATGGTGCAAATCGTCAACGGTCAGCCGCCGCAAACTATCACTGCCGACAACAATCCGCAGATGTTCCAGTTTAACCATCTGCTGCGCGCGCTGTTCCAGGCCGACCGCAAGGTGCTGGAGCAAAACTTCCGCATCGATTTCCAGGATAAAGGCCACGACAGCTGGACCCTGAAACTGACACCCATCACCACACCGCTCGACAAGATTTTCACCTCTATCGATCTGGGCGGAAAAACGTATCTGGAAACCATCCAACTCAATGATAAACAGGGCGACCGCACTGATATCAAATTGACGAATCAGCGCATAGCGCCTGCCCAATTGACCGATGACGAACGTCAACGCTTCGCCGCCCAATAGCGCCCGCCGCGCCGCCTGGGGCTGGTTGGCGCTATGCCTCGTTCTGCTGACCGCACTGGCGCTGCTGTTGCCACGTGCGCGACTGAACAGCAGCGTGCTGGCGATGCTGCCGTCGCAAAGCATGGGCGCGATCCCACCCGCACTCAGCGGCGGTTTCATGCAACGTCTCGACCGGCAATTAGTGTGGCTGGTGAGTCCCGGCAAAATCGCCAATCCCGCCGTAGCGAACCGTTGGCAGCAATTGCTGTCACAGTCCGGCGCGTTAAGCGAAGTGAAAGGCGCGATGGATGCCGATAGCCAACAGGCATGGGGCACCTTCTTCTTCCAGCACCGCAATGCGCTTATCGACAGCGCCACCCGCAGCCGCCTGCAAAAGGGCGGTGAAGCGCAGGCGCAATGGATTTTATCGCAGCTGTACTCGGCGTTTTCCGGCGTCAGTGGCAAAGAGCTGAACAACGATCCGCTGATGCTGATGCGCGGTTCTCAGCTGGCGCTGGCGCAAAACGGGCAAAAGTTGCAGCTGATGGACGGCTGGCTGGTCGCACAAGATAACGCGGGGAATTACTGGTACCTGCTGCACAGTGAGCTGAACGGCTCATCGTTCGACATGCAGCAAACCCACCAGCGCGTGAACCAACTCGCGGCGCTGGAAACCGAACTGAAAGCGCAATATCCGCAGGCACAACTGCTGTCGCGCGGGACGATGTTCTACAGCGATTATGCCAGCCAGCAGGCGAAGCATGATGTGTCGACGCTCGGCGTGGCAACGATCCTCGGCGTTATCCTGCTGATTGTGCTGGTGTTCCGATCGCTGCGCCCGCTGGTGCTGTGCCTGCTTTCCGTCGGTATCGGCGCACTGGCGGGTACCGTCGTCACGCTGCTGCTGTTCGGTGAACTGCATTTGATGACCTTAGTGATGAGCATGAGCATCATCGGGATTTCGGCGGATTACACGCTCTATTACCTGACCGAACGGATGGTACACGGCGAGGTGTCCACGCCGTGGCAAAGCCTGCTTAAAGTGCGCAGCGCGCTGTTGCTGGCGCTATTAACCACCGTCGCGGCCTATCTGTTGATGATGCTCGCGCCGTTCCCCGGCATTCGCCAGATGGCGGTGTTTGCCGCCGCCGGACTCAGCGCTTCGTGTCTGACAGTCATTTTCTGGCATCCGTGGCTGTGCCGTGGTTTGCCGGTGCGCCCTGTTCCCATGATGACCCTGATGCTGCGCTGGCTCGCGGCGTGGCGACGTAATAAAAAACTCTCCATCGGCCTGCCTGTTGCGCTGGCGCTGTTTGCGCTGGCCGGCATGGCAACGCTGCGGGTGGATGACGATATTTCCCAACTCCAGGCGCTGCCGCAGCATTTGCTCGCGCAGGAGAAAAAGATAACCGCCCTCACCGGGCAAAGCGTCGATCAGAAATGGTTCGTGGTGTACGGCGATTCCGCCCAGCAGACGCTGGAACGGCTGGAGGCCTTTACGCCACAGCTTGAGAAGGCCCGTGCCGCAGGGGATTTCACCCAATTCCGCGCGCTGCCGCTGAATTCGTTAAAACGTCAGACAGAAGATTTAGCGCTGTTAAAACAGGCCACGCCCAATGTGGTGAAAGCGCTGCAAAGCGCCGGGCTGAAAACCGTTTCACCTGATCTGAATCCAATGCCGGTGAACGTCGATACATGGTTAAGAAGCCCGGCGAGCGAAGGCTGGCGCTTGCTGTGGCTCACGCTGCCAGACGGTAAGAGCGGTGTGTTGGTTCCGGTAGATGGCGTGAAGAATAGCGCGGCGCTGCAACAATTAGCAGAACACACGGACGGCGTGGCGTGGAATGACCGCAAAGCGTCGTTCGATCGGCTGTTCGCGCTGTATCGCACCATTCTGACCGCGCTGCTCGGCGTGGCGCTGGTGATTATCGCCGTCGGTGCAGTGCTGCGTCTCGGCTGGCGCAAAGGGCTGATTAGCCTTATTCCGTCGTTGCTTTCACTCGGCTGCGGCCTGGCGGTACTGTCGCTTAGCGGACACGCGGTAAATCTGTTTTCCCTGTTGGCGCTAGTATTGGTGCTGGGCATTGGCGTCAACTACACCCTGTTTTTCAGCAACCCGCGCGGTACGCCGCTCACGTCGTTGCTGGCGATTACGTTGGCAATGATCACCACACTGTTGACGCTCGGCATGCTGGTATTCAGCGCCACGCAAGCGATCAGCAGTTTTGGCATCGTGCTGGTCAGCGGCATTTTCACCGCGTTTCTGTTGTCGCCGCTGGCGATGCCCGGCAAGAAAGAGAGAAGAAAAGGATGAGGCTCTCCCGCCCGGCGGCGCTGCGCTTGCGCGGGCCTACAAAAACCGCCGATGTAGGCCGGTTACGCGGGCCGATAAACACCACTCATGTAGGCCGGGTAAGCGAAGCGCCCCCCGGCAAAAAAATATTGAGGTCAACGCGATGATCAACACTTTCTGGCGCTGTGCTGCCTTTGCGGCGGTGCTGGCCCTCACCGGCTGTAGCCATTCCTCTCAAGAGGCAAGCAGTCGCCCGCAGGCATGGCTGCAACCGGGCACGCAGGTGACACTGCCCGCACCGGGCATTACGCCAGCGGTCAGTTCTCAGCAACTGCTGACGGGCAGCTTTAATGGCAAATCCCAGTCGTTGCTGGTACTGCTTAACGCCGATGATAAAAAGCTGAGCCTCGCGGGGCTTTCTTCCGTGGGTATTCGTCTGTTCCTTGTGACCTATGACGACAAAGGCATTCACACCGAGCAGTCCATTGTGGTGCCGCAGTTGCCGCCCGCAAGCCAGGTACTGGCGGACGTGATGCTGAGTCACTGGCCGATCAGCGCCTGGACGCCGCAGTTGCCGAAAGGCTGGACGCTCACCGACCACGGTGATAAACGCGAGCTTCGTAATGCACAAGGCAAACTGGTGACCGATATCACCTATCTGCAACGCAAAGGTCAGCGCCAACCCATCAGCATTGAGCAACACGTATTCAACTACCACATCACCATTCAATATCTGGGCGACTGAAATGATCTACATTGCTGCCGCAGGAATGATTAATGCGCTGGGTCGGACGCCTGATGAGATTGCCGTCAACCTGTGCGCGGGCATTGCGCCAGGGATGCGCCCACGCGAAGGCTGGTTGCAGGGCGATGTGACCGCCGTGCTCGGCGGTGTGGATGGCGAACTCCCATCCATTCCGGATACGTTTGTCGCTCACCGCTCGCGTAACAATCAGCTGCTGCTGGCGGCGCTGCAACAGATTCAGCCGCAGGTTGATGAGGCGATTGCCCGGTTTGGTCGTGACCGCGTGGCGGTGATTATGGGCACCAGCACCTCTGGCCTTGATGAAGGCGATATTCACGCCAATCTCAAGCTGAACGGTAAAGAGAGCAACGCGTGGCGTTATGCGCAACAGGAACTGGGCGACCCGTCGCGCTTTCTGCGTAACTGGCTAAAACTGGAAGGCCCGGCTTATACGCTTTCGACCGCCTGTTCGTCCAGCGCACGGGCAATGATCAGCGGTCGTCGTCTGATTGACGCCGGGCTGGTCGACGTGGCGATTGTCGGCGGGGCCGATACTCTGAGCCGTATGCCGGTCAATGGTTTCAATAGCTTAGAATCCCTTTCCACTACGCTGTGCCAGCCGTTCGGTCGCGACCGCTGCGGCATTACCATCGGTGAAGGCGCGGCGCTGATGCTGTTAACCCGCGAGCCACAGCCGATTGCGCTGCTGGGCGTGGGCGAATCCAGCGACGCACACCATATTTCTGCCCCACATCCACAAGGTGAAGGCGCTATCCGCGCGATTCAGCAGGCGTTAAACGATGCCGGACTGACGCCGCAGGATGTGGGTTATATCAATCTGCACGGGACCGCTACGCCGCTGAACGATCAGGTGGAATCGCAGGTGGTGAACGCGCTGTTTGGCGAAAGCGTGCCGTGTAGTTCAACCAAACATCTGACCGGACACACGCTGGGCGCGGCGGGCATTACCGAAGCGGCGCTGAGCTGGTTGATTCTGGAACACCATTTGCCGCTGCCCGCACAGGATTTCAGCCACTCGCCTGTTGACTCCCGGCTTCCTGCCTGCGGGATTATCACCGCGCCGCGGCCGCTAGAGCGTCCGGTTATTCTGTCGAATTCATTCGCCTTTGGCGGCAACAACGCCAGCATTCTGCTGGGGAGAATGGCATGAGCCACTATTTATCACCGGGCGCGTATTTGCCCCACAACGCACCGATGCTGTTGCTGGAAAGCGTGCTGAACGTCACCGACGAACAGGCCATTTGCCAGGTGACGGTCAACCGTCAGGGCGTTCTTGCGCCGTTTGTTGATGCCAGCGGTAATTTGCCCGGCTGGTACGCGCTGGAACTGATGGCGCAGACCGTTGGCGTATGGTCCGGCTGGCACCGCCAACAAAAAGGTGAAGCGCAAATCACGTTGGGCATGGTGCTGGGTGCGCGCGAGCTGAAATGCGTTTCCAGCGAATTTTCTGCCGACAGCGTGCTTGACATCACCGTGTCGATGCTGATGCAGGACGGGCGTGTCGGCAGCTTTGAATGCGTGATTACCGCAGGCGGTGAACCACTTGCCACCGGGCGCGTGAACACCTTCCAGCCCACCCCCGAAGAATTAACCACGCTTTTTCAACAGGGATCGTCATCATGAGTCGTTCAGTTCTGGTCACCGGAGCCAGCAAAGGCATTGGCCGCGCAATCGCACTAAAACTGGCATCCGACGGATTTACCGTTGGCGTGCATTATCACAGTGATAAACCAGGCGCGCAGGAGACGCTGACCGCGATTGAAGCCGCAGGTGGCGCAGGCCGCCTGTTGCAGTTTGATGTCGGCAATCGTGAACAATGCCGTGAAGTACTGGAAACCGATATCGAGCAGAATGGCCCGTGGTACGGCGTGGTCAGCAACGCGGGCATCACTCGCGACGGCGCGTTCCCGGCGTTAAGTGAAGACGACTGGGACAGCGTTATCCACACCAATCTCGACAGCTTCTACAACGTCATTCATCCGTGCATCATGCCGATGATTTCGACGCGCAAAGGCGGCCGTATTATTACCCTTTCGTCCGTTTCCGGCATGATGGGCAACCGTGGTCAGGTTAACTACAGCGCGGCAAAAGCCGGGATCATCGGCGCGACCAAAGCGCTGGCGATTGAACTGGCAAAGCGCAAAATTACCGTGAACTGCATCGCGCCGGGGCTTATCGACACTGGGATTATCGAAATGGAAGACGCGGCGCTGAAAGAAGCGATGAATATGATCCCGATGAAACGTATGGGCCAGGCGGATGAAGTCGCCGGACTCGCCAGCTACCTGATGTCCGATATCGCGGGTTATGTCACCCGTCAGGTGATTTCCATCAATGGAGGCATGTTATGAGTCGTCGTGTCGTGATCACCGGAATGGGCGGCGTAACCGCCTTTGGCGAAAGCTGGCAGGCCGTTTCCGAACGCCTGCGCCGTTATCAAAATGCGGTGCGTAAAATGCCTGAATGGCAGATTTACGACGGGCTGCACACGCTGCTCGGCGCGCCGATTGATGATTTCTCGCTGCCTGCGCATTACACCCGCAAACGCATTCGTGCGATGGGCCGCGTATCGCTGATGTCGACCCGCGCCAGTGAACTCGCGCTGGAACAATCCGGGCTGCTGGAAAACCCGGTGCTGACCAACGGCGAAACCGGAATTGCCTACGGCTCATCCACCGGCAGCACCGGCCCGGTCAGCGAATTCGCCACCATGCTCACCGAAAAACACACCAATAACATCACCGGCACCACTTACGTGCAAATGATGCCGCACACCACTGCCGTCAATACCGGCCTGTTTTTCGGTCTGCGTGGGCGCGTGATCCCGACGTCCAGCGCCTGTACCTCCGGCAGCCAGGCGATCGGTTATGCGTATGAAGCCATTCGCCACGGTTATCAAACGGTGATGGTCGCGGGCGGTGCGGAAGAGCTTTGCCCGTCGGAAGCGGCGGTGTTTGATACGCTGTTCGCCACCAGCCAGCGCAACGATGCGCCCGCCACCACGCCGTCACCGTTCGATGTGAACCGTGATGGATTAGTGATCGGCGAAGGCGCGGGCACATTGGTGCTGGAAGAACTGGAACACGCGACAGCACGCGGAGCCACCATCTTCGGTGAAATAGTCGGCTTCGCCACCAACTGCGACGCGGCGCATATCACCCAGCCGCAGCGGGAAACGATGCAGATTTGCATGGAACAATCGCTGCGTCAGGCGGGGCTTGCGCCGTCGGATATCGGTTATATTTCAGCCCACGGCACAGCGACCGATCGCGGCGATATCGCCGAAAGTCAGGCCACGGCGGCCGTGTTTGGCAACCGCACGCCGATTTCGTCGCTGAAGAGTTACTTCGGACACACACTCGGCGCGTGCGGCGCGCTGGAAGCGTGGATGAGCCTGCAAATGATGCGCGAAGGCTGGTTTGCGCCGACCTTAAACCTGCAACAGCCTGACGAACAATGTGGCGATTTGGACTACATTATGGGAGAGTCACGGGCTATCGATTGTGAGTTTTTGCAAAGCAACAACTTCGCCTTCGGCGGGATCAACACCTCGATTGTCATTAAACGCTGGGAGTAAAGATGTATCGGCTGTTCCTCGGGAAAATTTCGACCCTCAGTCTGGCGGCAATTCCATCTGCGCTGACAGCTCACGCGCCGGACGGAAAGCGCCGCAGTGCCTGGCTCGCCGGACGCGCGCTGCTGTGCCACGCCGTCTCGCCATTGCCGGAGCTTCGTTTTGGCGAACAGGGGAAACCAGGATTCGACGAACATCATGCGCTGTGGTTTAACCTGAGTCACAGCGGCGATAACATTGCCCTCCTACTGAGCGACGAAGGTGAAGTGGGTTGCGATATCGAAGCACTTCGCCCGCGCCCACAGTGGCAGCAGCTCGCCAACGCCACGTTTACGCGCAATGAACATAGGGAAATGGAAAAGGAAGCCGAAGAGCACCGTCTGGCGGCGTTCTGGCGCATCTGGACGCGAAAGGAAGCGATGGTGAAACAGCGCGGCGGCAGCGCCTGGCAGATAGTCAGCTACGACAGCACCGCCCCGCTGCATTTACATCTCAGTGATTTGCAAGCCGATGGGCTAAGCCTGGCGGTGTGTACACCGACACCGTTTAGCGTGTCGTCAGACGTGATTGAGCGAGTGGCCTGAAACTCAGCGCCGGGTGCGGCTACGCCTGACCCGGCCTACACGCCGTTTAGTTCAGAGCCGTCATTTTCATGGACGTAGGCCCGTGCCAGCTAAGCGCCGCCCGGCATTGATCACCGCCGCTGCGGCGCAAAAATCGTCATCACCCCAGCCATCACCAGCAGTACACCTGCCAGCGCTTGCCAGGAAAAGGCTTCGTTTTGCAGCAGCAACGCAGCGGCCCAAACAGAGATATAGCTGAGGCTCAGCAGCGCATAGGCCTTTGCCAGCGGCAATTGGCGCAGCGCGAAGAACCAGCACACCATCGACGCCAGATAACCGCACAAACCCAGGAACAACGAACCTGTGCCAGGCTGAAATTGCAGTAAATGCCACAGCAGCGTGCCAAAGTCGCTTACCGCAGGCAGTGTGATCATGGCGGTGCGCAACAGCAATTGTGCTGCACTGACCAAAACGACACTGAGTAACGCCCAGAAGATCCCCATTAGCGGCTGCCTCCCAGCACCAAAATACCCAGAATAATCAGCCCGACGCCGAGCCAGTGGCGACGCGATACCGGCTCATGCCAGATGAATCGCGCAGCCAGTGTGACCCAAACGAAATTCAGGCTGAGCATTGGGTACGCAATGCCAACGGGTAAACGCTGTAATACCACCAGCCACAGCGCCATTCCGCCGCCGAGTGCCAGCAGCGCTAACCCCAGCCACAAAACGATGTGCTGCCCACGCAGCCCGGATTTCGCCGGGCGGGTGGCCTGCTTCTGGCACAGCTGCCCGGCACAGCTCAGCAAGCTTGCCAGCAGCAGGGAAAGCGCGGTGATCATTTCGGCAGATACTGCACGAAGACCATCCGGCTCATCACGTAGACGTTATCGGGTTTCGGCAAGCCGAGCTCCTCCAGCTTTTGTCCTTTGTTCAACTGTAGCACCAACGACACCGGCCCTTCGCTACGATGCGTCGCCAGCCAGCCGTCGAACTCGTCGTTATCGAGGAATCGCCCTTGCGCATCCGGGTACGCCAGCCCATATTTCAGTTCACCTTGTTGGCCGAACATGATGATATCGCTGCGTTTTAGCTCCCACGCAAGACCCGCTGCCACGCCAACGCTGTTGGTGAGGACATACCGACTTGGCGTCAGCTGTTCGCTGACAATGTCGGTAATGAACTGCGGCTGCTTGCTGTCGATAACGCGGTCCGGGATGGCAAAGCCAATCAGCAGTGCGATGCCTAATGGGCAACAGGCCGCCAACGCCCAGCCCTTCACGCCGTCACGAATCGACAACCAGCCCACCAGCGCCCAGGCGGCAAAACCTATCGCCGCCAGCAGGCATTTGTACAGCTCAATGCTGTTCCACACCGGTTTGGACATTGGGCCCCACGGCGACACCACCAGCACCGCCACCAGCCCTATCAGGCCGAAAGCGATGTTGATAAAGCCGTTGTAGCGCAGCGCCTTTGCGCCTCTGTCGGCGGCTTCAATGGCGTAGCGCGCCATCAGGATCGCCAGCGGTGCGAAGCACGGCAAAATGTACGTTGGCAGCTTGCCTTTGGCGATGCTGAAGAACAGGAACGGCATCACAATCCAGCCCAGCAAATAGAAGGTGCTGCGCTGTGCGTCGCTTACTTTCCAGCCCATTTTCAGCGCGCCCGGCAGCAACGCCAGCCACGGTAAACTCCCGGCAATCAGGAACGGGATGTAGTACCAGAACGGCGCTTTGTGCTGCGCGTCGCTTTGGGCGAAACGTTGTACGTGTTCAACCCAGAAGAAGTAGCGCCAGAAGTCAGGTTCGCGATGCGCTATCGCCAGCCCCCACGGCAGCACGGTGAGAATGCACACCAGTATCGCTATCCAGCCCCACAGCAGCACTTCTTTCCAGCGCTTCTGCATGATGACCCACGGCAGAACGCCAATCACCGGCACCGCCAGCGCAAGGAATCCTTTGGTCATCACGCCCATGCCGCAGGCAATGCCCAGCAGCACGTAGCCGCCGAGTTTCCCGCTGCGGGTAGCTGATTGCGATGCGCCCCAAAAACTGCACATCGCCAGCACCAGCCACAGAGTGATCATCGGATCCAGCACCGCATAAGTGCCGATGCCGTACACGAGGAACGCGGTCAGGAAAATGACAGCAGAAAGGATCGCCGTGCGCTTATCCTTCCAGAGTTTCCACGCCAGCCAGCCGACCAGCAGCGCAGTACAGGCCGTGGAGAACACCACGCCAAAACGCACGGCAAAATTGCCATGACCAAAAAGCCACTGCCCAATACTGTTAATCCAGTATCCGGCGATCGGTTTTTCGAAGTAACGCAGGCCGAGGAAGTGCGGCACGAGCCAGTCGCCGGAGGCCAGCATTTCGCGGCTGATCTCCGCATAGCGGGTTTCATCCGGCTGCCACAGCAAGCGGAAATTTAACGGAACGATGTAATAGAGCGCGAATAAAAACAGCAGTGACACGCTTAAACGTAAGGATTTCATCAGCCTTAACCCAATAATTGTTCTTGCCCTAACCAGCCTTCCCGGCCCGCCAGTTCTCCGCGCACCACATTCCCTTTGGGTAGCGTACTAAAATCATCCGGCAACAGCTGGCTCAGCGGGCAAAACGTGATGCCCTCTTCTGCCGCTTGCCGTATCAGGTTTTCAAATTGTTCAGCGCCGATAATGCCTTCCACTTCTGCATGAATGGTGTAAACCGGAACGCCCCGGTCTTTATGGATGCGCTCAATCAGCCAGTCGTTAAAATCTTCTGCGCTGACGCTGCTGCCCACGGCTTCATCCCACGTCGGTAACGTCACCGGGATTTGCACCGTGCCCGTCGCGCCATTGTCGAGAACCGGCAGGAAAGGACGCGTACCGCGACAGTCGCTGTTGTAGAGAAATTCAAAGCCCTCTTTGGCCTTGACGACGCGTTCATCCGCCCGCCAACCCGCTACCGCTGAACAGGTGACGGTCGAGCCGACAATCGCTTCCAGCGCCTGCAAACCGCGCCCGATTTCCTCTTCCAACTGTGTCTCGTTCCAGACGCCGCTCCACAGTTGCCAACGATGATGATCCCAGGCGTGAAGCCCGACTTCATGATCTTTGGCGGTGGCGCGAATGACGTCCGCGTTCGCCTGACCGATGATTTTCCCCGGCCAGGCCGTGCCCGCCAGCAGGATATCCCAGCCATACAGCGATGCCGCGCGCGAGCGCAGCATCTTCCACAAAAACTTTGGCTTTAACAGGCGCCACAGATGGCGCCCCATGTTGTCGGGCCCGACGCTGAAGAAAAAGCTGGCCTGGATGTCGTGCTTCTGAAAAATGTCCAGCAGCCGTGGCACCCCATCGCGAGTACCGCGAAAGGTGTCCACATCAACGCGTAAGCCAACTTTTCGCATCATTTCGGGGTTTCCGTTAACTCTACGGTACGCAGGAAGAAGTCCAGTGTCTGCTCAACCGTTTGCTGCATTTCCACCGTTGGCTGCCAGTCGAGACAACGTTTAGCGTTACGAATACTTGGCTTACGGTGCTCAACGTCCTGATAGCCTTTGCCATAGTAATCGCTGCTCTCCACTTCGCGGAAGCCCGCAAACGGAGGGAATTGATTGCGCAGCGGGTGGCGCTCGAAGCAATCGCACAGCATTTCTGCCAGCTCTTTGATGCTTGCTTCGTTTTCCGGGTTACCGATGTTAATGATCTGCCCGTCGCAGCGGCCGTCTTTGTTCTCGATGATGCGGAACAACGCTTCGATACCGTCGCTGATATCGGTGAAGCAGCGTTTCTGTTTGCCGCCTTCAATCAGCTTGATTGGCGAACCTTCCACCAGGTTGAGGATCAGCTGGGTGATGGCGCGTGAGCTGCCGATACGCGCAGCGTTCAGGTTATCCAGACGCGGTCCCATCCAGTTAAACGGACGGAACAGGGTAAATTTCAGATTTTCTTTGTCGCCGTATGCCCAAATCACGCGATCCAGCAGCTGTTTAGAGACGGAGTAAATCCAGCGCTGTTTGTTGATTGGTCCGACTACCAGATTGGAGCTGTCTTCATCGAAATTGCTGTCGGTGCACATGCCGTACACTTCAGACGTCGACGGGAAGATGATGCGTTTGTTGTACTTCACGCAGTCGCGGATGATTTTCAGGTTTTCTTCGAAATCGAGTTCAAATACGCGCAGCGGGTTACGGGTGTACTCAATCGGGGTAGCAATCGCCACCAGCGGCAGTACCACATCGCACTTCTTAATGTGATATTCGATCCACTCGGAGTGAATGCTGATATCGCCTTCAACGAAGTGGAAACGCGGGCAGTCGAGGAAGCGGCTGATGGCGTCAGAGCCAATATCCAGACCGTAAATTTCGTAGTTGTCGTCTGCCAGCAGGCGCTCGGTTAGGTGGTTACCGATGAAACCGTTCACGCCGAGGATCAACACGCGAGTACGGCGTTTGACCGCAACAAACGGTTTGCTCGACAGCAGTGCGCTCGACACCAGGCCCAGGGCCTGTGCCAGCTGAGCGCCTTGCATGTAAACGCCTTTTTCAGTCTGACCGGTGATAATTTCCAACGCGCCGTTGCCGCAGGCAACGACCAGTGGATTCACCGACATCACGGTACCCGGTTTCGCGGCGGCAACATCGTTACGCACGCGAGATTTCCAGACGATAAATTTGCTGGTGCCGACAAAACCAAATGCACCCGGCCACGGATCGGAAACTGCGCGTACCAGGTTGTGCAGCGATTCGGCGGATTGTTCCCAGTTCAGACGCCCGTCTTCCGGCGTACGACCACGGACAGTGCTTGCCTGACTTTCGTCCTGCGATTTTTCAGTGATGCTGCCTGAGGCGATCAGCGGCAGCGCGTCGCGCAGCAGCGTTTGCGCAGAGGCACAAAGTTTACGATGAAGCGTCAGCGCCACATCGGCATCATCAATCACCACGGTCTGTTGAGCCACAATGTTGCCCGCATCAGCACGTTTCACCATGCGGTGCAGCGTCACGCCGGTCTCTTTCTCACCGTTCACCAGCGCCCAGTTCAGCGGCGCGCGGCCGCGGTATTTCGGCAGCAGTGAACCGTGCAGATTGAATGCGCCATGACGCGCGGTGCTGATAATCGCATCGCTCAAAAGGTTGCGATAATAGAAAGAGAAAATCATGTCAGGGGCCATGGCCTGAATGCGGTCAACCCACAGCGGATGGTTCACATCTTCTGGCGCATAAACAGAGATCCCCTGCTCGGCAGCGAGACGCGCTACGGAACCGAAGAAATTGTTTTCACCGGCATTATCCGGATGCGTGAAGATTGCCGTGATGTCATATCCGGCGTCCAGCAGGGCTTGAATGCCCGTGCAACCCATGTCGTGATAGGCGAATACGACAGCTTTCATGAACGATTTTCCTCTTCAGTCGTCAGGCTTTCCTGACGGACAACACGTTGAATAAAGTAGCGGGGACGCGCGCGAACATCGTTATAGATGCGCCCGATATACTCCCCGAGAAGTCCCATACCGACGAACTGTGCGCCGATAAACATAAACAGCACCGCAAACAGCAGGAACAGGCCATCGCCCGCCCATGCCGGACCAAAGGCCAGACGTAAGACCACCAACAGAATGGCGAAGGCGAAACCAGCCACCGCAATCACACTGCCGACCACACTCAACAGGCGCAGTGGCGTGGTGGTCAGGCAAGTCACCAGGTCGTACATCAGGTTAATCAGGCGCATGAAGCTGTATTTGGAATCGCCAAATTCACGCTCGGCGTGCAGCACCGGGATCTCCACCGCACGGCGCGCAAAGGTGTTGGCGAGGATCGGAATAAACGTGCTGCGCTCGTGACAGTTAAGCATTGCGTCGATGATGTGGCGGCGATAGGCGCGCAGCATACAGCCGTAATCGCCCATCGCTTTGCCAGTGGTACGCTGGATAAGACGGTTAATCATCTTCGACGCGGATTTGCGGAAAATGCTGTCCTGACGGTTCTGGCGAACGGTGCCCACCACGTCGTAGCCTTCATCGGCTTTCTCAACCAGACGCGGGATCTCTTCCGGCGGGTTTTGCAGATCCGCATCGAGGGTAATAATCAAATCGCCCGTCACATGGCTGAATCCGGCCATGATCGCGGAATGCTGGCCATAGTTACGGTTCAGCAGCACCGCCACAATGTGGCTGCCCGGTGCTTCAGCGGCCAGACACAGCATGCGAGCAGAATCGTCGCTGCTGCCGTCATCAACCAGCAGAATTTCGTAATCACGGTTTAACGTGGCGCAAGCGGCGTCGGTACGGCGAATCAGCTCTGGCAGGCTTTCCTGTTCGTTATAAACAGGGATCACCACCGAGACTTTTTTTACTTTAGGCGCTTCAAACATATCAATGTCCTGCGAGCTGACGGAGCGCAGAAATGACGCGGGTTGTGTCGTCATGAGTCATATCCGGGAAAAGGGGCAGAGAACAAATACGCGCGCTGTTCCACTCCGTGTTCGGTAAAGAGAGGTGTGGATAGCGTTCGCGGTAGTATTTTTGCGTGTGCGCGGCGCGGAAATGCAGCCCGGTGCCAATACCCTGCGCTTTCAGTTGTTCCATCAGACCGTCACGGCTAATGCCGCAGCGGGTTTCATCTACGCGAATGATAAACAGGTGCCAGGCGTGCTGGTGCGGCCAGGCTGGGATCGTCAGCGGCTGGAATGGCGTATCGGCCAATTCCGTAAGATAACGCTGCGCAATTTCGCTACGGCGCACATTCGCCTGCGGTAATTTACCGAGTTGAACCAGTGCCAGCGCGGCATTGATGTCCGCCAGGTTGTATTTAAAACCTGGCGAAATCACTTCCGCCTGCGGCGCACGACCGTGGGTTTGACGGTCATACGCGTCAACGCCCAGACCGTGGAATTTCAGACTGCGGATGCGCAGCGCAAGCTGGTCATCATCAGTCACAATCAGGCCGCCTTCGGCGCAGGTCATATTTTTGATCGCGTGGAAGGAGAAGATCGCCGTGCCTTTATCGCCGACGTGGTGGCCTTTGTAATAGGTGCCTGCGGCGTGGGCGGCATCTTCCACGACCGGAATGCCGTGTTGTTCAGCGATAGCACGAATGGCGTCGATATCGCACGGCGCACCAGCATAGTGAACAGGAATAATGGCTTTGGTGCGCGGGGTGATGGCGGCCGCGACGGCTTCCGGCGTGACCATCAAGGTGTCGTGGTCAACGTCGATCATCACTGGTGTCGCGCCCAACAGTTCGATCATGTTGAGCGTGGAAACCCAGGTCTGCGATGGGGTGATCACTTCGTCACCCGGCCCAATGTTGAGCGCCATCAGTGTGACGTGCATTCCGCCAGTCGCAGAACTCACGGCAATGGCATGGCGGTTACCGGTCAAGGCGCAAAACGCCTCTTCAAGCTGAGCGTTTTTCGGACCGGTGGTAATCCAGCCCGACTGCAACACCTCTTTCAGCGCGGCAAACTCCTCATCCCCCATAGACGGGCGTGAGAAAGGTAAAAATTCACTCATTGATTATCCTTACCCTGAACGTTGAGGTTAGACCGAAACCATCCTGCGCTCGCAGAGTTAAACGAAGTAATAATAAAAAAGGTCGAAAACTGCGATTTGATAAACGCCAGCTCAACGCATTTAAATTAACGGATGTACATTAGGATAGTATTAAGAATTCAAAGCATTTAAAAACATAGTCCAATCCCTTGTTGTATAACAACTTTTATGGCGATGATTTTTCCGACATTTAAACTTCACATCACTGCAATAACGCTGCCATTAAAGCCGCACACCAATAGTTTCAACCTAAGCTCAACGAAGAATATATTATTGGCTCAATTTAATGACTGTCGTCACATTTTATAGTGAATGATAGACCTGCTTGCATGTGCCATGCTGGAGAGAAATAAAAGGAGAGCATAAGATGCGAAGCCAGGAGAGGTACTTTCAGTCACTCATGTAAACCTACAGCAAAACAGCAAAATGCCAGCGCAGGTTTCTCTGAAGGTATGAATGAGAAAATTAAGTCAGCCAGAGATATCCTTTATCAGCAATATTGACGGCATTAAAATCATACGATATGTAACGTCATATTATTTTCACAGAAAACATGCCCTCAATAAAACATTATAAAACAAATGGTTATATGTTTTTTTAAATATCCAAAAAAAGACATTTAACATTTTTGAGGTTTACATCAGCTGGGTAATAACCGTACTGTTTGGGACGATAAGTAGGCGGCCGATAATTTAAAATTAAATATAAACGGTCTTGTTTTTCCTTTTAAATACCGATCAGGGATCTCCTTCTATTATGAACATTAGCTTTGTTAGCGATAACTTCTACCTGTGCACAGGTATCGAATCGCAAGTTTTCGACTCTCACCAGATTTCGGACAAGCGTGATATTGACGCATACCTGCAATCCTTTAATCAAGATACCTATTTAGTTGTCGGGATTGAAAATCTTTTCCTGCGTGATTACTTCATTAAGAAAGTCAATCAGCTGAGCCTCAAGTACATGATTCTTATGCAGGATATCATTAAAGATCATTGCTTTAAGATTGGCGACGTGGTGTTCTCCTCAATGGAGTGTACCCCGCATTATATCCAGAAGATTGTTCGTTATTTTCCAAAACCACGCCAGAATGTCCTGACCCAGCGTGAACTGGATATCCTTGAAGTCTTCCACCTGCAAAATGTAAAAATTGCTCGTGAACTGGATATCTCGCAGAAAACAGCCAGTGGCCACCGCGTGAATATTCAACATAAACTGCGGATGAAATCCAAAAATACGCTGGCAATGCTGCGCATTAAAACAGCGATTTCACGCAGTAATGGTTCCAAGCTGTACGGTCTGCTTTCGCAACAAGCTTGATAATTTAATTATTCAAAACCCCCAGCAGGGAGAGCAATTCTCCCTGGCTATTTTTCCTTTCTATTAAATTTAAGTTTCCAGGGAAACGTGTCGCACTATCATAAAGTGATAGTGATCAATTCTGCATTTAATATCTAAAATTCACTTATTCAGCATTGCTCATCACGCCCAAAAAACGTAGCATCACCATTAGAAACATTTTTGTTCATTTTACGACTACTTATTTGATAGCGATTATGTCCCTGCGAATGACTTTATTACTGTGTTTATTGTTTTCCTTCCACTGTAGCGCGCAGGCTACTGGTGTTCATCACGCCCACTCGCATCACAAAAAAACGCACATCAAAACGAGCAAAAGCAGCGCGAAACACAAGCATAAAAAGACAGCGGCTAAACCGATTAAGATTCAGACAGCCACAAAACCCATTAAAACGGCTGCGAACCTCAAACGCCGAACCCGCTTGATGAATCAGTACCAACAATGGAAGGGCACGCGCTATCGACTGGGTGCAAACTCGCATAAAGCGATCGACTGCTCTGCATTGACCCGACGACTTTACAAGGATGCTTTCGCTGTGAACCTGCCACGGACGACAACCGGGCAACTCACAAGAGGGAAAAGAGCGAAACAGGGCACGCCGCACGTCGGCGATCTGGTGTTCTTTAAAACCGGGCGGGCGCAAAAACATGTGGGGATTTATATCGGGGATAATCGCTTTATCCACGCCTCACGACGGAAAGGTGTCACGATTTCGCAGTTGAGTAATCCTTACTGGAATAATCATCTGCTGGCAGTACGTCGCGTATTGCCAGATAACGTCGTTAGATGAACCCTTCGACAATCTGTAGCAAACCATAGCCGGCAAGCCAGCCACCGCCAATCACGGCCCCTTTTGCGGGCAGGCTTAATCTTTTGAAGCTCTGTTTGTTTTTCTTATACACGAAAAACGTAAACAGCAGCTTCAACGATAGGGTCACGGACATAATCACGTAAATGTTCATGCGCTCTTTGTCTTAAATCCAGGCTCGGGCAAAAGGGTGAAGCATCATACATTTCCGTGATAAAAACAGGGAATTATTTTGTGCTATCGGAGCTTTCCCTGTTGTACCGTTATTACGCTTCTACCAGCGCCTGCGCACACGCCCAGGCCGAGGCCCACGCCCACTGGAAGTTGTAGCCGCCGAGCCAGCCAGTGACGTCCATCACTTCGCCAATAAAATAGAGCCCCGGCACGTTGCGTGCTTCCATCGTGCGTGAAGAAAGCTCGTCGGTATTCACCCCGCCCAACGTCACTTCGGCGGTGCGGTATCCCTCGGTGCCATTTGGCTGTACGCGCCAGTTGGTGAGCGTTTCAACCAGCTGTTGCTGATCTTTGCTGTTGAGCTGTTTGAGTTGCACATCCGGGATTTGCCCCAGCAGTTGCAGACATTCCACCAGGCGTTTTGGTAATTGCATCGCCAGCGTGTTCTTCAGGCTCTGGTTCGGATGCGCGTTACGCTGTTCGTCAAGGAAAGTTTCGAGGTCACACTCCGGCAGCAGATTGATGCTGACAAATTCACCCGACTGCCAGAAGCTGGAAATTTGCAGCACCGCGGGGCCAGAAAGCCCACGGTGGGTGAACAGCAGATTTTCGCGGAACACAGTTCCATCATTGGCGGTGATCACCGACGGCACGGAAACACCGGAAAGCACCTGCAATTGTTCCAGCAGCGGTTTATGCAGTGTGAAGGGCACCAGTCCTGCGCGAGTCGGCAAGACGTTCAGGCCAAACTGCTCAGCGATTTTATAGCCGAACGGCGATGCTCCGAGGCCCGGCATCGATAGCCCACCGCTGGCGATCACCAGTTTTTTCGCCGCCACCGAATCGCCGTTGAGTTGCAGCGTGTAGCCTTCTTCGTCGCGTTCAACGCTAATAATCTCGGTGCGCAGGCGAGTAATCACGCCGCCCTTCTCGCATTCAGACACCAGCATATCGACAATTTGCTCGGCGGAATCGTCGCAGAACAACTGCCCGAGGGTTTTCTCGTGCCACGCTATGCCATATTTTCCGACCAGATCGATAAAGTCCCACTGGGTGTAACGCGCCAGCGCCGATTTGCAAAAATGCGGGTTCTGACTGAGGTACGCCGCGGGTTCCACGTACATATTGGTGAAGTTACAGCGCCCGCCGCCGGACATTAAAATCTTGCGGCCCGGCTTTTTGCCGTTATCCAGAAGCAGCACTCGCGCCCCGGCCTGTCCCGCCTGCGCTGCACAAAACATTCCCGCCGCGCCCGCGCCGACAACAATGGCATCAAACCTTTCCACACGCCTGTCCTCTCATTTTGAATGTCGGGAAGTGTAAATTTTCCCGCGCGGTACGACCAGTAAGAATTTTTTCATGACTGGTCATACTCTTGAAACATATAGGATTAATCCAGGACCTATTTTTAGGTCGGTGAAGAAATATCAATAAAAGTCTATATTTCTCTTTGCCCACGCCGCGTTTGTCCTGGATAATGCGCCGCGTTCATGTCCTCAAAATGGCGTAACGTCCTATGCTACATTTGTTTGCTGGCCTGGATTTACATACTGGGCTTTTATTACTGCTTGCTCTGGGATTTGTATTGTTTTACGAAGCGATTAACGGCTTCCACGACACCGCAAACGCAGTAGCGACCGTTATCTACACCCGCGCGATGCGTTCGCAACTTGCGGTGGCGATGGCGGCAATTTTCAACTTCTTTGGCGTACTGCTTGGCGGTCTGAGCGTAGCCTATGCGATTGTGCATATGCTGCCAACGGATTTGCTGCTGAACATGGGCTCTGCTCATGGTCTCGCCATGGTCTTCTCTATGCTGTTAGCGGCGATTATCTGGAACCTCGGTACCTGGTATTTCGGCCTGCCAGCATCAAGCTCTCACACCCTGATCGGGGCCATTATCGGGATTGGGTTAACCAATGCTCTGATGACCGGCACCTCTGTTGTTGACGCGCTGAATATCCCGAAAGTGATTGGGATTTTCGCTTCACTGATTGTCTCGCCTATCGTCGGTCTGGTTGTCGCCGGTGGCCTGATTTTCCTGCTGCGTCGCTACTGGAGCAACACCAAAAAACGGGCTCGCATCCACATGACGCCTGCGGAACGTGAAAAGATGGACGGCAAGAAAAAGCCGCCTTTCTGGACGCGTATCGCACTGATCATTTCGGCCATTGGTGTCGCGTTCTCTCACGGCGCGAACGACGGTCAGAAAGGCATTGGTCTGGTGATGCTGGTCCTGATTGGCGTGGCACCAGCGGGCTTTGTGGTCAACATGAATGCTTCCGGCTACGAAATCACCCGTACCCGTGACGCCGTCAACAACGTCGAGCTCTATTTCCAGCAACATCCTGACCTGCTGCAAAAAGTGACCGGCGCTGAACCGTTGATTCCATCCCCGGAACCGGGCGCGACCCAGCCTGCGGAATTCCATTGTCACCCAGCGAACACCCTTAACGCACTGAACCGCGTGAAAGGCATGCTGGATAACATTGAGAGTTACGACAAGCTGAGCGTCGATCAGCGTAGCCAAATGCGTCGCATCATGCTGTGCATTTCCGATACCACCGATAAAGTGGCGAAGCTGCCTGACGTCAACAACGACGATAAGCGTCTGCTGAAGAAACTCAAAACCGATATGCTGAGCACCATCGAGTACGCACCGGTCTGGATTATCATGGCTGTCGCGCTCGCGCTGGGCATTGGTACGATGATTGGCTGGCGTCGTGTGGCGACCACCATCGGTGAGAAAATCGGTAAAAAAGGCATGACCTATGCACAGGGCATGTCCGCGCAGATGACCGCAGCGGTATCGATCGGACTCGCAAGCTATACCGGGATGCCGGTCTCTACCACCCACGTTCTGTCGTCCTCCGTCGCGGGTACGATGATCGTTGACGGTGGCGGTCTGCAACGCAAGACGGTGACCAACATTCTGATGGCATGGGTTCTGACCTTGCCAGCGGCGATTCTCCTTTCGGGCGGTTTGTATTGGCTGAGCCTGAAGCTCATCTAAGCGTTTGCAAGTGTCTAAAAACGACAAAACGGGTCAGGAAACTGACCCGTTTTTTTATGTCGACACTCAGTGCCAAATCATCAAAGCAATCATGCTGATAATCACCAGGCCGCACAGCGCACTGGTTAACACAAACTGACGGCGAACACGCTCACAACGGCGAATAAATTCATCATCATGATGATCGCGATAACGCTGCGCGTAGATATACCACACCAGACGCACCTGTTTGCCAGGCTGACCGTGGGAGGTGAAAAAACCTCCGCCATCCACATACTGATAGAGTAAGGGATCGCAACCACGCAGCACCACCAGCAGGGCGCGCAATGATGAGAAGTAGCGCGCCATATTCACCACACATACGATGCACAAAGCCCAAAACAGCGCGACAGTGCTTACCATACCTCCTCCCCGGCGACCCGCCCACGGAGACTCCCTCCAGGACTACCGCACCCCGAAACGCATCAGACAGTCAGTGAAAGAGTGAGAGACCGATCACATTAACTTCCCCGACCGACTCTTTTAATAGTGTAGGAGATCCGCTGATTTTTTTGCTACATCGTTAATCGTTATCAATGCCAAAAGCGCAAAGATTTGTTTAACTAATTGGTGATAAAGGGTCATTGACGTAACTTAAGGGTCGTTTTAAGGTGGGCTGACTATACTTAACGAGTAACCACAGACTTAAGGAAGGAGTAACACTATGGCTTACAAACACATTCTTATCGCGGTCGATCTGTCACCGGAAAGCAAAGTGCTGGTTGATAAAGCAGTCTCGATGGCGCGCCCGTATAACGCGAAAGTTTCCCTGATTCATGTCGATGTGAATTACTCCGATCTCTACACCGGCCTGATTGATGTCAATTTGGGTGATATGCAGAAACGCATCTCGGAAGAGACGCACCACGCATTAAGCGAGCTTTCCACTAACGCGGGTTATCCGATCACCGAAACCCTGAGCGGCAGCGGCGATTTAGGCCAGGTATTGGTTGATGCCATCAAGAAATACGATATGGATTTGGTGGTTTGCGGTCATCATCAGGATTTCTGGAGCAAGCTAATGTCCTCTGCTCGCCAGCTGATTAACACCGTTCACGTAGATATGCTGATTGTTCCACTGCGTGACGAAGAAGACGAGTAATGGTTTGTTGCCCGGTGGCGGCTACGCTTACCGGGCCTACACGATCACGGAAAAACATAGGCCGGGTTAGGCGCAGCCGCCACCCGGCTTTCTTATTCCGGTGTCCCCGGATAAATATCAAAGCGATGCCCTTTCGTCACCACCGCATTTGACGTGGCGACGTCAGCCAACGGCGGCGCGTAGTCCGGGCGTTTCACCACTACGCGTTTTGTCGCCAACCGTTGTGCGGGAATGAGCAGCCCATCGGCATCTAAATCCGGCCCTACCAGCGACTGAAACACACGCATCTCTTTTTTCACCAACGCGCTTTTCTGCTTATGTGGAAACATCGGGTCAAGATAGACCACCTGCGGGCGCGGCGTGATGTCGGTCAATGCCGTTAAACTGGAGGCGTGGATCAGCTGCAAGCGTTCCTGCAACCAACCGCCGATGTCCGGGTCGGCATAGCCACGCGCCAGGCCGTCATCGAGCAGGGCCGCCACCACCGGGTTGCGTTCCAGCATCCGCACGCGACACCCCACCGAGGCCAGCACAAACGCGTCACGCCCCAATCCAGCCGTCGCATCGACGACATCGGGCAGATAGTTGCCTTTGATACCCACCGCTTTCGCCACCGCTTCCCCGCGACCACCGCCGAATTTCCGTCGGTGCGCCATTGGCCCACCGACAAAATCGACGAAGATGCCGCCGAGTTTGGGTTCATCGCGTTTACGCAGTTCGAGATGCTCCGGTGTTAACACCAGCGCCATCAGGTTATCCGCATCCTGTTCCAGGCCCCAGCGGGTCGCAAGAACAGATAAGGCGCCATCGCTGGCGCCTGATTCATCAACTAAACAGATTTTCACGAACGGATTAGCCCTTGATGCCGTAATGCTCAAGCATCGCGTCCAGCTGCGGTTCGCGTCCACGGAAGCGCTTGAACAGCGTCATCGGCTCTTCGGAACCGCCACGGCTCAGGATATTGTCGAGGAACGACTGTCCGGTTTCGCGATTGAAAATCCCTTCTTCTTCGAAGCGAGAGAACGCATCTGCCGCCAGTACGTCGGCCCACAGGTAGCTGTAGTAACCCGCCGCATAACCACCGGCAAAAATGTGGCTGAATGCGTGCGGGAAACGGCCCCACGACGGACCCGGCACCACAGAAACCTGTTTCTTGATTTCAGCCAGCGTCTCGAGGATTTTCGCGCCCTGCTCTGGGTTGAACTCGGCATGCAGACGGAAATCGAACAGGCCGAACTCCAGCTGACGCAGAACGAACATCGCCGCCTGGTAGTTTTTCGCTGCCAGCATTTTATCCAGCAGTTCTTTTGGCAGCGGTTCGCCCGTTTCAAAGTGACCGGAGATAAACGCCAGCGCTTCCGGCTCCCAGCACCAGTTTTCCATGAACTGGCTCGGCAGTTCGACCGCATCCCACGGCACGCCGTTGATGCCAGAAACACCGGCGGTTTCGATGCGGGTCAGCATATGGTGCAGACCGTGACCAAATTCATGGAACAGGGTGATCACTTCATCGTGGGTAAACAGCGCAGGCTTGCCATTCACCGGGCGGTTGAAGTTACAGGTGAGATAGGCCACCGGCTTTTGCAGCGAACCGTCAGCTTTACGCATCTGGCCCACACAGTCATCCATCCACGCGCCGCCACGCTTGTGCTCGCGGGCGTAGAGATCGAGATAGAAACTGCCGCGCAGTTCATTTTTGTCGTCATACAGCTCGAAGAAGCGCACTTCCGGGCTCCACACATCAATGTCTTTGCGCTCTTTGGCGGTGATGCCGTAAATGCGCTGCACCACGTCAAACAGGCCGTTGACGGCTTTGTTTTCCGGGAAGTAAGGGCGCAATTGTTCGTCGCTGATGCTGTACAGATGCTGCTTCTGTTTTTCGCTGTAGTACGCGATATCCCACGGCTGTAGCTCGTCGACAGCAAATTCAGCTTTCGCATAGGCGCGCAGCTGAGCCAGCTCTTTCTCGCCCTGCGGACGGGCGCGCTTCGCCAGATCGGTCAGGAATTCCAGCACCTGCTGCGGATTCTCTGCCATTTTGGTGGCCAGCGATTTCACCGCATAGCTTTCAAAGCCCAGCAGTTGTGCCAGTTCATGACGCAGCGCGAGGATCTCTTCCATCACCGGGCTGTTGTCCCATTTTCCGGCATTCGGGCCCTGGTCAGACGCACGCGTGGTATACGCGCGATACATCTCTTCGCGCAACGCCTGGTTGTCGCAATAGGTCATCACCGGCAGATAGCTTGGGATGTCGAGCGTCAGCAGATAACCCTCTTGCTCTTTGGCTTCAGCCTGCGCAATCGCTGCCGCCAGTGCGCTTTCCGGCATCCCGGCAAGCTCGGATTCGTCAGTCACCAGCTTGTTCCAGCCCATCGTCGCGTCGAGCACGTTGTTGCTGTACTGGTTGCCCAATTCGGACAAGCGCGCCGCGATTTCGCCATAGCGTTTTTGCTTCTCTTTCGACAGGCCAATCCCGGACAGCTCAAAATCACGCAGCGCGTTATCAACGGCTTTTTTCTGCGCGGTATTGAGGCTTGCATAATGATCGCCGTCACGCAGGTCACGCCAGGCCTGATACAGTCCTTCATGCTGACCGACCCAGGTACTGTACTCGGACAGCAGCGGGAGCGTCTGCTCATAGGCCTCGCGCAGTTCCGGGCTGTTTTTCACGGAGTTCAGATGGCTGACCGGCGAGAACAGACGTCCCAGCACATCGTCCACTTCTGCCAGTGGCTGACAGAGACTTTCCCAGCGGTACGGCGCACCCTGCGCTACGACGCTTTCAACCGCCGTGCGACAATCGTCCAGCGCTTTAGTGACCGCTGGGACGACGTGCTCGGGCTGGATTTTCGAAAACGGTGGCAAATCGAAGGGCGTCAGTAATGGATTAGTCATAAGCGCTGTCCTGTTAAAAAGAGTGAATGAGGCGCACATCCGGCGCGGCACATATCTTTGTAGAATGGGGTTAAGTGTAGAGGATTTCAATGGTTGAAGGGGTGGAAAGCGCTATCGTTGCGATGGGAGAATTGCCCAGCGGCGCTGCGCTTGCGTGGGCCTACAAAATTACAGGCCAGGTAAGACGTCAGCCGCCACCCGGCAATGCATTTAAGCCGCGGGTCAATCCAGTTTTGTAGGCCGGGTAAGGCGTCAGCCGCCACCCGGCAATGTATTAACCTGCGTGATGCCCTGCCGCGTAAGCCGCAGGTAAATCCAGACGCTGCCAAAATTGCTGGTCTGGCGTCGTGCCGGAAAGCGGATACCCGGCGGGCAGCGCGGTTTGTACCATCAACGCCCGGCGTCGTTCAGCCGACACATTCGGTAGCGCGCTTTCCAACAGCACTTCTGCCCCCTCTGGCACCGTCAACGCGGCCTTTTCGCCTTTCTGCTGCGGTAAGCGGTAGGTCATTGTGAAACGGTAAAACGTCTGCATCGCCGGGTCGCGATACGGATCGTCTGCGCCGTCCGTTTTCGCGCATTCTGCAAGCGTGGTTCCACACTCTTTAGCCAGCGCGGTACGTAATTGGTCACGCGCGTCGTTGAACAAGGCGCGGTACGTTACATCGTTGAGATAGTGCGCCACGTTACTTTGCGCCACCATCCGCGAGCCGATAATGTCCAGTGGGTAATGCACGCCCAGTACAATGCGGGAATAGCCATAACGCGCGCCGCGAATAACCAGCGCGTCATAGCGCTCAGGGATCATCTGCGCCATCAACAGCGCATCCGTCACGCCTGTATTGGTGTGCCCGCTCGGAAACGAGCCGCCATCGGCGCTATACGGCTTATTATCTTTCACCACCGTGTCATCCGGCACCAACCGAATGGCGTTGTCCTTCACAAGAAATGGCCGTGCATAGTTAAAGTGTTTTTTCGCCGCCCCGGTGCTGACTTCGCTGGCTTTGATCAGCGCTGCCGCTTTGCTCAATTCACCTTTGTCATAGGCAGTGATGAAGGCTTTACCAAGTTTTGGCCCCAGCGCATCGCTGAGGAAATAGAGATAGCTGATGCCTTCCGCATCGGCCAACGCCTGATGACGTGTCGCCGCAGACGCATCGCGATTGATATCCGTCACCGTTTGCAGACTGGCGGCAAGTGTCTCGGCAGGTAACGTGCTGAACGCCGAGAGCAGTTCAATGCCCGCCTGCTGCCGCGCGTTGGTCTGGAAATCATAGCCGCTGGCCTTTAGCCACGCGGTATCGGCCTGCATGGAAGTCTGTTTCGCCTTTTCCAGTTCGTCGCGGGTGAGCGTAGTGGCATTGCCCTTCAGCGCACCGCGTAGAGCAGCCAGCGACTCCGCTTCCAGTGAATCAAATGCCTGACTTCTGGCGGCGGGCGTGACGCTGGCGGCGAGTTCACCCGCGCCGTTTAACGACGTCTCTTTTGCCAGCGCGGGCAGCGCCAGCAGCAGGGATAAAGCCAACAACGAGTGACATTTATTCATTTTTTTATCCTGGATTCAACCGATTATCTTGCCTGAATCCGACGCTAGCGCATCCGTTTGACACATTTATGACAGCGCGAGACAGTACGGTATTCAGCATCAGCGGTAATCCACAGCAATCTGCGGTAAACTGTCGGCATCGTTTATTATTTCGGAACATCCGCATCCATGCTCAGTTATCGCCACAGCTTTCACGCCGGCAACCACGCCGACGTCCTTAAACACACCGTTCAGAGCCTGATCATTGAATCGCTGAAAGAGAAAGATAAACCGTTTCTCTATCTCGACACTCACGCAGGCGCCGGGCGTTATCAGCTGAGCAGCGAGCATGCAGAGCGCACGGGCGAGTATATGGAAGGCATCGCCCGTATCTGGCAGCAGGATGATTTACCGGCGGAATTAGAGCCGTACATCAACGTGGTGAATCATTTCAATCGTAGCGGCCAGTTGCGCTATTACCCAGGTTCTCCGCTGATTGCCCGCCAGTTACTGCGCGAACAGGACAGCCTGAATCTGACCGAGCTGCACCCGAGCGATTTCCCACTGCTGCGTTCCGAATTCCAGAAAGATGACCGCGCCCGTGTAGAGAAATCAGACGGTTATCAGCAGCTTAAATCCAAGCTGCCGCCAGCGTCACGCCGTGGTCTGGTGCTGATTGACCCGCCGTATGAAATTAAAACCGACTATCAGGCAGTGGTGACCGGCATCAGCGAAGGCTACAAACGTTTTGCCACTGGCACCTATGCCTTGTGGTATCCGGTAGTGCTGCGCGCGCAAATCAAACGCATGATTAAAGAACTCGAAGCCACCGGGATTCGCCGTATTCTGCAAATCGAACTGGCGGTACGCCCGGACAGCGATCAGCGCGGCATGACCGCCTCCGGCATGATTGTTATCAACCCGCCGTGGAAACTCGAACAACAGATGAACAACGTGCTGCCATGGCTGCACAAAAAGCTGGTGCCAGCAGGCACGGGCCACGCCACCGTGAGCTGGATTGTGCCGGAGTAATCGCAATCATCGGTGGAACCTATGGATTCCAGGTATACAATCGCGGCAATCAACGATTAAGGAAGAAGCTATGACTAAGCATTATGACTATATCGCCATCGGCGGCGGCAGCGGCGGCATCGCCTCCATCAACCGCGCGGCGATGTACGGCCAGAAATGTGCGCTGATTGAAGCCAAAGAGCTTGGCGGCACCTGTGTGAACGTCGGCTGCGTACCGAAGAAAGTGATGTGGCATGCCGCGCAAATCCGCGAAGCCATTCATATGTACGGCCCGGACTACGGCTTCGACACCACGCTCAACCATTTCGACTGGAACAAACTGGTCTCCAGCCGCAGTGCTTACATCGATCGCATTCACACCTCGTACGACACCGTGCTGGGCAAAAATAATGTCGATGTGATCAAAGGCTTTGCTCGCTTCGTGGACGAAAAAACCATTGAAGTGAATGGCGAAACGCTGACTGCCGATCACATTCTGATCGCCACCGGCGGTCGTCCGAGCCACCCGGATATTCCGGGCGTGGAATACGGTATCGACTCTGACGGTTTCTTCGAACTGCCTGCGCTGCCAAAACGCGTCGCGGTTATCGGTGCGGGTTATATCGCGGTCGAACTGGCGGGCGTGATCAACGGCCTGGGCGCGGAAACGCACCTGTTTGTGCGTAAACACGCGCCGCTGCGCAGTTTTGACCCGATGATTATCGAAACGCTGGTTGAAGTGATGAACGCCGAAGGCCCAACGCTGCACACCCATGCGGTGCCAAAAGCGGTGGTTAAAAATGCCGACGGCAGCCTGACGCTGGAACTGGAAGATGGCCGTAGCCAGACCGTCGACAGCCTGATTTGGGCGATTGGCCGCGAGCCGGCGAATGACAATATCAATCTGGTCGCCACCGGTGTGAAAACCAACGACAAAGGCTATATCGTTGTCGATAAGTTCCAGAACACCAGTGTGCCGGGCATTTATGCCGTCGGCGATAACACCGGTGCGGTAGAGCTGACACCGGTTGCGGTGGCGGCGGGTCGTCGTCTTTCCGAGCGCCTGTTCAACAATAAACCGGACGAGCATCTGGATTACAGCAATATTCCGACCGTGGTGTTCAGTCATCCACCGATTGGCACCATTGGCCTGAACGAACCGCAGGCGCGTGAGCAGTACGGCGACGATGCCGTGAAGGTCTATAAATCGTCCTTTACCGCGATGTACACCGCTGTCACCTCACACCGTCAGCCGTGCCGCATGAAGCTGGTCTGTGTGGGTCCGGAAGAGAAAATTGTCGGTATTCACGGCATCGGTTTCGGCATGGACGAAATCCTGCAAGGTTTCGCCGTGGCGCTGAAGATGGGCGCAACCAAGAAAGATTTCGACAACACCGTGGCGATCCATCCGACTGCGGCGGAAGAATTTGTTACCATGAGAAGTTAGTGTAGAAAACCCATCCATACACCTTTGTTAACTCTGAAAAACTGGCTGATAACGCCAGTTTTTTTATACTCCAACTCAATAGAGACAGTACGTGTGCTTGAAAAGTCTTGTGTGTCAGAACGACAATTTTGTCTAGCCCCACATAGTCCAACAACTCACATGGCAAATCAGCCAATGCAGAGCCGTTATTAGTCTTGGGTTGTTTTGAGGTGCTCATCCTGAGCCGGTGCATCCATCAAAGCTCAAAGATGGTATGAGCTACTTATCTTTTATCATTGGTTCATAGTTGCCGAAGAAAATTACATCCTCTGACTTACACATTTAAGTTGCATAAACGAAGGCAACTGATTCAAATAAGCTTCTGTGGTGTGGTGACGCCTCTAACCAGAAATCTGGTTATAAAGCTTATCAACAGCATTAATCTTGCCTGTAAGCCTCTGGACTTTATTGTCAATGTCGCGAAAAAGACCTGCAAAATCCGCTTTCAGGCTATTCAATGCTGGTCGTAAATCTTCCAGAACTTCCTTCTCCCCAATAGCCTGATTCAGTTCAATCTCATAGCGTGCTTTTTGCCGCTCAAAGACCTGAGATAGCTCATTACTGGCTGGAGCAGAATGCACAGAAGCAGGCTCCGCGTCGTTGAACTGGTAAAAGTCTGTCTTGCAGTACTCATACTGCATTACTTTTTCTTGCCGCTTTCTGGTCAATATCCCGGCTAATTGCAGCCTTCGAAGATGCGCATACACATATGACCTGGTTTTTTTCTCATCATTGAAACCATCAACTTCCTCAAGCAAAACCTGAGCTAATTCATTGACAGTAAAAGGTTTGTCCTCTGTGCCAACTAGCGCATATTTCATTGCATATGGAATATTGGTATCGGGCTGAATCATTAAAATCGCTTTCGTTAGTGCATAGGATTGCTAAGTATACAGGGATGAAGGAAACTTAGAAAATCTAAGTCTAATTGGGTCTCAGAAGATGGCGACGTGTCAGGCGAAAATCCCTTCCCACAACGCTTGCGACAGGCAAGGATGCAGGCAGGTCTCTCACAAAGAGGTCTTGGGATCCGTGTCGGTTTTGATCCAGGCTCCGCGAGTAGCCGTATGAATCACTATGAAAAAGGCAGACATACTCCGGACATCGAGACGCTCCAACGACTTGCTGATGAACTAAATGTTCCACTGAACTACTTCTTTTGTACGGATGATATCTCTGCCGAACTGGCCTGTTTAATTGGGCGTATGGATACCAAACAAAAGACCCAATTGTTACAGTTGCTCAGGAAATCCTCGCCGACTCAGCCTCCTGATGAGGTCAGCTGATACAGGAGCAGTCACTTTTTAGCTATTCTTCTGGAATTAAGGCATTTAAATGGATGGTTTCGAACTGCAGCTTGCGTTTCAGGCTATGAGTGCTGTAACAACACCTCTGCAAGCACTTACAATTTTTGAGAAGCATTTCAATGTTCTAAAAGACTGGCGCTTTATTTGCGCAGCTGACGATGACCATGGCCCATTTAAGTTAAAAAATAAAGTAATTGATGATGTTGTTGGGATCCGCTCAATTTTTAAGGGACAGTCTCTTTGGGTTATTGATGCCAGTATGGTAGAGAAAGAAGGTACCGTACCTTATTTGGCAGGAACAGGGATTTATTTTGATTCAAATGCAGCTTCATATATCTACTCACTAGGATATAAAGATAAATTTCAGCCCCAACTAAAAAATCAGCTACTTCGAATCCAGTCTTTAGGGATAGATTATAAAAACATTAATCCGTATTTGTATCTTTTCGAAAGTAGAAGGCATTTTGACACAAGACCTGAAAATAGAGAGTTTAGCCGAAAGACATTTGCTGCGTTGACTGCATTGTCAAAAATCGGAGGTCCACTCGACGAGTCCTGGCGTGAAATGTATCAAAAATATTTTATGGAACAGTGCGAATCTAATATCGACTCGCTATTTAATGATTTTATTGCCAAACACGAAAATGGTGGCTTTAGTTCTCTGGATCACCTGTTTTCTTTAACAGAATTATTGTTGTTAGAAACTAAGATATTAGACATCTCCTCTGAAAAGAAAAATGAGGATAAACTGGAAGAACTCATCTATTTCATGGATGAAAAATTACAAATCATGTTGCTGCGTGAGCTTGCAATTTGTGCAGATATATTGTTTAGAGGGAATAAAACTCAATTAACAACAAAGCTTCTGAAAGTTAACTCTGGACATACCCATGCACTTGGTATCGTGCAAGGCTGTGCCTGGGATCTCTTTATATTTCGCATTATGGACTGGTTTAGCAACACCAGTTCTGAATTACATACCGATTTTTATATTTCAAATCTGGTCTCTTGCGATCGTGATATCTGGGGCATTGCTGACCTCACAATGCTTAAAGCAATTGCGTTGCATAATAAATCATTTGAACATGTCATTTTCCCGGAGCACAGCCCAGAGAATATTCTCACTACGGCACTGGGGAAAAACAAGCAGGAATTCCCTGGAGACTTATTCAGCTATGACTCGCGCCAGAGGCGTATCGGCTGGACCCTGGGTAAAGACAAAAATGAAGTATATGCAAGAAAAAGTAATGAAATTCAGGAGCTTTTAAAGGAAAAGCGTATGGAACTGCTCTCCATTATTCATAAGTAACTACTTCGTTGAGATGTAGATCTAGCCTGCTTACAACGCCCCAAGATACCTGGCGTTAATTATGCTCACACAAATAGTGATTTCTGGAGGAAGTATAGCGTCATGATTTTTCAATGGATCATTCAAAATGAAACACCATTCAAAAAACATTTGCAATTCATTTTTATTACTTATCAAAAACACATCCCCCTATAAGTTAACCATCATATCTAATGCATAACATTTATATTCTTCATTGTTTCTCACGAATGAAGAGTGTGATCATTGCCGCTTTTTTTAAATTTCTTGCCTCCTAACATCTTGAACATGATGACTTTGCCCAAATATCAAGACCGATAGAGTTCGCATCCCTACGTCACAGGAGTTCGGCACCTTGAATGGAAAAACTCAGGTCTCCACATCTGGCGGCCGTTTTAATACAAATAATGAAGTAAAGCTGGTTGTCTGGGTAAGAATGGCAGGACATTGCGAGCTTTGCGGAACTGACCTGACCCACGATTACCGTGTCGGAACCTCAATGAAATGGGGAGAAGTTGCCCATATTCTGCCTGCAAGCCCTAAAGGTCCCCGGGGAAATGCTGAGCACTGTGATGAGCAGGCAAAAGATCTCACGAACAACTTCATGAATCTGATGCTTCTGTGTCCGGGCTGCCATGATCGCATTGACAGAGATGCTGAAGGTTACCCTAAAGATGACCTGAGTGGGTTGCATGAAAATTGTCTTGAACGTATTCAGCTTGCTGCATCCACTCCTGCCGAAGGCCGGGCTATTCCTGTTATTGTGCAAAGCCAGCATTTTGCCACAACAAATAACATTCCATCAGGCGACCTGCTCGCTGCAATGTCTGCTGAAGGTTTAGTTGCTATAGGGCGGCCGATTAACGTCACTTTCCCGGCACCGGGCCCCCGGGGAAGAGACCCAATTTACTGGCAAAATGTGAAAGACAGCATTCATCACACTTTGACCAATGAATTGACACAACGTGGAGGTCAGTATGGCGATATGCCTGCAATTGCTATTGTTGGTCTTGCCGACATACCTTCCCTGATAATGCTGGGCCAGGCGATTGGTGACCGAACCCGGCGTTTTCTTTTTTCTCAACACAGAACTTCCGGGCTTCGTTGGCCAGATAAATCGGCAATGCCCCCAGAGTACCTGTTCACACCAGCCCCCGAAGGCAGCGGCCCTCTCGCTCTGGTGATATCCATTTCCGCCAAAATTCGGACTGAAGACGTCATTCAAACCCTGCCAGATGTCCGCATCGCAAATTTTACGATCCCTGAACCTGCTTACTCGATGGTCACTAACAGGAACGTAATACATGCTTTCCGGGATGAGTTGCAAAAGCATCTGAGTGAACTGGAGGCGAGCACAAACAGCCCAATCCATGTATTTGCAGCCATCCCGGCAGCATTAGCGATTGAATTTGGCGCATTGCTGACAACCAACCATCAACATCCTTATGTGGTTTTCGACCGTAGTGGCGATCAAAACAACCCTAATGTATTTCGGCCAATGCTGAACATTGGCTTTTCTCAGGAGTTATTGTGATGAATACGAATGAACAAACAAAACGTAACAGCTGGGAATATTTTCTCCTGCGTGCGGCCAGAAAAATCTCTTTGACTGAGCCTCAGTATGGCAAGATCAACGATCGATACGCTCAGTTAGAAAAAATCCTGTCTTCATCAAACGACCCCATTCTTGCTGAAGCACATATCTTCCCGCAGGGCTCAATGCGCCTGAAAACAACAATTAACCCGGTATCTGGCGCCCCAGACGACCTGGGGACTGTTGATGCCGATGCCATCGTCTGGCTTCCTCACGCAAGGGGGATTGATGCAGATGTGGTTCTCAAAGCGATTGAGCAACGCTTTCAGGAAGGTAGCCGGGTTCAGGAAGAAATCCAGCAGCTTCGTCGGGGGGTGAGGATTGTTTATGCCGATCAGAGTCCTGGATTCCACATTGACGTCACGCCAGCACGAGCCTGCAACTGGAATGCCCAATCGAATGGACAGGGTATGCTCGAAGTACCTGATCGCCATCTTGGCTGGAAAGCAAGCAGTCCAATTCCTTACGCAGACTGGTTGCACGATGCTTCGAGCCAGGAAGTTATTCTCGAAAGTCTCGCTATCCTCAAAAGCAACTCTTTTACCGCAGACTCTGCGACCCAGGCTCCGCTTCCTGATTATGAGGATTACAGCCAAGAAGACCCATTACGGGCAGCAATTAAACTTTTAAAGCGCCATCGTGATGAGTGGGCGATCAGAACTGAGAATGAAAAATACCGGCCAATTTCCGCGGTGATCACCACACTTGCCACTCATGCCTGGCTGGCCGTTGTCAAACAATCTCAGCAGCGGCCTTTCACTCCTCTTGAGGCAATCATTGAAATTGTGCGTCTTATGCCACAATTCATTCAGCTCTACGGACAGGAATATCAGGTGTGTAATCCGAAAGACAACGGCGAGAACTTTGCGGAGAAATGGAACCGTGATGATGGGCATTCTTATCGTTATGCTTTCCAGGAGTGGCATAAGGATGCACTGCATGCTGTTGGTCTTGGTCTGCAAAGTTATTCATCTATCGAATCTTTTGCCGAGGCAATCAATGAGAGCTTTGGCATTGGGCGGACATTTATTGACGAGGTCAATGATAAAATCCCCGCTAACTGGACCATGCCAGGACGGGCGGAGGGTGTGACACGTAATGCAGCGTCAATGGGTGCACTTTTCGGAAGCACCGCGGGGAGTAATCAGTCACAGGCAAATGTAAAACCGGTAGGGCGCCTTGGCTGATCTGATGGATACTCAACTGCAGCAGGGCATTGCCGCCCTGCAGGCAATTCTGGGGCAAGGTGATGCTTCAGGATTGCTTAAACCAGTAAAGGCGAAGAATAACGAAGCTGCCGCGTTTTGCTTTCCTTTGCCGGAAGATTATGTCGGTGTGGCCAGAACACTACATATTGGTTTCCCTTCCACCTTCCCTGTTGAGCCACTTCGCCTTTATGTTGAACCCTCACCATGGCTAGTATGGCCACATGCAATGAAATCAGGCCTGTGCCTGCATGGATTCAAAGAGCGTCCCGTAACAGGTACACCAGAGGTTATTGTCAGGGACAATTTGTCACGGCTTTCCAGCATCCTCTCATTATCGTTGATGGGCTCAGATCCAGAGCACAGGAAGCGTGAGTTTCAAAACGAGATCGCATCCTACTGGAGCAGGCAACACAGCGAGTCTTCGCAAGGATTGATTCTGCTGGAGCGGCCACAAGTACCCTCTGAGCTTTTCGCACTGAGTGATCCTCGCTATCGGCTTCCTTCTGGTCAGGAAACGGTTTGGCTATCTTCCAGTCTGAACGTTATCAAAAGTCATTTCAGGAGAATTATCGGGCGATCAGTCAAAGCAAGATCACTATCAGCCGCCGGATATTATGTAAAACTACAGCGTTATCCGGATACAACGTTTCCAGAACCAAAAGGCATGATGGACTGGCTGCTTCCCAATGTGGCAGCAGAAGCAGCAGAGACATTATTGGCATGGTTTGAAAGAACCGGTTCACTCATCTCCCGGTGGATTATTCTTGAAATGCCCGGCGGCAGCGATGCACCAACCTACACGCTGAACCTTTATGCAAGACAGGATAACCGGGATCGCAGTCCCAAATTCAACCTTCGCAGCTCCCGCCGCAAACAGACCCGGGCTACAGGTGATATTCCGGCAAGCATACGCTCTGCAACACTGAATATTCTGGATGGCAGGGATATTTACTCACGCGACCTGAGCCAGAAAATCAGGGGGCTGAAAGATGCCCACGTGGTATTTATCGGGGTGGGTTCGCTGGGTGGAACTGTCGTATCACAACTGGCGCGGGCAGGATTAAGACGGCTTACTCTCATTGATCCCGATATTCTCGAGTCTGCAAATCTGGGCCGGCATGTGCTCGGTGCTGATGATTTAGGAAAGTCTAAGGTTCAGGCGTTACGCCATCGGCTTATTCAGGATTTACCCATGGTTGATATCACTGCAATCAGCATTCATGCGCAATTTGTGATGGAACAAAAACCTGAAATTTTGGAGGATGCAGACTTGGTGATTATCACCACGGCTGACTGGGCATCCGAAGTTGCAGTGTGGGCAAGAAAATCCAAAGGTACTCGCTGGGGACTTTTGCAGGGATGGAGTGAGCCACATACTCTGGTTGGGCAGACATTAATTGCCCCACAGGGCGCATATGACGGGAGGCACCTGTTCAGTGACACCGGTGACTTTATCCAACGCTATACAGAATGGCCCGATGGCGGAGCGATCCCACTTCCTGCATGCGGGGAAAGTTTTATTCCTGGAGGCTCAGTTGGGATGACCAGTATTGCAACAATGGTGACCCAGACCGCTATACAGTATTTAAACGGGCACTATACAGAACCGGCCTGGATAACCAGCATTTATCGCCCGCAGGATGTGCAACTGAATGGTGGAAAATACAGGGGTCCGGAGCTTCTGCCAGGAACTGTCCAGAGCGTTCTGGAAAGGCATTGGCCAGAGCCAGGAGATATCAGTTAATGACGTTACCAGTATGGAGCTGGCGGTGGCCGGGTATTAATGCTGAGCTACTGCTGTCCAAGGCAGCATCTGATGTTTTCGTACACGCAAGACAACTCGATGGTATGACTGAAAGAGGGGGCCAGCTATTTGTGAACCCGATACACGCCTGCGGGATTGTCCTGTCGTTGGCCACACCCCCTCATCCCGCAGACAGGGCAGGAAGAACATGGCTGGAACTGAATGCAGAGCGCTGCATGAAAGAAATTAAAGAAGCTAATGAACAGGGGCTACGCCTTATTGGATACTGGCATACACATCCCCAGTGCATCCCACAAATCTCCCCTACAGACATTTCAAGTTTCGATCGATTTGCCCGACGCTATGCGCAAGACCTGCCTCATCCTGTCGCCATAGTTGTCGGCACATCCCCCACAACAAACGGGATAAAAGCATGGTCATTCCATGCCGGGAAATGCGTTGAAGCAACACGAGCCACTTTACCGTTCAATCAAAATACAGATTTTCTTTGATAAGCATAAGGCTGAACAACTCGGCCTGAAAGCGGGCGTCATCTAACGCATTATGTGTTGGCTGGCTGCCCGGAGTCAGCAGAGAAGCCATGTGTGACGATTTCGTTTCAGACCATGTACATCCCCGGGCCCCCATAAAGTAAGCTTTCATATCTATGGCGGTAAACCCAAATGGGTTACTTCCGATATATTTAACGAAGTAATAATTAATAAAAGACCAGTCAAATGGAGCATTAAGCCCAACGAAGATTACTTTTTTGCCAGGCAAAATAAATGAATCAATCCATTCCTTAAACCTCAGCATCGCTTCCTGCGGAGGAAGACCATTCTGTTCCAGCTGCGACAAATCGAATCCTGTAACACGGAGTGATTCAGGGTCATGTTGTGCACTATCTGGCTTTAATTCAAGATAAAGCGACGCTGCCGGGTCGTGTACCAGGCAAGCACCAACCGAAAGTAAACTAAAGATCCCAGGTACCGGGCCTGAGGTTTCAACATCAACTGAAACATAAATTTCCGACTGAGGCATAGCATTTCTCCATATACAACCCCATTAATAAGATCTGAAACAAAGGCATCACCAATTAGATTACCTTTGGGCAGAATAATTACTGCATCAGCTGTCAAACTAGCATCAAGATAGCTGCTCTTTTTATTTTATACCCCGTCAGAGAAAAAATTCACCTCGAATAACAATCCGCCCTTCTCCTGTAAGCCCAAGCCTGTCATTCTCAATAATCTTACATACCAGTCGGCTTTTACGCTCTCCTCCCTGGACAGCGCTTAAAGTTGCTTTCGTAAAAGCTCTGCCCAAAACGGTGCAAGAAAAGTATAAGAAGAACCTGTCACTGGATCCTCATTGACACTTAACCGAGGCCCAAACCAGCGGGATCTGAAGTCTACAATTTGCGAAGCTGATGTAATAACGCCCCCCGAGCGGGAATTTTCTCGAGCAGGCCAAAATCTGGCTGCCGCGAATCCAGGTACTTTTCATCGTGAGTTACGGCCACAATATCCGAAGCCTGTAGTACACAATCTACATCACTGGCTATCAACCCCAGAGCAGTAAGTAATCCATCGGGCACATCAATACCTACGGTTTGCTCAATCGGAAGATTTAATTTATAGCAACTCCCTTAACTCGCCACGGATAAATGCCCACTGCGAGTCGAAAATTCCACACACAGCCCCTGAATCCTCTCCAGTTCAAAGAGTACTGCACCTGTAGCAAGCGTTGCATGACCACACAGAACAACTTCCGTGTTGCCGACGGCCATAGCCAGAAACTAGCGCGACATCTCATCGCCGAGGGCAGCGTGCAAATCGCCGCGCTGCCTTAGCTCCGGATGTCGAAGCGCCGTTCGCCAGCAGTTAAGTTTTCATTCATTCCCGCACCGACGGACGCATCTCCCGAATAAAGGTATTACGTTGCTTCAAGCTCCATGGCCGAGTGCGCATCACAAACGGAAAGATCTGCCGCAGGCACACCGGAGTAAAAAAACCAGACGCCTTCGGGTGCATAAGGTATTCGTACAGCCGGGAGCGATGGCGTGGCTCATTTAATGCATAAAGCGTGCGGCATCTTCCTGCCAGTTCTCAGTGGCAAACTCGAAGGTGCGCATAATGTAGTGGTCGTCCATCGTCAGGCTCTGCTCTCCCTTTGGTTTAGGATTCGTCATTATTAACATAACCATTCTCTGGTAAATCATAAATCACTAAATCACTAAATCACTAAATCACTAAATCACCTCACAAGATGATGTCAATATTGAGCTTTGCAATAAAAAACAGGATCCTCCCCAAAACTTATTAAAAAATTATCAGTAACGACCTTTAAATAGAGACCATTCTCTGCCATTTTAAAAAATTTGGGGTAATGGTCTGCAACAAAGCTCCCGTCAAGAGAGTCATGGCTGAATTTAGTAATGTGTTTACTAATGATGAAATAATTATTTTGTTTTCTTTTGTAATCGAACTGCACCTGCCGATTTATTATAGCTTTCTGATTGTTATAGATTGCAACCCCATAAAGGTTTACATTCCCATTATCATTTGAGAATACGAATGTATATTTCACATCAATTTTCAAGCCATCATGATAAACAGTAAGCTCACTGGAGCAAGAAGGGTTTTCATGTTTTACGGTAATCCCCCCATTTTTAGTGGCAGGTAGATTCCATCAAGAGATAGTAATGAACATGGATTGTTGTTGAGTTTGCGGGAAAAAATAGTGAAGGGGGAGATTTAATCACTGTCAGGTTTCGTTTATTAAGATATCTCGTTTTCTTTTTCTCAACATTCTGTTCAGGTAGGTAGACATAACTATGTATGTATCGGCAGATAATGAATCAAGAGTACACTCCGTGCTCAAGACGTATGATTAATTTCATGACTTCGTAGGCTCCGGTTTCGGATACCAGCAGTTCTTTTGGTGCTTTCCCACGCAACACTTTGCTAGGCAGATTCAGCCATTTTAGTGCCTTTTCCTTGTCACCTTCGAACAGTTCCACTGTCCGGTCAATAACGCGGATGATACGAACCAGCTGCTCGCTTTGCTCTGCACTGAATTGTGTTTTAGCTCTACGACTAAACGCCATTAACGAAATACCGCTCATTTCACTCAGGTCTCTTTGCGTTATTTTCGCCCAATCTGTGATTAATCGAGCAACTTTGCCATCAAGACCTTCTCTGATTTGACCAAACACAGCCATACCATGAGAATGAGTTAACCCGGCCACCTGCCATAAGCGTGGTGCTCTGGGCTGAATTGTTAAGTTTAAAGTTTTCATAATGGGGCGACGCTAAAGTAGATGGTGCTGCTGATAGTTTGAGCATAGAGCTTATTTACAGTATAGCAGCATAAAGATATATGCTTATTTCCGTATAAAAATTAGAAAAGCTGGTCGTACTGAAGGGGGGGACATGGTACCGCGCTAATAGGTTTTTCATGTATTTACTACTAAGTCGGTCAAAAGGCCATCATACGGACCCTATGGATCCCACTGAAGTACCTGGATATTTATGTACCAACTGTAAGGCACAAGCGAGGGAAAGAAGGGCTGCGACAATAATTTTCGGATCTTTGTATGAGAAGAGTTTGGGTATATGGTCGGACATGGATAACAATGTGACACGAGCCAGCCGCAAAGATTGCTCAAATTATTCTCTCGAATTTATACAGTTGTTCGTTGCGGCTTCCTGTGAACCTAAAAACTTGCTTCCCGGCAAGTTAGGCACTCATATCTGTAGTACAGTAATTTCTTTCAGATAAATGCCAGAAAGATAATGAAATTTAGCACGAAAGCATACTGTCATCAGGAATTAACTACTTTCAGTAGCAATGAGGTAAAATAAGCATCAGATACAAATTTGCATATTCACCTTTTTGTCAGTGCCATGAATTCACTAGCTGATAAAGCTTTGCTGTATAACCATCCCTGCCCATATTCGACACCATGCAAATATAACCAATTATGTTGCTCCTCGTTTTCAATTCCCTCTGCTATAATTGATAGCTCTCTTAATTTTGCCATTTTAATAATCTGGTCAGTTACACCTGAGTCAAGTGCCGTTTGTACAAAAAATCGATCTATTTTTATCGCATCGACTTCAAACGATTGTAAGTAACTAATATTGGAGTATCCAGTCCCAAAATCATCGAGATAAATTTTAAAACCATCGGCTCTATATGATTTTAGTATAGGGCCACAGATGTGAGGAGGGGCGGATTGCCTTTCTGTTAATTCTAAAACAAATTGGCAAGCCTGTGTTTGGTAATGCTTTAGGTACTTATGTATGGTGGGCTTCAAAGTCGATGACATTAAATCCTCAACCGATAAATTAATGGAGATATATAATCGTGGATTTTGGTTTAACCATTCGCCAAGGTCAATAAAAATGTTTTTAATAATTAGTTCAGTTAATTCTGGCATCATGCCAGACTCTTCTGCTAAAGGAATAAAAACTTCCGGAGATATAAAACTCCCATCACGTAGTTGCCAGCGAGCAAGAGCCTCTGCACCTATGGTCTCTCTATTTTTTAGAGACGTTATTGGTTGATAGTTAACACTTATTTCGTTGTTTCTAATTGCATTTATTAATTGAATTTTTGGGGATAGTTGTTTTTGTAGCAATCTAAATAATAAAAATGAAATAACTATCGATAAAATAGCACCAGAAGGTATCCACAATAAAAGTTGTTTTGTTAACCTCTTCTCTATAGGTAGATAAGATGACCAAATAACTATATTTATATTTATATTTGGATGTTTTTTTATTATGTAAATGGCGGATTTAGAATTTATATACTCTTGTTTATTAAGCGTTATCTCTTGAACTCTCTCTGGAGAAATAGGCTTGGTGCTGGTTATCACTTTATTACTACTTTCGGCTATGACAGCAACGCCAATTGAACTGCCAATCAATGGTAAGGCATCAATAAATGATTTGGGATCAATCATAACAATGTTGTTTTTGGAACCAATGGCGACCATTTCTTTCTTAAATCCAAGATCGCTGAAAGACGTTAACCAGGTACTTTCACCGGTCGCAAGCTTAGTAAAGGAAGTAGGGAGTGCAATCGAGTTCACTTTTTCGGAAAATGATGAACACTGAGGAATAGAGTTTTTCAGGTATATAACTTCTTGAATATATCTATGCCTGTAGACAAGATTGCGCAATAAACTCAAATGTTCAGGGCTACAACCCTCTTCTTTGTATTTATTTGCCTCATTTAAAACTAAAGAAGCTTGTTTTATGATTAAGTTTGTGTGTACTATGATTCGGGCTGTTTTATCCTCCGCGCTCTCCATGATATTTTTCTTTTCTTGATAGGCTGATAGCCAAAGGTTTAGCCCTACAGGAAGAAGTGTAGTAATGCACAAAAAAGAAATAAGAACAGCCTTGAAATTACGAACAATCATTAAATTGCCCTCCTCATTGCTAGGATTGAATAAACTATTTTTGTTTTGTTAAAGTTCAAAGGATCACCATAATCTACTATCTAGGTTGGTGTAATAGATCAGTAATAACAAGTTCCATCAATGATTTTCTTAGATGTCTGTGTTTCGTAGATGAAACGGTAATAAAGTAAAAAAAGATCATAGGGAAAAGAGTGATGAGATTGCACAAAATGATCGAGACGTACTGTGTGTTTTCGTTTCCAGCACTATGGCCTAAAGAAAAATGAATTCTGCCGACCAAGCCTTTTGCAATTAACAATGTTTTCCTAAAAGACATTAAGTCTCATCTAATCATTGCTTCAGTATTTTTCCGGAAGGATTCTATTGATTGAATAAAGTCTTCCACGAATTACCGTGATATAACCTCCTTTTTTTAAGTCAGCTATAATGCGAAACACATAACTACGTGATAACCGTGTTCTTCTCAAAATAAACGATGAAAGAGGTTCGTCACTTAGTGTCCCATTCATCTTCTTGATATTACAGCGTATTATCATTGCCCTGATGGTTTCATACCCCAGGCCTGAACTACGCTCATGCAATATATCTATTGATAATGCGATAGTCATCGATAACATGCCTATAACAAAATTCACATCATTTTTATTTTTTATAATATGGGCATCAAAGTATCTGTGGTCGATCTTCACGATTTTTGTTGTTGTTTCTGCAACATAATGGATTGGAAGTTGTGGCGCATATTTTTCTATTAATCCAAGCATCATTCCCTCAGGTAAATTTCCAATACAGTAATTTTTCTGTTCATTCTTATAATCTGTAACAGTTGCCAACTCTCCCAACGTAAATGCGACAATACCTTCAGATAAAATATAAAGATGGTCATGCTCGACATCGAATGCCTCTCCTGCCTCGTAACATATCAACTCCCCTTTCCCTTCAGGTATATGTATTCCATGTGCTTCCACGAATTTTTTATAAGCCAGAGTAAGCTCAGTAAAGCAACTCATTGAGATTATCCTTTAATTTCATTGTGATAGAACATCTCCAGCCTTTACTGGCTGGCATTCCTTTAGTGCAAGGGAACACCACACTCTTAAATACAGTCAAAAAGTCAGGGGGTACGATGTGCCCATTCCCTACACCCGTAAAGCTCCCGAAGTTCGATGTTTTCATTTCGGGCTGACTTTATGGAAAAGATTATGCACTCTACCAAGTTGTTCAGTTTCAGAATGGGTTGATGATTCCTTTTTCTCTTGTTAATTAATGACTTATTAAGTAATTGATACGCATCTGGTTAAGAATGAAGGAAGAGATGTATCATTAGAATGACGTTCAATTCATTTAGGCCAATAACGATATCAATAAAATGCCGCCCAACAAAAGTCGCGTATCGGACTTAGCGAAATCATCAATAGCACCTATAATGATGGCGATTTCTGTGGTACATTTGCCTATGTTATTTCCATAATGATTCTGGGGCTTATATTTTTTGTTAATGGCACTCTAATTATCAATGCTAATTATTTTTTTGTCTTTCCACGCAAGTCATCCACTTTTATTAATTCCGAAGCTAGAGTGCGTTAATAAACTGATTTGGATTTTCTCTTTAATGCTCGCGGGACTTATTTAGGTATGCTAAACTGTTGAAACGCTTTGTTGAATAAATACTATTTGGAATAAGTTTCCCCGTAGCAGGTTGGTGTTCATCTGATAATATGCACACGTCCAGGCATACTAGCCCCCGTCATTTTATTAAGAGACACACCATGGTCATAGCCTCAGTAACCTGACTAACGTAATCATGCAGCGTCGGTGAACCACCGAATTATTGTTATACCCGGTATATTGGGGTTTCCGCTATCGAGGGGCAGTTATGCTCCACACTCATTTCCACTGCGCATTATTCCCACTCAGTCGCTGATTAGCAACCGCACGGTTACGGTCTGTGTACTCATCCAGCCAGATGAGATGTTTCATCCACAAAACTATCAATGAAAGTTATTAGCTTTCGCATTAGATACGCTAAAAGGATAAGCAGAAATGATCAAGTTAAACCGAAACACACGATCAAATTATTTAAGTGATAATAAAGTTGCTGATCTGATTGATGCTTTCATTCTGGAACTGACATTACTAACTGAAGGTTGTATCTAATCCTGGGGGCAGGTCACAGTCAGTACACAAGCTATGAGTGGCAGTCGTTCCTGAAATCACACGGGCTGGAGGGCAGTATGAGCCGTCGTGGTAACTGTCACGAAACGCAGTGGCAGAAAGTTTTTTCCAGTTATTGAAACGTGAACGGATAAAGAAAAAGTTCTACTGAACGCGAGAAGAAGCCCGCAGTGATATTTTTGATTACATCGAAATGTTTTATAACAGTAAGCGTCGGCATGGGGCGAGCGATAAGATGCCACCAACTGAATACGAAAACCAATATTATCAACGGCTCGGAAGTGTCTAGATTATCCGTGGCGATTCATCCAGCTCTTTTAGACGGGCCATCATGGACGCGTCCATACTGCCAAAGCGTGACGCCACTTATAGAAACTGGCACTGCTCATACCATGTTCACGGCACAATTCAGTCACCGGTGTTCCGGCCTCGGCCTGTTTCAGAATGGACATGATCTGACTGTCAGTAAAACGTGATTTTTTCATAGATATCTACCCGGTTCAGATTACGAGAAAATTCTACTTATCAACATACCGGATTTTCGGGAGAATTACCGATTTTCAGGGAAAGATAATGTGTCAGCGCTATTCAGGACGGAGCAATTTATATAATATCGAATCTGCATTTTTGGTTTTTCCTATAGCTTATATTTGGACGAAAAGACACAGCCATTCTCATTTCCTTTAAGCCCTTTCAGTGATATTCTTGATAAGTTTATCAAGAATATCACTGACGATATGCAAACGTGTTTCCTGCCACATAATCTTTTTTATTTCGAACCGAAAACGCACCAACGCATTGACATGTAAAAATAAGATCGGAAACTAAATGGCATTTCTAAAAAGAAAAGCAGGCATCGCCTTTTTGTCAGCCTTTACTCAATGCCGACTATTCACCTACTTCCCTTTGTTCACTTATTAATTACTGCCACTAAGAAATGTATTTCTCTCATGCGTCATTTTAGTCTGACAATTGTAAATCTTAACGCTGGTTTCTGCATCCGTAGTTGCTAGCTCTGCATCACTGATTTTTCCACATGCAAATGCTTTGCCCTTAACCCATGCAAGCTGTGGCAATTTGAGTGTATTACGGGATGATGCAGGCAATTCTTGCCATGTTGCATTCAAGTCAGCATCCGCGATCTGATAGTCATCTTTTGCTATAGCTAGCTTTTGAAGAGCATTGGCCTTGATGAATTCATCCTTGTTCGTTGTCAGCACGACGATGCCATACAGCGTAGCAGATGCCGCATTACTCATATTATCCACGACCGAGATGTCTTTTTTGTTATCTGCCAATTTCAGAGTATATTCGTATTTTTTCCAGACAATAGTACTGTTATAAAACTTAGCATGTCCGAACTGCAGGCCTGACATTTGCTCCGGCATGGCATGGATCACATCCAGGGCATTTGCTGGTAAAGGGATGTCTACATGAGCTTCACAACTAATTTCAGATACATTGGTGTTATCTGTTGTGGAGACATTCTTGATATTTACAGGCAATAAAACTAATTTTTCTATATACATATCAGCAGGTTTGTTAAATAACAATGATGTTTTTTTTAGCGAATCGCGCTGAACCATACCCGACGAATAATCTTTGACATACTGCTGAAGGGCTTTAACCGCATCATCACGGTCACATTTAAAATCATCCGATGAACTGAATAATCCTGCGTGAACATTGACAGAACAGATAAGACCTATTGTTGCGGGAATAAATTTAACCAACTTCATTTTGTTTCCTTTCATTTATTATTTAAACAACTGCCTGCTTCTCAGACATTTTTAATTAACAGCGCAGATTATAGGCGAGATATCCTCCCTGTTCTGTAGTGTTAAGCACACACAAGGTAAGATTACGAAGCCCAGTAGCATGCAAGGACTGACGTGAGGTAGTCCCTGTCCATCCTAACCCGACGCATTTTACGATACAGTTCTGCTTTGAGTTCTTTATTTACGGGCAACATATTTATAGCGATATGCCTTATCCCTGAAAAAATTCAGCGGCTTCACCTCTTCTTATACGACAATCATCTTCATTAACCGTTAAATCTAACCGGTGTTGTTATCTGTTGGGACGTACAGTTTGTGTTTCTGTGCAACCACTTCGATGCTGCCTTCACGATCCTGAGCATCGACAGAGCCTTTCATATCCGTGCTACCGTCGTCTTTCAGCCAAAGATAAACAGGAATAGCCATGTGCTATTTCTCCATTTCATTTTCAGTCATGCCATCATCCTGCGATGACGCGTCGGGTTTAATGTGCGATACGCGACAGCAGGAATATATGCGGCAGACGTGTATTGGACTGTTGGCCGTTGCATCCGCAGTATCGTACAGGGCAGGTTTCTGCGTGGATTATTGCTGATAAGAAGCATGAGTAATCGCGTTTTTTGTAGTAGCTAAGCGGAATGAAGCAGAGATTGGCGAACTCAAGCTCGCGGGTTTCCGGGATCATCACTTCTGATTGGATTTTCACTTGGTTGCAAGTGCCGAGGTCATACATGTGAATAGGCTGGTCCTGAACAGCCTACCCGGTTTAAGATTAATTTTATCGAACAGTGATGCATAGATCCCACCATGCAACAGCGTTTTCCCAAGAGCAGCACTACCCGAATGAGTCTGTGATTCGTTATTAACTGACATAAGCATGTTATCTGTAATTATTTCGTTGATTTTCCGTATTATTTTATTATTTCCGGGCCAGCGCCAGCGCGTTCATTTCGTCACGTAGTTAATCACACAGAGCGGGGTCTTTCAGAATGGTTTCCAGTTCTTTTTTGAACGTGACGTTGTCCAGAAGATTGAATTTTAAATCACGCAGTAAATTAAGCATGGAAGGGAATGCTTCCAGGGCTGAGATCTGTTCCGGCTCGAAGTCTTTCATGTCCTGGAAACTCAGACGAACATTTCATTCCGAACCGCCATCTGCAAGGGCATTTTTAACGATAACACTGATTTCCGGTTTCTGTTCCGATAACACGGCATTGAAATTGTTTTTGTTAATGTCAATCTTATCATGTTCTGACAATGCGCCTTCGGCTTTACCATTACTGAAGTCACCGACATTCAGCAAGTTGAGAGGGGGCTGTTTTTTTTCGCCCCGCTTGCGAACATATCAAGTTTAATATTGACGCGTGTCTTGGGGATTTCACTCTGAAAGCTCTGGGACATCAGGCCACTCTTCACCTATATTTCATTGGAGTTCTTGTCAGGGAAAGAACATATACTAACGTAACGTTTCTTATTTTTACACTGCCTGTTTTAAATGTAAACAGATAAATACAGGCTTACGGATGCATCAGTTATCGTTTTAACCATTTAACCGCGAAATAACTACGCTGTACGGGGAAAGGTCTATTCGATGAGGAGGGGGGGTAAAATGATTTAAATTTAAACATTAATTTTCTTACGATAAAAAACACACAAATATAGATAGTGCAACAATATCAAGTCCCTTATGGGATGGTTTGGTGTGAGAAGTATTATTTTGGCAAAACTGATACTATTTAACCTCTGGGTGTGGCAACCATTTACTTCTTTGTCGCAAATGAAGAGCAAAGTGCCATCGACGATATCACCTATGGAAGTTTTGATATCAGCCCGATGAACCGCAATGCCGAAGAGTTTCTGGATGCGGCCAATGAGGACTGTAACGGCTATTTATACGGCAACTTCATTACCGACAGTAATGGTTTTCAGAGCTACTACCGCGATTTGGCCCTGCGGGTGAAAAATCAAGATATCGACCTGCTCATTATCGTCGGGATGTTTTCGTTGTACAGCCCGAATCTGAATTCGACAGAACCGTTGTGAAAGGTGATAAATAATCGCCATCTCACATCGTCCTGCACGTTCCGGTGAGAAATACACCAATTTTTTAGCGGTATTTTACGACTCTTGCAGGGACATTATCAGTGCGAATTAACAATAACGTCTAGGTGCTGAAAAATGCATCTTCAAGCTAATCATACACATGATTGTAAATTAGCCCTAAAACATTTCTTTCATTTCTGCACGGAAAGATAATTATAGCAATGTTAACGCTATTAACCTGTGACTGTAGATATAGTGAACTAAGGCGCTAGGCATCTTTAGGTAATAAGCTGCTCACAGTTTTAATTCTACATGCCAGAGTGTCCGTCGTTTTTTATTATGACAATATTTCTGTGAGTTTTTAGTTGCGCGATAATTAAAGCGAATGTTCTGTTTTATCTTAGTGCCTCCTTTCATTGTCGCTAGACCATTCGCTTCTCATTCTCGATGAGGCTCAATCAACGAAGTACAAATTCTAACCATGGCGCAACATGCTAAGTCCCCAGGCTACAGTCAAAAAGAAAACAACACCCATTGCCCAAATGATCCAGCCCATTGTGTTAATACAGGAATGTATCGGTAAAACTCTGCTATAGCAGCAATGAGACTTACACCATTGCCTCAGCATATATGCGAGCGTTTTCGTCGTATCTGAGAGCCGCGACAGTGTGCCCACCCGCTGTTGTATTCAGTCGTACAACAGCAGGTGAGCACCGCCCTGGCTTTCCAGGCCGCCAACCGCACTTCCGACGGACTACCACGGATTTTCGATTAGATGGCGTACAGAGTCCCGATACGGTTGAGGGCTTTCGTTGGATGGCGAATGTGAATATCATGGATTTTACGCCATGTGCGCGCCATGCAGGCCGCTTCGGTTATTTGCTCGTCTTCGTAGAGCGCATTAAAACCTGTGTAAGCAGCCTGTCGCTCAGGGGGGAGTGTTACCAGCGCGCGTTGTCGGCGCCTCCAGTGCCAGCATGCTGATGATATTTGGCTGCGAGTATCCTAGCCCTTCAAGCGTGGCGACCAGACTCGCAGCAGGGCTGAACACGTCCGGGAAGAAAACAGCTTCGATGCGTAGCACCGTCACCGGTGCACCATTGCTGTTTACAAACATCAGCAGCCAGACAGAACTCACGTCGCCGGGACTGTACAGTGCGAGGTAAAACTGGTCATGCAGTGGGGACAGGCGGCACTGCACGGGAAACAGGCCTCCAATTCGGTGCGGGCCTCGCCGTTGATGTTCCAGTCTGCAGGAACCGTTAGTTCATGAATGACCGCATTCGTCAGTTCCCGGCGCAATGTCTCACCGCCATTACGATATTCCTCGAAATCAAAAGGCAAAAAGTGGCTCAGATCATACGCAGTGATAATATTTTGCATTGGGATTCACCTACTCTCAGGCGCTCCTTTCAGGGAGCCGCTTCGTTATCAGGTGCCTGCTGCCGGGGAAGGTTTTGCGTAATGATTAGCCTCATTGCGATGTGTATTGAGGTTAACGACGGTCAGCACAGCCACTTTCGTACGTTTAACCGCTCCCGGAGACCTCATCCATTCAGGCATCCAACGGGTAGCTTAGTCGCGCATATGGAAGCCGAATGCATCTTCCACACCATCGAGATCACTTACGGGCGAATGTTGTCAACGCCAAGATTTTTTTTGACCGCAAATTAGTCTTATATCATTGGTGCTGACAAGAGTGTGTCCTTGGCCGGGACTGCGCTAGAAAGGGTCTGCAGAACTGTTGGCATCCGAAACCGGTGACCTGCTTCCCATTGATTAGACAAATCTAATGATTTTTGACATTTTTCACCAGAAAGAAATGAAAGGCTGGAAACTATCTGTGCAAAGGCATCTAAGTATTTTGATAGTACAAGAACTGAGATGGCAACGCGTTATCGGGATTTTCCACGATCTCAGGTAACTGCATTTGTAGTTGTTGGATCCCGTGGCTACTTCGCAAGAATCCCTGCGTCAGCGGTATCATGCTTATTGGTTTTGACGAAGGTTTGATAAACTGAGGGCCATTAGTTTACCGCCACAAAAGTGAGTAGAAGCACTGGTTCCCACGTTGATCAAACATGAAGGAATGTTTGCAAAATAGGAAAGCATTTTTGCTTTTTTGAATTACTTGTCGAACAACCGCCATCTGTTTGCCCTTACCGTCGATTCTGTGCATTTGGAAAGTATATTCACCGGATCGATACAGATAGTCTAAATGTTCATAATGGACTTCCACTCAATTAGTGGCGGTTTATCATTTTACAATGGCATAAGAGAAAGGATGTGCCATTCCATTTACAAAGTCGGTAATTAACTAAAATCCATCATAAAAGTTGTGTTGCTCTAGCTAATTAGACTGGGGGTTTTAAAGATAAATTTCAATGAAATTGTTGTTTCTTATGGAAGCATGAACTTCAAAAGTGATTTGTGGTTTACTGTTTGTAACAGAATGACTAGTACCATAAGGCACTTGAAGCGGTCGGTTTTAGCAGTAAAGTGATGCTACTAAATATGCGGGTAGTACTTTGTATGGTGTAAGCACCCAATATGTTCAATTTTTAAATTAAAGGAAAAATCATATATCTTTATGAAAATATTTCGAGGGCAACAATGAAGGCAAGTAAAAATGTTTCATCTTTGGTAATAATGGCCTTTGCCTGGTTTTCTCAAAACAGCTTTGCTGGTACTAAAACTTTAGTGGAATATGGTGTTGTTCAAGAAAATATAACCCTTACAAGTACTCAGGTCGGTCATCACAAATTGCGTACCGTAGCAGGAGGTGCTCTTGGAGGAGTTGTTGGGCATCAATTTGGAAACGGCAAGGGGAAAAAAACTATGACAGCTGTTGGTGCCGTTGGTGGAGTTGCGGCATCTCGCTATCATCAGAGTAAAGAAGCGGGAATTAAGACTGTAGACTTACTGATAAAAACACAGGCAGGTGCTCTAATCGAAGTAAAACAAAGTTACGATCACAATATAATTTTCAATCCAGGAGATAAAGTCCGTATATTAACAACGAGGGAAGACACGGTCGTTGACAAGTCTATTTGATGATGTGCCTGTAGAGTATGAATATACGAAATAACGAATTCACAAGAGAATGAATATATTTCTGACTCCTTATCATTTAGGTAGTGGTACAGCCATAATGTGAATGGGTTAGTAGACTTGGTAATTCGAATCAGGGAAGCTATATAGTAGTTCACATGAAATCATGTATTTTTGAAACGCTACCAATAGTTACTGAAAATGCGAAGGCAAGGAAAAATATGTTATCAGTTTTTATTCCCGCCATAAGGCACCACCCATCCTGCTCATGCTTCAAATTGGGCTATTCTTAAGAGGTTTTATTATGAAAAAACAATTATTAGCAATGATCTTAACCGCTGCGACGTTCTCTTCTTTTGCTAATCATCCAATCGCCCGTACCACTGCGGTGGCAACATCCGACCATCCTGTAGCGGTAGCTGCAGCGACAGGTGATGAGGGTGCTCATCCGGTTGCACGAACCACAGCTGTCGCGACAGCCGATCATCCTGTAGCCGTTGCAGCGGCGACCGGAGATGGCAATCATCCGATCGCACGAACAACCGTTGTGGCGAATTCCGATCACCCTGTAGCGGCCGCAGCTGTAACGGGAAATTAATTACCATTCTCCCCGGAATAAAAGCCGGGGGGATTTTTCATTATATTTCAATACACCTTTTATCACTTAACTTATACTGAACGGCACTGTACAAATTCTCGTGGCGAACAGTATCCTAGAGCCATGGACGGATGCCATTTGTGGAACACTATCACGAAGTTTTTTACCGCTGTTAGCCCATCCCATTTCGGTATTATGCTCATGTAGTCTCGCTTGATTGTTTCCATGAAACACTATGTTATTCCACGACTTTCACGCCGTCGATTTTGGCTCCAGAGTCGGCGACGATCTCACGTATATTATGTGTCGATACACTGAACCATTATCCGCAAGTGGAGAAGGAGGATTGGTCTCGAACTGGCTCTTCATTGTAATCAGCATCACATCATTACAAGGCAGAATGGTTTGACTGTGGAACCCATCTGTACTATCTGCCCAGAAAAAGACTTTGCAATCACAACAGTCCCGGGCGAATGTGGCCTGAAGTTTTACGCCATAATTGCAATGAAGCTAACTGGAACCCGTCGAAGCATCAACACAGGTTACTTTTGTCTGCCGCCACTTAACGTTGGTTAGGTGCCAGAATCCCCTCTATATTTTTCAGTACGTTGCTTTCTGATTGCCTGCGCAACAGACCAATATCCGGCGGAATCTTAGGCTGGTAGGGTATGGCTATGTCCCGGATACGTTCAAGACATCGTTATCATCTGGTCTTCAACTACTCCGGCGATTCCACTAATCATGAGTCATTCACGCGCTTGCCGATACCAAGTGATACGTGCAGTCCGCGGCTGACGATATTAACTCGCCATCCTGACAATAAGGACAAGTGCACTGTTCACGCTTTTGCGACTAGATTTCAATGCTTCTGTTAGCAGATGATTTTTCATGGTTTTATTGCCCAACAGTCGTATTTTTTTATACTAGCTCAGAGCCTGGAACGGCTTTGCTTGCACCTGATAAACAGTTGACTTTTTGCCACACCGTACTGGCAGATAATAATTGAAAAAGTTGTACCCGAATCAAAGCTCTATCGAACCATTGTGATCTTTTCCTGAGCGGTACGCCTTCTGTACTTTCCTGGGCATAAGAAATCGATCATCTGAACACCTTAATATTAAGACTATCAATTTTTTAAGTGCTGTCAGATATCTGGGTGTATTAATGAGCAGTCAAATTATGATACTTAATTTACAAAAATTGTGAAAGCTATTATTATTCAATAATATCATGAAAAATGCAAAGCCTATGAGATCACAACAATCTACATTTACTGAACTTAGCACTCAAAGCTGCCTTATAAGTTATTAAAAGTCAGTTAGATGTGTGTAAAATCGTGTGAACACTTGGACTCAATCCTGAGCATTTTCATAGATGGATACAACTATATGAGCAAGAGCCTATGGGGATTGAGTCCACCGGTAATAGCTTAATGTCAGAACAACATGAAATTCAGCAGTTCAAAATACAGTTAAAATAACTAGACATGTAAAGAAATGCTAAAGCATGCAATGAGATCATCGTGTTTGTGGCTCAAAAGGAATGATTAATAATGACAATGAATTTCATCGTCAGATGCGTAAAAAGTCACACCAAAATAATGGTTTTAATTAACTGTTCGTAGTACATATTCTCGGTAATAAGGTTGAGCAACTTTTTAAAGGTATCAATGCCCACGGCTAAATCTATCTAGGATATTAATGCAAGGTATTTTACATCAGGCGATTAAATCAGTTGTCTCAAAAAGGTATGCATATCCGGATGACTTTGGGGATGATTGTCTAGACATGGGATGAATATCAGACGGCCGGGATTTGATGCTCAAAATCTTAAGTTTTAATGTTTCTAGGGGAATGTCTTATAGAGTGTTTTACATCAAGTTGGATGTTTAATGGATTGAAATATTGAGATAAATTATGCGTTCTCTGTTAACTGAATAATCAAATGTAACATTATTATCTGAATGTAACATTACGTCACGCTCTGCCTGGGCGGGCTGATGCTATGATCGCAAAATGTTAAAGTTTTAAAGGTGTATTACTGTTGTGAATATATATATTAAACTGGCAATTTTTTCTTTTTTAATTTCTATCCATATCACGGCTCAAGCAACAAGTGTGGCTGCAGTGCCTGCGCCATCCCAAGATCCAACAATTGAGAATATTAAATTAACAAAGAAGCAAGCTTCAGAAATTGAACATCTTTACCAACAAATGGAAATGGATGCGCGTAACATAAAAATAGATGACATTAAGGATGGTGTCATAGTTAATATAGTGCGCTCAGGTAAATGGGATGAAGAAAAAATTGAACAGCAGCTTAAAGCTTTCGACATCCTTGATCATCAAATGCGCTACTACCGAATAAAATATTATTATGATATAAATAATATACTTACGCCTGAGCAGCGGCTTGATATAAAAAATTACTTAGTCCAAGCGCTGAATTAAGGCTGCGGACGACCAATGATTCTGAAGAGGAAATCTAGTTAATTGCACTCGTGAAATTAAATTCACTAATAACGAATTGATGATTGATAATATTTCATTGGTGAGCATTTATAACTGGTGATTTATTGATACATGGGTTATGCTTATATTAGACAAACAAACGATTTGTCAATTCTGTTAAAAATCGCATTCCGGCCAATCAAGACCTTGATTGGCCATTTTTTATATAATCTAAATGTAGTCGCTAGATGCACAAATGATCAAACAATAAAATTGTGCATAGCCTAAATTGGGTTAATGAAAGTTTGTTAAATTTTGTGTTCTGTCCAGCTGTGGACTTACAGGGCGTGTTAAATAATTTAGTATCAAATGAATGAAGCTATGGAAATGAAAGTAGGTGATGGCTAATGTCTGAAAATACTAAGTTGTATATTGCGAGTGACAATTTTTATTTTGAAAATGGTATTAAAAACTATACGGATGAAAGGGGGGATGTAGAGATAATTGGTAGTTCTTTTGAGAGGGTAATTTGCAAAACAGACAATCATGCAACAATCATTCTTAATATTAAAGATTTAAAGATGCTGCAAGAGTATTTAAAATTTGCCTCTTTTAAATTTAAAAGAACAATAGTATTAATTGATAGCTTAGGGAGGAACAGTTTTTTTAAAATGGGCAGCGTTTTTTATATATCGAAAAAATCTGATTTTTGGTTTATTTCGGAGATCTTAAGGGGGAGGCATAACTCGTTAAAAAATGATGTATTATCTCGGAAAGAGTACCAAGTATTACGATTTGAACATTTGAGCAAAGAAGTTGCATGTCAATTACTTGATGTTTCGTATAAAGTATTGTGCGCTAAACGATCTGATATCAAAACAAAGCTTAAAATGATAAGGGTAAATCCGATGGCAATGTTAGAAATTCAATACGTAGTTTGCTATAAATAATTTATTTATTGCGATGAATAGTCAAATTAACATGTGCAATAAATTTTATCAGTAACCACTTGGTAATTTTTTATTTATTGATAAAAGTTTTCCTTTAGATACGGTTATATATCCTCCTTCTTTTAAACTTGATAATACTTCGAAAACATAACTCTTAGAAATTTTCGTTCGTTTAACAATGAAACTGGCGATCCCTTCTTTAAAATCTACTACGTGATCTTTACGGTACATATATCTGTGAAGCATTGAAACTATGGATTCATAGGCTGTTTCATTCGTGTTATTTATATTCGAATGAATTGTAAAAGAAAACATGTTTGTTAAGACAGTAATGAGTTCTTCAGTTTCTTTATGCGTAATAAAAAAAGCATTAAAAAAATCTTTACGACTTAGCTTGAGCATGACGACCGGCGTTTCGCAAATATAACGAAATTTTGCTGGGGGCGTTATAGCCTCGACAAGTCCAATAGGCATAAACTCAATAGTTAGCCCAACAAGTTGTTCGGTTTCATATAGGTACATGGACATATATCCGCTCGTTATCATGTATATAAATTTACTACTAGGGATAAACTCATCGCCGCGACCAAGTTTAATTTCTTCAGAAAGATCTATTAGACGATGGTTCTCTCTTATTATATCTAGAGATATATATTTTGTATGTATTTCTTCAAATGTTTTCATCATTGTGTTTTTAAAAGTAATGCGCTGTAAAATGTTTATAGAGCATATCAAGAGGAAAAACACAAAAAACTCCAGTAGTGGATTTATTTGATTTTTGGCTGAGGATTTGCATAATGATTGTCCAGATATGCTCCTGGTAACTGCTGCATCATATCTAAGAAAAAACAACCGAAATTGTTTTTTATTGTTCTAAATACTCTACAACTGCTGTCAATGTAAGTCTTTCATCGTCTTGATGATATTCAATATTCGTCTATTTTCGGGTAAGTAATTGTACTTATATTATGATGGCTTTCATTAATTTAGTTAATTGGTCGATGGAAAATGAAAGGTTATTTAAATATTGATCTAAAAGAATCCAGAAATAAAATTACTGAAATACAAGTAAGTGAAATACATAGCATCAATAATGCTGAGGTGAAACTGAAAGCTGGACAATATTTTATGCCGGACAAAAGGTTTGTCTATATACTAATTTCCGGAGAAGTGACTGGTATAAAACATAATGATTACAAATATACTTGGTCAATTCCAGAATTTGCACCTCTAGGGTTTCTTGAGATTTTATCTCCTATGATTAAATTTTTGTATATATGTGAAACCAGCGTAATTCTTCGACGAATCGGAAAAAAAGAGTATTACGCAAAGAATAATATTAATAACTCGAAAGCCGAAGTGGTAATATCAATAATAGTGCAATTGTTTTCTTTGGTTTTAAATGAACAAACAAAATCTGCTAATGATTCTGGATATAAGACAATAATATCTATGCTCTATCGATATTTACATATATCAGAAAATCAAGCTGAGTTTGATGAGAATGTAGCTGCATTCATCACCACCCGAACAGCGTTGTCAAAAAGTTATGTGTTTGAAATATTGGCAAGTTTAAAGAAAGGTGGATATATAAGGATGGAAAAAGGAAAATTAATATCGGTTTTGAAAAAGATACCATCAGGGTACTAAGAAATCGACGTGACAGATGTGCTATGCATATTAATGTCTATTAAACCTTTGCTTTATAGTTGAAAACTTCATTGTTATGGCATTTTTTGGTCGTTTTCCCCAGTTAAGTGAAGGTGATTGGTTTTTTTGTGATTTGTAACTTTTTGTAACTTGTCCGGTGGTGGAGTTACCTCGTTTCTTCGTTGGGCTATATTTAAAAAGTGTTCACGAAACTTTGTCTCAATGAAAGTTACGTAGGGCCTTACTACTAATTTTCAATTTTAAATAAAGATTATAGGTTGTATATGAAATATATGAAAAAAACACTTGCGTTGCTGACCGCTACTTGTGCCTTAAGTTTAGGTGTGTCTTTTGCGTCTAACGCTGCGTCTACTGGAACAATCACCTTTAATGGTGAATTAACTGACTCCACGTGTGATGTTACCGTTAATGGGCAAGGCGAAGATGCAACTATCACCCTACCAACAGTTAGTATTAATGAATTGACAACGTCCGGAGAAGTAACCGGCCGTACAGCATTTAATTTGGGTCTTACAAATTGTGTTGTGGGTACGGAAGGTGGGCAGTCGAAAGTATCAGCGTTTTTCCAAACCGGGGCTACGGTTGATCAGAATACAGGTCGTTTAATTAATACTGCGAGTGGCGGAGCTACTCTTGTCGATCTGCAACTTTTGGATGCTTCAAATAGTAATGCAGTTATTAACGTTGGTTCTACCGACCAGGTAACTGATATGGCATACGTAGATATTGATCCTACCGCGGGAACAGCAACGCTCCCTTATGCTGTTGAATATTATGCAAACGGTCAAACAACGCCAGGTGTTGTGGCAAGTAGTGTTGTTTACAATCTTCAATATAAGTAACTAAATAATGCCGGCATTAAATGCCGGCTTTATAGGAGTCTCTGACATGGTGAGATTGAAGGGTGTGCTGATAACACGCTTGGCTTTTTTTTTATCATTATCTGTTATATCACAAACATCCTTAGCTAATGTTGTTGTAGGTGCAACTCGTATTATATATCCAGAACTTCAAAAAGAGGTTACGGTTAAACTCTCTAATAATGAAGGGAGCCCAGTGCTGGCGCAAACCTGGATTGATAAGGGGGATGTTAACGCACAACCAGAGAAATTGCAGGTTCCATTTATTATAATGCCTCCAATTAATAGAATCGACGCAGGAAAAAGCCAAACGTTGCGCATTACATATACCGGCTCATCTACCCTTCCATCTAATAAAGAAACGGCGTTCTGGTTAAATGTATTAGAAATTCCACCAGTAGGAAAAAATCGTTCTCCAAACAAGTTGCAAATTGCGTTTCGAACTCGAATTAAATTGTTTTATCGACCGGAATCACTAGGCAAAGCAGACAAAGCAATTGCAGCAGCAGAGTCTCTTGAGTGGGCCTCTATGGGTAAAACTATTATAGCCAAAAATAATTCTCCATTTTATGTTTCGCTGGTTTCTGTCTCTGATGGTTCAGGGCACTCAGTAGAAGGCGAAATGGTTCCTCCATTTGGGGAAACAACATTTACACCGAGTTCCAGCATGAAATTTTCTCCAGGGGCGAAAGTCTCCTATGAGTATGTAAACGACTGGGGCGCGGTGAAGTCCATAAACAAAAATGTTAAATGACAATAATAATTAGGCGAATATATGAAAGAGGCAAATTGCTCATCCCACTTCAAGCTCTTTCTTACTTTTTATAGTTTGATTTTTGCTAGTCCCATAGCTCTGGCCGTTGAAGTAGGTAATGAAAGCTCAGGCTCTGCAAATCATGCATCCGAAAAAAGTAGTATACTGGAATTTGACCCTATTTTCCTTAAAACCTCTAAACAAGGTGATGTTGATCTCTCTCGATTCGAAAAAGGAGCGTCGACATTGCCAGGATCGTATGCTGTTGATATTTATGTCAACGGTGATCCAGTGACGAAAGGAATTGTAAAATTCATTGAAGTAGCGAAAAATGATGCTGAACCATGCTTCGATTTAAAAACTATAAAACAGCTTAACCTTCGTGATGATCAGATGCCAGCTGAGTTTAAATCTGAAATGAGAGAAGACAAGGAATGTTATTTCATTACTAAACTGCTTCCTCAGTCTCATGTTGATTATGATTCAGGTTCACAGCGACTTGATTTTACTGTCCCGCAGTCGTTAGTTAACAACACCGCTCGGGGTTATGTAGATCCATCTTTATGGAATGAGGGCGTGCCTGCATTATTTTTAGGCTATAATGCAAATACCTACACTTCTTGGTCTAATGGAAAAAGTTATAACTCTGCCTTTGCGGGTGTTAATGCTGGTCTTAATATCGGGGCATGGTATTTCCGCCATGATGGTAGCTATAATTGGGAAGATAGCCGAGGCGGTGAGTATGATTCGATTAACAATTATGTACAGCGGGATATTCCGCAAATCAAAGGGCAGGTCAGACTTGGTGAGTCGAATACACGTGGCGAAGTATTTGATACAGTACCTTACAAAGGTGTTGAATTAATTAGTGATGATAGAATGTTACCGCAATCACAACGTGGATTTTCACCTGATATAAGGGGCGTTGCTAGAACGAATGCCAAAGTAACTGTAAAGCAAAATAGTCGTGTTATTTATGAAACTACAGTTCCCCCTGGAGCTTTTGATATTAATGACCTTTATCCTACAGGATATGGTGGCGATCTTGATGTAACAGTGACAGAGGCCGATGGTAGTTCACAGAATTTTCTCGTGCCTTATACTTCTGTTGCTAAACTTTTACGCCCAGGGAATCATAAATATGATTTTGTTGTCGGCCAGGTCAACGATAAAAATCTATCTATTGATCCTTTCATGTACCAGTTATCATGGCAGCAAGGTTTAACTAACTATTTAACAGGGTATGCAGGTCTTCAAGGAGGAGGTGTTGATACACCTGATTATTATGCCGTTCTTCTCGGTGCTGCGGTAAATACGGAAATAGGTGCATTTTCGTTCGACATAACTCAGGCAAGGGTCCACCTTGATAGTGCTGATGGAAATGCAAGCAGTGGCCAGAGCTATGAGATAAGTTTTAGCAAATTTTTGGCTGAGACTCGAAGCAATCTTACAATTGCAGCCTATCGGTACTCAACTGCTGGATATTATGATTTTTCTACTGCAATGCAGGCATTAGATATAGAAAAAAATGATGGGGATTTAGATACCCTATGGAGACCGAAGAATAAATTTAACATTACTCTTAACCAATCATTGGATGATGGTTACGGGCAAGTTTATGTTACTGGATTCTCTCAGGATTACTGGAATAATGGTGATACAGATCTTCAATATCAAATCGGCTATAGCAATAGCTGGAAAAGAATTAGCTACAACATCAATGCGGGTCGTGTCCGAAATCAATATGGAGATATGGAAACTAACTGGCAGTTTAATATCAATGTGCCGCTAGGTGACTATGTAGATGGCAATGTGCCGATGTTAACTGCTGGTGTTAACCATGACTCAAGTGGCAGAACTGGCGAACAAGTTGGCATTTCAGGTACTGCGGGTACTGATAGTCAGTATGGATATGGTGTTACTGCATCAAATTATAACCAGGGAGGAGGGAGCAGCGTTGCTATGAATGGTAATATGCGAACTCAGTATACAAATTTAACGGCAACATATGGCGCTGGCAAGCAATACCAGAATGCTTCTTTGGGCATGAGTGGTACCGTACTTGCTTGGCGTGATGGTGTAGTTATGAGTCCGTATACCGGTGATAATTTTGCTATTGTTGAGGCTGAAGGAGCTACCGGAGCTAAAGTCGGTGGATACTCCAATGTTCGGATTGATCCGTGGGGTCATGCGGCCGTCCCATATCTGAACCCTTATGAAATTAATGAAATATCAATTGATCCACAAGGAATATCCGATTCAGTTGAACTAGAAAACACCAGCGAAAAAATTGCTCCATATGATGGTGCTGTAAGTCAAATTGTCTTCAAAACGAAGGCAGGTATGCCAATCATCATTAATGCCAGGCTAGAAAATGGGCAAGAGGTTCCATTTGGTGCAGATATTACCGATGAATCTGGTCAAAGCATAGGAAGTGTAGGTCAGGCTGGTACTATTTATGCCCGAGTGTCAAAAGACAATGGAGTATTGACTGCGCATTGGGGGAAAGATACATCTTCGGTTTGTTCTATAAAATACATGCTCGCACCAATGACATCGAAACAAAAAACTGTTGCAATACAACGGTTTAATTCTACGTGCGGAAGGGGGATGTGATGGCAAAAGTTATAATAGTGTTACTGAGTGCATTTCTATTTTGTGCAAAAATGGCATATGCAGATTGCTCAGTGAATTCCCCAACTAATACTGCAGCAATGCCGCTGTTAATGGGAAATATTACAGCTGGTAGCGATTTGCCGGATGGATCTATCCTTTATCAGCAGCAGTACAATCATGCATTCCAAGGTAGTGCTGGGTCAGTACAGGTTACTTGTTCAACCAACAGCCCCATAATGGCGAATTATGGTTTCAGCCAAACCCCCTTACCGATAACTAGCTGGGGGTCTGGGCAACTATCAGGAAAAGTATACGAAACAGGTGTTTCTGGAATTGGTATTTATTTTCAGCAACATACAAACGGTGATTTAACTGTTCCTGATAGCAAACCTGCTGCAGCAGAGACAAATGGCGGTGCTCTATGTGAGGGGACTACCTGTAATGTAATTGGCAATTTCCTACGTTGGGATGTGTATTTTGTCAAAACTGGACCTATATCGCCAGGATCTATAAATGGTGGAGACTTACCATGCCTCACTTTAAATTATACAAATGAAGGTAATTCACCATCTAATCAAGTGGAAAATGTTTGTTTTAGTGGAGCAATTAATGTTATTGCTGGAACATGCCAAACACCTAATGTAGATGTTGATATGGGTAAGTATGATATCTCTCAATTTTCCGGGAAAGGTAGCGCCCAGAAATGGACGGATGCCTCAATAAAACTTTTAAATTGTCCAATTTTTTATGGTTCAAACTCGGGTGGTACATGGTCATCTGATGGTACATCCAGTAGTTCCGGAGGGACGCCGCAAAATAACGCATTGAGATTAAGCCTGACACCGAACACTACTGTGATAGACAGTTCTAATGGTATTTTTAGTATTACTGATGGTACTGGTAGTGCTCAGGGGATTGGTATTCAAGTTGCATATGGTGAGCCTTCTGGTAATGTTGAGTTAGTTGATTTTTCCCAAACTAAAGATTATCAATTAGAAACGAATACGACTGGAATCTCTGACATTCCGTTAGTAGCTAGATATATACAGACAGAAACTAACCTTCAGCCCGGGGTGGCTAATAGTGCTATTACTTTTTTGATTAATTATTATTAACAGATTTCGCTGCCGAGTGTTTATTCATACTCGGTGGCGATTTTTTATGACTAAATTATAAGTTGCATTCCGTATAGGAGTAGTTAGTTTGAGCAGATGCAAATTTTGTGCACTAAATTCATCCGCTACCGGATGTTTGTTGTCGCATTTCTTTCCTATAATTTAACTGTGTGCAATGGGGGGCTTGAATGAAGTCCACGCAGGAGTAATTGTTAAAATTTTCAATCGTCTCTCCCATTCTAATGATGTGGTACTTACTTTATATATGAGATTGAAGGGATGGAAAAATTTATTAAAAATGAAACTACAGCGAACTTGTATACACTTAACATTTTGCTGAATTCAAGGCTTGCTGCATACAAAACTGAAGTTTATGAATTGCGATGCTTATTAGATTCCAAATGTATAGATAGTAATGCTATTAAATCACAAGAGTTAATTTATTCCGAAATATCATTAAAGCTTTCTCGATATGGTTTTATCTAACAGGAGACGTCGGTGAGAACGTTATTACTCTGCAGTGCGATTACTGATGTCACTGTTCATAATTTGGTTCAGCAATGTGCGAATCTTTTGACGGAAGGCATTGATGAGTTTATGCTTGTTATTTCAAGTGAGGGTGGCAATGTCAGTTCTGGGTTAAAGGCCTATGACATACTCAGTGCCTTACCCATCACATTGCATACACATAATTGTGGTAATGTTGACTCTATAGCTTCGCTTATTTTTTTGGCCGGCAATGTTCGAAGCGCCTCTCCGAATTCAAGATTCATCTTTCATCCTGTTGAATGTTTTTTTAACCAATCAGCAAAATTCGAACTTTCTCAAATGAGACATATAGTTAAACATATGGAAAGTGATTTAAGTAGAATGGTTTATGCTTTTAAATCACGCACTACTTTTGGTGTTGGTGATGCTTGTTGGGATGATATATTGAATGAGCATGTTGTGTGGGATGCGGAAAATGCAATTTCAATGGGATTGATTGATATTATCTTTGATTTAAAAGCGGAGGCTAACGATATTAAAACAATTATCATATAAATCTATCTTATTCCATTTTTTAGTTCGGATTTTTAAATTATATACGAATGCTACCTATCCAATTAATGTTTTTGTAACTAATTGATTTTTTCAGAATGCGTCCTGAATTGTAATGTATTCTTTTCGTCCTTGCTTTTAATTGAAGGCTCTTTGCCTTTAATATTATTCTCGCTTAAACTAAAAAACGAAACAGTTCTTCGGATAGCATCTCCGTTGCTGTACGGTCTTTGTAGGTCTGGAACAACCACTTTCCTATATCTCATGAGGTCAAGAAATGAGACTCAATGCCATCGTCACAAGCCTGGCGCTTGCAGGGATACTGACTACCGTAGCACTCCCTTCCTTCGCAGAGGAAGCTCAAGCCCAGAAAGACGCAACAGCCGCCACCAAACAGGCGAATGATGCCCTTTTACAACAACTGCCTTTCTCCGATAACACCGATTTTACCAACGCTCATAAAGGCTTTGTCGCCGCGCTTCCACAGGACGTTATCAAAGGCGAACAGGGCAATGTTATCTGGAACCCGCAACAATATGCCTTCATTAAAGCGCCGGATAGCGTCAACCCAAGCCTGTGGCGTCAGTCGCAGCTGATCAACATCAGCGGCCTGTTTGAAGTCACCGACGGTGTGTACCAGATTCGTAACCTCGATTTGTCCAACATGACCATTATCGAAGGTAAAGAAGGCGTGACCGTGGTTGACGGTAGTCCCCCCGAAAAACCGGTGTGTTGTTAAGTAGAATTTTCTCGTAATCTGAACCGGGGAGATCTCTATGAAAAAATCACGTTTTACTGACAGCCAGCGCAACTGGGGATTTGGCCTGTGCTTTTTGTACCTGCGTAACGTAAAAGGCTTTAAGTTCAACCACAAAAGGGTGTACCGGATTTACTGTGAGTTGTCACTGAACATGCGAATAAAGCCGAAAA